>CAWEUW010000007.1:0-738707 GCA_963812375.1 uncultured Acidimicrobiia bacterium | reverse complement strand
GCGCCGATCCGCCAGGTCCTCGCGCGAAGCCGTCGACGAGCACGAACGCGCTGCCGCCGACGACGCCGAGCCGGTGCCCGTACGGCAGCACCCGCGAGCGGTCGTCGTGGCCGAGCAGGATGTTGTCGAACCACGGAAGGAACGCGGCGGGGCAGGCTCCTCACCGTGGCGATCGGCGCGTCCGGGAGGTCGAGCAGCTCGCGGCCGCGCTCGTCGCGGAAGGCGCGCAGGCCGACGCAGGCGCTTCACGGCCGCGGCGAGGCCGGGCAGGCCCGTCCACATCCGCATGTCGGACACGCTCGCCGGCCCGAACGCCGCCAGGTAGCGCAGCAGCAGCGCGTCCGGCGCGGTCTCCCCGCCAGCGACCGCCCGAGCAGCTCCTCCACCGGCGCGACCACGGCCTGCCCGCCTGGCGCTCGAGCGAGGTGCCGCGCGGCGGCAGCTGCGCGAGCGGCAGGCAGAAGCGCACGGCGTAGGCGAGCGCGGTCTGGTCGTGGTCGGGCCAGCGCTCCGCCAGCGCGCGGCCGAGCGTCGCGGTCGTGCCCGGCGTCTCGGCCAGCGCCGCGCGGCCGGCCGCGACACCTCGGCGACGTCGACGCCGTCGAGCTGCTTCATGAAGCCGCTGCCGGCGAAGCGCTTCTCGAGCATCGCCTGGTGCATCGGGCGCCAGGCGAGGAAGTCGTCGGCGCTGGTGAGGTGCAGCGTCGCGCGCATGAGCGTCGTGCGCAGCACGGCGTGCGACTCGAGCAGCGCGCACCAGCTCGGCCGCCTCGAAGCGCTCCAGCCGCGACCACAGGCCGTAGAACGGCGCGGGCGGCTCCTGGCACTGCATGCCGGCGAGGTGCTCGATCGCCTCGCAGCGGCGACAGCGGCGACGCGGCGCAGCAGCAGCTGGCGCTCGAGCAGGGTGCGGTTGAGCTGGCGGGTGGTGAGAGGCTCAGGCACCGATGGGGTGCCAGGCGGTCTTGAGCTCGGTCAGGCCCTCGAGGCGGCGCAGCGCGTCCTCGTGCGCGTCGGACGCGGCCGGGATCCGCACGACGCGCTTGACCGTCTCCGCCGCGAGCACGTCGAGCTGCTCGCCCAGCTCGGCGTCGCCGCTCGCGTCGACGATCGCGTTGAGGTCGCGGTGGCCGCCCAGCGCGGGCGCGAGCTCCTCGCGGCGGCCGGCCAGCAGGTTCACGACGCCGCCCGGGACGTCGGAGACGGCCAGCACCTCGCCGAGGTCCAGGCCCGCGAGCGGCCAGCGCTCCGAGCAGATCGCCACGACGGCGTTGCCGGCGGCCAGCGCGGGCGCGATCGCCCCGACGAGGCCGAGCAGCTCTGGCTCCTCGGGCGCGACCACGCCGACGACGCCGGTCGGCTCGGGCGTCGAGAAGGACAGGAACGGCGCCGCGACGGGGTTCACGCCGCCCAGCACCGCGTGCAGCTTGTCCGTCCAGCCCGCGTAGTGCACGAGCACGTCGACGGCCGCCGCGACCTCGTCGCGCGCCGCGGCGGGCTTGGCGCCGCGCAGGTCGACGGCCTGCTGGGCGAGCTCCGCGCTGCGCGACTCGAGCGCCTCCGCGGCGCGGTAGAGCACCTGCCCGCGGTTGTAGGCGGTCTTGCCCGCCCAGCCCGGCTGCGCCTTGCGGGCGGCCTTGACGGCGTCGCGGACGTCCTTGCGCGAGGCGCGGGTGATGTTGGCCACGTGGCTCCCCTCGTGGTCGAGCACCGGGTCGTGCCGGCCGGACTCCGAGCGCGCGAACGCGCCGCCGACGTAGAGCTTGTAGGTCTTGCGGACGGCGAGGCGCGGGCTCATGAGACGCGCACGTAGGGACGCAGGCCGGCGGCGCCGCCCTCGCGGCCGAAGCCGCTCTCCTTGTAGCCGCCGAAGGCCGCCGTCGGGTCGAAGTGGTTGTAGGTGTTCTGCCACACCACGCCCGCCTGCAGCTGCGAGGCGACCTCGAACGCCTTGCCGCCCTTGTCGGTCCAGATCCCCGCCGCCAGGCCGTACTTGGAGTTGTTGGCCTTCTCGATCGCCTCCGCCTGGGTGCGGAAGGTGAGCATCGAGACGACCGGGCCGAAGATCTCCTCGACGGCGATCCGGTGCACGGGCGAGACCTCGGTGAACAGCGTCGGGGCGAACCAGTGGCCGCGCTCGGGGATGTCGCAGGCGACCGTGCGGCGGGTGGCGCCCTCGTCCTCGCCCGCGGCGACCAGCGTCTCGATCCGCTCGAGCTGCTCGCCCGAGTTGACCGCGCCGACGTCGGTGTTCTTGTCCAGCGGGTCGCCGAGGCGCAGCTTCTGCATGCGCTCCCACAGCTTCGCCTCGACCTGCTCGGCGACGCTCTCCTGCACCAGCAGGCGCGAGCCGGCGCAGCAGACGTGGCCCTGGTTGAAGAAGATCCCCTGGACGATGCCCTCGACGGCCTGGTCGATCGAGGCGTCCTCGAAGACGATGTTGGCCGACTTGCCGCCGAGCTCGAGCGTCAGGCCGACGTCGCGGCCCGCCAGCGCGGCCTGGATGTCCTTGCCGACCGCGGTCGAGCCCGTGAAGGCGACCTTGTCGATGCCCTCGGCGCGCACCAGCGCGGCGCCCGTCGCGCCGGTCGCCGGTCAGGATCGAGACGACGCCCGGCGGCAGCTCGGCCTCCTGGCAGATCTCGGCCAGCAGCAGCGCGGTCAGCGGCGTCGTCTCGGCCGGCTTGAGGATCGCGGCGTTGCCGCACGCCAGCGCGGGCGCGAGCTTCCAGGCCGCCATCAGCAGCGGGAAGTTCCACGGCACGATCTGCGCCACGACGCCGTGCGGGCGGTGCTGCGCGGCCCGCGATGCCGTAGGCGATCTTGTCCGCCCAGCCCGCGTAGTGGAAGAAGTGCGCGGCGGCGAGCGGGATGTCGATGTCGCGCGACTCGCGGATCGGCTTGCCGCCGTCCATCGTCTCCACGACCGCCAGCTCGCGGGCGCGCTCCTGCATCAGCCGGGCGATCCGGAACAGGTACTTGCCGCGCTCCAGGCCGGGCAGGGCGGCCCACTTGCGCTGCGCCTCGCGCGCGATCTTGACCGCGTGCGCGATGTCCTCCTCGCCGGCGATCGCGACCTGGGCGATCTTCTCCTCGGTCGCCGGGTTGACCGTCGGCGCGGCCTTGCCGGAGCGCGGGTCGGCGAACTCGCCGCCGACGAACACGCCGTAGCTGTCGCGCAGGCGGACGTGGTCGGCGGACTCCGGGGCCGGCGAGTAGTCCCAGGTCAGGCGGGTGCGTTCGGGGGCGACGGCCATGGCACTACTCCTTGGAGAAGTCCTCGGCGCGGCCGTAGCGGCCGGTCTGCGCCTTCTCGTACTGCATCAGGAGGTCGTTGAGCACCGACGAGGCGCCGATCCGGAAGCGCTCCGGCGTCAGCCAGTCGTCGCCCAGCGTCTCCTTGACGAGCACGAGCATGTGCAGCGCCTGCTTGGACGTGGAGACCCCGCCGGCCGGCTTCATGCCCACGACGCGGCCGGTGCGCTGCGTGTAGTCGCGCAGCGCCTCGAGCATCACGAGCACGACGCCGGGCGTCGCGCCCAGCTTGGCCTTGCCGGTGGAGGTCTTGATGAAGTCCGCGCCCGCCTCCATGGCGAGCATCGAGGCGTGGCGGACGTGGTCGTAGGACGGCAGCTCCGCCGTCTCGAGGATCACCTTCAGGTGGGCGTCCCCGCACGCCTCCTTGACCTGCACGATCTCCTCGATCGACGCGCGCGTCGTCGCCGGCCAGGTAGGCCTGGCGGGAGATCACCATGTCGATCTCGTCCGCGCCCGCGGCGACCGCCTCGCGCGTGTCCTGCAGCCGGACCTCGATCGAGCTCTGGCCCGGACGGGAACGCGGTCGCGACCGAGGCGACGTGCACGCCGGTGCCGGCCACGGCCTCGCGCGCGACGCCGACCAGCGCCGGGTAGACGCAGACGGCCGCGCAGCTGGGGATCTCCGGCCGGGTCGGCGACGGGCAGACGGCCTTGGCGGCGAGCTGGCGGACCTTGCCGGGCGTGTCGGCGCCCTCGAGCGTCGTCAGGTCGAGCATCGAGACCGCGAGGCGGATCCCCTGCAGCTTGGAGTCGGTCTTGATCGAGCGCTTGGCCAGCGTGGAGACGCGCTCCTCGACCGCGACGCGGTCGACGTGGGGCAGTCGGCGGACGGTTCGCACGTCTTCCAGCGTACCGCCCGAAGGTCCGCCCGAACGGCATTGCGCGCGCTCGTGCAGGCGGGGTAGGTTCGGCGCATGCCCCCGACACGGCGGCTCGCGGACGAGCCGTCCGAGCGCCACGACCGGCCGCCCGAGCCGGCCCCGGCGGAGCCCGCCGTGCTCGCCCTGCAGCGCAGCGCCGGCAACGCCGCGGTCACGCGCCTGCTCGCGCTCGTCGAGGCGGTCAAGGACGCCGTCGAGAAGGCGCAGAAGAGCGCGGCGCAGGCCAAGAAGCCGGGCTGGCGGGTCGGCGTCGACATCAAGGGCGACGGCTCCGGCGGCATCAGCGGCGGCATCACGCTGACCTGGACCTGGTAGCCCCGCCCACCCACCCCCACCACCTAGCCCCTCCCGCCTTTCCCGAAGCTTTGCCGGCGGTTGCCGGTCCGTTTGAGGCGCCGCGCCGATGCTGGCGCCCATGGAACTGCTGATCGTGGGCGGGGGACTCGCCGCCCAGCGCTGCATCGAGACGCTGCGGGCCGCCGGCGACGACCGCCCGGTGACCGTCGTCTGCGACGAGCCCGTGCGGCCCTACGACCGCCCGCCGCTCTCCAAGGAGGGCCTGCTCGGCCCGGTCGACCCGTCGTTCCGGCCCGCGGACTGGTACGCCGAGCACGGCGTGGAGCTGCGGCTCGGCGCCGCCGCCGCGGCGCTCGATCCGGCGCGCCGGCGCGTCACGCTCGACGGCGGTGAGCGGCTCGCTACGACGCGCTGCTGATCGCGACCGGCGCCCGCGCTAGGGCGCTGCCCGGCGTGCCGCGCGCCCAGGTGCTGCGGAGTCGGTTCGACGGCGAACGGTTGCGCGCCGCCCTGCTGGACGGCGGCCCGCTGGCCGTCGTCGGCGCCGGGCTGATCGGGCTCGAGGCCGCCGCCGCCGCGCGCCGCTCGGCGTCGAGGTGACCGTGATCGAGGCCGCCCCGCGGCCGCTGGCGGGGATCCTCGGGCCGCGCGCCGGCGCGTGGCTGACCGCGCTGCACCGCGCCGAGGGCGTCGTGCTGCGCACCGGCGTCACGGTGACCCGCGACCTCGGCGACGCGCTCGAGCTCGCCGACGGCACCCGCGTCGCGCGCCGCCCACGTGCTCGCGGGCGATCGGCGTCGCGCCCGGCCGCGGGCTGGCTCGCCGGCAGCGGGCTCGACCCGGCCGGCGTGGCGGTCGACGGCGCCGGCCGCACCGGCCTCCCGGGCGTCTACGCCGCCGGCGACGTGACCGGCTCCGGCCACTGGGAGGCCGCCGCGCGCGGCGGCGCCGCCGTCGCGCGCGCGCTGCTCGGCCGCCCCGACCGCGCCCCCGGCGCCGCCGTCGTTCTGGAGCGACCAGCACGGCGTGCGCCTGCAGTGCGTCGGCGACCCCCGCGGCGCGCGCGGAGCGCGTCGCCCTCGGCGACCTCACCTCCCGCTACTTCGAGCTCGACCACCCCCTGCGACGGCCGCACCACGGCCGTCCTGCTCGCCGGCCGCCCGCCGTCCGCCCTGCGGGCCGCGCGCGCCCGGCTCGACATCCACCGACACCACCACCAGGAGGGCCGCATGAGCCTGATCGCCCGCATCGAAGACGACCTCTGCCTCGCCCACGGCGACTGCGAGGCGGTCGCCCCGGAGGCGTTCCGCGTCGACGACGTCGCCCGCGTCGTCGGCGAGACCACCGACGAGCGCCTGCGCGCGGCCGCGCGCGCCTGCCCGGCCGGCGCGATCGTGCTCTACGACGCCGACACCGGCGAGGAGGTCGAGGCCTAGGCCGAGGGTCGCGCCACATCCGCCACAGCGGCGGGCCGCCGAACGGCAGCCGGAACTCCGAGCGCACCACGAAGCCGTGGCGCGCGTAGAGGTCGCGGCTGCGCGGCGAGCCGGCGTTGAGGTACGCGCCGCGGCCCTCCATGTCGCAGCGCGCGAGCATCGGCGCCAGCAGCGCCGACCCGAGCCCGCGGCCCTGGCCCGCGGGCTCGACGCCGATGTAGTCCAGGTACCAGTGCGGCGGGTCGTGCGGGTGGTGGCGGTCGACCGCCCGCTGCGCGCCGATCCCGCGCCGCGGCCAGCGGCCGAACACGTCGAGCCGCGCCGGCGCCACGCGCAGCTCCTCGCGCAGCCGGAACGGATACGCGCCCGGCGCGACCCACAGCGCCGCGCCGCTGAGGTCGGCCGCGACCCAGATCGCGCCCGACGCGGCGTAGAGCGGCAGCGAGGCCGCGAAGTGGCGGCGCAGCAGCGCCTCCCGCCGCGCTTCGTCCGGGATGAGGAAGCTCAGCGGCGGGTCGGTCGCGAACGCGGCCGCCAGCGCCGCCGCGATCCGTCCGTGGTCGGCGCTGTGTCGCCGGCCGCACGCCCATGGCGGCCGGCGACGCTAGTCGATCAGCGCGCCTTCAGGCGCAGCGTGCCGGCCTTGACGTAGCCGGACTTGGTCGCGGTCGCCGTGACGGCCGCGCGCCCGGGCAGGTCGAGCTCCACCCGGCCGCGGCCGTTGGTCGTGCCGGAGCTCGCCGCCCGCCGTCGACCGTGGCGCCCTTGACCGGATCGCCGGCGTCGCGGACCGTGAAGGTCACGCTCGTGCGGCGGCCGCGCGCAGCCGGCCGGGGTCGGCGGTCAGCGTCAGGCCGGGCAGCAGGCGGCGGTGGAAGGTGCTCGGCGTCGCTGCTCGTGCCGAGGTTGAAGACGCCGAGCACGTCGAGCGCGCCGCCGGCGGCGCTCGCGTCGAGCCGGTAGGCCTGCAGCGTGCCCTTCGGCCGGCCCGCCACGACCTCGGCGCCCCACCTGCGTCGCGCCCTTGTTGGAGCGGCGCGCGCGGATCTGCGCGTCGACGCTGCCGCGGTCGTCCCAGACCAGCCCACAGCCGGCCGTCGCGCGGCGGCGGCGATCGTCACCGGGCCCGCTGCCCCGCTTGCGCGCGACGATCGGCGCGTTGCCCGCGCCGACGCGCCACACGCGGACCCGGTCCTGCGCCTGCGGCGGCCGGATAGGCGACGTAGACGCCGCCGCCCGCGCGGGCCACGAGCGGCGTGCGGCCCTGCATGCCGATCGTCATCCCGCCCGTGCCCGGCATCGTCACCGGCGCGCCGACGGGCGCGCCCGAGGCGGCGACGTCCTGGGCCTGGACGCCGAGCCGCGACGGCGCGCTCGAGTACCAGGCCATCACGCTGCGGCCGGCGGCGTCGGTGACGAGGTTGGGGTCGTTGCCGTACTGCAGGCCCTCCATGTAGTTGAAGTTCGGGCTGGCCGGAGAGAGCCCGGCGTGCACCCAGGTGCCGAGCGTCCCGGCCCACGCCTGCAGCGTGGTCCCGTCGCGCCGCACGGTCGCGGAGATCGGGCTGGCGTAGGACTGGCCGCCGCCGGGGTTGACCGGCCGGGCTGCAGCGCCCAGCTCGCGCCGCCGTCGGCGCGACAGCGCGGTGCTGATCTCCCGCTGCGGGTCGCTGGAGTCGGTCGAGCGGAAGCCGCCCCAGAACGCCCGCAGGCCGCCGGGATCGACGACCAGCGCCGGGTTCGAGAAGCCCGTCCAGCCGCTCTGGATCGGCGTCGTGGCGCCGATCGCCCCGCCGCGGCGAGATCACCGTGTGCAGCAGGTCCTCCGTGTTGGGCCCGGTCGGGTGATGCCAGGCGAGGTGCAGCACGCCGTCGGCGGTGCGCACGTAGCCCGACCTGGTCGATGCCCGAGCCGTCCGGCGTCGTGACCCGCTTCCACGGCGCGGCGTCGGCCGGCGCCGCGACGCCCGCGGCGAGGACGGCGGTGAGCAGGGCGGCGCGCAGCTTCATCGCGCGACCCTAGCGGGCCGGCACCGGCGACGCGGCGCCCGCGCGGGGCGGGCGCCGCGGCTCGCGTCAGTCTAGCTCGCGCGGTACAGCAGCCAGGCGTCGCGCATGCGCTGCACCTGGCCCGCCGTGAACTCCGTGTAGCAGGAGTCGTAGGAGTAGTCCATGTAGTTGTGGATCGGGTCCAGGCCCGGCGCCTGTGCAGGTGTCCTTGCCGGCCGGGCAGCCCGACGTCGGCGGTCTTCTCCGCCGGCGTGTCGTCGACGAAGTCGCCCTTGGCGTTGCAGCCGCCGTAGAACGTGTGCTCGAGGTTCAGCCAGTGGCCGACCTCGTGCGTGGCGGTCTCGCCCTGGTCGTAGCGGCCCGCGTAGGTGGCCGACGTGCCGAGCATCGACTCCCAGTCGACCACGACGCCGTCGAGGTACGGCTGGCCCGGCTTGGTCGGTGATGTCCGGCAGGTAGGCCCAGCCGAGGTAGTCGCCGGCGGTCGTGGAGTACCAGTTGAGCGCGTTGTCGCCGCCCTGCTTGAGGGCCTGCTTCATCGAGTGCTCGTCCGTGCCGCCGGGGTTCGAGTAGAACCACAGGGCGTTGTCCGTGCGCGTGATGCCGGCCAGCTTGAAGCTGAAGCCGGTCGCCGCGCCGCCCTCGCCCGCGGAGTAGTGTTGTTGAGCACCGCGATCTGATCCGCTGATCTGCGCATCGGTCACCGCGCCGGTCGCGCCGTCGGTGACGACGTGGAAGTAGACCGGGATCGTGGCCTTGAAGCCCTTGCCGCGCCTTGCCCTTCGCGCTCGCGGGCATGTCCGCGTGCGTCTGGTCCAGCTCGGGCTCGCGGACCACGCCGCCGCGCCCGAGCGATCGCGTTCCCGCCGGTCACCGAGCCGCTGAACACGCGCGTGTCCGCGGTCGACATCGGATCGCAGAACGCCGCCTGCGAGGCCGCCGTCGCATGCACCCCGGCGCCCGCGGGCGCGACGGCCACGACGCCCATCGCGGAGACGAGCGCCATAGCGCCCGCCAGCTTTCCCTTCTTCATCTGTCCCCCCTCTGGGTCCCTGGCGCGCCGGCCCCTCTCCGGCGCGCCGCATTACCGGCGAGTTATAGCGACTGCGGGAACGCGAACCGCCGATCCGGGTCATAGCGCGCCTTGACCCGTCGCAGCCGCTCCAGGTTCGCGCCGTGGTAGGCGCGCAGCGGGTTCTCGAGCTCGGGGTCGGGGAAGTTCGGGTACGAGCCGCCGGTGCCGTGCGGGGCGAGCAGCGCGAACGCCCCGTCCAGCCACGCGCGCGCCGGCACGTCGTCCTCGCCGGGGGCGGTGACGACGCCGAGCTTGGCCAGGAAGCGGGCGTCGCGGTGGGCGAACGCGGTCGCCTCGACGGGCACCCGCGTGTACGCACCGCCCCAGGGCGAGAGGTCGAGCTCGCACGCCAGGCCGGCGGCGACCCCGTCTGCGTGGTGCTTCGTCAGCGCGGCGACCACGTCATGCACGAGCGGCTCGCGCACGAAGGCCGAGCGGGCGAAATCGAGGCCGCCTGCGGGACCCTCGCCCGGGCCGTGCTCGGCGAGCCAGCGCTTGGTGTCGCGCCACGGCAACTCCTCGACCGCAGCCTCCTGCGGCTCCGGCAGGGCGGCGAGCAGCGCCTCGACCTCCGCGCGCGGCCCGGCGTGCGAGCCGAACGCGGTCACCCATGAGCGCGTGCAGAGCAGGCTCGCGGCCAGCGCCTCGGGGGAGTCGGGCGACCAGTGCTGCCAGGCGCCGAGCAGCGCCGCCGCCTGCGCGAGCGGCCAGCGCAGCCGGAACACCGTCGACTGCGGCCCCGGCACGACCCGCAGCTCGAACGCGGTCGCGACGCCGAACTGCCGGCCGCCCGCCCCGCGCAGCGCCCAGAAAAGGTCGGGCTCGGAGTCCGCATCGGCCGTGACGGCGCGCCCGTCCGCCAGCACGACCTCCGCCGACACCAGCTGGTCGCACGTCAACCCGTGCGTCCGCCCCAGCACCCCGAGCCCGCCACCCAGCAGCAGCCCTGCGATCCCGACCTCGGGCCCGCATCCGCCTGCGATCGCGCCGCCGTCTGCGTCGAGGGCGTCGTAGACCCGCCCGAGCCGCGCTCCGGCGCCCACGCGCACCGTCCCGTCGCCGGCCGCCACGCCGTCCATCGGCGCGACGTCGATCAGCACGCCGCCGGTCGACGAGCGCCCGGCGAAGCAGTGCCCGCCGCTGCGTACCGCGAGTGGGCGGCCGCGGGCCAGCGCCAGCGCCTCGGCCACGTCGGCCGCGGTCGCGCAGCGGGCGATCGCTGCCGGCCGCGCGTCCGCGAAGCGCGCCAGCGCAGGCCGGCGCGCCGCCTCGTACGCCTCGGACCCGGGTCGCAGCACCTCCATGGCGCGGTCAGGCGCCCACGTACGTCGCGAGGTGCTCGCCGGTGAGGGTCGAGCGATCGGCGACGAGGTCGGCGGGGGTGCCCTCGAAGACGATCCGGCCGCCGTCGTTGCCGGCGCCCAGGCCGAGGTCGACGATCCAGTCGGCGTGCGCCATCACGGCCAGGCTGTGCTCGATGACGATCACCGACTTGCCTTCGTCCGCGCTGACGTCCTTGAGGTTGTTCACGCGCGAGGCGTGCACGCGGATCAGGTCGTGGATGTCGGACACGTGCGGCGCGGATGTCTCGGTGGCGCTCACCGGTCCTGGAGGATGCCGAGCACGTTGCCGTCGGGGTCGGTGACGGTCGCCACCAGGCGCCCACCGCCGACGTCGTGCGCGGGCTCGTTGACCGTCGCGCCCGCGGCCGTCACATCGGCCAGCTTCGCCTCGATGTCCCCGACGTGCCAGTAGGCGACCGGCGAGCTCATGCCCTGCGGGCCGCCGCCCGGCACCTGCCCGATCTGCTGGCCCTCGGCCTCGAAGCCGACGTAGTACTCGCCGTCGGTCTGCGGCGCGACGCCGAGCAGCGCCTCGTACACCGCCTTGGCGGCCGCCAGATCCGATACCGGATGCAGCACCGTCTTGATCCCCTGGGTGGTTGAGCCGGTCATCTTCACTCCTGAAGCCGTGGGTCCCGTCGACCCGTTGCGGAGCATGCTAGGTCCGGGGCGGCCGCCGGCGCTTCACGATTCCTGATCGATTTCGGGCCGGGAGTAGACTCCCGCCGAAGTTGCCTCGAGAGTCCGGCTCGACCTACGCACACGTCGCCGGGCTGCCGCTCGTGATCGAGCGCTGCGAGCTGCGGCCGCTCGTGCGCGACACCTCCGGCGGGTTCACCAAGGTCTCGATCGTCGTGCGGCTCACCGGCGGCTCGCACGCCGGCGAGGGCGAGGACATCACGTGGGACCAGATCGACCAGATCGAGTTCCTCAGGGGCGGGGACGACCTCGCCTGGCTGCACGGGACCCGCACGTTCGACGAGTTCTCGAGGCTGCTCGGCCTGGCCAACCTCTTCCCGGTCGCCCCGATCCGCGACAGCGCCCGCGAGTACCGCCGGTGGGCGTTCGAGAGCGCGGCGCTGGACCTCGCCCTGCGCCAGAACGGCCTCTCGCTCCAGGACGCCGTCGGCCGTCAGGCCGAGCCGGTGAGGTTCGTGGCATCGGTCCGGATCGGCGACCCGCCGAGCCTGCTCCCGCTCCAGGTGCGGCTCGGCGTGGACCCGCGGCTGCGCTTCAAGCTGGACCCGACGGCCGGCTGGGGCGACGACCTCGTCGGCGAGCTCGCGCGCCTCGGCTGCGTCGACGTCATCGACCTGAAGGGCCGCTACCGCAACGCCGCGGTCGCGATGGACGCCGAGCCGGGCCTGTATCGCCGCGTGATCGAGGGACTCCCCGAGGCGTGGATCGAGGACCCGGCGCTCGAGCCGGCGACCCGGGACCTGCTCGAGCCCCACCGCGAGCGGATCACCTGGGACGAGCCGATCCACTCGATCGCGGACATCGAGGGCCTGCCGTGGCGGCCGCGCATGCTCAACCTCAAGCCCGCCCGCTTCGGCAGCGTGCAGGCCCTGTTCGACACCTATGACCACTGCGCAGCGCACGACATCGGCGCCTACGGCGGCGGGATGTTCGAGCAGGGTCCGGGGCGCGGGCAGCTCCAGTACCTGGCCTCGCTGTTCCACCCGGACGCCCCCAACGACATCGCCCCCATGGGCTACAACCTCGAGACGCCGCCGCACGACCTGCCGCGCTCGCCGCTCGCGCCCGAGCCGCACGCGACCGGCTTCCGCTGGGGGACCTACGACGGCCGCCGCAGCATCCGTGAGCCCGACGGGGGAGCCGGCACTCTGTAGGCTCGCGCCATGTCCGAGCGTACGCTGCTGCTGATCGCCGACATCGGCGGTTACACGGACTACATGCGCGCGCACCGGATGAGCCTCGCCCACGCCGAGGTGAACACCGCGCGGCTGCTCGAAGCGGTGATCGACGCGGCCGGGGACTTCGAGCTGATCGAGATCGAGGGCGACGCGGCGTTCCTCTCGCGCCCGGCCGACGGCGACACGACGATGACGGCGATGACCGAGGCCGTCGTGGGCATGCACCGCGCGTTCCACAGCGAGCGCCGCTATGTCGCGGCCAACCTGTGCCCGTGCGACGGCTGCGAGCAGACGGAGAACCTCAAGCTGAAGTTCGTCGCGCACGTCGGCGAGGTGGCCACGCAGACGATCCGCGACCGGCGCAAGCTCGTCGGGATCGACGTGATCCTCGTCCACCGGCTGCTGAAGAACTCCGTCGAGGCGCCCGAGTACGTCCTCATCTCAGAGGAGCTCTACCGGACCGGTGGCGCCGCGCTGTCCGATCGCGTGCAGGAGGTCCCGCACGACCTCGAAGGGATCGGGCCCGTGCTCACCTACGTCACGGACATCGAGGACGTCGCGGGCCCGCTCCCTCCGCTACCGGATCCCCGCTGGCTCGGGCGGATCGGGAGGACGCTCGACGTCGCCGGCCGCGGCCTGCCCTACATGCTGGGCCTGCGCCGCCGGCGTCGCGTCGCCGCCGGCTGAGCCCGCGCGCCGGAGCCGCTCGGCGTCGGCCTCGAGCCGGCTCGTCACCAGCTCCTCGCCCGCGGCCGCGGCCGCCGGGTAGCCGGTCACGGCGGTCAGGTAGGCGCTGCGCCGCAGCCGGCACACGCTGCAGGTGCGCGTCCGCGCCGGCGCGGACGGTGGCCGACCGCGGCTGGTCGCGCAGCAGCGCGATCTCGCCGAAGCCGTCGCCGGCGCCGAGCGTCCTGACGAGGCGCCCGTCGAGGATCACCTCCGCGCGACCGGCCTGCACGACGTAGAAGTAGTCGCCGGGCTCGCCCTGCCGGAACACCGTGTCCCCGGGCGCGAAGCCGGCGTGCTCGAGCCCGCCGGCGAGCTGCTCGATCGTCGCCACCGGCAGCGCGCCCAGCATGCGGACCGCGCGCATGGTCTCGATGTCCTCGTCGCGCACGTGCACCTCCGCATCGAGGCGCCGGAGCGCGGGCCAGCTCGCGGCCACGGCCAGCGGAGCGAGCAGCCCGGTCGCCACGAGGGCCCAGCGCACGCCGAGCAGCTCGACGACCAGCGGCGTCACGAGCGCGCCGGCCGCGATCCCGAGCGTGAGGATCGCCTCGAAGCCCGCGAACATCCGCGCGAGGACGCGCTCGTCGGCCAGGCGGGCCAGGAGCGTGAAGCCGCCGACGTCGATCAGGGCGTTCCCGATGCCGACGACGCCGAGCAGCAGGATCGCCACCGCCTGCTCGGGGACGGCGCCGATGACGACCAGCGGCGCCCCGAACAGCGCGACCCCGACGCCGAACCAGAGCGCGAGCCGGCCGCGCCCGACCAGCCCGAAGGCGAGGATCGACCCGAGCATCCCGCCGGCGCCGACGGCCGCCGTGAGGATGCCGACGCCCGGGATCCCCCGTGTCCAGGAGCTCGATCGCGACCACCACGATGAAGACGGTCAGGCAGCCGCGCGTGAAGGTCTGCACGAAGCCGAGCGACGTGATCAGCGCGAGCCCGCGATCGGCCGCGATGGTCGCGAACCCCTGCAGGATCTCGTGACCGCCGCGCCCCGCGGCCTGCGGGCGCGGAGGGGCGTCGTAGGAGAGGCCGACCACGACCAGGCCGCCCAGCAGCGACGCGGCCGCGCAGGCCGCGAACACGGCCGCCGGCCCGCTCACGGCGAGCAGGATCGCCGCGACGGCGGGGCCGCCGAGCGTGGCGAGCGAGTCGAGCAGGCCGCGGACGGCGTTCGCGCGCGTCAGCTGCCGGGGGGAGGTGCACAGCGCCGGGAGCAGCGCCGAGTGCGCCGGCCGGAACAGCGCCTGCGCGACCGTGGCCACGACCGCGAGGCCGTAGATCGCGGCGATCGGGCCTGCGGCGGCGGTCACCAACGCGATGCCGCCCAGCGCCACGGCGCGGACCAGGCCGACGCACGTCAGGACCCGCTCGCGGCGCACCCGGTCGGCCACCGTCGCGAGCCACGGCGCCAGGAACGCCGCCGCGGCCATGCGCGCGGCCGTGACGATCCCGACCGCCCCCACGCCGCCGGCGCGGAACGCCACGATCGCCGAGGGCGACCATGAACGCGCTCTCGCTCGCCCAGATCGCGCCGAACGAGACCTGCGCGCGGCCGATCGGCCCGCTCCGGGACATTGCGCGACTATCCCAGAACGACGAAACCGCGCACAAGAGCGCGGTTTCGGAGTGCCCTCGCCAGGAATCGAACCTGGAACCTTCGGATTGAGAGTGGGCTCGCCTCGGAGGCTGGTGTGGCTCGTAGAGCCGAATACAGCCGGTCGAGTGGGTCCGAGGTGGGGTGTGCCCAGGACTGGCCCCATGGAATCGAGAAATTGTCGCCGCGTTGTACCCCGTGCCTCGGACGGGCCGGCACTCAGCCGCAAAGAGTGTCGCTATGCAGGGACTTTGTGAAGGTGAGCGACGGGACTCGAACCCGCGCCGCCGGGACCACAACCGCACCAACGAGTACCTCTGACGCGTATCCGGCGCTCTCAGGCGATCCGAGTTGCTCTCAGTGCCCTGACTTCCGCTCAGAATCGTCCCCGCGGTTGTCCCCGAGCGTACGTTCGTACCCGGGACTGCAGCGGGCAGGGTCTGGCCACCCAGCAGCACGCCGCCGGCCGCAGGGCGACCTGCGGGACGCCGGTCTGCCGAGTCCCGCAGGTCGGGGGAATCGCCTCGGCCACACGGAGGGTGGAGTGCCGAAACGGGGCCGTGACGACAGGGGTTGCAACACGCGCCACGACCTCCTACGGAGTGTAGGGGCCCATCACTGGCGGCGCCCGCGGGTCATGCCGCAGCAGCGTCAGTGATCGCAGTGATGGAGGTGATGGCCGCGATGCGGGTGGCCGCTGGCCCCGGCGACCGCGGCGGCCGGGACGAGCGCGCCGGCAACGAGTGTGCACAGGACCATCAGCGTCGCCAGCGTTCGGAGTGCGGTCCGCGCGGGTCCCGCGCTCATGGGGGCCCTCCGTCGATCAGCTGGCCAGGCGCTCATGTACGCCGATGGCGCCGAGGCGGCTCAACGTGCGTGCAGCGTCGGCTCGCCTGCCGCCTTGCAGATGACACTTGCGAGCGCGAGCCGATCGTCGTGCCGGCGCAGCGCCCAGCGGTCGGCATCCCGCTCGAGGTGGAAGGCGAGCTCGCGGATGCCGCGGTCACAGCCGGGGATCAAACGGCCGAGCGCACGGCAGCCGAGCGCGAGCAGCATCACGAAGCGATGGCGGCGCGCGATGTGCGCCTGCTCGTGGTCCAGGCCCGCGGTGAGCTCGTCGTCGTCGAGCGCGGTGAGCGCACCGGCAGACACCAGCACCCGCGGATGGGCCAGCCCCGCGACGGCGAACACCACGTGGGGTCCCGCGAGAGGCTGTCCCGCGGCCCGCGGCCGAGCGCCTGGCGGACGAGCCGGTGCGCTGGCGGAACCCGCCGATCCGCTGCACTGTCGAGGCGAAGTCGCCTTGGCCGGTGGTGAAGGTCACCGGGTCGTCGGCGTTGACGATCTCGATACCGACCTCGGCCGCCACCGTCCGGGATCGCCAACATGGCGGCGGCCGCCGTCACCGGATCCTGCTCGTCGAAGACCAGCACCGCGGTCCTGACCCCGTACTCGGAGCGCCCACGCCGGCATCGCCTCGGTGTAGAGGGCGGTGTTGGTGGCCGTGTTGCGCAGCGCCCAGCCTTCACCCGGTTCGGTGATCCCCTCCTTGTTGGCGGTCCCGGTGATGACCGGGACCATCACCTCCGGCGCCTGCGGGAACAGCACCTCGGCCTCACCCGAGGACAGCGGGCCGCTGACGGCGAACACACCCTCGTCGGCAAGCTCCCGGTAGCCCACCACCGCCTGGTCCGGCTCACCGGCGGTGTCCACGGTCTCGATCTCCAGCATCGACCCGTTGACGCCGCCTGCGGCGTTCACCGCCTCGACCGCCAGGTTGGTGGCCACCTCGATGTCCGTGCCGAAGCTGACGAACCGACCGCTCAGGTCGGTCATCAGCCCGATGGTGATGGGAGGCAGCTCCTCGCCGCCGGTGGTGCCCGGCGCCGCCGTCGTTCCGGAGGCCGTGGTCGTCGGCGCAGCCTCACCCTGGGTCGTGCTCGCCGCCGCTCCCGCGGCGGTGGTCGATGTGGTGTCGTCACCTTCGCAGGAGACGGCGACCAGCAGCAGGCAGGCCGTTAGTCCCAAGGTGCGCAGATGGCTTCGGGTCATGGTTCGTTCCTCTCCCCGCAGCCGCCGGGTGCCCGGCGGCCTGAGCGTTTGGCCTGGTCAGATTCCTGCCAGTCTCATCCAGAAGGTCGATCGTACGCCGTCGTATCCGAGGATGCTTGTGCGTACCTCTCGAGGCTGCACCAGACACGTCACCCCTTCGTCACCGGATCTCGGAGAGCACGCTCGACTGGAGGGACTCGCCACGACATGGAGCCCCATGCGTCGTCTCCTTGCGACGCGTGCGTTCACCGGTCGGGTGAGAGCCCCTCCCAACGGGAGATGAGGTGGGCTTCGATGGCGAACTGGTCGAGGATCTTGGTGATGGTGTGATCGACGAGCTGGTCGATGGTGGAGGGCCGGGTGTAGAAGCCCGGGGACCGGGGGCAGCACCACCGCCCCGGCCTCGGTGACCGCGGTCATCAGCCGGAGGTGACCCAGGTGCAGCGGTGTCTCCCGCACCACGAGCACCAGCTTCCTCCGCTCCTTGAGCGTCGACGTCGGCCGCCCGGGTGAGGAGGTTGTCGGCGTAGCTGTTGGCGATGGCGCTCAGGGTCCTCATCGAGCACGGGGCGACGATCATCCCCGACGTGAGGAAGGTCCCCGAGGCAGGAGCGGCGCCGACGTCCCCGGCGTCGTAGACCCGGTCGGCCAGCGCCATGATCTCCCGGGGGTCACGGCCCGTCTCGTAGGTGATGGTGGCGGCGCTCGCCGTTGTCATCACGAGGTGGGTCTCCACATCGGGTACCGAGGCGAGCACCTCGACCAGCCGCACCCCGTACACCGCACCGCTCGAGCCCGAGATGCCGACGACGATCCTGCGCATCAGCCTGCCATTCTCAACCAGGGCGTACCATGGTACGCAGCGGCCCGGGAGCGATGCTGGGATCGGGCGACGTGACGTCGAACCGCAAACGCGAGCATCTCGACATCGTGTCGAGCGAGGTCGCCGAGGCGGAGCGGGCCGCCGGATGGGACGACGTCCACCTCGTCCCGGCGGCGCTGCCCGAGGTCTCCCTCGATGAGATCGACCTCGACGACTTCGCTCACCGGCGTCGAGCTCTCCGCCCCGCTGGTGATCAGCGCCATGACCGGTGGACACGGCGCCGCAGCCGTGGTCAACGGGAGGCTGGCGCACGCCGCCCAGGAGCTGGGGATCGCCCTGGGGGTGGGCAGCCAGCGGGCGGCGTTGCGAGACCCGCGACTGAGACCGACCTATGCCGTGGTGCGGAAGAACGCGCCCGACGCGCTGGTGATCGGCAACCTCGGCATCTGCCAGCTGATCGCCCAGGGCGAAGAGCCGGCGTTCGGCGCCGCCGAGATAGATGCCGCCGTCGAGATGGTGGGCGCCCAGCTCCTCGCCATCCACCTCAACGTGGTCGAGGAGCTGATCCAGCCCGAGGGCGACCGGGTCACCACCGGGCTCTTCGCCGCTCTCGAGAAGGTGATCGAGGCGTGCCCGGTCCCGGTGATGGTCAAGGAGACCGGCGCCGGGATCGACGGCGACACCGCCCGCGCCGTGGTGGCGGCGGGGGCGGCGGTGCTCGACGTCGGTGGGGCGGGAGGGACCAGCTTCGCCAGGGTCGAGGGCATCAGGGCCGAGTCGCGCGGCGACGCCCGCGGTGCCCGGCTGGGGACGACGTTCGCCGACTGGGGGATCCCCACCGCCGCCTCCATCGTCGAGTGCCGCGGCCTGGGCGTGCCCCTGGTGGCGACCGGCGGGATCCGCACCGGGCTGGACGCCGCCAAGGCGCTGGCGTTGGGCGCCGACCTGGTGGCGATCGGCCGGCCGGCGCTGGTCGCCGCCCGACAGGGGCGCCGCCGCCCTGCGACAGTTGCTCGAGGGGATCCTCGAGGAGCTGCGGGTGGCCGATGGTGCTGTGCGGCGCCCGGACCCCCGACCTCCTGCGGGAGCGCCCCCCGGTCCTCACCGGCGTGACCCTGGCGTGGCAGCAGCAGCGAGCCGCCGGCACGGGCCGCCCGGGGCGACATGAGCGACGACGAACTGCTCGCCGAGGTGCGACGTGCCCTCGCTCCCCTGCCGGACGCCGACGGCGGGATCGCGGTGGTCCTGGCCACCAGCGGCGTGCCGCCGGCGGTGGCTCTGCTCTCTTCGGGGGACGTCGACGTCTCGGCGACGGCGGTCCGCGCCGTCACCTACGGCGGCAGCTCGACGGCAACGCGGCTGGGCACCGCCTTCACGCTGCTGGTCCCCGCCGGCGAGGTCGCCTACCGGGTCGAGGTGGACGGTGCCACCAGCCGGCCCGCCGGCAGGCTGGCCCTCATCGAGGGAAGGCTCGCCGCCATCCGTCCCACCGCCGAGCCCCCGTGGGTCCTCGACCTCCGGTTTCGCCCGCAGCCGGCGGCGGCGATCGAGGACGCCGAGCGGTTCGTGGCGTACTGGTCGGCGGTGCGAGGCTGGCTGACGTCCGGGGCCGAGGGCGACCCGCCCGAGCCGGCCGGCTGAACGCCCTCCGTGCCGGATGTCCGGCCGCCGGTGAGCGCCCGGTCAGGACTCGGTCGGCCCGCTCCACGTCCACACGTCGGTGACCACGTGGCGCACCGTCCCGGAGAAGCGGGGCAGGATGTTCTCCTCCATGTCGCGCCGGGTGACCGGGCGATACGGCCCCTCGACGGCGGACCGCAGCTCGTCGACGGTGTCGAACAGCAGCCGGGTCACCAGGAACGGCCCCGGCCCGTCGTGGCGGACGTGCATCTCGACCCCGCGGATGGCCGGGAAGCCCCAGAGCAACGGGACGTGGACGGTCTCGTAGTAGCGGACGAACTCGGCGGGGTCGTCCGGCTCACCCTCGTAGATGACCAGGTAGGCGGCGGTCACTCGAACCCGTAGCGGAACTCGACCAGCAGGTTGCCCGCCCTCCGACCGGTAGGGCCCGTGCTCCATCCCGGGGTTGCGGCAGCAGTACATCCCGGTGACGAACGTCTCCCCCATGGTGAGGTCGGTGAGGTCACCGTCGACGATGTACACCTCCTCGTGGAAGTCGTGGGTGAGCACCCCGGCGACGCTGGTGTCGGTGCCCGGGTCCATCCGCACCAGCCGGGCGTAGGCGCCGCTGTCCGGGTCCTCCGACAGGATCTGCTCCCACATCCCCGCCACTCCCGGCATCGCCGGCCGCCACGCTCCCTCGGGGATGTGGAACTCGCGTTGCTCCTTCGCCACTTCGACGCCCCCTCAGCGGTCGACGTAGTCGGCCAGGCTCACCTCGCCCCAGCCCCGCGGCCAGGCTCGCTCGTAGTCGGAGCGCTCCACCCGGTAGGGCACCGGCTTGGTGGCGTCGATGCCCCACCGGCCGCCGATCGCCGGCGTCCGGGTCTGCGCCGTGTCGGCCCGGGCGCCGACGATGGGCCGGGCGGTCGGGTCGTAGGGGTGCCCCCTGGTGTTGGGCACGATGATGACGTCGCGGCTCGGGTCGACCCGCACCGACAGGGCGTACTGGACGTCCCGGTAGTCGTAGATGTCGATGTCGGGGTCGACGGCGATCACCATCTTGGTGTTGGCCCAGGTCGAGCCCATCACCGAGAGCAGGGCGTCGTTCACCTGGCCGTCGGCGCTCGGCTCGACCTGGATGATGCAGGTGAGCGAGCCGCCCCCCTGGGGGAAGTGCACGTCGCGCACCCCGATGTTCATGGCGCGGAGCTTCTCGTAGATGATCGCCTCGTGGAAGAGCCGGGGCATCTCCTGGTGGTCGGTGAACGGGGTCACCTGGTGGTTGCGGTAGATGGGACGTCGCCGGTGGGTGATGGCGGTCACCACGAACACCGGCTGCTGGGTGACGTAGGGGATGAACATCATCGACGGGCCCGGTGACGGGCCATCGGGCGCCAGCCGCTCCGGGTCGACGTAGCCCTCGATGACCACCGAGGCGTCGGCGGGCACGACGAGGTCGACGGTCCGGCACCGGGTGACCTCTCCGGGGCTCCCGGTGATCGACTCGAACAGCTCGAGCTCCCACCAGTCGTCGTGGGGGTGGGAGTAGCAGCCGGCGAGCTCCCAGGCGGGATGGGTGCCGATGGCGATCGCCTGGGGCATCTTCTCCCCGGCGGCCTTGTACTTCCCGAGGATCCGGTTGGCGGTGGAGGTGACGAACGAAGCCACCATCTCCCGGCGCCCCAGCACCCCGCAGCGAGGGAACATCTGGTTGTACTGCCCGGTCTCCGGGTCGCGGTGGATGGCGAAGCTGGTGGTGTACGGATAGGGGTCGCGGTCGGTGTGGGTGACGACGGGGAGCATCGCCAGGTCGACGTCGTCACCCTCGATGACGACCTCCTGGCACGGGCCCCCGTCGACCTCGATCAGTGGGCGGGGACCCCGCTTCAGCACGGCAGCCAGCTCTGGGACCACGTCCGATGGGGCGCAGCCCGAGCACCCGGCCCTGGGCGGCCCGATCGACGAAGAGCTGGTCGACCAGCCGCCAATCGGGGTAGCCGTCGATGTTCTCGAACACGATGGTCTGCCCGGCCTCGGCGGTGAGCGCCGGGATGTGCTCGAGCGGAACCGGCTTCTCGATGTGGAGGTGGTCGTTGCGGTGGGTATCGAGAAAAGATTCCAGATCGATCATTTTCCGTCTCCAAACTGGACCGAATCTGCTATGCTACATACTACATGACAGGGATCGGGTGTCGAGTGGAGGTCGAGATGATCCCCGAGCAGGCGGTTTCTGGGCAATCCAGCTTCGTACCGGCAAGGCACGGTGGCAAGGCGAAGAGCTCCCGATGGAACTGAGCGTCTTCGTCCCGCCGTGGGGCCCGACCGCCAACGCCGACGAGATCGGCTCGGTGGTCGAGGCGGCCGAGGACCTCGGCTACCACGGGCTGTGGGTTGGCGACCACACTGTCATCCCCCGCACCATCACGTCGCCGTATCCGTACGGTGACGCCGAGCCCGCCCCCTTCGACCCGGACCAGCCCCTGCTCGAACCGGTCACCCTGCTCGCCTTCGTGGCCGGCCGGACCAGCCGGATCGGCATCGGCATCAGCGTCCTGGTGCTCCCGCTCCGCAACCCGGTGGCGGTGGCCAAGATGCTCGCCGGCATCGACACACTGTCGTCGGGACGCCTCGTGCTCGGTGTCGGTATCGGGTGGATGCGGGAGGAGTTCGAGGCGCTCGGCGCCGACTTCGCCCGCCGGGGGCAGATCACCGACGAGTGGATGGACATCATGCGCCAGCTGTGGGCGGGTTCGCCTGGTTGCTTCGCCGGTCGGCACTACCGGTTGGCACCCGTCGGGTTCGCCCCGCCGACGGTGGGCATCCCGATCGTCATCGGGGGCAACAGTCGGGCCGCCATCCGCGAGCGGCCCGAGCCGACGGCTGGCACCCGCTGCGGTCGAGCCGGCGACCCTCGCCGCCGGGATCACCGAGGCCCGGGAGCTGGCAGCCGAGGCGGGTCGGCCCCCTCGTCGTTCCGCGGTCGTCTACCGCGACTCCGTTGCTGGACGACGAGACGCTGCGAGCCGGGCCGCAACGGCTCGGGGCGACCCGGGCACACCAGACCGACGTCCTCCTCGCCGACTACGACCGGATGGGGGTCGACGAGTTCGTGGTCGAGTTCCCCCGACTTCCGACCGAGCGAAGGCTGGCGTGGATGTCGTGGCTGGCCGAGCGCGCCATCGCGCCGGTGAACGGGAGCCGCCCGGCCGCCGTTTAGCTGATCTAGCCGCCGGTACGCAACCAGGCGCCGGCGCGCATCACGGCGACGAGGTCGAGCCCGTCGGTGAGCGCCACCAGGTCGGCGCGGTGTCCCGGGAGCAGCGTCCCCGACTCCCTCGAGCCCGAGCCGGGTGGCCGGGGTGGTCGAAGCGGCCACGAGAGCCGAGGCCAGCGGAGCTCCCGACCGGACCATCACCTGCACGGCTCGGTGGAGGCTCAACGTGCTGCTCGCCAGCGTCTCGGTCCCGGCGAGCCGGGCGACGCCTCCGCCGACCGTCACCTCGAGGCCACCCAGCCGGTACGTCCCATCGGGGGCGAGGGCACCGGCGAAGGCGTCGCTCACCAGGGTGAAGCCCCCTCTGGCGCTCCGCGCCGCCAGCTCCAGCACGGCCGGGTCGACGTGGACGCCGTCGGCGATCAGCTCTACCGCCACCCGGGGCTCGCCGAGCAACACCGGCACCGGCCCAGGATCTCGATGGTGGATCGGCCGCATCGCGTTGAACAGGTGGGTGGCCATGACGGCGCCGGCTTCCACCGCCTCGGCGGCGACGGCGGCGTCGGCATCGGTGTGCCCGATCGCCACGGTCACCCCGGCATCCGAGAGGTACCGGACCGCATCCATCCCCCCGGGCAGCTCGGGGGCGATGGTCACCAGCCGAACCGCCCCCCGCCCCGCCTCGAGGAGAGTGTCGATATCCGCCGGCTCGGGGGGGAGCAGCAGCCTCGGGTCGTGGGCGCCGGCGAAGCGCCGGTTGAGCCACGGGCCCTCGAGGTGGACCCCGGCCAGCTCGCCGTCGTCGACCAGGTCGGCGAGCACGCCGACCTGGGCAGCCATCGTCGGAATTGCGTCGGTGACCACTCCGCCGACGATCGAGGTGGTGCCCATGCGCCGATGCGCCTCGATCGCCCGCAACGCCTCGGCCGGATCGGTGGTGCACAACGAGGCGCCGCCTCCCCCGTGGCAGTGCCCGTCCACGAACCCGGGGGCGAGGATGTCGACCTCGAGATCGACCTCTTCTCCGCTCGGCGGCTCACCGGGGCCGGCGGCGGTGATGGCTTCCCCGTCGACCCGCAGCCACCCGGGTGACAGCGAGCCGTCGGCGTGCAACATGCGGGAGGCGGAGACCAGCACGGTCACGGGAGCACGCTACCGCCGACGTCGCCGGGCCCGGCGGTACCCTGGCTCCGGGCCCGTAGCTCAACTGGCAGAGCAGTGGACTTTTAATCCATTGGTTCAGGGTTCGAGTCCCTGCGGGCCCACCGACGGGCCGCCCATCAGCCCGGTACGGCGCCGACCTGGGCGAGAAAGACCGGAACCTCGAAGTACACCCGGCCTTCGACGATCTCGCCGTCGCGCAGGTCGTAGTGGACGGCGAGCGGCACCCGCACGTCTTTACCGGTGGCGGGCACCCCGGCGAACTCCCCGGTGTGCCGTCCCGACGACGTCGGCCTCGGCGGCCGCCCAGTCCCCGTCGACGATTCCCGACCGCATCTCGGCGTGCGCCTCGAACGCCCCACCGCCGTAGAAGTAGTCGAACATGGCGGCGACCGCGTCCCGCCCATGGTGCTCCTGCCCGGTGGCCATGATCCGGAACACGACGTCCTCGGACAGGTAGGCGGTGTCGTGGGTGGGCCAGTACTTCTCCATGGTCTGGCGGTTCCGTTCGACCAGCTCGGTGTCCCGGTTCTCCATTGGTCCTCCTCGATCGGCCTACCCCTGGCGCCCTCGGGTGCTCCCGGAAGGGCGACCGGAGAGCACCGAGGACGCGCCGGCAGGGTTCCTGCAGAAGCGCCACGACGATGCCATCGGACCGTCACCGCACCGACACCGTCTCCGTACCGGCGACGGACGAAGCTAACGTGCCTGCGTCGCCACGGCGGGACGCCGCTCGGCAGGAGGGACCTACGTGCTGATCCTCGCCATCATCGTCCTCGGCATCGCTGCCGGCTGGGTCGCCCAGAAACTGCTGATGAGCGGTCACCCGACCGACTGGCCGCTCGCCTTCGGCACCGGCATCGCCGGGTCGTTCGTCGGCGGGATGCTGGGAAGCCTGATCGCCGGCGACGGGCTCCGCATCCGCATGTCGGGGATCATCGGCTCCATCATCGGGGCGATCATCGTGTTGTTCCTGGTGATGGCGTGGCGGCGCCAGCGCTCCGCCTGAGCCGTCCGCCACGCCATACCGGACGGGCCGTCCGACGAACGCGCTGCGCCTAGGGTTCGCCGGGAGCGGTCGGCGACGGCCGACCTTGCACCGGGAGGACGAGATGGCTGACCACCCCAATGCAGCCCGCTACCGCGCCATGGCCGAGGCGATGAGCCGCGGAGAGGTCGACATGGAGGCGATGGCCGACGGCATCGCCGACGACATCGAGTGGTGGGAGATCGGCCGCACCGAGCCCATCCGGGGCAAGCAGGCGCTGATGGAGCGCATGCAAGCCATGGGGGACGTGTCGATCGCGGTCGACCTCCACGACGCGGTGGCCAACGACGAGCACCTGATCGCTCTGGTGACCGCCACCGCCACCAGGGGCGACGAGTCCTTCACCTACCGGACCGCGGAGATCCACCACGTGGACGCCGACGGTCGCATCACCCACCGCTGGGCGTTCTCCGACGACACCGAGGCGATCATCGACTTCTTCGGCCGGGGCGACTGAGCCACCGCCGTCGCCGCATCGACCGGAAGGCAAGAAGACGTGCCGGTCACCCGGGTCGCCTCGTACAACGTCGAGAACATGTTCGACCGGGCCAAGGCGATGAACCGCGAGACATGGGAGCAGAGCGGGCCCCTCCTCGGCGCCCACGCCCGGCTCAACGAGTTGATCCAGCGGGACGTGTACGACCAGACGGTGAAGGACGAGATGCTCGCCCTGCTCGACAAGCTCGGCCTCCTCCACTCCGACATGGCCACCTACGCCATCCTGCGCCGCATCCGCGGGCGGTTCCTCACCCGCCCGAGAACCGGCGACCCGTACATCTCCGCCCAGGGTCGGGAGAGCTGGATCGGATGGGTCGAATTGACCACCGAGCACGTCACCGCCCTGGCCAGCCGGCACACGGCGATGGTGATGAGGGACGTCGGCGCCGACGTCCTCGGGGTCGTCGAGGCCGAGTCCCGGACGCTCTTGGAGGTCTTCTCGGCCTCGATGCTCCCCGACGTCGGGTGGACGCCGTACGAACAGGCACTGCTGCTCGACGGCAACGACGGCCGCGGCATCGACGTCGGGCTGATGACCCGGGGCGGCCACCGGGTCACCGAGATCCGCACGCACATCGCCGACACCGACCGGGCCGGGGTCATCTTCTCCCGCGACTGCCCCGAGTACCACGTGCGCACTCCGGGCGGCGAGCGGCTCGTGGTGCTCGTCAACCACTTCAAGTCCAAGGGGTACGGCAGCGCCGGCGACCCGATCGGTGCGAAGCGCCGGTTCCGCCAGGCCGCCCGGCTCGCCCAGATCTACGCCGACCTCGTCTACGAGGGCGCCCGCTATGTCGCCGTGGTCGGGGATCTCAACGACGATGCGTCCAGCGAGGCGCTGGCACCGCTCTTCGAGCGGACCCCGCTGCGCGACATCAGTGAGCACCCGGATTTCGCCTGGGGACCGCGCCGCGGCACCTTCGGTTCGGGCAACGACATGGAGAAGATCGACTACGTGCTGCTGTCGCCCGAGCTGTTCACCAAGGCGACTGGCGGGGGTGTGTTCCGCAAGGGCATCTGGCGGGGCTCACGGACCAGGGACCCGTGGGAGATCTACGACACGATGACGGCCGAGCACCATGCCGCCTCCGACCACGCCGCCATCTACGCCGACATCGACTGGGGTCGCTGACCCTCTGCGGATCCGGCGCGCGAAAACGATGCATGTGGTTGTTGCGAGCGCATCGTCCTCGGCGCTAGGTTCACCTCGCGTTGGAATTTGGGCCATGAGGCTCGGCGTCGGGAGAACGTATGTACCAACCTTCGGTGGGGGGTGGTATGGGGAGAGCGACCCGCCGTGTCCTCGCTGCCCTCGTTTCCCTGATCACGCTGCTTGCCGTCCTGGCGACGGCGCCACCTCCCGCCGAGGCCGGGGTCGTCGACCTACCCACGCCCCCCGAGCCCGGATGTATCGACACCGTCGCCGGAGGGGTCGGGCTCCACGAGGGAGTCCAGACCCCGGCGGGTGGGATCGTGCTCGACGTGCCCGGGCCGATCATCATGGTCGTGGTCGAGTGGATCGGCCGTGACGACGCCAACAGCGGGGTGTCGGACCTCGAGCTCGCAGGTGACCGGGCCTGGAGGCACGGTCACCGACACCGTCCCCGGAAACCTGTCCAGCAGCGACTCGGTGACCGAGAACGGCATCGAGACGATCTACGGCTGGTGGGCCGACATCACCGACCTGGTCGGCGACGGCGAGGCCGGGGAGTACACCTTCGACATCGAGCCGTTCGCCAGCTTCCCCGGCCCGGGCCGGTCGTGGGGCGCCGCGGTGACCGTCGTGTACGACACGAGCCCGTGCGACCCGCCGGTCGGCGAGGTCATCTGGAAGATCGGCGCCGACTTCATCTTCGGCGGCGCCCCCGACACCCCGCCGACCACCGACATCGTCGTGTGGGACTGGTCCGAGCCTCTGGCCGAGGAAACCATGCTGACCCTGCGAGCGGCATTCGGCGGAGCAGACACCGAGGCCGCTGTTCTGCCGGGTGCAGGCGGTGTGGCTCGCCATGGGGCACCGGGGCCGCACCGGCGGACACCGACGACCTGATCGACGACAACGGGAACGTGGTCACGCCGGGGTCGGTCGAGGCGCTCATCGACGTGTTCAACCCGGGGAACCAGCCGTGTCCGGTGCCGTCCTTCGTCGACCCGGTAGTCAGCCTCACCGGCGGGAACATTGGGCCGCAGTTCTCCCTGGTCGAGTTCGACGTGTTGATCCCCGCCGGCGCCGAATGGCTGGCGATGCAGCTCGAGTCGCCCCGTGACAACGGCGGGCTCGAGGGGCTCCCCGAGTCGGGCGCCTGGGCCGGGCAGCGGGTTGCTCCTCATCCCGGATCGAGACGCAGCAACAGGACCCGGACATCCTCATCGAGAAGACCGTGCTCGACGGCGCCGGACAGCCCTGCCCCGGGGTCGAGGGCGAAGACGAGCTGGTCGTGGGCGCCCCCGGCGACCCGGTGACCTACTGCTTCCGCGTGGAGAACACCGGCGACACCTTCCTCTTCCCGGTGGTGATCGAGGATCCCGACCTGGGGATCAGCAACCTCGACATGACCCTGGTGTCGGGTGACGACTCGGTCCCGTTCCCACCGGGCGGTGAGCTGGTCTACAGCTACGAGACGGTCATCGACGGCGACCTGCTCAACGTGGCCACCGTGACCGGCACCCCGGTGGACGAGGAGGGGAACCCGCTCGACCTGCCCGACGTGACCGACGACAACGACGCCGAGGTCGAAGAGGAAGTCCCCGAGACCACCACCACCGTGCCCGAGCTCACCGTCACCCTCGACGCTTTCTGCGACAACGACACCCCGTGGCTCGCCTACGACATCGTGGCCCCGGGTCTCTCCGACGAGGCGACGATCACCTTCTCGGAAGGCGCCGACTCGGCGGTGTACACGGTGGCGGTGGGCAGCGGCCAGGTGCTCTGGCCGGGGGCCGAGATCGACGCCGCCGGCAACCCGATCGACTGGCCCGGCTGGGACCAGGACGCCGACGGCGACTGGTTCGTCAACCCGGACAACCCGTTCGCCTGGGCCCGGGGCACGGTGGAGGTCACCGTCGAGGTCAACCCGACCTTCGGCCCGGTCACGGTGGACTACCCGCCGGCGGAACCGACGTGCAACGCCGTCCCGCCGGTGCCTCCGCCGGATCCGCCCGATGAGCTGCCGGCCACGGGCTCCGAGCCCGGCGGCCAGGCGCTGTTCGGGGTGCTGCTGCTGCTCGCCGGCGTCGCCGTGGTCGCCGCCGAGGCACGCAGCCGGGACCGCTGACCCGGAGTCGCCGGGTCCGAGTAGATGAAGCGAGGCCGGTGCCGGGTTCGCCCGGCACCGCCCTCAGTGCGTGGCTGTCGTCGGCTCGAGCTCGGGGCCGCCCGGCTCCGGGTCGGTGGGTTCGGTGCGGCGAGACCCGATGAGCTCGCGGCGCACCGGCGCCTTCACGTAGACGTAGCCGGCGATGGGAGTCCCGATCAGCTCGAGCCGGTCCCGGAGGTCGTGAGCGGTCGAGCCCTTGCTGCCGTGGGCCACCACCACCACGGCCTGCTGCGCCATGTTGATGATGGTGCTCGCATAGGCGCGATGGAGCAGCGGTGGGGTGTCGATTACCACGAACTCGTATTCGCTGGTGACGTTCGCCAGCAGCTGGCGGGTGGCACCGATGCTGAAGAAGTCGGCCGGCGCCACCATCGTCTGCCCGCGTCCGAGGAGATGGAGGGCTCCCGGCATCGTTCGATGCCCGGCGATGCGGTCGATGTCGAACTCGATGACCTCGAGCACCCCCTCCAGCGTGATTCGCCCGCCCACCAACTCCGGCAGTCCGTACCGGGGCGACTCGGTCCCCACCAGGAGACGGGTCAGCGCCTGGTCGTCGAAGTCGGCGTCGACCGCCAGGACCTTGAACCCGTCTCGCGCCGCCGCCAGGGCGATGTTCGCCGCGGTCACCGTCTTGCCGTCACCAGGCTCGGCGGAGACGACGACGAACGAGCGCGATCCACCGGGTAGCGCCGTGCCGATCGCCGTCGACGACCGGTCCCCCCGCCCTCGACCTCATCTCCAGAGCGGTGGCGAGGAACCGGTACGCCTCGGCGGTCGACGAGGAGGCGGCTTCTCTGACCGGCAGCTGCGTCCTGAGCCCAGCCTCGGTGAACGACGGGCACCTCGGCGAGCAGGCCGGCCTCGAGTATCGCCTCGGGCTGGAGACGGTCGTCGAACGTCTGGGTGCGCAGGGCGAGGACATAGGCGACGGCTGCGCCGATCATCACGCCGATGACCAGGGAGACGGCGGCGGCACGAGCCATCCCCGTTGTCACCGGCACCACCTCCTCGGCCGGCGACACCACAACCACGCCGCTCCCGGCGAGCTCGGCATCGACCGAGAGCTCGTCCCGCAGCACGGCGAGGGCGCTCAGCTGCCGGACCGCCTCGGACTGCTGCTCGAGCAGCGCCCTCAGCTCAGGGCTCTCCTGCTCGATGGAGTCCAACTGCTGGAGGGTGGCGAACGACTTGGCGATGTCGTCGAGCTCGAGGCGGATCTGACCGGAGCGCTCGGAGTCGGCGGTGGGCAGCTCGGCCTGTAGCTCGACCAGCCTCTCCAGTGACGCCCGGTATTGATCGGCGAGAGCAGCGCGCGCGACGGGTCGGAAGCCGTGAACTCGGCGATGTCCGCCTGGATCTGGTCGAGGTCGGACCTCCACCGCTCGATGGAGGTGCCCAGCTCCTCGACGGCGGCGGCAAAGGTGCTGGTGGCCTCGTCCTCGAGGACCGACTGGTACGCCTCCGTCACCGCATTGACGCTCGCCAGAGCGACGTCGGGATCGCCGGCGATGAACCCGACGGTCAACACGTCCGACCCCAGGCTGGACCCTACGGTTAGCCGGCCGGCGAACTCGGTCAGGTCCATCGGGTCGGCGAGGGCGACGACCGCCGGTGAGCCGATCACCTCCTGGGCGATGGTTTGGGATCGGAGGACCGCCACCTGGTTCTCGACATAGCGGTCGGCGTTGGCCCCCGTCACCGGCTGCTCGAACAGCGACGAAGCTCTCGGGTCCTCTACGACCAGAGTGGCGACCGCCGACCACTCCTTCGGTTGCAGCGCGCTGAACACCACACCGAGCACGATGCAGGCGGCGACGATCGCGCCGAACAGGGCCCGATAACGCCAGATCGCACCGATGACGGTGGGTTCGAAGGTCGATTCGCGTGGTTCCATCGTTGGCCCTTCGACCCGGCCACCAGTCCTCAGATTGACCGTGACAGAGGGTAGTCCCGCCCGTGGTCCCATCGAGGGGTCGGGCGACCCATTGTCCCGATTTCGCAACGCTCGGACCGTTGGCGGCGATTACCCTCACCGTGCCGGCCCCGTTTCGAGGTGCGGGATCGGTCGTCGAGGGGAGGCCGATTGCGGGCAGGGGGATCTGTCCATGCCCTCAGTGGGGCGCCGTTCCATCACGCCCACTGCTGGGCATCGTCGCCTGGTATGCCGGGGCGATCGTGAACGTCCCGCCGGGCCGGGTGGACGTGCTCGGGGTAGGCATCAGCGTGGTCGACCTCGACCGGGCCGTGGCGGCGATCGAACGGTGGGTCGAGGCGGGCCTGCACCGGTACGTGTGCGTGACCGGAGTGCACGGCGTCATGGAGTCTCGGTCACAACCGGCGCTGCGGTCGATCCACAACGCCTCGGGGATGACCGTCCCCGACGGGATGCCGATGGTCTGGGCCGGACGACGGTGCGGGGCCACGGGCATCGGCAGGGTCCGGGGACCCGATCTGATGCTGGCGGTGCTCTCCACCGCGGTCGAGCGCGGATGGCGATCGTTCCTCTACGGCGGCAAGGAGGGTGTGCCCGAGCTGCTGGCGGGTCGTCTCGTCGAGCGGTTCCCCGGCCTGCAGGTGACCGGAACGTTCTCACCGCCCTTCCGAGCCCTCACCGCCGACGAGGACGAAGACGTGGTGCGCCGCATCAATCTGGCCAGGCCCGACCTGGTGTGGGTTGGCCTGAGCACACCCAAGCAGGAACAGTGGATGGCGGCCCACACCGGAAGGATCGATGCTCCCGTGATGCTCGGCGTCGGAGCGGCGTTCGACGTGCACGCCGGGTTGGCCTCCGAGGCCCCGAGGTGGATCCAGCGGTCCGGGTTCGAGTGGCTGTACCGGCTGGCGCGGGAGCCGCGCCGCTTGTGGCGGCGGTATCTCGGCAACAACCCACGATTCGTGGCGTCGATCCTCCGCCACCCACCAGTGCTGGTCGACGGCGTCGACAGCCAGCTGGACGCCGACCCGTCGGCACCTGCGGTCAGCAATTGACCGGGCGGTCAGGGTGGCGACATGCCCACAGCTGCCGCATACGCCTCCATGATCACCTCCTCGAAGGTCGGCGAGGGCCTTCGGGACACGTTCGTCGGGGGTGGCGAATGCAGGAAGCGGTCGATGGCCGCTCCCAGGTTGCGGGCGGTCTCGTCGGGTGCGCCCACCTCGACCACCTCTGAAGGCGACTCGGCGTAACGCACCACCAGCTCAGCCGGTCCCCCCCGGCGCAGCGCCACGACCGGGGTGTTGAGGCTCAACGCCTCGGCCACCACCAGACCGGCCTCCTCGTGCAGGGCGGGATGGACCAGGACGCCGGCACCGGCGATCGCCCGCAGGAGCTCCTCCCGCGACACGTGGCCGCACAACTCGACTCTGTCGGATAGACCGGCGCGGCTGGCGACGGCCTCCAACCTGGCGGCGTCCGGGCCGGCACCGAACACCCGCAGCCTTGCGCTCGCCGTGGGTGACGTGACGCATGGCGGTGATCGCCAACGGCACCGCCTTCCATGGGACCAGCCGTCCGGCGCACACCACGTCCGTGCCACGGACCATTGGCGGCTCCTCCAGCTCCACCGGCCCCACCGCCGAGGCGTTGGGCTGGATCGTGACCGGCCCGGACCGGGCACGTCCGATTCGCGCCGCCGTCTCTCCATTCTGGGCGATCACCACGGTCGCCCGACGCATCGTCCGGCGCACCACCGGACGAGCGGCCAGCAGCCGGCGCGTCACCAGCCGGAGGGCCTCCTCACCGGCCCCTCTCGCCCCCAGGGTGACCCACCACCCTCGGGGCACCTCCACCGCGCCTCCCACCGGGCCCCACACCAACGGCTTGTCCAGCTCGGCGAGCCCGGTCCTGGCCCAGTAGGAGGCGAAGGTGGCGTGATGGACCACGTCGAACCCGACCAGATGGTCGAGCTGCCGCGCCGAGTCGAGCGCCCGCCGTTGCCAGCGGTCGTAGTACCACTGCATGCCCGGGGTGCCCCAGCGCTTCGCCCGCATCGGGACACCGGGGAGGTCGACACCGTGGAGGTGGATCCGCTCCCGCAGCGGGTGGTCGGCCAGGTGGCTGCGAAGCGGTGCCAGGTTGTTGTCCCTGGTGATCACCCAGACCTCATGGTGGCGGGCGGCGGCGAGCACCACGCTGAGCCCGACCTCCGGTTCCGATCCCTTGCCAGGCTCGCAGGCGTAGGCCGAGACGAGGACCTTCATCGGATGAGCCGGCCGTGCATCGACCTGACCAGCTGGGCGACGACCGCGTCGACGGTCATCCCCGTGCCCAACTCCAGGTCGGGATCGCCCTATCCCGCTCGGCCGGCGCCCGTGGGAGACCACCAGCCCGGGGCGGAGCCGGATCGGGACCACCTCCCTGCAGTACCAGACGGGCGCCGACCAGCCGCCGGGCGCCCGGATCGCCTTGGCCACCACCAGCACCCGAGCGAACCGCTCGGCGGCCGAGGCGGCGACCTCGCCGTCGTCACCGGACAGATGCGCCCAGAAGCCGATCGGCGCCGTCAGCCGCCCGGCCACCCTCCGCGCCTGCAACAGGACGCGCTGCGGGGCACCGTGCCAGCGGCCACTTCCCGGTGGTGCCGGGTCCCCGGTGATCTCGGCGATCCAATCGTCACGGGTGAGGAGGCGGCGCGCCGCTTCGCCCACCGCTGCCGGATCGAGGGCCTGCAGTGCGGCGGCGACCTCCCCCAACCTCCCGTCCTGGCCCTTCGACCGTCGCTTGACCCACAGGTAGACGAGTCGATCCGGGGCGACCAGCGACGGGGAGGCTTCACCGGGGGGAGCTCGCTGACCAGGTCGCCGGACCGGATGCGGTATCTGCCCAGGCCCCGGGGATCGTGGAGCATGTCGAGCTGAACCCCGCTCCTGGCCGACTCGTCGACCAGGAACACCGTCGAGCTCCCGCCGATGTCGTACGGCCACACCACCACGGGAAGGAGCCCCTTCCGTCGGAGCGCCGGCTGCGCCTCGGCGATGACGGACTCGGGCGGCCGGGCGACGACGATGTCGACGTCTGAGAGCACACCCGGCTGGTCGAGGCGCTCGGCCCCGTGAAGGACGGAGTAGTCGACACCGGCTTCACGAAGGGCATCGAGCACCGCCAGGGCGGCGGCCCCGTCAGTGGTGGGCACGGTCACCGCCCCGCCGATGATCCCGGTCAGGCATCGCTTCGGTCACGGGTCGCCCCCGCGAAGGACTTCGAGCAGCCTCTCACCGAACTCGCGGTCAGCCTCCTCGCCGCCGGCCCCCAACCGGTCGGCCCACCCGCTCCGCCCAGAAACCGACCGCTTCGGCGGAGCCACCGAGACCGATGACGGGGCGGCGGGTCAGGGCCCCGGAGACCGCCCGGTAGAGGACCTCGTCGGCGCGGGGAGGTCCCCATCCGGCGTCTTCCCAGTCCACCAGCGTCAGCTGGCCGCCTCCCGAGGATCGGAGGTTCCACGGGGTGAAGTCGCCGTGCATCGGACGCCAGTGCCCGGGCACGGCCTCCCCTCCCGGCAGGTCACCGAGTGCGTTGGAGATCTCTGCGGTCAGGTCGCCGAGCGGAGGATCGGCGGGCACCCTGCCGATGACCGGCGGCAGCGCCGACATGGCCAGGTAGTCCCATTCGTCGTATCTCCCCAGCCGGAGGGGACGGGGGCACCGAAACGCCGATACCCCGGCCGTGGAGACCCGGGCGAGCGCTCGCTCCTCGGCGGCGAGGTCTGCGGTGGCGCCTCTCCTCACCTTGACGAAGGCCTGCGGAGCACCGTCTCGGATGAGGAGGATGCCGTGCCCGGATCGGAACCGCTGCCGCGGCCGGTAGGCGGCGATGGTGTCGAACCCTCCGACGATCGCCGCCCATTCCTCGGCGAGCGCCGTCCACACCGCCTCCGGCATCGGTGGCACCCCGCTCGTCGCCCTACCGGGCACGGCTCTCGGCCCGAGGATGCCGACGAGGTGCCAGGTTGCCCGCTGCGCCCAGATCGCCACCGGACGGCACGGGGCGTAGAGCGCGATCCCGGCCCGCGCCGCCCGGCGGGTCGATGTGGGAACGGCGACGAACCCCCTGCCGGGCGGGAATGCCCGATGTCCGGCCGTCATCGGGGCAACGACTCGAGGATCTGACGTGCGGTCGCCGCCGGCTCGCCGACCGTGCTGAAGGTCCTCACGGACCGGGTGTGCAGATCCGACCACGCCTCCAGCTCGGAGTCGATCTCATCGAGGGTCAGCTCCTGCTTCCGGGCATGCACCAGTGGGGCCGGGGCGCTGCAGGTTGGCGACGAGGTCGGGTTGCGGCAGCGCCCGCACCGCCAGCCTGGCGAGCCAACCAGGGCCGTAGAACTTGACCGACCGGGGCTGGATGACGTACCCGAACGCCCAGCGGTCACCGACCACGAGGGCGCCCCTGCGCACCGCCGGGCGCACCCGCCACACATAGCCGGCCCAGAAGAACAGGTAGCTGCGGATGAGCCGCAACCAGCCCACCGGACGCCAACCGTGGGCCACTCCCTTGTCGGCCGGGGCGGCGGACCAGGTCGGTGGCGTCGGCGACAGCGGACGTCGGACCGACGGTCGGAAGTGGAAGTAGCCCGTCGGGCCGGGGAAAGCGGCGATCAACTCGCGCTGCCACCGTCGTCTTCCCCACTCCGTCAGGGCCGACGAGCACGATGAAGGCGCCGCGACCCGTCACATGCTCTACCACCTACGGCCCTTCCCCTCACGCCCGAGCGGGCATCGTACCCGCACCGGCCCTCGACGACCCGCCACCGCTACCATGATCCCGCCACGAGGGGGTATGGCGTGCGCGGGTTCATCTGGGCCGCTGCCATCTGGGCAGTGCTGATCGTCGCGGTCGGCGCCCGGGGGGTTTCGAGCCTTCATCCAGACCGGCCGGGTCCGGATCAGCCGGCAGCATCTCGCCATCCTGCTCGTCCTGCTCGGCACCCACAGCAACGCCGCCCGCACGGGTGCAGAGGATGTGCTGGCCAATCCCGCTCGTCGTCGAGACCATGCTGCGTGGTGTCCTCGATGTGCTCGCCCTCGCCCTGGTGGCACCGGTGGTCTCGAGGGGGATCCGTCGGGCGGGGGCGACCCGGGGCGCTGGTGTCGCTCGGCGCCTTGACCGTGTACGTGGTGGTGGCCGGCGCATCGGTGCTCTACTCGGTGGCGCCGCTCCCCACGGCCGGGAAGGTCTTCGAGCTCGGCGTGGGGCTCGCCATCGTCTGGGCCATCGCCCTGGACCGTGAGTCCGGCGATCGCCTCCGGCACGCCGTCCGTTTCGTGCTCCAGCTCGAGATCGCCCTGCTCCTCGTCGCCGTCGTCGGGTTCCTGGCCATGCCGGGCATCTTCTCGGAGCTCCAGAACCGGCCTGGCTTCTTCTTCCCGGCCACGATGGTCGCCCCCTACACCCACTCCAACGGCCTCTCCGCCACCGGGGCGTTGATCGCGGTGTACGCCGTCGCTCGGGCCCTCCAGCCGCTCGACAAGGCGAGCCGCTGGAAGTGGGGGGCGATCGGACTGCTGGGAACCGTCGCCATGTTGCTGGCCTCCGGCCGGCAGGGGCTGGTCATCTGGGTGGTGGCCATCGCCGTGCTCCTCTGGTCGCGGCGGAGGCGTTGGTTCCTCGGCTTCGTGCCCGCCGCCGTCCTCCTGGCGTTGACCCAGTGGAACGCCATCTGGGCGAGCATCTGGGAGATCGCCGCCCGCGACCAGCAACCCGGGACCCTGGCGACCTGGAGCGGTCGCCTGACCTACTGGGATGCGGCGGTGCAGTCGTGGCTCGACCATCCGTGGACCGGGTACGGCTTCGGCGTCGGCGGCCGGTTCGTGGCGTTGCGCGGCATCGGCGAGGATTCGGTCAGCTCGCTCCACAGCGGGTACATGGAGGCTCTGGTCGGGCTGGGCCTGCTCGGGGTGGTGCCGCTCGCCTTCGCCGTCATCCGGACCACGGCATGGTGCCTGCGCCGGTTGGGGGACGCCGCCGAGACGCCGTACGCCATCTTGATCGTCCCCCTGCTCCTGCACAGCCTGGTGAGCCTGGGCCTGGCCGGCTGGCTGACCGCCGACTTCATCATCTTCGCCTGCCTCGCCGCCATGGGGGACACGGAGCGTCGGGATCGCACCCGCCGCCGGGCGCTCCAGGACGGCCGAGCCACCCATCTCCCGCCCGGCCCTTCGCCGGCGCCGCTCCCCACCGCTGCCGTCGACCCTAGGGGATGCGAGGTCTTCGTCTCGCAGGCGGTGGCTTGGTCGGTGCCGGCGCCGCCGTTGCAGACATCGGTGCCGGCGCCTCCGAACAGCGAGTCCTTGCCGATCCCTCCCTGGAGAACGTCCCCACCGTTCCCGCCCCACATCGAGTCGAGACCGGCGTCCACCCACCAGCGTGTCCTCGCCGGTCCCGCCGAGCGCGGTGTCGCCGCCGTTCCCCATCGCGTATCGTGTCCGCCCCGGCGGCACCGATCACGACGTCCTTGCCGGCACCGCCGATGAGCGTGTCGCCTCCGTCACCGCCACAGATGACGTCGTTCCCCCGAGGCCCTCGATGCGGTCGTTGCCACCGAGCCCGGTGATCACGTCCTTCCCCGTCGTGCCCACGAGGACATTGACCCCGGCGGAGCCGACGACGGTCGACTTCTGGCCATCGCAGAGGTGGTAGCCGTCCAGTGGGAAGTGCGCCCGCCACCCGGTGAGCGTGAAGAGGTCCCAGCCGCCGTTGCCGGCGATGGCATCGGTCCAGCGCAGGAACCGACCGCTCGACGGGGTGAGGGTGTAGATGTTGCCTTCGAACCGGATGTCCGCCGCCGGCTCGAGCGCCGGCTCGCCGGGGAGGTAGTCCCAGATCCCGGTGGCGCCCTCATCCATGGTGATGAGGTTGTCGTGCACGTAGAGGTCCTCGAGCAACCACTCCTCACCGGTGTCGGAGTCGACGCCGCGGTCGTCGCTCCGACCGGCGATCCCGTTCCGGTTCCCGGTGACGACGTTGCCGTGGATCTCGGCGTCGCGCACCGAGAAGGCCAGGATGCCGGCGCCCTCACCACCCAGGCCGTCGGAAGCGAACCCGTTGCCCTCGACGGTGTTGTTGCGGATGACGGGTGAATAGCCGAGCTCGTGGACGATGCCGGCCTGGTCGTTGTCCACCACCAGGTTGCCCTCGATCACCGCACCGGTGTTCGGGCCGTCGAGCCAGATGCCGATCCCGTTGTTGTCGTGGACGTAGTTGTCGCGCACCACCATGCCGACCGTGCTGTGGAACTTGGTGCCACCGGAGTCACCCGGGTCCCAGCTGGTGTCGGTGCGGTTGAAGGCGATCTCGTTGCCCTCGACGACGAGATCGAACTCGCCGGTCCCCTCCATGCCGTACTGCAGGTTGTGGTGGATGTAGTTGTCGCGGTAGATGCCACCCTTCTTGACCTTCACCCCCAGCTTGCAGTAGCCGGCGTCGACGTCCTCGATGATCCACCGCCGGCCCCATCCGTCGGCGCCCCAGTTGACGCAGGCGTTGGTGTAGTTCCGGATGGTGAGCCCGCGGATGGTGATGTCGTTGGCCACGGCACGGCCGACGCCGTCGGCGGTGACCCCGCCCCCGTCGAGGATGGTGCCGGGCTCACCGGTGATCACCTGGCCGGAGCGGGGCATCAGGGTCAGCTGCGAGTACACCCCGGCGTGCAGCAGGAAGGTGGTGCCCACGGGGTTTGCCGCCAGCACGGCGTTCACGTCGTCGCCGGGCCAGATGTCGACGGTCGCCGCTGCCGAGGATGCCCCCACCGGCGGTCTGGCCGGTCACCGTGGTCGTGGGTGGCCGGGAGCCGGTCGTCGCCGGCCCGGCGGTCGGCACAGTCGAGTCGCCCCTCGCCTCGACGCCCGCCGTGGAAGTGTCGGCGGCCGTGGTCGAGCACGGCCGGGTCGTCGCCGCCCGACCGCTCCGTGGCCACCACGATGCCGGTGGTGCCGAGAAGAAGAGTGAGGGCGATGACGAGATGACGCGATCCGGATGGGAACATCCGGGAAACCTCCGGGGTCTCCGGATCGCGCACCCTAGCCCGATGGCGAGGGCCGCCCAAAAGCCCCCGGGCTGGACGAGATCACGATCACGGTCCTGCGCCACCCCCTCTGTGGCCGCCCCGCCCTCGGATACTAGGGTGCCCGAGATGCTGGCCACCGTCCGATCCGAAGGGAAACGGTGGGTCCAGAGGGCGGTGCGGGCAGCCCATCTGCTGGTCCCGCGGGATCTGCCCGACCGGCTCGGCATCTACTTCCACGACCTGCAGCCGGCCGATTGGTTCCGATTCTCGGCGGCGGCGGCGCATCTCGGCGAGCTCGGGTACGCCTTCGGCGGCCCGCACCAGTTGCACCAGGCCGACGGGGAGAAGGTCTGCTGGATCAGCTTCGACGACAACTACCGGTCATGGCACGAATCGTTGGGGACATTGGCCGCCATTGGAGTCACCGCCACCTTCTTCGTGTCCACCGCGCCGATCCGTGACCGCTCGTCCGAGGCGGAGCGGATCGACTACGCCCGACGCATCGGGAGATCGCCCTCCGACTTCGACACCCTGTCCACGACCGAGATCGCCGAGATCGCCGCCGCCGGGCACACCGTCGGCTCCCACTCGCACTCTCACCGCGACCTGGGGTCGCTGCCCGCCAACGAGGCTCGGGCAGAGGTCCTCATGAGCAAGCAGATCCTCGAGGAGATCATCGGGGAACCGGTGGTCCACTTCTCCTACCCATATGGCACCCGCCGCCGTTTCACCGAGGAGCTGCGTGACTACTGCCGCAGCATCGGTTTCGAGACCGTCGCCAACGGGACGCCGGGTATGCAGCACGTCCCCCAGCAGCCCGACCGGCTCAACCGGACGCGGTGGGATCTCGACCGGTCGATCGACCACAACATCGCCAACCTCCGGGTCGACGGACGGTGGTTCGAGCGGGTGACCGGCCGCAGCCCGATGCCCGGGTGACGGCCTTCTCGGGCGCGGCGCTCGTTGACCCGCCGGGCACCGGACCCGTAGGCTCCGCCGCCGCGTCATCGCCGATCGACATCTCCCAGGGGGAAGGGGCAGTTCGGTGAGAGTGATCGAGTTGTTGGCGGCACCCGATCGCCTCGATCGGCTACGGCTGCTCTGGGAGGTCCGCTCGGCTCGGTACGCCTCCGGCCACCGGCCGGCGGACCCCGACTTCCCGGACGTCCACGCCTTCGCCGATACCGTTGGCCACTCCGATCACCCGCTGGCAGGAGTGGAACGGGTCCTGGAGCGCGGCGGCGAGGCGGAGGACGCCGTCGCCGAGGTCGTCGGTCGCTTCCGGGCCTTTGCCGGCGACCGCGACGACCTGCCCTTCCCGGCGTTCTACAACGCCGACCCCACCCACGCCCTGCTCAGCTATGCCTTGGTGAGGCACCTGGGCCCGGAGGTCGTCGTCGAGAGCGGAGTCGGCTACGGGGTGACCACCGCCCTGGTCCTGAGCGCCCTGGAACGCAACGGCCGCGGCCACCTGACCAGCATCGACCTCCCGCCGCTCGCCGCCGCCTCCGGCGCCTTCACCGGGATCCTGGTACCCGAGGAGCTGCGGCCCCGTTGGACGCTGCATCTGGGGAGCAGCCGCAAGCACCTCGGTGGGGTCCTTACCAGGGTCGGCACACCCGGGGTCTTCCTCTCCGACAGTGCCAACGTGTTCGCCCTGGAACGCTACGAGCTCGATACGGTGCTGCCCCACCTCGTCCCCGGAGGCGTCGCCCTGTTCAACAACATCCCGAAGGAGTTCCAGGAGTACGCCGGAACGCGGGACGATGTCGAGTTGCGGACGATCGAACAGGTCGACAAGGCCCCCATGGTCACCGGCCTGCTCTGGAAGCGGGGCGGGGCCGGATAGCTCGGCGGCAGCGCACTCACCGGCCGATCGGGTCGGCTTCGTCGGGGACCCGGTAGACGCGCGAGACCGCCGCCCGGTAGCCGACCAGCTGCGCCGACCTCATGGCCAGGGCACCGATGGGACGGGCGAAGGCGCCGATCGTCCCGGCGGCGGCCGCCACCGCCACCTGCAGCCCGGCCCCGACGGCCTCGGGAGCGAGGAGCGCCGTTTCCTTGCGGGCGCCGATCAGCTCCATGCGATAGGGAACCACCACCCCGCCGAGGAACTCGGAGACCACCTGGAGGGGCACCAGCCCGGCGACGACATAGGCGGTGGGGATGAACGCCAACGCCGGGTTCCAGGCCCACTCCCAGCCGAACAGCAGGATGTACGGCACCGCCACCCCGGCCAGGATGGCGGCGAATCCGGTCGAGATGTGCCGAGCCCGGGTGCGGTCGCGATCGAGGGCCGCCTCCACCGAGCGCGGGCCGAGCACCGCCTCCAGTCCCATGGCGATGACGAGCACCGGGCGCCCGATCACCCGGGCCGCTTCGGCGTACCCGAGCGCCTCCGCCGAGGCGAGCTGGGCGATCAGGGCCGCGGCGACGAACGCCGACCCGGACCGGATGAAAGCCGCGGTGACCAGCCATCGACCCGACCGGACCAGATCGGCTGCGGTCAGCCGGAGTCCCAGCTCACCGCGTCGGTCGTAGGCGAGCAGGGCGAGGCCGACGACCAACGAGACGGAGTTGGCGATGGCGAGCGCCCCGAACGGGATCCACGCCACGGCGACGTCGAGAGCCAGCATTGAGAGCAGGGAGGCGACGATGACGACGAACTGCACCAGCGACACCACCGAGGCGCGCCACGACACCCGGGCGAGGTGGCACACCCGCCGTACGTGCTCCTGCAGGGGCGCCACGATCACGGTCAGCCGCGGTGGTTACCGCCAGGGGCACGGTGACCGATTGGGGCACGCTGTCCGGCACCAGGACGTAGGCGATGAGCAGCCCCGGCAACACCACGATGGTCGAGCCCAGCCCCACCGGCACCGCCTTCCGGACGATGTGGCGCCGGTCGCTGACGGGACGGCTCACCGATCGTGCCTCGGCCGGCACGAAGATGCCTTCGGTGGCGAAAACGGTCAGGGCGGTGAAGGCGGCGAAGAACAGGGCGTAGGCGCCGAGCGCCGCCGGATCGAGGTAGCGGGCGGCGACGATCCCGACGGCGAAGGTCCCCAGGGAGGCGAACCCGGCGTCGAGCACTCCACCGGAGATGGAGCGAACCAGAGGTCCCCGGTTCCTCAGGCTCGGTTGGGAAGTGGTCATCGGAGACCGCGCGCCCTTCGATAGGCGTCGTCGAGGCGGCCCAAAGCCAGCTCCGGGGTGAATCGGGCTTCGTAGAGGCTCCGCGCTGCCGAGCCGGCGTCGTCGACGGCATCGTCGTCGGTCAGCCGGCTGAGCGCCTCGCCCCACGCCTCCCGGTTAGCCACTTCGACCAGCGTGCCGGGTGCCGCATCTTCGAGGGTTGCCGCCATGCCGCCGTGGCCGGATGCCAGCACCGGCAACCCCGCAGCCAGCGCTTCCAGGATCGCCATCGGCTGGCCCTCGTAGAGGTGCGACGGGAAGACCAGCGCCCTCGCTTCGAGCATCAGGTCGAGGACGGCGGCGTGCTGCAACGCGCCGACCAACCGGACGGAGGGCCCGGCTCGCCGCTCCAGCTCGCCGCCAAGCGGGCCGTCACCGACGACGACCAGTTGGAGCCGAGCCGGTGCCACCGTCTCCCAGACGTCGATCAGCTCGCTGATCCCCTTCGGTTCGTACAAGCGGCCCACGAAGAGGACCGTCTCCGAGCGGGAGGGCGGCCGGGGCGCGGGCCGGGGTCGGCGACGAAGTTGGGCTTCACCTCGATGCGTTCGGCAGGGAGCCCGCCGGCGATGAAGCGCTCGGCGGCGAACCGGGTCAGGGCGAGGAAGAGGGCGACGTGGCGGCTCCACGTGTGCACCGCCCGGTTCAGGGTGATCGTGGTCGCCGCCGCCGCCGAGGCGGTGAAGGAGTCCCGGTAGCAGCGGTGACGGACCCCGTGCCAGGGATGGGTTCCGACGCACAGCTCGCAGGGTCGGCCGTCCCGGAACAGGGCGGCGTTGGCACACACCAGCCGGTGGTTGTGCAGGGTCATCACCACCGGGATCCCCGCCCGGTCCAGTCCGCGTAGGACCGACGGGCTCAGCGAGAACCATGTGTTGTGGACGTGGGCCACGTCTGGGCGGATGTCGGCGGCGAAGCCGACCAACCGCCTGGTGGCGGCCGGGTTCCACGGCGCCAGCGCCAGGGCCCCGGCGGCGGCGGCACGTCCCACCGGGTTCTCGACCTGGTACTGGAACACCTCGTGACCGGCGTCGCGGAGCAGGTCCGCCTCGGCGGCGACCACGCTGTCCTCCCCACCGCGATCGCGATAGCGGTTGTGGACCTGCAGGATCTTCATGAGCGGGTCCCCACCTCGGGGGGCGACCCCCTAGTAGGCGCCTCGACCGGACAGTACCGCCCCGAGTGTCCGGGCCAGGATGGCGAAATCCAGCCGCAGCGACCAGCGGCGGATGTAGTCGATGTCCATGTGCACCCAGGTGTCGAAGTCGAGGTCGGAGCGCCCGCTCACCTGCCAGATGCAGGTCACGCCGGGCTTGACCAGGAGCCGCTGCCGCTCCCACACGCCGTAGGCGGCGACCTCCTCGGGCAGCGGCGGCCGGGGACCGACCAGCGCCATTTCGCCGGAGATCACGTGGACCAGCTGGGGCAACTCGTCGATGCTGTACTTGCGGAGGAACCGCCCGAGCGGCGTGATGCGCGGATCGTCGCGGAGCTTGAAGACCGGACCGGCCATCTCGTTGCCGGCCTGCAAGCCGGCGCGCAACCCATCGGCGTCCCGTGACATGGTGCGGAACTTGGCGAGACGGAACGCCCGGCCGTTGAGACCGATGCGCTGCTGGGTGTAGAAGACCGGTCCCCGGGACGTCACCAGGATGGCGCCGGCCACGCAGGCGAACACCGGGCTCAGGACCACGAGGGCCACCGAGGCCAAGGCTGTCTCGACCAGCCGCTTGATGGCCCGCTGGACCGGCGTCGCCCCCACCAGTCCATCGCCCGCAGCGAGGAAGACGCGGTGGTCGGCGGCATCGACCAATGGGACGAGGTCGAGGACGACTGCGTCGACCGCCCCCTCCGAGTCGACGGGCAGCGCGGCGACCCGGCCCGGTGCCGGCCGGCCGTGGACGTCTTCCGACGCCAAGTCCCCCGTCTCGTCGACGGCGCTAGCAGCCTCGGCGGTCACCGGCGACTGACGCGCCAGGTCCCCTTGCGTCATGGATCCCCCTCGGACTCCCCTCGAACCGGCGCAACGACACGCCGACCCCCCCTCTCTCGACAGCCCCTTAAACCACCGAGCGTCGCTGGAAGTGACAGCCAGGCGACGTGGCAATGAATCTACGGAGCGGCCGCGCGGCTGTCAACAGGTCACCCGACGGGTTGGGAGCCTTGGCTTCGATCGTCAGCGACGAGGCGCCAGTTGCGGCGACCCTCGCCGGGCACCATCATGCAGCAAGCGATCGCCACCGGGCGGACACGGCGGGGATCGGTGGGAGAGGCGGGTCCATAGGGGACATCGACGGGGGAGGACCATGGAGCGAGTGCTCGTTACCGGCGCGGGTGGGTTCATCGGCCACCACCTCGTCACGTACCTGAAACAACGTGGCTACTGGGTGCGGGGAGTCGATCTGAAGCCTCCCCGAGTACACCGACGTCGACGCCGACGAGTTCGAGTTGCTCGACCTGCGCCGCTGGGACAACTGCCTGATCGCCACCCGGGACGTCGATCACGTCTACGCCCTGGCCGCCGACATGGGGGGGATGGGCTTCATCTCGGCCAACCACGCCACCATCCTGCGCAACAACTCGCTGATCAACCTGCACACCCTGGAAGCGGCCAGGACCCACGGGGTGTCCCGGTACCTGTTCAGCTCATCGGCGTGCATCTACCCGGAGTACCGCCAGACCGTGGCCGACGTGGCGCCGCTCCGTGAGGAGGACGCCTACCCGGCCAAGCCTCAGGACGCCTATGGATGGGAGAAGTTGATCGCCGAGCGGTCGGTCGAGTACTACGCCGAGGAGTTCGGGATGCAGACCCGGATCGTCCGCTTCCACAACATCTACGGGCCCTACGGTACGTACGACGGCGGCAGGGAGAAGGCACCGGCGGCGATCTGCCGCAAGGTCGCCGTGGCGCCCGAGGGTGGATCGATCGAGATCTGGGGCGACGGGGAGCAGACCCGGAGCTTCTGTCACGTGGACGACTGCGTCGAAGGCATCTACCGCCTGATGCAATCGGACTACCGCCAGCCGCTCAACCTCGGCCGCGACCGTCTCATCTCGATCAACGACCTCGCCCGGATCGTCATCGCCGTGTCCGGCAAGGACGGCATCGACCTGGTCCACGTGGAAGGCCCCCAGGGAGTTCGGGGCAGGAACTCCGACAACTCGAGGCTGCGCCAGGTGCTCGGCTGGGAGCCCGGCATCTCGCTCGAGGAGGGGTTGGTCCCGACCTATCGGTGGATCGAGAAGCAGGTCGGCGCCGCCTGAGCCACGGCTCTGGCGGTGGCACCACGTCCGGAGCGTCCGGGCGGCCTCAGGCTCCGGTCGCGCTCCAGCCGGTACACGCCGCCGAACTCGTCGTCGTCGACCCTGGTGAACTGCGACTCGACGCTCTCCCCGAAACCGACCAGGGCCCGGTAGCGGTCGGGGTCCTGGTACTCGAGATAGCCCGGTGGGTCGAAGACGTCGGCGGTGGCGTAGACGGCACCACCCTGCCCGCCGGTGTCGAGAAGCCCTGCTAGGTCCTCGCCCTCGATGACCGACGTCGACGAGGAACACCACCGAGGCGTCGCTGTGGTACTGCAGGTATCGGTGGAACAACGAGGAGTCGACGGTGAGGATCGTGTCCTCGGGACCCGCGTTGTCCAGCAGCCAGGCGGCGCGGGCCGCATTCCGGTCACCGCGCTCGTCCTGGATCAGCGACATCCCCGACCCGTTGTGCAGCACCAGCGCGGCGAGGAGGATGGCGAGCACGGTCGTCCCCCTTGCCACCGCTGGACTCGCGCCCGGCTACACCGACGGTGATCAGCATGAGCAGGGGAGGTAGAGCGAGCAAGCCAGAGCTCGGGCCCGTCGGCGGTGTCGCTCCTGAGGATCTGGAAGCCGACCACCCCGCCCAACCAGACCAGCAGCGCCGCCACCGCCGGTTCCCGCCACGAGCGGGCCAAGCCGGGAACCGCCAGCACGATGGCGGTCAGCACGGCGACCAGTGCCACGACGAAGGTGGCGGTCATCGTGCCGCGGCGGGCCGTGCTCACCGTTTCCGCCAGGTAGATCTCGTCGCTGATGGCACGGTCCGGGATCCGCTCGCTCAGCTCGTCGGCGAACCCCGGGTAGGAGAAGAGGAACCCGCTGGAGAGCATCGCCTGGCCGGCGCCGACGCCGGCCTTGAGGAAGGACTCGGGCCCGATCGGCGTCCCCTCTGCGGCCCCATACGCCTCGGAGATCGACTCTCCCGGCTGGCGCACCGCCAGGTAGGGGATGGCCACCGTCAGCACCAGGGCCGGGAGCAGCACCGCACCGTACAGGACGAGGTGCCTCGGCCGCCTGGCGACGAGCAGGTACACCGGGATGACGGCGAACGCCAGCAGGGCGTTGGCGGTGTAAGCCGATACCGCCACGGCCGCCAGCCCGGCGGTGCCGGCGATCCGCCACGGTGTCGTCGCCCGCGGGGAGAAAGCGGCGAACACCACCAGCAACCCGGTGGCCAGGGCCATCGGGTAGACCTCGACCTCGGCGGCGAACCGCCAGAACCCGTAGGCAGCCGCCAGGAGCCCGGCACCGAGCAACGACGACAGGGTGGAGAGCCCCAGCCGCAGCCGGAGCAGGAGGAACTGCAGGGCGACGGCGGCGGCGGCGAGAAGGGAGTTGACCACGGTCGCCACCAGTTGGGCGTCCTCGGTCACGCCGGTCGCCCGAACGGCGAGATAGGCGCCGTGCATGACCGGGACGAAGGCGACGTGGCGGGGGGTGCCGTGGCTGGCGGTGCCCTGCTCGATCTCGTAGGCGAACTGGTAGCCGTCATCCGACTCGGTTCGATTGGCCGGCGCGGTGAACACGAACAGGACCGATAGTCCCGCGAAGAGGATCGCCGCCACCAGCCACGGGCGCACCCCGGTCTCCGGTGCCGGTCGCCTCGGGGCTCGGTTCTTGCGTGGTGGTGCCGGCCTCAGGCCGCATAGAGGATCAACCCGCCGACGATCAACGCCACGGCGACGATGTGGTCCGGCGTGATCCGTTCCCGCAGCACGGTGTAGGCCAGCACCAGCACCATGCACCTGAACCAGGCCCATGCTCATGTAGACCACGCCCACCTCGAGGTCGGTCAGGGCGACGAGGAAGCCGAGCTGGGCCACCACGAACAGCCCCAACGCGGTTGCCAGCAGAGCGGGCCGCCGGCTGCGGGAGAAGTAGGCCTTGTACGACACCTGCGCCAGGGCTGTGGCCGTCAACGCACCGACGAGTACCAGCCAGATCATGTCGGTGCCCTGAGGGTCAGCCAGGTGACGCCTCCCGTGATCAAGGCCGCACCCGCCACCTGGAGCGTCCCCACCTCGTCTCCGTAGAGATAGGCGACCCCCAGCATGGCCGGGAAGAACAGGCTCGACAGCGGAAAGGTGGTGCTGAGTGGGAACCGCCGGTGGGCGACACCCCAGACGATCAATCGGACGATATCGACCACGCCGACCGCGGCCAGACCCAGGGCGAGGACGGCGAGGCTCCACGAGTCTCGCCGGTCGGCGATGGTCTTGAGGAGGACGGCGCCGGTTACCTGGAGGGCAACAGCGACGACCATGATGCCCAGGGCACCGAGATTGGGCGCATGCGTCGCCGCCGCCCCTCCTTCTGGCCCGTCCGGAGCCGGATCGGTCGGGGCGATCGGCCTCATGCCGCTTCCCGCGCGGCGATGGCGGTCCCCAGGGCCTCGAACTCGACCGGCGACAGGCGCACGGCGCGGGACGTCTCGAACTGCGCCGGCAACCCCTCGATAGTGGCGGTCGCGCCCATCTCGCCCCCGATGCGCGCTACGAAGTCGCCCGGGGCGGCGCAGAAGTCCTCGTAGCTCACGATCCGGAACCGATCCTCCCCGAGCCTGCGCTGCTGGGACCGGGCCATGCCCTCGTGGAAGGCGACCTGCCTTGCGATGTCCCGGTACAGGTCCGGCGGGCCCTCCAGGGCGGGAGGGGCCAGGCCGTATGCCTTGCTGTCGGAACCGTGGATCTCTCGTCTGGCGATGAGGAGCGACTGGCCGAGGTAGAGCGGGTCGCGGGTGAGACACAGGAACCGGGCGGTGGGCAGCTGGGAGGCGATCAGGTGGGCGTGTGCGTTCAGGGCATTGTTCTTCGCCACCAGAGGGCGGCCGGTCCAGGCTTCATGGGCGCCGAAGAACCTGACCATGGCATCGGCACCCTCCGGGTCGAGGCGACCACGGATCTGCGTGCGGTCGGCACCGAGCCAGCGGTCCCACAGATACAGCCCGTCGTTCGGCGCCCGGAAACCCGACGTCCTTCCGTAGTAGCTCTCCAGCGAGACCTTCCGTTGGTCGGGCCCGGCCCGCAGGATCCGGCTCGCCGTGATCGGGGCGAGAGGGAAGACCGACGTCAGATTGGTGAGATACGCCACGTCCAAGGACCGCATCAGCGAGAGACCGACGATGGTGGTCCCGCTCCGTGGCGGGCCACAGATGAAAAGGATCGGCATCGTTGGAGACTTGGCGGCGGCGTAGAGGGCACGCTCCCGGCGCTCGAGGAGGCGGTCGGCGGGGAAGGTGAGCAACCCGAGTGCGGCCAGCATGACCGCAAAGCGTCCGCCGGGTGCACCGGAGGCGAGGGCCCGACGCGCCACTCCCAAGGGGTCGTCGAAGTGGGACGGCACGAACCGTCGCACCGGCGGGCGCCCCCCGGTTCCGGCCATACGGCGACCCCCTCACGCAACGACCCCACGGTAGCGGCGCCGGGTGTCGCCCGGGTGGCCCGACGGCCCGCGCCAACCCAGGCTTGCTAGGGTTTGTGGGTACCAGGCCGGTTCCCGGCCGTCGGTTGCCGGGGGGAAATGGCGGATATGGGGGATCACCGGGCTACGCATCCCACGAGCGCGGGTTTCGACCCGAGCCGAACGCCCGTGATCTCGATGACTGCGGTGGTCGCCGCCACCGCGTCGATCGGCGACGGATGCCGCATCTGGGACGGCGTCCAGGTGCGGGAGCACGCCAGCATCGGCGAGGACTGCATCGTCGGCCGGGGAGCCTATGTCGACCATGCCGTACGGATCGGCCCCCGCTGCAAGATCCAGAACGACGCCCTCATCTACGCCCCTGCCGTGGTCGGCAGCGGAGTGTTCATCGGGCCACGGGCCACCCTGACCAACGATCCCCACCCCTCGCGCCGTCAACCCGGACGGAACCCTGAAGGGCGGGGACGACTGGGAGCCCGTGGGAGTAACCGTCGAGGACGGTGCCAGCATCGGGGCGGCGGCCATCGTGCTCGGCGGCGTCACCGTGGGGCCCTGGGCGATGGTTGCGGCCGGCGCCGTCGTCACTCGTGCCGTCTCCCCGTTCGCCCTGGTCGCCGGGGTCCCGGCCCGCTGGGTCGCCTGGGTGGGGAAGTCCGGCCGTCGGCTCGAGCCCGACGGCGATGCCCTGGTCGACCCGGTGACCAGCGAGCGCTTCCAGGCCCTCGATGACCGGGTGGAGATCGTGCCGTGATCCCGCTCTCGCGACCGATGATCGGTGAGGCCGAGATCGATGCCGTCGCCGCCGTGCTCCGCTCCGGCCGGCTGACCTCCGGCCCTCAGGTCGAGGCGTTCGAGGAGGAGTTCGCCTCCACGATCGGCGCCCGGCACGCTTCGGCCGTCTCGAACGGCACCACCGCTCTCGAGATCGCCCTCCGCGCCCTCGGCGTCGGGCCGGGCGACCAGGTCGTCGTTCCGTCGTTCACCTTCATCGCCACCGCCAACGCGGTGCGGCTCACCGGCGCCGAGGCCGTGTTCGCCGACGTCGACCCGGTCTCGTACTGCGTGTCGGCCGACACCGTCGAGGCGCTCATCGGCCCGAGGACGGTCGCCGTCGTCGCCGTCCACCTCTACGGCAACCTGGCAGATCCGGCGGGCCTCGCCACCCTGTGCCACCGCCACCAGCTCGCTCTGGTCGAGGACGCCGCCCAGGCCCTCGGGAGCGGCGACGGGGACGACGCCGGCCGGCTCGCTGGGGACGATCGCCGCCTTCTCCTTCTACCCGACCAAGAACATCACCACCGGCGAGGGCGGCATGGTCACCACCTCCGATCCGCATCTGGCCGACCGGGTCGCCCTCCTCCGCAACCATGGCTCGCGCCGTCGCTACCGAGTCACGAGATGGTCGGGACGAACGCCCGCATGACCGAGATGGCGGCGGCCATCGGTCGGGTGCAGCTGGGTCGACTGGAGGGATGGCAGGAGCAACGCACCAGGAATGCGCTCACCTATGACGCCGCCCTCGAAGACGTCGTCAGCACCCCGGCATGTGGCCGCCGGCACCCGGCATGCCTACCACCAGTACACCATCCGGTGTCACGACCGGGGAGCCACGATCGATGCGCTGGATCGCGCCGGCGTCGGGTACGCGATCTACTACGAGACGCCGTGCCACCGCCAGAAGCCGTACCTGGAGGCCGGGGCCGATCTCCCGGTCACCGACCGCCTCGCCACCGAGGTGCTGTCGATCCCGGTTCGGCCCGACCTGACCGAAGCCGAGCGGGACATCGTGATCGCTGCCGTGTCCCGGGGCGGTGGGCGTCGATGAGGTTGCCGCTGCGCATGGGGGTGGTCGGTCTGGGGTCGATGGGTCGCAACCACGCCCGCATCGCCGACCGGCTCGAGGACGTCGAGTTGGTCGGCGGCGTCGATCCGGACGGCGACCCGCAGCGGGCGCTGGGCCATCGGCCCGTCTTCTCCTCGCTCGACGGCCTGCTGGCGGCAGGCGTCGACGCCATCACCATCGCCGTGCCCTCCGAGTCTCCATGAGGAGGTGGCACTGCGGGCAGCCGCCGAGGGGCTCCACGTGCTCATCGAGAAGCCGCTCGGACCCGACCTGAAGTCGGCGATGCGGATCCGCGACGTGTTTGCCGGAACCGACCTCGTGGCTGCCGTTGGGCACGTCGAGCGCTACAACCCCGCCCTCAGCGAGCTCAAGCGAAAATTGCCGCAACGGTCCCTCGGGCGGGTCTTCTCGATCAGGACCCAGCGGGTGGGGCCGTACCCGCTCCGCATCCGGGACGTCGGCGTGGTCAAGGACCTCGCCACCCACGACATCGACCTCGTGCTGTGGCTCGGTGGCGGTATCGACAGCATCCACGCCCACATGGCGAAGAAGCTCGGCGTCCACGAGGACCTCGTCGAGGCGGTGGGCAGGCTGTCCGACGGGACCGTGGTGTCGATCTCGGTGAACTGGCTCACCCCGACCAAACAGCGCACCGTGACCGTGCTCGGTGAGCGCGGCGCCCTGCACGCCGACATGTTGACCGCCGACCTGACCTTCTACGCCAACGCGGATATCCCGACCGAGTGGGACGACATGGCCCGGCTCAAGGGGGTGTCCGAAGGGGACATGATCCGCTACGCGCTGCGCAAGAGGGAGCCGCTGCAGGTTGAGTTGGAGACCTTCCGGGACACCGTGCTGGCCCGCCTGACCGATGACGCCCCGGTGTCCCTCGACGACGGTGTCGAGGTGCTCCGGATCGCCGACATGATCCTGGACGAGGGAAGGTGCGACTCGTGACGTCCGGCAACGAGGCCGTGGTCGTCGCCGTCGTGGTCGGGGCCCGGCCCGAGTTCGTGCAGTCCGCCACCCTCTCGCGGGCGATCGTCAGCCGGCGCGTCCGGGGTGACGTGCCGGCCGTTGCGGAGGTCCTGATCCACACCGGCCAGCACTACGACGACGCCATGTCCGACGTCTTCTTCCGCGATCTCGGCCTGGCGCCACCGACGCATCACCTCGGGGTCGGCTCGGCCCTCCACGGGCGCGCAGACGGGCGAGATGATGAAACGGCTCGAGCCGATCCTGGTCGACCTCCGGCCCGACGTCGTGGTCGTGTTCGGCGACACCAACAGCACGCTGGCGGCGGCGCTGGTCGCCGCCAAGCTCCACCTCCCGGTCGCCCACGTCGAGGCCGGGTTGAGGTCGTTCAACCGGCAGATGCCGGAAGAGATCAACCGCTGTCTCACCGACCACATCTCGGACCTGTTGCTCTGCCCGTCGGCCCAGGCCGCAGTCAACCTCGAGCGAGAGGGGATAACCGACGGGGTGCACGTCACCGGCGACGTCATGCTCGATGCCCTCGAGTGGGTGAAGCCGAACTCCACGCAGATGTCGGCGGTGCTCGACCGGTACGGGCTCGTCGCTCGGCGGCTACGCCGTCGCCACGGTGCACCGCGCCGAGAACACCGACGACGCCGGCCGGCTCGGCGGCCTCCTCACCGCGCTCGGCGAGGTGGCCGCCGACGGGCTCCCCGTGATCCTCCCGCTCCATCCGCGGACCGCCGGTTCCCTCGACGGGCTGCGGATTCCGGCCGGGGTGCGGCTGGTGGAGCCGGTCGGGCATGCCGAGATGGTCGCCCTGGCGTCCGGGGCACGCATCGGGCTCACCGACTCGGGTGGCCTGCAGAAGGAGCTGTACTGGCTGGGCGTGCCCTGTGTGACCATGCGCCAGGAGACAGAGTGGGTCGAGACGGTGGCGGCCGGCTGGAACGTGGTGGCGGGTGTCGACCCGACGGCGGTCGTCGCCGCCGCCCGGCGAATGGTCTCGATCGACCCCGGCGACCGCCCGCCGATCTACGGCAGCGGCGGCGCCGCCTCATCGCATCCTCGACCTCCTCGTCGAGCACTTCGCCCCGGCGCCGGAGCCGGTCCCGTGACGGCCCACGATGGGGTAGGGGCCCATCTGTGGGAGGAGGCGAGCGCCAGCTCGCCGGGCATGTCACGACCGCGCCGTCGCATTGGGGGGTCGTCGGTGGGGGGATGCTGGGCATGACCCTGGCGATGCGGCTCCGCCAGGCCGGGCACCGGGTGACCTTGCTCGAAGGGGCCGACCAGCTCGGTGGGCTGGCATCGACGTGGCAGCTGGGCGACGTGGTCTGGGACAAGCACTATCACGTCACGCTGCTGTCGGACTCGTCGCTGCGCACGGTCCTCGACGAGCTCGGCCTGGCCGACGAGCTGCGCTGGGTCGAGACCAGGACGGGCTGCTACACCGACGGCCGGCTGTACTCGGTGTCGAACACGGCCGAGTTCCTCAGGTTTCCCCCGCTGGGGATCGTCGACAAGCTCCGGCTGGGCTGGACGGTGTTCCACGCCTCACGCATCGACGACTGGGAGCGGCTCGAGCAGATCCCGGTGGAGGACTGGCTGGTGCGGCACTCCGGCCGGCGCACCTTCGACAAGTTCTGGAAGCCGCTTGCTGCGCTCCAAGCTGGGCGAGAACTACCGGATCGCATCGGCCGCCTTCATCTGGGCGATCATCCAGCGCCTCTACGCCGCCCGCCGCACCGGGCTCAAGAAGGAGATGTTCGGGTACGTCGAGGGCGGCTATGCCCGGGTCCTGTCCCGTTTCGGCGAGCAGCTCGAGGCGATGGGCGTCGAGATCCGGCTCGGGGCCAGGGCTCGGCGTGTCGTCGGCGAAGGCGACCAGGCCAGGGTCGAGCTCGAGGACGGCGACCTCCTGTGCGACCAGGTCGTGGTCACCACCGCATCTCCGATCGCCGCCCGCCTCATCGAGGGACTGACCGAAGCCGAGCGGGCGACCATGGACGGCGTGACCTACCTGGGCATCGTGTGTGCCTCGGTGCTGATGGCCGAGCCGCTCGCCGGCTACTACGTGACCAACATCACCGACGGCTGGGTGCCGTTCACCGGGGTGATCGAGATGTCCGCCCTGGTGGACCGGGCCGCCTTCGGAGGGCGGGCCCTGGTCTACCTGCCCCGATACACATCCGAGGACGACCCGGCGACGACCTGGTCGGACGCCGAGGTCGAACGGCAGTTCCTCGACGCCTTGGAGAGGATGTACCCGTCGTTCGACCGCCGTGGGGTGGAGGCGTTCCAGATCTCGCGGGTCCGCTACGTGCTGCCACTGTCCACGCTGGGCTACTCCAAGTCGGTGCCCGGCATCGCCACCTCGGTTCCCGGGATCTTCACGGTGAACTCGTCGCAGATCCTCAACGGGACGCTCAACGTGAACGAGACGATCCAGCTGGCCGAGCGGGCGGCCATCTCTCTGCTGGCGGCGGATCCGAGGCCGGCGAGGGCTCCCGCCACCGGGACGGAAGACAGATCGTGAAGCCGAAGCCGTTCGCCCCGCTGTCACTCGACCTCGACAACAAGTGGTCGTACCTGAAGACCCATGGCGATGGCTCGTGGCGGGACTGGCCCAGCTACTTCGATGTCGTCGTGCCCCGGATCCTCTCGCTGCTGGCCGAGCGGGGCCTGACCATCACGTTCTTCGTTGTCGGCACCGACGCCGAGGCCCCGGCGCACGGCGAGCACCTGCAGGCGATCACCGCCGCCGGCCACGACATCGGCAGCCACAGCCACCTGCACGAGCCATGGCTGCACCTCTACGACCGGGCCACGCTCCGCTCCGATCTCAGCCGGGCGCACGCCGCCATCGCCGAGGCGACCGGCCGGGAGCCTCGCGGCTTTCGGGGCCCTGGGTTCAGCCTGTCCGCTGCGGTGCTCGAGGAGCTGGCCGGCATGGGCTACGCCTACGACGCCACGGTCTTCCCCAACGTGCTCAACCCGGTGAGCCGGGCGTATTTCCTCAAGCGCAGCAACCTGACCCCGGAGGAGCGGCGCCAGCGGGAGGCCCTCTTCGGGACCCTGCGCGACGCCACCCGGCCCAACGTGCCGTTCTCCTGGCGGCTCGACGGCGATCGCCTGCTCGAAGTGCCGGTGACGACGATGCCGGGCGCCAGGGTGCCCTTCCACTTCAGCTACCTCACCTACCTGGCGGGCAGGTCTGAGAAGGCGGCGCGGGCGTACTTCGGCGCCGCCCTGGCGCTGTGCCGCACCCGGGCGGTCGCCCCGTCGCTGCTGCTCCATCCGCTCGACTTCCTCGGCGTGGAGGACGAGCCCGACCTCGGGTTCTTCCCCGGCATGGAGATGAGCCGGGCCACCAAGCTCGACCTCACCGCCGGATTCATCGACCAGCTGGCCGAGCGCTACCGGATCGTGCCGCTCTCGGACTACGTCCGAACGCTCAACCCTCGGAAGTCGAGGCACCTCGAGAGCGTGAGCTGACCTGGTCGGCGTCGGATCCGGAGGTGGGAACGGCGACCGGCGGTGTCACCGGCGGGACCGTCCGCACGACCGGGGCGGGATCGAGAGAGGCCTCGACCTGCCGCTCGATGCGGTAGACGGACGTCCCGAGGTAGAACAGCTCCTCGAAGTACCGCTTGTTCTGCGCCGACAGGATCCCGAGGCTGATCAGCTGGATGGCGGCGAGCAGGGCGATGCCGCCGACGATGAAGGAGTGGGGCGACGTCTGGAATGAGATGGCGATCGCCTGCGAGAACGATTGCGCCTCGCCGTCGACCAGGGCGTCGATGGTGTGGAAGGCAGACCAGCCCAAGCGACCAGAGGGCGAGGCCGAGCACGATCAACCCGGGCACGATGAAGAAGGCGAACGGCTTGAACAGGAAGCTGGCGAACGCCTGGGCAGCGATGCTCCGGGCGATGCGGAGTGACGACTTGCGCGACTCGCCGAGCCCCCGCTGCTCGGACCAGTCGAGATGCGCCGGTATCTCCACGATGCGGGCCCGCAACAGCTGGGCCTTGTAGATGATCTCGGTGTTGACCTCGAAGTCGAGGCTCTTCAGGTTGAGCGACTGCAGGAAGGTGCGCGAGTAGGCCCGCGCCATGCCGGTGACCGTGGTGAGATGGCCCTTCGCCGAGATGGTGAGCAGCCGGTTGGCGCCGCGGCTCGAACATCTCCCGGGTCCACGGCACATCTGGTGACCTGGCCACCCTCGGCGTATGGCGAGGCGATGACGATGTCGGCCTCGGTGGCGATGATCGCATCGACCAGCCGGCCGATGTGCTCGGGCCCGTAGCTCAGATCGCTGTCGAGCGTGACCACGTAATCCCCACGCGACGCGTTGAACCCGTCACGCAGCACGTGGCCAAGGTTCGTGTTCACCCGGTGGTGGAGCGCCTGCACCCTGGGCTCGCCGGCGGCGAAGGCGTCGATGATGGCCCCGGTCCGGTCCGAGCTGCCGTCGTCGACGGCGACGATCTCCCAGTCGTAGCGCGCTTCGAGCGATACCAGCTCCGCCTTCACCCGCTCGAGGGTGCGCTCGATGAGCGCTTCCTCGTTGTACGCCGGCAGGATCACCGACACCGCCGGCCTCATTGACGCCCATGCTCCCCCGAGGGCCGCCTCCAGACCATCGCACTGTACCCGTTGGCCCCGATCCGGGGAAGGCCCGCTGGACGGAGGCGCCGCCACGCTCACCCGGCCTCGGCGACGGCGTCCAGCAGCCGGGTGATCCCCGCTTCGGCGTCGTCGAGGCGCTGCGGGCGGCTCCACACCATCACCGGCACCGATGACGCCATCTCCAGCAGCAAGGCCTCCCAACGACCCGGCACGCGAATCGACACGCTGGGAGCGAGCGCCTCGAGACGCCCGGCGCCCTGGACCGGGTCGACGAAGGGATCGCCCCACACCGGCACCACGACGCCACCGAGTGGGGCGGTGAGGGGTGCGTCCCTGATGCGATGCCGCCAACGGCGCCGCATCCCGATGTATCCACGGTCCTCGCCGATGGCGAGCCGCTCGGCCACCTCCCGGCGCAGGTCGAGGAAGCGCGGCCCGCGGTGGACCTGCAGTTGCGGTCCGACGACGCTCAGGTCGTCGGCGAGCACCGGGTGGCCGGCACGGTCGAGCAACGCCAGCGAGGTGGTCTTGCCTCCGCCCTTGGCGGCGACGATCACCCACGCCCGGCCGTCGATCACCACCGCTCCGGCGTGCAGCCCCAAGCCGTCGCCCCAGTAGGCGTCGAGCATCCCGGTGACCGACAGGTACGGGTGGGCCAGGTCGCACCGGGGGACGTCCCGGGAGAGGAACAGCCGCACGGAGCCGCCGGGCGGCTCCCGCGATACCTGGGCCGAGGACCCGTCCCCGAAGTGGAGCACCGCCGAGTCGGCGGTGATGTGCTCGGGCTCGCCCAGCAGCCTGTTCGCTCCGGAGTCGATCACGATCCGCCACGGAGGCGCTTCGTCGGGAACCGGGCCGAGGGAATCGCAGTCCTCGAACCCGACCAGCCTCACCCCGTAGGTTCCGCGGGCCACCGACGCGGGGCCCGCCCCGGTGGCCCCAGGCGACGGTGATGCGGCGACGTCCACGGCGCCCGACACCGTAGACGCGAAAACAGCCCGGCGGGTGACCGCCGGGCCTGCTTTCGCTCAACAGGGAACTGGGTCAGGAACCGCCGTTCCAGACGGGCTGTCCGCCCCTTGTCCTTGATGAGGATCCAGCTGTCCGAGAAACCCCACTGCTTGTTGAACGTCAACGTCAGGTCGGCGACGGACCCCAGTTCGGTGACTGTCGGCTTCGGCGTACTCCATAGACCCCCTGGCTCCTTACCCGTGGAATGCAGTCGCCCGACCGGGCGATGCAGCGAGCCGCTCATGGTACCAGACACCTCGGCTATCCCTCAATGGGTCGGTCTACCCACTGGGTCCCTCGGTGATGCGTGACAGTGCCATGAGGTACTTGGCGAGCAGGAAGGTGTTGCCCTTCGGCCGGTCCGACGCCCACAGGTCGAGCAATGCCGGGACGTCGATGAACTCGGCGACCTCTTCGAGCGGGAGCGCGCGCGGCGACCCGGGTGGTTTCGGTGGTCCAGAAGATGTCGTCGAACCGCGCCTTGGTCGTCCGTGCCAGGACATCCTCGGGTAGAAGGCCACCGAAGAACCGCTGCATCATCGCGGTGCGGGAGGGGAGCCCGACGAACCCGACCTGGTCCGCCAACCCGGCCACGAAGCCGGCGTCGAGCAGCGGGTGGGCGACGGCCACCCGCCGGTCGGCGGCCACCCGGCCGAGATCGGCCCTGGCCCGGTGCAGGTAGCGGAACCGGTAGGCGCCCCGTCGGAGCTGCCTGGCAGCCGAGACGTGGTCCCGGGTCTCGTCCTCCAGCACCCGCCCCACCAACTCGGCCCTGGTCTCCGGACGCATCCAACGAAAGTGCTCGGTGAGCTGGCTCGGCCAGCCTGCCCCGGTCCCGGTGCGGGGCCACGTACCGCTTGGCCAGCAGGCGAAGGGCCGTGCGCGTCGGCCGTCGCCGGCCGGCGAGCATGGCGGCGACGGCGTGGTGCTCGTTCCCGCTCAGGATCTCGTCGCCACCGAGACCGGTGAGCAGCGTCCCGCCGCCGACGCGGTCGAGCATCGGGCACGAGGAAGTGGATGTTCCCCGGGTAGAGGCTGCCGTGGCGCAGTGTCAGCTCCGTGGCGACATCGCCGAGGACGTCGAGCGCTCCCCCAGGCTCGAGTCGCTCCCAATCGGATGCGCCGACGTGACGAACCACCGACTCCTGGTAGGCGGTCTCCTCGGTGTGCTCCACCCCGGGGAACCTCAAGGTGATCGGCACCGGTTCGGGCAGCCGGTGCCGCCGCGCCACCTCCGATGCCACCGCCAGTACCGCAGAGGAGTCACGCCCGCCGGAGAAGGCGACACCACACGGTGGGCTCTCCAGGCTGGGGATCAGCGCCCGCTCCAGGGCGGCGAGCGGATCGCCGTCGCCCCGCTGGCAGGGCTGCGGTGGTCTCGTCGGCGCCGAAGACGATCCCGCTCAGCAGCTCCAGCGTCTCGAGACCGCCGGCGAGCTGGTCGGGTGTCATGCAGGAAGCCTCGAGAGCTCCTCGTAGCTGGGGTCGAACCAGGGGTCGACGGCGTCGACCCAGGCGTGGGCCTCGACCTCGCCGGACCGCCGCCGCACCCCGATGACGACGTCGGGTGCGTCGGCATAGCCGCCGATCCACGCCTGCACGACCAGCGCCCGCTCCAGGCACGTGGGGCGCACGATGGCGATGGCGGTGCGCACCCCCCACCAGCCGCGGGGGCCCAAACCGGCGACCGGAGCCACCCGCGCCCTGGTCCCTTCGATGGGAAGGCGGCGACGGATGCCGCGCAACTCGACAGCCGCCCAGCGAAGCGCCCGAGCGCTGGGCACAGCACCGCTGATCAACCGCCGGAAGCTGTCGGGGCGTCGTGCCCGGGGGACCCGACCGAGGGTCACGGCCGAGACGCCTCTTCGACGATGCCGAGCTCCAGGCAGCGGTCGAGGAAGGCGTCGACGTCGGCGGCGATGTCGACCGGCGCCTGCTCGGAGAACCTGGCCGACAACTCGTCGACGAGCCGGCGGCGGGAAGCGCCGATCACCAGCAACGGCCACAGCAATGTCCCCACGCCGCCGATGGAGTAGTAGGTCGATGTCTCCATCCCGAGCACGACGACCTCTCCATCCACCTCTCGCCAGCTGGTGGCATCGGTGACGCGGTACACGATGGCGTCGTCGTCGGACATGGTGGGAAACCCCGGAGATCGACCGGGCCGGGCGCGCCGCGCCAGGGCCGACCCGATGATAGCCCCGGTCCGCCGGCGCAGTCGGGGCGGCGCCGGCACCGACACCCTGGCATGCCGGGGCGGGCACTGGTTAACGTCGACGGCCCGTGACCACCCCTTCCGCCGGCCGCCTCTACCCTGGTGCCGATCGGCGGTCCCCCGAAGGAACGGCTCCCCGGCGTGGGTGAGCCCCACCGGCCCCGGGAGGCGCTGATCGCGCTGGCGGGAGACCCGACGGCGGCCATGTCCCATATCGCCGAGCTGACTCCTGACGAGTCCTCGCTGCTCACCAGCCGGGCGGTCGCCCATGGTCTGGGGACGACGCTGGCGGCCGTGATGCGCCGGGCCGGGCTCCCCGTCGGCGCCGGCCTCGAGGAGCACCGCTTCGACGCCACCGTGAGGCATGCCCGGATCATGGCGACGCTCCACCGGGTCGCCCCGGTGCTCACCGAGGCCGGCATCCCCTGGGTCGTGCTCAAGGGGCCGGTCATCGCCGACTCCTTCGTTCTGCCGGCGGTGCGCGAGTTCGCCGACCTCGACCTGCTCGTCTCCGCTCCCCGGCTCGGCGATGCCCTGCGGGCGCTCGGTGCGGCCGGCGTGGAGAGGGTGAACCGGAACTGGGAGGCCTCCATCCGACACCGCGTGGCCGAGTTCCCGGTGGCGACCGCCGACACCACCATCGACCTGCACTGGCACGTCCTCGGGCTCGGCATGACGCGGCGGCGGTTCAGCGTCGCCGTCGACGAGATGATGGCGCGACGCGTGGCGGCGCCGATCGGCGGCATCGACGGCTACCGGCTCGACCCGGAGGACCACCTGATCCACGTCGCCCTGCACTGCGGGCTGGGCGGCGCCAACCGGCTCGGCGGGTTGCGCGACGTGCACGTCACGGTCGGGACATCGGACCTCGACTGGGATGTGGTCGCCTCCCGGGCCGTCCGCTACGGCGCCGGGCCCATCGTCGGCCAGGTGCTCGACCGGTCCCGGCTGCTGCTGGGCACGCCGATGGACGCCTCGATCCCGTCCCGGATGGCGCCGGAGGTCGGACTGGCGACCAGGGCGATGCTCGACCGGTTGTCACTCCGCGGTCACTCGGACAGGCTGTGCTCCGGGTTCGCGGTGGCGGTGGCGCGGCGCGGCGTTGCCAACACCATCGGCTCGGCGGTTCGAGCTGGTGCGGGACCGGGTGGCGGTGGCGATGGGCAGGCCGCGGCGATGGAGCGCCCACGATCCCGATGGCCCCCTCTTCTGGCTGCGCCCCACCGGCGGCCCCGACGGGCTGGAACGCTACCTGCGCATGGCGGCCAGAGGCAGGCTGACGGGCCGCTACTCGGGCCAGGCCTCGGGGGGGTCTCCCCTGGTGCCCTCGGCCTCGAGCCGGGCGGCGTAGGTGGCCGCTTCGGTGCGGGTGCTCATGCCCAGCTTGGTGAGGACGTTGGAGACGTAGTTCTTGATGGTCTTCTCGGCGAGGTACATCTCCTCGCCGATCTGACGGTTGGTCATGCCCTGGGCCAGGAAGTCGAGCACCTTGCGCTCCTGGGCCGACAGCCGGGCCAGCAGCGGATCGGGCTCGCCGCCGCGGATCCGGAGGAACAGCCGCTCGGTCATGGCGGTGTCGAGAAGCGACTCCCCGGCGCCGACCCGCCTGATGCTCTCCACCAGGTCGTTGCCCTTGATGTTCTTGAGGACGTACCCGGAGGCTCCGGCGACGATCGCCGACATCAGCGCCTGCTCGTCGGCGAACGAGGTGAGGATGAGCACCTGGACCTCCGGGAAACGCTCCCTGATCCGGCGGCACGCCTCGACGCCCGAGCCGTCGGGGAGCCGGACGTCGAGCACCACCACGTCCGGCTGGTCGAACCCGACCCTCCGGACCGCATCCTCGGCGGTCCCCGCCTCCCCGACCACCTCCAGGTCGGGGGCGGCGTCGATCATGGCGGCGATCCCGGTCCGGACCACCGCGTGGTCGTCGACCACCAGGACCCGCATCACCCGGCCCCCGCCGGGTCGACTCCGACCCCTGGGTACGATGCCGCGCATGCCGGCGGACCCTACCAACCTCGCCGCCCTGGTCGAGGCAGCGGTGGCGGTAGCCAGCCAGCCCGATCTCGGCACCGTGCTCGACACGACCCTGGCACGGGCCAGGGAGGCGACCGGCGCCACCTATGCCGCCCTCGGCGTGCTCGGCGAGCACGGGGTGGTCGTCGACTTCACGTACCTGGGGATCGACGAGGAGACGGCCAGGGCGATCGGCCGGCTCCCCACCGGTCGTGGCGTGCTGGGGACCCTGATCCGCAACCCACACCCGATCCGCCTCGACGACCTGCACCGCCACCCCGACTCGATCGGGTTCCCGCCCAACCACCCGCCGATGGTCACCTTCCTCGGGGTACCGGTCCGCATCGGCGCCACGGTGTACGGGAACCTGTACCTGACCGAGAAGCCGGGCGGATTCACCGCGGAGGACGAGGTCCTGGTGGAGTCGCTGGCGGCCATCGCCGGTGCCGCCATCGCCACCGCCCACCTGCGGGCGCGGCTCACCCAACTCGCCCTGGTGGCCGATCGCGAGCGCATCGCCCGTGACCTCCACGACGCCGTGATCCAGGACCTGTTCGGGGTTGGGCTGTCGCTCCAGGCGCTGGCGATGCGGCTCGACGACGAAGCCGAGGCGGGGAAGCTGGTGGAGTCGGTGGACCGGCTCGACGAGGCGATCCGGTCGCTCAGGTCGTTCGTGTTCGAGTTGCAGACCGTCGCCGCCGGGCCCAGCGCGGGCGACTCGCTGGCGCGGTTCGTCGAGGGGCTCCCCGTCCCCGAACACATCGGCGTCCACGTCGACATCGCCTTCGATCTCGACGGCGTCGAGGCGGCGCGCCTGAAGGAGATCGAGCACATCATCCAGGAGGCGGTGAGCAACGCGGTGCGCCACTCGGGTGGCCATCGGGTTGGAGGTCAGGGTGGAGCGCGACGCGGCCGGCGTGAGCATCGTGGTGGGTGACGACGGTACGGGCTTCGACCCGGACCGGGTGGTCCGTGGCCTCGGGCTGGACAACATCCGGGAGCGGGCGGAGCGCGCCGGCGGCAGCTTCGCCGTCGAGTCCGCCCCGGGGACGGGGACGACGGTACGGGTGGCGCTACCCGGTTGACGTCGGCCCGGCTGCGACCCAGGCCGCCATCCGGTCGACGAAGTCGCGCACCGTCGACTGGGCCAACCGGTGGAACACGGCTCGGTCGAGCAGCCTCCCGAAGCCTTCCAGCGGTGGCTCGTACCTGCCCTCGAAGCTGATCTGGGTCACCTCCTGGCCGAGTGGCGCCACCACGACGTCCGCCTCCATCACCGGGAACAGCGCACCGGATCCGGCCGGGCCGCCACCGCAACGGGAACACGGTCGACCCGTTGCCCTCGGCCGGCGTGCCCAGGTCGAGCTCGACCCGTTTGGTGATCACGGCGTGGGGACCGACCCGCACCTGCATCGCCTCGCCACGCTGGTAGGCGGCCAGAGCCCACTCGTCGAGGCGCTCCCCGGCGTCTGCCAGTCGAGGGACGACCTGGTCGCAGGCGATCGGGACCTCGACGAAGTAGTGGACCAGCACCGCGCCAGCTTATGCGGCCTCGTCCGAGCGGATAGGGGCCGATGGCCCACGTCCCCCGGGGACGTTGGCCCCGGGTGGCCTCACCGCGCGTCGCAGGGAGGTATCGGAGCGATGGCGCCCACCGACACCAGCGGGTCGACCAAGGCGCACAGCGGGCGGAGGGAGTTGGCGAGCGGGTCTGTGCCGGATGGGGGCGCTCCGGCCTCGCCGCCGTCGAACCAGGCAACCAGCTGGCCGCCGACCAGCGCGATCCCCGACGGACCGAGATGGCAGCCGTCGCCGGCGAGCATGTCGGTGGTGAGTGGCCCGGTGACCGGTCCCGCCACCACCCCCAGGTTGGCGACGCCCCACTCGACGGCGGCCTCGCCGACGGCGAAGCCGTCGGGGCCGATGCGACCGCACACGTGGCCTTCCTCGTAGTCGTTGATCGGCGACACGTAGATCGGGATATCGGGGTCACGTTGCCTGATCTGGGAGACCACCTCGCTGAGGAGGGCGTTGGGATCGTGGTCGTCGTCGGCCCTGATGCACATCTGGACCCAGGCGGAGGCGTACCCACTGGCGGGCCGGGCGGAGTCGTATTTCCGCCACGCCGCCTCGTAGTCCTTGGTCGCCGGGTCGCCCCACATCTCGAAGGAGAGACCGCCCAGCCTCGGCTGGGAGAGCTGGCCGAACTGAGACTGCATGTGGTAGCCGTCGACGTGCTCGCTGGTGTTGGAGCAGCCGACGACCCCGATCGACCCGGGGGGGCCGGGCGCCTGCTCCGGCGGTTGGGCGGCGGCGACCCCGGTCGGCGCCATCGTCAACAGCAGTGCCAGCCCGAGCCCGGCGAGCCTCATCCGGTCGAGCCTGAGGCGATCACCCATCGCTCCGACATGCCAGGACCTCAGGTTCGGTCGATTCGAGGTCATACCCATCGCTCCCCCCACACTCCAGCGAGGCGCTTCTACCGGCCCTGCCGGGCACCATCTTGGTCGGGGCACGATGCTATGCGTGCTCCGGACACGGGCGATCCGAGGCGGTCACCGCCGAAGGGAACCGCCCTCGATCACCCACGACTCGAGGCCGAGCCGGCTGCCGAACGCCTCGTCGTGGGTGACCACCAGCAGCGCCCCCGGGTATTCGGTCAGCGCCGCCTCCAGCCGCTCGATCGAGGGCAGGTCGAGGTGGTTGGTGGGCTCGTCGAGCACCGCCAGCCACGCCTGCCGGCCCAGGCCGAGCGCCATGGCCAGCTTGCGGGCCTCGCCCGGCGACGGCTGGTCGGTGGCGAGGAGAACGTCGGGGTCGACGCCGAGAGCGGCGACCACGGCCAGCACCCGGCCCCGTACATCGGGGTCGAGGGCCTGCACCTGGTCGAGCAGGCCCCGCTCTTCGACGGCGGTCAGGTCCTGGGGCAGCCACAGCACCCGGTCGCCGGGGAGCCCGGCGGCGGTGAGGACCCGTTGCAGCAACGTCGTCTTCCCCACCCCGTTGGCGCCGCGGAGCCACACCCTGGTGTCACGCTCCACGGCGATGTCGAGGCCGTCGACCAGCATCCGGTCGGCCACGACCAGGCTGCCGGTCAGGGTCGCCAGCGTCCGCTTCGGACTGCGCTGGAAGCCGAGGAACATCCGGCCGCCCAGTTCCTTGGTGATGGTGATGCCGTCGACCTGCTCCTCGAGCCGGCGCTGCTGCTTCACCGCCGTCGCCATGACGTCGGCGGCGGCCTTCTCGCCCTGTCGGAACCGGCGCTGCGCCATGGCGCTGCGGGCGTCGATGTCCTTGTGGCTCGACGTCCGCTGCTGCCGGTTGAACTGGGCACGTTTCGCCTCGGCGGCGCGGCGCTGGTCGGCGACCCGCCGGTCGAGCTTGCGCTGCTCCCGGCGCAGGGCCTGGTATCCCTCGACCTCGGCCTCACGACCGGCCACCCATGCCTCTCGGGCGGTGGTGTACCCACCCGACCAGAGGACGGCGGCACCCCGGTCGATGCGCAGCGTGCGCACCGTGAGCTCGTCGAGCAGGGCGCGGTCGTGGGAGACCAGCAGCCCGACGCCGTCGAAGCGGCGTAGCGCCTCCACGAGCCCGCGGCGGGCCTCGCCGTCGAGGTGGTTGGTGGGCTCGTCGAGCAGCAGAACGTCCGGGTCGGCGGCGAGGGCGGAGGCAACCTGCCACCGCTTACGCTCGCCGGGCGACATGGTCGACCACCGGTCGAGGTCGGCAGGGTCGAGACCCAACCTGCCGCGGGCAGACGCCGCCGCAGCATCCCATGAGGCGGCGAAGTCGACGATGGCTCCGTGGAGCCGCTCCACCGACTGCGGGACCATCGCCGTCACCGCATCGGGCGGGTCGTGGGTGACCCGGCCGGAGGACGCGGCGAGTGCGCCCGAAACCAGTTGCAGCAGCGTCGTCTTACCGGCGCCGTTGGCACCGACCACGCCGGTCCAACCGGCTCCGAGGTGGACGGTCACGTCATCGAGGACGGCGACGGCCGAGGTGTGGCGAAACGAGACGTTGTCGAGATGGACGGCGGGCATGGGAAGAGCTCCTCGTGAGGACGAGACCGCCTGCGCGGGCACAGACGGGGAACCAAGCGGGTTCGAGCTACCGGCGCATGTAAGTGTACTTTCTCCTCCCCCTCCGGGGGAGGAGTGACGGCGCACGGGCCGAGGCCAGGACCCGCCGACGCGGAGCGGGATCCGTCTCCCCGCCGACGATCGGGTCACCCCTCCCCGGAATTCGTGCGGCCTTCGGCACCCGTCCAACTGCCAGCCCTCGCCCTCGTACTCGGGGAGGGGAGAGTCATCTCCTGCCCAAGGGCAGGTAAGCCTGCTCGGCGTAGTCGACCAGCATCCGCTGCGTGGAGAACTGAGGGAGCACCGACACGATGGACTGCTTCATCTTCTCGACCCAGCGTTGCGGGATCCCGTTGTCGTCCCGCTCGTAGAACATCGGGACGACCTCGGTCTCCAGCAGGTGGTAGAGGATGCCGGCGTCCTCGGCGTCGGAGTGCGACGTGTGCGAGAACCCCCACCCGTTCTCGCCGTTGAACCCCTCGTCCCACCAGCCGTCGAGCACGCTGACGTTGATCGCCCCGTTGGCGGCGGCCTTCATGCCCGATGTGCCGCTGGCCTCCTTCGGCGGTGTCGGCGTGTTGAGCCACACGTCGGCGCCGCGGACCAGCGAAGCCGCCACCCCCATGTCGTAGTCCTCGATGAAGAAGACGTGGCCGGCGAGGTCGGGGCTCAGCGACATCTCGAACACCCAGCGCACCAGCGCCTGCCCGTCCTTGTCGGCAGGGTGGGCCTTGCCGGCGAAGATGATCTGCACCGGGTGCTCCGGGTCGACCAGGAGTTGGCGCACCCGCGCCGGGTCGGAGAAGAACAGGCCGGCCCGTTTGTACGTGGCGAAGCGGCGGGCGAACACGATGGTGAGCCGGTCGTCGGGAAGCTGCTCTTCCAGCCACTGCAGGCGCGACGGGCCGAACCCGTGCCGGCTGTACTGCTCGCGGAGCAGCGCCTTCATCCTGCGCACCATCACCGTCTTCTGGCTCTGGTGCGCCTGCCACAGCTCCTCGGCGGGCACGTCGTCGACCGCGGCCCAGCCGGCGCCGTCGATGATCTGCTGGTTCCACAGGTCCCCGACGGCGCGCTGATAGAGGCGCGACATCGAGCGCCCCACCCAGGTCTGGGGATGGATCCCGTTGGTGATCGCCTTCGCCTCGCCGCCGATCAGGTTGCTCCACTCGTGGGTCACCACCTCGCCGTGGCGCTTGGAGACGCCGTTGGTGATCGATGACAGCCGGATGGCCAGCGAACCCATGTCGAACTGGCCGCCGGCGTGCGAGTCGGTCAGCGACAGCAACAGCTCGTCGTCGATGCCGGGGATGTTCCCCGACAGCATGGGCAGCGCCACGCTGCGGTCGAACACCTCGTTGCCCGCCGGCACCGGGGTGTGCAGGGTGAACAACGTGCTGGCACTGATCTGCTTCTTGGCCTGTTCCAGCTCGACTCCCTCGCCGAGCACCGCCGAGAGCCGCTCGAGGAGGCTGAGGGCGGCGTGTCCCTCGTTGACATGCCATACCGCCGGCTCGATCCCGAGCGTGGCGAGCACCCGGGTTCCCCCGATGCCGAGCACGATCTCCTGCGCCAGCCGCATCTCGCGGCCGCGCACGTACAGGAAGTGGGTGATGGGACGGTCCGAGGGCTCGTTGTCGTCGTTGTCGGTGTCGAGCAGGATCACCGGCACCCGACCGGCGTCGATGCGCCACGCCCCGACGGCCACGGTGCGGTCACCCATGGAGACCTGTACCCGCAACGGGCGGCCGGTGCTGGGGTCGAGCACCTCGCGGATCGGGCGTCGGGCGACGTCCATCCTCACGTAGGTGTGCTCCTGTGCCCCGGAAGGGTCGACCGACTGGCGGAAGTAGCCGCGCCGGTAGAGCAGCCCGACGGCAACCAGCGGGATGCCCAGGTCGGAGGCGGCCTTGACGTGGTCGCCGGCCAGGATGCCGAGCCCTCCGGAGTACAGGCGCAGCTTCTGGTGGAGGCCGAACTCGGTGCACAGGTAGGCCACGGGGCCGTCCAGCGCTTCGCGCGATGGTTGGTGGCGTACCAGGTGTCGGCGCCCTCGAGGTAGCGGTCGAAGTCGGCGGTGACCGAGCCGTAGCTGGTGACGCAGTCCTCCTCCTCGGCGAGGCGGGCCCACGTCGCCGGCTCCACCGTGTGCAGCATCGCCATCGGGTTGCCGCTCCGGTCCCAGGCCACCGGGTCGATCGACCGGAACAGGTCGATGGCGTCGCGCTGCCACGACCACCACAGGTTGTACGCCAGGTCGTTGAGCCGGCGGAACTCGTCGGGGACGCCCAGCGGCACCATCGGGCCGACCGGGATCATGCTGTGCAGGGACGACGGCAGCGTCATCGTGGCGCCTCTCGGGTCAGCGGGACTGGGTCTCGTCGATCAGCTTGCGCACCGACGCCTCCAGCCCGGGGGCGGTGGCGACGAAGCCGGTGAGCTTGGGATCGGGCCGGTTGAAGGTCACGTCCTCGCCGTCGCGGCCGGACACCCGCCCTCCACCGGCCATGACGATGGCGGCACCGGCGGCGACATCCCACTCGTTCTTGGGGACGAGCGTCCAGGTGGCGTCGGCCATGCCGGCGCCGACGCAGGCCAGCTTGAAGGCGACCGATCCCATGTTGCGCACTGCGATCGGGGTGGCGAAGAAGGGGTCCCACTCCCCTCTCCTCACCTCGCTACGCGAGGCCAGCACGAGCGGCGCCCTCGATCTGCTCGGTGGTCGTGCACGATGCCGGGTGACCCCGGCGGGTGACCCCACCGTCCACGGTGCCCACGATCCGGTCGCCGGTGGCCGGGTTGAGCACGCCGCCGGCGACGGGGATCCCATCGACGACCAGCCCGACGGAGACGCACCACTCGGGAATCCCCATGATGAACTCGCGGGTCCCGTCGAGCGGGTCGACCACCCACACCCGGTCTCGGCCGAGCCGGTCGGCGCTGTCGACGGTCTCCTCCGACAGCCAGCCCTCGCCCGGTTCGACCAGCGTGTCCCGCAGGGCGACGTTCACCGCCAGGTCGGCTGCGGTCACCGGGTCGTCGCCCTGCTTGAGCCGCGAGGCGATGTCGCCGGAGGTGAAGGGGGCCAGCGCCGCCTCGGCGGCGTCGAGCGCCGCCTCGATGCGGGCACGGTCGCCGCCGACCACTACTGGTCCCCGGCCAGGTACCCGAGCTCGACCAGCCGGTCGACGATCTGCTGTGCGGCGTGGTCCGGATCGACCTCCGTGGTGTGGATCACCAGGTCGGCGTCCTCCGGCTCCTCGTAGGGGTCGGAGATGCCGGTGAACTCCTTGATGATCCCAGCCCTGGCCTTGGCGTAGAGGCCCTTGCGGTCACGCTCCTCGCAGACCTCCAGCGGGGTGGCGACGTAGACCAGGAGGTAGCCGCCCTCGGCGGAGATGATCCGCCGGTTGACGTCGCGGGGAGCGGCGTAGGGGGCGATGGGGGCGCAGATGGCGATCCCCCCCGCCTTGGTGATCTCCGAGGCGACGTACCCGATCCGCTCGATGTTGGCGTCACGGTCCTCCTTGGAGAACCCGAGCCCCTTCGACAGGTTCTTGCGCACCACGTCGCCGTCGAGCATGGTGACGGTGCGGCCACCCTGCTCGAGGAGCTTCACCATCAGGGCGTTGGCGATGGTCGACTTGCCCGAGCCGGACAGCCCGGTGAAGAAGACGGTGAATCCCTGGGCCGAGCGGGGCCGGTGGGTCTTGCGCAGCTCGGCCACCACCTCCGGGAAGCTGAACCACGCCGGGATCTCGGCACCGATGGCCAGCCGGTCGCGCAGCTCGGTACCTGAGATGTTGAGGGTCTCGGTGCCGTCGGGCACCTCGTCGACCGGCATGTACGTGTCCAGCGAGGGCAGGTACACCATCAGCTTGAACGGCACCAGGATGACGCCCAGCTCCTCCTCGTACTCGCGGACCATGTCCTGGGCCTCGTAGGGGCCGTAGAACGGGGTGCCGCCCGAGTCGCTGCCCGGGCCGGCGTGGTCGCGGCCGACGATGAAGTGGGTGACGCCGTGGTTCTTGCGGATGATGGCGTGCCACACCGCCTCGCGGGGCCCTCCCATCCTCATCGCCAGGTTGAGCAGCGACAGCGCCACGCCCTCTTCGGGGAAGTGACGCTGGACCGCCTGGTAGACGCGGACCCGGGTGTAGTGGTCGACGTCGCCGGGCTTGGTCATGCCCACCACAGGGTGGATGAGGAGGTGGGCGCCGGTCTCGGCGGCGGCCCTCATGGTGAGCTCGACGTGGGCCCGGTGCATCGGGTTGCGCGTCTGGAAGGCGACGACCCGGTCCCAGCCCTGCTCGGCGAACTCGGCCCGGGTCTGCGCCGGGCTCTTCCGCAGGTTGGTGGAAGTCATAGTGCACGGGCAGCTGGACACCTTCGACGGTGCCACCCACGTAGATGGGGCCGGCGACGTCCATCAGGTACGCCACGCCGGGGTGCTCGGTGCTCTCGGTGCCGAACACTCCCTTGGCCTCGGCCTGCTTGTCCGGCCGCCACACGTCCTCGATGTGGACCACGGCGAGCATCACGCCCTCCGGATCGCGCAGCGCCAGGCCCATCCCGGGGGCGAGCCCCTCGGCGGCATCCTCGGAGATGTCGAGGGTGATCGGCATCGGCCACAGCGTCCCGTCGGCGAGCCGCATGTCGGCGACCACCGACTCGTAGTCGGTGCGGCTCAGGAAGCCCCGGAGCGGTGAGAAGGAGCCGTTGAGCAACAGCTCCAGGTCGCACACCTGACGGTCGGTCAAGTCCCAGGAAGGCAGCTCGAGGGACAGGCCCTTGAGCTCCGCGGCGCGAGCATCGTCGACGAGCAGGTCCACCAGTTCGCCGCCGTGCGGCGCGATCAGTTCAGGCACGAGTGCGTACTCCACATCTTCGGATGGTCACCGGCTCACGGCACAGCCAGAGCCGGGCTTGCAGGGGGGCCCCACCGCCGCGGCGGGCGGGGTCCGCCCATTGTAGGAATGGCCCGGAGCGCCGGCAAAGTCACCCGGGCGCGGTCAGTCGTCGTCGACGTCGTCGTCGGGGGGTCGGTCGCCGGGCTTCTTCCGGAGGTCGCCGATCTTGGACAGGACGTCCCCCCCACTGCCGATGCGGGGGAGTTGGGCCGACTGGCGGGCATACCGGCTGCGACGGTCCTCGGACGGGGCCACCGGCGGCGGGCTGATGGGCCGGGGCGGCGACGCCGCCTCGCGGGCCAGGACCGCCGGGTTGGCGGTCCGACCCCGCATCGCCTCGAAGATGCGCTCGTTCTCGTCGCGGATGCGGGCGGCCTCTGCCCGGGCGCTGGAGAGGAGCGTCTCCGCTGCGGAACGGCGTTCCTCGGCCCTCGCCTCGGCGCTGCGCATGATCTGGTCCGCCTCGGTAGTGGCGCGCTCCAGTGTCTCGCGGGCTTTCAGGCCCGACTCGGTGTCCCGCTCCTTGGCCGCCTCGACCAGCGCCGCCGCCTCGAGCCGGTCGGCTTCTGCCTCGGAACGCAGCGTCGCCGCCCGCTCTTCGGCTTCGTCGAGGGCCGCCGCCGCCTGGCTGTTGGCATCGGCCAGGGCCTCGGCGGCCTCCGTGGCCCGTTGCTCGGCTGCGGCCGCGTCGGCACGTGCGGCCGCCAGCAGCGCGTCGGTCTCGGCGGCGGTGGTCTGTCGTAGCGCCGCCACCTCGATGTCGGCGGTCGCCCGGTCGTCGACAACCCTGGCGCTCAGTTCGGCCGCCTCGACGTTGAGACGCTCCGCGGTCGCCCGGTCGGCGGCCGCCGCTGCGCTCACCTCGGCCGCCTCGGCCCTGAGACGCTCGGAGTCGGCGTGCGCCGCGGCAACGAGAGCGGACGCCTCGTCGTGGGCCGCTTGGACGGTCTCCGCCCGTTCCGTCGCCGCCGCCTCCCGGTCGGCCGCCGCCTCGGCCCTGAGACGATCGGAATCGGCGTGCGCCGCGGCCACAAGAGCGGACGCCTCGTCGTGGGCCGCCTGGACGCTCTTCGCCCGTTCCGTCGCCGCCACCTCCCTCTCGGCGGCCGCCTCGGCCCTGAGACGATCGGAGTCGGCGTGCGCCGCGGCGACGAGAGCGGACGCCTCGTCGTGGCCCGCCTGGACGGTCTCCGCCCGTTCCGTCGCCGCCGCCTCCCGGTCGGCAGCCGCCTCGCCGGCGATGGCCTCCGCCTGACGGCGGGCGCGGGCCACCAGCTCGGCGGACTGCTTCTCAGCCGCCAGGTGCGCCGCCGCCAGCTTGGCGTCCAACGCCGCCCGGTCCTCGGCGGCCTTGGCGGCCGTGGCGGCGGCGGCAGCCGTGGCGTCATCCAGCAGCTTCTTCACGTCGGCGGCGGTCGCAGCCCGCAGCGCCGCCACCTCCGCCTCGACCGCGGCCCGGTCGGCGGCCGACCTGGCGGCGATCTCCTCGGCCGACGCGGTGGCGTCATCGATCATCATCTGAACGTCGGATGCTGCCGCCGCCCGCAGCTCGGATATCTCGGCGTCGACCGCGGCCCGGTCGGCGGCCGACTTGGCGGCGGCGGCGGCCGCCGCCGCCGCGGCCGAATCCACGATCTTCGTCGCCTCCGCCGCTGCGTTGGCGCGTTGCTCCTCCAGTTCCGCGGAGGTCGCCGCACGCAGCTCGGCCATCGCCGCCTCGACGGCGGCGCGGTCCTCTGCGGACCTCGCCGCGATCGCTTCGGCCCCGGCCCGGGCGTCGGCGACGATGGATTCCGCCTCGGTGACGGCCGACGCCCGGGCCGCCGCCATCTCGGACTCCTCCGCCACCCGGTCGGCCTCCATGCGATTGCGAATGGCCTCCGCCTCGGCGGTGGCCGCCGCCACGATGCCGGCAGCCTCCTCGGTCGCCGCCAGGCGACCGGCCGCCACCTCCGACTCGAACGCCATCCGATCCGCCTCGACCTGGTTGCGAGTGGCCTCGGCCTCTCGCTTCAGCGCCATCGGCGTCGGCTCGGGCGGTGGCCATCAGCTCGGCCACCTCCTCCGTGGCGCGGTCCCGGGCAGCGGCCTTCTCGGCGGCGGCCGCCTCACGGTCGGCTGCTGCCGCCTGGGTGACGGCTACCGCCTCCTGGTGGGCCTCGGCGACGATGGCGATCGCCTGCTCTTCGGCCACTCGCAGGGCCGTCGCCACTTCGGCCTCGAGGGAGCTCCGCTCCTCCTCGGCACCGGCGGTGATGCGTTCGGCTTCCTCTCGGGCGGAGGCGACGAGCGCATCGCGCTGGCGCCGCGCCTCGGCGGTCGCCTCGGCCAGCAGCCGCTCCGAGGCATCCCGCTCGCTGAGCGCCCTCGCCAGCTCCGCCTCGGCGACGGCACGTTGCTCGTCGGCCGCGGCGGCGATCTCGTCTGCCTGGCGGCGGGCGGCGGCAACGATGTCGGCTCCCTCACGGAGCATCGCCTGGCGGGTGTCCTCCAAGTCGGACTCACCGGCCGCCTGCTGGCCGGTAGCGGCGGCAACGATGGCGGCCGCCTGTGACCTGGCCTCGACGAGCTCGGCGTCGACCTCGGCAGCGGCGGCTCGTTGGGCGGTGACCAGCGCCGCCGCGGCCGTGGCGCGGTCGGCGGCGGCTTCCTCGGCGAGTCGTCGCGCCTCGTCCAACCTGGCGGCCAATTCCTCCTCGGCCAGGCGGTTCGCCTCGTCGGACTCCCGGCCGGCTTCCGCCGCGGTCGACGCCGCCTGCGCCAGCTCGTCGGCCTTGGCGCCGGCGGCGGCGATGATGGCGGCGGCCTCGCCGCGAGCAGCCACGAGCAGGGCGTCGGCTTCGGCCTCGGCCACCTTTTGGGCCTCGACGTCGAGGGCATCGAGCTTCGCTTGCCGTGCCTCCGCCTCGGCGGTCAGCTTGTCGACGAGCTTCTTGGCCCGCTCGACCTCGCGGGCCGCAGCCGTCGTCGCCTTCTCCTTCTGCAGGTCTGCCGCCTCCGTCACCTTGGCGGCTTCGGCGCGGGCCTCTTCGACGATCTCTGCGGCCTGCCGTCGGGCATCATCGACGAGCCCTTCGGCGGCGGCGGCGGTCCGTTCGGCCTCCGATTCGGCAGTGGTCACCTGGCGAGACCTGGCCAGCTCGGCTTCGGCGTCGGCGGTGATCTGGGCGGCCTCGGTCCGGGCGGCCGCCATCAACGCCCGCGCCCGCCGCTCCGTCGCCGACAACCTCGACCCGTCGTCGGCATCATCGGAGGCGGAAGCGGTGAGCGGCTGCTGCATCTGCTCCTCGAGCCGCGATGCCCGAGTGCGCCATCGCTTGACCTGGATCTCGAGGTCCTCGACCTGTGCCCTGTAGTTGGACAGCTCGCGGCGCGCCTCGGCGACCTCTTCGGTGGTGCCGCCCATCCGGCTGGTTGTCTCCTGCAGGGCAGTGGACCGGCGGCGAGCCTCCTCCTCGATCTCCCAGGCGCGTTCCTCGGCTTCGAGGATGATCCGCTCCTTGGCGTCGAAGGCGGCAAGCATCGCCTCGTCGACGGCGCGGCGCTCGGCCGACTTGGCGTCGCGGACCTCGGCCCTGGCATGGGCGATCCGGGACTCGAGCTCGCGGGTGAAGCTGGAGAAGTCGCGAGCCAGCCGCTCGAGGCGGGTCACGTACGCTTCGACCTCGCCCGGGTCAACGCCGCCCTTCTTCAGCACGGTGAAGTCTGGCCGGCTTATCTCGTTCAGCTCGAACCGGGGGTCAGCGACCCAACGGTCGTCGCCCGGAAGCTCGCTGGCCAACCGCACCCCCCTCTCGCCGGCCTAAACCGCGGAAACGATGCTAGATGACAGCCCAGGGAAGGAAGCCAGATAGGCCCTTCGCTCGGAGACGAGTCGCTCCACCGTCGCCCGATACTCCTCGACCCGCCCGTGGGTCTCGTAATACAGGGCGGGTTGCAGCAGGTCGGTGTCCTCCACCCCGGGTACCGCAACCGCCACTTCGTAGCCGAAGTCGGGGTCGGTCGTCCACTCGATCGTCCGGTCGACGATGCCGGCGACGATTGCCGAGCTGTCTGCGATGCGGACCTTCTTCGAGTGGTCGCCGCCATCGGGCCCGCCGACCGACCCGGTGTTCATCAGGTAGACCTCCAGGTCGGGCATGGTGTCGAGCAGCTCGAGGAACCGGTTGCCCTGCAGTGCGTCGTTGGTGAAGAAGAACGGGTTGGTCCCCGGCACCCGCAGGCTCTTCCCTGCCTCGGCGGCACCTCCCGCCGAGGTCCCCTTGGTCTCGCCCAGCATGAAGTACGCCGCAGCCTGGTCGCGCCGCAGGCGGGCCACCGCCGGGATGATGTTCTCGTTGCGGTTGAGCAGCAGCAGATAGCTCGCCCTGGGGACGTGTCGGGGGTCACGGTGGCGGATGTTCTCCAGCGGGAACGTCGAACGCCCGTTGCGGGTGTATGAGTCGTCGAAGAAGTCGACCTTGCCGTCCTCGTCGACGTGGGTGTTCTCCAGCCAGGCGTCCGGCCGCGTCGTCCCGCCGTATATGGTCGGCTCGTCGATCGGGTCGAGGCCGTAGGTCTTGGCGAAGCAGCCGTTCTCGGTGGTGTACACGACGCCCCCGGGCATCAGGGCGACCATGTCGTCCTGTACCGGCAGCGAATCGAGCTGCTGGCGGAAGGTGGTGGTGGTCTTCCCGGTGCCGGAGAGGCCGAGGATGAGCGCCGCCTTCTCCTCCCCGTTCACGTCGGGGAAGGTCTTGAGCCCGGAGTGGAGGGCGAGCCCGCCGGCCCGGTACACGAGGTGGTTCCACATCCGTAGACCGCCCATCTTCGACTCGCCGAAGTAGTCGGAGCCGAAGACCCTGGTGACGTAGTTCTCGTTGTCGACGATGATCAGGCAGTCGTTGGGCTTGCCGGGCGCCGCCAGCCCCGGTGTGTACGACGACGGTGAACTCCGCCTCCCAGCCGTCGTCGGGCGGGAAGTACAGCTGCTGCTGCATGGCCGGGATGTTGGCCTGGGTGCGGTCGATGTACAGGCGGCAACCGGTGCGGAACTCGGGATCGGGCCCGATGTACCCCTCGATGAGGATCATGTCATGCTCGGCGATGTAGGCGTCCTGGCGGGTTGCCCACTCGTCGGCCTCGGCCCGGGAGATCCGGTTCTTGAACTCGTCGTCCTCGGACACGAAGAACGTCGAAGCGGTGAGCCGGGCCTTGGTCTCGGCCTGGTAGTTGAGGTTGCCGAACTCGGTTTCGGTCACCCTCGGCATGAACTCCAGCGTCCAGGCGCGCATCTCGGCCTGCGTCGGATTGACGGCAACCGACCTTGCTTCGGGGAGCTCGAAGCCCATACCTGCTCTCCTTCAGGCGATGGTCACGGCGTCGTCCAGGTACACGTCCTGGATCGCCTGCAACAACTCGATGCCCTCGCTCATCGGGCGCTGGAACGCCTTTCGTCCACTGATGAGGCCCATGCCCCCGGCGCGCTTGTTGACGACGGCGGTGCGGACCGCCTCGGCCAGGTCGCCGGCCCCCGACGAGGCGCCGCCCGAGTTGATCAGCCCGATGCGACCCATGTAGCAGTTGGCCACCTGCCACCGGGTCAGGTCGACCGGGTGGTCGGTGGTCAGCTCGTCGTAGACCTTGGCATGGGTCCGCCCGAAGCCGACGGCGCCATAGCCGTTGTTGTTCTCGGGTTGCTTCTGCTTGATGATGTCGGCCTCGATGGTCACCCCGAGGTGGTTCGCCTGCCCGGTGAGGTCGGCGGAGACCTCGTAGTTGACCCCGTCGACGGTGAACCCCGTGTTGCGGGTGTAGCACCACAGAACGGTGAACATCCCCAGCTCGTGGGCCTGGGCGAACGCCTCACTCACCTCCTGGAGCTGGCGGGTGGACTCGGCCGACCCGAAGTAGATGGTGGCGCCCACGCCGGCGGCGCCCATGTCGTAGCTCTGCTCCACCGAGCCGAACATGACCTGGTCGGGGTTGGCCGGGTACGTGAGGAGCTCGTTGTGGTTGAGCTTGACGATGTAGGGGATGCGGTGGGCGTAGCGACGGGCGGTGGCGCCGAGCACCCCGAGGGTGGAGGCGACGGCGTTGCACCCGGCCTCGACGGCCAGCTCGACGATGTTCTTCGGGTCGAAGTAGCGGGGATTGGGGGCGAAGGAAGCCGCCGCCGAGTGCTCGATCCCCTGGTCGACCGGGAGAATCGACACGTACCCGGTGCCCCCGAGGCGGCCGTGGTCGAACAGCGACTGCAGGCTCCGCAGCACCTGCAGCGGCCGGTCGGTGTCGAGGAAGACCCGTTCGATGAAGTCGGGGCCGGGGAGCACGAGCTCGTCGCGAGCGATCCCCTTGCACTCGTAGGTCAGTAGCTCGTCGGCACTCTCGCCGAGCAGGCCGGCCAGATCCATCGGTCGCTCCTCGCCGATCGGGGCTGTGTACAACTCATTATGGCCGATCCCCGATGGCCGATCTCTAGGAAGGTCCTGAGAAAGGGATGCAGGCCCCCGGGAGACCGAAGATCAGTGGACGCCGACGACGTGAGTGTCGCCGGACGGCTCCAGTCGGGCCGGCGGGGCGTCGAACAGGCGGCGGATGGTCCGGAGAAGGTCGCTGAGCCCGGCCTCGGCCAGAACCACGGCATGGGATCCCGGGATGCCGGCGCCTTCGCCTCGGCCGAACGAGACCACCCGGCTGTGTCGGGAGTCGGGCGTCGACAGCAGCCGGTCCACGAAACGGACCACCTCGTCGTCGCCGTGGCCATCGGCGGTGTTGCCAACCACGACGAGGTCAGGGGTGAACGAGCTCATCCACTCGGCGGCCTGTCCCGGGCTGGCAACGGTGACCACCTTGAACCCGGGCTCGAACGAGGTCAACGCCTCGGTGAGGTACGCCCGGTTGTCCTGTGACGGGTCGATCACCAGGGCTCTCCGCCGGCCCGGCACGGGCTTCGCCCCGGGTCGCCGCGGCCGCAGCGGGACCACGTCGGCCATGGTGTCGACGTCGACCGTCGGCGCCGCACCGGCGCCTGCCGTCATGAAGTCGTCGACGACGACCAGCTTGCCGGTGGCGACGCTGTGCATCGCCGCCTCGAGGATCCCGGTGACCGCCACCGCGTCCTCGGATCCGCTGGTCGGCTCCTTCCCGAGCCGGCAGCACTCGAGGAAGTGGGCATCCTCGACCAGCATCGGCTCCTTCTCCTCGATCATCGGGGTGACGATGTCGCCGTACCGGTACGAGTACTGGAAGTCGCCGAACGAGTCCCAGTGGCGGGGAACGTCGATGCCCTTGTCGAAGATGCGGATCTTCTCGTTGGGTGAGATGTCGTCGTAGACCAGCATCTTGCGGTCGCCGACGAAGGTCATCTGGCGCACCTTCTGCGGGTCGAGCCAGGACACGATCACGTTGGCCATCAGCTGTTCGCCGAAGTCGAGGGTGATGCTGGCGACGTCCTCGACCGACCTGCTGATCCGGGCCATGGCGTTGGCCTGGACGGTGAGCGGCATCCGCTCCAGCACGTGGAGCAGGATCGAGACGTCGTGGGGCGCCAGGTCCCAGATCACGTTGGCGTCGGTGCGGAGCAGCCCGAGGTTGACCCGCAGCGACCTGATGTAGCTCAGCTCGCCCAGCTCCCCGGAGCGCACCCGGTCCCGGATGTCGTTGACCGCCCCGGAGTACTGGTAGGTGTGCCCCACCATCAGGACGCGCTCGTTGGCGGCGGCGATCTCGGCCAGTCTCCTGGCCTGCGCCAGGCTGGTGGTGAATGGCTTCTCCACCAGGACGTGCTTGCCGTTCTCCAGCGCCCGGCGGGCCTGGTCGAAGTGGAGGCCGACCGGTGTGGCGATCACCAAGGCGTCGATGTCGGCTGCCTCGATCAGCTCGTCGGCATCGGGGACGAGGCGGACGCCCGGGTAGAGGTCGGCGATGTGCCGGCGGCGGGCCTCGTCGGGGTCGGCTGCCGCCGCCATCACGGCGCCCCGGGCGCGCAACGCGTTCAGGTTCCGGATGTGGTTCGGGCCCCAGTAGCCGCAGCCGAGGACCCCGAAGCGAACGGTGTCGGGTCGTACGGTCACGTCATCTCCCCATCAGCATCGCCGGGATGGTCCGCAGCACGATGCTGAGATCCTTCTCGAGGCTCCAACCCTCGATGTAGGCGACGTCGAGGGCCACCATCTCGTCGAACGAGAGGGTGTTGCGCCCCGAAACCTGCCACGACCCGGTGATCCCGGGCAGTGCGCCGAGGCGGCGACGGTGCCACTCGGTGTAGTGGTCGACCTCGTAGGGAAGCGGCGGCCGTGGGCCGACGACGCTCATGTCGCCGCGGAGGACGTTCCAGAACTGCGGCAGCTCATCGATGCTGGTCGCCCGGATGACCCGGCCGATGCCGGTGACCCGCGGGTCACGCTCGATCTTGTGGACCGCCTCCTCTCCGTCCTCCTCGCTGCCGGTGCGACCGTGGATCCACTCGTTGGTGAAGGCGGTGTGGATATCGGTGCTGCTGTCGGTGCGCATCGAGCGGAACTTCAGCATCTGGAACTCGAGGCCATGGATCCCCACCCGGGTCTGGCGGTACAGCACGGGCCCTTTCGAGGTGAGCTTCACGGCGAGCGCCACCAAGCCGAGCACCGGGGAGAGCACCAGCAGGGCGACCGAGGCGACGGCCACGTCGAAGGTCCGCTTGACCATCTTGTTGTACCCGATGAGACGGGAGCCACGGGTCCCCACCAGCGGGATGCCGTCGAAGTCGTCGATCCACATCCGGTCGACTCGTAGGCCGTAGGTGTGCGGCACCGCCTTCCACGCCACGCCCTGTTGCATGCACTCGCCGATGACGTCCATCACCCGGTCGGTGGGCCCGGACAGGGCGATGAGGACCTCGTCCACGTCGAGCAGGTCGATCGACGTGCCGAGCAGGTCGACCCCGCCGAGTACCGGGACGTTGTTGTTCTCGCTCCCGGACGGGGGCAGGTCGTCGTCGAGGAAGCCGATCACCTCGTAGAACGTCGGACGCATCCGCAGCGCTGCCGACAGCCGGTTACCCAGCGGCGTCTTCCCCACGATGAGCACGCGGCGCACCGCGTCGGCGTTGTTGCTTGCCGTCCGGACGTAGCGCTGCAACGCCGCCCTGGCGGCGGCCAGGACGACAGCTGCCAGCGGCACGAAGATGACCACGGTGACCCGTGAATACGAGGCCGACCGGTAGAAGAAGCCAAAGGTCAGCATTGCCAGCGTCGCCACACCGAGGGCGGCGATGGTGAGCGCCGGCGGGACCCGGACCCCCGGCTGGGAGTAGGCGCCGGCCAGCTTGAGGACGCCGACGGTGAGCAGGGCGACGACGACCGCCGGAAGCACATAGCTGCGCCAAGGGGTGGGCCCCTCGGTCGCCCCTACCCATGCCCAGGCGTGCCGCAGCCACACGGCGAGCAGGGCAGCGGCGAACACGGCTGTCCCGTCGACGACCATGCGCCTGGTGCGCTCCATGGCGAGGCTCTGCCGGTACACGGTCAGCGCCCGGCGCCGGTAGACGATGGGCGCATGCCGCCGGTCGTCATCGGTCCGGTCGAGAGCCCCCTGGTCACCGACGCGCCGCGTCCCGGCACGAAGGAGATGAAGCTGTCCACGGTGAATCCCCCAAAATGCGTCTTTGGTTCCCTACCGGGTGACGCGTTTCCCCAAGTGCCCGGAATCCCTACCCGGCGTGTCCTGCCAGGATACCGGCATGCAGTCCCGACACGTGATGGGCCATCTGACTCAAATTCCGCGGGCGGACTTCGCCCCGGTCGCGGAATGCCTGAGCCCGATCCGCCTCAGTCGACCTGGTATACGGGGCTGACCCAGTAGTTGCTCGCCCGGTATGCCGTCGTGGGCAGAGCTGGGGTCGTGCCGTATGAGTAGCGCCCGTTGACCGCCCCGGGACCGACTTGAGCGCGGTCAGCGGGCCACTGGTGTATGCCGAGGTGAAGTAGTTGCTCGTCACCGAGTAACGACCCTTCGGCGCGTGATACGAGGCGACGTACGTGGTGCCGGCATTGATCTGCACCGGCGTGGCGAACGACACCTCCTGCCACCCGGTGGCGGTCTCACCGGTGAACGTCGCCTGGGCCAGCAGCTGGCCGGAACCGCTCCACAGCGACCCGACGTGGGTACCGGTGTTGCCCGTTCCCTTGTAGAACCTGATCCCGGTGACCAGGACCGACTGGGACGAGGTGAAGGCAACGCCGACGTTGACGGCTGCGGTGTCGGCGGCAACCGGCACGGCGGGGACCACCGACGTGGTCCCACAGTGCGGCCAGTGACCGCGGCGCTGTTCGTGGTGAAGTCGAACCCGAGGTCGGCGGCGGTGTGGTTCCCGGCGACGTCGACGGCGCTCACCGTGACCGTGTACGCCGTCGATGCGGCCAGGGCCGAAGCCGGGACGAAGGTGGCGGTCGAAGTTGCGGCATCGAACGTGGTCGATCCGGCGACCGGCCCCGTAGCCGAGCTCACGATGATCGCCGAGCTGTCACCGTCGACCGGCTCGTCGAAGGTGGCGGTGACGGCGGCGTCGAGATCGACACCGGTGGCTCCGTCGGCAGGTGAGCTCGACGCCAGACCAGGCGGGGTTGTGTCCGGTGGCTCCTCGAACACCGGTGTCACCCAGTAGTTGGTCGACCCGTACGAGGAGTTGGGGAAGAGCGGAGAGGCGGCGTAGCGGTACACACCGTTGCCGCCGGACGACGCCGACGACGGTGCAGTCAGGACACCGCTGACGAGCGCCTGCGCGAAGTAGGTCGAAGCTGCCGCATAGTGGCCCTTGGGGGCGTGATACGAGGCAATGTAGGTGACGCCGGCGGTCACCGGCACCGGATCGACGAAGACGACCTCCTGCCAGCCGGTGTTCGACTCATAGGTGAAGGTGGCCCGCTCCAGCAGCTCGCCCGATGCCGTCCACAGCGAGCCGACGTGCGTGCCGGTGTTGCCGCTGCCCTTGTAGAAGCGGACCCCGGTGACGAACCCGTCCACCGATGCGGAGAACTTGACCCCTACCTCGATGGCCCTACGCCTCGGTGACCGCCGGGGTCGGCGGGACGGTCGATTCGCCCCAGAGCGTGGCGACCTCGGCGCCGTCGGACGTGGTGAAGGCGAACGTCAGCGGCTCCGAGGTCGCGTTGCCCGCCAGGTCGACGGCGGAGATTGCCACGGAGTATCCGGTGTCCGGGTCGAGGTCGGCGTCCGGGGTGAAGGTCAACGTCGACGAGGCCTGGTCGAACGAGGCCGTCCCGGCGACGGGGCCATCGCTCCCGGTTACCGCCACTTCGACGCTCGTCCGGGTCAACCGGCTCGTCGAACGTCGCCCTGATCACCGAGTCGAGCCGGACCCGGGACGTGCCGTCGACCGGAGCGGTGACCGCCAGTGTGGGCGCGGTCAGGTCCGGCGGCACGGCGTAGACCGGTGTCACCCAGTAGTTGGTGGCGCCGAAACTGGTCGTCGGGAACGCCGGCGAGGAGCCGTATCGGTACACGCCGTTCCCGACGCCACCGGACAGCGCCGGTGCCGTGAGCGGGCCCTTGGTGTGGTCGGTGGTGAAGTAGCCGGCGTTGGCGGCGTACGCCCCGACGGGTGCGTGGTAGGAGGCCACGTAGGTCGAGCCGGCGATGACCGTCACCGGCTGGTCGAACAGGACCTGCTGCCAACCGTTGGTCGACTCGCCGGTGAAGGTCGCCTGCGCCATGAGCTCGCCCGCCGCACTCCATAGCGACCCGACGTGGGTCCCGGTGTTGCCCGGGCCCTTGTAGAACCGTACCCCGGTGATCTCCAGGTCCTCGGAGGCGACGAAGCGCACCCCGAGGTTCACCGCCCTGGTGTCCGTGGTGGCGGCGACGGCCGGCACGGCCGAGTCGTCCCACAGTGCGGCGACGACTCCATCGGGCATGGCGGTGGTGAAGGAGAACTGGACGGGCTCGGGCATGGCGTTCCCGGCCAGGTCGGCGGCCTCTACCTCGACCGTGTATGCGCGTGCTCGAGCCGAGCGCGGCCTGGGGAGTGAAGGTCACCTTTCCGGTGGCTCGAGGCGACCGAGACCTCACCGGCGGTCTCCCCGGCGGCGGAGGTGACGGACATCTCCACCGATGCAGGGTCGACCGGCTCGTCGAAAGTCACCGAGATCGCCGAGCCGACGGGCACGCTGGTGGCTCCGCCGAGCGGCGAGACGGCGCTGACGAGCGGGGCGCGCACGTCTGGTGGCTCCACGTCGTGGAACACGACGTCGACCCAGTAGTTGGTGGAGTCGTAGGTGTTCGTCGGGAATCGGGGAACGCTGCTGACGACGTACACGCCGTTCGGCTCGTCGTCGCTGTCTTGCACCGCCCGTAGGGGTGGGCTGAGGGTGGGGCCGTAGGCGAACCACTCGTTGTCGGCCGGGTAGCGGCCATTGGGGGCGTGGTACGAAGCCACGTACGCCGTGCCGGCGGTGATGGGCACCGGGGTGCCGAAGCTCACCTGCTGCCACCCGGTGGCGGTCTCATCGGCGAAGGTGGCGCGGGCGAGGAGGTTCCCGGAGCCGTCCCACAGCGAGCCGACGTGCGTGCCGGTGTTGCCGGGGCCCTTGTAGAAGCGCAGCCCTTCGATCCAGCCGTCCACGTCCGCTTCGAACCTCACCCCGACCTCGAGCGCCGTGGTGCCGGCAGCCGCCTCGACCTCGGGCACGTCGCCGCTGTCGAAGATCCGGCACGGGCAGTCCACCGCAACGGTGACCGATGCCGACGGCCCGATGTTGCCGCTGTCATCCACGGCCCGGGCCATGACCGGGCGGCTGCCCTGCATGTTGATCCCGTCCTGGAACGTCCACTGTCCCCGCCCCTCGGCACGGCTCCAGGTGGCGCCGCCGTCCACGGAGACTTCGACCCCGGCCACCACGCCGCCGCCGACATCGGTGGCGGTGCCCGAGATGGTGATGGTCTCGCCGTGGCCGATGGAGGCGCCGCCCACCGGTGAGGAGATCTCGACCATGGGACCGGAGGCGTCGGTCGACTGGGTGGCCGCCATCAGGTCGCTCTGCAGCGAGCCGGGTTGAACGCCCATGTCGGCCAGGACGTTGACCGTCGCCTGCTGGATCGCCGGGCTCGTGTCGGCCGCCGTCCCATCGTGGTAGTCGTCGAGGCCCCACGACCACTGGACGGTGCCCGCTCCGAACACGAGGGCGCCGCTGGGCGCGCGGTACATCATCAGATGGTGGGTCGCCGGCAGCTCGGCGATCTTGGTGCCGTAGTCGATCAGCTTCTGGGGCACCACCTCGGTGGTCGAGGACATGCGGAAAGCCCCGGCGGGACGATGGCCGTTGTCGACATCCTCGTCCCACTCGTACCCGAGGGTGCCCCAAGGGAGCACCTCCTCCTCGCCGGGCTGCAGCGCAGCGACCGACGTGTTCCGCCAGAAGCGGAGATCGCCGAACTCGGCCGGCACCTTGATGGCGTAGGTGCAGCAGTTCACCGTGAACAGGGTGCCGGTGAGCGAGTTCTCCGGGCGTCCGCCGTCGGCCGGGGGGCTGAAGCGGGGATCACGCCACGTGCCGGTCCACTCCGGGCTCGGGTCCACCTTGGCGTTCTCGCGGGTCTCCTTGTACGTCACCATCGTCCGGTGGGCCGTGCCCGACCCGTCGATCGACGGCTCCCATCGAGTCTTCCAGTACACCTCGTTACCGCTCAGGAAACGCCAGGTGCATCCCGGCGTCGCGGGCCGCCTCGACGTTGTCCCGCTGGTCGCCCGACCAGTACTCGTCGTGGCCGACCGAGAGGAACACGTCGTGGCCGTCGAGCAGGGCGGCCCCGTCGCGGTCGGTGTCGATCCCAGAGATGTAGCTGACGTCGTAGCCGTTTCGCTCCAACCAGCGGATCATGGCGTACTCGCTGCCGAAGAAGCTGTCGCGCCCGCTGGGTGTGTCCTCGCGCACGGTGAACGGGCGGTTGTAGCTCACCTTCACGGCACGTCCCCAGGGCTCGCCGCTGTACAGCGAGTTGCCGCCGTACTCGTTGTACGCCTGCCAGGTGGTGTCCGAGGTCTGGAACACGATCGGCGAGGAGCTCGTGTCGTTTCGGACCACGAACACGATGTGGCTGGCGCCGCCGGTGTCGGCGCGTTCCAACCGGGCGATGTAGACACCGGAGACGGCGTCGTCGGGGACCGCCCAGGTCGCCGACAGGCCCCAGTTCCCGCAGTCGACCAGACCGGTTGGCTCGTCGTAGAGGCAAGCCGGTTGGTCCTGAGGCATAGCTGCGGACGGATCGACGGTGGCGACGAGACGGGCACCATCCCCGCCGTACCAGCCCGTGCGATAGATCAGGATCTCATATTCGGTGGCGTCGGTGTCGACCTTGAACCCGATGGTCTCGCCGGCATCGACACTCATGTCGGTGGCGAATCCCTGGATCGACTCGTCGCCGCTCCCGGTGATGTCCCACTCGGAGTACGGGTTGCCCGGCTTCGAGTTCTCGCAGACGATGCGATTGGACCCCGGACCACATGGGTCGGCGGCGTCGGCGGCACCGGCGAAGGTGACGACGGGAAGAGTGCCGAGCACCACCAGCAGCCCGCACCACGAGAGCAGAGACGGCGTCGCGCGGCGACGCCTATCGATTGACGCATTGTTCCATTCCCCCTACCTGGCTCCACCCGATGGCCGACCCGCCGGCGCTGCCCCCCGGCAGCACCCGCAATTCGATGAGCCAGTACCATACACCAACCATGGCGCAACCGGCAAGATGACCGCGGCGAAAAAGGGCACAAAGCCGTGTTTGGGTCTGGCGACCTATATGCGCCGTAAGGCGAGAAAGCAACCGTAGTGAAAATCCTTGTCTATCCGAACGACATTGCCATCCTCGGCGGCAGTCAGATCAATGCCATTGACCTCGCCGCCGCGGTGGCGTATGCCGGCCATGAGGTCATCGTGTTCGGAATCGAAGGTGTGCTGGTCGACTACATCGAGCAGAAGGGTCTTCGCTTCGTTCCCGCTCGTAGACTGCGCTATCGCCCGGCTCCTTCACGTATCGCCCAGCTCTGGTCGTTGGCTCGGCGCGAACGGATCGACGTCATCCACACCTACGAGTGGCCCCCATGCCTTGACGCCTACTTCGGCGCCCACCTGATCGGCGGTGTGCCACTGGTGAGCACCGTTCTCACGATGGGGGTCACGCCCATGGTGCCCGACTCGATCCCGCTGATCATGGGCACCGAGGAGCTGGCGGCCCGGGCCAGGGAATACCGGACCGGCGTGTCGGTACTGGAACCGCCGATAGACACCGACGCCGACCACCCCGCCATCGACGGCAGGGCGTTTCGGCACCGGCACGATATCGACGACGGGGACGTCCTGATCGTCACCGTCTCCCGCCTCTCGGTCGAGTTGAAGCTCGACGCCCTCGTCGCCGCGGTCGACGCCGCCGAGATCCTCGCTCGACGGCATCCGGTTCGTCTGGTGATGGTCGGTGACGGCGATGCCCGCCCGCAGCTCGAGGCCCGGGCGCTCGACGTCAACCGGCGGCTCGGCCGACCGGTGGTCACGCTGGTCGGGTCGATGACGGACCCGCGACCGGCTTACGCCGCCGCTGACATCACCGTCGGGATGGGCAGCTCGGCCCTGCGCGCCGCCGCCATCGGCAAGCCAGTGGTCGTCCAGGGCGAGCAGGGGTTCAGCCTCCCACTGGAACCCGGCACGGTCGACACCTTCGTTTGGCAGGGGTTCTGGGGAATCGGCGACGGCTCCGGCGGTGGCGCCATGCTGGCCACCCAGCTGGAGCCCCTGGTGACCGATGGCGACCGTCGGCGCCGACTCGGTGCCTATGGCCGTCGACTGGTGACGCGAACGGTTCAGCCTCGATCGCGCCCGCGACCAGCTCGTCGACGCGTACACCGCGGCAATCGCCGCCTCCGCCGTCCGGAAGCGCCCATGGCGAGAGGCGGTGACGATGGCAGGTAGGGCGATGGCCCTGGAGATCGAGCAGCACCGCCCGAGTGTCAAGCGAGCCCGTGCCGTCGAGGAGGCCGCCAGGCTCGAGGCCGCCGGACGGATGGCGACCGAATCGTGAGTCCGGCCCGTCGACTCAGCGCAGGCGGTGCGCCGGCGCCCCTACCCAGGTCTCGCCTGCAGGGACGTCGTCGAGCACGACCGAGCCCATCCCCATCATGGCGCCGGGCCGACGGTGACCCCTTCGCGGATGCGGGCGCCGGCGCCGACGTAGGCGCCCTGCGCCGATCGACCACCCCACCGGCGAGGAGCACCCCGGCGCCGAGGATGGCGTAGTCGCCGACGACGTCGTCGTGGGTGAGGACGACGTTGGGCATGATCCCCACGTGGCGGCCGATGACCACCGCATGGGTGGCGACGGTGCCGGCGAACACCACGGTCCCCTCACCGATCTCGACCTCGGTCCCGATGGTGGCGGCCGGGTGGACCAGCGTCGCATACCGCTCGTGGTCGAGGCCGAGGCGCTCCACGATCATTCGCTTGACGTCGAAGCGGCGTGGGCTCCCTGCCGTGACCACGAATCGGGACGTGTCGAAGGTCGGCGCCTCGTCGACCGTGCCCAGCACGGGGAGGCCGGCGACCTTGCCGCCGACGAGCTCGGGCGAGTCGTCGAGGAAGCCGAGCGCCTCCAGGTCGGGTCGCAACGCCTCGAGCAGCGAAGCGGTCTCCCGGCCGAAGCCGCCGGCGCCGATGATCACGATCGAGCGCATCAGCGGGCCCCTCAGGACGCTACGGCGGCGACTGCCGTGGCAACCCGCTCGATGTCCGCCTCGGTCATCTGGTGGTACAGCGGCAGGATGATCGAGTTGTCGGTGAGGTAATCGGTGTTGGGCAGCGGCTCGACCTGGACCCCGGCGAAGGCCGGCTCGCGGTGCGCCGCCATGACCCCACGTCTCGTGGAGATCCCGGCGTCCTGCAGCCGCCGCATCAGCGTCGTCGCGGGCGAGCGGGAACCGCTCGGTGAGGATGACGCTGTACGACTGGTAGTTGGTGGTGCCGTTCATCGGGTCGTCCGGCAGGATCAGCCCCTCCACGTGACACAGCGCCTCGGCGTAGCGATCGGCGAGCAGGCGCCGCCGCTCCACCATCGTCCCGATCTTGGCCAGCTGCACGAGGCCGATGGCGGCCTGGATGTCGGTCATCCGGTAGTTGAACCCGGTCTCCGAGTAGCTCTCCATGACCACGCCTGCGGTGGTGTGGCGGGCGTAGGCGTTGACGCTCATGCCGTGCTGGCGGAGCCGCACCATCCGCTCGGCCAGCTCGGTGTCGGTGGTGGTGATCATCCCGCCCTCACCGGTGGTGAGCAGCTTGCGGGGATGGAAGGAGAAGACCGCCAGCGCCGGCGCGGCGCCGATCGGCTCGCCGCCATAGGTCGAGCCGACGGCGCAGGCGGCGTCCTCGACCAGCACGACGTCCGCGGGCGGCGCACAGCTTGCGAAGGTCCTCGAGCTCGGCGGGCATGCCGACCTGGTGGACGGCGAGCACCACCGCGGGTCCGGTCGGTCATCACCGCTTCCACCGTCTCCGCGGTCACGTTCTGGGTGACCGGGTCGACGTCGCAGAACACCGGCGTGGCCCCGACGTAGCGCGGGGCGTTGGCGGTGGCGATGAACGACAGCGACGGCACGACCACCTCGTCGCCCGGCCCAGGTCGAGGGCATGGAGAATGAGGTGGAGCCCGGTGGTGCAGGAGCTGACAGCTACCGCCGCCGGGGCCTTCACCATGGTGGCGAACGCCGCCTCGAACTCGGCGACCCTCGGGCCCTGCGCCACCCACCCCGACCGGATGGCCTCGGCCGCCGCCTCGACCTCGGACTCGTCGAACCACGGCTTCATCACCGGGATCATCTCGGTCATCGCCGGCACCGCCACGGCTCGTTCCGCACTCCACCAGGCAACCAGGCGGCGCAGACCCTCCTCGAGCGGTACCTCGGCCTCGAAGCCGAGCAGCTGCCGGGCCAGACCGGTGTCGGCCAGACGGCGGGCCACCGGGTTCACCTTGCGCTCCTCGACGAACTCGGCACCGACCTCGCCTCCCATGACGGCGACCAGGGCGGCGGCCAGCTCGGACAGGCTGGTCTCCACGCCGCTGGCGACGTTGAACACCGTGTCGGTGACCGGCGACCCGGCGGCGAGGATGCAGGCGCGGGCGACGTCGTCGATGTAGACGAAGTCCATCGTCTGCGCACCGTCACCGAAGATGACCGGCGCCTCCCCGGCGGCGATCTTCTCCATCCACCGGATGAGCACCTCGGTGTACACCCCGTGGACGTCCATGCGTGGGCCGTACACGTTGAAGAAGCGCAGGGCGACGTAGTCGAGCCCGTACATGGTGTGGAAGGCGCGCAGCAGGCCCTCGTTGAAGATCTTGGTGGCGCCGTACAGCGTCCGGTCGTTGTACGGGTGGTGGCGCTCGGTGGTCGGGAAGGTCTCGGCCAGCCCGTAGATGGACGCCGAGGATGCCGCCACCACCTTGGGGACGCCGTTGTCGACCGCCGCCTCGAGCACGTTGTAGGTGCCGTCGGCCATCACCTCGAGGGCGAGCCGGGGCTCCTCGGCGCACTGGGTGATGCGGATCGCCGCCATGTGGTAGACGACGTCGATCCCCTTCATGGCGGCAGCCAGGTGGTCCCGGTCGCGGATGTCGCCCTCGACGAAGGTGACCGTGCCCCGCTCCATGGCGTCGGCCAGGTTCGCCAGGCGACCCCGCTCCAGGTTGTCGTAGACGACGATCTCGACGCCGGGGTCGGCGGCGAGCCGGTCGGCGATGGTCGACCCGATGAGGCCGGCGCCGCCGGTGATGAGGGCCCGCTGGTGGATCACACGCGCTCCCCGGAGCTCACCGGCACGGACCGGGTGTCGAGGACGGCGTGCCGCAGCACCGTCGCCACCCGGGCGATCTGGTCGCGGGTGATCTCGGCGAACATCGGCAACGACAGCAGCCGGCTCGCCGAGCGCTCGGCATTGGGGAACGATCCCTCTCCCAGGCCCAGGGACGCATACGCCTCCTGGAGGTGCACCGGCACCGGGTAGTGGAGCGCCGCCCCGATCCCGGCCTCGTTGAGCGCGGCGAGCACCCGGTCGCGGTCGTCGACCTCGACGACGAAGAGGTGGTACACCGAGTAGGCGCCGGCCGGCTCGGGGAAGAGGTCCACCCCGGCGACGTCCTCCAGCTCCTCGTGGTACCACGCCGCCGCCCGACGCCTCGCCTCCGTCCAGCCGGCGAGGTGGGGCAACTTGATGGAGAGGGCGGCACCGACCATCTCGTGCATGCGGGCGTTGCCGCCCACCACGTCGCTGTGGTACTTCACCGCCTGGCCGTGGTTGCGCAGCACCTGGAGCTTGGCGGCGAGCGCGTCGTCGGAGGTGGTGACGGCGCCACCCTCACCGGGGGCGCCGAGGTTCTTGCCCGGATAGAAGCGAGAAGCAGGCCATGACCCCGAGCGATCCGACGGCGCGGCCCTTGTAGCGGGCCAGATGGCCCTGGGCGGCGTCCTCGACGACGGCGATGCCCCGCTGCTCGGCCGCCTCGATGATGGGATCCATGTCGGCCGGCTGCCCGTAGAGGTGGACCGGCAGGACGGCGCGTACGCCGGGCTCGTCCATGGCGCGCACCGCATCCTCCACCGAGATGGTGCGGGTGTCCGGGTCGCAGTCCACCAGCAGCGGGGTGGCGCCGACGTTGGACACCGCCTCGGCGGTGGCGATGAAGGTGTTGGCGGGCACGATCACCCGGTCGCCGTGGCCGATCCCGAGGGCGCGCAGCGCCAGCTCGAGGGCGGCGGTGCCGTTGGAGACGGCGACGGCGTGCGTCGACCCGTGAGCGGCGGCGAAAGCCTGCTCGAAGGCCTCGACGCGGGGACCGGCGACGAACGCAGTGCTGTCGTAGATCTCGGCCCAGGCGGCGAGGATCTCGTCGCGCAGCGGCCGGTGCTGCGCCTGCAGGTCGAGGAAGGGGACGGTCACGACTATTTCTCCTTGGCGATCAATGGGGCCACGAGGGCCGAATCAGGGGCCGGGCCTACCACCCGGGCGGGTACTCCGACGGCCAGCATCCCTGCAGGCACGTCCTTGGTGACGACGGCGCCGGCGCCGATGAGGGCGCCCTCGCCGATCTCGATGCCGGCGAGGATGGTGGCTCCGCTGCCGATCGACGCCCGCCGGCGCACGGTCGTCGTGGTCAGCTCCCAGTCATCGCCGCCCTTGACGGTCCCATCGACCGCGGTCGATCGGGGGACGAGGTCGTTGGTGAACATGACGCCGTGGCCGACGAAGACCTCGTCCTCGACGGTCACGCCCTCGCACACGAACGAGTGGCTGGAGATCTTGCAGCGGGCGCCGATGGCGGCGCCCCGCTGCACCTCGACGAACGAGCCGATGGTGGTCTCGTCGCCGACGGTGCAGCCGTAGAGGTTGATGAACGAGGAGAGCCTGACCCGATCGCCGAGCTGTACGTCGTCGGCGATGGCCTGGTGGCTCCCGGTGAGTTGGCGAGTGGTCATGCGGGCTTTCTGTGTGTGGATCGAACGGTCGGACGGTCGAAGGCCGGTCAGATGGTGACCGGCGAACCGCCTGCGGCCATGCTGCGGCTGGCGGCGTCGAGCATCTCGAGCACCCGGACGCCTGCCCATCCGTCGGTTGCCGGCTTGCTCCGGTTCTCGATGCTCGTGCGGAACTCGGCGACCATGGCCCCCAGCGCCTCGGTCTCGGGGAGGGCCGGGGCCACCATGTCACCGATCCGGTACGACACCAGCGCCTCCCGGCGCTCACGCTCGGAGAGATCCCCGAGCTGGGCACCCGACTCGTAGATGCTGAGTCGCTGCGCCGGCTTGGTGTCGTCCCACATCAGCATCTTGTCTGACCCGCCGATGATGATGGTGCGGATCTTGACCGGGCTCAGCCAGTTGAGGTGGACGTGGGCGATGGCGCCGTCGCTCATCTGCACGGTCACATAGGCGACGCAGGCGTGGCCCACTCCGAGCGGGTCGGAGCCCACCGCGGTCACCGAGACCGGCCGCACCCCGTCGGGCAGGATGTAGTCGATGATCGAGAAGTCGTGCGGTGCCAGGTCCCAGATGACGTCGACGTCGGCCTGGACCAATCCGAGGTTGACCCTCACCGAGTCGTAGTAGCGGAAGCTGCCGATGTCCCCCGACTGCACCAGGTGGCGGATCTTGGCGACCGTGCTCGTGTAGCAGAAGGTGTGGTCGGTCATCAGGACCGCACCGGCGGCGTCGGCCATCTCGGCGATGGCGCGGCCGGCATCCGAGGCTCGACGCCAGCGGCTTCTCGATGAGCATGTCCTTGCCGGCGGCGATGCACGCCTCGGCGATGCCGGCATGGGTGCGGGCGGGGGTGGCGATGGCGACCCCGTCGACGTCGGGGTCGGCGAGGACCTCGGCCAAGTCGCCGGTGACCCCCTGGACGCCGTACCGGCCCGCCAGCCTGGCGGCGCGGTCGGTGTCGACGTCACAGACCCACCGGACCGTGGACCCCTCGTCGGCGGTGAAGTTGCGGACCAGGTTCGGCCCCCAATACCCGGCGCCCACCACGGCGATCCCTACCTGACTCATGCTCCAACTCCATCTTCGATACGACGAATGGCCCACAGAGGGAAATGGCCGAGGCGAGACCCAGCCGACAGCGACGAAAGGCTCACAGGCGCGGCTGCTTGCCGGCCGGGTGCAAGAGGCGATTCCCCCACGACGTTCCTCGAACGTCAGCGGAACTGTACCGGGAAGGGTTGATGACGGGTATGCGTCGCCCGACTCATTGCGCCGATGGGGCGGGTGGCCCATTTCCCTTCACCGGTGCCTTTTCGGGGTGTCGTGGGCCGTCCTCCGGGCTATGCTCGTCGTGAGGCGCTGCTGTGACTCGCCCCGGCCCCGATGACGTCCTCAGGACATCGGGTGCGCCGTGGGACGGTGGGCTTCGAGCCCGTCACCGCGCCTGACGGTAGGGCCAGGGGGATACCTAATGGACGCTGTTTCCAGCGTCGGTGACATGACGACCGGTGAAACCGGACATCTGCCAATCGACGAGCGCGCCGTCGCCGAGAAGGCGAGGCGTGGCTTCACCTGGAGCCTGGCCAACAGCCTGGTTCGCCGGGTGTGGACGTTCGCCCTCGGCCTGCTCCTCGCCCGGCTGCTGGCCCCGGCCGACTTCGGCGTCTACGCCATGGCGCTGACGACCCTCACCGTGCTCCAGAGCATGAATGAGCTGGGGACGACCGTGGCACTGGTCCGGTGGCAGGGCGACCCGAGCCGGGCCGCTCGGACGGCCACGACCATCGCTATCTCGATGAGCGTCGGGCTCTACGCCTTCGTGTTTGCCCTGGCTCCGGTCCTGGCAGGCTTCTTCGAGACGCCCGAGGCGGCGACCGTCATCCGCATCCTGACCGTCGCCGTCGTCTTCGACGGGATGTGCGGGGTGCCCAACGCGTTGCTGGAGCGGGCTTTCCTGCAGCGCAGGCGCGTCGTGGCAGACCTCTCCGCCGTCGCCGTGAACGCGGCGGTGTCGGTCGGGCTCGCCGTGGCCGGGCTCGGCCCGCTGGCGCTGGCCTGGGGGATTGTCGCCGGCAACCTCGTCGGGGCGCTGCTCATCATCTGGCTGTCGCCCAGCCGTCCCCGGCCCGGCTTCGACCGTGACGACGCAAGGAGGCTTCTGGAGGTCGGCCTCCCGCTCGCCGGTGCGAGCCTGCTGGTGTTCCTGATGCTCAACGTCGACTACGTGGTCATCGGCGGCGTGCTCGACGCCGAAGCGCTCGGCTTCTACGTCCTCGCCTTCAATATCTCGAGCTGGCCATCGAACCTGCTCACGGCCGCGATCCGGAGTGTGTCCATACCGGCTTTCGCGCTGCTGGTAGGAGATCCTGGGCGGCTGCGAACTCGCTTCATCGAGATCTTCGGCCTCGTGATGACCTTCGCCATGCCGGCATCGGGACTGCTGGCGGTCCTCGCCCACCGTGTGGTCGAGGTCCTCTACGGAACCACTTGGCTGGCATCGGGCGGTGTGCTGATGGTCCTCGCCTCCGTCGGAGTCGCCCGGGTCGGGCTGGATCTCTGCTACGACCTGCTCGTCGCCATCGGTCGGTCCCGGACGGTGATGTGGCTTCAGGCCCTCTGGGTCGGGACACTCGTTCCCGCGCTGGTGATGGGAACGCGCTGGCAGGGCATCAAGGGCGCCGCACTTGCCCATCTGCTGGTGGTGGCGGTGGTGATGGTCCCGGCATACGCCGTCGTACTGCGCAGAGTGGGGATCCCTTTGCCACGGCTGGCGCGGACACTACGCCGGCCGCTCGCCGCCGCGGCGATCGATGGGCATCGTGGTGTACGCCCTCGACCGGGCCATGAATGGGGGCCTGGTCGGACTGCTCGTCGCCGCCGTTGCCGGGGCCGTGCATGTACGCCGCACTGGTCGTGCCCTGGCATGGGGGCCGTCCCGAATTCCGCAGCCTGGCCCGGCCGATCCGGGAGACGGACTCTCCGACCGCCGATGGCGATGGCGCCGGACCGGGTGTGCCGCCGGCGCTCACCCCTAGCGCCTCCGGCCTCGCCGTCACCACGTCCTCAGCTCCGGCTATGGGTCGGTCGTAGCCGTCGACGAAGGGTGCTCGGGGCGCCGCCCGAACCCGATGGGTGCGCCGAGAGCGCCGAGTGCCACTTGGCGCGCCGGCGACGGACGGGGCTAGGGTCCGCCGCCGTCGTCCCCCGGAGGTTTCTCGCGTGCCTGTGGCCCTCGTCGCCGGCCGGGCCATCGCTTGCCTGGCCTTGCTGCTCCCCATGTCCACCACGGCCCCGGCCACCGCCGGGTCGCCACCACGCCAACACCCGGCCCGTGATGGCCGCCGCCGCGTCGGCCTGTTCCTCGACGGTCTCGCCCAGCGCCGACCTGGAGGGCCTCATCGACAGTGCATCCGGCGGCGACGTGATCTGCCTGGAAGCGGGGGACTACGGCTCCCTCACCATCGACTCGGCACGAAACAGCTACGTCACCGTTCGATCGGTGACCGCCCACGTCGCCGGCTTCGACTCGATCACCCTGGACGACGCTTCATTCATCCGGCTGGAGCAACTCACGGTGCATGGGTCGATCTCGAACGGGCTCGACAACACGAACAACATCCAGATCGTTGCCAATGACGTCGAAGGCGTCTGGATGGACGCCCCGGTCACGGACGACCCGGGGCCGGGCCCAGCTTCGTGGACCATCGAGTTCAACGACATCCACGACTGCACCGACTTCTGCATCGCCTTGGTCTCCGACGACCCCGAGGACTACTGGCCGGTGTCCGACGTCACGATCCGGGGGAACCGCATCGGCCCGATGGACGGTGGCGAGGACGCCATACGGATCCACAACTGGCGGGACGTGATCATCGAGGACAACGAGATCACCGGCGTGATCGAGGACGGGCAGCACAACGACTGCCTCCAATCCGTGTGGGGAGGTGACGACCTCACCTTCGAGGGCAACTACCTGCACGACAACAACTGCCAAACCTTCTTCCTCAAGGACGGGCACACCTCGAACATCGTCTTCCACGACAACCTGTCGGTCCGCAACCGGGAGGGGTCGGCACCGGTCGTCGGGCAGATCTGGAACTCGAGCGACGTCTCGATCGAGAACAACACCATCTGGGACGAGTCCGGGTTCTACCTGAGGTACGGCAGCGTGGCCGACATGTTCCCCGACGGCCCGCTCGAAGGGTTCGTGGTCACCAACAACGTGTTCGAGGACTTCGTCCCCTATGACGACTTCGAGTCGGACGACAACCGCGCCGGGGTCTTCACCGACCCGGACGTGCTCGACGAGGACTTCAATCTCTTCGGTGGCGGGTGGACCTGGGTGCCGGAGCACATGGGCTCGCACAGCGTCGAGGACCCCAGCCCGGACTTCGTCAACGCCACCACCAACCCCGCCGACGACCTGGCCAGCGGTGACTGGCGGCTCGACTCTCCGATCACCGAGAACGGGGTCACGTACGAAGCAGGGATCACCTGGGAGCTCGCCGGCCGCCTGTTCGGGCCCGCCGCCTATGGCGTGGTCACCATGTGCCGAGGTGAGGCGGCGACCATCGTCGGCACCAGCAGCGCGGACACGCTATCGGGAGACGTCGGGAGCCGACGTCATCGTGGGGCGCGAGGGCAACGACACCATCTCCGGACTCGGCGGCGCCGACCTCGTGTGCGGCGACGCCGGCAAGGACGCTCTCCTGGGTGGCTGCGGCAAGGACGGGCTGTACGGCGAAGTGGCGTGGACACCATACGCGGCGGCCTCGGACCGGACAGCGTGGTTGGCGGGAGCGGGAACGACTTCGCATCATGGCGATAGCGGTGCCGACATGCTCGGCGGCGGCGAGGGCGGCGACGAAGCTCCGCGGAGGCAACGGCGCCGACACCGTCGAGGGCGATGCCGGAGCGGATGACCTGTACGGGGGCAATGCCGACGACGCCCTCTTCGGGCTCGCCGGGAAGGACGCCATGTATGGCGGTGCCGGCGATGACGACTGCAACGGCGGGGCCGGCACGGACTCGGCAGACGCCGCCTGCGAAAGCAGATCCTCTGTCCCGTGATCGATGCCGGGCCGGTCGCCGCCTCAGCCCGGGCGATTGCGTGACGAGTCGTCACGCTGCCAGCGGTACGACTCCAGGTCACCGACACGTCGCCCTGCCCTCCATCGGGTCAGGAGTTGGATGACGACGTACACCGGAAGGTACGGCCAGAGACGCAACGGCACCCTGCGGAGCTTGGCGGCCAACGAGTCGGTGCCCTCCCGCTTGCCGGCCCAGAGGTCTGGATACCGGCGCTGCAATTCGACGGTGCCCAGCCGGCTCCGTGTCTTGATGTTGACCAGGTCGACCGCACCGGCGGGTGCGGTCACCACCGATCGCGCCGCGGCCACCCTGGAGATCTCTCCGCGACCGAAGTGGGCGCGGGCGTAGCCGTCGTCGGCGAGCACGTCGGGGAAGCGGCCGAAGCGCATCCGGCCGGCCTCCGAGAGTGCGTACACGCCCCCTCCCAGGTCTCCGGGGACCTGGCCGTGGAGCACCTGGGACACGGCGTAGTACGCCCGGACCACCAGGCTGCTGCCCCTGGTGTCGATCACCACCTCAGGCTCGGCGGCCAGTGCCCCCGGTCGGCGGAGCGCTTCGGCGACGGCAACGGCGGAACGACCGTCGAAGACGATGTCGGCGTCGAGGTAGATCCTCGGGTAGGTGGCAGCGGCTCCGTCCCCGGCGTTGAGCGCCGCCACCTTCGAAGCCTGGTCGATCTGCAGCACCTTCACCGGCGACCCGAAAGAGCCGGCGATGACCGCCGTGCGATCAGTGCACCCGTTGCACACGACGACGACCTCGATGGCATCTTCGGCTTCCATGCCGCCGAGCAGCGTGGTCAGCGTCGAGCCGATCACCCGCTCCTCGTTGTGCGCCGGGATGACGACCGAGGTCACCGCGATCCCTCGGGACGACGAGATGAGGGCACCCCTCCAGCGACGTCCGACGGGTCGCCGACGACAGCACGATCGCTAGCATCGGCGAGGTCGCCGGGTCTCCTTCTTCGCATCAGGTCGCGTCCTCACGCTCGGCGGTATCGACGTAGACCCCGAGCACCGATGAAATGACCGTCGCCAACAGTCATCCTGCCCCATCGGAGGCCGGTGATGTCGACCCGCTGGTGAGCGTGATCATCCCGGTCTACAACCGGGCCGGGCACATCGCCGCCACCCTCGACACGGTTTTCCGGCAGACATACCCCCGGCTCGAGATCGTCGTCGTCGATGACGGCTCGACCGACGACACCGGCGCCATCCTGGCAGGTCTGGTCCCCCGGATCACCGTCGGTGCACCAGGAGAATCGTGGCGCCGCCGGTGCCCGCAACACGGGTTTCGCTCGATCGAACGGCTCGATCGTGATGTTCCTCGACTCCGACGACGCCTGGCTCCCCGAGGCGGTGGAGACTCGGGTCCGCGTCCTGCAGAGTGCCGGGGCCGATGTCGCTTGTGTCATGTGCGACCTGAGGATGCACCGGGCCGACGGGACGGTGGAGACGATGTTCGCCTCCAGGAGGTTGCGGCCGCCGCACCATGTCGGGTTGTGGACTAACCCGGGCGACGTGTTGTCCACCCGGTTCCTGTTCACCAACCAGACGCTTGCCATCCGGCGCGAGGCGTTCGCCCGACTCGGGGGTTACGACGAGAGCCTCTGGGTCATGGAGGACTTCGAGTTCGCCATGCGCCTCAGCTCGTCTGGTGCCGTGGGCGTACACCACCGACGTGCTGGCGGTCTGGCACGAGGGCTCGTCGGAGAGCCTCACCGCGGCGGCCGCTCAGGACCCCGTACGACTCAATCGCACCATCGCGACCCTGTGCCGCCGCCTCGGCGAAGGCGGCGAACCGGTCTCGGGCCTCACTCGCCGGGCGATCGCCCACATGGCGCGCCGGGCGGAACGGAACGTGCGCCTCGCGTCCGCGCAGGGCTGGAGTGCCGTTGTCCTGCGTTCACAGCGTTTCCTCGAGGAGTCGGTCGCCGAGCGCCTGTTCCGCCACTCTGCCTGCGTACCCGAGGATCCGTTCGATCCCGCTGTAGGCGAGGGTGGATCGCCCTAGCCGACGAGAGCCTCATCGAGTTGCCGGCGGCGATTCCATTCGTCGGCGAGCTCGGCCAGGCCGGGTCGTGTCCCGGACGAGATCGCCGCCGCCAAGCGCGCCGACTGGGCCCGCAGGTTGTACGTCCGGCCCATTCCCTGTTGACGGGCAGATCTCGCCAGCAAGGGAACCGAGAAGACCAGCATCCTCGAGCCGGCGTCGAGCGCCACGCCGAGTCGGTAGACGGCCGCTCCGGTCCGGCCGAAGTGCTTGCGCATGTAGCGCAACTCGGAATGCACGACCTCGGTCTGGCGACGGCGGGAGAAGTCGTCGGGATCAGCCGGATAGGGGTGGGTGACCGGGGCGTCGGACACCCAGATGCCCGGGTAGCCCGCCGCACCGATTCTGGCGAAGAGGTCTACGTCCTCCGAGTACATGAAGAAGCCCTCGTCGAAGCCACCGACCGTCGTCGAACGCGACACGGTCGACGAGGCAAGCTCCCCCGCTGGCCCAGGTTCCCGCCGGGTTGCGACGCCGGCGACGAGCGCCGCGGAGCCGGCGCAGGCCCGACGCCTTGGCGTAGATGCCCCAGGGCGTCGGGAACCGGTTCGGTCGACCCTGCCTGGGCGAGCCGTCGGCATTGACGATCGGCCCCCCGGCGCTGCCAAGGGAACGGCTGGTGACTAGACCGCTCACCAGCCGATCGATGGTCGCCTCGTGGACCGTGGCGTCCGGATTGAGGAGGAAGAGAGCATCGCCGCGCAGCGGCGGCAACGGCCAGGTTCTGGTTGGCGCCGAAGCCGCGCCGCGTCCTCTCCGCCATGACCACGACCTCGGGATACTCGGCCAGGAGCATCTCGACCGACCCGTCCTCCGATGCGTTGTCGACGACGACGACCTCCATCTCGCCCAGGGTGTAGGGATGGCGCCGCAGGGACTCCAGGCACCGTCGCAGGTCTTCACGGGCCGAGTGGTTGACGACGGTCACGCTCACCGACGGGAACCCCTCGGGACGGGGCAACCACGGTCCCGTGTCGACCGTTGGCAGCGAGCTCGTCGTACATCCCGACGAGCCGTTCGGCCTGGTAGCTCCACGCCAGCGATGTCTCCACGCGCTCCCGTACCGATCGCTCCCATTCGGGCCCGCCGTTCCGGGTCGTCGATCAGTTCGGCGATGAGCCTCGCCATCTGCATGTCGTCGTTGCCGGTGGCGTAGACGGCGGCCTCGCCGGCGGAGACCCGGTGCTCGGGGAGGTCGAAGGCGACGATGGGCTTCCCCAGCGCCATGTACTCCATCATCTTGATCATGGTGCACCGGTCGTTGTACTCGTTCGACGGATCGGGATCGATGCAGATGTCCATCGCCGCCAGGTGACGCGGGAGATCCTCGGGCCCGACCCACCCGGTGAACACGATGTGATCCTCGATGTCGAGGTCGGCGGCGAGCTCCTGGAGTTCTCCGAGGGCGTCGCCCTTGCCGATGACGTAGCAGAGCACGTCGGTCCGACCGAGGTCGACCACGAGGTGCCTGACCGCCCGCAGCAGGTGGTCGACACCGTCCTGGGGGCCCATGATCCCGACGTAGCCGAGCACGGTGGCGGCACCGCGCCGCATCTCGCGCATCGGGAGGAATCGGACGCATGAGACTTGCATCCGGCCCGTTTCGCACCACGGTCACGTCGGAGGGATCGACACCACCCCGGGTGACGGCGATCCGTCGGTACGAGTCGTTGGTGGAGATGACCTTGTCGGCGAGGCGGAAAGAGAGCCGTTCGAACCAACCGAGCATGCGATAGAGGAGTCGGATTGGCCGAGCCGCCGAACCGGGCGTCGGTACATCTCGGGCGCCAGGTCGTGGTGGTCGAACACGAACCGCTTGCCGAACAGCTTGTAGATGGCACCGATGAGGACCAGGACGTCGGGAGGGTTGTGCGCGTGCACGACGTCGAAGCCGTCCCGGACGGCGACGACCACGGACAGCGCAGCCATCATGACCATCGACCACCCGTATTCGAGTAGGTACCCGACCATCCCACCCCGTTCGGGCGGAGCGGGGTACTGATACAACGTCACCCCGGGCTCGACCCGCTCGCGCGAACTTGCCGGAGCCGGGACCCCTGGGGCAGATGACCGTGACCCGATGTCCGTGCTCCGCCAGGCTGGTGGCCTCGGAGCGCACCCGGGTGTCGCCGCGGTACGGGTTGTTCTCGAGCAGCATGAGGATCCGGAGCGGGCGCGCCGATCTGCCGATGCCGTTGCGCCGCCGGGGTGGCGACGGCGCGTTCGGCTCGAGACGATCGCGATGACATGACATTCCCCCAGAAGAGACGATGGGATTGGTGACAGCCCGGCCGAATGGTACGGGTGACGGGCCGGCTGGGGAATCCGTCGACCGGCCTATGCCCGTTCATCGTGCGCTCCCGTACCATGCTCCTCGAACCCCGGGCGCGGCGAACATGAACGCCCGAGCGCCCGGCGGGAGGCCTTGGTAGGGACCTCCCAGGGAAATCGACAGTAGGGATCGAGGCTCTTGAACGTTTTCGAATTCACCCAGGCTCTGCGCCGTCAGCGGCGCTTCCTCATGATCGGCGGGCTCCTCCTCGGGCTGGCCGTCTTCCTCATGACATTCCAGGTATCCGGTTCCGGCGTGGAGGCACGCGTCGGCCCGCGGTACACGACGTCGGTGCGGATGGTCGTGGCGCCGGCCGACACCAGCTCTCTGAGAACCGCTCCGACCAGCGACGCCATGATGGCGGAGACCGCGGCCTTCTTCGCCACGCTGCTGACCTCGCCCGAAGCCTCGCTCCAGATCCAGCAGGAGACCGGCGTTGGCGTGGACGAGATGACGGTCACCGCCGACGGCGTCGTCATCACGGTGGCGACGACGGCCGCCACGGCAGAAGATGCCGTCGCCACGGCACTCGGCGCCTTCGACTGGCTCACCGATCGGGTCGACGAGCCGCTCGAGCTGCACGATGTCCATCGAGCGACCAGCCGTCGCCGGCCGACGCCGATGGCACGCTGACCACGACCCTGGTCATCGACGCCTCGCCCGCCTTCGCCACCGATGGGGTGGGGTTGTGGGTGAGCGTCCTCAGCGTGGGCGAAGTGATCGAGAGCGTGTCTCTGGCCGACGCCGCCATCGAGACAGGTGCCGGCACGACGGTGGTGGTTCCCTCGGGTGGCGACCTCACCGTCCAGCTCGAGGATGTTGACCGCTCCGAGCTCGACCGGGCGACTCTGGAGATCCCGCCGGCGCCGATCGCTGACGGCGGACCACACGAGCTCGTGGTGAGCATCGACCGCGGTTCGTTGACCGGCCTGCCGGTGGCCGCCGACGGGGAGTCCGCAGGCGGTACCGCCGATCTGTCCGCTGTCGATATGGAGCCCGAGCGGATCGACCTCTCCTGGCGGCAGTCCGAGAGCGCCCTGGCCACTCCAGCGTCGCGGCCGGTCGGGCTCGTCCTGCTCACCGAGGACCCGATCCCGCTCGAGACCGGGGCGCGCCGTGGGCCGATGATCTTCCTCGGAGCCTTGCTCGGTGGTGCCTTCGCCCTGATCACCATCGCCATCGCCATCGACGGGTGGCGCCAGGCATACCGTACGGAGGCCAGCTCTCGCGCCCGAACCCGTCTCGCCAACATCCATCCGATCAGGCAGCACGCGGGAGGCCTATCGCGCTTCCGGGCCGTTGAGCTCGATGGTCTCGACCGTGCCCGACAGCGACCCTGCCACGGCGTATCACGCCGCCGAACGAGACCCGCAATGATCGCGGTCGGTCGCCTCGGTCGAACCATGATCGACCTCGGCTCGTCGGACGACCTCACCGTCGCCGACCGGCTGGTCGTCGGGGAGGCAGTCCCAGCCCTGGCCCGCCTGGCCCTTCGGCTCGTCGTTGCCTACGTGGTGCTCAGCCGCCTGGTCCAGGACATCTATACCCTCCCGGTGGGGGCTTCGCTCCACATCACCGACCTGGTCCTGGGTGTGCTCCTCGTGGTATGGGCGCTGTGGATGATCACCGCCCCGCGGCCCTTCCCGATCGGGATGGTCGGCGTCCTCGGCTCGGCCCTGCTCGTTGTAGTGCTCGTCGCCCCGTTCCTGAATGCCGGCGCCATGACCCCTTTCGAGCTCAACGGCGCCGAGCGGGGGCTGGTGCGCGCCATCCTGTACACCGGGCTCTTCCTAGCCACCTACCACCTGGCTTCATGGCGGCCGCTCGCCACCCGGATCATCACCGCGGTGGTCTGCATGACCGTCGTCCAAGCGGTCATCGCAACCTACGAGGCGGTCGCCAAGTCGAGGATCCAGCTGCTCGGCGTGATCTGGCAGACGATCGGGTTCGAGGTGGACCCGCGTGGATCGCGTGGTGAGGAGATTGCGCTCGATGCCAGGCTCACCGGCGAGCTGCGCGCCCAGGCCACCGCCCCGCACTCACTGGTGCTTGCCGGCCTGCTGGTCCTCGGCATCGGCGTGTGCGCGGTCAGGTACCTCCACAGCGACTCGGCACGGTCGCGGCGCCGGTACCTGGCAGCCATCCTCGTGCAGTTGTTGGGGCTCGGTGCGACCAACCAGCGGACGGGGTTCCTGGCGCTCGCCGCCGTCATCATCCTCCTGGGGGTCGCCCAGGTGCGGCGTCTTCCGTCGGCAATGCCACTGTTCATCGCCGGCATCGTCGGTGCCGGTGCCGTCGTCGTCCTCAGCCCGAACACGCCTCGCCTCGTGCTCAACTTCTTCACCGGGCAGACCACCGATCACAACGTCACGGTGCGCATCAGCAAGTACGCCCTGCTGCCCGAGCTCGTTGGCAGGCGACCGGTCATCGGCGCCGGGTACCTGACCGGCGACCCGTCGATCGTGATCTTCGACAACGCCTACCTGACCCAGCTCGTCGAGTTGGGGATATTGGGGTTGACCCTCCTCCTCGGCTTCCTCCTCGTCGTCGGAGCCCGCTCGTTCTCGAAGTACCTGGAGGCCCCGCGCGACGATCAGCCACTCCTCGTGGCGGCGATGTGCGCCGCGGTGACCCTGCTGGTCACGATGGCCACCTTCGATGTCCTCTCCTTCGGCCAGCTGTTCCCCACCTGCCTCATCGTGCTGGCGATCGGCGCAGCCCGGGCGGATGCGCTCAGCCGCGCCGGTTGCCCGCCCCAGTCCGCGCCGACCCTCCGGCGCTGGCGGCCTCGGCCCCTCGGAAATTGACACGGAGCGACGATGTACATCCGACTCCGTGAGAACCTGCCCGACCAGGCGACCGACCCGGTCGCGCCCGGACCGCCCGGCACGTGTCGGCCAACGTTCTCGCCCTCGGCATCACCAGCCTGATCACCGACATCTCCTCGGAGATGGTGGTGGCGGTGCTGCCGCTCTACTTCGTGCTCTACCTGCAGCTGTCCCCGCTGTCTTTCGGGGTGATCGACGGGCTGTACCACGGCGTCGCCGCCCTGGTGCGGATCGCCAGCGGGGTGATCGCCGACCGCTGGGGCCGCTACAAGGAGGTGGCCGCCGCCGGGTACGGGTTGTCCGCCGTCGCCAAGCTCGGGCTGCTGGCGGCGGGCAGCATGTGGACGGCGATGGTCGGGGTGATCCTCATCGACCGCAGCGGCAAGGGGCTGCGCACGTCGCCCCGCGATGCGCTGATCTCGTTGAGCACGGCGGCGGACAACCTGGGTCATGCCTTCGGGGTGCACCGGGCCCTGGACACCGCCGGTGCGCTCGTCGGGCCGCTGGTTGCTTTCGCCATCCTGTGGACCGCCCCGGGTGCCTTCGACGCCGTCTTCGTGGTGTCGTTCTTCATCGCGGTGATCGGCCTCAGCGTGCTTCTGCTCTTCGTCCGCAACCACAGGGTGGCGCGCACCGTCGACGACCCTCGTCCGTCGCTGCGCACCGCCGCCGGGTTGCTCGCCGACCGTCGCTTCCGGCCGGTGGTCGTGGTCGGCGCCCTGCTCAGCCTGGTCACGCTGAGCGACGGCTTCCTCTATCTCGTGCTGCAGCGGCAACTCGACCTGAGCGTCGGATTCTTCCCGCTCCTCTACGTCGCCACCGCCACCGTCTACCTGGCGCTGGCGGTGCCCGTCGGCCGGCTCGCCGACCGGGTGGGTAGGGGCAGGGTGTTCGTTGCCGGGTATGCCCTGCTCGGCGGGGTCTACCTGGTCCTCCTCAGCCCGGGTACCGGCGCCGTCGGCGTGGTCCTCGCCATCGCCATGTTCGGCGCCTTCTATGCCGCCACCGAGGGGGTGCTGATGGCGATGGCGAGCGCGGTGCTCCCCGAGTCGCTCCGCACCAGCGGGCTGAGCGTGCTCACCACCTTCACCAGCATCGGCCGGCTCTTCGCCTCGATCCTGTTCGGGGCGCTGTGGACCGTGTTCGGCCAGTCGAGCGCCCTGATGGTGGTCTTCGTCGGGTTGGCAGGAGCACTGGCGCTCGCCGTTCCTTTGGTCGTCCGGCGCCAGGAGGTGGCGGTCGATGCCTGATCCCACGCTCACCAGGTCGCGCACCGCGGCGAAGTCCGAGCCGGCCCTGCCGCCCGTGTCTCCGCTCGAAACCGACGGACGACCGACCCGCCGCAAGCTGATGGCGATGGCGGTCATCACAATCGGGTGCCTCGTCCTCGCCGGCGGCTACTTCGTAGTCGCCGCCCGGCGCGGGACGGCCGAGGCCGGCGCCCCGGGCGCCGCACCCGTCGCCGACCTCGTAGGCATCGCCGACCAGCCCCACCTGCTCTTCCTGGACGACGACGGCGACACGCTACCGGCGTGTCTCGGCGGTCGAGCCCGACGGCGTGGCGCCGTCCGACGCCGGCGCCGATGACGGGCGGCTGATCACGGACCTCCGTTGCCAGCGCTTCTACATGGCGGCCGGGAAAGCCCTGTGCGTCGAGGCTGACCAGTTCGGCGGCGACGTGTCGATCCTCGACGAGAACCTCGAGGTGGTCCACCGCATCGGCATCAGCGGCATCCCCAGCCGGGCGCGGGTCTCTCGGGACGGCCGGGCTCGGATCGACGACGGTGTTCGTCACCGGCCACTCCTACTCCGAGGGCGGGTTCTCCACCTCCACCGTCCTGATCGACATGGAGACCGGCACCGAGATCGCCAACCTCGAGGACTTCACGGTGATGCGGGACGGCCGTCCCTTCGACTCGGTCGACTTCAACTTCTGGGGGGTGACCTTCGCCGAGGACTCGAACCGCTTCTATGCCACGCTGGGAACCGCCGGCTCGACCTACCTGCTCGAGGGCGACGTTTCCCGCCGGCAGTTGACCGTGCTTCGCGACAACGTCGAGTGCCCGTCGCTCTCGCCGGACGGGACCAGGATCGCCTTCAAGAAACGGGTCGACGGTGGTGGCCTGTTCGAGCCGGTCCGCTGGCAGCTCCACCTGCTCGACTTGACCACGATGGGGGAGACCGCGCTCGGCGACACCCGGAACGTGGACGACCAGATCGAGTGGATCGACGACGACCACCTCGTCTACGCCGTTCAGGACGAAGGGCCCCCGGCGACGCTCCGCCCCGACCTGTGGGTGCTTCCCCTCGACGGGACCCCCCAGAGAGTCGCCTACGGGGCGTCTTCGCCGGTGGCCGTCGGCGACCTCCAGCTCACCGCCGCCGCCAACTGACTCATGTGAGGACTCAGGCGAAGCCGAGGCGGTCGACCACGGCCTGGCCGAGCTCGGCCGCCCGGCCGAGCAGGCTCCGCTCGACGTCCGCCGGCTCGCCGTCACCGGCAGGGGCCACCAGGTCGACGTACACCTTCAGCTTGGGCTCGGTGCCCGACGGCCGGATCAGCACCCGTCCATAAGTGCCGAGGTCGAGGGCAACCAGTGGGGTCGCCCCCAGGTAGTGGGGGCGCAGCTCGGCGCCGACCATGTAGTCGGTCACCGAGGCGACGGTGTAGCCGCCGACCTCGCCGGGTGGCCGCTCGGCGAGGCGGAGCATGGCGTCGGCGATCTCGGAGGCTCCCTCGGTGCCGGGGCGGACCACGTTCTCCTGGGTGGACACCCACACCCCGTGGCGCCGGTAGAGGTCGGCCAGCCGGCCGAGCACGGTGGTGCCCGCCTCGCGGGCGTCGGCGGCGAGGTCGGCGAACACCACGGCGGCGCTGATCCCGTCCTTGTCGCGCACCTGCCGGGACACCGAGTACCCGAGCGCCTCCTCGTAGCCGAACACGAAGCGCCCTCTTCCCTCCGCCTCCAAGTCCAGCGCCGCGTTCCAGATCCACTTGAACCCGGTCAGGGTCTGGGCGAACCCGGCGCCGTGGTGCTCGGCGACCGCGGCGAGCATCGGTGACGACACGATGGAGTTGATCACGATCGGGCTGGCGACGGTCGTGTGGGTGAGGATGTAGTCGCCGAGCAGCACCCCGACCTGGTTGCCGGTCAGCGGGCGCCACCCCTCGCCGGGACGCGGGGTGCTCACCGCCAGCCGGTCGGTGTCCGGGTCGTTGGCGATGATCAGATCGGACCGGTTGCGCTCGGCCTGGGCGGTGGCCAGGTCGAGGGCGCCCTTCTCCTCCGGGTTGGGGAAGGCGACGGTCGGGAAGTGGCCGTCGGGGGTGAACTGCTCGGGCACCGGCTCCACCTTCCGGTACCCGAAGTGGCCGAGCGCCTCCACCACGTACCGCCCACCGACGCCGTGCATCGGGGTGTAGGTGATGCCGAGGTCCCCTGGTTCCGGTGTGGTCGGGCGGGCGGCGCCGAGGTCGTCGAGGTAGTGGGCGAAGATGTCGGCGTCGACCTCGGCCACCAGGTGATGGTCGAACGGCGGTTCCAGCCGGGGCACGGCGGCGGCCGGCCCGATGCCGGCGATGGCGGCGGCGACGTCGGTGTCCACCGGCGGGATGATCTGGGCGCCGTTGGCGTCATACACCTTGTACCCGTTGTCCTGGGGCGGGTTGTGCGAAGCGGTGATCACGATGGCCGCCCGCGCTTCGAGCTTGAGCGAGGCGTAGGCGATCACCGGGGTCGGGATCGGGTCGTTCACGTAGCGGACCGGGAGCCCCGCCGCAGCCAGCACCCCGATGGTGTCCTCCATGAACGCCTCGGAGGAGAGCCGGGCGTCGCGGCCTACCACGACCAGGCCCGATCCCCGTTGGAGAAGGTAGGCGGCGAGCCCGGCGGTGGTGCGGATCACCACCGCCCGGTTCATCCGGTTCGACCCGGCCTCGACCCGGCCTCGGATGCCGGCGGTTCCGAACTCGAGCGTGCCCGCCATCCGTTCGGCCAGCTCGGCGCTGTCTCCGCCGTCGACCAGAGCCTGGAGCTCGGCGCGGGTGGCCGGATCGGGGTCTCCGGCGATCCAGGACCGGGCGGCGGCGAGCAGGTCATTCATCGGCGGCGAGCGTACCTGGGCGGAGGCGCTCGGGTCGTGCCGGCGCAACTTTGAGCGATTGACATCGCTATTCGATGCAAAGTGCTCAAAGTTCGACTGTGTGGTCGCAGGGCGCCCACAACTTTGAGCGGTTGACATCGCTATTCGATGCAAAGTGCTCAAAGTTCGACGCTGGCCGGACAGTGGGTCTGGCGGCGGGGAATCCGGACGGCGGTAAGGTCGTTGGAGGAGGGACCACCCCCGAGGAGCCACTACCCGATGCCAGCCGTCACCGCCGACACCCTCACCCTGCCCCGCCTCTCCCCGGTCGGCGCCGCATCGCTGCGCCGCCCGGTGGTCAAGGTGGTCACCGCCCACCGCCAGCTCGAGGGCGAGGGCTTCGTGGTCCGCCGCCCCTTCCCGGGGATGGACCTGGCGCTGGCGGACCCGTTCCTGCTCCTCGACCACATGGGGGCGGTCGAGTACGGGCCGGGCGAGGCGAAGGGCACGCCGTGGCACCCCCACCGCGGCTTCGAGACCGTCACCTACATGATGGACGGGGCGTTCGAGCACCAGGACAGCACCGGCGGGGGCGGTCTGATCACCGACGGCGCCACCCAGTGGATGACCGCAGGTGCCGGGATCCTCCACATCGAGAAGCCGCCCGAGGCTCTGGTCACCGGCGGCGGGCTGTTCCACGGGGTGCAGCTGTGGGTCAACCTGCCGGCATCGGCGAAGTGGACCCCGGCGCGGTACCAGGACATCTCCGGCGGCGACGTCACCCTGCTCGCCTCACCCGACGGGGGCGCTCTCGTCCGGGTCATCGCCGGCTCGCTCGACGGGCACGAAGGTCCCGGCTCGACCTTCACCCCGATCACGTACCTGCACCTGACGGTATCGCCCGGCGCCCGGGTGACGCTCCCGTGGCCGAAGGACTTCAACGCGCTCGTCTACGTGCTCTCCGGCCGCGGCCTGGTCGGTGCCGAGCAGCGACCGCTCGACGAGGGCCAGCTCGCCGTGTTCGGGTCGGGCGACGCCGTCGAGGTCGCCGCCCCGGAGAGCCAGCCCCAGGCGGCCGCCACCGGGTGGGAGATCCTCGTGCTGGGCGGACTGCCCATCGGCGAGCCGGTCGCCCGCTACGGGCCCTTCGTGATGAACACCAGGGCCGAGATCCTCCAGGCGCTGGAGGACTTCGAGGCGGGCCGCATGGGCCGCATCCCTGCCGAAAGGGTCCCCCACCGCACCGAGACCGACGACCCCGACATCCGCTGAGGCGCCAACCGGCTCCGGCGGGGCCCAGTCGTCGGCGGAGTGCGGCCCACGCGCCGGTGAAGATGGCGATACGATGCGGAGCCTGGGTCCCGCCGGACACGATCCCGGCCCGATGGGAGACGACCGATGACCGATCCCTATGACCATGTCGACCGTGCCGTCGACCCCGAGCACGAAGCCCTGCTCGGGCTCCATGGCACCGCGGGCACATTCGGCGGCGAGCGCTCCGACCCCGGGTTCGGCCCTGACCAGATCGGAGCCGGCCTCGCCACCGTGACCGCGGCCTCCACCGACGTGGTGTCGTACGGCGCCCGGCTCGACGTGCTCCACGCCCTCGCCAAGTCGGACTTCCCCGGCTACGAGCAGCATGAGGACCGGTACCGGGAGCTCGCCAACTCGGTGGGCGAGCCCCACGGCCTCGACGCGGAGACAGTGCTCTCCGACGTGAAGGCGACCGCCCAGGGTGACCAGGCGTTCGCCGACACCACCACCGGGCAGTCCCTACCCCACGACGCCGTTGCGTTCGTCGGTCAGGAGATCTGCAACACGGAGAGGGTGTGGGTCGACGGCAAGCCGGCGACCTGGATCTTCTCGGAGTTCGAGACCGACGCCCCGTTCGAGACACTGGTGGGATGGGTCGACCCGAGGGGCTGGCCGAAGCGGTCGCCCCTGCTGTTCAAGCAGATGGACCTCGTCGGGGAAGAGATAACCCAGCTGCGCGGGGTCGGCGCCGAGCAGCACTGGCACGGTGAGTTCCTCGAAGTGGTCCAGTTGGTGAAGGAGCTGCGCACGCTCCTCCACTGCGACTACTTCGCCATGCCGGAGCGGGAGGAAGGGGCCGCCGTAGGGATGACCTACAACCTCACCTTCAGTGTCGCCGACCAGATCCTCGTCGACCGCGGGTTCCTGCTGGCCTCCGACATCGGCGGCGGCAAGTACCGGGCGAAGGCGTTGAAGATCGTGGGTTTCGAGGAGGCCAGCTGGGATACCGTTGCCCTGTTCGTCTGCCCGCTGTGGACCGACTTCGTCCGGCAGGCCGCCCGGGGCGGCACCACCACCACCCCCCACGCACCGTCCAAGAACCCGCCCTCGCCGGGCGGCAACGGCGGGGGGAGCCCGTTGTTCGGTGAGCTCCTCAACCAGTTGGTCGACTGCGTCGGCGACGCCGCCAAGACGTACAACAAGATGGCGGCCGACGTCACCAACCGGGCGGTGTCCGGCAACTACAAGGTGGCCGACCTGACCAGAGACGCCGCCCAGTACTGGCTGCAACTCGCCAGGGACTGGTCGACCGCATGGTCCTACGGCATGGAGCTGATCGAGGACGTGGCCTCGGGTGACCAGGACTTCGGCCTGAGCCGGCGCGGCGACTCCGCACAGGCGACGCAGACGACTGGCGCCACTGCGGCCGTCTCAGCCCCGAGGGCAGCGGCCCCGAGTGCGCAGGCGACCGCTCCGACCGCCGCGGACGAGGAGGGCACGACGATCCCGATTCCCGGGCTCGATCCGGCGGCAACGGTGACCTGCTCCGACCTGGTGTGCATCGAAGCCGGGAACGTCACCATCGCCGCCGGCGACGTGACCGTCACCCGAACGACGGTCTCGGGGACCCCTGCGGTCGAGATCGCCATTGCCGGCGGCGCCGGGCCTGCCGGCCTCTACTTGGGGACCCTCACGATCAGCGGCGGCGGGACGCTCCCGATCCAGTTCTACGTGAGTCGCGCCGTCCACGCCTCGCAATGACCGACCGCGACGGCGCGTCACCGCTCGACCAGCTCATCATCAGGCTGCTGGTCGCCGCTGCCGCCGCGGTGCGGGCCGGCAACCTCGACCAGGCCAGAGCGACCGCAGAGGACGTCCAGCTCGTCGACCCGGACAACGCCCAGGCCGCCGCCATCCTGGCCGAGGTCTCCCGCCGCCAGCGCACTCCCGGAGAGGAGCGGGCGCTGATGACCATCCTCTTCTCGGACCTGGTCGACTCCACGGTGCTCGCCGGGCAGCTCGAGCCCGAGGCGATGCGGGACATCTTCCATGGCTACCGCGAAGCCGCCCAGCAGGCGGTCGACCGGTTCGGGGGCTACATCCTCCAGTACCTCGGCGACGGGATCGTCGCCACCTTCGGCTACCCGGTGGCCCACGAGGACGACGCCCGCAGGGCGGTGCACGCCGGGCTCGCCCTGGTCGCCGGCATGGCGGCGGCTACCGAAGCCGCGCTCGAGCGGCACTCGGTGGAGCCGATGGCCCGGGTCGGCATCCACACCGGGCCGGTGGTCGTGTCCGGGCTCTCCGCCCCTGACGCCCGGGACCGTCATTCGATCGTCGGCGTCGCCCCCAACCTGGCCGCCCGCCTCCAGTCCGAGGCCGAACCGGGCATGGTGGTGATGAGCGACGTCACCCATGAGCTGGTCCGCGGACACTTCGACGTCACGTCCCTCGGGCTGCGCCAGCTCAAGGGCATCGCCCGCGACGTCGAGGTGTTCTCGGTCGACGGAGTGCGTTCGGTCACCGGCCGGCTGGATGCCACCCGCCTGGGCCGGGCCGGATTGCACGGCCGCGACCAGGCGAGGGACCGGTTGGTGGAGGCCTGGGCCGAGGTCGGTACTGGTGTGGGGCGGATCGCGTCATCTCCGGGGAGGCCGGCATCGGCAAGAGCCGGCTCGCCGCCGAGCTCCGCGACCACGCCGCCGATGACGGCCACGACGCCGTGGCCGGTGGCTGCCAGCCCTACTACGCCAACGTCGCCTTGTGGCCCATCTCCACGTTGATCGAGCGCGCCCTCGGGCTGGATGACGAATCGGAGGACGTCCGCCTCGACCGGCTGGTCGACCACTTGACCGAGATCGGCGTCGACCCGACGGCGGCTGTGCCGTACCTGGCACCGCTCATCGGGGTCGCCGACCCACCCGGGTACACCGCGAGCATCATCGACGCCACCGCCCGGCTCCAGGAGACCTTGACGGCACTGGTCGGCTGGGTCGGGCGGCTCGGCGCCCGACACCGGCGGCTCTTCCTGATCGAGGACCTGCACTGGGCCGACCCCACCACCCTCATCCTCCTCGGCATGCTGGCGGCGGATCCCCCGGCGAGCGATACTCAGCGTCTTCACCACCCGCGACGCCGCCGCCCTCCCCTGGTTGGAAGGAACGATCCACCTGCCGCTCGACCGGCTCGACGATGAGCGCGCCGCCGAGACCTGTCGACGACCTGCCGGCGAGCTCCGAGCTGTCGCCCGAGGTTCGCCAATCGATCATCGCCCGCTCCGAAGGAATCCCCCTGTTCGTCGAGGAGCTGACCTGCTCGATCCTCGACACCGGCCTGCCCGCCGACGAGACGCTGCCCTACCGGCTCCAGGAGCTGATGACCGGACGACTGAAGACGCCCGCCATCGACCTCCGGCTCGCCCAGGTGGCGGCCACCCTCGGGAACGAGTTCGACCGCGACCTGCTTGCCCGGGTGGTGGGGTCGGACTACGAGATCGAACCTGGCCTGGATGCGATGGTCGAGGCGGCGATCATCGACCCCACCGGGCAAGGCGAAGGCGCCTTCCGCTTCCGGCACGCACTGATGCGTGACGCCGCCTACGAGACGCAGGTGCTCGAGGTGCGCCGGGCCACCCACGCCACCATCGCCGACACCCTGGCCGGCGAGGGCGCCGACGCCGCCCTGCTCGCCTATCACTTCGACCTGGCGGGCGATCCGGAACGAGGCGTCCCGCAGTACATCACGGCGGCGCAGGAGGCCCTTGGGCGGGGCGCCCACCTCGAGGCCATCCGAATGTTGACCAGGGCCATCGAGGGGACCGAGCTCTTCCCGGAAGGCGAGTACCGCGACGTCACCGAGTTGACGGCGCGGATGCTGCGTGGCCTCAACGTCAGCTCCATCCAGGGCTACGCCTCGGTCGACGTCGCCGAGGACCACCGCAGGGTCGAGGTCATTGCAGCCCGACTGGGCACCAACCCGGTGGTGGTGCCGTCCTTCATCGGTATCTGGGCGTACTGGCTGGCCAGCGGTGACAACGACACCGCCACCCGCATCGCCGGGAGGCTCGAGGAGCTGGTCGAGGACCCGGCGTTGGCGGTGTTCCGGCCCGAAGTCCAGGCGTGCAGCGGCTACCAGGCCTTCTACTACGGGACCTTGGACCAAGCCAAGGAATTGTTGGAGATGGCCTACGACGGCCTCGCCGCCCGCTCTCCCGACGAGATCAACCCGGCGTTCTGGCCACTGCCCAATGATTCGATCGCGGTGACCACGATCGCCCTCGCCACCATCGCCGCCCTCCAGGGCGACGTGGACGCCGCCACCAGATGGGAGCGGATCGCCTACGAGCGGGTGGAAGCCATCGGTACCGACCGGGGCCCGTTCAGCCACGCCTTCGTCGACGTGTACGCCTCGTTCATCCGCCGAATCCAGAACGACGACGAAGCCGCCCGGAAGTTCGGCTCAGACGCGGTGGCCGTCGGCCAGGAGCACGGCTACACCTACTGGGTGATGCTGGGCAACCTCTACCAAATGGCCCCGACCGCCGACGGCGACCCCGACCCCGAGTTCCTCGCCGCCTGCATCGACGCCCTGCGCGGCATCGGGCACTACGCCTTCCTGGGGTCGGCGCTGATGTCGCTGGCCGAGATCCACGCAGATGCAGGGGAGTTGGAGCGTGCCCTCGACGTGATCGACGACGCCATGGTCACCGTGGACAAGACCGGCGAGGAGCTGCACCGGCCCGAGATCCAGCGTCGCCGCGTTGAATACCGCAGGCGCCTGGTCGGCGCCCACCCCGGTGACCTGCGCGAGCTCGAGGCGGCCCACCGCTCGGCCGTGGACAAGGACATCCACGTCATCGCCCTGCGGTTGGCGATCGACATCGCCGGGCTCCCCGAGGACGAGCGGCCGGAGGCGTGGCGGGCAACCCTGATGGAGGCACGGGAGCGGCTGCCGGCCGACTCCGCCACCGCGGAGGCGGCCGCCGCCGACGCCATCCTCGCCTCCTGACGTGCCCCGCCGCCGCGTCGTCATCCTCGGTGGTGGCATGGCCGGTCTCACCACCGCCTGGGAACTGAGCCGCGGCGACTGGCGGTCCGAGCTCGAGAGCATCACGGTGTACCAGCGGGGCTGGCGGCTGGGAGGCAAGGGGGCGAGCAGCCGCGGCCGGAACGGCCGGATCGAGGAGCACGGGCTCCACGTGCTGCTCGGCTACTACGACGCCACCTTCCGGGTCCTGCGCGAGTGCTACGCCGAGCTCGACAGGGAGCGGACCGACCCGGGGTGCCCGATCCGGACCTGGGACCAGGCGCTCCAGCCATCTGGCGATGTCGGCCTGGCCGAGCCCGGCGACGGCGCCTGGGCCCACTTCGTCACCCGCATCACCACAAACGACCTGCTACCGGGCGAGCCGGGGGCCGAGGACCTTCCCGCTCTCGCCAATCGAGGTGGCCCGGCGCTCCATCGGCCTGCTCGTCGACTTCCACCGGTCGGAGGCACGGCGCGACCCTCCGGGGCGCCGTGGTTTTGAGCGCCCTGCCCGAGCCGCCCCGCCCTGGCGCCGGCTCCGGGCTCGAGGTGGCTGCCCGGACCGCAGGCCTCACCGCGCTGGCGGTCGCCCTCGAGGTGGCGACCCGCAGCGTCGACGCCGCCGCCCTGCTCGGGGCTCCCGCCCTGGTCGACGCCGCCCAGGCGACCCTGGGCAGCGGTGCGGGAAGGGCTGCACCGCGTGGTCATGGGAGACCCGGCGGCGCGGCGCACCTGGCAGCTGGTCGACCTGGTGGCTACCAATCTGCTGGGGATGATGACCGACCGCCTTCTCCTGGGTGATGGCTTCGACTCGATCGACCACCTCGATTACCGGGAGTGGTTGGGCAAACACGGTGCTGCCGACGAGACCATCGACTCGCCCATCGTGCGGGGGATGTACGACCTGGTGTTCGGCTACGAGGCAGGTGACCCGCAGCGGCCCGCCTTCAGTGCCGGTGTCGGGCTCGGGCTGGCCACCCGCATGCTGTTCGACTTCAAGGGCGGTGTGTTCTGGCGCATGCAGGCCGGGATGGGCGAGGTCGTGTTCGCCCCGATGTACCAGGCGCTGTCCCGCCGCGGCGTGGAGTTCCGCTTCTTCCATCGCCTCGACGAGGTCAGGCTCGCCGACCGTGGCGATGCGGTCGGGGAGATCGTCCTCGGCCGCCAGGCCGGCCGAGCTTCCGACACCGCCCGGTACCAGCCCCTGGTGGTCGTCAAGGGTCTCCCCTGCTGGCCCGACCGTCCCGACCACAGCCAGATCGACGTTGCGGAGGCCGGCGACCTCGAGTCGCACCACGCGCCCCGGGTGGACTCGGGCACGGTGGTGCTGCGCGCCGACGCCGACTTCGACGTGGCGGTGCTCGCCGTGTCGGCGGGGATGATCCCCCATGTCTGCCCCGAGATCGTGGCCACCGACCGTCGTTGGGCGGCGATGGTTGACCGGCTGGGCACGGTGGCCACCCAGTCCTTCCAGGTGTGGCTCGACTCCGACGAGGACCAGCTCGGTTGGCCGGGGCCTCCCGGGGTGACGCTGAGCGGGTTCGCCGACCCGTTCGACACGTGGGCATCGATGGGGCACCTGCTCCCCAGGGAACGGTGGGCGCCGGTGGGCGGCCCCGGCGCCCTCGCTTACTTCTGCGGGTCGATGGACGAGCGGCAGGTCACCGGCGACGAGCACGCCGACCTTGAGACCGTGCGCCGGTCGGCGGTCGACTTCCTCGACCGCTCGGTGGGGGCGCTGTGGCCCGGCGCCGTGGACGGTGCCGGACGGTTCCGGTGGGACCTGCTCCACACCGGGCCCGGCGGCCCGACTGGAGCAGACCGGTTCGAGCACCAGTACTGGCGGGCCAACACGGACCCGTCCGACCGGTACGTCCAGTCCCTCCCCGGGTCCGATCGTCATCGGATCCGTCCCGGTGACTCCGGCTACGCCAACCTCGTTCTCGCCGGGGACTGGACCGACTGCGGGCTCAACGCGGGGTGTGTCGAGGCCGCCACCAGGTCGGGCGTGCTCGCCGCCCGGGCCATCCTCGAAGGCGGTGCCTCGCGGTGACCGGCGACTCTGGAACGGGGCGCCGGCTGATTGACGAGGTGCGCCGGCTCGGCATAGAGACGGCTGCCGAGGTCGCCCACCGCTTCTCCCGGCTGGTGGCGCCGCTCGACACCGGTGGGGATGGTCGGTTCGACCGGCTCGCCGGGGACGTCGTGGAGGCGACGGTGGCGATGCTGCGGGTGATCCAGGACCTTGCCGAGCTGACCGCTGGGCCCGCCCCAGGCGACCGGGGCGGGGAGCGGCTGGAGGTGGCGGTGCCCGAGCCCGGCGGCGAGGGCACGGCGACCCTGTGGGTACACAACACGACCGGGGCGCCGGCGACGTTGACCCTGGCCGCCTCCGACCTGGTGGGCCAGATGGGGCGCATCCCGGCCATTGCGGTCACCTTCTCACCTCGGTCGCTCGGGACGGTACCGGCGGGCACCAGCCGCTCGGCAACGGTGCTGGTGAGGACCCACCCGGGGGCCCGGCCCGGTGACTACCAAGGAGTGGTGACCGCAGACGGGCATCCCGGTGCCGTGCTCGCCCTCCGGGTGGCGGTGGGGCCGGACCGCTGAACTGGCCGAACCCCTGTGGGCCTATGGGGCGTATCCTGGTAGAGCCACACTCCCGATCTGTGAACGAGGTGCCCCATGGGTACTGAGAGCAGCCCGCCGCCTGAGGAGCGGTCACTGAGCGCTTCGCTCGACGGACCGTCGAAGACGATCGTCGTCGAGCCGGTGCGCCAGCCGGTTCCCGCCCCACCGGCCAAGGTCGAGCCGGAGCCTGCCCGGCAACCCGCCGAACCGCGCCAACCGACCGGCTGAGACGGGCACGTCGATGGACGCGGCGCCCGACTTCATCGGGGTCGTCATCGGCTTCCGCCAGTTCCGGGTGATCGGATCGGGGCTGTGGTCGACACACGCCGCCCACCGCTGGCACGAGGGCGAGCACACCGCCGTGTGCCTCTCCTCCCGCCCCCACGACGAGCCGGTGCCGGCCAAAGGGTGCACCTGCGGCTTCTACGCCCGGTACCAGCCGTACCCTCGCGCCGCCTCGATGACCCATGACCTCGTCAACGGGGCCGTGGCGTTGTGGGGCAGCATCGAGCTGCACGCCCACGGCATGCGCGCCGAGCACGCCTCGGTGGTCGCCGTGGCCCTGCCGTTCTCGCACGGCGACAAGCGGCAGCGCACCCGGGCCGCCGCCGCCGCCCTGGGGATCCCGGCGGTTCCGGCACGCCATCTGATCGCGGCCACCGCCGACCACGGCCACCTGATCCCTCGCCAGATGCAGCCTCCCGACGTGATGCCCAACAAGCGCAAGGCACCCGGGCCACACCGGGACGCCAGGCTCAACGCCGTCGCCGACGGTGTCGGGCACCGACGGCGCAGCTGAGCAAGGTCGGCGGGGCGGCCGGCCGATCGCACGGGTACCGCCCCCAGGCGCTGATTCGGCGACGGGGGTTGGAGCTCACCCCTCGCACAGCGATGGGCCGTCAGGCGTAGAGCCATCAGCACAGCGTCTCCGCCTGACGGCGTAGCCTCTCCCGATGGTCGCAGCCACCGTCGAAGAGCACCTGGTTCGAGCAGCGGCTCGTCGCCTACCGCAGGATCACCGAAGAGGCGATCGCCCGGTACCTGCCGGACGGCTCCGACGTCTACCTGGGTGCACCGGTGGCCGACTACCCGGGGCGCCCCGGCAAGGGTCTCCGACCGGCCCTGTGCCTTGCCACCTGCGAAGCGTTCGGGGGCGACGCCGCCGACGCTCTCCCCGTCGCCGCCGCCATCGAGCTGCTCCACAACGCGTTCCTCGTCCACGACGACATCGAGGACGACAGCGAGCTGCGCCGGGGCGGCCCTGCGTTGCACCGCCGCTACGGCCTGCCGCTGGCGCTCAACGCCGGTGACGCCCTCGCCGTGTACGCCCTGCAAGCGGTGCACGACGCCGGACGCCGGCTCGGGCCCCGGATCGCCGAGCGCGTCGTCGGCGAGTTCGCCTTCATGGGGAGACAGACCGTCGAAGGCCAGGCGCTGGAGCTCGGCTGGCGCATCGACAACCGGCTCGACCTCGACCCGGACGACTACCTCGAGCTGATCATGAAGAAGACGTGCTGGTACACAACGGTGCTGCCGCTGCGGATGGGCGCGCTCATCGGCGGCCGTGGCGCCGTCGACCTGGAGCCGCTGATCGGCTTCGGGTTCAACCTGGGCGCCGCCTTCCAGATCCAGGACGACGTCCTGAACCTCACCGGGGGCGCCGGCTACGGGAAGGAGCTCAACGGCGACCTGTGGGAGGGCAAGCGCACCCTCGTCCTCATCCACCTGCTCGCCGCCGCCGACCCGACCGAGCGGGTCGAGCTGGCGGCGTTCCTCGCCAAGCCGCGGTCGGAGCGGACCGCCGCCGAGGTCGAGACGGTGCGGGCCTGGATCGACGACCACGGGAGCCTTGCCTTCGCCGCCGAGTTCGCCCGGGGCATCGCCGCCTCGGCCACCGTCTCCTTCCAGGTCGCTTTCGCCGGGGTGCCGGACTCGCCCGCCCGCCGCTTCCTCACCGCGATGATCCCGTACATGGTGGAGCGCACCAGGTGACCGCCGGGCCCTCGGACGAGCGAGCCCGGTTGCGCGCCGCCATCGAGGCGCTGGAAGCGCAGCGGGAGACCCTGGGCGATGCCGTCGTCGACGCGGGGGTCGGCCCGTTGCGGGAGCGCATCGCTGCCCTCGATTCGCCGGTGGCCGAAGAGCGCAAGCAGGTGACCACCCTCTTCGCCGATCTGGTCGGCTTCACCGAGATGTCGGAGCGACTCGACCCCGAGGATGTCCGCGAGGTGCTCGACCGCTACTTCGCTCTCTGGACGGCGGCGATCGAGGCGCGCGGCGGCGTGGTCGAGAAGTTCATCGGCGACGCGGTGATGGCGGTGTTCGGTATGCGCCAGGCCTACGAGGACGACCCGGAGCGGGCGGTGCTCGCCGCCCTCGACATGGTGGGCTCGCTGGCCGACCTCAACCAGGCCCTGGACAGCGAGGGCGGTCCGGAGCTGGCTATGCGGGTGGGCGTCAACACCGGCGAGGTGGTGATCGGGGCGGTGGGCGACCGCCGCGAGGAGGAGTGGGTGGCGATTGGAGACCCCATCAACGTCGCCGCCCGGCTCCAGGCCGCAGCTCCCGTGAACGGGATCCTCATCGCCCACTCCACCTTCCGCCACGTCCGTGGCATCTTCGACGTGCAGGAGGTGCCGCCGCTCGACCTCAAGGGCAAGTCGGACCCGGTGCGGGCCTATGTCGTGGAACGAGCCAAGCCCCGCTCGTTCCGGTCCCCCACCCGTGGTGTCGAGGGAGTGGAGACCTCAATGGTGGGCCGGGAGGCCGAGCTCCACCGCCTGCAGGAGGCCTTCCACGCCGCCGCCGAGGGCGAACCAGGCATGGTCACCGTGGTCGCCGACGCCGGGATGGGGAAGTCACGGTTGCTCGAGGAGTTCGTCGCCTGGCTCGATCTCCTCCCCGACGAGATCGTGTACGTGAAGGGCCGGGCCCGCCAGGGCGCCGACGGCGACGCGTTCTCCCTGCTGCGCGACACCATCGCCTTCCGGTTCCAGATCCTCGACACGGATCCCCCTCCCGTGTTACGGGACAAGCTGGCCGCCGGCTTCGGCGACGCCGGCGGCCCCATCGCCTCGCTCGGGCTCGACGGCGACCGGTCCGCCCTCATCGGCCACCTCCTCGGGTTCGACCTGGGTCCCGAGTCGCTGCCCGTCGACCTTGAGCCGCAGGCGGCCAGGGAGCAGGGGATGGCCGCCTTCACCGAGTGGGTGCACCAGCTCGCAGCCGGAGACCCGGTGGTGATCGTCCTCGACGACATCCACTGGGCGGACGACGCCTCGCTCGATCTGGCCGCAAGCTTGGTGACCGAGCCCGTGGAGGCGCGGATCCTGGTGGTGTGCGGCGCCCGACCCGCCCTCCATGCCCGACGCCCCTCGTGGCAGGCCGGCGAGCGGCGCCACCGGAGGGTCGACCTGCTCCCGCTGAGCGCCCGGGACAGCCGGCGCCTGGTCGTGGACATCCTGCGGGAGGTACCCGACCTCCCCGACGACCTGCGCGACACCGTGGCCGGCACCGCCGAGGGGAATCCCTTCCACGTCGAGGAGCTGGTGAAGATGCTCATCGAGGACGGGGTCGTGGTGAAGGGCACCGACGCCTGGAGCGTGGCCCACGACCGGCTCACCACGGTCCGGGTCCCGGAGACGCTCGTCGGTGTCCTGCAGGCGAGGATCGACGTGCTCGACCCCGAGGAGAAGTCCGTGCTGCACCGTGCCGCCGTCATCGGGCGCAGCTTCTGGGACCGGGCGGTGGCGGCGCTGGGGGACGGCGGCGACGTCGCCGGCCCCCTGACCGAGCTCCGCACCCGCGAGCTCGTGTACGGAAGGGAGATGTCGAGCATCGCCGACGCCGACGAGTACGTCTTCAAGCATGCCGTGCTGCGCGAGGTGGCCTATGGGTCGGTGCTGCGCCGGGTGCGGCGGGACTACCACGCCAGGGCAGCAGCCTGGCTGAGCGCCGTCGTCGAGGCCACCGCCCGCGCCGACGAGTTCGCCGCCCTCGTCGCCGCCCACCACGACGAAGCCGGACAGGCCGGCGAGGCCGCCACCTGGTACCTGCGGGCGGGAAGGTCGGCCGCCGGCCGCTATGCCAACACCGAGGCCCTGGCGCTGCTGGAGAAGGCCGAGGGGCTGACGGACGAAGACGACCTCGAGCTGCGATACGAGGTGGCCGGGACCCGCCAGGAGATCCACGGCATCCTCGGGGATCGAGCCGCGGAGACCGAGGATCTCGACGCCCTGGCACGGCTGGCCGACCGCCTTGCCGACGATCGCAAGCGGATCGATGTCGCCCTACGCGCGCGCCGAGCAGGCCACCGACACCGGCAGGCAGGCCGATGCCGAGGCCCATGCCCAGGAAGCCGCCGAGATGGCGCGGCGTCTCGACGACCCCGAGCTGGTGGCGCGCGCCCTGCTCGCGCTGGGAATCGCGCTGTGGCATCAGGGCAACCCCACCGAGGCCCTGCCCGTGCTGACCGAGGCGCTCGACCTCGCCGTCTCCGGCGGCCACGAGACCCTGGCGGCCAACGCCCAGCACAACCGGGGCGTGGCCCATCACCTCACCGGCCGGTGGGACGAGGCCGAAGCCGACTACCGGGAGAGCGCCCGGCGCTGGCGGCTCGTCTCCGGCCGGAGCGGGCTGAGCCGGGTGCTCAACAGCACGGGCATCCTCGCCTTCGACCGTGGGGACTACGCCACCGCCCGGTCCAGCTTCGACCAGGCCCTGGCCGCCAAGCGGGCCATGGGCGACCTTCTCGGCGAGAACCGCGTGCTCAACAACGTGGCCCTGGTGGCGCTGGCCCAGCACGACTACGACGCCGCCACCGACGCCTTCGCCCGCACCTTGGAGATCGCCCTTCAGATCGACGACCTCGAGGGCGAGGCGTCGTCCCACCAAGGTTGCGGCTTCATCGCGCTGCGCACCGGACGGTTCGATGAAGCGGAGGCCCGGCTCTCGGAGTCACGCCGCCTGTTCGTCGAGGAGGGTGACCAGCAGGGTGAGGCCCAGGTTCTCGAGATGCTCGCCGATCTGGCCGAGGCGTCCGGCGACACCCCCAAGGCCCGGTCGCTGGCCGAGCAGGCGGTGGCCACCGCAACCGCCGCCAGCCTCCCCACCGAGAACGCCGCCGCCCTGGCCCGGCTGGGCCACTTGTCGTTCGGGGAGGGGCGCTTCGAGGAGGCCGAAGCGGCGTACCGGCGGGCGCTCGAGCTCCACGCAGAGCTCGACAACCGGGGACGGGAGGTCGAGGCGAAGGCAGGGTTCGCCGTGACCCTGCACGCCCTGGGAAGGGAGGACGAGGCGCGGAGCCTGGTCGATGAAGTCGTCGCCCACATCCGGCATACCGGCGCCGGCGGCATCGAGGATCCGGTGGATGCGCTTGCTGGCGTGCCGGCAGGTCCTGGATGCCCAAGGAGATGCCGCCGCGGCGGCAGACGTCACCGATATGGCCAGAGAGCACATCGAGGAGACCTCGTCGCGGTTGGGCGACCCGCAAGTCCGCCGCTCATACCGGGAGAACGTCGCCACCAACCGGATCATCATCGGCGTCGAGGCCTAGCGGGAGATCGCCGGCGTCGAGGGCTCGCACTCGGCGCGAACCTCTTCGATCAGACCCATCGGCCGCCGGGCGACGGCTCAGTCGTCGCTCGACGCCGCCGCCTGCTTGGCGATCTCATCGACGATATCGGCGTTGGCCAGGGTGGTGACGTCGCCGAGCTGGCGGTGCTCGGAGATGTCCTTGAGCAGGCGGCGCATGATCTTGCCCGATCGGGTCTTCGGCAGGTCGTCGGTGAACACGATGCTGGCCGGCTTGGCGATGGGCCCGATGCTGGCCGACACGTGGTCGCGCAACTCCCGGATCAGGTCCTCGTTGCCGGTGTTCCCCGCCCGCAACGTGACGAAGGCGGCGATGGCCTGGCCGGTGAGGTCGTCCTTGCGCCCCACCACCGCCGCCTCGGCGACCGACGGGTGGGAGACCAGGGCCGACTCCACCTCGGTGGTGGAGATGTTGTGCCCGCTGATCAGCATGATGTCGTCCACCCGGCCGAGCAGCCAGAAGTAGCCGTCCTCGTCCCGCTTGCACCCGTCTCCGGGGAAGTAGGCGCCGGGGAACCGCGTCCAGTAGGTGTCGATGTAGCGCTGGTCGTCGCCGTAGACCGTGCGCAACATCGACGGCCACGGGCGGCGGAGCACCAGGAACCCACCTCCGCCGAGTGGCACCGGGTTGCCGTCGTCGTCGACGACGTCGGCGGAGATCCCGGGGAACGGCTTGGTGGCCGACCCCGGTTTGGTGGCGACGACCCCGGGCAGCGGGGTGATCATGATCGCCCCGGTCTCGGTCTGCCACCAGGTGTCGACGATCGGTACCCGGCCGCCGCCGATGTGCTCGTGGTACCACATCCAGGCCTCCGGGTTGATCGGCTCGCCCACCGTCCCCAGCAGCCGCAGCGAGCTCATGTCGTGGCGGGCCGGGTACTCGTCGCCCCACTTCATGAACGCCCGGATCGCCGTCGGCGCCGTGTAGAAGATGGTGACTCCGTACTCGGCGATGATGCTCCACAGCCGGTCGAGGTCGGGGTGGTTGGGGGCGCCCTCGTAGATCACCCCGGTGGTGTGGTTGGCCAGCGGCCCGTACACGATGTACGAGTGGCCGGTCACCCAGCCGATGTCGGCCCCGCACCAGTACACGTCGTCGGGCTTGATGTCGAACACGTAGTGGTGGGTGACCATGGTGCCCAGCAGGTAGCCGCCCTGGGTGTGGACGATCCCCTTGGGCCGGCCGGTGGTGCCCGAGGTGTAGAGGATGTAGAGCGGGTCCTCGGCGTTCATCGGCTCGGCGGGGCACTCGACCGGTTGGCCGGGGACCAGGTCGTGGTACCAGAGGTCGCGGCCCTCGTCCATCTCGGTGTCGTTGCCGGTCCGCCGCACCACGACGACGTGCTCGATCGACGGGCAGCGGGCCACGGCGACGTCGGCCGCCGCCTTGAGGGGCACGACGGCGCCCCGTCGCCATGCCCCGTCGGAGGTCACCAGCACCCTGGCCTGGGCGTCGTCGATGCGGTCGGCCAGCGAGTCGGAGGAGAACCCGCCGAACACCACCGAGTGGACGGCCCCGATCCGGGCGCAGGCCAGCATCGCCACCGGCAGCTCGGGGATCATCCCCAGATAGATGGCGACGCGGTCGCCCTTGGCCACCCCGAGCGACTTGAGGGCGTTGGCGAACCGCCCCACCTCGGCATGGAGGTCGGCGTAGGTGATGGTGCGGGTGTCACCCGGCTCTCCCACCCAGTGATAGGCCACCTTGTCGCCGCCGGCGGCGAGATGACGGTCGAGGCAGTTGTGAGCCAGGTTCAGCTCGCCGTCGGTGAACCACTTGAAGAAGGGCGGGTTGGAGTCGTCCAGGGTGACCGTCGGCTCGGAGAACCAGGTGATCCGCTCCAGGGCCTGGTCCCGCCAGAAGCCCTGCCAGTCCGCTTCGGCGCGTCTCGTGGATGCCGGGCTGGGCATTGGCCGTGGCGGTGAACTCGGGGGATGGCGGGAAGAGCCGGTCCTCGCTGAGCAGGTTCTCCAGGGCTTGGTGACCGTCCGGCACTGAGGATCCTCCACGATGGCGGGCAGCCCGCATCGTATCCGCCGCCGCCAACCCGCGTCGCCCTCCCGGTCGGCCCGGAACGGGTGCCCCGTCCCCGAGAGTGGGTTTCCCCTCCCCGGAACGCGGTTTCCCCTCCCCAGGATGGGGAGGGGTGGCCACGTAGTGGCCGGGGAGGGGTACTCGCCTTCCGCTGAAGCTCACCGTTCCCGCCGGTTCCGGGGACGTTTCCCCGGCTGAACCATCAGGGCGACCCTGATGTCGGCCAACACAGCATCGAGGTGCCGGTACACGTCGTCGTTGCCGACACGCAGTACCCGGATCCCCCTGGTTGCCAGCCACGCGTCCCTTTGTCCGTCGTCGGTGGGGTCGTGGGTCGGTCCGTCCACCTCGATGGCGAGCCGCCGCTGCGGGCAGTAGAAGTCGAGAATCACCCGCCCAACGATGTACTGGCGGCGGAACCGGTACCCGTCGAGAGCCCGCCGTCGCAGGTGGCTCCACAGAATGACCTCGGCGTCGGGCATCGCCCCACGCAGCTCGGCGGCTCGAGTCACGATCCACTCACGGTCGTCGACGTCCATCCCTGCTGCATATCGCAGAGGCGGCGACGGTTCAAGGCCACCGACCTCGGGGTGGGGATGTCGGCGACGCTTCGGGCTCGGTCAGGTGATCTCGCTGGAACACCCCTCCCCGCCGCCTGACGGCGGCCCCCTCCCCATCCTGGGAGGGACGGCCCGCCCGGGAAAGGCATCCTTGGGAGGGAACGCCATCCTGGGGAGGGGAAAGGTCACGGGGATGCGAGAGCCGGGGTGACTACTGCTGTTGCGCCTGGGCCTGCTGAAAGGCGGAGAGCGTCTCTCTGCTGATGCGCACCGCGACGTCGAGGACATGCTCCGGTTCCCCGTGATAGGTGCCCCGCAGCGGCATCACGTCGTCGTAGTCGCGGCCGTGGCCGATCTTGGCGTGCCGCGACGACACCGGCGTGGCGTTGGTCGGGTCGATCCCCCACCACCCCCACCCCGGCACCAGCACCTCGACCCAGGCGTGGGTCTGCACCCCGATCTCGGCGCTGTCCGGGGCGGCGCCCGACGACTGGTCCTCGGAATAGAGGTAGCCGGAGACGTAGCGCGCCGGGATCCCGGCGGTCCGGTACAGGGCGAGCGCCAGGTGGGCGTAGTCCTGGCACACCCCCTTGCCGGCGGCGACCACCTCGGCCAGGTCCATCCCGACGTACGTCGCCCCGCTCGTGTACTCCAGGGCGCCCCGGACCGCGTCGTGGATGGCGACCACCGCCTCCAGCCCGTCGTCCACCCCGGCGACGGCGTCCCGCGTCAACGACTGCGTCGCCACGCCGAAGCCGGCATGCCGACTGGGTTGCAGGTAGGCCCAGTTGGCGGTGCGCACCTCCTCGGAGAGGTACGCCGCAAACGGGTACGAGGCGTCCGGCCCCGGGCGCTCCGCCACCTCCACCACCGAGTCGGCGGCGATGATCAGCCGCTCGTGCGGCCGGCGGACCCCGAACACATCGACCCACGTGCCCCAATAGTCGACGTATGAGAAGACCCGGGCGGTGGGATGGACGGTGGCCCGATAGGAGATCAACCGTTGGTGGGCGTCGGTGGCCGGCCGGGCGCGCAGCACGTTGTGCGATTCCCGCACCCGCTCGGGGTACTGGAAGTCGGTGACGTAGCGGATCTCCAGGCGCATTCCACTCACCGGTGCCTCGCCTTCGGGCGGCTCACGTCGACATGTAGGCGTGGAGGTCGAGATCGGCGCCATGGCGGAAGAAGTGGGCGTCGATCGCCTCACCCACCTTCCAGATGTCCACCTGCAGGTGGTCGAGGAACTCACCCAGCCCCTCGACCACCAGGTCCTCGACATCGCAGTACTCGACCCCGGCGCGCACCCTTCCCAGGAGCCGCTGGGCACTCACCCTCTGCTCAGCCGGGATCAGCGTGTCGAGTTGCTGTTCGGTGGCGCGCAGGCAGAACAGGATGCTGCGGGGGAACCCGGGTGACAGCAGCAGGAACTCGAGGACCCGGGCCGGGTCGACCGAGGCCCGGTGCTCTTTGAGGTAGGCCTCGAACGCCGACACCGAGCTGAGCAGGCCCGCCCACCAGTGGAACTCCATCTCCCGGGTGCCGCCGAGCGCCTTGTAGCGCACCGCCAGCAGGCGGCAGGTCATCTCGGCCCGCTCCAGCCACCTGCCCAGGACGAGGAACCGGTAGCCGTCGTCGCGGGGCATGGTCTCGGAGGCGACGCCGGACAGGAGCTGGCACTGGTTGCGCACCCACCGGTACACCTCGTAGGGGTGGCGGGCCAGCTCGGCGCGCACGTCCCGGGCGTTCAGCTCGAGGTAGAAGGAGTTCATCGACTCCCACAGCTCGGTGGAGATCCGGTCGCGCAGGCCCCGGGCGTTGTGCCGGCCCCGCCTCACCGACGACCGGATCGAGGCGGCGTTGTCCGGGTCGAGCACCACGTAGTGGGTCACCGCCTGCGAGTCGGTGACGTCGCCGTCGAAGCCGCTGTCCACGAAGAGCACCTGGAGCAGCTCACCCCAACCGGCGGTCGCCTCGCCGGGCGCCACCTCCAGCATGTTGTGGTAGGTCACGTCGAGCAGCCGGGCGGTGTCCTCGGCCCGCTCGATGTAGCGACCCATCCAATAGAGGTCCTCAGCGTGCCGGGCCAGCACGGGCTACCTCCTCGGCATCGGGCTCATCCCGCCGCGGGCTTCCCGGCGGCGACCCTGCGTGGTCGAGCACCCAGGTGTCCTTGGAGCCGCCGCCCTGTGACGAGTTGACGATGAGCGAGCCCTCGGGCAGGGCGACCCTGGTGAGACCGCCGGGGATCACCTCGATCCGCTCCCCGCTGAGCACGAAGGGCCGCAGGTCGACGTGGCGGGGCTGGAGCACCCCGTCGACCAGCGTCGGGGAGGTGGACAGCTGGACGACCTCCTGGGCCACGTAGCCCCGCGGGTTGGCGGAGACGGCGGCGGCGACCTCGGCGAGCTCCTGGTCGGACGCCTGCGACCCGATGACGATGCCGTACCCGCCGGACTCGGCCACCGGCTTCACCACCAGCTGGTCGAGCCGGTCGAGCACCATCTCCCGCTGGTCGGGATCCCATGGCAGATATGTGGTCACGTTGGGGAGGATCGGCTCGACTCCCAGGTAGTAGCGGATCATGTCGGGGACGTAGGCGTAGACGGCCTTGTCGTCGGCGGCGCCGTTGCCGACGGCGTTGGCGATGGTGACGTTGTTGGCCCGCGCCGCCGCCATCAGCCCGGGCACCCCGAGCATCGAGTCGGGTCGGAACACCACCGGGTCGAGGAACTCGTCACCGACCCGCCGGTAGACGACATCGACCCGGGACAGACCCTCCGTGGTGCGGAGGTAGACGACGTGGTCCTCGACGACGAGGTCGCGGCCCTCGACCAGCTCGACCCCCATCTGCCGGGCGAGGAAGGCGTGCTCGAAGTAGGCGGAGTTGGCCACCCCGGGGGTGAGCACGACCACGGTGGGGTCGCCGGCGGCGGGTGGGGCGATGCTGGTGAGCGCCTCGAGCAGCAGCTTGCCGTAGTGGTTCACCGGGCGCACCGCGTGGTGGGCGAAGGCGGTGGGGAGCACCCGCTTCATCGCCACCCGGTTCTCCAGCACGTAGGAGACCCCGCTGGGGACCCGGAGGTTGTCCTCGAGCACCCGGTACGTCCCCTCGGCGTCGCGCACCAGGTCGATGCCGGCGACCACGCACCGGGCGCCCTTGGTGGCCGGGATGCCGTGGGCCTCACGCAGGTAGCCGTCGGCCGACTCGACCAGCCAGCGGGGGATGATCCCGTCGCCGATGATCTCCTGCCCGCCGACGTAGAGGTCGTCGAGGAACCGGTTGAGGGCGTCGACCCGCTGGATCAGCCCGGCCTCGATCACGTCCCACTCGTGCGCCGGGATGATCCTCGGGACGATGTCCATCGGCCAGGTCCGCTCCAGCCCCTCCTCGCGGCCGGCGACGGCGAAGGTGATCCCTGTGGCGCGGAAGATCGAGTCGATGCGCTTGGCCCGCTCGTTGAGCTCCTCCGGCCCGATCTCGTCGAGGCGGCGCAGCAGGGCGACGTAGTGGGGCCGGGGCCCGGCGTCGGCGAACGCCTCGGAGAACGTCTGCGCCATGTCCGGCGAGTGTACGCAGGCGCCTCTTGCCGGGGGCCATGACCGCCGCATCGACGCTGCGTTCCCGGCGCGCCGGCCACCGCCCGAACCGGATCGTCGCGCCGCCCCGTACCCTCGGCGGCTGCCGGATCGGCCGCGCCCCCGATGCCAGAGGCGCCGGTCGGTAGGCTCCGAGCCGGGAGGGATGATGCGAAGGTTGGCCGCGGTGCTGGCGCTGGCTCTGGTCGCCGCCTGTTCCGGTGGGGATTCGGCGCCGGTGGACCGGCTGGTCGTGGTCGACCGAGAGGGCCGGGTGGTCACCGTCGAACCGGACGGCTCCGACCTGACCGTGCTCAGTGAGGAGGGCACGTCCGCCTTCCAGCCGGTGTGGTCCCCCGACGCCACCCGGATCGCCTGGGGATCGACGAGTAGCTCGAGCTTCGCCCTGGCGGTCGCCGATGTCGCCTCGGGCGAGGTCTCGTTGACCGAGGTCGAGGCCAACCCGTTCTACCTGTCGTGGGCGCCGGTGGGCGACCGGCTCGGGCTGCTGCGCAACGACGGCTCCGGGCTCGCCTTCGAGACCGCCACCATCGAAGAAGACGGTGTCACCATCTCCACGCTCGACACCGGGAGCTCCTACTACTTCGACTGGCGGCCCGACGGGGAACGGGTGGCCAGCCATGTCGGGAGAGATCGCTTCGACTTCATCGACCTCGACGGCGAGATCGACGAGGTCGGTGTGGACCCGGGGATCTACCAGGCCCCGCAGTGGATCGACCAGGGCATCCTCACCATCTCAGGCGGCGACGATGGGACCGCCAGCGAGATCGTCCTCGCCGACGAGGAGCGGCGACACCGAGGTCATCGCCCGAACCGACGGCCTGGTGTCGTTCGTCGCCGACCCCGCCGGCGAGCGCCTGGCGGTGTTCAGCCTGCTCCCGGGGGGTCCCGATGCCGTTTCGGCGGCGCTGGTCCAGGAGATGCTGGAGCCCAACACGCTCTCGGTCGTCGACCTCGCCGACGGGACCGTCACCGAGGTGACCAGCGAGCCGGTGGCGGTGTTCATGTGGAGCCCCGACGGCGAGAAGCTGCTGGTGATGGGAATGGGCCCGGCGCCGGGACGGGTCCGCTGGTCGGTCTGGTCGGAGGAGGACGGCCTCGTGGAGGGGCCCGAGTTCGCCCCGTCGCCGCACTGGGTCGAGGACTACATGCCGTTCCACGACCAGTACGCCCGCAGCATGACGCTGTGGTCCCCCGACAGTGGTTCGTTCGCCTTTCCCGGGGAGATGGACGACCGGGAGGGCATCTGGCGCTACGACGTCGAGAGCGGCGAGAGCACGTTCGTCACCGAGGGTGCCTGGGTGGTCTGGTCGCCGGTCTGAGGCGACCGGCCCTGCGGGCATCGGGCGGGTGCCGCCTATACTTCCCGCTGACCCGGACCGACCGCGGGTCGACGCCATGGGGGCGTGGTGAAGCCTGGAGTTCACGCCGGCCTGTCAAGCCGGAGGTCGCGGGTTCAAATCCCGTCGCTCCCGCCCATATCCCCGGAGGGAGCCCTCCGAACCCGGTCAGGTAGCTCAGCTGGTAGAGCGCCGGTCTGAAAAACCGGAGGTCGGCGGTTCGACCCCGCCCCTGACCACCCCAAGCGCCACAACGATCCCGCCCCGCAAACCGTTGTGGCAATGCTTTCCGGCTTCGGCTCCACCTACGACCTCACTCGGTATTTCGCAGCGTTTCGCGCGCTCCTCGTCCTTGTGCGGCCCCGGAGCGGAGCAGGTCGAGCTTGTCGAGCAGGCCGAGCATCTCGTCCTTCGTCGGCTGGTCTTAGATGTCGGCCCGGATCAACTCGTTGAGCCGCGCTGTGGGCGGCGAGGAGCGGGCCGCTCACCTCCCAGGACTCGTGGTTCATCGCCTTGGCCCGGTCGAACATGTTCTCGACGTTGTACGAACCGATCCGCGTCACCGGCACCGCGACCTCCCCGACGGTGGCGGTGAAGGCTAGGCAACCGGCTTCGCAGATGTGAGTCTCGACCCAGATCCTGGTCGGTTGGCTACTCTGACATCGAGGGAGATGGGGGGTCCGCAATGAGCGGCCTGATCAGGGTGCTTCATGTGCAGCTAAACCTCGCCGACGGCGGCGGGCCGCGCCTCATCGTCGAGCTCGCCCGGCGGATGCCAGCCCATAACGTCGAGATGAGCCTGGTGTACCTGCGTCCCCCTCACGACATGGTCGGTCCCTATCGGGCCGCCGGCATGGAGACCACGTTCCTCGACCACCGGCCGGGCCGGTCGCCGCTCACCGTCATCGACATCGCACGCCGAATCCGCGCTACGGGTGTCGACCTGGTCCACACCCACGAGATGCTCCCCAAGCTGGTGGGTCACCCGGCGGCGCGGCTCGCCGGCGTCCCGAAGGTCACCCACATCCACGGGTTCTGGCCCACTGCGACTCGAGCCGGGTACCGGGGGCTGAGGCGGCGCATGCACTTCCGCCTCGCCTACAACCGCGGTGTGTCTCGGGCCGTCGCGGTGTCCCAGGCCGTCGCCGACCAATACGCCCCGATGGTGTCGTGTCCGCTGGTCGTGCTCCACAACGGCGTCGACGTCAAGCGTTTCGGCACGCCCGCCGGTGAAGCCGAGTTGGCCGCCCTGGCCGACCGGCTCCAGCTCGAAGGCCGGCGAATTGTCCTGTACGTCGGCAGGCTGGTGCCGCTGAAGCGGACCGAGACGTTGGTCCCGATGATGGACCTCGTCCGGCGCCAGGCCCCCGACAGCGTGCTGGTCGTCTGCGGCGACGGCCCGACGCGCCGCCAGCTGGCCGAATCGTTGGAAGCACACAGGCTCGGCGAGCACTTCAGGCTGTTGGGTTGGGTCGACGACGTGGTGCCGCTGCTCCAACTCGCCGATGTCCTGGTGTTCCCCAGCAGGGTGGAAGGATTGGGGCTGGCCCCTCTCGAGGCGATGGCCGCCGGCACCCCGGTGGTGGCGTCCCGGCTCCCGGTGACCGCCGAGTACGTCGAAGACGGGGTAACCGGTTTCCTGGTCGACCCGACGGATCCCGACGAGTTCGCCGCCGCGGTCAGTGCGATCCTGGATGACGTCGACATGGCGCGGACGATGGCGGCGCGAGGTCGGGCCCGGGTCGTCGCCGACTTCAACCTCGGCGTCCAGGTGGCACGTCTGGCGCACCTGTACGAGGAGGTGGTGGCCGCTCGCCGCCGGTCAGCCGGTTGAATGAGCCTTCGACCGAGAGGGAGACGATGAGTGGATCGGTGGCCCGGAGGGTGGCCAAGGCGGTGCTGGCGCGCCGGGCGACGGTGGCGTCGCCGACCGAGTTGATGGTGCCCACGGTCGTGGTGGCGCCTCACCCCGACGACGAAACCCTGGGGTGTGGCGTGTTGATCGCGGCTAAGCGACGTCTCGGCGCCGAGGTGGCGGTCGTTTTCCTCACCGACGGCGCCGCCTCCCACCCCCAGTTCGGATCCGATCGGCTCGCGCCCTCCGGCGTCAAGAAGGGTTGGCCGCATGCGCCAGACTCGGGGTCGCCGAGGATGCGGTGACCTTCCTCGACCGACCCGACGGCCGACTCGCCCGCCACGTCGACGATGCCGGCTCCGCCCTGGGAGAGATCCTGGCCGAACGCCGGCCCATCGAGGTGCTGGTGACCGCCGCCACCGAGCCACACCGCGACCACGCCGCCGCGTTCCGGGTCGTGGCCGCCGCGGTGCGGGGAGCTCACCCGCAACCTCAGGTACGGCAGTACCCCGTCTGGCTGTGGAACCACTGGCCATGGGTGCGGTGGTCCGATGTCGCCCGCAACCGACGGGGCCGGCTGACCCCGGGCCAATGGCGCCGGTCGCTGGCGCTTCTGCCGGCGTGGAGCGAGTTCGACTGGGCCGTTCCCATCGGCGACCTGGCGGCGACCAAGCGGGCGGCCCTCGCCTGCCACGGCTCTCAGATCGGCCGCCTCGACGGCCGGGATGACTGGGTTACCCTCACCGACATATCCGAGGGCCGGTTCCTCGAATGCTTCTTCGACGGCTACGAGCTGTTCAGCTCGACGCCGGTGCCATCAGGGGCAGCGGCTCAGCCCGGCGATCCGAAGTAGTCGATGATGGCCTGGGTGTGACGTCCGAGAACGGCCGGCGGTGGGTGATCTTCCCGTCGGCGTTCACGTTGTAGATCTCCGCCGTCCGGTCCGATCCATGGTCAACAGACCCTTTGATATCAACGGGTTTCGGATAACCGAGTGCCCGGCTGGAAAACCGGAGGTCCGGCCGTTCGACCCCGCCCCTGACCTCCCCTCGAGCCCCACCGATTCCGGCCGGACACCGTTGGGTCTCAATGGTTTCCGAGATGTCCACTACGCCTACGTAGGCTCACCACTTCAGCCGGTGGCTCGCGTCGTCGACTTCAGGGCCCGTCACCGAGGTGGGGGAACGCCGATCGTGCTCTGGCGGATCATCAGTTCGGCGCTCAGCGTGATGGCGACGGGCGGTGACGTGTTGCCGTCGAACTCCGCCCGCAGCCTGCGGACGGCCTGCCTGCCCATCTCGGCGAGGGGCTGCGCTACCGAGGTGAGCGGTGGAGTGAGCCACGCGGCCTCGTCGATGTCATCGAATCCGGTGATCGCCACGTCCTCGGGAATGCGGAGTCCTCGAGCCCGGAGGGTGTGCATCGCCCCGAGCGCCATCCTGTCGTTGGCGGCCACCACGGCGTCGAGATCCGGGACGCGGTCGAGAAGGGCTCTCATGGCGATGGCTCCGCTACGAGGAGACCAGTCGCCCTCCTCGCACATGGCCTCCTCCGTCTCCAAGCCGTGAACCGCCAGCCTCCCCTCCCAACCCGGCGGCGGTCGCGTGCTTCATGCCAGTTGGACGGACCGGAGATGTGGGCGATGCGGGTTCTGCCGATCGACACGAGATGATCGATGACTTCCTCAACGGCGGCGACGTTGTCGATGAACACGCTGGAGTGCCGCTCGGACACACCCACCTTGACGAACACCACCGGCTCTCGATGCTCGGGAAGCACCGCCTTGATGCGGTCGACCGCATGGCCGATGGCAGGAACCGACATGATGATGCCGTCGACGTGGCGCTCGACCAGGGCGGAGATCGCAGGACGGGGATCGTCGAGGCTGTCCCCTTCGGGTAGCTCGGCGATCAGCACGGTGAGCCCGAGGTTGACCGACTCGTCGACGATGCCTTGCAGGGTGAGCACGGTGCCGGTGTATCCCGTCCCGGCGAGGAGAACGCCGATGGCGTTGCTGCGCCTAGCCACCAGTGTCCGAGCAACGGCACTGGGCCGGTAGCCGAGCACGGCGATGGCCCTCTCGACCCGCTCTCTCGTCTCGGCGGCGACGTCGGGGCGGTCGTTCATGACCCGGGACACCGTCTGCGTCGACACTCCGCAGTACGCCGCCACGTCCTTGATGGTGACTCTGTGGTGCGGCTCCACCATCCCCGCTTCTCCGTCGGCTGAACCGCTCTGAGAGGAACGGCATTGTCAGCCTACCCGATTTGTGTTGAGATGTTATCGTTAACGGGAGCATTAACAGTACCGAGCCGCCTACGGAAGGTTCAGGACGATGGGAGCGACGGACCCGGCGACGATCGGCATCGACTACGGGACGGCGAGCGTCCGCGCCGTGGTCGTCGACACCGTCAGCGGCGACGAACTGGGCGAAGGAGAGTACGTCTACCGCCACGGCACCGACGGTGCGGTGACCGTGTCGGGGAACCGCCATCTCGCCCGCCGTCGCCGCAAGACTATGTGGACGGCCTCCGCCTCTCGGTGCAACGCTGTCTGGCGGCCGCCGAGGCGAACGGCTTCGATCGCCGCCCGCGTGGTCGGTATCGGGGTGGACACGACCGGTTCGAGCCCGATACCGGTGGACGCCCAAGGGATCCCCCTGGCGCTGCAGGAGCGCTTCGCCGACGACGTCGACGCCCTGACCTGGCTGTGGAAGGACCACACATCCCACGTCGAGACGGGAGAGATCAACGAGAAGGTGCTCCGCGACGGGCTTCCTTACCTGGGGCCGTGCGGCGACACCTACTCGAGTGAGTGGTACTGGGCGAAGTTGCTCACTTCCTGCGTAGCGCCGACCGCGACGTCCGCGAGGCGGCGCACGGATGGGTCGAGCTCGCCGACTTCGTTCCCGGATATCTGGCGGGACGGCTGGACCCGGCCACCATGGCCCGTGGAATCTGCCCCGCCGGCCACAAGGCGATGTACGACGAGGAGTGGGGTGGACTGCCGTCGGTCGCCTTCCTCGACGGCATCGAGCCCGGGATGGGCAGCTTCCGCTACTCGACCGTGGCGCAGGCCGCCGACACGTCCATCGGAGGTCTGACCGGCGAGCTCGCCGAGGAGCTGGGTCTGGAAGCCGGTATCACCGTCGCCGCCGGTGCGTTCGACGCCCACATCGGCGCCGTTGGCGCCGGGCGTGGCCAGGGCACGCTGGTGAAGATCATCGGCACCAGCACCTGCGACATGATGCGGCGCGCTCTCGCAGAAGCTGGCCGCCATCCCCGGTCTGTGCGGCATCGTCCCCGACTCGATCATGCCCGGCATGTACGGTCTCGAGGCCGGCAATCGGCGGTGGGCGACATCTTCAACTGGTTCGTGCCACCCTCGCACCGGCGCAGTACGGCACCGGGGCGCAGCTCGCACGAGCTGACGCCGAGGCCGCGCAGCTCGGCCCGGCGCGTGTGGCCTGCTCGGCCTCGACTGGCACAACGGCAACCGGTCCGTCCTCGTCGATCCCCTGCTCTCGGGAGCATGGTCGGGATGACGCTGTCGACCACGCCCGCCGAGTTCTACCGGGCGCTCGTCGAGTCCACCGCGTTCGGCGCCCAGCGCATCATCGAGCAGTTCGAGGCCAACGGCGTGCCCATCCGATCGGATCGTGCTGACGCGGGGGCATCGCCAAGAAGAGCGACCTGTCGTCCGGATCTACGCCGATGTCACCGGGCGCAGCGATCGAGCTCGCGGGGACGTCGCAGACCTGCGCCGTCGGCGCCGCCATCCTCGCCAGCGTCGCCGCCGGTGTGCACCCGTCCACCGAGCAGGCCCAGGCGGCGATGGTCCCCGCACCCGAGCGTGTGGTCGACCCGGACCCGGCTGCGGTCGCCGTCTACGCCGAGCTCTACGAGCTGTACCGAGACCTGCACGACGCGTTCGGCCGGCCCGGTGCACGGGACCTCTACGGCGTGATGAAGGCTCTCCATCGATCCGGGACGAGGTGACCGGGTGACCGCCATCTCGCGTCTCCGCGAGTACGTGTGCTGCTCAGAACGCACGCCTTCCGGAGGAGCGGTCTGGTCACGCTCACCTGGGGCAACGTGAGCGGGCGGGACGGGACCTCATCGCCATCAAGCCGAGCGGCGTCCCTTACGCCGCACATGACTCCCGCCGACTCGTCGTGCTCGACCTCTCCGGTGACGTCGTCGCCGGAGAGCTGCGGCCGTCGATCGACACGCCCACCCACCTCGAGCTGTACCGGGAGTTCCCCGGCGTCGGCGGCATGGTGCACGTCCACAGCCCTCATGCGACCGCGTTCGCCCAGGCGCGGATGCCCCTGGAGTGTCTGGGCACCACGCACGCCGACCACTTCGACGGAGCGGTGCCGGTCACCCGGCCGCTGCGCGCCGACGAGGTCGCCGACGAGTACGAAGCCAATACAGGTCGGGTGATCGTGGAGCACTTCCGCACGCACCACATCGACCCCCGCCATGTCCCGGCGGTGCTCGCCGCCGGCCATGGACCATTCGTCTGGGGCGACGATGCCTCCACCGCCGTCGACAACGCGGTGGCGCTGGAGGCCTGCGCTCGCATGGCCGCTGCTCACCGGTGCGCTTACCGGCGTGCCGCCCGACCCTCTCGAAGGCTGGATCCTGGCCAAACACCACGAGCGAAAGCACGGCACCGACGCCTACTACGGACAGGGGAAGCCATGATCGACCCAGGAGGCTCGGAACTCTGGTTCGTCACCGGCAGCCAGCTCCTCTACGGAGACGAGGTGCTGGCGATGGTCGCGGACAACGCCAGACAGATCGTGTCGGGCCTCAACGACAGCCCCCACATCCCCCTCAGGATCGTCGACAAGCCGGTGATGACCTCGGGCGAGGTGATCGCCAACGTGGTCCGAGAGGCCAATGCCGACCGGCGTTGCGCCGGGCTCATCCTGTGGATGCACACGTTCTCGCCGGCCGCATGTGGATCCGCGGGCTGGAGGAGCTCCACAAGCCCTACCTCCACCTCCACACCCAGGCGTTCCGCGACATCCCGTGGGCGACCATCGACGCCGACTACATGAACGCCCATCAGGCCGCTCACGGCGATCGCGAGTTCGGCTACATCGCCAGCCGCCTGCGCTCCCGGCCGCAAGATCGTCGCCGGCCACTGGTCGGAGCCCCGTGTCGCCGAGAAGATCGGCTCGTGGGCCCGTGCCGCCTTCGCCGTTGCCGACGCCGCCGGCGCCCGCATCGCCCGCTTCGGCGACAACATGCGCAGTGTCGCGGTCACGGAGGGGGACAAGGTCGAGTTCCAGCGGGTCTTCGGATACGACGTCGAAGGCTACGGCGTGGGTGACCTGACCACGCGGATCTCCGAGTTCGGCGACGCCGAGGTCGACGAACTGTGCGCCGAGTACGACGACACCTACGACATGCGCCGGAGCTCCGCAGCGACGGTGACCGGCGGGGGTCGCTCCGTGACGCCGCCGCATCGAGCTCGGCCTTCGTCCTTCCTCGAGGAGGGAGGTTTCGTCGCGTTCACCGACACCTTCGAGAACCTCCACGGCCTGAAGCAGCTACCGGCATCGCCGCGCAACGGCTCATGGCCGACGGCTACGGGTTCGGCGCCGAAGGCGACTGGAAGACCGCGGCCATGGTGCGGGCGATGAAGGTCATGGCCCACGGCCTCGACGGCGGCACAAGCTTCATGGAGGACTACACCTATCACCTCGATCCAGACGGTCGCTGACCCTCGGTGCGCACATGCTGGAGGTGTGCCCTTCGATCGCCGACGGAACACCTCGATGTGAGGTCCATCCATTGGCGATCGGCGGCAAGGAGGACCCGGTGAGGCTGGTCTTCGACGCCCGCCCGGACCCAGCGTCAACGTGTCGGTCGTCGACATGGTCAGCAGGTTCCGCATGGCCGTGGCTCAGGTCGAGGTCGTCACGCCACCGGCGAGCATGCCGGCCTCCCGGTGGCGCGGTCGATGTGGAAGCCGGAACCCGACCTGGCGAGCGCTGCCGAGGCGTGGATCCTCGCCGGCGGCTCACACCACTCGTGTCACAGCCGGGCGGTGACCGTCGAGCACATCGAGGACTACGCCAGGATCCTCGGCGTCGAGCTGGTCGTCATCGATGCGGGGACCGACGCCAGGCAGCTCGCCAAGGAGCTGCTCTGGAACGACGCCGCCTACCGGCTGACGCAGCCATGACACTGGAACGCGACCGCCTGGCCCGGCGGCGAAAGTAGCGACCTCCGAACCGGTGGACAGGGCACGAGCACATGTTGTTAGCGTTCCCGTTAACGATAACGACATGGGGATGTCCGGCGGGATGCGAGTCACTCGGCACCATCGGATGAGCGAAAAGGGACCCCGATGAGGAGCAGAGCAATGACACCGAGGAAGTGGACGGGGCCGTTCGGATGCTGCTGGCCGTTCGCTCTGGCGGTCGCCGCCTGCGGGGGCGACGACGACGCCGACGCGCCGGCTACGACCGCGGCACGGTGACCGCAGCACCGATACCGGCGCCGAGTACCGAGCCACAGGATCGGCCGGAAGCGGAGGCAGCAGCAGGGCGAGCCGGTCGTCGTCGGCTTCGCCCAGACCGGCTCGGAGTCGGGCTGGCGGACGGCCAACACGGAGTCGATGAAGGCGGCGTTCTCGGAGGAGAACGGCTTCGAGCTGGTCTTCAACGCGGCCGACAACGACCCGGCGGCGCAGATCGCTGCGGTCCGTAGTTTCATCAACCAGGGCGTGGACGCGATCGTCATCGCCCCGATCGTCGAGGACGGTTGGGACGACGTGCTCCAGGAGGCGAAAGACGCCGGCATTCCGGTCGTCCTCGAGGACCGCACCGTGACGGCTTCGGACGAGCTGTACGCCTCCTGGGTCGGTCTCGACTTCCACAAGGAGGGCGTCACCGCCGGTGAGTGGGCGGCCGAGGAGTTCGGCGACACCCCGACGAAGATGGTGGTTCTCGAAGGCACCACCGGTTCGGCCCCGGCCAACGACCGCGCCGAGGGCTTCAACGAGGCCATCGAGGGCACCGCGCATCGAGACGATCGCCTCGCAGACCGGTGACTTCACCCGCGACGGTGGCAAGACCGTGATGGAGGGCTTCCTCCAGAAGTTCGGGGTTGACGGCATCGACCTGCTGTACGCCCACAACGACGACATGGCGTTGGGTGCGATCGAGGCGATCGAGGCCGCCGGCGGCACGCCGGGCGAGGACATCAAGATCGTCTCCATCGACGCCGTCAAGGACGGCATGCAGGCTCTCGTCGACGGCAAGATCAACTACATCGTCGAGTGCAACCCGCTGCTGGGTGATCTGGCGGCCGACCTTGACGTGCGTCCTGGCCGACGAGAGACGTGTCGACAAGGCCTACTTCGTCGCCGACCAGGCTTCACGCAGGAACAGGCCGCCGAGGTGATCGACTCCCGCCCGTACTGATCCATCGACCGTCTACCGACGCAGACAGGTCGTGGCACTCCGCGCCGGGGACCGGAACCTCCGAGCCCCGGTCGGACACCGACTCCGAGGATGCAGGCCGATCGAGGAGGTGACGTGCCAGCTGACAACGGCCACCGGTCGTCGAGATGCGGGGCATCACCATCCGCTTTCCCGGGCGTCCTCGCCCTCGACAACGTCGACTTCGACCTGCGCCGCGGCGAGGTTCACTCGCTGATGGGCGAGAACGGCGCAGGCAAGTCCACCCTCATCAAGGCGCTGACCGGCGTGTACCCGATCGACAGCGGGTCGATCCAAGTGGCCGGTGACCAGCCGCGTCTTCCGCAGCACCGCCGATGCGCAGTCAGCCGGCATCTCGACGGTCTACCAGGAACTCAACCTCTGCACCAACCTCTCCGTGGGTGAGAACGTCATGCTCGGCCACGAGCCCCGCGGCCGGCCGGATCGACTGGAAGGCCACTGCACCGCGAGGCCGCCGAGCACCTCGGCGAGCCTTGGGATCGCGATCGACACCCGGTCGCTGCTGGCCAACCACTCCATCGCCATTCAGCAGCTCGTCGCGATCAGTCGGGCGATGGTGCTCGACGCCAAGGTTCTCATCCTCGACGAGCCGACCTCGAGTCTGGACCGCGGTGAGGTCGAGCGGCTGTTCGCCGTGATCCGCGGGCCTGCGGACGCGGGGTGGCCATCCTGTTCGTGAGCCACTTCCTCGACCAGGTCTACGAGATCTCCGACCGCATCACGGTCCTGCGCAACGGACGAGCTGGTCGGCGAGTTCCTGCGCCGACGACTTGCCCCGGGAGGACCTGGTGACCAAGATGATCGGCCACGAGCTCAAGGACCTCGAGGCGATCTCCGCAGACCGCCGACGCGCGAAATCGACCGCACCGGGACGCCCGTCCTCGGGCGACCGGACGTCGGCGCAAACGGCGGCCTGCTCGAGCCGGCCGACCTCGACGTCTACGAGGGCGAGATCGTCGGCATCGCCGGCCTCCTCGGCTCGGGGCGCACCGAGTTGGTCCGGCTGCTGTACGGCGCCGACCAGGCCGACTGCGGGCACCATCGAGGTGAACGGCGAGCCGGCCAAGATGGCCACTCCCCGTCACGCCATCGGGCATGGCATCGCCTTCTCGTCCGAGGATCGCCGCGCCGAGGGCATCGTCGGCGAACTCACCGTCGCCGAGAACATCGTGCTCGGCATCCAGGCGCGTCAGGGGATGGCGGAGGCTCCGGCGTCCGAACAGGAGTCGGTCGTGTCCGAGTACATGGCGGCACTCGACGTCCGACCGGCCGATCCGACATGGTCGCCGGCAACCTGTCGGGGGGTAACCAGCAGAAGGTGCTGATCGCCCGATGGCTCGCCACGGCGCCCGAGCTCTCATCCTGGACGAGCCGACCCGCGGCATCGATGTCGGCACCAAGGCCGACCTCCAGGCGAAGGTCGCGGAGCTGTCGGAGAGCGGGCTGTCCGTCATCTTCATCTCCGCCGAGCTCGAAGAGGTGCTCCGACTGGCTCAGCGCATCGTCGTCATGAGAGACCGCCAGCGCGATCGGCGAGCTCGACTCGGGCGAGGTCGATATCGACGGACGTGGTCGACGACATGCCAACGAGGGTGGGGGAGCACCGCATGAGGAGGCTGGCGTCAAGCACCGGCTCTTCTGGCCGCTGGTGGCGCTGCTCGCGCTGGTGGTGCTTAACACGATCGCCCGCCCCGAGTTCGTCAGCATCACCGTGCAGCGACGGCCAGCTCTACGGCGCGCTCATCGACATCCTGCGCAACAGCGCTCCGCTCATGCTCGTGTCCCTTGGGATGACGGTGGTGATCGCCACCCGTGGCATCGACCTGTCGGTGGGGGCGGTCATGGCCGTGTCCGGCGCGGTCGACGCTGACGATCATCGACGGCGCCGCCGATCCAGAGACTCGGCACCGTCGTCGTCGCCATCGCGGTCGGAATCGCGATCGGGTTCGTGCTCGGCGTCTGGAACGGGTTTCTCGTCTCGGTGGTGGGTATCCAGCCGATCATCGCCACGCTCGTGCTGATGCTGGCGGGCAGGGGTGGCAGCTCCTCATCACGGACGGTTTCATCACGACCGTCAACAGTCGCCGCTCCAGTTCATCTCCAGCGGGTACGTGCTCCTGCCGTTCGCCTTCTTCATCTCGGTGGCGGCCATCACCGCGATCTCGCTGATCGAGCGGCGCACCGCACTCGGGGTCCTCACCGAGGCCGTCGGCATCAATCCCGAGGCCAGCCGTCTCGCCGGGGTGCGCTCGCGGGCATCATCTGGTGGGCCTACGCGGCCAGCGGCGTGCTCGCCGGGATCGCCGGCATCATCTACGCCTCCAACATCCGGGCGGCCGACGCCAACGCCGCCGGCCAGTTCATCGAGCTGTACGCCATCCTCGCCGTGGTGTTGGGCGGCACCTCGCTGATGGGTGGGCAAGTTCACCATCGCCGGCTCCGTGGTGGGCGTCCTGATCATCCAGACGCTCAACTCGACGATCCTCTTCCTCGGTGTCCCACCGGCCCAGAGCCCGGTGTTCTTCGCCGTCGTCGTGATTCTCGTGGTCATGATCCAGTCGCCGCGCCTGCACCAGGTGGTCAGGAACCTCTTCCGGCGGTCGGGCTCCCATGACGTCACCGACACCACCGCCGAGATGGAGGCGACGGGATGACGACCCTGGAGGGCACGGGGCGGGAGTCCACCGGCCTCGCCGTGCGGTACCGGACGTTCATCAGCCGGCGGTCGACGCTGCTCCCCACATTCGCCGCCATCGCCATCCTCATCGTCCTCCTCATCGCTGCCGAGGTGCTGCTGCGCGGGGACTTCATCACCGGACGCAACCTGTCCTCGCTGCTGCTCGACAACGCCTACCTGCTGATCCTTGCCGTCGGCATGACGTTCGTGATCATCACCGGTGGCATCGACCTGTCGGTGGGCTCGGTCATGGCGTTCACCGGGATCTGGCTGGCCAAGCTCCTCGCCGGTGGCATGTCGCCGCTGGTCGCGGTGCCGACCGTCCTGCTCGTCGGGGCCCTCATCGGCCTCCTCATCGGGGTCCTGGTCGTGTTCTTCGACGTCCAACCCTTCATCGCCTCTCTGGCCGGCCTGTTCCTCGCCCGCGGGCTCGCCTTCGTCGTGAGCCTGGAGTCGATCAGGGTGGACGACACGGCGGTGCTGTGGCTGCAGTCGACGAGGATCCGGTTCGGGGAGTGGTACGTCTCTCCCACCGGCATCCTGGCGCTGGCGGTGATGGCGGTCGGGGCGTACGTGATGGGGTTCACCCGCTTCGGTCGTACGACATACGCCATCGGAGGAAACGCCCACGCCGCCCTGATGGGGCTGAAGGTCGCACGCACCACCGTGTTGGTGTACGTGATCTCAGGCCTCTGCGGGGGCCTTGCCGGTGTGGTGCTGACCGCCTACTCGGGTGCGGGCTATCCGCGCAACGGCATCGGGACCGAGCTCGACGTCATCGCCGCCGTCGTCATCGGCGGGACGTTGCTGACGGGAGGTAGCGGCTACGTGTTGGGCTCCCTCGTCGGGGTGCTCGTGTACGGGACGATCATCACGACCATCTCGTTCATGGGCGCCGAGCAGGCGTGGACGAAGATCATCATCGGGGCGCTGCTCCTCCTCTTCATCGTGGCGCAGCGGGCGATCATCGCCCGCTCCGAGCGCCGCAGGTAGCGGCGCCGTCACCGGCGGCCGATGCCCGTGTCCCGCCTCATCCCGGGCCAAGCCGGCCGCGATTCGGTGAGCGCTGAGGAAGGCGAGTCGGTCGACCTTGGTCGGGAGCCGGTAGCGTTCTCGGCGCGATCGCTTCGAGACTTGGGGAGTTTGTCGGCGATGGGCCACTACGACGATCACTACCGCTCCGGCGGGTTCGGATATGACACGGATCGCGCCCGCTGGGTGGCATGGACACTGCAGCACTACGTCGAGGCGTTCGGCTTGAAGGCGCACGGCGCGAGGCAAGGCCGAGGTTGGTGGACGTTGCCTGTGGTGACGGATTCTGGACGTCGGTGTTCTCCGAGCTCGGCTTCGACGTGTGTGGGATCGACCTCTCCGAAGGTGGTGTCGCCGTCGCCCGCGACCGGTACCCGCACCTCGAGTTCTACGTAGGCAACGCCGAGATGGCCTTCCCCACGGAGGCTCCGTTCGATGTGGTCTTCTGCCGGGCCATCTCGCACCTGCATCGTGAGGACCTGTCCGCTGAAGCAACGCACCGGCTGACGGCGAACCTGATGGGCCACGTTGCCCCATCGGGCACGCTGCTCGTGTCCTACTACACCAAGCCGCGACGGCAGCGGCACCCCACGCCACCACTACCACCCGGTATCGGACCTGGTACGCCTGTTCGAGGCGGTCGGAGACGTGTGGCGGGTCGACGTGGTGGACAACTTCGTCCAGCTCGGCGTGCGTCACCGCGCACCAGGCCGTCGATCGTCGCTTCTGTCTTCGATGGCACGGTCCATGCCGGCGGGAGTGCAGCACCGCCGTCCGGCTCGCCCGGCCTCCGTCCCGACGGACCCGTTGATTAGTTGTTGGGCGGCGCCTGGCTGATGCCGGCGAGGGCCGAGTCGGGGTCGCGGTCCTGGGCCAGGTCGCCGATCGTGACGATGCCCACCAGCTCACCGTCGTCGATCACCGGCAACCGCCTGATCGCCTTCGCGCATAAGGTCCACGGCCGAGGAGGCGCTGTCTTCGCTGCACACGCTGGTCAGGTCGCGGGTGCAGACGTAGCGGGCAGTCAACAACTGGACATTGCCTTCGGCGAGCCCCCGCACCACCAAGTCACGATCGGTGATGATCCCGACGACCGACCCGTTCGACCGCACCACGACGTCTCCGATGTCGCGGTCCCGCATGATCTCGGCCACCCTGACCAGGTCGGCATCGTCGGGGACCGAAACCGGGTTGGCGGTCATCACGTCACTTACTCGTTGATCCATCCGCTCCTCCTTCAGAGCTCACGAGCACGCTCCTTCCCATCCGGTGGCCACGGGAAACCCCGGAGACGGTCTGGCTCTGAGGAGCTCAGAGGCCGCCGTGTCCAACCAGGTACGTGTGTGGCCCGATGGCGAGCGTCGCACGATCCTCGCCCAGACACGCCACGGATGGTCGACCCATCACCTGCCCTGATCAGGACTTCGTCGTCATGAACGACGTACGTCCAGGTTCGGCTGGTGGCGATCGAGCCGTCCGACCGATCCCACATCCCTGTCATGCAGTCGCCGTTGTCACGGAATCCCACGAACTCGATGGTCGTCCGCGGGGCGTTGTTCCACTGAACGCCCGCCGGTCCATCTCGAGCCGCAACGCATCGGCCGTGTTATGATGTAGTAGAAGGCGTCGCAGTCGAGCTTGAAAGCAAGCTGCTCCACCATCGTGATGTCGACGTGCATCATCTGGTCTCCCTCGGCTCGGAGTGGAGCGTTCCAGGGCAGCGTCACGACAGCGTCACGTGATCCGCGGACCTGCCGGTTGGATTTCGGCGCGGTGTTGGCTAGAACGGCTGGAACCCGGATGAGGACGGTGACCGTGCAGCTCGGCGAATTCGGCTTCTGGCAGATGCTGCGCAACACCACCCCGGAGATGGCCCGAGAGGTCGAAGGCCTCGGCTACGGATCGGTGTGGGTCGGCGGCTCTCCGAAGGGCGACCTGCGCCAGGTCGAGGAACTGATCGACGCCACCGAGTCGCTCCCGGTGGTCACCGGGATCGTCAACATGTGGCGGGAAGATGCCACAGAGGTGGCCGCCTCCTACCACCGGATCGCCTCCGCTCACCCGGACCGGTTCGTGCTCGGTGTCGGCATCGGTCATCCCGAGGCGACCCAGGAGTACCGGGACCCGGTGGACAAGATCGGCGAGTACCTGGACCAGCTCGACGCCGCCGGCGTTCCCCGAGAGCAGATGGTGCTCGCCGCTCTCGGACCCAAGGTGCTCCGCATCGCCGCCGACCGGACCGCGGGCGCCCATCCCTACCTGACCACGCCCCGGCACCACGCGTACGCCCGCCAGGTGATCGGGGAGGGCCCGCTGCTGGCGCCCGACCAGAAGGTGGTGCTCGACACCGACCCGGGACACGCTCGAGAGGTCGGGCGCTCCTTCGTTGCGTCATACCTGTCCCGGGTCAACTACCGCAGGAACCTGATGCGCGAGGGGTGGGCGGAGTCCGACATCGCCGGCGGGGGCAGCGACGCCCTGATCGACGCCCTGTTCCTCCACGGCACGGCGGAGGAGGTCGCCGCCGGGCTACGGGCCCGCCTCGACGCCGGCGCCGACCACGTCGGGGTCCACGTGGTCGGTGACGACCGGATGGCCGGCTACCGGAAGCTCGCCGAAGTCCTCATCTGAGGTCCGACCTTCCCGAGCTCACGCCGAGTACGCGGTGTTCCGGGTCTTTCGGCCGTGTGCGCCGAGTTCCTTCGGGGCCATAGTCGGGCCGTGACGGGAACCGACCGGCCGGATCGTGCGGCGCCTCCCATGGGGAGCCCGGAGGAACACGCTGCGTTCGCCCGCCTCCAGCTCCGCATGGCCGAGATCCACGACAGGGTGTTCTCCGACCCGCTCGAGCCACGCACGGTGGTCGTGGTCCCCAGCCTCAGCCTCCCCGAGTCGGAGCTGGCCAAGATCTCCGGCGTGCTCCACTACGAGGAGCGGATGCTGTGCATGCTCATGCTGCTGCGGCTCCCCGGCACCAAGGTCATCTACGTGACCAGCCAACCGGTGCACCCGGCGGTCGTCGACTACTACCTCCACCTGCTGCCCGGGGTTCCGACTCGTCATGCGCAGCGCCGCCTCAGCTTGCTGTCGTGTGACGACGGCACGACTCGACCACTCTCGTCGAAGATCCTCGACCGTCCCCGCCTGCTGAACCGCATCACCGCCGAGCTGGTGGCGCCGGAGGGCTCGCACATGACGTGCTTCGCCTCCACCGATGCCGAGCGAAGCCTGGCGGTGCGGCTGGATCTCCCCATGTACACGTGCGATCCGGCCCTGTCGTCGCTCGGATCGAAGAGCGGCAGCCGGGAGCTGTTCCGCAGCGTCGGGGTGGCCCTCCCGGACGGCTTTGAGCACCTGCGCGATCAGGACGATCTGGTCGAAGCGCTCGGCGGGCTCAAGCGCCTCCACCCCGAACTGGGCCGGGCGGTCGTCAAGCTCGACGAAGGCTTCTCCGGCAAAGGGAACGCCGTGTTCAGCTTCGCGGGCATCGACGCCGGCACCGACCTCCGTCACCAGATCGGCCGCCGCCTGCCACTCGGCCTCACGTTCGAGGCCGACGCCGAGAACCCGGAGAGCTACCTGGCGAAGCTCGGTGAGATGGGAGGCATCGCCGAATGCTTCATCGAATCCCCAGCTGCGAGGTCCCCGTCGGTGCAGTGCCGGGTGAACCCGCTGGGAACGGTCGAGTTGGTGTCGACCCACGACCAGCTGTTGGGGGGCCGGTCGATGCAGACGTACCTGGGATGCACGTTCCCGGCGACCCGGCATACCGGGTCGCCCTCCACGACGCCGCCCGGCAGGTCTCCGGGGAACTCGCCCGCCGTGGCGTCATCGGGCGGCACAGCATCGACTTCGTGTCCGTGCCCCGGGACGGCGCCTGGGACCATTACCGCGATCGAGATCAACCTTCGCAAGGGAGGGACGACCCTGCCCTTCCTGATGTTGCAGTTCCTCACCGACGGGTCGTACGACTCGGATGCGGGCTTCATGTCACCCGCAGCGGGATGGACGCTGCTACGTCGCATCGGACAACGTGCAGAGCCCCTCCTACCGGGGGCTCGCCCCCGACGACCTGATCGACATCGCGGTGTGCAACGGCCTGCACTTCGACGCCGCCGAGCACCGCGGTGTGGTGTTCCACCTCCTCGGGGCGATGTCCGAGTTCGGCAAGCTGGGGATCGTCGCCATCGCCGAGACCCCTGATGCGGCCCGGACGATGTTCGACGCCACCGTCGCCGTCCTCGATCGGGAGACCAACGGCCACGCCTCGTGGCCCGGTCCGGCACCGCCCTGACGCCCCCCGCCGGCGTCACCGCAGCCTCGCCGAGGGGCTTAGATATCCCTTCGAGGAGGCATCCGCGAGTGAAGACAACCCGGCCATCGACTCCACCGGCCGTCGAGGTGAGCGGGCTCGTCAAGCGGTACGGCGAGATCGTCGCCGTCGACGGCATCGACCTGCGGGTCGAGCCCGGGGAGATCTTCGGCTTTCTCGGGCCGAACGGGGCGGGGAAGTCGACGACGATCGGCATCCTGTGCACGCTCGTCACCGCCAGCGAAGGGACGGCGCGGGTAGCCGGGCTCGACGTCTCCGCCGACCGCGCCGAAGTTCGTCGCCGCATCGGCCTCGTGTTCCAGGAGCCGACGCTCGACGGCTACCTCACCGCCGACCAGAACCTCCGCTTCCACGGCGAGCTGTATGGCGTCGACCGTGCCACCGCCCCCGCCCGCCGGCGCGAGGTCCTGGACATGGTGGGCTTGTGGGAGCGCCGCGACGATCTGGTCAACACCTTCTCCGGCGGGATGCGGCGCCGGCTCGAGATCGCCCGCGGGCTGCTCCACTCACCGCAGGTGCTGTTCCTGGACGAGCCCACCATCGGTCTCGACCCGCAGACGCGTGCCTCGATCTGGGCGTACTTGGGGGGGCTCCACGAGAACCAGGACATCACGGTGTTCGTCACCACCCACTACATGGAGGAGGCCGAGCACTGCGACCGCATCGGCATCATCAACCACGGCGAGATCGTCGCCCTGGGCACGCCCGAGGAGCTCAAGGCTGGCATCGGCAAGGACCGGGTCCAGCTCCAGACCGACGACAACGACGCCGCCATCTCGGCGCTGCGAGCGGGGTTCGGGCTGGAGGCGGCGATCCACGAGGGAGCGGTGACCGTCGCCGTGCCCGATGGCGCCGGGTTCGTCCCCAGGCTGTTCGGCGGCCTCGGCGTCCCCATCCGCTCGGTGACCGTGACCCGGCCCACCCTCGATGACGTCTTTCTCGCCCACACCGGCTCGACCATCCGCGACGTCGAGGAGGGTGGGCTGAACAACCGCATGATCGCCATGGCCTGGCGGAGGAGGTGACCCGATGACCACCACCATCGCCGCCACCCACCGGCCGGCGCGGGGTCTCGCCCACGAGATACGGGCGGGCTTCGTGGTGTGGCAGCGGGAGATGATCCGCTTCTCCCGCGACCGGTCGCGGATGGTCTCTTCGCTGGTCCAGCCGCTGTTGTTCCTGTTCGTCCTCGGTGCCGGGCTCGGGTCGATCGTCGACGTCGGGACCGGCGACGTCGACTTCGAGACGTTCCTGTTCCCCGGTGTGCTGGCGACCTCGGTCCTGTTCACCGCCGCCTTCTCCGGCATCTCGATGGTGTGGGACCGGGAGTTCGGCTTCCTGCGCGAGATGATGGTCGCCCCGGTGTCGACGGCGTCGATCATGACCGGCAAGTGCTTCGGGGGCGCCACCGTCGCCACGATGCAGAGCCTGGTGATCCTGGCGCTCTCCCCGGTCGTCGGCGTCCCCTACAACCTGCTGCTGATGGTCGAGCTGGCCGTGCTCGCCTTCCTCATGGCGTTCATGATCACCGCCCTCGCCCTGCTGCTGGCGGCCCGGGTGAAGCAGATCCAGACCGCCATGCCGATGGTCCAGCTGGTCATCACCCCGATGATGTTCCTCTCCGGGGCGCTCTTCCCTCTGTACAACCTCCCCCGCTGGCTCGAGATCGCCACCAAGCTCAATCCGATGACCTACGCCGTCGAGCCGATGCGTTCCGCAGTGTTCGACTACCTCGCCGTTCCCGCCGACGTCCGCGCCGTCTACAACCCCGGGATCTACTGGGGATCGTGGCCGGTGCCGGTGCCGTTGCAGGTCGCCATCGTCATCGCCACCTCGGTGGTCCTACTGGCCGTCGCCGTGGCTCGCTTCGCCCGCACCGAGTGACACCGGCGTCTCCCTCCCGCCCATCGCCGACCCCCTAACCGGAGGAGGACCCATATGGAACCGGACGAGATGGTGAACGTCCGCTACATGGTCGATGACGTTCAAGCGTCGATCGGCTTCTACACAGAGCACCTCGGCTTCGAGCTGCTCACTAGCGCCGCCCCTGCGTTTGCGGACGTCGCCAGAGGAAACCTGCGGCTGCTGCTCAGTGGCCCGGCCAGCTCCGCCGGACGACCCATGCCTGACGGCGCCAAGCCGGGTCCCGGTGGCTGGAACCGCATCCACTTCATCGTCGATGACCTCGCCGCCGAGGTCGCCCGCCTGCGAAGCGCCGAACTCGTGTTTCGCAACGACATCGTCACCGGACCGGGCGGCTCGCAGATCTTGCTGGAGGATCCCTCCGGCAACGTAATCGAGCTGTTCCAACCGGCCGGCAGGTAGCCCGCACACCATCGTGGTCAAGTCGTCTTCAGCGGCTCCAGGGACCGGGCGGGCGCGCTCGGCGTCATGGCACCTGGCCCGGGTCGGGGAGGGCAGGGTGGTCGGTGGGATAGAGGCCGGCGACGAAGCCGTATACGGTGTCGCCGGAGCGCGACAGTTGAGTGAACTCCCGGGCGACCGCCTCGACCCGCTCCCAGAACTCGCCGGCGCGCTCGTCGGGAATCCGTACATGGCGGGAGACCGTACGCAGCCGGTCGGCCTCGTGAGCAGGCCCGGACTCGGTGGCCGCCTCGGAGATCGCATTCGCCCACACCGGGCCGCCGGGCAGGTCGACGATGCCGATGGCGAACATCCGGGCGGTGCGGCCGTAGTGGCGCTCTTCGATCGCGTGGACCCGCCGGGTGCGCACCACCCTGAGCATCCCGGCCTCGACGAGGACCTTCACGTGGTAGGCGACCGTGCTCCTCGGACGGCCCACCGCAGCCGCCAGGTCCCGAACGGTGGCGGCCCGCTCCAACAACAGGTCGAGGATGGTGACCCGCAACGGATCGGAGAAGGCACGAAGCTGCCCCGGTAGGGACACGTCGATGTGCTCCGCCAGCTCATAGTCCGGGAAGGAGGAATTGCTCGACATGTTTCGATCATTCTAGAGTATTGGATCAATGGCGACGGGATTCCACCTGCCTCGCAAGTGACACCCGGGAGGAGGGTGCTGGACATGGCCGAGGTCCTGCTGTTCCACCACGCACAGGGACAGACGTCGGGGTTCCACGAGTTCGCCGACGAGCTGCGACGAGCCGGGCACACCGTGCACACCCCCGACCTCTACGAAGGGCGGACGTTCGACAACCTCGATGACGGCGTGGCCCACGCCGACGAGATCGGCTTCGGGGTTCTCATCGACCGGGGCGTCGCCGCAGCAGAACCGCTCCAAGATGGGCTCGTCTACGCCGGTTTCTCGATGGGTGTGCTGCCGGCGCAGAAGCTGGCGCAGACCCGGCCCGGAGCCCGCGGCGCCATCCTGATGTACAGCTTCGTTCCCGTGTCGGAGTTCAGCGAGTCATGGCCCGCCGGCGTGCCCGTGCAGGTGCATGGGATGGATGCCGACCCGTACTTCGCCGGCGAGGGCGATATCGATGCCGCCCGCGAGCTCGTCGAGTCGACCGACCAGGCCGAGCTGTTCGTCTACCCGGGCGACCAACATCTCTTCGCCGACGCCGGCCTGCCGTCGTACGACGCCGACGCCGCCGCCACCTTGAGAGAGCGCGTGCTCGGCTTCCTCAGCGCTCTCTGAGGTGCCGGACAACGTCACCCCGGTCGGCATACCGTGACGGTCACTGCGGGCGAGCTCAACCGGGCCACTCTCGGCAGGCAGCTGCTGCTGGAACGCCAGCCGCTCGACGTGGTCGAGGCAACGAGCCGCGTCGTCGCCCTGCAGGCACAGCAACCGGCCTCGCCGTACCTCGCCCTGTGGAATCGGGTCACCGACTTCGACCCTGCCGATCTCGACGCCGCCTTCGCCGATTGGAAGCTGGTCAAGGCGACGCTGATGCGGTTCACCCTGCACGTGGTGCATCCCGACGACCGCCCGGCGATGCACCTGGCCATGCAACCGTCCCTGCGAACCCGGATGGTCGACCGCCGTTTCACCGGCAGCGGACTGACCATCGTTGACGCCGACGCACTCGTCCCCGGCTCTCCTCGAGTTCGCCGCAACCCCCCGTACCGGGGGCGACATCGAGGCGTGGCTCGATGAGCGACTCGACGTCTCCCCGAAGCGCCCGTGGTGGGCGCTGCGGACGTTCGCCCCGCTGCTGCGCGCCCCGACCGGTGGTCCCTGGTCGTTCGACTCGCGGACCTCGTTCGTCGCCGCCAGTCCTCAGCCCACGTCGAGCGACAAGGGCGAGGCCGACGAGGCATTGCAGACGCTCATCTGCGCTACCTGGAGGGCTTCGGCCCGGCCTCGGTCGCCGACATGGCGCTCTTCGCCATGGTGGCGCGCTCCCGGGTCCGCACCGCATTGCGCGGTCTGACCGGCAGGCTGGAGGAGCTGGACGGGCCGGACGGGGTCGAGCTCTTCGACGTCCCCGGCGCACCACGGCCGGACGCCGGAACCCCGGCCCCGCCCCGGCTCCTCCCGATGTGGGACAGCACCCTGCTGGCGTACGCCGACCGAACCCGCCTCACCCCGCCAGAGCACCGCGCCGCCATCGCCAGATCGAACGGGGACGTCCTGCCGACCCTGCTGGTCGACGGGTACGTCGCCGGGGTGTGGCGCCCCGTCGACGGCTCCATCGAGGCCACGGCGTTCCGTCGCCTGCGCGCCGACGATTGGGAAGGGCTCGCCGTCGAGGCGCGGGCCCTACAGGCGTTGCTCGCCGATCGAGAGCCCAGGGCTTACCGCCGCTACGACCGCTGGTGGGCCGACCTACCCGGAGCCGAGGTCCGATTACTCCCCGCGTAGCGATCGAGCCGAGATCCGCCGGCTACGTGCGAGCGAGGATCTCGCTGACGAAGCGGCGCGCTTCAGGTGCAGACATGGGCCCTACCAACCGGTTCTTGCGTTGCCCCCGGTCGGTGACGGTCACCTCGGCGTAGGAGTTGAGGCCCCGGCGGCTGAAGCTGACGTCGATCACCTTGGACAGCGGGATCGACTTCTCGGAGCGCTTGACGATCCCGCTCCCGAACATGATCCGCTTGTCGGTGACGATGGCGGTGTTCCGCCGCCGCCACAGCTCGTACAGCCCGAGTGTGAGTGCGACCTTCGGCAACGTCGCCAGGCGCCCAGGGGTGGTTTCCATCACCACCGACTCCTCGGGGAACAGCGTGGTGTAAGCCACGGCCTTCGAGGGTCGCTCCTTCGGCGCACGCTTCTCCTTCGCCGGTTTCTCCTTGGCCACGCCACACCTCCCAGTGAGGGGTTGGGCCGCAAGCGGTCCACTTCTTGTGATCTCCCGGGCCCGCGATCCTAACCCGGGTCCACGACGGACACGCCAGGCTGACCACGGTGCCCTGGACGCCACGACCGAACGGGCCGCGCCGGGTGTCGATGCAGGCGGCGAACCACCCTCCGTGGCGATGCGTACCCACTAACGACGAAACGGTTCGTAATAGACCGTCGCCCGGGCGCGCCCGAACGGCGGCCCTGGCAAGGAGGTTCCCCCGTGACCCGACTTCGATCCCGCTCGCTGCTCGTCGTCGCCTCGATCACCCTGGTACTCGCCATCGGTGGCACCGCCGTCGCCACCGCAGTCACCGCCGACGCCACCAACCCGCGGCAGGCCTTCCACGACGACATGCGCAAGCTGTGGGAGGACCACATCACGTGGACCCGGCTCACCATCGTCAGCTTCGCCGGTGACCTCCCCGACCTGGCGCCGACGCTCGACCGGCTCCTCCAGAACCAGGACGACATCGGGCGCGCCATCGCCCCGTTCTACGGTCAGGCAGCCGGCCGGGCGCTCGCCGACCTGCTCCGTGAGCACATCCTGGGCGCCGTCGACGTCCTGGTGGCAGCCCGCTCCGGCGATGCAGGACGCCCTCGACGCCGCGCTGGAGGCGTGGTACGCCAACGGCGACGAGATCGCCGACTTCCTCAACGCAGCCAACCCGCGCTTCTGGCCCAAGGACGAGATGCGGGCGATGATGCGCGAACACCTCGACCTCACCCTGGCCGAGGGCGCCGCTCGGCTCGCCGGCGACTTCGAGGCCGACATCGCCGCCTACGAGGAGATCCACCTCCAAGCGCTCGAGATGGCCGACATGCTGAGCAGCGGGATCATCCGCCAGTTCCCCAACCGCTTCAGCGGCTGACCTGGGAGGGGGCGGGGAGGCGGCCGGCTGACGGTCAGACGGCCGCCTCCTCGTCGACGGCCGCGGAGAGCTTCCGCGCCGTCGCCCGCCACCACACCCAGCACACCGCGCCGATGGGAACCTGGATGGCATACGACAGCACGCGGAAGACGAGCACACCGGCCACCACCTCGGCCTGCCCTCCCCCGGCGAAGACCAGGGCGCCCGTCATGCCGATCTCGACCAACCCGATCCCACCGGGGGTGATCGGGAGAGCCGTCACCAGCCGCACCGATGCGAATGCCGCCAGGGCCTCTGCCCACGACACCTCCTGAGCGGTCACCCCCACGGCGCGCAACGACGCCAGCAGGAGGACGAAGAGCGACACGTGGCTCAGGATGGACGTGAGTGTCAGCCACAGCCAGCGCCGCTGGAGCACCTGCGCCGTCCTGACGCGGAATTCGCGCAGCGAAGCGTCCCATCCGGTGTACGGGCCCCTGCGGAACGGTTTCGCCAGCCACGACGCAGCCCGTTGCAACATCGCGCCGATGGACCCGGCGAACCGGTCGCTACGAACGACGAGGACCAGCCCAACGACGGCGGCGACCAGCGCGGCGAGCCCGGCCAGCGCGGCGCTCAACGCCGCCGGATGAGGGTTGCCTTGAATGGCGAGGATCGCCAGGGCGACGATCGGCAGTCCGAGCTTGACGAAGGTGTTCCACAACCCGGTGAGCGCGGCGGCGATCCCGATCGTGGTCGCCCCGTAGCCGAACGAGCTGAACATGGCGTAGGTGACACCGACGCCGACGGCGGCTCCGGCCGGGATGGTGTTCGACACCGCGGTCGAGATCTGCCCGACCATGAAGGCCTGGGCGAGGGGTAGGCCGGGCAGGGCGGCCATGATCAAGAACTGGTAGGTGAGGATGTTCCATGCCGCCAGGGCCAGCAGCAGCGCCACCGAGGCCCGGTCGAGGTCGGCGATGGCCTCCCAGACCTCGCTGAAGTCGGCCAGGGCGGGCAGCACACCGACGAGCAGGGCAACGGCGATCATCGCCGGAACCGCGTAGGCGAGTGCCTTCTTCAGCGTCGACCGAACGGGCCGGGGGCTGTCGGTGAGGCCGGAGTCGGGCGGCTGGGTGGCGGCGGGCCGGCTCGGCATCCGCTGAGGATACGGGCCGGGCCACGTGGGGCGGGGCCTGGGCGGGGAGACGAGGCTGCGGCCGCGGGCCTCCGAAGGTCTACGCGGTCTCCGACGTCGCCGCGGCGCCGTCACCCTCGAGGGCGTGGCAGCAGGGGCTCGATCAGGATCGACGCCCCGAGAGCGGCACGCCGGGTCACCGACAGCCGCGCCCTCCGTACCACGGCGACGAGCTCGCCCGGGCTCGCAGATCCTGCGTCGCTCCCCCTCTCGACCGGGGGCCGGGTGATCAGGATCTCCGGGATCTCGTGGAAGGTGCCGATCACGGCGAGCGCCAGGGCGAGCGCCCGCGGCGACACGTCGTCTCTGTCCGCCAAGCCGGACGCTTCGAGTGCGGTGCGACGGACCACACCCGACAAGGGGACGTCGGGATGGGCGGATCTGAGGCACTGCCGGAACCGCTTGACCGGCGATGGGCCGCGGACAACGGCGTCGACGAGGCGATCCGCCAGGAACCGGCCATCCCGGTCGCCCTCGATGATGTGGGGGAAGGCGAGCACCGCCTCCGGGATCTCGATGAGTGCCTGGACGCACCGGGCGACCAGGTCCGGGTGGTAGCGATCGCCCGGTGACGCCCACAGGATGAAGTCGCCGGTCGAGCCCTCGAGGGCGGCTCTCACGGGGAGACCGGATGCCGCAGATCCCCGGCTCGACGGCGACGACCTCGATGTCAGGGTGGCTCTGCGCCCGGACGGCTTCGCCGATCGCCCGCACGGAGTGGCCGTCACGGTGCCGGGGCGCCACGACGCTGACGCGATGGCGTCCCGGCTGGGCTCCCTCGACCGACGGCCGGCCTGCCGGCCATACGGGAACGTGGTCCAGCGCCGCCAGGTGCTCCAAGGCCAGGGAGAGGTGGGTGCGGACGGAGCTCCCCGTCCTCCCGAGCCCGGATGCCGTCTGGGCGGCGTGGAGGGCTGCGTCCTGCAAGCTCCGCACGACGCGGCACCACAGGTAGGCCCGCCAATGCTCGTCGTGCCCCAGGCTGTGGTCATCGGCGAAGAAGCGGCGGACCTCTTCCCGCTGGACCGCCCACGGGGACCACTTGAGGACCGACGCCAGGTCGGCGTGGGGCGGACCGACTCCCGTCCACTCCCAGTCGATCGCCTGCAGCACGGCAGGCGCCGCTCGGCTCAGGAAGAGGTTGCCCCGGTTGAAGTCACCGTGGATCAAGCATCGACCTGACCGCGCTCGCCTCGGTCACCGACATCGTCGCCTTCTCGACGTCGTTCCAGGCGGCCAGCACCGTCCCGACGACGTCGTCCGGCTGGGCCTGCTGGAACACCTCGAGCGCCCGACCGGGCGTGGTCGAGGATGGCAGGCGCCGCCGTCGAGTCGCAGCGCACGTGCTCGGTGTAGCCGCCGCGCTCACTGGCCCAGCGCGCCAGGGCGGTGTGCAGCGCCGGCAGGGCGGCGATGGCAGCGCCGACGTCCGCCCTGGTGGTGACCTGCCGGTACGACCAACCGAGGTCCTCCATCACGTAGCGGTAGTGCAGCCCCGGCTCGACCTCGATCGCCTCGTAGATCGCCGGGTGTATCCCATCGAGGGCGCCACCGGTGCTCGACAACACGTCCCACTCCGGGAGGCCGGGTCGGCCGTCGAGGCCGGCGATGGCCGGGAAGGCGTCGGGGGCGAGCCGGGCGTCCTTGTAGACGAGGGTGCGGTGGGGCGATCGGTCGGTCCACACCCGGAAGACGCCTCCTCCCTTGTACGAGTACAACGGGGCGTGGAAGATGGCCGCCGGCCGTCTGCCGAATGCCTGCAGCGAGACGCCGGCCACGAGATCGGAGTCGAGCCCGGGGGGTGGTCCCTGCCCGGCCGATCGATGCTGGGTGGCGAAGTCGAGGCGCCTGGCGACCGGGTCAGGCATCACCCGCCCCAGCACGGCGTCCCAGACCTTCACGCGACCCATCGGTTCGCGACCTCCTGCCCGAGACGTTACCCCTCGCGGTCGCCGCACAACCGGCCGCCGAGAACGGCCGAGACAAGCGGGCGAAGGCGAGATCGGGAGGGGACACCCGTCGAACACGGCGGGCAAGGAGTGACCTGGCCGGGACATCCGGCGAGCCGTTCACCTGCCACGGCCTGGCAGCCATGGCCCACTACCATCCCGCCCATGGCCGCCACCGGGATCGTGTTCGGCGGGCTCTCCCCCGAGCACGACATCAGCATCCTCACCGGGCTCCAGGCGGCCCGGACCCTCGCGCGATGCCGGCGACGACGTGGCCCGCCATCTACTGGGGCAAGGACGGCCGCTGGTGGCGGGTGCCGGTCGACAGCGAGGCCGCCTCGTTCCTGACCCTGCCGGTCGCCGGGTGCGATCCCGCTCGACCTGGTCGTCCCGGGCGGCTTCGTGGAACGAAAGCGGTTGCGGGACACCCCGGTCGACCTCGACGTGGTCCTCAACTGCTGCCACGGCGGCCCCGGCGAGGACGGCACCCTCGGCGGCCTGCTCGGCCTCGCCGGCCTCCCGTCGACGGGCCCCCACCCCGAAGTGTGCGCCCTGCTGATGGACAAGCTGGCTTCGGGTGCGGTGATGGCGGCGCTCGACGTCCCCACCATCCCGACGGTCCTCGCCGACGAGGGTCTCGACGACCACCGGCTCCCGCCGCGGCCGTGGGTGGCGAAGCCACGCTACGGGGGATCGTCGATCGGCGTGGAGGTCGATGTCGACGACCTGTCGGTGGTGTTGGCGCTGGGACGGACCGGCACCGGGCAGGCCGGCATGCTCGTCCAGCCGTACCTCAAGGGGTGGGAGGATCTCAACATCGCGGTGCGCACCGCCAACGGGATCGAGCTGTCGCCGATCGAGCGACCGCTCCGGTCGGGCGATGGCGCCTACAGCTACGAGGACAAGTACCTCACCGGGACCGGGATGGATGCCGCCCCCCGCGAGCTGCCGGCCCGGCTGCCCGAGGAGGTCGTCGCCGCCATCGAACGGGCGGCGCGCCTCGTCACCGGCGAGTTCCCGCTGACCGGCGCCCCCCGGCTCGACTTCCTCTGGGACGGCGACCAGCAGGTGGTGCTCAACGAGGTCAACGCCATCCCCGGGGCCTGGGGCAACCACCTGTGGCGGGCGGCCGGCGTCGACCGCCTCCAGCTCTACCGGGACCTGATCGTCGAAGCCCGCCGGACCGGCCCCCGGCGACCGCAATGGGTCGCCACCAGTGATGGGCGCGCCCTGCGCAGCTCGGGATCGATCGCCTCGAAGCTGGCCTGAGCCCTCACGGGTAGTGGTCGGGCAGGTCGTTCTCCCACAGCACGGCGTCCCCGTCGCCGAGGTTCCCCCGTACCCAGGTGCGTGCCTCGTCGCGGTCGGCGACGACGACCACCTGCCCCCCGGCGGTGCGGGCGCCCTCGGTCAGGGCGCCGCGGTTGGTCCAGCCCACCACCACCAGGGTCGCCCCCGCCTCGGCGGTGGCTGCTGCGAATGACCGGTTCTCGTCTTCCTGAGCGGCACCCAGCTCGACCATCCCGGGCGTCACCACTGCAGTGGCGCCCCCATCACCGACCGCGGCGCAGCGTCACCAACGCGGTGCGTGCCCCTTCCGGGTTGGAGCTGAAGGTGTCGTCGATCACGGTGACACCGACGTCGGTCCGGGCGACGACGGCACGATGCGGAGGCGTGCGTCACCAGACGGAGCCGGTTGCCGATGGTCGCCCGGTCGACGCCGAGGGCGAGGACTGCAGCCAGGGCACACGCCAGGTTGGCGGGATGGGCCCCGCCGGCGACCGGGTGGCGGCCCAGCTCGCCGGCGCCGTCGGTGAAGACCAGCTCGTCGCCGATCGTCGCCACCGAGACGTCGAGCCCACCTCGCCCCGTCGTGCCCACCCGCCACACCCGGGCATCGGCAGGCACATGGAGCGCGGCCGCCCGGTCAACCCGCTCGTCGTCGACCCACACCACCGCTTGCCGGACCCGCTCGAGGATCTCCGCCTTGGCGGCGGCGATGGCATCCAACGACCCCGCGCGTTCCAGGTGCATCGGCCCGACGGCGAGCAGCACCCCGATCTCGGGGCGGACCCAGTCGCACAGCGCCCGGATCTCTCCCGGCCGGTACATGCCCATCTCGGCCACGAAGACGGCGGTGGTGTCGGTCAGGTGCTCGTTGATGGCGCGGGAGAGGCCGCCGACGTTGTTCCACGAGGCCGGTGACGCCACCACCTCGGTGTCGTGGCCGAGCAGGTCGGCGATGTGGTTCTTCGTGGAGGTCTTGCCCCAGCTGCCGGTGACGGCGATCACCCTGGGGGCGACGGCGCGCAACCGGCCCTCGGCGCGGCGGCGGTGGCGCTCCATCGCCCGGCGCTCGAAGGGAGCGGTGACCGCCAACGCCAGGTCGACGACACCCCAGGAGGCGACACCGACCAACGCCAGCGATGCCGGCCAACCCACGGCGAACGACAGCGCGAGCGCCACACCGACGGCGACGGCGAGGGCCACCAGGGCGAGCACCCGCGCCCGGCGGGTGAACCGCAGCGGGGCCGACTTCCCGCGCAGCGGCAGCGGCCAGGGCAGCACGGTCGCCGCCACCGAGGCGAGCAGGGCGCACGGTGCCGACCAGCCTGCATCGATGGCCCCGCCGACCACCGCGGCCACCGCCACCGCGGCCGTGGCCGGCATGACGACGTTGTTGGGCGGCCGGTGCCGCATCCACCGCGCCGCTACGACGAGGCACGAACCGGCGAGGTAGTGCTCCCGCTGGGCGACTCTGAGCCAGCGGATGCCGCCGACGGTGACCGCCACCAGCCCTGCGGCGACCGCTACCAGGTCGACGGCGGTCACGAGCGGTGCCGGCGGCGACGACGGCGTCGACTGCCGCCCGGACCCGCTCGGGCCGGGACAGGTGGACGTCGTGGCCGCTCCCCGCGACGACGTCGAACGAGACCGGGTTTCGCACCAGCTCCCATGCCCGGCGCGCCGTCGCCACCGGAGCCGCGGTGTCGTCCTCGCCCCAGCAGAAGCCCGTCGGGGCGGTGACCCGACCCAGCTGGTCGGCATAGTCCTCGTTGACGACCCGCACCAGCACCTGGCGCATCACGCCGGTGGCGGCCCGGTAGTCGGCCGACCCGTGTCGCCGCCGCCGGGCCTCCATGGCGTCGTCGCTGATCAGCCCCATCCGGTGGGCGTAGCGGGCGAGGCGATGCGACCAGGCGACCGATCTCCCGGACCCGCGGAGCAGCGGGGTGCCCACCACGACCAGGCCGGACACCAGGTCGGGACGGTCCGCCGCCAGCACGACGGCGACCCGCCCCCCGAAGCTGTGGCCGACCAGCACCGCCGGGTGCAGGCTGCGCTCCTCGAGCAGCCGCCCGACGGCGGCGGCGTAGTCGGCGCTCCCCCACGGGTCCGGCGGGGGCGGCGAGGTCCCGAAGCCGGGCAGATCCACCGCCAGGACCCGATGGTCGCCGACAGCCCCGATCAGGTCACGGCGATCACGTCCCCAGCCGTGCAGTGCCACCACCAGGCCAGCGTCAGTGCCGGGATCGGTGAGCTCGGCGAACACCGTCCCGCTCGCGTCCGTGATGAGGGGCATCGGGCGTACTCGTCTCGCTCGGTGTCGCCAAGGGCCTGTCGGTACGGTAGTGGTGGCGCACCGGGAAGCCGGGAGACGACGCTCAGCGCGGCATTCGTTCCTTCGCCTGCGGCGCCGGCGCCACCACCGGCCCGGTCGGCACCATCGGTCGGGTCATCCGAGGAGCTCGGCGGGGGTGAACGACACCCGGACGGGCCCGATGTCGAGGTCGGCGGGCTCGGCGCCGCGGTAGCGGGCAGTCTCCACCAGCGCCCCGGCGTCGGTGCGCTCGAACACCACCAGCTCCGGCCCGTCCGGATCGATGATCCAGTAGCGGGGTAGACCCGCCTCGGCGTACTTCCGCAGCTTGCGTACGGTGTCGGCGGACCGGTCGGTCGACAGTACCTCGACGGCGAGATGGGGAACACCCGTGTAGCGGCGCTCCTCACCGTTGTCGTCGAAGACCATCACGTCCGGCCCGAACTCGTCGGGTCCGGGCTTCCAACCCCAGGACTGGGCGACCTTGGTCCCGGGGGGCAGTGCGCCCTTGAACAGGATCGCCAGTTCGAGGCAGATCGTCTGATGCGGCAGGGTGGGCAGAGGGCTCACCACGAAGCTCCCGTCGACGTATTCGCCGCGGACGTCCTCGCCCAGCGCCTCGTACTGGTCCCAGGGCATCGGGACCCGCTCGCCGTCCTGCAGGGTGGCCATCGTCCCATCCACGGTACTCCTCCCGTCCAATCGCCTCAGCCACACGCTCCCGGCCCGATCGCCACCGCCGGTCACCGTATCGAGCCGGTACGACACGATCGGGCACCGGGCGAGGCGGTCCAGTCAACGCGTATCGTGGGCAGTGGAGGCCAGGCCCCTACCGGTGGAGGAACCGTCATGAGGCTCGGTCGCTCGCTCATCGGCGCTGCCGGCGGCGCCCTCTGGGGAGCCGGAGTCGCCGTCCTCATCCAGCAGTACGGGGTGTGGCCGCTCGATCCCGGCCTGGCCTACGGTGCCCCGCTCGCCGCTGCGGTGATCAGCGGATCGTGGGCTGGTCGGCGCAGCCGGCGTTCCCGTCGGGTGACGGCTGCACTCGTCCTGCTCGCCCTACCGGCCCTGGCCGGGTCGGAGGAGCCGGTGTGCGTCGTCGAGGTGTCCACGGGCTCCGGTTCGGCGCTGCTCGCCGACACCTCGCCGAGGTCGCCTTTCGTAGTGGACCCCGACGTCGACGACACCATCGAGTTCGAGGTGTTCGCCGAGGCACCCGGCGCCACCGGTCGTGTCTGGGTGGAGATGGGCGGCATCCCCGTTCTCTACCACGAGGGACCGGTATCGGAGGGGTCGCCGACCGTGACGCACATGCTGAACGAGGGAGGGCTGGACGGGCTGGCCGGCTCACCCGGGATCTACCACCTGGGCGGCTCGATCGACGGGGTCTGCTCCGGCGAGGGTTACGTGGCCATCACCGGCAACCCGCTGACCAGCCCGATCGCGCAGACCGCCGCCGGCGCCGTCGGGCTCGGCCTGCTGGTCACCTGGCTGGCCGGCCGTCCCGCCGGCCCGGTGATGGTGCCCGGCCGGCTCCGCCCCGACGGCAAGCCGGTACGGGTCGACCGGGTCACGGTGCGGAGCCCCGGGCTCGACGGCGAAGCCGAGGTGCACGAGGGCACGGACGAGGTGCTCGTCCGGGTGGCGGGATGGACCGACGCCGCCCGGAGGGCGATGGCCGTCCAGCACATGCGAGCCGAGCGGGTGGTCGAGATCTCCCAGACCGTCGAGTCCCCGCAAGCGGCATCCGACGTGCCGACGCCGCGGGGCGATCCCGGTGTGCAGATCGAGGTGCCCGGGCCACCGGCCGGGTCCGGGCAGGTCGTGCTCGCCTCCGACGAGAGCGGAGTCGTGACCTGGGCCTTCCCGCAGACGGCGACCGGGCAGCTCCAGGTCGCCGCCGACCAAGCCACCTGCACCTACCGCATCCCTCGCTTCGTCCCCCCGACCGAGGCGGTGACCATCGGCCGGGGACTGGTCAGGGTGGTCGGCGGAAAGGTGGCCACCTCGATCGCCTTCCCACTGCTCGATCCCGTCTTCGGCAAGGTGGGCGAGCGGTTCGCCGCCGCCTGGGAGGCGAAGCGCCGTCCGTACCGCTTCCGGGCGTTCACCCCGGACGACTACACCGTCGACGACGCCCCCGAGCCGGATTGGGGGCGCCTCGCCGCCGGCCGGTCGCTCCTCTTCGTCCACGGCACGTTCTCCCGGGCCCACACCGCCTTCGGAGCGATGCCCGAGGAGCTCCTCGGCGAGCTCCACCGGCGCTACGACGGGCGAGTGTTCGCCTTCGACCACTTCACCCTCAGCGACGATCCGAGGCGCAACGTCGAGTGGTTCTACGACCACCTCCCCGCCGGCGTCGGTCTCGATGTCGACATCGTCAGCCACTCACGGGGCGGGCTGGTGAGCCGGATCCTCGCCGAGAAGGCCGGCGCCATGGCCGGTCGTCGACGCCCGGTCACGGTCGGCGGAATCGTGTTCGTGGCGTCGCCCAACGCCGGGACGGTCCTCGCCGAGCCCGAGTACGTCGGCGACCTGATCGACAGCTACACCAACATGCTCCAATTCCTCCCCGGGCCCCACGTCGTCGACGTCTTCGAGGGCGTCATCACGGTGGTCAAGCAGGTGGCGGTGGGCGCCGTGGCCGGCCTCGACGGGTTGCGGGCGATGCGCCCCGGCGGCGAGTTCCTCCGCTGGCTGAACGCCGGGACGCTGCCTCCCGCCCGGTACCACGCGGTGACCGCCGACTACGAGCCGCAGGTGGCCGGCTGGCGCAGGCTCGCCGTCAACCGCCTCGTCGACGGCGTCTTCCACGAGCCGAACGACCTGGTGGTGCCCACCGCCGGGACCTTTGCCGCCAACGGGTCGAGCCGGTTCCCCATCGCCGAGCCGCACGAGCTCCGCGGCACCGACGGCGTCGACCACTCGGGTTACTTCGCCAACCCGCACGTCGGCGAGAGACTGCTTGCCTGGCTCGACCCGAGGTGAGCGTCTGGGGCGGCGAATCCGTGGTGGCGTCGGGAGGCATCGACCACTCCAGCTTTGACGCGGCCCGGGTGCCGTCTGGTCTACTTCCATATCGGACGTCGGCGATGGAGAGAACCCCGGTGGACGAATCACTTGGCAGGATGACCCGCCAAGATGCGTCCCCGCCGCCCACTGGAGCCGCATCGCCGTCCTGTCCGTGCTCTCGGGTGGCACCGCAGAGCCTTGCCAACAGCTCGTAGCGAACGCCGGCCGCCCGAGAGCGATCCGTGGCGTTCTCCCGCTCGCACCGACGCGGGCGGCACCGACTACGACAGACAGAGGGAGAAGCAATGACGACTACCGACACCCCGGTATGTGACAACGGAGTCAACGTACAGGCGCTCCTCGACGCCCGGAGCGCCCTCACCGACGCCCCCGAGGCGGCACAGTTCACCTGGCGGGCGAGCACCGAGTGGCTGAACGGCACGCACAGCCAGTCGACGGTGAACAGCTTCTTCGGCCTGGGCGGCGAGCAGGCCCACCGGACAGCCTCCACCTTCGATGCCGACCATCCCGAGGTGTTCGCCTCCGAGGACAACGGCCCCACCCCGGTGGAGTACGTGCTGGTGGGCCTGGCCAGTTGCCTGACCGCCGGGATCGCCGCCGTCGCCCAGAACCGGGACATCCAGCTGCGATCGGTGAAGGCGACGATCGAGGGCGACATGGACGTCCTCGGCATCCTCGGTGGGGATCCGGAGGTCCGCAACGGGTTCACCGGGATCCGGGTCCACTACGACATCGACGCCGACGCCACCCCCGAGGAGATCGAGGGCCTGGTCGCCCAGTCGCAGAAGCGCTCGGCGGTGTTCGACGCCGTCACCAACCCCACCAACGTCACCGTCGAGGTCAACTGACCTCAGCGATGCGCACCACGACGGTGGTGATCGGGGCCGGTCACGCCGGCCTGGCGGTCAGCCATTTCCTCACCAGGCGCTCGATCGACCACGTGGTCCTCGAGCGCGGGGAGGTGGCCAACTCGTGGAAGACCCAGCGCTGGGACTCGCTGCGGTTGTTGACACCGAACTGGCAGAGCCGGCTGCCCGGCCTCGACTACGACGGCGACGACCCCGACGGGTTCATGACCATGCCCGAAGTGATCGGTTTCATCGACCGGTACGCCGCCGTTTCGCAGGCACCGGTGCGGACCCGCACCACCGTGTCCTCGGTGCGACCCGGGCCCGGCCGGGTACGAGGTGGTGACCGACCAGGGGACCTGGGAAGCCCCGACGGTGATGCTGGCCAGCGGCGGCTTCACCCTGGCCAGAGTGCCCAGTCCTCGCCGCCGAGATTCCCGATGGGATCGCCATGGTGACCCCTCTCCAGTATCGGAATCCCGGCCAGCTCCCCGAAGGCGGGGTGCTGGTGGTGGGGGCATCGGCCACCGGGATCCAGGTCGCCGACGAGATCCACCGCTCCGGCCGGCCGGTGACCTTGGCGGTCGGAGAGCACGTCAGGATGCCCCGGACCTACCGCGGCCGCGACGTCATGTGGTGGCTGGACCGGACCGGGATCCTCGACGAGGGCCACGACGAGGTCGACGACATCGTGCGCGCCCGGCACCTGTCGTCGCCGCAACTCGTCGGGAGCCCGGAGCACGTCACCCTCGACCTCAACGCCCTCACCGACCAGCGGGGTGCGGCTCATCGGCCGGCTGGCCGCCGTCAACGGCGGCACGGCGCTGTTCTCCGGGTCGCTGCGCAACAAGTGCAACCTGGCCGACCTCAAGCTGGGTCGCCTGCTCGACACCTTCGACGAATGGGCCGGCGACCACGGCATCGACGGCGAAGTCGATCCTCCGCACCGGCCCGAGCCGACCCGGGTCGCCGAGTCGCCGCCGCTGTCGATGGACCTGACCGATGGCTCCATCTCGACCATCTTCTGGGCCACCGGGTTCCGTCCCGACTATTCATGGCTCCACGTCCCCGTGCTCGACCGCCGGGGGCGTCTCCGCCACGACGGCGGCGTCGTCACCGACGCCCCCGGCCTGTACGCCATCGGGCTGAACCTGCTGCGGCGCCGCAAGTCGACCTTCATCCACGGCGCCGAGGACGACGCCGGCGACCTGACCGACCTGCTCGTCACCCACCTCGGGGCCTCGACGGCGGCGTGAATAGCGGGCCAATCCGTGCAGTTCGCCGGACATGCCGTGGTCGCCGCCGCTAAGGTCGGGTCATGGCGACCCCCGCACCGAGTGCTGCCCAGGCCAGAAGACGACTGATCGCCGGCCGCGTGCTGGCTGTCATGACTTCTCGCCTTGGTGCTGGCGGCCTGCGCCCCCGGTCCCAACCCGGACGTCGGTGTCCCCAGTGCCAGCGGCGAGATCGCCGGTTTCTGGCTCGGTCTGTGGCAGGGCTTCATCGCCCCGGTCACGTTCGTCATCTCGCTGTTCACCGATGACGTGAACTTCTACGAGGTGCACAACAACGGGAACTGGTACGACTTCGGGTTCGTCATCGGCGCCGGGATCCTCTTCGGCGGCGGCGGCGCCGGGGCGTTCCGCGCCCGCCGCTAGTCAGCAGCTGGTTCAGGTCGGCATTCGCACGACGCATCGACCGGAGTTGACCGGTCCAGCTTTATCGACTATCGTCGATGATCGATGAATGTGACCCGTGATGCCGCCGCCACCTGGGCGACCTGGTTCCGGGCGCTGAGCGACCCGAGCCGGATCCTGGTGCTCAACCTGCTCGCCACCGAGGACCGGCCGATGTCGGTCGGCGAGATCGTCGACAGGCTCGATGTCGGCCAGTCGACGGTTTCGCATCACCTCAGGCACCTGGCCGATGTGGGCTTCGTGCTCGTCGAGGAGCAGGGCACATCCAACCTGTACCGAGTCAACGAGCGATGCCTCGAATGTTTCCCGACCGCTGCCGAATTGGTGATGGGCATGGCCCGCACCACTGCTGAATGGAGCGCATGCTGATGGACACCGAACGAGAGAGTTGCCGACCGCTACCGCAGTGCAGCACTGCAGATGCTCGACGGCGAGACCGGCTGCTGCGGCGGAGCCACCTGCGGCGCCGACGACTACGTCGAGGCGGGTGCACTGGCGACGATGAGCCTGGGCTGCGGGAACCCGACTGCGGTGGCAGACCTGTTGCCCGGGGAGACCGTGCTCGACCTCGGTTCGGGAGGCGGTATCGACGTGATCCTGTCGGCACGGCGGGTCGCACCGGGCGGCGTCGCCATCGGTCTCGACATGACCCCGGAGATGCTCGAACTGGCTCGGCGCAACGCCGCCGCCGAAGCCGTGGACAACGTCCGGTTCCTGCTGGGACGGATCGAGGACGTCCCGCTCCCTTCCGGTTCGGTCGACGTCGTCATCTCGAATTGCGTGATCAACCTGTCGACCGACAAGCCGGCGGTCTTCGCCGAGATGGCCCGGGTGCTCCGTCCGGGCGGTCGGATAGGGGTCAGCGACATCGTGGCCGACGACCATCTCTCCCCCGAGCAGCGCGCCGAGCGAGGCGAGTGGGCCGGGTGCATCGCTGGCGCTCTGTCGGTGTCCGAGTACCGCCGGGGCCTTGCCGCCGCCGGGTTCGTCGACGTCACCGTCGCCCTCACCTCTCCCGTGGCCGACGGCATGCACAACGCCATCGTGAGGGCACGGCTGCCCGAGCCCGCCGGCTGACCGGTCAAACGCCGTCGCCCAGCCCAGGATCGAGCTCGACCGACTCGACGCCGAGATCCTCGAGCAGCGCTCGCACCCGCCGTCCGACCTCGTCGCGGATCGGGCGGACCTCCGCCGTCGACAGACCGGCAGGGTCGTCGAGCTCCCAGTCGACATAGCGCTTGCCCGGCAACACCGGGCAGGCGTCGCCGCAACCCATCGTCACCACCACGTCGGCGATTCCGAGCGAACGTTCGGTCCACGGTTTGGGATGCTCACGGCTGATGTCGACCCCGGCTTCCGCCATCGCCTCCACCGCCGCCGGGTTGACCTGCTCGGCGGGCGTCGATCCGCCGGAGAGCACGTCGACACGGTCGCCGGCGAGGTGGCGCATCCAGCCGGCCGCCATCTGGGACCGGCCCGCGTTGTGTGTGCACAGAAAGAGGATCGTTGGTTTCGCTGGCTGCACGTTTCCTCCGGCCGAGCGGGTGCCCCGGCAGTATGGGCTCGGATGTCCGCCGGGTCGGACGGTGCGGGTTCAGGCCGCCCGGCTGCCAAACAGCCGGCGGTACAACCCCGGCACCTTCCAGGCGGCGAAGGCGAGCACCCCGATGACCGCCATGGCCGCCAGGACGGGGATGGCGATCGACAGCAGCGACAGCCCTGCCGAACCGACCGCCTCGCCGGTCGCCAGCGCCGGGTTCACCGCCCCGGCGGTCGTCGCCGTCGACGCCGCCCTCGCCACCACCGTCGTGCCCTGAACGGCGGCGGCGGCGCCCCCGCCGGCGATGACCGCCAGCGACCACGCCCACAGCGGGTCGATATCGACGAGGACCGAGGCCATGACGATGGTCCCCGCCACCGCGGCAGCCGGCGTGGCAACGGTGTCGAGCAGGTTGTCCACCACCGGGATCAGGTAGCTGCCCACCTCGACGGCGGCCGCCACGACAAACACCACGAGTGCACCGCCGGAGTCGATCCAGTCGAGGCTCGGGATCAGCGTGACGACGTCGGCGCGGGCGGCAAGCGAGAGTGCCAGCAGCGGGATGAAGACCCTGAGGCCGGTGGCTGCGGCGAGACCGAACCCGAGACAGGCGCTGACCAAGACATCCATTGGTCGCTCCCGTCGCCGACGCCGCCTCGAGCGTAACGCCTGGCTCATTCCACCCGAGCCTTGCTAGGGAACAGCAGCCGAGCCTTCGCGGTTCACAGCGGCCACGGACTGCCCGCGAGGTTCCCCACCCCCGGATGGAGAAGCAGCGGCCACGGAGTGCCCGCGAGGTTCCCCTCCCCCGGATGGGGGAGGGGTGGCCACGTAGTGGCCGGGGTGGGGTGTGTGAAGTGGCGGTGTCTTACCGGACCCTTCGGTTGCGGGGACGTTTCCCCGGCTGTGTGAGCAGAGCGACAGCGATGTCGCCGAGGACGGTGTCGAGATTGTGATAGACATCGTCGTTGGCGAAGCGCAGTACCCGGATCCCTTTGCTCGCGAGCCAGGCGTCGCCTCTCTCATCACGGGACGGATCGTGAGTCGGACCATCGACCTCAATTGCGAGCCGTCTCTGCGGGCAATAGAAGTCGATGATCCTCCTGCCCACCACGTACTGGCGTCGGAACCGGTAACCGAGCGCCCTCCCCCGTAGCCGGCTCCACAGCATGACTTCGGCTTCGGGCATCTCCCGCCGCAGCTCGGCGGCGCGATGCTGGATCCACTCCCTGTCGTCGCGGTTCATGGTGCTGCGTTACAACGACGGCGTCCTCGGTTCAAGCCTTCTGTGGTCGGGACGACGGGGTTCGCACCATTCTCGGATCGGGGTGACGATCCCCCACGCGTTCGGGTCCGGCAAGGGACATCGACACCCGCACCCCACCCCGCCGCCTGACGGCGGCACCCCTCCCCCGTCCGGGGGAGGGGAAGGCCCGTCTGGCGACGAAAGACCGTCCGGGGGAGGGGAAACGAGTCCGGGCAGAGTCGCTTGACGCCCTGAGCTTTGTATGTTTACTCTCCATACTTAGTTGCTCAGAGGGGAGCGGCGGTGTCGGGGAGGAACGCCAAGCACACCGGGCAGGACGCCCGCCGCCAGAACCGGCGGCTCGTGCTGCAGATCGCCTTCGAGACCGGGGCCACCAGCCGCGCCGACGTCGCCAGGATCACCGGGCTCACCAGGGCCAGCGTCTCCGACATCGTCCGTGACCTGGTCGATGACGGCTATCTCCGCAAAGTCGGGGTCGGCGAGTCGACCGGCGGCAAACCCCCCACCATGTTCCGCTTCGAACCGGCTGCTCGGGGCATCGTCACCCTCGACCTGAGCCGGCAGCCGTTCACCGGGGCCGTCCACGACCTGCGCGGCGCGGTGCTCCGCCGGCGCTCGTTGCGAGCCACCGGGCTCATCGGGCGCAAGGCACTCGACCGGGCGGCCGACTTGGCGGCACGGCTCGTCGAGCTGTCCCCGGCGCCGGTGCTCGGAGTCGGGGTCGGAGCCCCCGGGGTCATCGACCCCGCCGGCATCGTCCTCCGCTCCACCAACCTCGGATGGCGCGACGTGGCCCTCGCCGACACCATCGCCGTCCGGACCGGGCTTCCCACCCACGTCGGCAACGACACATCGCTGGCGGCGCTGGCGGAGTTCGGGGCGCAGGAGGGGGATGCCTCGAACTTGATGCTGGTCGAGATCAGCGACGGCGTCGGCGCCGGCATCGTCCTGAGTGGCGCCATCCATCGCGGCGAGGCATGGGCGGCGGGAGAGATCGGGCACCTCCTCGCCGTGGCCGATGGCGCCGTCTGCACGTGCGGCAAGCGGGGTTGCCTGGAGACGGTGGCCAGCGTGCCCAACATCCTGAAGACGGCCGGGGTGAAGGGCAATGGGCATCTCGACACCGACCATCCCGGGCTGGTGGCCGCCGTCGAGCGAGCCGCCGACCACGTGGGACACGTCCTGGCCGCCGCCGTCGCCATTCTCGACGTGCACCACATCGTCCTCGCCGGCCCGCTCAACGCCTTCGACGACTTCGCGCCACGCGTCCGGGCCGCCATCTCCGAGCGGGTGCTCGACCAGGTGGCCGAAGACGTCACCGTCACCTGGAGCAAGCTTGGCGACGACATCGTGCTCGCCGGTGCCGCCCTGCACGTGCTCCGTTCCGAGCTGGGGATCCCATGGTGACGGCACCGGTGCTGCTCGGTATCGACGTCGGCGGGACCTCGACGGAAGCAGTCGTCGTGGCCGGGAAGGTGGACGTCATCGGCCGCTCCACCCTGCCAACGGGCCACGGCAGCCGGCAGTCCATCCTGGCGACGGCGCTGGAGGCGAGCCGTCTCGCCATTGCCGACGCAGCGGTCGACGAGGTGGCTGCCGTCGGGATCGGGGTGCCCGGGATCGTCGACGACACCGCCGGCTCCACCCGCCACGCCGTCAACCTCGGGATCGAGGACGACGCCCTCGACATCGGGCCTGCCCTCGCCGACCGGCTCGGTGTGCCCAGCCATGTGGAGAACGACGCCCGCGCCGCTGCCCACGGCGCCTACACGCTCGCGCTCACTTCCGATCCGCAGCTGCGCAGCCTCGCCTATGTGAGCGTCGGCACCGGCATCTCAGCCGGCTTCGTGCTCAACGGCGACCTGTACCGCGGCTCGGGGGGCATCGCCGGCGAGATCGGGCACGTGGTGGCCGACCCGGCCGGGCCCCGATGCGCCTGCGGGCTCGCCGGATGCCTCGAGGCGATCGCCTCGGGGGGTTCCGCCTCCCGCTGGGGCGGTGACGGTAATGGGATGACCGCCCTGTTCGACTCGGCCGCCGCCGGGGACGCCGCCGCCGTCCCTGCTGCCGATCGCATCGCCGCCGCTCTCGCCCGCGCCCTTTACGGCCTGGTCCTGTCACACGACGTCGAGCGGATCGTGGTCGGCGGAGGCGTCATCCACCACACCCCGGCGCTGGTGACCGCCATCCGAGACGCCATGACCGCCATCGAGACGGCGTCGCCGTTGGCGACCGACCTGTCCCCGAGTTCACGGATATCCATCACCGACCCGTCGTTGCCCATCGGGGCGATCGGTGCCGCCGGACTCGCCGCTCGCCGCTGGGCGATCAATGGATCGGTACCCGACAACGACGACCTCGCATCACAACCGCTATGACCACAACAAGAAAGGGGATGGACACCATGCGGAGATTCCGATGGTTCCTGCTGATTGCAGTGCTCGCCGTGATCGGCGCAGCATGTGCGGACACGCCAGAGGAGGCCGGCGACACCACCGGTGCTCCGGCGACGACGGCGGCGCCGGGCACCACGGCTGCGCCGACCGGCACCACCGGCGCGGTGGACACGACGGCGGCCGAGGCCGCCGGGCCGTACCCGAACCTGGCAGCCGCCCAGGCGGGTGACTATGCCGGGACCACGGTGGACGTGCTCGCCCAGTGGATCGACGCCGAGGCGGACAACTTTGAGGCCGCACTGGCGCCCTTCGAGGAAGCGACCGGCATCGAGGTCAACTACGAGGGCATCACCGATTACGAGACCGTGCTAGCGACCAGGGTGGACGGTGGCAATGCCCCCGACCTGGCCCAGATCGCCCAGCCGGGCGTGATGCAGCGCTACGCCAGCCGAAGGCGCGCTGTCGCCTTGAGTGACTGGTTCAACATGGACCAGCTCGCCACCGACTACATCCAGTCTTTCATCGACCTCGGCAGCTTCGAGGACACCCTCTACGGCGTGTACTACAAGAGCGATCTGAAGTCGATCGTGTGGTATCCGGTGGCGGCCTTCGCCGAAGCCGGCTACGAGATCCCGACGACCTGGGACGAGCTGGTCGCATTGTCCGACCAGATCGTCGCCGACGGCAACGGCAACCCGTGGTGCATCTCGATGGAGCACGGCGACGCTACGGGCTGGGTGGGCACCGACTGGATCGAGGACATTCTGCTGCGCACAGCGCCGCCGAGGTCTACGACCAGTGGGTCGCCCACGAGATCCCGTTCAACAACCCCGACGTCCTCGAGGCCGCCGAGCACATGTCGAGAGATCTGGTTCGCCCCCGACTACGTGTTCGGCGGCAACACCGCCATCAACGCCACATCGTCGGCGACACCCAGACCCCGATGTTCGACGCGGCCGGCCCGCAGTGCTGGATGCACAAGCAGGCCGCCTGGATCCCCGACTTCTGGCCGGAGAGGCACCGTGCCCGGTGAGGACAGCGCCTTCTTCTACTTCCCGCCGATCGAGGAGGAGTTCGGCAACCCGGTGCTGGGCGGCGGCGACCATGTTCGTCATGTTCAACGACCGTCCCGAGGTTCGGGCCCTGCATCGAGTACCTGGCTACGCCCGAGGCGGCACAGGCATGGATCGAGGCCGGCGGATTCGTCTCGCCGAACAAGGCCGTGCCGCTGACTGGTACACCACCTACCCGACGACGCACTGGCCGCGATCGCTGGCCGATGCCGACACGCTGCGGTTCGACGCCTCGGACCCCATGGTCGCCGACGTCGGCGCAGGCACGTTCTGGCAGGGCATGGTCGACTGGGTGCCGCCGACGGCGAAGGACACCGAGGGTCTTCGCCGACATCGAGGCCAGCTGGCCCGCGGCCTGACGACGCGGTCGATGGGCGCCGCCGGGGTCGGCCGGCGCACACCGGCCGCCGACCATCCTGACCGCCTCGAGCCACGCGGATCGACCGGAGCGAGCCGCATGACCACGACCGTCCCGCCGTCCCGAGTCGGCCGCCGCCTCGTCCTGGCGGTGGCGGGGCTGGCCGTGCTCTCGCCCGTGGCTGGCCGCCGGCTTCCTCAAGGCGGAGGCAGCCACCGCCCGTTTCCTCGCCGGCTCTACGACCTCGTCGGCTGGACCAGCAGGCGAGCGCTGATGGAGCAGTACGGGCTCGACCCGACGCCCAAGCTGGTCATGGCCCTGTCGCCCTGGTGGTCGGGCATCGCCGGGATCTGGGCGCTGTTCTTCGCCCACGCTCGTCGACGAGCTTCCGGTAGCCTGGATGGGCGGCGTCCGCCTTGTGTTCGTGCTCCCGGCCGCGCCCTGCTCGGCTTCTACCTGGTCTTTCCCGCCGTCCGGACGCTGTTCATCAGCGTCACCGACCGCCCCGACGGCGGGCTGCTGGACAACTACGGATGCGCTTTCACCAGCGACCGAGAACCTCATGGCCTTCGCAACAACATCCTGTGGCTGGTGCTGGGGACCGGCGGCAGCGTGCCATCGGCCTGGTGTTCGCCACCCTGGTCGACCGGGTCAGGCGGGAGGCACTGGCCAAGACGTTCATCTTCCTGCCGCTGGCGATCTCGATGGTCGGCGCCAGCGTCATCTGGCGGTTCGTGTACGCCTGGCGGCCGCCCGGGGCAGCCGCAGATCGGCTTCCTCAACGCGGTCATGGTCGGCGCTGGCGGCGAGCCCGTGCCTGGTTCCAGACGCCGCCGGTCAACACCCTCGCCGCTGATCGTGATCATGGTGTGGCTCCAGGTCGGGTTCGCCATGGTGGTCCTGTCGGCGGCGATCAAGGGCGTGCCGACCGACGTGCTGGAGGCCGCCCGCATCGACGGGGCCAGCGAGCTCAGGTCTTCTTCCGATCGTCGTGCCGCCGATCAAGGGCATCGCTGATCACCGTGGCGACCACCATCGCCATCGCGATCCTCAAGGTCTTCGACATCGTGTACGTCACCACCGGCGGGCAACTTCGACACCGACGTGGTGGCCAACCGGATGTTCGACGAGATGTTCCGCTTCCGGAACGACGGCCGCGCCAGCGCCATCGCCGTCATCCTGTTCCTGGCCGTGTCCCGATCATGGTGATCAACATCCGGAACCTGCGACGCCAGGGGGTCGGGGCATGACCGCGCCGCGTCGTCGCCGCGCCCGAGGCGCCCGTCCCTCGCCCGCTCCGGTGGCCGCTCTGGACGCGGACCTTCGTCCGCGTGTCCGTCGTGGTCATCGCCGCGATCTGGTCGCTGCCGACCACCGGGCTGCTGATCAGCTCGTTCCGCTCCCCGTCGACGATCCACTCCAGCGGCTGGTGGACCGCGTTGCCGCACCCGTTCGAAGGGCGCAGTGGACGCTGGCCAACTACGTCGGACGTGCTGGCCAGCCGATGGCATGGTCAACGCGTTCGTCAACAGCCTGATCGTCACGATCCCGGCGACGGTGATCCCGATGACGATCGCCGCGTTCGCCGCCTACGCCTTCGCGTGGATGCGCTTCCCCGGCGCGGGCTGTCTCTTCGCGTTGGTGGTCGGCCTGCTCGTCGTGCCGCTGCAGATGACGCTGGTCCCGCTGCTGCGCGTCTACAGCGGCCTGGACCTCAACGGCACGTTCCTCGGGGTCTGGCTGGCGCACACCGGCTTCGGGCTGCCGCTGGCGATCTTCCTGCTGTACAACTACATCTCGCCAGCTGCCCGGCGACCTCTTCGAGTCGGCGTTCATCGACGGCGCGTCGCACTTCACCGCTTCACGCGGCTGGCCCTCCCGCTGTCGCTGCCGGCGCTGGCCTCGCTTCGCGATCTTCCAGTTCCTCTGGGTCTGGAACGACCTGCTGGTTGCGCTGGTCTTCCTGGGCACCGAGCTGGAGGTGGCGGTGCTCACCGCCGGCTCAACGAGCTGGTCGGCACCCGCGGCGAGGCCTGGCACCTGCTCACCGCCGGGGCGTTCGTGACCATGGTCGTGCCGCTGATCGTGTTCCTCGGGCTCCAGCGGTACTTCGTGCGGGGACTGCTGGCCGGATCCGTCAAGGGATGACGACGGCACCCGAATCTCGCATCATCCTCGGCTTCGAAGGCCCCGAACCGCCCGAATGGCTGGTGGCGGCGCACCCGGAGCAGCGACCGGGAGGGTTCATCCTCGGTGTCCACTGGAACGTCGACGACGCCGACGCAGGTGCCGCCGCCTCACCACGTCGCTGCAGGCACTCGCCCGACCTGGGCCTGCCATTCCTGATCTGTGCCGACGAGGAGTGTGGTCAGCTCGCTCGCCTTCACCGGGATCACCACCCCGTTTCCCGGGCCGACCTGGCCTTGGGGCCGATCGGTGACCCGGACCTCGCCCGGCGGGTGGCGACGGGCCTGGGTCGAGGAGCTGGCCGCCCTCGGGGATCAACGTGGTGCTCGCCCCGGTCGTCGACGTGGTGACCAGGCCGGACAACCCGTCGTTGGGCATCCGCGGCTTCGGCGACGACCCCGACTCGTCCCCGCTGGTGGCGGCGATGGTCTCCGGCTACCAGGAGGCCGGGGTGGCCGCCACCGCCAAGCACTTCCCCGGCAAGGGCGAGGCCGTGGTCGACCCCCACGACACGTTGCCGGTGCTCGACCTCGACGACGATCGGCTCGATGCGGTCGAGTTCGCCCCTTTCCGGGCGGCCGCCGCCGCCGGCGTCGACCTGCTGATGATCGGCCACTACTCGGTGCCGGTGTTCACCGGCGACCGGGTGACCCCCATATCGGCGAGCCCGGTCCGGCGTTACGTGGTGCGGCGGCGGGTCGGGTTCGGCGGCGTGGTCATCTCCGACGCACCGCCACATGGGGGCCTTCACCGCCTCCGGCACCAACGCCTCGCTGGTCGCCGCCGGCATCGACGCCCTGCTGTGCATGACCGACCGGGAGCGGGCAGCGGCCGCGCACCGTCGCCATCGCCGACTCCGACCCGACCGACCATGCCGCCGCCACCAGGCGGCTCACCGCCCTGCGCCGGCGGTTGGCGGCGAGGAGGGAACCCGGGCTGGAGCGGCTGAGGTCACCGAGCACCTGGCGATCGCCGCCGAGGTCGCCGCCCGCTCGCTGACCCTGGTGCGCGACGGGGGAACGCTCCCGCTGTCCCGCGGCGAGCGAATCCTGGCGGTGATGCCCCACCCGACCGACCTCACGCCGGCCGACACCTCCTCGTTCCAGGCCGCCGGGCTCGCCGTGGCGCTCCGTGGCCAGGCGGGATCGGTCTCCGAGATGGTGGTGCCCATCGACCCCGATACCGCTGACATCGATGCGGCGGTCGCCGCTGCCGGCGACCATGATGCGGGCGGTGCTCGGGACCATCGCCGCCGACGTCCACCCCGGCCAGGCAGCTCTCGCCCGTCGCCTGATCGCCGCCGTGCCCCGGATGATCACCGTCGCCATGCGCACCCCGTTCGACCTGGCCGCCTACCCCGGGGCAACGACGCATCTGTGCACCTACTCGCTGCTCGAGCCCTCGCTGACCGCCCTCGCCGGCGCCCTGTTCGGGGCGGGATCGTTCCCGGGCCGCCTCCCGGTGCCGATCCCGGGTCTCTGACCCGACCGGCCACGGCATGACCGATCCCCGGGAGACGACGTGACCCTGTGGGACGAGATCCACGAGCAGCCCGAGGTCGTGGCCAGGACGCTCGCCGCCACGCTTCCGACGGCTGAGGACGTCGCCGCCGACCGCCGCGTCGCCGCCTCCACCCACGTGGTCCTGGTGGCTCGGGGCACGTCGGACAATGCCGCCCGCTACGCCCAATACCTGTGGGGTGCCCGCAACGGGTGGACCACGGCGTTCGCCGCCCCGGCCCTATACGGGCCGAACGACGCCCCGCCCCGGCTCGACGGCGCCTTCGTGGTCGCCATCTCGCAGTCGGGAGCGTCACCGGACCTGGTCGAGGTGATGGCCGAGGCGAGGCGGAGCAATCGCCCGACGCTGGTCATCACCAACGAGCCGAGCTCGCCGATCGCGGCCCACGCCGACCACTTGCTGGCGCTCGCTGCCAGCCCGGAGCGGGCGATCGCCGCCACCAAGAGCTACACCGCCTCGCTCGCCGCCTTGGCCAGGATCTCGGCGACATGGCGGGGTGAGGGCGATGCCGAGCTGGCCGCCCTACCCGACGGGGTGGCCGGGGCACTGTCCGACCCACCCGACGAGGCGGCGCTGCGTTTCCTGGTCGGCGCCGACCGGGTGGCGGTGGTGGGACGCGGCTACCACCTGGCCACCGCCTTCGAGCTGGCGCTCAAGCTCCAGGAGCTGGCCCAGCTGCTCGCCCACGGCTACTCCTCGGCCGACTTCCGCCACGGCCCGCTCGCCCTGGTCGAGCCAGGGTTCCCGATGATCGTGCTCAATGCTGCCGGGGCGGTGGCCGACGACATCGCCGACCTCCACGCGGCGGGTGGTCGAGCTGGGTGCCGACGCCCTGCTCATCGACAACGCCACCCGGGCGCCGTCACCGTGGACGGTGCGCTACCCGGCCACCCCGGAGTGGCTGAGCCCGGTGGTGGCCATCGTCACCAGCCAGCTGATCACCCACCGTCTGACCCTGCTCCGCGGCCTCGATCCGACCGCCCCCGAACCATCTCCAAGGTCACCAAGACGCGATGAAAGCGATCCCCGACGTTTTCGCGGTCGTGGCTACTAGCCTCGCGGCGTCCTGTCCCCCCGGAGCCAACCTTGGACCGCATTCCCTTCAACAGGCCCACCATCGAAGGCCGCGAGATCGAGTACATGCGCGACGCGGTGGCCAGCGGGCACACCTCGGCGTCCGGCATGTTCAGCCAGAAAGTGGTCGAATCTGCTCACCGAGGCTCACGGTGCCGCCGACGTGCTGCTCACCACGTCGTGCACCAGCGCCCTGGAGATGGCGGCGCTGCTCCTCGACCTCGAGCCGGGCGACACGGTGATCGTCCCGTCGTTCACCTTCGTGTCGTCGGCGTTGGCCTTCGTGCGGGCCGGCGCCCGTATCGTGTTCCGCCGACATCGAGGGCGACACCCTCGGGATCGACCCGGCGCATATGGCCGACTTGATGGACGACTCGGTGCGCGCCGTGGTCCCGGTCCACTACGCCGGGGGTAGGCTGCGACATCGCCGGGGTTCGCGCCACCCCGATCGGCGGCCACGAGCGGGTGGACGTGGTCGAGGACAATGCGCACGGCTTGTTCGGCTCGTACCAGGGCATGCCGCTGGGCAGCTTCGGCCGGTTCTCGTCGCTAGCTTCCACGAGACCAAGAACTTCGTGTGTGGTGAGGGTGGCGCCCGGTCGTCAACCGCAACAGCGACATCGACCGGGCGCACGTGTTGTACGACAAGGGGACCAACCGGCGGGCATTCATGCTGGGTGAGGTCGACAAGTACTCGTGGGTCCCGACACCGGAGCGTCGTTCGGGTTGCCGGATCTGCTCGCCGCCTACCTCCTCGGCCAACTGGAGCGCACGGGAGACGATCCTCGCCAAGCGCCGCGCCGTGCATGACGCCCTATCAGGCGTTGCTCGAGCCGCTGGCGGAGCGGTTGGGGCTGCGCCTGCCGGTCGTCCCGCCCGATCGCCGTTCGGCGTTCCACGCGACGACGTCCTCCTTCCCGACGCGGCGACAAGGGACCGGGTGCTTCCCCACCATGTCCCAGAATGGCGTGCAGGCCACCTTCCACTACGTGCCCCTCCACTCGTCGGTCGGCGGGGAGGCGATTCGCCGCCCGCGACACCGACTGCCCGGTGACCGACGACATCTCCTCCGTCCGCTCGCGCCTCCCCTTCCACAACGGGCTCGACGCCGGCCAGATCGAACGGGTGGTGGAGACGCTGGTCGGGGCGCTCGAGGCATGAGCCCGCCCGGCCCGAGGTGACCGAAGACTTCGTGCCCCCCACCGGCAGCACTTCGAGTGGGGCACTCGGGGTCGACGCCAGGTTCGCAGTCGGGCCGAGCAGCGCACTGGCCGAAACGGCATTCGCCCAGGAGCTGGCTGCCGCTCCCTACCTGCTCGAAGGGCTCAGCTACGCCGATCTCGGCCACCTCGCCGCCCTGGTCGAAGCGGGCGCCGTCGATGCGGATCGTGGGCTCCGGTTGCTCGGCGCACTACTGGATCTCCACCCGGTGCCACCTGGGCTGGCCCTCGATCCCACCGTGGAAGACCTCTAGAGCAATCGCGACGCCCACCTGGCCTGGCTGCTCGGTGACGACGCCGGCTTGGTCCACCTGGGTAGGGCTCGCCGCGAGCGACCACCATCGCCTGGCAGCTCGCCGTTCGCACCCGGCTGCTACGGCTGAGCGGGAGCCTGCTCGGCTTCGCCGACGTGTTGCTCGAGCAAGCCACCGTGCACCGGCGACAATCATGCCCGACTACACCTACCTGCAGCCGGCCCAGCCGACCACCCTGGCGCACTATCTCCTCGGTTTCGCCTACCCCGTCGAGCGCGACCTGCAACGGGCCGCCTGCGCCCGCTCCCTGGTCAACCGCAGCCCGGCGGGCTCGGGAAGCGTCAACGGTAGCCGGTTCGGCGTCGATCGGCCCGCCTCGCCGAGCTCCTCGGGTTCGACGGGCCGTCGAGCACACCCGCGACGCGATGTGGGCCCTGACCTGGCCACCGAGCCCTCACCGCGGCGACGACCACCCTCATCAACGTCGACCGGTTCGCCGAGGATCTCCAGGTCTGGGCCACCGCCGAGTTCGGCTTCGTCGAGCTCGACGACGCCGACAGCCGGACCAGCGTGGTGATGCCGCAGAAGAAGAACCCGTACTCGCTTGCCCACCTCCGTGGGTGGCTCGCCACGAATTGGGCCGCTGGGTGGGGGTGCTCGCCTCGACCTCACCCCGACCGGGCAACCCGACAACCGCTACTACGCGTACGTCGACGTCCCCGCCGCCCTCGACAACGCCGCAGGATCGGTGGACCTGCTCACCGGCGCACTCGACCTCGCCGGGTTCGCCGTGGAGCGGATGCAGGCCGCCGCCAACTCGGGCTACCTGTACGCCACCGATCTCTGCGACTTCCTCGCGGTTGCCACCGGAGCCGACAACCGCACCCTCCACCGCATCGTCGGCCTGGCGGTGAGACGAGCCATCGAGGCAGGGGGCTATCCGTCACCCCGGACTCGGTGCGGCGCGCCGCCTTGGATCTCAACCAGGCCCTCGGCGACTTCGACGACGCCGAGTTCGAGAGGAACCGAACCCCGGAGCACTTGATAGACCTGCGCCGTGGTACCGGTGGAGCGGGCGACGCCGCCATGGCCGGTATGCTCGCCGACCTCGGCGACCGCCTCTCCCGGCACCGCGCCGCTGTTGATGGAATCCGCTCCGCTCGTTCCCCGAGACCTTCGTCGCCGAGATCCGCACCCGAGCCGAGGGAGTCGACAAGTGAGCCTGCCCGTCCACCTGCCCGCCCGGCCGGCGAAGCCGAGGACGATCGGTCGCACCCACGCCATCGACACCGGGTTGGGCGTCGGCTCCATCGAGGACCAGCTGGCGGTGTCCGGAAACCTGGTCGACCTGGCCAAGCTCGGCGGGCACCAGCCTGGTGACCGCCGACCTGGGGCGCCAGATCTACGTGTACCGGCGCCACCAGGTTGACGTCTGTTTGGGGGAACGCTGTTCGAGCTCGCCTACCTGCAGGGCCGCCACCTCGAGTACGCCGACTGGGTGGCCGACCAAGGGGTGACCACCATCGACATCTCCGACGGCGCCGTCGAGTTCCGGGGCGACGACAAGCTGGAGCTCATCGAGAAACTGGCTTCACGCTTCACCGTCCTCTCCGAGCGGGTAGCAAGGACGCCGCCGCCATCGTCTCCCCGGCGCGATGGGTGCGGGCGATCCGCGCCGAGCTGGATGCCGGTGCCGACTACGACGATCATGCAGGCAGCAGGAAACTATCGCCGGCCCCCCGGATCAGGCCGCGAGATCCCGGATGGCCCTCGTCGACGAGATCGTCGATCGGCATCCCCTGGAGCTTACTGGTCTTCGAGGCGCCGCAGAAGGCCCAGCAGGTGTGGCTCCTCCAGACCCACGGGCCGAGCGTCAACCTGGCGAACATCGCCCTCTCCGACGTGATCCCGGTGGAGACGCTCCGCCTCGGGCTGCGCGCCGACACCCTCGTCGATGTGCACGGCGGCGATGACGGAGGCGATTGACCTCGCCGGCCGCAGGCTCCTCGTCCTCGGGGCAGGGAGGCACCAGGAGACCCTGATCCGCCGCGCCGAAGAGCGTGGCGTCGCACGTCGTCGCCGTCGACTACTTCCCCGACGCGCCGGGCAAGGCCCACGCCTCCCATCCCGAGCTGGTCGACGCCCTCGACATCCCGGCCAACATCGAGCTGGCCGAGCGCTACCACGTCGACGGTGTGGTGACCCTGGGAACCGACCAGACGGTCCTGACGATGGCGACGGTGGCCGCGGCACTGGGGCTGCCCTGCTACCTCACGCCGCAGAACGCCCTCCGCGCCACCGACAAGTCGGTGATGGCCGCCGCCTATGCCGCTCACGACGTGCCCCGGCCCCGCTTCGTGGAGCTCTCCGACGTCGCCAATACACCGTCCGCCACCCGGCAACTGACGCTGCCGGTGGTGGTCAAGCCGGCCGACTCGCAGGGACAGCGGGCCACGGTGCGGGTCGACCACCGTTCCGGGCTGGCGCCGGCGGTGGCGGACGCCATCGCCGAGTCGCGCACGGGGCGCGCCATCGTCGACGAGTGGGTGACCGGTCCCGAGGTGACCGTCAGCGCCTGGGTCTCCGCCGGTGACCCCCACATCCTCATGGTGGCTGACCGCATCACCATCAACCCGCCACCGACGGTGGGTGTCGCCTTCCAACACGTGTTTCCCAGCCTCGCCGCGGTCGACGCCCTCCCCGAGATCGAGCGCCAGATCGCCGCCATCACCCGCGCCTATGGGATGCGGGAAGGCCCGCTGTACGTGCAGATGATCGTCAACGGTGGCGACGCGGTCACCATCGAGGGAGGCGCCCGGGTGGGCGGCGGCCACGAGGTCGGGCTGACCCCGATCGCCACCGGGGTCGACGTCGTCGACCGGCTCATCGACCTGGCCCTGACCGGGCGACGGCCGAGCCGGTCGACCTACCACTACGGCCGATCGCCGCAACCGCTCCACGCCCTGGTCAACTTCCTGATCGCCGCCCCCGGTGTGGTCGGCGGTGTCGCCGGGTTCCCCGAGATCATCGACGAGGGTCTGGTCGCCGAAGGCGGGTTCTACATCGGCCCCGGCTACACCCAACCGCCGATCACCAACTCGTTGGGGAGGCTGGGGTACTTCATCGCCACCGGCGTCACCCGGGCCGAGATGATGGGCCGTGCGAGGGAGGCGTACGGACGGCTGTCGATGACCAGCGATCACGGTGAGGAGATGCTCTTCTGGCCCGACCCGGCCATCGTCAACGACGCAGAGTGAACGGATCCGACCTGGCGACTACCGGCGGCCGCCGCCTTGCCGCCGCCTGGCCGACGATCCGTCCATGGACGAGGGAGTCGGTGATCCCGTTGCCCATCAAGCGATTGCGCCCATGCAGCCCGCCCACCATCTCTCCGGCCAGGTAGAGCCCAGGGATGGGAGTGGCGCCGTCGGAGTCGGTGACGAAACCGCCGGTCTGATAGTGGAGGTAGGGCCACACCAGGACGCGCCCCTCCCCCAACAGCCGATCGACGAGGCGGTGCCTCTGCAGGGTTCGCGCCAGCTTGGGGAAGGCGGCGAGAAGGGCCTCGGCTCCGGGCCGGTCGAGGGCGAGCCAGACGCCGGGACCGTCCGGCGGTGTCGACGGCGTTCCCGGCCTCGGCGACGGCGAACATCCGGGCGGTCAGGTCGAGCCGGTCCTCGCCGACTCCGCCCACATCGCCGCCGTGTCGGTCGAGCAGCCTCGGCTCGAAGGTGACGACGCTCTCGGGGACGCAGCGGGCGAAAGGGCCGGGGGCGTCGACCACGCCGAACGGCTGGTATTGGAAGTAGTCGCCGGGCACCTCCTCGACACCCAAGGTCACGCACCAGGTCCGCCATGGCTGCGTTGCCGTTGGCCGGGTTCGTCGACCGCTCCCCGCGGCCGGCGGCGACGGCGTGGCTCCGGCCGCCGGTGCTGACCACGACGGCCTTTCCGATGACCCGACCGGCGCCGTCACCGCTGACGAGGTCCAACGGCGATGCCCTCCGCCCCCGGCGTGAGCCCGACCACCCGGGTGCCGGTCCTCAGCTCGGCGCCGCTCTCCTCCAGCCCGCGGCGCAGGGCGGCCATGAGCTGCGGCCCCAGCCCGCCACCGGTCGAGACGATTCGGGGCTCGCTCAGCCCGCCGGCGCGCCGCCGCACCAGGGCGCCGCCCTCGGTCGCGGTCGAGCGCCAGTCCCCACGCCTCGAGCTGGGACACCGTCTCCGCGGATGGCGTCGATGAACCGGCTCACCCGCACGAGATCGACCGCCACCCGGGCAGAGCGGGTCATGTCGTCCAGCATCGCCTGGCGGGACTCCGCGCTCGGGAACGGCACCTGGATGCCGCCCTGCGCCATCACCGTGTTGGCGCGACCCAGCGGCCCGTCGGTGACCAGGAGGGTGCGGGGCATTCCCGGTGACGTGGCGGCGTGGGCGGCGGCCATGATCCCGGCGGCGCCCGCTCCGACCACGACGACGTCGAAGCGCTCGGTGATCACTGCCCGCCGCAGGGCTGCGCGGTGCGGGGGATCGGTGGCATCGCCCGGATCGTACGGCGCCAGCCCAGCGGTGCCTCGGCATGGGAACGGGCGGTCCGAACATCAGGCGATCAACCAGTCGGAGCGACGCCTCAGGACCTCGGATTCACGGGGACCCTGGTCGTACAATCCGGCGGTGAGCCAGCCCGTCCCACAGCCGGACCTGACGCCGGTGGCGCCCCCGGAGACCGCCGAGAGCCTCGAGGTCTCGATCGTGGTTCCCTGCTATCGCAGCGGGGAGTGGCTGCCGGAGCTCGTCGCCCGGATCCTCGCCACCATGGCAGGGACGGGACGCTCATACGAGGTCATCCTCGTCAACGACGCCTCCCCGGACACCACCACCTGGCCCGCCATCGAGCAGCTCAGCGCCGAGCATGCCGAGGTGAGGGGCATCGACCTGTTGGGCAATGTCGGCCAGTTCCGGTCGACGCTGTGCGGGTTCGAAGCGGCCCGTGGCAAGGTGGTCGTCACCCTCGACGACGACCTCCAGAACCCACCCGAGGAGATCGCCAAGCTGCTCGACGCACTGGACGCCGACCCCGGCCTCGAGGTGGCCATCGGATCCTACGGGCGGAAACGGCATTCGTGGTTCCGCAACCTCGGGACTCAGGCTGCACGCCGCGCTCAATGCCAGGCTCTACGGGAAGCCCAGGGATCTCGAGCTGACCAGCTTCCGCGCCCTACGCCGCCCGGTGGTCGACGCCCTGCTGCAGCATCGCACGGTGAAGCCGATCATCGGTCCGCTCATCCTGCAGTCGACGAGGCGGATCGCCAACGTCCCGGTGGCCCACGAACCCCGTCCGACGGGCGCGTCCGGGTGGCGGCTCGGCCGGCTGGTGGGGACCCTGGTCGACAACGTGGTCAACACCTCGACGGCGCCACTCCGACTGGTCAGCCTGGCGGGCCTGGTGATCGCGGCGGGATCGGCGGTTCTCGGGGTGTACTACCTGGTGCGCTCGCTCGCCGGCAACATCACCGTGCCCGGGTTCACCACGCTGACGATCCTCGTTGTGTTCTTCGGGGGCACGACGCTGGCCACCATCGGGCTGCTCGGCGAGTACGTGGTGCGCATCGTCACCGAGGTCACCGGAGCACCCCGGTACGTGGTGCGGAAGACCGTGGAGTGACTGTCTTCTAGTTGGTCCGGTGGGAGCGGCCGACGTGCAGCCCGCACTCGGTCCTCCCCTGGACGTCGGCCCACCGCCCGGAGCGGTCGTCGCCGAGACCGAAAGTCGGCACCGTGCACGGGGCGCAACCGATCGACGTGTAGCCACGCTCGTAGAGCGGGTGCCGGGGGATGTCGTTCTCGGCGGCATAGGTCTCGACGTTGATCCATGCCCAGTCGCGCAGCGGGTTGGCCTTGTTGATCAACTGGCCGGTGAGCAGCTGATGGACCTCGGTCAGCTCCAGGTGGCGCCGGCTGGCGGCCTGGTCGGTGCGGACCGCGGTAAACCACAGGTCGTGGCGGGACAGCGCCTCGTCGGCAGGCCACACCTTGCGCAGCTCACAACAACGCGCCGGGTCGAGGGCGTGCTGCTTGCCGTATTCCGCCTCGTGCTCGGCAACGGACGTGGGGGGCGCCGTGACCGTGAGGTTGAGGCCCCAGTCGGTCGACCAGGACGTCGAGGAACTCGAGCGTTTCCGGAAAGTGGTACCCGGTGTCGACGAAGATGACGTCGATGTCGGGGTCGTGGGCTACCAGCAGGTGGAGCAGCACCAGGCCGCCGAGCTGCATCGAGCACGTCACCGCCGGGCTCTCTGCGTTCGCCAGAGTGAGCCGGATGTGCCGGTCGGCACGGTCGACGGCGTCGACGGTGTCGTCGTAGAGCTTCGGCTGGGGAAGTGTGGTGGTCATCATCGATCGGGGGACGCATGAGGTTACCCGCCGGCGCAGACCGCGGTGCGCCGGCGGTGGTCTGCAACACGTCATGCATCGGGTCGGTCGACGGTCGCAGCCCTGTGGCGGCGACCACGGCTCATCACTGTCGTCGTCAGTCGCGTGCTCGGGACACGGTGGCCGGGTCGTCCGACGACCAAAGGCACTCGGCTGGCACACCGCCAGCGGGCCGCCTCCGGTGACCCGGAGCAGCACCAGGGCGCTGGCGCCCTCCGGGTAGGTGAGTACATGGTCGCCGGTCAACTCGGCGGTCCGCTCGCCTGAGCCGTAGCGGTCGACGTACGACATCTCGACGGATGTGGGAGCCATGACCCCGAGGGCGATCGAGGGGTAATCCACCGTCCGGATGCTGAGGGTGTCGCCCTTGACCACGCGCTGGCACGAGTGGCCGGCAGGCCCCGGTAGGACCGACATCCGCATCAGGCCCCTTGCCAGCTGCTCGGTGACACCGGCCTGCGACGGATCCGGCTCCCATCCCTCATCCATCAACGCCCTCACCGTCCGTACCCGGATGCTGTCTGCACCGGGCGGAGTGGGTGGCGGGAACAGCGTGTTGTCTTCGACAGCTGGCTCCCCTGCCGCCAGCAGCAGCCCGACCGAATGGGTGCGGCCCCGCACCTCGGCGGACAGGTCCTCCCAGAATTGCAGGCCGTTCCCGAAACTGACGGCGTTGCCGGCGAGCACCACCACCACGACCGCCGCAACCGTCAGCCGCCGCACGGTGGCATTGCGCGCGCTAGCCGGATGTGAGGGACGACGGCGGGAACGAGGAACAACGACAACAGGTACCCGTAGCGAGTGGCTCCGATGGCAATGGTCCCGGACTCGACCCGAATCACGATCGCCATGGTCATCCACACCACAGCCATCACCACCCACACCGCCTCGAAAGCTCCGAGCCTTCGCCGGAAGGTCCACACCAACAGGGCGCCGACGAGGACGACGACGAGAACTGGCCCGTACTCGGTGGGGAAGGCGAGAGTCCGGGCGATCGCCGGTGACATCATCTCCCAGAGGTTGGTGGGTACGGCGAGAAGGGAATCGAGGTCGATCGAGGACGATCCTGCGCCGGTCTCCTCGGCGGTCGCCAGCCAGCTCAGGTAGACGACGGCGGCGGGGACGAATCCGGGGGCGACCCGCCAGAACCGGCCCAGGCACAGGCCGACGATCCCCAGGGCGGCGGCGCCGGCTATGCCCGAGCTGGTGCTCACCACCAACACCAGGATGAGGCCGGCGAAGACCAGCTGATCGCTCCACACCCAACGGGGCCCGCCGGCGGCGTACATGGCGGCGGCCAGGGCGACCGCCGGGATCACCAGGTGGTGCCCGATGGTGGCGGCGGTCAGGAAGGTCGACGACCCGTAGAACAGCAGCACGGCCAGGGTGAGCCAGGCAACCGTCGGGTCGGCGCCACGCCTCCGGACGACCAGCCACACCACGTAGACCATTGCCCCGTACCCGATGACCCGGGGCAGCAGGAACCACGGCCAGTAGTCGAGCCCGACCTGTTCGTAGATGAACTGGTAGACGAGGGCAACAGGGAATTGGAGGTGGCCGGCATGGGGCCTCGCCAACGTGGTGAGATCGGCTGGGTCGCGGTTGACCAGGAAACCGCGAGCGTCGCCGAAGAACCAACCGTTGGTGCTGCCCAGCATGGTGACCACCATCGACACGACCGTGGCGGCGGCGGCGATCAACAGGTCCCGACCCGACGGCATCGGGGCAGGCCAGTAGAAGCGTCTCCGGGCCCCGCCGGGAGGTGCCACCTCGAGGGTCGAGGTTCCGATCGAGTCGTCTTCTGCAGTCACCCCTGGCCTGCCCCCGGCGCCCACCTCGAGAGCCGTGAAGGGGCCGACCGGGCTGATCCTCAGCTCACCAGTGACGGCGTCAGGATCTCGGTGTTGAGGACGGGGCCGTCGACTCGCTGGATCCGCCGCCCGACGCCCGATCGTCCGTGAACCGGAGCCGAACCGCCACCGGCTCGGAGGGACGGAGCACCAGCCCATCGGGGTAGTCGGCAGTGGCGACCGTCAGGCTCCGCTCCACCGGGACACAAGCGGCACCCACCGCCCCCCGGCTCGACCGCCATCCGGAGGACTCCGCGGGCGTTCTCGTCGATCTCGGCGTCCTCGCCCTCGGGATCAACCGGCTCGTCGGGACGCCACCCGGTGGAGAGCATCTCGGCCACTCCGTCGACTGTGAGCCTGCCGTCCAATGGGCCCCCGTCCCCAGGAACGTCGAGCAGCGACGTGCCGGCTGCGGGCTCGCCGTCGAGCAGGACTGCCGCTGGCTCGCCGTCGAGAGCCCTGCCACGGCCCCGATTGCCGCCTGGCCTCGGCCGCCGTCTGCTCGGCGGCGTCGAGGGAGGCGTCGAGCGCATGGAGGCTCCCGGCGATCACCAGGACCGCAGCAACGGAGAGCACGACGACCCGCCGTCCCTTGCCCGGCCCTGATGTGCGGGACCGCAGCGGGAACCAAGAGCCAGGCGAGGGCGAAGGCGTAGGGCTCGGCCAGCGGGTCGAACCGGAAGGATCGGGAGTCCTCAGGGCCACTACCACCACGTACAGCGCAGCGGTGGCCAGCCAGACGTAGTCAAACGTGGTGAGGCGCCCCCGACACCCCACAGGGCCAGCGACCCGACCAGGACCACGGCGAGCACCGGCCCATAGCTCGGTGGAAGCGCCAGGGCTTTGCGAGCCGGCGCCTCCCAGCATGGCCCATGCCGCCTCCGGCACCCTGAGCACGGTCTCGAGCGACAGGCCGGACACCCCGCTCGACCATGGCTCCTGCCACAGCAGCCATCCCCCGTAGACCGCGACGGCACCGAGGACGCTCGGGAGAACCGCCCGGAACCGGCGGCGGGCGGCGGCGACCACCGCCAGTGACGCCACCGCAGCCACACCGGCGGCATCGCTCACCACCAGGACCATCAGCCCACCGAGGACGACCCGATCGCTCGTGCCCCTCGGGCCGCCACCGTCGAGCATGGCCGCCGCCAGCGCCAACGCCGGCAGGACGATGAAGAACCCGATGTCGGAGCTGCCGAGGAAACCCGACGGTCCCAAGAACAGGAGCCCGCCGAGGGCGATCCATCCGATGGCGGGGTCGGTGCCGCGGCGCCGCAGCACCACCCACATCATGTAGGTCATCGCCGCGTATCCGATCACCCGGGCAGGAAGTGCCACGGCCAGAACTCGAACCCCACGGCAGAGAGGAGCACCTGGGTGGTGACCGCCGAGGGGAATCGAGATGGCCGTCGTGCGGGCGGAACAGGCTGGCGATGTCGCCGATGTTGCGGTCAGCACTAGGTCCCAGGCGTCGCCGGAGAACCAGAGCTCCCTGCCGAGGTACACCACGACGGCCATGGACACCAGGGCAGCCAACGCGGCGACGAGCAGGTCGCGCGACGGCGGCATCGGATGGGGCCATGGGAAGCGTGTGCTCTCGTGGACCGGAACGGGCGCCGCCTCGTGGGTTGGCGGAGCCTCGCCGACGGGCATGGCGGGAGACTAGGAAGCTTCTCGCCAACCCGAAAGCCAACCGGGCGCGCCACCTCACGGCTCTTGGCCCAAAGGCTCGTGGCGACACGGCTGGCCTGCAACGCTGGTTCATCCGAAGACATGGAGGTGACTCGATGGCGACGTTCGCGTTGATCCACGGTGCCGGCGATGTCGGCTGGTACTGGCATCTGGTGGAGCGCGTGCTGCGCCAGCGGGGCCACGACGTGGTCGCGCCCGACCTCCCCTGCGACGACGACACCGCCACCCTGCGGGACTACGCGGAAACCGTGGTCGACGCCATCGGCGACCGCCGGAACGTCATCGTGGTGGGCCAGTCGTACGGCGGGTTCACCGCGCCGCTCGTTGCCGAATGGTGTTCGGTCGACGCGCTGGTCCTCGTCGCCGGCATGGTTCCGGCACCTGGCGAGAGCCCGGCGGATTGGTGGACGAACACTCGCTACCGCCAGGCCGTGGAGGAGCAGGCCCGGCGTGATGGCGGCCTGACTGGCAGCGACGACCCGTTCGTCGCCTTCTACCACGACGTGCCTCGCGCCCTCGCCGAGGAGGCCATGAGGCGGGAGCGTTCCGAATCCGAAGCGGCATACGACAGCCCGTGGCCGCTCGCCGCGTGGCCCGCCGTCCCGACGAGGTTTGTGGTGTGCACCGAGGATCGGTTCTTCCCCGCCGGGTTCCTGCGGCGGGTGGTGGCCGAACGGCTCGGCATCGTTCCCGACGAGATCGATGCGGGCCACTGCGTCGCGCTCAGCCGCCCCGAGGAGTTGGGACGCCTGCTCGACAGCTACGCACGCGCACCGGCGAGTTGAACGCGTGACGCCGGTACGAGACAGGGTCCCCTCCCAGCCCCCCATCGCCGAGTCTCCGCCTTCGGCGTAGCCACGAACGCGTCAGTCCCGGATTGACCGCAACGGCCAGGATGCTGGTCCCGAAGCGCATCCGACCACCCCGCTCCACCACCGGCACCTCCCGATCGAGGGCCGCCTCCAGAATGCGCGAGCAGGCCACGCTCGGAGCGATGGTCGGCGACGGCCGCTTCGGTCGAGTCCACGGTTCGGAATCCGAGCCGGCTGGGCACCGAACGCACCGCCAGCACCGGCAGGGGAAGCGGACGGAAGATGTACGAGGCGTACTGGACGCCGAAGCCGGACCGGAGCAGCACCCCGGGTAACGTCGCCTCGGTGTAGCGGCGGAAGTGCCCGGCGCGGACGTCGTCGGCCGACCACAGCCATTGATAAGCGGGCACGGTGAGGTAGAGCCTGCCCCCGGCTTGGAGGAGAGAGCGGAGACGCACCAGGAATCCCTCGTCGTCCTCGATGTGTCGAGCACGTCGAACATGCCGACGCCGGGCAGGGTGCCGGGGAGGAACCCGGCGGTGTCGAGGCTGGCGTTGACCACGGGTCGGAGCCCGCGGCCATGGGCGGTGGCCGCCCCCGATGCTCCCGGCTCGACCACGACCGAAACGAAGCCCGCCTCGACGAGGTGAGAGGCGAGCAGGCCGGTGCCGCCGCCGATGTCGAACACAGGCCCGGCCGGTGGAAGGCGGCGCAATGTCGCCACGATGCATCGGGTCCGATGGCGGAACCAGAAGGAGGACTCCTCCAGCTGGTGGCAGCGGGCATGGCCACCCTCGGGATAGGAGACGTCGTCGACGTCGGACGCCACCCACAACCCGGACTGGGTCTCGACGAGGTCCGGCGCCAGCGTGGCGAGATCCACGACTTCCTCCTTCGCCGCCCGGACCCTAGGGCGCCGCCGGATCGGCGGCGCGCCGGTCGCTGGCGAGCATCAACGCCAGCGAGACCACCTCGGCCGCCACGAAGGCGAGGGCCACCCGGGTCAGGGCGTCGTCGGATACCAGGAGCAGCACGGTGGCCGCAGCGAGAAAAGCGGCGACCCACGACACCGTGATCGCCAGCGTCGCCCCCCGTGCCACGAGGAGGAGCACGGCGACCAGCCCCGCCAGGGCCACGGCACTCCCCACGGCAACGATCGCCACCACCGATGCCTGCGGCGCCACACCTGTGCCGAACACGAGGTCGACGAGGGCAGGCCCGATCCACCAGCCGAGCAACCCCCCGACCAGCGCCCCGGCAAGGCCGAGGACGGCGACCCCGGTCCTGAGGCGGCGCAACCGCCCCTCCCTTCCGGATGCCACCAGCCGGGTCAGCGGGCCCGTTCCCGCGACGCCAACCCGAGGGCGATGAGGTAGGGGGCACGGAACAGGGCCATCGTGGCGAACAGCGCGGTGACCTGTGCGGGGGCCCCGCCGATGGCGGCGAGCACGGCGGGCCCGGCGTTGAGCGCCAGCTGGGAGAGGAGCACGCCCCCGGCGAGACCACCGAGGAAACCGGCCACAGCGACGGCGGACTCGCTCCCATCGGGCCGCAGCGTGAGGGCGCTCGGCCAGAAGAGCAGGATCACCGGCCCGACGGCGATGGCGGCGGCGAACCAGGCGATCGATCCGCCGATGGCAACGACCACCCCGCAGGCGATCAGCCGGACCACGGCGTCGGCGGCGATGGCGACGCCAGTGGCGACGAACCGTCGTCGCCCGGAGAGCACACCGCGGAGGTAGCCGGTCAGGGCGCTGCCGGCGGTGACCAGCAGCACCAGCACCGGCCACAGCGGCGTCGCCGACCCGAAGAAGCGCACCCGCAGGATGAAGGCGACCGCGGTCAGGACCGCCGAGCCGGCCACCGTGAGGACGACGAGCTGGGGCAACGCCCGCCTCACCCCTCCTTCGCCCTGGTCGACCTGGAAGGTGCGGATGATCCAATGCTGGATGGGGAAGGTGAACACGGCGACCGACATCGCCCAAAACGTCCACATGACCGAGACCGGGGCGAAGTCGGCGGCCCCGTAGGCGCGGGTCCCGACGGCGACGAGAGCGTACGAGGCGATGCCGTTCACCACCGACCCCGCCACCAGGGCGACGGAGTCGCGGGCCAGGGAACGATGCGTTGGACCGATGGGCGCCACCTCGGGTCGACGGCCCGCCGAACCGGGGCCGGGAGCCGATGAGTCTACGGGCCAGGCCCCCGAAGTCGCCTCGCTCAGCGGGCCGCCACGACGGCGTCGGCGACCCGGACGGCATCGGTGGCCAGGTTGGTGACACCGACGCCGCGGTAGGCCCAGCCGGTGAGTTGGAGGCCCCGCCGGCCGGCTACGGCCCGCCCCAACGCGGCGAGGGCGGTGCCGTGGCCGACCTCGTACTGCGGGATGCCGGGACGGTGGCGGATGACATGGGCCAGCTCCAAGGCCGGTTCGCGCCCGAGGACGGCACCAAGCTCGGCGACCACTCCGGCAACCAGCATGGCGTCGTCCTGATCGACGACATCGGGATGGCGCGCTCCTCCGACGATCACCTTGGCCAGCCAGTGTCCCGCCGGCGCCCGTTCCGGGGCGTACGAAGACTCGAACAGGCAACCGACGACGACCCTGCCGGCCCCTGGCGTCGCCAGGTACCCGAACCCCGGTGGCAGCGGGTCGCCGCGCCCGCCCAGGGAGACAACGGCCACCGGTGCCGCCCGCAAGGCGGCGAGCAGCTCGGCCAGTTCGCCGCCGAGCAACGATGCGGCCTGGTGGGGAGCGACGGTGACGACGATGTGCGACGCCACGACTGGTTCGTCGCTCTCGAGGCGCCACGTGCCGTCGTCCCCCCGCCCGATCCCGGCCACATTCGCACCGGGCCGGAATCGCTCGCCGAGGCGGGCGGCGATCCTATCCACCATCTGGCGCGTCCCGCCGTCGGGAAGGTGCATCGATGGCCGGCCTGTTCCGGAGGAGCCGGCGGCGCGGCGGCGGGCCAACGCGCCGCGCACCACGCTGCCGCGGCTATCGGCAAGGGCAACAAGGTTGGGGAACGCCGCCCGTGCCGAGAGCCGCTCAGGGTCACCCGCATAGACGCCCGCCGCCAGGAGGCTCGACACCACCGTCCCCGTCTCGACGCCGAAGCGCCGGCGCAGGAACCCGGCCAGGGTCTCGTCGCCGGTGGCCGGCGCCAGGTGCACCAAGGGCTCGGCCAATGCCCTCCCCTTCGCCCGCCACCCGACCAGCGGAGCCAGCAGACCCGCCGGTGACGCCTTGATAAGGATCAGGCCGGACCGGTCGAGCACATAGCGGACACCGGGGTCAACGGCGGGATGAAGCGAGACTCCGGCCTCGGCGAGGATCGGCCCGAGATGGGGATGGGGCAGGGTCACCGCCCCGGCGGCAGGCTCGATGGCGTAGCCGTCGACGTCAATGGTGCGGGTGATTCCTCCGGGGACGTCAGCCGCCTCCAGTACCACCGCCTCGATCCCCCGGCGCGCCAGCTCGACCCCCGTGAACAGCCCGCCGAGGCCGCCGCCGACCACCGCCACCTCGACCCGTTCGCTCACCGGTCCCTGACCGCCTCGACCATGGCGCCGACGAGTTCGGGGGAGGTTGCCCGGTCGACGCCGTGGCCCAGGTTGAACACGTGCCCGGGCCGGCCGGCGACCCGGTCGAGGATGTCGGCGACGGCCCGGGAGATGGTCGCCCGATCGGTGAGCAGCACCGCCGGGTCGAGGTTGCCCTGCACCGCCACCGCGCCCAGGACGTCCCAGGCCTCGTCGATGGCCAGGCGCCAGTCCACTCCGTAGCCGGTCGCCCCCACGCCGGAGATGAGGTCGAGGGCGTGACCGGCTCCGGGAGCGAAGTAGATGCTCGGCACGGCGAGCCCTTCGAGCACCGTCCTGGCCGCCGGGACCGCCAGCGCCTCGAACTTGGTCCGGCTCAGCAGCCCTGCCCAGGTGTCGAAGAGCTGGACCACACCGGCTCCTGCTTCGACCTGAACCTCCAGGTAGCGGCGCATCGCCCGGGCGAGTGTCGCCAGGGCGGCGGTCACCGCGCCGGGGTCCTCGGCGACCGCCGCCCGGACTGCCATGAACCCGGTGGACCCACCCCCTTCGAGGAGGTAGGCGAGCAGGGTCAGCGGGGCCCCGGCGAAACCGATCACCGTCACGTCCTCGGGGACCTCTGCCCTGACCCCGGCGACGGTGGCCGCCACGTGCCCGATCCGGCCCGGGTCGAGCTCGCCGAGCCCGGCTACCTCGGCCACGGTGTGGGGGCGGAGTCGAGGGCCGGGGTCGAAGGTCACCGGCACTCCCATCGCCTCGAGCGGTGTCATGATGTCGGCGAAGATCACCGCCCCGTCCATGGCGAAGCGGCGGATCGGCTGCAGTGTGATCTCCACGGCGATATCGGGGTCGGACACCGCCTCCTGGAAGCCATGGCGTTGTCGCAGCTCCCGGTACTCGGGCAGGTAACGGCCCGCCTGACGCATCGCCCACACCGGGGTGCGGTCGACCGGTTCCCGGCGCAGGGCGGCGACCAGGCGAGGGGTCACGCAGCCGCCTCGACGGCGGCGGCGAGGACGTCCCCGGCCCGGTCGACCGTGGCGGCGTGGGCGTCGTTCAGGAACCACGCCTCGAACGGCGACGGCGGCAGCAGCACGCCACCTCGGTAGGCGGCGGCGAAGAAGGCAGCGAACCGTCCCCGGTCGACCTTGGCGGCGTCGTCCCACGATGACACCCGGTCGGGACCGGGGAAGAAGCTGAGCATCGCCCCCACCCGCTGCACACACCCGGCGACGCCGAATTGTGCCAGCGCGGTGCGGAGCCGTTCCTCGAGGGTGGCGCCCATCGCCTCGAGCCGGTCGTACAGCCCCGGGTCGGCGGTGATGCGGCGCAGCGTGGCCAGACCGGCGGCAGTCACCACCGGGTTGCCGGCGAGCGTCCCTGCCTGGTACACCGGGCCTTCGGGTGCCATGCGCCGCATCAGGTCGGCGGGGCCCCCGTAGGCCGCCGCCGGGGTGCCGCCGGCGACGATCTTGCCGAGGCAGGTCAGGTCGGGGATGACGCCGAAGCGCTGCTGGGCGCCACCGGGAGCGACCCGGAACCCGGTCATGACCTCGTCGAAGACGAGCAGCGCCCCTTGGTCGTCGCAGCGGGAGCGGAGTCCCTCGAGAAAGCCCGGGTCGGGAGGGACGACGCCCATATTGCCGGCCACCGGCTCGACGATGACCGCGGCCACGTCGCCCGCCGGCCAGGGCGCGGTCGACCGACTCGAGGTCGTTGAATCGGGCCACCCGGGTGTCGGCGACCGTGCCCTCCGGCACGCCAGGGCTGTCCGGCTCGCCGAGGGTGGCCAGGCCGCTGCCGGCATGGACCAGGAACGGGTCGGCATGGCCGTGATAGCACCCCTCGAACTTGACCACACCGGCACGCCCGGTGGCGGCCCTGGCGAGGCGCAACGCCGAGGCGGTCGCCTCGGTGCCCGAGTTGACCAGGCGCACCACCTCGATGCCCGGCACCATCGCCGCGATGAGCTCGGCCAGTTCGACCTCGGCGGCGGTGGGTACCCCGAACGACGTCCCCTTGGCAACCGCCGCGGTCACCGCCGCCACGACATCGGGGTCGGCGTGACCCAGGATCAGGGCTCCCCACGAGGAGATGAAGTCGATCAGCTCGACGCCGTCGACGGTGGTGAGCACGGAGCCGGCTGCCGAGGCGGCGAACGGGGATGCCCGCCGACGGCGTCGAATGCCCGCACCGGCGAGTTGACCCCGCCAGGCATGACGGACCGCGCCCGGCGAACCACTCCCCGGAGAGGGTCACTGCCGTTCCAGCAGGCGAGCCGCCCGGACGGCGAAATAGGTGAGGATGATCCCGGCCCCGGCGCGGGCGATGCCGGTGAGCGACTCCATCATCAGCCGCTCCCCGTCGACCCACCCGTTGGCGGCGGCGGCCTCGATCGTGGAGAACTCACCGGACACCTGGTAGGCGGCGACGGGTACGTCGACGGCGGCGCGCACCGCGGCGATCACGTCGAGGTACGGCCCCGCCGGCTTGACCATCACCATGTCGGCGCCCTCGTCGATGTCGCGACGCACTTCGACCAGCGCCTGCCGGGCGTTGGCGGGGTCCATCTGGTGGGTACGCCGGTCGCCGAACGCCGGGGTGGACTCCGCCGCCTCGCGGAACGGCCCGTAGTAGCCGCTGGCGTACTTGGCCGAGTACGAGCAGATGGCCAGCTCGCTGTGGCCGGCGGCGTCGAGCGCCGACCGGATCGCCCCGACACGCCCGTCCATCATGTCCGAAGGGGCGATGACATCGGCGCCGGCCTCGGCGTATGCCGTGGCCGCCCGGGCCAGCAGCGGCAGGGTGGCGTCGTTGTCGACCCGGTCGCCGTCGAGAACGCCGCAGTGGCCGTGGCTGGTGTACTCGCACAGGCAGACGTCAGCCCACACCACCAACTCGGGGGCGGCCTCCCTGATCGCCCGGATGGCCTCGGGCACCGGACCGGCGGGATCCCAGGCGGCCGACCCGGTCTCGTCCTTGGTGGCCGGGATACCGAAGAGGATCACCCCTCCCACCCCGGTGGCCTCGGCCTCCTTGGCCAGGGCGGCGGCCCGGTCGGAGGAGAGCTGGGCGTGCCCCGGCATCGCCCCGATCGGCCGCTCCACCCCCGACCCAGGCACCACGAAGACGGGCAGCACGAAGGACGCCGGGTGGAGCCGCGTGTCGGCGACGGCTCGCCGCAAGCGCGGTGTGCGACGGAGCCGCCGCTCCCGGGCGGTCGGGAAAGTGCTCATGGGGATGGTGTCCTTTCCATCGTGGCCGCGGTGGCAAGGGCGGCGACGATCGAGTCGAGGCGTGGTGGGTCGGGGACGATGTCGGCTGATCGACCGGCGTGTTCGAGGGAGGCGGCCGTGGTCGGCCCCATCGCCGCCACCACGGCGAGCTCGTCGAGTGTCCGAGCCGACAGCCACCCGGACACCGCGGACGGGGACCCGAACACGGCGCCGTCGACCCGGTCAGGGCCGGGGCGGACCGGGACAGCCGTATAGGCGACCTCGACGACCATCACGGCACCGGCCTCGGCGAGAACCGCTTCAGCATCGCGGTCGGCGCCGCCGGCTACCGGGTGCACCACGACCGCCCCGGAGATGTCGGGGGCGAGGGCCCTGGCGAGGTCGACCGCGGTGCCCCGGCCGACCAGCCCGACGGTGGCCCCAAGGGCGGTGGCGATCTCGGCGGTGGCGTCGCCGACCGCGGCCACCGGGGGCGTCGCCGCCATCCCCTCCGGCCAGACGGCCCGCAGCGCCCGGCCCGAGGTGGCCAGCACCCAGTCGGCACCGGAGGCGGTCGAGCGGATGCGGTCAACGGCCTCGGGGGCGCCCGGCTCGATGCGGATGCAGGGAAGCACCACCGGGACGAGCCCGGAGGCGGCGAGGAGACCGGCGAGCCGGTCGGTGGCGTCGGCGGCGGTGGTGACGGCGATCCGCCACGGGCCGGTCATGATGCCTCCAGAGCCGGCTCTTCGAGCGGGATCCCGAGCGCTTCGCACAGGGCGGCAGGCGCATCGGTATCCGAGGAGACGACGCGAGCACGGCGCCTGCCCACCCCGTCCTCGACGAAACCGGTGAGCTCCACCGACCGGTCAGGCCTCGGCGTGGCGTTGGCACCGAGCGCCCCGCGGCATCCCAGCCTGGTGAGGCCGAGCACGGCGCGCTCCACCACGACGGCGCGACGGGTGATCGGGTCGTCGAGGGCGGCCAGCAGCGAGCCCGCCGGCCCGTCGGCGGCGTACTCCACCGCCAGGGCACCCTGCGCCGGCGCCGGGACCATCTCGTCCAAGGAGAACCGGTGGCCGACGGCGTCGAGCCGGCCGAGCCGAAGCAGCCCGGCCTCGGCGAGCACCACCGCGTCGAAGTCACCGTCGTCGACCCTGGCGAGCCGGCTGTCGACGTTGCCGCGGATGCCGGTGACCACCAGGTCGGGGCGGAGCAAGGACAGCTGCGCGGACCGGCGGGGGCTGCCGGTCCCCACCTTGGCGCCTTCCGGCAGGCCGGTCATGGTGGCGCCGCACAGCACGTCCTCAGCCGGGAGCCTGGCCGGGTGGACGGCGACGAGGCCATCGGGGCCGCGCACCGGCAGGTCCTTGCAGGAATGGACGGCGGCGTCGGCACCGCCGTCGAGCACGGTCTGCTGCACCGCCCGTACGAACGCTCCCAGCTCGGTCAGCTCGGTGACCGGGCTGGACCGGTCGAGGTCGCCGCTGGTGGTGACCACCACCAGTTCGACCTGGATCCCCGGATGAAGCGTCGCCAGCTCGTCGGCGACGGCGTGGGCCTGCGCCATCGCCAGCGCCGATCCCCTCGTGGCCAGGAGGACGTCAGCCATCCGGAGCACCGGCGTCGAACGCCTCGGCGACCCCGGCGTCGAACGCCTCGGCGACGGCGTCGACCGCGTCGTCTTCTCGGCCTGGGCCGGGTCCGTTGAGGTAGGCCAGCGGCCGGGCGATCAGCGTCCGGGCAACGGTGTGGGCGGCTTGGCGCAGCACGGCCTCGTCCTCCTCGTCACGCAGCCGGCCGGCGAACCGGGCCACCGCCTCGGCCACCACGTCGTCGGCGTCGGCCACCATCCGCTCGATGACCGGCGCGACCCGGTGGTGACGGATGAACCGGGTATACGCCTCCTCGGCCCGCCTCAGCACCAGCTCGTCCGCCCCGTCGTCGACGGGCCGCCGACCCGCCATCGCCGCCAGGTCGTCGATGTCGACATAGCGGGTGGCGGCACCGATGTCCGGGCGGGCGAAGTCCGGTGGCATCGCCATGTCGACCAACACCAGCGGCGTCACCCGCGAGGCGACGGCGGCGGCGAGCACGTCTTCGGGGACGAGCCGCCGCTTGGCCGAGGTCGCCGAGATCACCGCCGGGAACCGGGCCAGCGCCTCGGCAGCGCGGTCGAACGGCCACGACTCGACCCCGGCCCGGGCGAGTGCGCCCGGGTTGCGGGCGACCACGGCGACCCGGGGAGGGGCGGGCAACTGCGCCAGAGCGTCGACCACGGCCGCCGCCATCACCCCGCTCCCGAACACGGCGACCGCTTCCCGGTCACCCACCACCTGGGCGGCGACGGCGGCGAGCGAGTCGTGGGGGCTCGACGGGAACGACTCCCGGGCGAGCCGGCCCGACGCCACCGCCGCCTCGAGCAGCTTGGAGAAGGTGCCCTCGGTGTCGGGATCGTCGCTCGCCCGGCGCACCGCGTGGCGGACCTGGGTGAGGATCTCGATCTCGCCCCGAACCGGTGACTCCAGCCCGGCGGCCACCCGGAAGAGGTGGGTAGCGGCGTCGCCGCCGCACCTCACGGCGGCGCCGTCGATGTCGGGCGCCTCACCGAACATCTGCCCGAGCACGTCGTCGAGCCGGGCCCGATCCCCGTGCACCAGGAACTCGGCGCGGAGGCAGGTCGACAGCACGAACGTGCCCGGCGGCGCCTTCGGTGCCACGGCGAGCAGCCGGGCGACCTCGGCGCGGGCATCGCCGCCGACGCCCGGGTAGGCGTAGCTGATCGACGTCAGGTCGGGCTGCTGGGGCATGGGGCTGGACGGCGACGCTACCAACCACCCGCTCGACAGCCAGTCGGAAGCGCTCTCCTCGGATCGCCGAATTCAGGCGAGCCAATCCCGTGGCGGGCCGGTGAGCATCTCGAGGAGCTCGGCCTCGGCGCTCCCCGGTGTGGTCATCGTCCCGTGGTCCCACCGCACCCGCGGTGGGAGCGAGGCGAGGATGCTCTCGGTGCGGCCCCCGGTCTCCAGCCCGAACCTGGTGCCCCGGTCCCACACGAGGTTGAACTCGGCATAGCGACCCCGGCGTCTCAGCTGCCACAGCTCCTCGTCGGGGCCGTAGGGCGTGCCCATCCGTCGCTCCAGGATCGGCACGTAGGCATCGGCGAGGTGGTCGCCCAGGTCCCGTTGGAAGGCCCACACCTCCGGCGGCGCCTCGGTGAGGTGGTCGAAGAAGATCCCGCCGATGCCACGCGCCTCGCCCCGGTGGGGAAGCCGGAAGTAGCCGTCGCAGGCTTGCTTCCAGGCGGCGTGGTCGGCCACGGAGTGCCGGGCGCAAGCGTCGGCGATGACACTGTGGAAGTGCCGGGCGTCCTCCGGGTACAGGTAGCAGGGCGTCAGGTCGAGCCCGCCACCGAACCACGAGGCGACGTCGGTGACGAAGTGCCGCAGGTTGGCGTGGAACGCCGGGGCATGGGGGTTGCGCGGGTGGACGATCACCGAGATGCCGGTGGCGTGGAACCGGTCGCTGTGGGCCGCCACCTGCTCGCCGAGCCCGGCCGGGGTGTCACCCCACACCGCCGACACGTTGACCGCCGCCTTCTCCACCGGCCCGTCGCCCTGGAGGACCCGGGTGTCACCACCGCCGCCACCGGGGCGCTCCCATCGGTCGTGGGAGAAGTGGGCGGACCCGTCGACCGCCTCGAGCCGGGCACAGAGCCGTCCCTGCAGATCGAGGTACCAGCGGTGGGTCTCCTCGGCGGTGGGCCCGGGACGCATCGGTCAGGCGGCGGAGTCGACGAGATCCTGGTACTCGGGATGACGCTCGATGTAGGCGGCCACCAGAGGGCACCGGGGGACGACCCGCAGGCCACGGACCCTGGCGTCGTCGAGGACATGCTTGATCAGGTCCGAGGCGAGGCCGCGCCCGCTGAAGGCGTCGAACACCTCGGTGTGGATGAAGGTGATGGTGTCGTGGTAGATGCGGTACGTCTCGACGCCGGCGAGTTCGCCGTCGACATGGAGCTCATACCTGCCCTGTGCGATGTTGTCGGTCACCTCGGTGGCCACGCGCGCCCCTCCTCGTCCGGTCCGATCGCCGATGGTAGGCGCCCGGACGGGCGGCCGACCGACCTTGCCACCTTGGCATGACCGACCCTGATGTGCTACTACGTAGCACATGAAATCGATCGGGATCCGCGAACTGCGACAGCACGCCAGTCGCTGGCTGCGCCTCGTCGCCGAAGGTGAGACGTTCACGGTCACCGATCGTGGCCGCCCGGTGGCCCTGCTGTCCCCGTTGCGAGAGGCCGGCTGGGATGACTTGACAGGGTCCGGGCGCCTGACCCTGCCCATCGCGGAGGTCGCCGACATCGATCCACTACCCGGCGATGGTTCGTCGATCCTGAGCGAGGCGCTGGAAGACCTCCGCCGTGACGAGCGATGAGCGTCGCCTACCTCGACACCTCGGCCCTCGCCAAGCTGGTGCGGACCGAGCGTGAGACGGCGGCCCTCCGCCAGTGGCTGACGGACCGTCGGGTCGCCACCAGCGCCCTCGCCCGGACCGAGTTGATCCGGGCGGCCGCTCGCATCGACTCCGAACACGTCGCCCATGCCCGGCAGGTGCTCGCCGCCGTGGGCGAGATCGCGGTGGACCGGACGACGCTGGATCTCGCCGCCACCCTGCCATCGCCGTCGGTGCGATCGCTCGACGCCATCCACCTGGCATCGGCCATGGCGGTCGGCGCCGACCTCGATGCGCTCGTCACCTACGACATTCGTCTGATCGATGCCGCCCGGGACGTCGGCCTGCCGACCATGAGCCCTCGCTGACGGCAGGTCAGGTGATGAGGACGACCACGAAGGAGAACATCGCGGTGAGCGCCGTCATGGCGGCGACGGTGGTACCGGAGTAGAAGCGCATCTGGTCCCGCATCGCCCCCTGCAGGTCGTGGAAGCGGTCGTCCATCTTGTCGAAGCGCTTCTCCAGCCTGTCGAACCGCTCGTCCATCCGGTCGAACCGCTCGTCCACCCTCTCGAACCGCTCGTCCATCCTCGAACCGCTCGTCGACCCTGTCGAACCGCTCGTCGACCCTGTCGAACCGCTGATCGACCCAGGCGAACCGGTCGTCGACGCTCCGAGACAGCACGCCGATATCGTCGAACGTGGCCAAGCGGCCGGCCGGAGTGGGCGGTAGGTGGGTCATGAGGGTGGCGGCGTGGTCGGCACCGAGGACCTCCTCGAGCCGAGCATACAGCGCCTCGTGTGCCGGGTCTACGAGCGACATCTGGCCTCCTTGGGCAACGTAGACCGTCATCATGCAGCGCGGGTGTGACACAATCTGCCGAGGCGACTGCGGCGCCGGCCCTCACCAATCGGCGGCGATGTACTTGACCTCGAGGTACTCGAGAAGGCCCTCGTGGCCGCCCTCGCGCCCGATGCCGGACTCCTTGACCCCGCCGAACGGGGCGGCGGGATCGGAGATCAGTCCCCGGTTGACCCCGACCATGCCCGACTCGAGTGCCTCGGCCACACGAAGGCCACGGGAGAGGTCGCCCGAATAGAGGTAGGCGGCGAGCCCGTGGACCGTGTCGTTGGCCAGGGCCATCGCTTCCTCCTCGGTGGCGAAGGTGACCACCGGCGCCACCGGCCCGAACAGCTCACGCCGCAGCGCCTGTTCCCCGGCGGGCACCGAACCGAGCACCGTTGGCTCGAAGTAGTAGCCGGCTCGGTCAGGAGCGCTCCCTCCTGTCACCGCCTCCGCCCCGTCGCCGGTCATCATCCTCCACCGACTCGGCGAGGTCGGACTGGGCCGCCTCGTTGATCATCGGGCCCAGGGTGGTGTCGGGGTCGAGACCGGGGCCGACCACCTGGGCGGCCATCGCCGCGGCGAATGCGGCGGTGAACTCGGCAGCGACCGCCTCCTGGACGTAGAAGCGATTGGCGGCGATGCAGGACTGGCCGCCGTTGCGCATCTTGGCGACCATCGCCCCGGCGACGGCGGCTTCGATGTCGGCGTCGTCGAACACCAGGAACGGGGCATTCCCCCCCAACTCCATCGAGCAGCTCACGATCCGTTTGGCCGCCTGCTCGAGCAGCCGGCTCCCCACTTCGGTGGAACCGGTGAAGGAGAGCTTGCGCACCCGGTGGTCGGCGAGCATCGCCCCCACCACCTCGCCCGACCGTCGCGACGGGACCACGTTGACCACCCCGTCGGGCAGCCCGGCCTCGGCGAGCAACCCGGCGAGCGCCAGAGCGGTCAGCGGGGTGTCGGATGCCGGCTTCACCACGGCGGTGCACCCGGCGGCGAGCGCCGGCCCCAGCTTGCGGGTGAGCATCGCCGCCGGGAAGTTCCACGGGGTCACCATCAGCGAGACCCCGATGGGCTGGCCGATCGACAGGATCCGCTTGTCCCCGGCCGGCGCCGTCGTCAGGTGGCCCTGGTTGCGCACCGCCTCCTCGGAGAACCAGCGGAGGAACTCGGCGGCGTAGGTGACCTCGCCGCGGGACTCGCCCAGCGCCTTGCCCATCTCCAGCGTGATGAGCGTCGCCAGCTCCTCGCGCCGCTCGATCATCAATCCGAACACCCGCCGCAGCAGCTCGCCCCGCTCCCGCGGCGAGGTCGCCGCCCAACCGGGCAGGGCGTCGTGCGCCGCCGCCACCGCCGCCAGGGCGTCCTCGACGGTGCCGTTGGCCACCTCGGTGAACGGCTCGGCGGTGGACGGGTCGGTGACGTCGAACTCACCGCCGGCAGACGCCGGTGACCAATCGCCACCCACGAACAGGCGCCTCTTGTCGGGGGCGAGCAGCTGGTCGATCATCGAACGTTCCTCCCTCAACGGCCTCGCCTGGGTGCCCATCATCGCACTCCGGTACAATCGGCGGCGCAGGGACCGAGAGGGAGGCACGGTGGGCGTTTTCGACGCCATAGGACTCGACACCCACGAAGAGGTGCTCTTCGGGTACGACCGGGTATCCGGGCTTCGCAGCATCATCGCCATCCACTCGACTTCTCTGGGTCCCGCCCTCGGCGGGACCCGCTTCTTTGCGTACCCCGACGAGGAGTCGGCGCTGGTCGACGTGCTGCGGCTGTCCAAGGGGATGTCCTACAAGTCGGCCGCCGCCGGACTCGATCTCGGTGGCGGCAAGGCGGTGATCATCGGTGACCCCGGGAGAGATCAAGACCGAGCGTCTGCTCCGCGCCTACGGCGACGTGGTCGACAGCCTGGGCGGCCGCTACATCACCGCAGAGGACGTGGGAACCACGACGGCCGACATGGCGATGATCCGCCGCCAGACCCGCTGGGTGGCCGGCCTCCCGCTCGAGGACGGCGGCTCCGGCGACCCGTCCCCGGCCACGGCACGAGGGGTGGTCGCCGCCATGCGCGCCGTCGCCGATCGACTGTGGGGCTCCGCCGACCTCTCCGGCCGGACCGTCGCCGTCCAGGGTGTCGGCAAGGTCGGCTCCGACCTGGTCGCCCGGCTCGCCGGCCTCGGCGCCGACATCGTGGTCGCCGACGTCAACCAGTCTGGCGACCGACGCCGTCGCCATGGAGCACAGGGTGAAGGTGGTCGAGCTCGACGACATCTACGAGGTCGAGTGCGACATCTTCGCTCCATGCGCCATGGGCGGATCGCTCGACGCCGACACCATCCCGCGCCTCAGCTGCGCCGCCGTGGTCGGTTCGGCCAACAACCAGCTCGCCGAGGAGACCGACGCCGACCGCCTGGTCGCCCGGGGGATCCTCTACGCCCCCGACTTCGTGGTCAACGCCGGGGGCATCATCGACATCGCCTCCAGCTTCGACGGCTACCGGCCCGACGCCGCCGCCGTGGCCGTCGAGCGGATCGAGACCACGGTCGGCACCGTCCTGGACGAGGCGCAACGGCGAGGCATCAACCCGCACCGGGCCGCCGAGGAAGTCGCCGAGGAGCGCATGGCCGGGGTCGGCCCGCTCCGCCACGGGTACCACTGAGGGAGGCCCGATGCTCGAGATCGACAACGTGCGCGACCACCGGGCACTGGGGCTGAGCGACGAGCGGGCCATCGAGATGTACCGGGCGATGCTGCTCGCCCGGCGGGTCGACGAGCGGATGTGGACCCTCAACCGCCAGGGACGGGTGCCCTTCGTCCTCTCCGCCGCCGGCCACGAGGCGGTGCAGGTGGGGACCGCCTTCTCCCTCGAGCTCGGGACGGACTGGGCGCTGCCCTACTACCGGGACGTCGCCTTCAACCTGGCCGCCGGTGTCACCCCGAGGGACATGTTCCTCAGCGTCTTCTCGAAGGCCGGCGACCCGGCCAGCGGCGGGCGCCAGATGCCCAACCACTGGTCCGAGCCCGACGCCAACATCTTCACCCACTCGTCGGTCATCGCCACCCAGTTCCCCCACGCCTGCGGCATCGCCTACCGGCTCAAGCACCTCGGCCAGGGCGGCGTGGTGATGGTCTCGTCGGGCGAGGGCGCCACTTCGGAAGGTGACTGGCACGAGGCGATGAACTTCGCCGGAATCCATCAGCTCCCGATGATCTTCCTGGTGGAGAACAACCTCTACGCCATCTCGGTCCCGGTCACCATGGAGGTCGCCGGGTCGATCGCCGCCCGCGCCGCCGGCTACGCCATGCCCGGCATCGAGGTGGACGGCAACGACATCCTGGCGGTGTACGGCGTGATGGCGGCGGCGGTGCAGCGGGCCCGTGACGGCGAGGGCCCCACCCTGGTCGAGGCGATGACCTACCGGTACTACGCCCACACGTCGGACGACGACGACAAGCTCTACCGGTCTGCCGAGGAGGTCGACCTGTGGCGTCGCAAGGACCCGATCACCCGGTTCCGCCAGTACCTCGTCGAGTCCCGGCTGCTCGACGAGGCCACCGAGACCGCCATCGACACCGAGATCACCGAGTACGTCAGCTCGGCCGCCAAGGACGCCGCCACCGAGCCCGACCCGACCGACCCCTATACCCACGTGTACGCCCGGCCGATCGAGCCGGACACCGCGGTGACCGCCCCGGAGCCGGAGGGGCAGGGCGAGACGGTCAACATGATCACCGCCATCAATCGCACCCTGCACGAGATCCTGGAGCAGGTGCCCGACGCGTATGTCTTCGGTGAGGACGTCGGCGACCCGAAGGGTGGCGTGTTCAAGGCCACCCAGGGGTTGGGCGAGAAGTTCGGTGAGGATCGCTCGTTCAACACCCCGCTGGCGGAGTCGTTCATCGTCGGCGTGGGCATCGGGCTGGCCGCCGCCGGCGCCCGGCCGGTCGCCGAGATCCAGTTCGCCGACTTCATCCACCCCGGCTACGACCAGATCGTCTCCGAGGCGGCCCGCATCTCCTACCGCTCCAACGGCCGGTGGCACTGCCCGCTGGTGATCCGGGTCCCCTACGGCGGGGGCATCACCGGTGCTCTCTACCACTCCCAGTCGATCGAGGCGACCTACGCCCACATCCCCGGGCTCAAGGTGGTGATCCCGTCGACGCCGGCCGACACCAAGGGCCTGCTGTGGGCGGCGGTCGAGGACCCCGACCCGGTGATGGTGCTCGAGCCCAAGCGGCTCTACCGGCTGGCCAAGGGCCCGTACCCCGAGGGGAGGCACGTCGTCCCCATCGGGCAGGCGGCGGTGCGTCGCGTCGGTGGTGACGTGACGGTGATCGCCTACGGGTCGATGGCGTACAACGCGGTCCTCGCCGCCGAGCGGCTCGAGGAGGAGGGGATCGACGCCTACGTGCTCGACCTCCGCTCCATCCGGCCGCTCGACTGGCCTTCGATCGAGGCGGCGGTGCAGCACAACGGCAAGGTGCTCATCGTCCACGAGGACAACGAGTTCGCCGGTTTCGGCGCCGAGGTGGCCGCCCAGATCGCCTCGAAGGCGTTCGAATGGCTGGACGCCCCGGTGGAGCGCTACTGCACGCCCGAGGTCCCCACCTTCCCCTTCGCCACGGTGCTGGAGAAGATGGTGATGCCCAACGTCGACGGCATCGTCGAGCGGGCCCGCCGCCTCGCCGCGGTGTGACACCGCAGCAGGCCCGGCCACCGACGGGAACCGCACGGCTCGGCGCGCCGTCTGAAAGCTGACCGAAACCTCCGGGAAACGATGACCACCCAACTCGACAAGCCGACCTTCGACGTCGCCTACGAGGACTGGCGACCGCGCCTGTACCGGGCGCTCGTCCTGGCCACCGGCGACCGCGACCTGGCCTTGGACGCGGTCGATACCGCCTTCAGTCGGGAACGGAGAGCCATTGGCCGGTCGGCCGGATCACCACCGGCCGAGGCGCTCGGGGCAGCTCGTCGCCAACTGACCCGCAAACGGAGGGACTTCTCCGGGTTCCGGCTCCCCGACGACCAACCCGGACCAGAGACCGTCGCCGTTGTCGACGCGGTGCGGGCGCTCGACCTCGATCTGCGTCTCGCCCTCATCGCCTCGCGATATCTGGCGATGGGACGACGCCACGGTGGGACGAGCCCTCGGGATGCTCCCGGCCGAGGCGGCGCAACGGGTCCAGATCGCCACGGCGCGGGTCCTGGCGGCGATGGACGCCACCGACCCCGTAGTCATCGATCGGGCACTCGATGACGCCGCCGAGCGCACCGTGGTGCCGCTCTCCCGGTTGGAGTCGGTGAAGCGGGACGCCCGGGTGCGCCGCATCGGCACCATCGCCGGTGCCTTCGCCGTCGCCGCTGTCCTCGGCGCCGGAACGATGCTCACCGCCGGAGCCCTTCTCGGCGACGACGAGCCGGAGAACCCGGTCGCCGCCGGGCCCGATGCCACCCTGACCACCACCAACGCCCTGGCCGACCTCGAATGGACCCGGGCGGTGCTCCCGTTCTCCGAGACCGGCGAGATGCAGGGGGTGAGCGCCGGCGACGCGGGCTATCTGGCGATGATCGTCGACTACGAGTCAGGGAGCCAGATCCCCCAGGCGTTGACCTCCGAGAACGGGCTCGACTGGGAGGTCGCCGGGGAGATGCCGATCGGCCAGCAGGGCGGCTGGGTGAGCCAGCTCGTCTCCATGGATGGCGAATGGGTGGCGGTGGGAAGCGCCTTCGACCCGGCGACCGGCCAGGACCAGCCGCTCGTGCTCCTGTCGGAAGACGGGATCTCGTGGACGGCCGCCGAACTGCCCGTCGAGGCCCAGCAGGAGTTCGACGACGTCACCGTCACGGTCGGCACCAACCTGATCTCGGCGGTCGTCGACGGCGATGCCATCACCGTGTTCGGGACGCAGTGGGGCGACCTCGAGCAGGTCCTGCGAGAGGTCATCCCCGATGACCTCTCCACCGATTTCGGGTGGGGCGCCAACGGCGCCGGCAACATCGACGTCTACGACAGCAACGGCAACGTGGAAGCCACGTTCACCGCCGAGGAACTGGGGCTGTCGCCCGAGATCGTGTCCCTGGCGGCGGGCAACCGGGTCGTCGCCTTCCGGTCGACCGACGACGGCCAGACGTGGGAGGAGGTCACGATGACCGGCTCGGCCCCAGGCTGGGTGAACTCTGTTGCCGGCCTGGGCGACACGCTGTACGCCAGCTTCGGCATGGAGAACGGCACCGCCCTCTACCGGCTCGACGGGGACGATTGGACGAGGGTCGACGTCGGGCGGGGAGCGACCGTCAGCACCATCGCCACCCGGGACGACCATGTCTACGTGGCCGGGGCCGACGCCGACGGCAACGGTGCGGTGTGGCGCTCGACCGACGGCGAGACCTGGGAATCGCTCGACCTGCCCGAACTCGAGGACGTGGCCTTCCAGAGCCTGAGCGCATCCCCGCACGGGCTCATCGCCGTCGGCTATCCGGGCATGGTGCTCGGGCCGGCCGTGGTGACGGTCGACGACCTCACGGTGACCATCTCCGCCGACGGGACCTACACGGTGACCGACGCCGAAGGGACCGTTCTCGCCGAGGCCTTCCAGGAGGACCTGGAGTCCACCGACCCGCTCGAGATCGTCGATCCCGACACCGGCGAGGTCGTGGTGGCGGTGGAGGGCCAGGCGATCGACGCTGCCTGGCAGGAGGTGTACGCCCAAGCCGACCAGGGCTTCGAGGAGCCGCAGGTCGATTTCACCATCGTGGCCTCGCTCGACGGCGACACCTGGGTGCGGCTCCCGCTCGACGCGGTCGCTGCCTCCGGGGTTCTACCCCAACTACCAGGCGGTCGGCCCCAACGGCATCCTCCTGTCCGGCTGGTCGGAGCAGGCCATCCCCATCGAGGGCGGCAGCGGCCAGCAGGTCTGGGTCGGCACCACCGGCTGACGGGCGGGACTCCATCGCCGGGCACCGATGGGCACTCACCTATCGTGATCGGATGGCGTTCTCGCTGCGCCTCGCCGTCGCCTCCGACCAGCCGGCGATCGCCGCCTTCACCACCGACACTTTCACCTGGGGCGATTACGTCGCCGACGCCTTCGTCGCCTGGCTGGCCGATCCCAACGTCCGGCTGATCGTCGCCGTCGACGAGACGGATGAGGCGGTCGCCATGGGTGCGGGTCGGATGCTCTCCGAGGACGAGCTGTGGCTGCAGGCGGCCCGGGTCCATCCCGACTGGCGGCGACAGGGGATCGCCTCCGCCATCGACGCCGAATTGGAGGAGTGGGGCCGCGGTCGAGGTGCGGTGGTGTCGAGGCTGGCGGTGGAGGACTGGAACGAGGCGGCCGCCGCCCAGGTGGAGCGGATGGGGATGCGCCGGACCGCGGCGTGGACGGCGGCGACGCGGCCGGCCCCCCGGTCCGCCAGGCCTTCGGGCAATGGAGGCCGTCGCCGCCCCGCCCGTGACGTGCTCGACCAGGCGCCGTCCGCAGAGGCGACGCCTGCCTTCATCGCCTGGACGACCAGCGAGATGGGACGGGCCGCCAGGGGGCCTGGTCGCCGTCTCCTGGACCTGGCGCCGGCTCCATCCGGTCGACCTGGAGCGGGCGGCCCGCGCCCAGGCTCTGTGGGTGTCGTCGGCGGGATGGGTGATGGCGGCGGTCGACGGCGATCGCCTGGAGAGCGGCTGGATGTCGGGTGGTCCCGAGGAGCTGCCCGACCTCCTCGAGGCGGTCACCGATCTGAGCCGCGAGCTGGGCGCCGATCGTATCGAGGTCAAGCTCCCCGCCCTTCCCTGGGTGGTCGAGGCCCTCGACCGCACCGGCTTCGCCCAGCACCATCGGGCATGGCTCTTCACCAAGGCGCTGTAGCAGTGTCTCCTTTCCCCTCCCCTTTGCCGGGGAGGGCTGTCGGGAACGGGGCAGGCCAACACGGCTGACGGGGAGGGGTCTGGCCGTACACTGGCCTCTTGACGATCTCATAGCAGTATTGCTACGTTCAATACTCTGAACAGTACGGAAGTGCGGAGACTCATGATCGATTCGACCGACACCGTCATCCGGGTCGAGGGCCTGCGCATGCGGTACGGCACGGTCGACGTGCTCGATGGGGTCGACTTCTCCGTGTACCGGGGAGAAGTGGTCACCCTGCTCGGGCCCAACGGCGCCGGCAAGACGACGACCATCGAGATCCTCGAAGGCTTCCGGGTGCGTTCGGCGGGCTCGGTGTCGGTGCTCGGCGTCGACCCCCGCCACGGAGGCGAGGACTGGCGGGCCCAGGTGGGCGTCGTCCTCCAGTCGTGGCGCGACCACGCCAGATGGACGCCCCGAGTCCTGCTCGACCACCTCGGTCGCTACTACCTGCCGTACTCGACCGCCGATCGGGAGCGGCCCTACGACGTCGACCGGCTCATCACCATGGTCGGGCTCGAGGAGCAGCAACACCAGAAGATCCGCACCCTGTCCGGAGGCCAGCGCCGGCGGCTCGACCTCGCCGTCGGCATCATCGGGCGTCCCGAGCTGCTCTTCCTCGACGAGCCGACGGCGGGGTTCGACCCCCAGGCGCGGCGTGACTTCCACGACCTCGTCCACCGGCTCACCGACCTCGAGGACACCACCATCCTGCTCACCACCCACGACCTCGACGAGGCCGAGAAGCTCGCCGACCGAATCCTCATCCTGTCCGAGGGACGCATCGTCGCCGACGGCAGCGCCGACGAGCTGGCCCGTCGGGTCACCCGCGAGGCCCAGGTGAAGTGGAGTCGTGACGGCGAGCAGTTCGTGCACGCCACCACCGACGCCACCGGCTTCGTGCGCGACCTGCTCAACCAGGACGACGACATCTCCGATCTGGAGGTGCGGCGGGCGACCCTCGAGGACACCTACCTGGCGATGGTCCAGCGGCAGGAGAGCGGCCAGGGCCCCGGCGTCGCCCAACTGCAGGCGGCCGCCACCCGCCATGCCCCGGAAGAGAGGGCGAGCTGATGAGCCCCACCAAGAACGCCATCCGCACCGGCTTCCAACGGGGTTGGATCGAGTTCAAGCAGAGCGTGCGCAGTGCGCAGGACCAGGGCTTCTACCTGTTCATGGCGGTCGCCGTGCTCGGCTACCTGTTCCTCAACCGGAACAACGACGTCGAGGGCACCAGCCTCTCGTACCCCGCCGTTGCCATGCCCAGCATCCTCGGGGCGATGGTGGCATTCGGGATGATCATCGGGCCGGCCTACGCCCTGGCCATGGAGCGGGAGGACGGCACGCTCCTCCGGGCCAAGGCGGTGCCCAATGGAGTCCTCGGCCACGAGGTGGGCCACGTGGTCTCCAGCTTCCTCGGGATCGTGCCGTCCTTCGCCGTCATCCTCATCCCGGGCATGCTGCTCTTCCCCGACCTCATGGCCAACGGCGCCGAGGGTTGGCTCACCATGCTGTGGGTGACCGTGCTCGGCACCCTGGCGACCCTCCCCATCGGGCTCACCATCGGCTCCCTGGTGCCCGGGGTGCAGAAGGTCGGGACCTGGGGGATGCTGCCCTTCGCCATCCTCACCGGCATCTCCGGGATCTTCTTCCCCATCCAGTCGTTGTGGGGATGGCTCCAGGTGGTGGCGCAGATGTTCCCGCTGTACTGGCTGGGCCTCGGGATGCGCTCGGCGTTCCTCCCGGACTCGGCGGCGGCGCTCGAGATCGGGGGGTCGTGGCGGACCGGTTGGACGGTGGTCGTGCTCGGGCTGTGGGCCGTCGCCGGGCTCCTCGTCGTCCCGGTGGTGCTGCGCCGCATGGCCCGGCGCCAGTCCGGCTCTGCGGTGGAGGAGGCCCGGGAGCAGGCGCTGCAATGGGTGCGGTGAGCAACGACACGGTCTACAACCGGATCGCCATGTTGCGGGTCGAGCGGGGCATCTCCCGGCGCCAGCTCGCCTCGGCGCTCGGCGTCCACTACCAGACGATCGGCTACCTGGAGCGTGGCGAGTACAGCCCCAGCCTGCACCTCGCCCTCAGCATCGCTCGCTACTTCGAGGTCCCCCTCGAGGTCGTCTTCTCCACCGAGCCGTTCGCCCGCATCGGCACCAGGGCCGACACCGGGTAGCGACACCGCATCCGAGCATCGGTGGCTGCAAGTTCCTTACAGTGCCGCCATGCTGCGGACTCTCACCGGCATCGTGGGCGACGACCACGTGCTCACCGACCCCGATGTGGTCGCCGGGTACGCCACCGACTGGACCGGCGAGTTCACCGGATCCACTGCCGCCGTGGTGAGGCCCGGCTCGGTCGCCGAGGTCTCTGCGGTGATGTCGGCGTGCCACGAGTCCGGCATGCCGGTGGTCGTGCAGGGGGGCAACACCGGGCTGGTCGGCGGCGGCGTCCCCCGCAACGGCGAGCTGGTGCTCAGCACCAGGCGCCTCACCGGGGTGGGCGAGTCCCCCGACGGGACGATCCGGGCCCAGGCGGGAACCACCCTGGCCGAGATCCACGAAGTCGCCACCTGCCGCGATCTGTTCGTCGGCATCGACAGCTCCGCACGTGACTCGGCCACCATCGGCGGGATGGTCGCCACCAACGGCGGCGGCATCCACACCATCAGGATGGGGCGGGTGCGCGATCAGCTGCTCGACGCCGAGGTCTGCCTGGTCGACGGCACCCACGTCGAGTCGGTGCTGCTCCATGGCAACCCGGCCGCCGAGCTGTGGCGGGTGGTGTGCGGCAGCGAGGGGACCCTGGCGGTGATCCTCGGCGTGACCCTCCGCACCGAGCGTTCCGGTGCCGAGCGCCTGGTCATCCTCATCCCGACCACCCATGGCGAGGTGACCGACCTCGCCCGCCGTCTGGTGGTGCTGCCCTCCCTCTGGGCGTTCGAGCTGCTGGGCGCCGGTGAGCTCGAGCTGTCGGCGCAGGCACTGGGCCGCCGGTCGCCGCTCGACGCCGAGTGCATGCTCCTGGTGGAGTTCCGCGGTCCCCCCGGCCTGGAGGGCACCCTGATCGACTCCCTCGGTGACGTCGACGGCGTGGTCGCCGCCCATCCCGCAGAGCAAGACGAGCTGTGGGCGCTCCGCCATGTCCTTCCGTCGGCGGCCCACGGCGTCGCCGACCACGTCGCCAAGCTCGACTTCACCGTCCCGCTCGGGGCCATCGGGCAGCTGCGGGCCGCCGTCTCCGACGGCCCGGCGGCGTACCTGTGGGGCCACGTCTACACCGGCCCGCCGGGTGGTCCCTTCGTCAACTGCCACATCAACATCGCCGGCGACATCGACCACGACGCCATGCTCGACATCGTCGAGGGCCTCGATGGGTCGGTGGTGGGCGAGCACGGCGTCGGCGTGGTCAAACGCCACCGACTGGACCCGGTCCGGCCCGACATAGTCGAGTTGATCATGCGCAAGCAGCAGTTCGACCCCGACGGGCTGCTCAACCCCGGCGTGCTGATCCCCGGCGACCCCTCGTCCCGACGCCTGATTGCCCTCACCCCAGCAGGTCGTCGGTGATGTCCTGGGGTGACGTCACCCCGCAGAGCGCCATCCCCTCGTCGACCTCGCGCAGCAGGCCCCCCACCGCCTGCAGGATCCCCGGCTCGCCGCCGACCGCCAGCCCCCACAACACCGGGCGGCCGATCTGCACCGCAGACGCCCCCATCGCCAGCGCCTTGATCACGTCGGTGCCGCGGCGGATGCCCCCGTCGACCAGGACCGGGATCCGACCGTCGACCGCCTCCACCACCGCCGGCAACGCCTCGGCGGTCGCCGGCGACGTGTCGAGTTGGCGCCCACCGTGGTTCGACACCACCACGGCGTCGGCTCCGTGCTCGACGGCGAGAACGGCATCGTCGGGATGGACCAGTCCCTTGAGCACGAGCGGGAGCGGGGTGAGCCCGCGCAGCATCTCCAGGTCGCCCCACGACAGCTCGAGATCGAACAGCTGGGCGACGTAAGCGGCCAGCCCGGACTCGCCCGCCGTCTCCGGCATCGCCCCGTGGCCGCCGGGCAGGGCATTGGCCACCTGCAGGCCCTCGGGGAGGTGGAACCGGTTGCGCACGTCGCGCTCCCTGCCGACCCCACATCTGGGCGTCGACGGTGAGCACGATCGCCTTGGCCCCGGCCGCCTCGGCCCGGGCGACGAGATCCCTGGTCAGCCCACGGTCGCGGTAGACGTAGAGCTGGAACCACACCTTGTCGTGCTCGACGCACACCTCTTCCATCGGGATGTTCGACAGCGTGGAGAGGGTCATGATGGTGTCCGAGGGCGTGCGCCGCCCGTGCCGTCTCCCGCTCGCCCTCGGGATGGGCGAGCTTGTGGAAGGCGGTGGGGGCGAAGAGGACGGGGCTGGCCGATGTCCATCCCGAGCACCGACGTGGCCATGCTCCGCTTCGACACGTCGCGCAGCACCCGGTAGCGGAGCGTGATCTCCCCCCATGCGGCCCGGTTGCGACCGAGCGTGATCTCGTCGAGCGCCCCGCCCTGGTAGTAGTCGAACACCATCTGCGGGAGCACCGACCCGGCGGCCTCCTCGAAGTCGTCCATGTTCAGCGACTGGCCCAGGAGGTCGGCAGCGGGGTCCATGCGCCGACTTCAGGTCAGGCGCCAACGGCCACATGAGACACGAGACGGCCGCCATGGGGTAGGGGCCCATGTGCGGAGGAGGGCCGACCGACTTCGGTCAACCGCCCGTGTCATCGTGACCGTGCCGGGAGGTCGGCCCGGGCATGAAGCTGCCAGTATCGCGGCATGGACGCTCCGCTGGCCACCAAGGCATGCGTGGTGACCGGCGCCACCGGCATCGCCGCCGCCACTGCGCTCCGTTGCGCCGCCCAGGGCGCGCTCGGTGTTCGTGATCTCGCTCGACGCCGGCGAGGCCGAGCGCCTGGCCGACCGGATCGTCGGCGAGGGAGGTCGGTCGGGCTGGGCGCCGCCGACCTGCGCATCAGAGGACCAGGCGGAGGCCGCCTTCGCCGCCGCCGTCGAATGGTCAGGGCGGATCGACGGGCTGGTGGCCGTCGCCGGCGGCAGCGGCCGCGGTGCCGGCGACGGCCCCCTCCACGACGTGTCGCTCGATGCGTGGCAGGCGACGTTCGACCTCAACGGCGCTCCCGGCGTTCCTGGCGGTGCGCTCGGCGCTGCGGGCGATGCTCGCCCAGGGGACCGGCGGGTCGATAGCCATCGTCACCAGCGCCATCGCCTCGCACCCTTCGCCGGCGCTGTTCGCCACGCACGCCTATGCCGCGGCGAAGGGTGCCGCCATCTCGCTGATGCTGGCGACGGCGGCGTACTACGCCGGGAACGGCATCCGGGTCAATGCCATCGCCCCCGGGTTGGTGGACACGCCGATGGCGACCCGGGCACTGTCCGACCCGCCGACGATGGCGTACGCCGCCGTCAAGCAGCCGCTGGCCGGGGGCCCGCTCGACCCCGGAGACGTGGCCGGGGCGGCTGCGTTCCTCATGTCCGACGCGGCGGCGATGATCACCGGCCAGGTCATCTCGGTCGACGGCGGCTGGGGGGTCAGCGAGCCGGCGCCCCCATCGCCCTGAAGCCCACCTGTCTAGACAACCTGGCGCTCCCACCGTAGGCTCCGCCGATGGAGACAACCGCCCTCACCGTCCACGACGTCACCTACGCCACGGTGGCCAAGACCATCGACCACTCGCTCCTGCGACCGGAGCTCACCATCGACGAGATCGTCGACGGGTGCGCCCTCGCCCTCCGCTACGACGTCGCCTCGGTGTGCGTGCGCCCCGCCGACGTCCCGCGGGCGGTCCGACTGCTGGGTGGGACCACGGTCGAGGTGGGCACGGTGGTCGGCTTCCCGCACGGATCGTCGGCCACCGCCACCAAGGTCGCCGAGGCGACGCTGCTGCGCTCCCAGGGAGCGTCCGAGCTCGACATGGTCATCAACATCGGGTGGCTGCGCTCAGGCGAGGACGCCGCCGTCGAGGCCGACATCGCCGCGGTGGTCGGGGCTGCCGACGGCGCCCTGGTCAAGGTGATCCTGGAGAACGCCTATCTCACCGACGAAGAGAAGGTGCGGGGCTGCCGGCTGGTCGAGTCGGCCGGTGCCGACTTCGTCAAGACATCGACCGGGTTCGCCCCCTCCGGCGCCACGCTCGACGACCTGCGGCTGATGCGAGCCACGGTCTCGCCGCACATCCAGGTGAAGGCCGCCGGCGGGGTGCGCACCCTCGACGGCCTGCTCGAGGTGATGTCGGTCGGGGTCACCCGATGCGGGGCGACGGCGACCGCGGCCATGCTCGACGACTACCTGGCACGTACCGGCGGCGACCCCCGCTGATCCAACTCCAACTTTGAGCGACTTGACATCGGATAGCGCATGTCAACCGCTCAAAGTATGCAGGGCTCGAGATCGGCCGGCGGGGGATGCTCAGCGCGAGCCGGCGGGGTTCCTCGGGCCGAGAGGAGTGAGCCAGCGGGCCCACCACGATCGATGGTCTCCGGGCTTCGAGGGCGATCCGTCGGGCGACGAGGCGCTGTCGGAGAACGGGCTCGGCTGACCTTCGTCGAGGGCGAATTGACGCCACTCGACCGAACCGTCGCCACACCACGCCGACCGCGTCAAGCTCCGATCCCTCCTCACCCTCAGGCCGGTGCCTGTCCCGTCCATGATGCCACCACCCGGCCCGTAACGCATATCACCCCTACGCTTCGCCTCGACCAAGGAGCAGGATGGCCGCCGACCGACCTGGCATCCCGACCGTGATCATCGACACCTTGACCGGCGTCTGGCGGGCGTGGTCCGAGCTGGGCCACGGGATCACCGAGACCCAATGGAAGGCGCAGACCGACCTCCCCGCCTGGTCGGTCCAGGACAACCTCTCCCACCTGATCGGCATCGAGCGCCTCCTCGAGGGTCTTCCCGCCGCGCCGCGCCGGGACGCCGCCCGACGGTTCCGAGCCCCACGTGCGGAACACGATCGGCGACTTCAACGAGAACGAGGTGGAGTTGCGGCGCGGTCTACCCGGCGCCGCCGTCCTCGCCGAATGGGACGAGCTGATCGCCACCCGCGAGCACACGCTCGGCGCCGCCGAGGCGGCGTACTACGCCCAGCCGATGATCACGCCGGTGGGGCCGGGCACCATGACCGACTTCCTCAGCGTTCGCATCGTCGACTGCTGGGTCCACGAGCAGGACGCCCGCCGCGCCCTCGACATGCCCGGCAACGAGAGCGGGGCCGCCGCCGAGCACAGCATCGACCGTCTGCTGCGATCACTGCCGATGGTGGTCGGCAAACGCGCCGCCTGCCCCGAGGGACGCGCCGTCGAGTTCGAGCTCACCGGCCCGGTCCGGCGGCACGTCACGTGCGAGGTGCGCGACGGGCGCGCCGTGGTCGTCGACCATCCGGCCCGCCCCCCTCTGGCGACGGTGGCGATGGACAGCCAGACCTACGTGGTGCTCGCCAACGGACGCCGCCCGGTGGACGACGTCGCCGATCGGGTGACGGTGACCGCCACGGAGACGGGCGGCGACGAGCTCGGCCGGCGGGTGGTCGGCGGCCTCAACGTGATGATGTGACCCGGCCGCCCGGCGACGGACCGGGTAGCGTGACGGCTCGGACGACGATCGGAGGAGGCCCGGTGCGCACGATCGAGCTGGCCGGCGCCATCGCCGACGACCTCGTCGACCTCCGCCGCCGGCTGCACCAGGTGCCCGAGCTGGCGCTCGACCTGCCCAAGACCCAGGCGATCGTGCTCGACGCCCTCGCCGGGCTCGACCTCGAGGTGACGACGGGCGGGGCGCTGTCGTCGGTCACCGCAGTGCTCGGTGACGGCGACGGGCCCAGCGTGCTGCTGCGGGGCGACATGGACGCCTTGCCGGTCACCGAGCAGGTCGACGTCCCCTACGCCTCGACGCACCCGGGACGCATGCACGCCTGCGGCCACGACCTGCACGTCGCCGCCCTGGTCGGAGCGGCCCGCATCCTGGACTCGCTCCGGGACCAGCTGACCGGCAAGGTCGTGTTCATGTTCCAGCCCGGCGAGGAGGTCGAGGGCGGTGCCGAGCTGATGATCACCGAAGGCGTGCTCGATGCCGCCGGGCGCCGCGTCGACGCTGCCTACGCGCTCCACGTCTACTCGGCCGCCCATCCCAAGGGCATCTGGTTCTCCCGTCCCGGCCCGCTGTATGCCGCCGCCGACACGCTCTACGTGCGCGTGGTCGGCGAGGGTGGGCACGGCTCGGCGCCGCAACACGCCCGCGACCCGATCCCGGCGGTGAGCGAGATGGTTCTCGCCCTGCAGGCGATGGTCACCCGTCGCTTCGACGCCCGCGACCCGGTGGTGGTCACCGTGGGACGGCTCTGGGGAGGGACCAAGGCGAACATCATCCCCGACGACGCCGGGTTCGATGCGACGGTGCGGACGTTCTCGGCGGCCAACCGCGACCTGGCCGAGGCGGCCACCATCGAGCTGGTGCGGGGGATCGCCTCGGCCCACGGTCTCGCTGCCGACGTCGAGTACCAGCGGGGGTACCCGGTGACCGTCAACGACGAGGCCGAGTACGACTTCGCCGCCGCCACCATCGTCGACCTCTTCGGCGCCGACCGGTTCCACCGGATGGACCTCCCGGAGACCGGGTCGGAGGACTTCTCCTTCGTGCTCAACGAGGTCCCCGGGGCCTACGTGTGCATCAGCGCCTGCCCGGGCGACCCGGCCACCGCCCCGGACAACCACTCCCCACGGGCCGCCTTCGACGACTCGGTGCTGCCCGACGCCGCCGCCCTGCTGGCCGAGCTTGCTCTCCGCCGCATGCTCCCCGGCTAGGCCTCGGGAGACGTCGCCGCCAGGGCGGCCCCGATCGCCCCGGCCATGGTGCCCAACTCGGCGGCGACCACCGAGATGGTCTCGGGCGGGGCAAGTGTCACGTGGCGCAACACCGCCTGGCGGATGGGGCCGAGCACCCGCTCGCCCCCGGCCATCACCCCGCCGCCGACGACGATCCGCTCCGGCCCGATCACGGTGACGATGTTGGCCAGCGCCACCCCGAGGTAGTCGGCGACCCGGGCGATGGCGGCGGAACACCGCTCGTCACCGTCCGCCGCCGCCCGGTACACCTCCTCGACGGTGTCCCTGCCCGCCAACCCGGTGAGCACCCCGGCCCGGGTGAGCGCCTCGACGCAGCCCGCGGTTGCCGCACCCGCAGAGGGGACCGTCGACCTCGACGATCTGGTGGCCGATTTCGCCGGCCCTGCCGCTGACCCCGGTGATGAGCCTGCCGTCGATCATCACGCCGCCGCCGATGCCGGTGCCCAGGGTCATGGCGACGATGCTGCGGCAGCCGCGCCCGGCGCCGATCGTCCCCTCGGCCAGGGTGAAGGCCCTGGCATCGTTGATCATCGTCACCGGGAGCCCGAGCGCCTCCGCGATCGGTCGACGGATCGGGTGCCCGGCCCACTCCCCGGGGAAGTTGGGGAACAGCAGGATGGTGCCCGCCTCCGGGTCGAAGACACCGGGGATGCCCAGCCCGACGGCGTCGATCGGGCCATGCGTCTCGATCGCGTCCCGTCCGGCGGCGACGAGCTCGCCGACCACGACGTCGGGGCCGCCCTCGGCCCGGGTCGGTCGTTGATCGGTCCAGACCACTTCGGGGACGCCACCCGGGCGCGTCGGCGAGGATCACCACCTTGATGTTGGTCCCGCCGAAGTCGAGCCCGAGCAGCCGGCTCAATCCCGGTCCTCGTCCGAGTGGAGCACCGCCTCGAAGCTGTAGCGCTCGGCGGCGTAGACGGTCTCGGTGTGCTCCAGCGGTCGACCCTCCTGGTCGACGATGGTGCGCCGCTCGGTGAGGACCACCCCGTCGACTCCGAGCTCGAGCAGCCGCCGTTCCACCGCCGTCGCCTTGCGCGAGGCGACCCGGGCGAAGGCGGCGGCGGCGGTGCGGCCGTGGACGGCGAAGCTGTCGTGGAGCGACCCGGTGGCCAGGTCGTCGGCGAGCACGAAGTCGCACGAGGGGTGGATGGCGGCGTGCTCGATCGCCACCGGCACGGCGTCGGCCATCCGCACCCGTTCGACCATCACCACCAGGTCGTCCGGCGCCAGCCCGAGCGCCTCGGCTTCGTCCTCGGTGGCGGGGCGGCGGCCCGAGGCGAGCACCACCGAGGCGGGGACCATCCCCCGGCGGCGGGTCGATGCGGTGAACGACAGCGGCGAGCCGAGCACCCTGGGGATCTGCCGCGCCGCCACGAACGTGCCCCGTCCCCGCTGGCGGTAGAGCAGCCGCTCGTTGGCCAGCGTCTGCACCGCCTGCCGGGCGGTCATCCGGCTCACCCCGAACCGGGCGCACAGCTCGGCGTCCGAGGGCAGCCGGTCACCGGGGGAGGCGGCGGCCACCACCTTCCTCAGGTACTCGGCGATCTGCTCGTGGCGCGCCCCGGACGGCTCCGGTTGACGCCGGCGCGTTGCCATCCCTACAGTCCAACCTGTCTAGACATTTCGCTCACGACCGACCCAAGAGTACGCAATGCCACAGGGATGACACCGATGCCGCTTCCGACAGACCGCCTCCTCTGGCCGGCGCCCCGTCGACTGGCTCACCGCCGCCCGGCACGCTCCTCGACCGCCTGGAGGCGACGCAGATCGGAGGTGATCGACGCCACCGCTGCCCGCTGCGCCGACGCCATCGCCTCCGGTGGGCTGGTCCACCTGTTCGGTACCGGGCACTCCCGCATCCCGCTCGAGGAGACGTTCCCCCGCTACGGCTCCTACCCCGGCTTCCACCCGATGGCGGAGCTGTCGATGACCTTCCACACCCAGGTCACCGGGTCCAACGGGCAGCGGCAGGCGATGTACATCGAGCGGGTCGAAGGCCTGGCCGAGGCGATCCTGGACAACTTCTCCTTCGGGTCGAGCGACGTGATGATCGTGTGGAGCGCCGGGGGCCGCACCGCGGTGCCCATCGAGATGGCGATGGGGGCCCGGCGGCGCGGGCTCGTCGTGGTGGCGGTGACGTCGGTGGCCGCAGTCGACCGGCTTCCCCTCCGGGCATTCGTCGGGCACGTCGTTGGTCGACCACGCCGACCTCGTCATCGACCTGTGCATCCCGGTGGGGGACGCCGCCGTCGCCATCGAAGGGCTCGACACCCCGGTCGGGCCGCTGTCCAGCGTGGCCAACGTCGCCATCGCCAACGAGATCAAGGTGCGTACCGCCGGACTGCTGGTGGAGCGCGGGGCGATGCCCCCGGTCATCACCTCGGCGTCGGTGGTGGGGGCGGAGCGATCCGCCGAGCTCTTCGACGCCGCCTACGCCGACCACGCCGCTCGATACGCCGCCGTGCTGGCCAGGTGAGTCCGAGGCGCCGCCCTGAGTCGCCTTCCCGATACGGTCGAAGGCGCGACACTTTTGACTTGACGTCATGCCGAAGTAGGTGGTTGACTGGCCGAACTGTGCCGGTACGCGCCGTGGGAACCCACGGGAGAGATCCTGCAGCTGATCCGACGCGGCGAGGCGACCACCCGCAACGCCGTCGCCGGGGCCACCGGGCTGGCACGCTCCACGGTCGCCCTCCGGATCGACCGACTCATCGCCGACGGGCTGGTGACCGAGGTCGGGGACGCCCCTTCCACCGGTGGCCGTCCTCCCGCCTTCCTCGCCTTCAACCGGGAGGCGGGCCGGGTGCTCGTCGCCGACCTGGGCGCCACCCACGCCCGGCTCGGCGTCACCGACCTCGCCGGCCAGCTGCTCGCCGAGGAGGCCATCGACCTCGACATCGCCACCGGGCCCGAAGCGGTGCTCGGAGAGATCGAGCTCCACTTCGACGCCCTGCTCGACTGGCACGGGCGGGTCAACGACGACGTGGTGGCGGTGGGCGTCGGCGTCCCCGGCCCGGTCGAGTTCGCCGCCGGCAGGGCGGTCAACCCACCGATCATGCCCGGGTGGCACGGCTACCCGATCCGTGACCGCCTCGCCGAGCGCTACGACGCCCCATGCCTGGTCGACAACGACGTGAACATCATGGCGCTGGGCGAGCACTGGGTCGCCTCACCCCGGCCGGACAACCTGCTGTTCGTCAAGGTGGGCACCGGCATCGGCTCCGGCCTCATCCTCGGGGGCCGGCTCCACCGCGGAGCCCAGGGCGCCGCCGGCGACATCGGCCATGTCCAGATCGCCGCCGCAGAAGGGCGTGCTCTGCCGATGCGGCAACGACGGCTGCCTCGAGGCGGTCGCCGGGGGACGGGCGCTGGCCGAGCAACTCGCCGCCGGCGGCGCCGACACCGAAACCAGCCGCGACGTGGTGCGGCTCGCCGACGCCGGCGACCACATCGCCGTATCCGCCATCCGCGAGGCGGGGCGGAGGATCGGGCGGGTGCTGGCTTCCATGGTCAACATCCTCAACCCGGAGAGCATCGTGGTCGGCGGCGACGTCGCCGAGGCCGGCGAGCACCTCCTCGCCGGGATACGCGAGGTGGTGTACCGGCGGTCGACCGCCCTGGCCACCGCCCACCTCACCGTCACCACCGAGCACCTTGGGCGACCGGGCAGGGATCACCGGCGCCGCCGCCATGGCGATCGAGCACGTCCTCGACCCCAAGGTCATCGACGCCTCGCTCCGCCAGCCGTCAAGGGAGCCTCGGCATGAGATCACCCACGACAGCAACCAGTACCGCCACTTGGCGGTCGAAACAGGAGGAAACCCAACCAATGCGATCGAGAGACAAGACGAGCCTGCGGCTCGTGGCGCTGCTCGCCGTGCTGGCGCTGGCCGTAGCGGCCTGCGGCGGCGACGACGACGACGACACCAGCAGAACCACCGGAGGCGACACCGGCACCACCGGAGGCGACACCGGCACCACGGCGGCTGCCGGCGAAGGTGGCGAGACCTTCACCATCGGGGTGAGCAACACCCTGGTGGGGAACGCCTGGCGGGAGCAGATGGTGTGCGCCATCCAGGCGCAGGCGGCGGCGTCCGGAGTGGTCGACGAGGTCGTCGCTCGCCAACCGCAACGCCGGGACGCCGGAGCAGATCGCCGACATCCAGGGCCTCATCTCCCAGGGCGTCGACGCCATCATCGTCAACCCGACGGACCGTGAGGCGCTCAACCCGGTTCTGGAAGAGGCCATCGCCCAGGGCATCGTCGTGGTGTCCATCGACCAGGCGGTGACCGCCGAAGGCGTGTACAACGTCACCAACGACCAGGTCGCCTACGGCGAGCTGGGTGCCCGCTGGCTGTTCGAGAGCGCTCGGCGGGTCGGGCAACGTCGCTGTACATGCGGGGATCGACGGCGTCCCGGCCGACACCGACCGTGACACCGGGTTCCAGGCCGCCCTGGCCGACTACCCCGACATCACCGTCGTCGCCGAGACCTTCACCGGTTGGGACCCGACGGTCGGCAGCCAGCAGGCCGCCGACATCCTCGGAACCCAGGAGGTCGACGGGATCTGGACCTCGGGCATCGACTACACGGTGGTGCCGCAGTTCGAGACGGCCGGCGTCGAGCCGGTGCCGCTGGTCGGCGCCGACAACAACGCCTTCATCGGGCAGCTCATCGAGGGCCAGCCCGGTGCGGCAGTGACCAACCCGCCCGCCATCGGCGGCGTGGGAACCGCCGTCGCCATCGAGGCGCTCACCGGCGGCTCGCCCGAGCAGAACACCATCCTCACCCCTGAGGTGTTCGACGGTGCTGCGATGCCGACGCCCTCAACGAGATCTACGTCCCCGATCTCGCCGACGGGTGGAGCTCCTACATGGAGATCGACCGCCGTACACGACGTACACCGCCGACGACGTCATCGCCTGCGCACCGGTGGGCGGCTGACCTGAAACGGCTGCGAGACCGGGCGCCCATTGCGGTGGGCGCCCGGTCTCCGACCATCGGTGCGGCCGTGCGGTGCCGGCCGCCGGCGGAGAGCCAACCGTGACCGACCCGTCCCCCCTGCTCGAGACCAGGGCCATCGCCAAGAGCTATGGCCCGGTCGTCGCCTTGCGATCGGTGGACCTCACCGTGATGCCGGGCGAGATCCACGCCCTGCTCGGGGCCAACGGGGCCGGGAAGAGCACCATGGTCAAGATCCTCTCGGGGGTGATCGCCGCCGACAGCGGGACGGTCGCGGTCAACGGGGTCGATGCGAACCTGAGACGGCCGCGCGACGCCACCGGTGCCGGGCTGGCCACCGTGTTCCAGGACCCGGCGTTGATCCCCGACCTCACCGTCGACCAGAACCTGCGGCTCACCGGGATCGACCCCGATGCCGTGCTGAAGTGGCTGGACCGGATGGACCTCGGGGCGCTCGACTTCGACGCCTCCGTCAAGGACCTCCCGCTCCCGAGTCCTCCGGCTGCTCGACCTGGCCAGGGCGCTGGCGCAGGACCCCCATCTGCTGCTCCTCGACGAGATCACCGCTGCCCTGTCCGCCGACCAGGCGGAGCACGTGTTCACCGTCATGCGGCACTGGAAGTCGGAGGGTCGCTCGGTCCTGTTCATCACCCACCGGCTGACCGAGGTCCTGCAGCATGTGCGACCGGGCCACCATCCTCCGCAACGGGCGCAACGTCGCAGTCGCTGGCGCCGGGCGAGGGCGGCGAGGCGCAGGCTGGTGGCGGCGATGCTCGGCGAGGTCGCCGAGGAGGCAACCGCCGAGGAGGCGGGCCGGCGCGCTCCCGGGGCCGAGCAACCGGCGGCGCTCGAGACCCGCCACCTCTCCCGCGGCGGCAAGGTCAACGACGTCTCTCTCACGCTGCGACGGCGGCGAGATCCTCGGCATCGCCGCCCTCGAGGCCCAGGGCCAGGACCAGCTCTTCCAGGTCCTGTCCGGAGATCGCCGGGCCGACTCGGGTGAGATCCTGGTCGGAGGCGAGCCGTTGTCGGCCCGGTCCCCGTACGACGCCATCCGGCGCGGCATGGTGCTGGTCCCGGCGGACCGGCTCCAGGCGCTGCTTCCCCAACGGCCGGTGACCGAGAACCTCGCCGTCCCGCTTTACAACCGGATCGGCAGGTGGTTCGGGCTGGTCGCCGACGAGAAGAGCCCGGGTGGCCGGTGCCATCGACCGGCTCGACGTCGACGTGCGCGCCCAACGCCAGGTGCGCCGGCTGTCCGGTGGCAACCAGCAGAAGCTGACGATCGGCCGCTGGCTGGCCACCGGCTTCAAGGTGCTGCTGTGCTTCGACCCCACCCGGGGCATCGACATCCAGACCAAGGCGCAGATCTACCGACTGTTGCGCGAGCTCGCCGACGAGGGTGCCGCCATCCTGCTGTACACCAGCGAGCTGCGAGAGATCCCGCTGGTGTGCGACCGGGTGCTGGTGATGTACGCCGGTCGGTGGTCGACGAGCAGGACCCCGCCCTCGCCACCGAGGAGAGCCTGCTGTCCGCAGCCCACGGGCTCGAGAGGAGGCGGTGTGAGCTCCCGCACCGAGAGCGTGGCCGGCTACGTCCCCGAGGCCGAGGTGCGCCGGTGGTTCGGCGCCCACGGCTGGACCGCCGGGGTGTGGCTGCTGCTGGTGGTCATGGTGGCGTGGTACTCCACGTTGATCCCCCGGTTCGGGACCTTCGAGATCACCTCCATCGTCAAGAACGGCCTGCCGTTCGCCTTCCTCGCCGTTGCCCAGGCGGTGATCGTCATCGCCGGCGGCATCGACCTGTCGGTGGGGGCGATGATGGTGCTCACCAACTGCGTGGCCGCCCGCACCATGGAGGGCCAGCCGCTGGCGATGACGCTGGTGATCGGGCTGGCGATCCTGGTGGGCGCCGCCATGGTCAACGGCGGGGTCGGTTGGGTGATCGAGAAGTCACGGGATCCCCGACATCGTGGTGACCCTGGCCACCAGCTTCATCCTGTCGGGTTTCGCCCTGGTGGTGCTGCCCTCGCCTGCCGGCGGCACCAGCGACGGGTTCCGTTGGATCTTCTCCGGCTCCGCGTCGGGGATCGGGAGCAACCCGTGGCCACCGCTGGTGGCCCTGGCCGTGCCGGTCATCGTGGTCGCCTGGTGGCTGGGTCGCACCCGCGCCGGGCTGTCGCTGTACGCCCTGGGGAGCAGCCGCACCGCCGCCTACCTGTCGGGGCTGGACACCGCCCGAGCCCGGATGACCGCCTACGCCGTCGGCGGGGTCTTCGCCGCCCTCGCCGGGCTGGCCACCACCGCCATCATCGGTCGCGGCGACCCCCGGTTCACGCTGGGCGCCTACGCCACCCTCAACGCCGTCGCCGCCATCGTGCTCGGTGGCATCGCCCTCACCGGCGGCATCGGCTCGGTGATCGGGGCGGTGGCCGCGGGCATCGTCCTCTTCTTCCTCAACCCGGTGCTCACCGCCATGGGCATCGACCCCAACCAGGCCCAGGTCATCCAGGGCGCTGCTCATCGTCCTGGTGATGATGGTGGCCGGGCTGCTCCAACTCCGCAGGCAGCGCGCCTCGTGACCACCGAGCTCACCCCGAGCACACTCGAGCCAGGGCTGCCGGAGCCGTCGACCCGCACCTGGGCGCGCTGGCTGCGGGAGCGCCCCCTGGTCGTGCTCGGCGCGCGTGCTGGTGGTGCTCATCCTGATCACCGGGGTCATCGAGCCCTCGTACCTCAGTGTCACCGGGCTGCGCAACTCGGCGCTGTTCGCCGCTCCGCTGGGGATCATGGCGGCCGGCCAGACCATCCTGATGCTCACCGCCGGCATCGACCTCTCGGTGACCATGGTCGCCACCGCTGGCGGCCTACGTCGTGGCCAACCAGGCACCCCAGGGCGCCGTTCGTCGCCATCGTGTTCGGGCTGTTGGCCGGGGTCGTCGGCCGGCGGTGCCAACGGCCTCGGTGTCGGGGTGTTCCGGGTCAACCCACTGATCATGACCCTGGCCATGTCGGCCATCCTGCTCGGCCTGCTCACCTCCTGGGCGCAGACCATCTTCACCGGGTCGACGGCGATGGCGCCCTTCGTTCGCACCATCGGTGGTGGTTCGTTCCTCGGCAACCGGGTCCCGTGGGCGCGTCGTGATCTGGGCGGTCATCGCCGCCCTGATCATCCTGATCCTGCGTCGCACCGGGTTCGGCCGGGTGCTGTACGGCGCTCGGAGACAACCCGGTGGCAATGCGACTCGCCGGGGTCCGGTCGTGGCAGGTGCCTGGTGCTCGCCTACACGCTGAGCGGGCTGCTCGCCGCCGTCGCCGGGATCCTGCTCGCCGGCAAGGTGGGCAACGTCGACCTCTCAGCTCGCCGCCAGCCTTCCTCCTTCCGTCGGTGGCCGCGGCGGTCATCGGGGGGACATCGATCTTCGGAGGCATGGGCACCTACTCGGGGACGATCCTGGGCGCCCTGATCCTGGGCGGTGCTCCAGTCGATGCTCACGTTCCTCAACGCAGGCCAGGCGGTGCAGTACGTCCTGTACGGCTCGATCGTCCTCGGGCTCGCCTGGGTGTACGCCCGGGTGATCGGCGAGAGTTAGGAGGGTTGCTGATGAGTCTCGCAGACATCAAGGTGGTGGTGGTCGGGGTCGGGTTCATCGGCGTCGCCCACGTCGAGGCGCTGCGCCGGCTCGGCATCGACGTCGTCGGCGTGGTCGGCTCGTCACCGGGCCGGGCCAGGGACAAGGCGGCGCGGGCCAACCTGCCGATGGTCTACGACGACCTGGACGCGGTCCTCGCCGACGACACGGTCGACGTGGTGCACGTCGCCAGCCCCAACGACGTCCACGCCGCCCAGGCGAGGGCTTCGCTGGCGGCGGGCAAGCACGTGGTGTGCGAGAAGCCGCTCGGGGTGGACAGCGGCGAGACCGCCGCCATGGTGGACGCCGCGGAGGCGTCGGGGCTGGTGAACGCGGTCTGCTTCAACATCCGCTTCTACCCGTCGTGCCACCAGGCGGCGGCGATGGTCGCCGCGGGCGAGATCGGCGCAGCCGCGGTTCGTCTCCGGCGGCTACCTGCAGGACTGGCTGCTGCTGCCCACCGACTGGAACTGGCGCCTGGAGCCGCAGCAGGCCGGCGAGCTGCGGGCGGTGGCCGACATCGGCTCCCACTGGCTCGACCTCGCCCGGTTCATCACCGGCAAGCGGGTGGTCGAGGTGATGGCCGACCTGCACACCCTGGTCCCGGTCCGTCGCCACCCCGCCGGCCCGGTGGAGAGCTTCGCCGGACCCGTGGATGGCTCGGATGACGTCGGCGACCTCATCGAGGAGACGATGAGCAGCGACGACGCCGCCTCCATCATGCTCCGTTTCGAGGACGGCGCCCGCGGCGTGGTCGCCATCTCCCAGGTCTCGGCGGGCCGCAAGAACAGCGTCACCATCGAGGTCGACGGTGCCGACTCGGCGCTGTCGTGGTACTCCGAGGAGCCCGACCGGCTGTGGATCGGGCACCGGGGCCGGCCCAACGAGATCCTGCAGCGCGACCCGACGCTGGCCGCCCCCGAAGCGGCCCGGCTGATCGGCTATCCCGGGGGCCACGTCGAGGGCTACCCGGACACGTTCCGGGCGCTCTTCTCCCAGGTCTACGCCGATGTCGTCAAGGGCGCCCCGTCGCCCAACCCGACCTACCCGACCTTCGCCGACGGCCACGATGCGGTGTGCGTCACCGAGGCGGTCGCCCGGTCGTCGGCAGAGGGCCGGTGGGTCACCGTCGATCGAGGAGGGCCCCCGACATGAGAGGAACACACCCATGAAGCTGGGACTGCTCACCGCACCCTTCCCGGAGACCCCGCTCACCGAGGTGGCCGACTGGGCCGCCGCCAACGGGTTCGTCGCCCTCGAGGTGTGCGCCTGGCCCAAGGCCGAGGGGGTCGCCCGCCGCTATGCCGGCGTCTGCCACCTCGACGTCGACGGGCTGTCGTCCGACCAGGCTGCCGACGTCGTCGGCGATCTCGCCCAGCGTGGCATCGAGATATCCGGGCTGGGCTACTACCCGAACCCGCTCCATCCCGACCCGGACCACCGAGAGGCGGTCCACGACCACCTGCGCAAGGTGATCACCGCCGCCGGGATGATGGAAGTGCCCGTGGTCAACACCTTCATCGGTGCCGACGGCGCCAAGACCCAGGCGGACAACTGGGAGGACGCCAAGAAGGTGTGGCCGGACCTGGTGCGCCATGCCGCCGACAGCGGGGTGAAGATCGCCATCGAGAACTGCCCGATGATCTTCTCCCACGACGAGTGGCCCTCGGGGCACAACCTGGCCTACTCGCCGGCGATCTGGCGGGAGATGTTCGACGAGTTCGGCGAGACCGTCGGGCTCAACCTCGACCCGTCGCACCTGGTGTGGCAGATGATCGACATCCCGGGGGTCATCGACGAGTTCGGCGAGCGCATCTACCACATCCACGCCAAGGACCTGGAGATCGACGCCGAGGGGCTGTTCGACCACGGCATCCTGTCGGCCGGGATCGGGTGGCAGGTGCCCCGGCTGCCCGGGTTGGGCGAGGTCGACTGGCAGGCGTTCTTCTCCGCCCTCTACCGGGTCGGGTACGACGGGCGTGATCTGCGTCGAGCACGAGGACCGCAAGTGGGAGGGCACCGACGAGCTGGTCAAGCGCGGCTTCCTCCTCGCCCGCAACGTGCTCGCCCCCTACGTGGTGTGACCACCTCGAGGAGTGCTGCGAACCTGAGGTCCTGGCATGTCGGAGCGATAGGCAATCGCCTGAAGTTCGGCGCCCGGATCGTGGCTCTGTCGAGCCTGAGAGGATCACCTATCGGAGCGATAGGTAGGAACCTCAGGTTCGGCGGCGGGGGATGATCTGACTCCGTACGGGGACTTCGACGTGGTGGTGGTGGGGTCGGGGTCGGCCGGGTCGCCGGCCGCCATCGCCGCCGCCCGGGCCGGCGCCCGCACCCTGCTGATCGAGAAGCTGCCGTTCCTCGGAGGCAACTCGACGGCGGTGCTCGACACCTTCTACGGCTTCTACACACCCGGGTCACGTGCCCGCAAGGTCGTGGGTGGGATCGGCGACGACGTGGTCGCCGGCTTGGCGGCGCTCGGCCCTGTGGTGGAGCGGCCCAACACCTACGGCGCCGGCACCGGGGTCACCTACCTGGCGGAGCACCTCAAGCTGGTGTGGGAGCGGCTGGTGGTCGAGGCCGGTGCGTCGGTGTTGCTCCATGGGTTCGTGCAGGACGTCGAGGTCGAGGACGGAAGGGTCGTACGGCTGACCGTCGCCACCAAGGCGGGGCTGCGCACCGTTGGCGCCCGGGTGGTCGTCGACGCCTCTGGAGATGCCGACGTGTGTCACCACGCCGGCTTCGGATATGAGCTCGCCGGCGACCGAAGGGCCGGCGCAGACGCTCACCACCACCTTCCGCATGGGCAACGTGGACATGGCGAGGCGGCGGGAGGTGAGCCGGGACGAGTTGCACGACCTGATGGCGGCGGCAGCGGAGAGCGGTGACTTCGACCTCCCTCGCCGGGAGGGCAGCGACCACATCACTCCCGTCGAAGGCATGACGGCGACGGTGATGACCCGCATCGAGCACGTCTCGGTCGGGCCTGACGGCACCGTGTCCAACGCAACCGATCCCGACGTGCTCACCGCGGTCGAGATGGAGGGCCGGCGCCAGGCGCTCGAGTACGCCCGCTTCCTCGTCGATCGGGTTCCCGGCTATGAGCATGCCTCTTTGATCGCCCTGGGTACCCAGATCGGGCTGCGGGAGACTCGTCGGGTCCACGGCGACTACCGGGTGACCCGCCAGGACGTACTGTCGGCCCGCCAGTTCGACGACCAGATCGGGCTGTGCGGTGCTCCGATCGAGGACCATCATGGGGGTGCCGGCACCGGCACCACCTGGGTGTACCTACCGGACGGCGAGGCCGTGGGAATCCCGCTGTCCAGCCTCGTGGTCCGGGACTCGACCAACACGTTGGTAGCGGGCCGGTGCTTCTCCGCCACCCACGACGCCCAGGCGTCGATCCGGTCGATGGCACAGTGCATGGCGATGGGCCAGGCGGTGGGAACCACGGCGGCGATGGCGGTCGCCACCGGCGAGGTCCGCACGATCACCGCTGCGCAGGTGCAGGAGAGCCTGCGCCGCCAGGGTGCCATCGTCGAGCTGTGACCGGCCCATGGGTAGCGTCTCGGGCACGATGACCCTGCACGACCGGCTGAAGCAGGACCTGGCCACCGCCCTCGCCGCCCGTGATCTGGAGACGACCGGCGTGTTGCGGACACTCGTCGCCGCCATCGACAACGCCGCCGCGGTGGCGCCTGGGCCGGCCCTCGGGACGGTCGGAGCGGCCGACGTACCCCGGCGCCATGTCAGTGAGGACGAGGCGGTGAGCATCGTGCGAAGCGAGGCGGACGAGCTGGCCGCCGCCATTGCCACCTACGAGGCGCACGATCGCCGCGACGCCGCCGCCGCGCTGCGCTCCCAGCTCGCCGTGGTCGACCGGTACCTGGCGGGAAGTTGAGCGTCGTCCGTACCGTCCTCGGCGACGTCCCCGCCGCCGAGCTGGGGGTCACCGCAGCCCACGAGCACCTGATCATCGACTCGCCGGTGGTGGCCACCCGGTTCCCCCAGATCCACCTGTCCTCGGTGGAAGACGCCGTCGCCGAGCTCGAGCCCTGGCGCCGGGCCGAGCTGGGAGCAGTGGTGGACGCCATGCCGGTGGCGCAGGGAGGTGACGCCACCCGGCTCGCCGAGATCAGCCGCCGCAGCGGGGTGAACATCGTGGCTGCAACGGGAAGGCACACCGCTCGATACGACGTCGAGCCGCTGCCCGACGACGTCGACCTTCTCGCCGACCGGTTCCTCGCTGACCTCACCGGGCCTGAGCACCCGTGCGGGGTGATCAAGGTGTCGACCGGGCCCGAGGGTGTCGACCGGCGTGCCCGGCTGGTCTTCGCCGCCGCCGCCGCCGCTTCTGCCGAGACCGGGGCGCCGGTCCTCACCCACTGCGAGGACGGCAAGGGCGGGATGGAACAGGTCCTCCTGCTGATCGGCCTCGGAGTCGACCCTGGTCGAGTCGCCCTCTCACACACCGACAAGGTCGACGACCCCGGCTACCACCGCCAGCTGCTGGCAAGCGGGGTCAACCTGGTCTACGACCAGTGCCTTCGTCGACCGGCCGTCACCATCGGGCTGCTGGTGGCGATGCTCGCCGACGGCCATGCCGGGCGACTGATGCTGGGCACCGACGGGGCCCGCCGCAGCATGTGGTCCTCGCTGGGAGGGCAACCCGGGTTGGCTTGGCTGCTCACCGACTTCGTCCCATCTCTACGCGGCAACGGTGTCGAGCAGGCCACGATCACGGCGCTGCTGCTCGACAACCCGGCGCGCTGGCTCGCCTGGCGAACCTGATCGCTCGGGCGTTGCTGCCCCCCTCGTCTGCGGTGCCGGCCTGCGGCCCCGCTCGCGGGCACGGGCAGAGGAACCACCCCCTTTCCGTCAGCTGTGCCGGCCTGCAGCCCCTGTCGCCGCCTCCTTTCCCCCGGAGAGGGAAAGGAAAGTCATCCCTCGATGTTGCTCATCACGTGCTTGATGCGGGTGTAGTCCTCGAACCCGTACATCGACAGGTCCTTGCCGTACCCGGAGTGCTTGAACCCGCCGTGGGGCATCTCGGCCACCAGCGGGATGTGAGTGTTGATCCACACGCACCCGAAGTCGAGCCGCTTGGCCATCCGCATCGCCCGCCCATGGTCCCGGGTCCACACCGATGACGCCAGCCCGTAGCGGACCCCGTTGGCCCAGGCCAGCGCCTGGTCCTCGTCGGTGAAAACGCTGCACCGTGATCACCGGGCCGAAGATCTCGTTCTGGCTGGCCTCGTCCTCCTGGACAAGGCCGGAGACGACGGTGGGGGCGTAGAAGAAGCCGGTGTCACCCACCCGCTTCCCGCCGGTGTTGAGCACGGCGTGGTCGGGGAGCCGGTCGATGAACCCGGTGACGTGGTCGAGCTGGGTGGGGTTGTTGACCGGGCCGAAGGCGGCGTCCTCGTCGTCGGGCATGCCGACCGGTGTCCCTTCCGCCTGCTCGGTGAGGGCGGCCACGAACTCGTCGTGGATCCCCGGCCCGGCGAGCACCCGGGTGGCGGCGGTGCAGTCCTGCCCGGCGTTGTAGTAGCCGGCACCGGCGATGGCCTCGGCGGCGGCGGCGGCGTCGGCGTCGTCGAACACGATCACCGGCGCCTTGCCACCGAGCTCGAGATGGGTCCGCTTCAGGTCGGCAGCCGCCGAAGTCGCCACCTGCATCCCCGCCCGCACCGAACCGGTGATCGACACCATCTGCGGGATGGGGTGCTCGATCATCGCCTTCCCGGTGTCACGGTCGCCGGTGATGACGTTGAGCACCCCCGCCGGGAAGATGCCGGCGGCGAGCTCGGCGAGCCGGAGCGTGGTCACCGGGGTGGTGTCGCTCGGCTTGAGCACCACGGTGTTGCCCGCGGCGAGCGCCGGGGCGATCTTCCACACCGCCATCATCATCGGGTAGTTCCAGGGAGTGACCTGGGCGCACACCCCGATCGGCTCGCGGCGGATCATCGAGGTGTGACCTGCCATGTACTCGCCGGCCGACAGCCCTTCGAGGACGCGGGCGGCACCGGCGAAGAACCGGATCTGGTCGACCATCGGGGGGATCTCGTCGCCCAACGCCAGGTGGCGGGGCTTGCCGGTGTTGGCGCTCTCCAGGTCGGCCAGGTTGTCGGCGTCGGCCTCGATGGCATCGGCGAGCCTGCAACAGCATGAGCTGCCGCTCGCTCGGCGTCGTCTCCCGCCAGGTCTCGAATGCGGTGGCGGCCGCCTGCATCGCCCGGTCGACATCCGCCGCCGACGACACCGGGGCCTCGACGTAGGCGTCCTCGGTGGCCGGGTTCACCACGGGCGCGGTTCGGTCCTCGGCGGGCTCGACGAAGTCGCCGTCGATGAAGTTGCGCAGCGCGGTCGTGGTCATGCTCTCCCTTTCGGTCACACGATGCGGTCGTGGAACTCGCCGGTGTCTGGGTCCTTGAGGATCATCTTGCGCCGGCCGTCGGGGAGGACCTCCTCCTTGATGACGGTGTAGCGCTCGAAGGTGGCCGCCGGCTTGGCGATGGGCGGGGTCGATCCGCCCCGCCATTCGATGTCGACCGGCTCCCACCGCTTCGAGGCGGCGGAGCGGTACACGGCGTCGATGATCCCGTTCACCACGTACCCGTCGTAGAAGGTCTCCCTGCGGCTCGGTGCCGGCATCCATGGCGTCGAACATGTCGGCGAACATGTCGACGTAGCCGAGCTCGACCACCTCGTCCCCCACCGGGAACAGCCACCCCGCCGACGTCTCCGCCTTCTCGGCGACGTAGCCGCCGCCTCCACCCGTCGGTGAACATCTCGTAGCCGGTGCGCAGGAAGTGGTTGAGCCAGATGGTGCCCTCGGTGCCGGCCACCTCGTCGCGCAGGTCCATCCCGCCCCGGAAGGTCCAGCTCACCTCGAACTGGCCGATGGCGCCCGACTCGAACCGGATCAGCGCCACCGCGTTGTCCTCGGCCTCGATGGGATGGACGAAGGTGTCGACGACGCCCATCACCTCGACCGGGCGGTTCCCCTTGCCGACGAAGCAGCGGATGATCTCGATGCAGTGGCATCCGAGGTCGACGACAGCCCCGCCGCCGGCGAGATCGCCCGACCAGAACCAGGCGCTGTGCGGGCCCGGGTGGGTCTCCCGGGAGCGCACCCAGGTGACGTCGCCGACCGCACCGCCCTCGACGGCGGCGATCGCCTTGAGCGTCTTCGGGGTGTAGCAGAGGTCCTCGAGATACCCGGCGAACACCCCGGCTGCCTCCACCTTGTCGAGGATCCGCTTCGCCTCGTCGGCGGTGCGGGCCAGGGGCTTGGTGCAGAGGATCGCCTTGCCGGCGTCGGCGGCGAGGGCGATCGCCTCCTCGTGGAGATGGTTGGGGAGGCCGACGACCACCACGTCGGTGTCGGGATGCTCGATCGCCTGGCGCATGTCGGTCGACGTGGCGGGGATGTCCCAGCGCTCGGCGAAGGCGGCCGCCCGCTCCTCGGTTCGGGAGTACACGACCCCAACCCGGTCGCGGCCCCGCTGGCCGTGCAGGGTCATCGTGTAGAAGTCACCGATCAGCCCGGTCCCCAGCATGGTGACGGCGTGCGTCTTCAACCCGCTTCCTCTCTCGGTCGCCACGGACGGCGATTGTATAGAGCGGGAGGAGCGTCGACCGCCTGAGTGTCGTCCGGGTCGAAGCGGCGGCGGCGGGCGGCCGGCTAGACCGCGCTCACGGATAGCGGCGGCGCCGGTTCCGATTCGTCTGGCGGGCGCGATGGGAGCCGCCCGGTTGGCCGGATCGCTGGCTGCGGGATCCCTCGCCACGACGCTCGTCGGACGGCCGCTCGCCTTGCCAACCAGCGGCGTTGTCACGGTCGGTCGACGCCGAATAGCGTCGATCGCCGCCGGCGTCCCGACGCCGAGCCGCATCGGAGCGGTTCCGCCCCTGCCCGCCACGGCGGTTGCGGTCGGCGCCGTCCTGCCGGGGCCGGCCGGCATTGCGGCGCTCGCCGCGTTCCGGAACCTCGGAGGCGGCATGCGCCGGACGGGCGACCGTTGCGATCAGCGGCGCCCCCAGCGTGTGCAGGTCGACGCGGTCGACGCCCTGGCGGAGGCCGAGACTCCGTTGGATCCGCTGCGCCGACCGCACCTGGTCGTGCATCAGCAGCGAGACCACGGTGCCGTCGACCCCGGCGCGGCCGGTGCGCCCGGAGCGGTGGAGGTAGTCCTTCTCGTCGTTGGGCGGGTCGAAGTGCACCACGCAGCCGACGGCGTCGACGTGGATGCCTCGGGCGGCCACATCGGTGGCCACCAGGGCGCGCACCTCACCGGAGGCGAACCGCTGTAGGGCGCGGTGGCGCTGCGGCTGGGTCCGGTTTCCGTGGATGGCGACTGCCGGCACCCCGTGCTGGGCGAGCTGGCGGGTGAGCCGATCGGCACCGTGCTTGGTGCGGCAGAACACGATGGCCGAGTCGTGGCGGGCCACCACCTCGGCGGTGAGACCGACCTTGCCGGCGTGCTCGGCCTGCCAGAACAGGTGACGCACCGTGCCCGGCTCCCCCTCGTCGCCGGCGACTTCGAAGCGGCGCGGGTCGCGTTGGTACCGACGGATCAGGACGTCGACCACGCCGTCGAGCGTTGCCGAGAACAAGAGGGTCTGCCGATCGTGGGCGGTGAGGTCGAGGATGCGCTTGACGGCGGGGAGGAACCCCATGTCCGCCATCCGGTCGGCCTCGTCGACCACGGCGATGTGGACCCCGGAGAGGTCGACGGCACGCTGTTCGATGAGGTCCTCGAGCCGTCCTGGGCAGGCGACCACGATGTCGGCGCCGCGGTTGAGGGCGGCCCGTTGCGGCCCGTAGCCGACGCCGCCGTAGATGGTGGTCACCCGACGGCCGGCCGCCGATGCCAGTGGAGCGAGCTCGCGCCGCACCTGCTCGGCCAGCTCACGGGTGGGCACGAGGACCAGCCCGGAGGGGCGGCGAGGCCGTGACGGGCCGACGTTGACCGCCAGCGGGATGGCGAAGGCCAGGGTCTTGCCCGACCCGGTGGGGGCGTGGCCGGCGATGTCGCGGCCGGCCATGGCGTCAGGGATCGTGGCGGTCTGGATGGGGAAGGGCTCGGTGAGGCCGGCGCGGTCGAGGACGGCGACGAGGTCACCGGGCACGCCGAGATCGGCGAAGGGGAAGGCATGAAGGCTCCTGGTCGAGGGCGAAGAAGGCCTGCTCGAGTGGATCCGGGAGGATGCCCTGCTGGCCCCGCCGGGGCGGAGGCCTCCGGCGTCGGTAGGGCGAGATGCCCGTACGGGAGTCATGCTACCAGGGAACGGTGGCCTCCCATTCTTTGAGCGAATGACCACACCCAATGGCGTCACTCGCTCAAAGTTCGCTGGGAGGGGAGGGCGGTCGGGGCAAGGCGGGTGCTACGTTCGGCAGGTGATCGAGGTCCTCGGGTACGTCGCCTCCCTCACCGTCGTCATCTCGCTCTCGATGTCGTCGGTGCTCAAGCTGCGGATGATCGGCCTGGTGGGCTCGTTCCTGTTCTGCATCTACGCACTGTTGGTGGGCGCCTACCCGGTGGCGGCGACCAACGCCGTCATCGTCGGCCTCCATGGGTTCCGGCTGTGGCAGTGGTGGACCGACGAGGAGTACTTCTCGCTGCTCGAGGTGCAGCCCGATTCGGTGTACCTCAACGAGTACCTCGAATTCCACACCGACGAGATCGAGAAGTTCCAGCCCGAGTTCGCGCTACCGATAGGCGCCGACCGGATCGTGGTGTTCGTGCTGCGCGACATGGTCCCGGCCGGGGTGGTGATCGGCCGCCAGTACCGGGACACGCTGGAGATCGAGCTCGACTACGTGGCTCCGCGCTACCGCGACATGGAGCCGGCCCGGTTCCTCTACCGCTCGCCGCACCGGCTACTCGACGAGCACGGCATCCACCGCGTCGCCGCCGTCGCCACCACCGACCCGCACCGTCGCTACCTGCGCAAGGTCGGCTTCGCCCCGACGACCGACGACCGCTGGGAGCTCACCCTGGCCGTCTGATCCCGGCAGTCCTGTCACAGGCTCCTCGTAGCTTTCGTCGTCGAAGGCCCGAGGGCCGGGAGGTAGGTGTGACGAGCACGAGGAGTACCGTGGATGGCGCGATGGTCACCATGCAGGACGGCGATCGGGTTCCCATGTCGTGGGACGAATATCTGGCGCTCCCAGAGGATGCGCGTGGCGAGTACGTCGACGGCGAGTTCGTGGTGAGCCCGTCGGCGACCAGACGCCACCAGCGAATCGGCCAGGAACTTCGAGGCGCTCCTGCATGCCCAACTTCCGGCGAGCGTCGAGGTGCTGCACGAGTGGGCGTGGAAGGTCGGGCGGGATGAGTTCGTGCCGGACGTGATCGTGTTCGATGCCTCTTCCGAGGACAACATCCGGTACACGGGGACGCCCTACCTCCTGGTGGAGATCCTGTCTCAAGGCGAAGCTCGCCTCGATGGAAGCCGCTGAGGAGATCGGTGGCGACGAGGTCAGTCGCACCCGCTTCGCCAAGGGCGACGACTCTGACGAGGCGCTGGCCAAGCGCCGGCTGAACCCCGCCTCCTGGAAGTCGACGATGCGGACCATGGTGGCCGACCACCACGCGGCGGTTGGCTCGAAGGCTGTCACCCCGTCAGGGTCGATCTCCGTCCCGGTGGCGGCCGCGGAGGTCACCGATGTCGATGTGCCACCGAGGGACCTGCTCTCCCAGATTCCGGCACTGGGTTGGAAGGCACCGACCAGTTCTCCTACGGAAGGCAGTCGGTCCACACGTCCAACGCCGCCTCCCGCGCCGACTACACGAGCAAGCCAGTTGCCGACTACCAGTACGTGTTGGTCGAGGACCGGGCCAGGGTCGTCGCCGAACTGGCTCCCCCGATCCCCGAGCGCCTGTTGCAGGACGTGCCCGGCTTCGCCGACTCGGTGACCTCCTCGCTGCTGGCGGACGTGACCGCAGCCATCGAGGGCCTGGTCATCAGCGGTGACGTGGACAACGCCGCCCCGAAGGACGACTTCAACGGCATCCTCAACACTTCGGGCGTGCTGGCCCAGGCGTTCGCCACCGACGTGCTGTCCACGATCCGCAAGTCCACACCAAGTTGCAGGTCGCCGGCATCCCCGGCCCGTTCACCGTGGTGCTGCACCCCACCGACTTCGAGGGCATCGAACTCACCAAGGACAGCGACGTCTACGTGATGTCGGACCCCGGTGCCGGTGGCCGCTCGCTGCCCATCGACTCGGCCCGGCAGACGCGTGGGGTGCGCCGGTCGCCCTGTCCACGAGGATGCCTGCCGGTCAGTCGATCGTCGGACGGTTCGCACCCGACGCCATCAGGCTCAGGCCGAGGGAGAGCGCCAGGTTGGTGTGGTTCCCGGCGCTGTTCCGCGACGGGGCCGACGTGATCCTCGGCTCCGGCCACTAGTACAACACGACCCAGGCTCGGTTGGAGACCAGGGTCGGGCTCGAGCTGCGGAAGCCGGGAGCGTTCGTGGTCGGTGACCTGACGGCCTGAGCAGAGTTGCCCTCGCCACCTGGGGGCGCCCGCCGCGGTGGGCTGGCAACGGTCGTGGATCGGCGCGGCGGCCGTCTCATCAAGCACGAGTGGCGAGGGCGCAGATCCCATCGGTCGCTGTGGGCAGCGGCAGGCGCGCATCCTTCGCTTCGATCCGAGCTTTCGAGCATCCGTCGGTTTCGGCTGCTCGCCTCCCGGGTAGATATGAGAACCCCGGGTAGGAACGAGAGTCGGGAAGTGATCGCCCCGAACCTCTCGCAACACCAACTAGGAGAAAGAGGTGTCCACATGACGGACCTATGGACTTATCCCGACCAGTATATGGGCGTGCCCCTCGACATCGATGGTTTCGACGTCGTGGCCACGGACGGGGAGATCGGGAAGATCGACGAGGCCACATACGACGTGAGCTCGTCCTACGTCGTCGTCGACACCGGCCCCTGGATCTTCGGTCGCAAGGTTCTGCTGCCGGCCGGTGTGATCCAGGCCATCGACCAGGACAATGAGAAGGTGTCAGTGCGACTGACCAAGGAGCAGATCAAGAACTCGCCAGAGCTCGATCCGGACAACCTGGACTACACGTCCGACTTGTACCGTGACAAGCTCGGCTCGTACTACAGCAGCTTCTAGTCGCAACGTACGATCGCGGAGAGGCGGGGCCGATTGGCCCCGCCTCTCTTCGCGAGGGGAGGGCGTCGGCATCGCGGGAAACCGCATCGTAAGAAACCGTGCGATCAGCGCGGCACTCATGCGAACAGGTTTTCGGTTTTCGTCAGCGCCCTCCTGCTGGTTCCAGCAGCAGGACTAACTTCTCGACGCCCCAAATCGCGCCGTAGAGGCCGCTAGCCGGGCTCGCGGTGTCTTGCCCCATCACCGAGGGAGAATCGCCTCAAACGCGCTCTACCGGACCCTCTGGTGGGCTTTCAGTTGTCACCCGGGAAGCCAGGGTCCAGCGTCCGGGCGATCTCCACCCCGTCAGCCGCGATGACGCACTCGGCCTCCTCGCCGGACGGCAGAACGGTGTAGCGGAGGGCGAAGCCCCGGCGACGATCGAGGGCGAACACGAGGCCCGGGTGAGCATCGAACTTGAACACCAGCCGCCCGGCCCCGTCGACCGCATGGCTCATGTCCGAGGACGGGTCCAACTCGGGAACCAACTCGCCGCCGAGGTGGTCGAGGAGTTCCGCCCAGGCGAGCACGATGTCGAGGTCGGTCGGCTGCCAGTCGATCGGAAAGCCACCAGTCGTCATCGCCTGCCCGCCTCCTGAATCCGCTGCTGACGACGTCTCATCCGGGCCACCTGATCCGGCGACGGCCGCAACGCCACCGGATCGACGGGGATGTCGTGAGGGACGACCACCGGCAGGACACGAGCTGGCTCATCACCACGGTCAAGCGCATCGAGCAGGCGGTCCTGGCCGCCAAGATGCCGGTAGAGCACCCTGGTCGACCAGGTAACGACGGTGGAGACCGAGCCCACGCTCGGCAGCCAACCCGAGGCACGCCTCCTCCTGGCGCTGGTCGACGCCATCGCCATCCGCCCGGCAGTAGATGACCGCCCGCGGGTCGCCGCCAGATATGAAGTGCAAACCACCGTCTGAACCGTCTGAACCGTCCTTCGGGGGACGGTAGGGACGGTTGAAACGGTCCTCTGCACTCCGAATCTGGTCGGGCACCCCGGACGGGACCACTCTCATGCCCCCTTCCCGGGCGCTCTGAGTGTGACCTGTCGCCGGTCCTGGACCTTCGAGAGTGCCGAGGTACTGGGTGATCGAGCCTGAAGGGCCCGACGGCGCCGAGATCATCGTGCACACGCTCAGCCCGCAAGGAGGCGGCTACACCGTCACCGGCCCGTACTCGGGCGGCGACGAGATTGCCCTCGACATCGGCGTCGCCACCATCACCCTCGTCCCCTTCAACCTGGCCGACTGACCCGGCCACGACACGCCCTGGGGGTCGGTCCGGAGTGTCAGCCCCTGAGCGGCTTGCCGTCCTTGGCGGCGGTGCGGAGCAGGTCGGCGGGGGCGTATCGGTCGCCGTGCTGCCTCGGCCAGGGCGTCCAGCCTGGCCACGACCTCGGCGGCGCCAAGACCGGTCGATGGTGGTGAACGGGCCGCCGCGGAACGGCGGGTATCCCAGCCCGAAGACGGCACCGATGTCCCCGTCGCGGGCACTGCGGAGGATGCCCTCCTCCAGGCAGCGCGCCGACTCGTTGAGCAGGTGCAGGTAGAGCCGTTCCTGGACCTGGTCGGTGCGCAGGCCGGCGGCCGGGGTGACCTCGAGCAGGTCGTACACCGACGGGTCGACCCCTTGCTTGGCCCCGTCCTCGTAGCGGTAGAACCCGCGGCCGTTCTTGCGCCCCTTGCGGCCGTCGGCCACCAGCCGGGCGAAGCCCTGGCTGGGCGCCATCCGCGACCCGAACGCCTCCTCCATGATCACGCCGATCTTGGCGCCGACGTCGATGCCCACCTCGTCGGCCAGGGTCACCGGACCGACCGGGAATCCCCAGCGGGTCATCGCCTGGTCGATGTCCTCGATCCGGACCCCCTCGGCGAGCAGGTGGCCGACCTCGTTCATGTAGGGGACCGAGGATCCGGGACGTGTAGAAGCCGGGGCCGTCGTTGACCACGATGACCGTCTTGCCCTGGCGCCGCCCCAACTCGACACAGGTGACGGTGACCTCGTCGGCGGTCGTCGGTGCGACCACGACCTCGAGCAGGGGCATCTTCTCCACCGGGGAGAAGTAGTGCATGCCGATGACGTTGTGCGGCCGGGACGCCGTTTCGGCGATGAGGGCGATCGGGATCGACGACGTGTTGGAAGCGAAGATGGTGTCGTCCCCGGTCACCGCCTCGACCTCGGCGAGCACGGCGCGTTTCAGCTCCAGGTCCTCGAACACCGCCTCGATGACCACGTCGGCGTCGTGGAAACCGGACCAGTCGACGGTCCCGGTGATCAGCTGGGCGGCCTTGGCGGCATCACGTTCGTGGAGCCGCCGCCTGGCCACCTGGTCGTCGACCATGCGGTGGACGTGAGCCAGGCCGCGCCCCACCGCGGCGGCGTCGACCTCCTTCAGGCGGGTGCGGACCCCGGCCTGCAGCGTGTTCACCGCGGCGATGCCGCCGCCCATCAGTCCGCCTCCTATCACCCCGACCTTGGCCACCGGGCGGGGCGTGACGTCGCCGGCGACGCCAGGGTCGTGCTTGAGCGCCTGGGAGTCGAAGAACACCCCGATCAGCGCCTTGGCCTCGGGAGACACCACAACCGTTGAGAACTCCGCCAGCTCGGCGGCGTAGCCGGCATCCGGCCCCTGCTCGACTCCTGCCTTGACCGCCCGGAGCACCGCCGCCGGCGCCGGGTAGTTCCCCCCGGTCTCCTCGAGCATCCGCTCCTCGGCCTTGGAGAAGAGCAGTCGGCGCCCGATCGGGTTCTCCTCGAGGGCCAGCTCCTGGAGGTGCTTGGGCGACAGCCACCCGGTGATCCGCCCGAACGTGGAGCCGGTCGGCGTCTCGTCGGGTCGCCCTATCGCCTGGCGGGCCCGGGTGACGGCGACCTCGAGCAGCACCTCCTTCGGGCAGATCTCGTCGACCAAGCCCCATCTTGAGGGCACTGCGGGGGCGCACCGACCGCCCGGACATCATCAGGTCGAGGCCGGCGGCGATGCCGACCAGGTGAGGGAGCCGCTGGGTCCCGCCGCCGCCCGGGATCAGCCCCAGCTTCACCTCGGGCTGGCCGAGCTGGGTCTTCCTCTCGTCGTCCGAGCAGATGCGGATGCCGCAGGCCATGGCCAGCTCGAGCCCGCCGCCCGAGACAGGAGCCGTGGATGGCGGCCACCACCGGCTTCCCCATGACCGTGTGGAGTCGCTCGATGCGGGCGAACAACCGCTGGCCCTGGCCGAGCGCCTCGCTGGCCGACGCCGGGTCCTGGAACGCCTGCAGCCAGCGGATGTCGGCCCCGGCGAGGAAGTTGTCCCGCTTGGCCGAGCCGATGACCAGCGCCTTGATCGACGGCTCGCGTTCCACCTCGGCGACCACCGTGGCCAGGTCCCCGGCCAGCTCGGGGTTGACCGTGTTGAGGGGCTCCCCGGCACGGTCGAGCAGGGCGACGGCGACTCCGTCGTCGACGGTGAGATGGACGTGGGTGAGGGCGAGGTCGGTGGCGGTCACGGCTCAGCGCTCCAGCACCAGGGCGGCGCCGAGGCCCCCGGCGGCGCACTGGGTGACCAACGCCCGACCCGAGCCCCTGCGGGCCAGCTCGTTGGCCATGGTCAGCGCCTGGCGGGCGCCGGTGGCGGCGAAGGGGTGGCCCAATGAGACAGACCCGCCGTAGAGGTTGAGCCGGTCGGGTGGGATCTCCCCGATGGCTTCGTCACGATCGAGATGCCGCTTCGCCCACTCGGGCGAGGCGAACGCCTCCAGGTTCGACAGCACCTGGGCGGCGAATGCCTCGTGCATGTCGACAACGTCGATGTCGCCCATGGTGAGCCCGGCGCGGTCGAGGGCGACCGGGGTGGCGAACGCCGGCCCCATCAGCATCTGCCACGACGGGTCGAGGGCGGCGAAGCCCCAGGACCGGATCGCCGCCAGCGGCTCGAGGCCGAGCTCCTCGGCGATCGACTCCTCGACGACGATGACGGCGGCGGCGCCGTCGGTGAGCGGCGAGCTGTTGCCGGCGGTCACCGTCCCGTAGCGGCGGTCGAACACCGGCTTGAGCGCCGCCAGCTTCTCCAGGCTGGTGTCCGCCCGCGGGATCCCGTCCTGGGTGACCGTGGTCTCGAAGCCGGGCGGGATCGGGAACGGCATGACCTCGTCGTCGAAGACGCCCTTCTCCCACGCTTCCACCGCCTTCTGGTGCGAACCGAGGGTGTAGGCGTCCTGGGCCTCCCGGGTGATCCCGTTCTCCCTCGCCATCTTCTCGGCGGCGTCGCCCATGGTCAGCCCGGAGGACAGGTCGGCCAGCGCCGGAGGGCGGGGGGCGAGGTCTTTGGGCCGCACCGTGGAGAACGCCCGCACCTTCCCGGTGAGGTCCTTGGCGGCGTTGGCCGCCATCAGGGCGTCGACCACGGCCTCGTCGTACATCACCGGGGGCCGGGAGAGGCTGTCGGCCCCACCGGCGACGACCACGTCGGCGGTGCCGCCGGTGATCGCCATTGCCCCGCTGACGATGGCCTGGGTGCTGGTGGCGCACGCCCGGCTCACCGAGTAGGCGTCGACCGACGAAGGGAACCCGGTGCGGAGCACGACCTCGCGGGCGATGTTGGGCCCGGCGACGTCGGCGACGACGGCGCCGAACACCACCTGGTCGACCCGGCTCCCGGTCCAGTGGGGTGCGCTCCATCAGCTCGTTGACGCATGCCGCCGCCAGGTCGAGCGTGGAGAGAGACCGGTACCCGGTGCCCGCCTTGAGGAACGGGGTCCGCAGCCCGCCGACGATCACCGCTCTCCGTGCCCGCTCGGCTCGATTGCCCCGTGCCATCTCCGCCACCTCGTTCGCTGTCCGGTAGCCCCATGTTCGCAGGCTGTGACATTCCCCGGGCGGCTTCGCCGCCCTCCGCCGGCAGGCGGGGACCCCCGCCCCGCCGCCGGCCGTATCGCACCGTGCACACCGTGGTCGGGCGCACATCCGCAGGTGAACCCACCCACGCGGTCGTATCCTCTCGGTGGCGGGCCGGGTCGGCAGCCCGATCAGGCCGCTTGGGGCGAAGGATCACATGCATCGCTTCCCGTTCCGCTTCGACCCCGAGTTCGCCGCCGTGCTGCGTCTCGGCGGGATCACCGAGACCAACTCGGGCATCGAGCTGACCGCAGGAGACCTTCACCGCCCAGTTCGGGCGCTGGGCGGTGGAGACACCGACCACCAACCTCGCCCGCTTCGAGGTCACCGGTGACTACCGGTGGTACCGGGCCATCGGGGTGCGCTCGTCGCTGGCAGACCATGGCCTCACCTTCGGGTCCAATGCCGACGCCGGGGTGTGCGTCTGCTTTCACCAGCCGGTCCCTCGCACCGGGCCTTTGCTGTTCCCCAGCCACACCGCGCTCACCGTCACCGTCGCCGACGTCGACGGATTGGCGGACGCCCTCCGTGGCTACGGTGTACCCGGCTGACCCCGAGACATCTGGAGGACCCGTGGCCGCCATCTCACTGATGATGCCCCTGGGCACCAAGGCGCCCGACTTCACGCTGCCCGACGTCACCACCGGACAGGCCGTGTCCCTGGACGACTTCGCCGACGCCAAGGCGCTCCTGGTGATGTTCATCTGCAACCACTGCCCGTACGTCAAGCACGTAGCCGCCGGGCTCGCCGACCTGGGCCGTGACTACGCAGGCAGTGACGTGGCCATCGTCGCCATCAACAGCAACGACGTCGAGGCCTACCCGGAGGACCGCCCGGAGATGATGAAGGCCGAGGCTGCCGAACGGGGATACACCTTCCCGTACCTCTTCGACGAGAGCCAGGACGTCGCCCGCGTCTACTCGGCGGCGTGCACCCCCGACTTCTTCCTGTTCGGCCCGGACCGCGGCCTGGTCTACCGAGGCCGGATGGACGAGAGCCGGCCCAACTCGCTGGTCCCGGTCACCGGGGAGGAGCTGCGGGCCGCCATCGAAGCGGTGCGCAGCGACCAACCGGTGGCTGCGGACCAGTTCCCGTCGATGGGGTGCAGCATCAAGTACCGCGGCGTCTGAGGAGTCGGGCGGCTCAGACCAGCGGCACCTCGGGCTCGGGTTGCTCGACCTCGATCGGGTCGGACGGCGCCCTCTCCCTGCGGGCGATCATCAGGAACGGGATGGCCAGGGCGCTGATCGCGCCGGAGACGACGTAGGAAGCGGCGTATCCGCAAACGTCGGCGACCCGACCGAGAGCCGGCTGGGCGACGACCCCGCCGGCCGAGCCCATCAGGGAATCGAACGAGAGCACCGTCGCCCGCTGTTGCGCCGGGATCAGCGGGTTGATGAAGGCCTGCCGCACGGGCAGGCGGAACGCCGAACCGAGGCCCACGCGACGAAGAGCCCGAGGGCGAGGGCGAAGTTGGAAGTCAACCCGATACCGACGAGAGCGAACGCTCCGGTCACCTCGGCGAAGATCACCAGACCGGTGCGAGCTCCGAAACAGCCGACGCACGTAGGGCACGAGCAGCCCGCCGGCAACCTGGGAGCCGCCCACCGCCGCCGCCGCCAGCCCGGCTATCCCGAACGCGGTCTCGTCGCCGTACAGCTCGAGCAGGTAAGGCTGCATGGCGTAGAAGGCGTAGATGGCGATGCCCATCGTGAACGGGGCGGCGAGCATCATCATCCGGATCGGCCGTTGCTTCCAGCCGACGTCGATGCCGGCTCTGACCATACGCCGCACCTCCTCGACCGGGCCGCCGCGGCGCTCGGGCGCGAACCCGAGGTCGTGCATCCGCCACAACGCCACCACGACCGTGATCCCGAGCAAGGCGGCACGCACCAGGTAAGGGACGCCCAGGTTGGTCGCCTGGGCGATGAACCCGCCGCCGATCGATCCGATCAGCACGGCGACTCCGGCGACCGCCTGGCCTCGGGCGAACACCGACTCCAGGGCACCGGTGTAGCCCGTCGCTCCCAAGTGCATCGACCAACCACGCCTCGGTCGCCCCCGAGAAGAACGTGAACCCCAGCCCGATGACCACCGAGGCGATCGCCCAGTCCCCAGAGCGGCGCCTCGATCTGCCACATCAGCAGGTACAGCAACGTGGACACCAGCAGTGTGGATGCGCCGAAGACGAAGGACGTCCGGCGCCCCCGGGTGTCGGCGACGATGCCGGTGGGCACCTCGAAAAGCACCATCCCGGCGGTGAAGAAGGCGTTGGCGGTGAACGCCTGGGTGTTGCTCAGACCGGCGTCGAGCAGGAACAGCGTGTTGATGCCCCAGATCATCGACGCCGCCAGCACGGTGAGAAGCGTCAGCAGCAGGTAGGTCCGTTGCACGGTCCGGGCCTCAGGAGGCATGCGCCCGACACTACCGGCGGAAGGCCGATGATCCTTCCGTCTCCGACGTCTCGAACCGGACGGGCGCGTCGAAGGCGAAACGGCGATCGGCGCGGCGCAACGCCCCCAGCACGGCGCTCCCGACCAGCACGATGAGCACCGCGTTGGTGACCGCCCTGCCCACCTCCCAGCCCAGCGAGGTCACCAGCGAGTAGGCGATCAACCGGCGCACGTTCTCGCCCAGCGGGGCGCCGGGGACGAACGAGATCTCGGTGCCGGTGCCGAGAACGAACGGCCACGACCAGAGGTTCATCAGCAACCCGAACACCAGGGCGCTCACCCCGCCGTAGGCGGCGAGCAGGGCGATCTCCGCCCGTCCCCGTGCCCGCGGGAGCAGACCGGCGCCCATCCCGACCCACGAGGCGGCGAGCATCTGGAACGGGAGCCACGGCCCCACCCCGGCGGTGAGCAACGCCGAGCCGAACAGCGTGGTGGATCCCAGGACGAACCCGAAGCCCGGGCCGAACACCCGGCCCCCGAGGATGAGCAGGAAGAACACGGTCTCGATGCCCCCCAGCCCGGCTCCCAACGGACGAAGGGCCGCCCCGAGGGCGGAGAGGATGCCGAGCATCGCCACCGCCTTGGTGTCGATGCCGCCCGAGCCCATCTCGGCGAGGACGACGGCGATGACCACCGGCACCACGGCCACGAACACGAACGGCGCGTCGGTCACGTGGGCCACCAGCATGCTTCCCGGCTCCACCAGCAGCGGCCAGGCGAAGGCGAGGAGGCCGGCCACCGACGCCACCACCAGGATCACCGCGGTCCGCCACCCCGTGGGCACCGCCCGGGCGGTCATGGCGGAGCCTCGCCGAGGGCGGCGGCGATCTCGTCCACGGTCAGCCATGGGTCGGGCCGCATCACCCGGGCCACCTGGGGCGAGAACGCCGGCGAGGCGGTGAGCGCCGAGGCGGTCGGCCCGTCTGCCACGACCTCCCCCTGTGCCATCACCACCACCCGGGTGGCGGCGGCGGCGGCGAACTCGACGTCGTGGGTGGCCACCACCACGGCCCGGCCCTCGGCGGCGAGCGCGCCCAGTACGCCGGTGAGGTGCCGCTTGGCGGCGTAGTCGAGCCCCCGGGTCGGCTCGTCGAGCAGCAGCACCCGCGGCGAGGCGGCCAGCTGGATGGCGAGGACCAGCGCCAGCCGCTGGCCCTCCGACAGGTCACCGGGATGCCGGTCGCCGGGTACGCCGGGGAGGATCCGGTCGAGGAGGCGGCGGCACGATCCCGGGTCGACGGCGGACTCGACGTCTCCGGCGGCGCACTCCTCGTCCACCGAGTCGGCGAAGAGCAGGTCCGACGGGTCGTGCGGCACCAGGGCGACCAGGCGTCGCGCCACCGCCGGCGAGGTCCCGGCCGGGTCCACGCCGTCGACCGCCACCGAGCCGGCGGCCCGACGCCCCGAGCCCTGGACCGCCCAGAGCAGCGAGGTCTTGCCCGACCCGTTGCGGCCCATCAGGGCGACGACCTCTCCCTCACCGACCTCGAGGTCGACCGACCGCACCGCCGTGGTCGTCCCGTGGGTGACCACGAGGCCCTTGGTGGCCACCACGGTCGGCCCCCGGCCGGACGGGCTGACCGGGCGGGGTGACGCCTTCGAGGCGGCGGCGCAGGTCGCCGGCGTGGCGTCTGGCCTGGCGGATGCTCAGCGGCACCGGGTCCCAGCCGGCCAGCCGACCCAGCATCACCACCGGAGGTGCGATCGGCGAGGCGGCGAGCACCGACTCTGCCGGGCCGGCGGTCGCCCCGCCGGAGCCGTCGAGCGCGATCACCAGGTCGGCGTACTGCACGACGCGTTCCAGGCGATGCTCCGCCATCACCACCGTCATCGCCAGGTCGTGCACCAGCCGGGTGACCGCGGCGAGCACCTCCTCCGAGGCGGTCGGGTCGAGCGCCGAGGTCGGCTCGTCGAGCACCAGCACCCGCGGATGGGGGGTGAGCACGGCACCGATGGCGACCCGCTGCTGCTCGCCACCGGACAGGGAAGCCACCGCCCGGTCGCGCAGATGGGCGATCCCCAGCAGGTCGAGGGTCTCCTCCACCCTGCGGCGCATCACCGCCGGGGGAAGACCCAACTGCTCCATCCCGTAGGCGAGCTCCTCCTCCACCACGTCGGTGACGAAGCCGGCGGCGGGATGCTGCGGAACCACGCCCACCAGGTCGGCCATCTCCCTGGTCGTGTGGACGGCGGTGTCCCGGCCGTCGACGGTGACACGACCGGCGAGGGTCCCGCCGGTGAAGCGGGGCACCTGACCGTTGACCGTCCCCAACAGGGTCGACTTCCCCGAGCCGGTGGGGCCGATGACCAGGGCCAGCTCGCCTTCGGGGATCGCCAAGTCGAGATCGCGGAGCGTCGGGCGGGGGGCACCGGCGTAGGTGACCGACATCCCTTCGAAGCGGATCATGGGGCGCTCCCTTCACCGGACATCACCGGCCGCCGGTTCCGTGCCGGAGCCAAGTGAGGAACCGCAGGCACCGCCGCCACCACCACCGCCACGGTTGCCGGCACGCTCAGCGGCGGCCACTCCGATGGCGAGGGAAAGAGGGCGGAGGGATCGGCCGCCCCGGCGAGAATCACCCCGACGGCGGCAACCAGGCCGCACCCGGCCACGAACCACTCAGGGCCCTCCCAGGGGTCGGGTCGGTAGGCAGTGGCTCCGACCCCCCGTCCGGCCACGGCGAAGCCGACATGGCCACGCCGAGACCGGCCAGCAACACGGGGATACCGAGCAACCCCAGGGCGGTGCCGTCCATCAGCCCGTACGTGCCCACCGCCACGCCCGCCAGCCCGGCCAGCACCAGGCCCGTGGTGAACGCACGCCGCCGCCCCGGCGTCGCCTCCCGGCCGTAGCCCCTTGCCTCCATCGAGCCGGCCAGGACCAGGGCCCTGGTGGTTGCGCCCTCGAGCACCGGCATCACGGTGCGACGGACCAGATGCCGGCCCCCGCCCGGGTGCCCGCGGAGCCGCTGCGCCCGGCGCACCCGGCGGGCGCTCTCGACCAGCTGTGGGGCGAAGCCCACCGCCACCACCAAGGCCGCCCCCAGGTCGTGGAGCGCCCGTGGCACGGATCGCAGCAGCCGCTTGGCGTCGGCCAGGGCGTTGGCGGCGCCGACACAGATGAGCATGGCGGCCAGCCGGAGGCCGTCGTAGAGGGCACCGACCACGCTCTCCACCGTCACCGGCCCCCCGAGGGTCACCCCCGCCATCCACTCCGGCAGCGTCACCTCGGGGAGCGTGAACAGGACCCGCCCGGGCACGATGCCACCGAGCACCACCCGGAAGGAAACCCGGAGGATCACCACGAACAGCCCGGCCCAGAGGTAGTAGCGGAACCCCGGGCCCACACCGTGTCCGAGCGGTGCACCGCCACCACCAGAGAGGCCACGGCGATGATGAGGAGCAGGAGCAGCGGGTTGGTGGTGCGGCTGGCGGCGGTGGCGAGACCCAGCGCCCACAGCCACCAGGCGCCCGGGTGCAGCCGCCTTCCCGGGACGGTCACGGTTGGCCGTCGATCTCGCCGCGGCGGCGCCTGGCGTGGCGGTAGCCGGCCACGGCGAAGGCGGCCACCACCCCGACACCGATCACAGTTGCCCACGGGAAACCGGGAAGCGGATCGGCCGGGTCGACCGGCTCCGCGGCAGCGACCGCGCCGAGCTCTGTGGGATCGACCCCGGGTGGCGGTGGGGAGGTCCCTCCGTCGACAAAGGACCATCCCTCGACCGACCCCACCTCCGGTTCCCGGGTGGCGGCGCCCTCGGTGGCATAGCGCCATTCACCCGACTCGACCGTCCAGTAGGCCCAGTAGAAGTCGATCGGCGGGTCGTCGGCGCAGGTCTCCTCTGAGGGAGTGGGGAGCCCGTCGATGCGGCACAGCAGGCCGGGCGTGGCGGTCACCGCCTCGACCGAGAACCCGGCGGCGACCAGGGCGTCGAACCCCGACTGCGGGGAACCGGGGGCGCAGCCCACCGCCAGCTCGCCGTCGAGCGCGGTGGCGTCGACCACCACCGTCACCCCGTCGTCTCCGGGGCAGGCGCCTGGTGTCTGGGCGGCGGCGTTCCAGTGGCCGATCGAAGGGGCGGGTGCCAGAAGTCCGATGACCAGGGCGGCGAGCGGCCACCGGCGAAGGCGGGAGCCATCCACCGCGCCCGGCGTGCTCACCGGCGTCCAGTCGAGACGCCCTCGGCAATGCTCACGCCGCCTCCGGCGGTCGTCATGGCGCCCCGGCGGAGGCGCTCATCGCAGCACGGCGAGGGTCGGGATCACGAGCCGGCCGCCTCGATCTCGTCCAAGGCCGGAGCGCCGAAGGCGAGCATCCCCTGGATGGTGGCGAAGGCGTTGCCTTGGGCCTCGTCGGCGGTGAACTTGATCGACCCAGCGGCGTCCGCCGGCTCATCGACCTGGAGGCCGGCGACGAAGTCGGCGGCGCGGTCGGCGGCCTCGTCCTCGCCGGCGGCGCGGAGAGCCTGGGCGGCAACTGCGGTGCTGTTGGCGTTGGCGGCGCCGAAGGAGATGATCGACCCGTCCTCCGCCTGCCAGTCGAGGATCCAGGCGGCGGCCGACTCGGCCGCCTCGGTCTCGCCGCCGGCGAGCAGCGCCTGGAGGGCGATGGCGGTGGTGTCCGGGTCCTCCTCGCCGGTTGCGGCGGGGCATGCGCCGGAGAAGGTGAAGTCGCCCCCGTCACACTGGGTCGACACCAGCCAGCCGGCGGCGCCGTCGGGCACACCTCTGTCGGTGGCGGCCAGCCCGAGGATGGCGTACGCCTGGTCGTACACGCTCGCCCCGGTGAACTGACCGTCCGTACCGGCCAGGGCGCGGAGCTCCGCCTCGACGTCGTGGCCTTCGATGAACGTGGCCGGGTCCTCGCCGCGTACCTCGATGGCGAGCAGGACCTTGCCCAGCAGTCCGGCGGTGACCGACGCCGGGTCGCCGAACAGGGTGTCGGCCTGGGCGGCCAGGGCGTCGAGGGCGGCGGCCGCTGTCTCGTCCTCGGTGCCCACCGCGGTCAGGCCGATGGCGATGTCGGCGTTGACCGCCGGCCCGAAGTCGGCCCAGTCCGGCGACGGCTCGGCGAACTCGCGGGCCACCCAGCCGGCGGCGGCTTCGGCCTCGGCGGATGTGGCGGCCCCGGCCGTGGAGTCGGTCGCCGCCGTGGAGTCGGTCGCCGCGGACGTGTCGGTCGCCGCGGACGTGTCGGTCGCCGCGGAGGTGTCGGCCTCGGACGCCGAGTCGGATCCGCAGGCAACGGCCGCCAGCACGATGGCGGCGGCGACGATCAACCGTCGCCAGGGTGACGTGCCGGGTGGGGTGGATGGGGGTTCGGTGGGCACGGGTGTGCCTCCTCTCGAGTGCGGGTCCAAGACGGACCCGATTCGAGAGGTGCCGTATCCCGTGCCGGGAGGGAGCCCATCGTCCCGGGCTCCCGTCCCGTAGACCTCGACGGATGGAGCCGCTGCCCGGGCAGGTGCTCCGGCTCGCCGCCATCGGGTTCCCGGTGGCGGCCTACGGTTGCGGGTCAGCGCCGGGCTTCGACCGGCTTCCCCTGCTTCGAGCGTCAGTTGTCACGCCACCCCGGGGGTGAGGTGACCGGCCGAGGATAGCCACCGGCCCGACCGTGCCGACGAGGGCCTCCGGTAGTCTCCACGCCGATGACCTGGCCCTTCCCGCCGCCGATCAAGCCGATGCTGGCCAAGGCCAAGGAGACCCCGCCCGCTCCCCGGGGTGGGTCTACGAGCCGAAGTGGGACGGGTTCCGGGCGATCATCTGGGCCGACGGCGACCGGCGCATCGATTCGCGCACCGGCAAGGACCTGCTCCGCTACTTCCCGGAACTGGAACCCGCCGCCGCCGAGCTGCCGCCGGGCACCGTGGTCGACGCCGAGATCGTGGTGGTGGTCGACGACGTCACCGAGTTCGAGACGCTCCAGCAGCGCATCCACCCGGCGGCGTCCCGGGTCAACATGCTCGCCGAGCAGACCCCCGCCGAGCTGGTGGTCTTCGACCTGCTCTCCCTCGGCGGCGTCGACATGCGCAAGGAGCCGCAGTCCGCCAGAAGGGCCCGCCTCGAAGGCATCGCCGACGACCTGGGCGGGCAGTGGCACCTGACCCCGTCGACCGACGACCTCGAGGTCGCCACCCGCTGGTTCACCGAGTACGAGGCCGCCGGCTGCGACGGCATCATCGCCAAGGCGGCCGCCGGCTCGTACCTCGAGGGCAAGCGCGACTGGATCAAGTGGAAGCACCGCCGCGAGGCCGATTGCGTGGTCGGCGGCTACCGGGTCCACAAGGACGGCGACAAGATCGGCTCGATCCTGCTCGGGCTCTACGACGACGAGGGCAACTTCAGCTTCGTCGGGCACTGCTCGGGGTTCTCCGACCACGACCGGGTCGAGCTGCTCCGCCGCTTCGAGCAGCTCCGCACCGACGAGAGCTTCGGGGGCGACGACATGGTCAGGGTCCCCGGGGCGCAGAGCCGCTGGTCGACCGGGAAGGAGCTCGACTGGGTGCCGGTCGAGCCCGGGGTGGTCGTCCAGATCGGGTACGACCAGGTGGAGGGCATCCGGTTCCGCCACGCCACCCGCTTCGAGCGATGGCGGCCCGACAAGCCCGCCGAGGAGTGCACCCTCGACCAGCTGCAGCGCCCCGAGGGAGCCGGCTTCACCGACGTGGTGGGTTGATCCGGCGTGCCGGGGAGCGCCATCGTCGTCGGGGCGGGGATCTTCGGCGCCTCCATCGCCGACCACCTGGCCGGGGCCGGCTGGCGGGTCGAGCTGGTGGAGCAGTACCACCCGGGCCACGCCCGTCAGTCGAGCGGCGGCGAGACCCGGCTGATCCGGTACGGCCACGGCCCCGACGAGTGGCACACGGCGATGGCGTGGCGGGCGCGGGCGCTGTGGGCCGAGATCGAGGCCGACACCGGCACCGACCTGCTCGTGCCCAGCGGGCTGGTCTGGTTCGGCGCCGCCATCCCCTGGGTGGTGGAGAGCCACCACACGATGGAGCGGCTCGGCATCCCCAGCGAGGTCGTCGGCGACGGCGAGCTGCGGAAGCTCTTCCCCAGCGTCGACACCTCCGATGTGCCCGGGAGCGCTGTACGAGCCCGAAGCGGGGGTTCTGCGGGCGGCCCAGGCGGTGACCGTGCTCGCCGACCGGGCTCGTCGCCGCGGTGCGACCATCACCGTCGGTCGGGCGGTGCCGGTCGGAGCCGGCGTCGCCGTCGACGGGCAGTCACGGCGAGCCGACGTGGTGGTGTGGGCGTGTGGGCCGTGGCTACCCCACCTGTTCCCGGACTTGGTGCAGGCAAGGGTCACCCGCCAGGAAGTGGTGTTCTTCGGGGTCGGGCCCGAGTGGGCCGCGCCCGGGGTGCCGGGATGGATCGACCACGACCACGCCATGTACGGGACCGGCGACGTCGCCGGGAAGGGCTTCAAGGCCGCCTCCGATCTCGACGGCCCCGCTTTCGACCCCGACCACGGGGATCGTGTCCCGGACGCCGCCGCCGTCGAACACTGTCGCCGCTATCTGGCGAGGCGGTTCCCGGGCATCGCCGGCGCCCCGGTCTCCCTCACCCGGACCTGCCAGTACACCTCCACCGCCGACGGCCGGTGGATCGTCGCCCCCCACCCCGACCACGACGGCGTATGGATCGTCGGCGGCGGCTCGGGCCACGGGTTCAAGCACGGCCCGGCCCTGGCCGAGCACGTCGCCAACCTGATCGACGGCGCCGAGCAGCCCCGCCCCGAGCTCGGGCTCGGACCGCGCACCGCCGGTGGAGGCTTCCGAACAAGTCAGGCGTCCGGCCCGTAGCGAGAGTTTCTCGACCGACGAGATCGCTCCTAGCGCCGGGCCGGTGGCCCCGGCGAGTGGTCCACGCAACCGGACGTCGATGCCAGTATGGTGACGAACGTATGTTCGCTCCTCGTCCTGATGCCGATGGTTGGCTCGATGATCTGAACGCCGAGCAGCGGGCGGCGGTCACCCACCCGGGCGGGCCGCTCCTGGTGGTGGCGGGAGCCGGGTCGGGCAAGACCCGGACGCTCGCCAGCCGGGTGGCGTGGCTGGTGTCGCAAGGTGTCCCGGCCGACCGGATCCTGTTGCTCACCTTCACCCGGCGCGCCGCCGAGGAGATGATGCGCCGCGCCGCTTCGCTGACCACCGACCGGGCGTCGGGTCGGGTGTGGGGAGGCACCTTCCACTCGATCGCCAACCGGCTGCTCCGCCGCCACGGCATCGCGGTGGGGATCGATCCGGGCTTCACGGTGCTCGACCAGGCCGACACCGAGGCGCTGTTCGGGATGATCCGCACCGAGTTGGGCTTCGGTGAGCAGAAGACCCGCTTCCCCCGGGCGGAGACGATCGCCGCCGTCTACTCACGTACCGTCAACGAACAGGAGAAGCTCGACCCGGTGCTTCGACAACGGTTCCCGTGGTGCGCCGAGCACGCCGACGAGCTCAGGCAGATGTTCGCCGCCTACCGCAGCCGCAAGCTCGAACACCAGGTGCTCGACTACGACGACCTGCTTCTCTACTGGTGGGCACTCCTCGACAGCCCCGCCGCCGACACCGTTCGCGGGCAGTTCGACCACGTGCTCGTCGACGAGTACCAGGACACCAACCGCCTCCAGGCGGAGATCCTGGGCAGGCTGTGCGGTCCCGCCGGCAATCTCACGGTGGTCGGCGACGACGCCCAGGCGATCTACTCGTTCCGGGCGGCTTCGATCGAGAACATCCGCCGCTTCCCCGAAGACTTCCCTGGCGCCGCGGTCGTGACGCTGGAGCAGAACTACCGGTCCACCCCGCAGGTCCTCGCCGCCGCCAACGCGGTGATCGCCGCCTCCACCGAGCTCTACCCGAAGCAATTGCGGTCCACCAGCCCCGACGGCGCCGTCCCCGACCTGGTCACCTGCGCCGACGAGACCGCCCAGGCCGACCACGTGTGCGACCTGGTGCTCGCCCACCGCGAGGAAGGAATGGCCCTGCGCGACCAGGCGGTGCTGTTCCGCGCCGGCCATCACTCCGACGGGCTCGAGCTCGAGCTGGCCCGCCGGCGCATCCCCTTCGTCAAGTACGGGGGGCTCAAGTTCCTCGAGGCGGCCCACGTCAAGGACCTGCTCGCCCTGCTCCGCATCCTCGACAACCCCCGCGACGCCCTGGCGTGGCACCGGGTGGTCGGCGCCATCCCCGGGGTCGGGCCGGCCACTGCCGACCGGCTGCTGAGGACCGCCGCCTCGACCGCAGACGCCGAGGGCGGCGACCTGGTCACCGGGTTCTGCCGGATGGTGGTGAACGTCCCGGCGCATGCCCGGCCGCCGCTGGCTGAGCTGCGCACCGCCCTCGCCGGGGCCCGGGAGGTCGACGGCCACGAACCGTCCCCGGCGGTCCAGATCGACCTCATGCTGCCCTTCCTCGGAATGGTCGCCGAGGCCCGGTACGACGATGCCGCGGTGCGCCTGGGTGACCTGGAGCAGCTCGCCGCGCTCGCCTCCGGCTACAGCAGCCGCAGCCGCTTCCTCACCGAGCTCACCCTCGACCCACCGGCGTCGACGTCGGACCTGGCAGGCCCTCCCCACCTCGACGACGACTACCTGGTGCTGTCCACCATCCACTCGGCCAAGGGTGGGGAGTGGGACGCCGTCTTCGTCATCCACGCCGCCGACGGCAACATCCCCTCGGACATGGCTCTGGGCGAGCCCGGCGGGGTCGAGGAGGAGCGGAGGCTGCTGTACGTCGCCCTCACCCGGGCGCGCCGGCACCTGCATGTGACGTTCCCTCAGCGGTTCTACCACCGGCGTTTCGGGAGCGACGACCGTCACTCGTACGCCCCGATGAGCCGGTTCCTCGTCCCGGTGACGGGGCACTTCACCGTCTCCTCCACGGGCGACGAGGATCCTGCGGATCCCGGCGCCGCCTCGCCCAAGGCTGGGACCGACCCCGTCGGCGCCCTCCTCGCCAACCTGTTCCAATGACCGGGGCGGGCTCGTCGGGGGCTCCCCCGCCGATCCTGCACGTCGACCTCGACGCCTTCTACGCGACCGCCGAACAGGTGCTCGACCCGACCCTGTGGGGCAAGCCCATGGCGGTGGGGCAAGGGGTGGTCATGGCCGCCACCTACGAGGCGCGCCGGTTCGGCGTCCGCTCGGCGATGTCGACCCGCGTCGCCCGCCGGCTCTGCCCCACGCTCATCGTCGTGTCGGGCCACTTCGAGGAGTACGGGCAAGATGTCGGAGGCGGTGTTCGATCTCTGCGCCGAGTTCACCCCGAACATCGAGCAGATCTCGATCGACGAGGCCTTCATCGACACCACCGGGTCCACCCACCTGTTCGGCGACTCCGCCGCCATCGCCGCCGCCATGCGGAAGCGGGTTCGCCAGGAGACCGGGCTGATCCTCTCGGTCGGGGTGGCGAGCACCAAGTTCCTGGCGAAGGTGGCCAGCCGGGTCGCCAAGCCCGACGGGCTGCTGGTGATCGACCCGGCCATCGAGCTCGCAGTTCCTCCACGCCCTCCCGGTCAGCGCCATCTGGGGGGTGGGGGCTGCCACCGAGGCCCGGCTGGGACAGCTCGGGATCGCCACCGTCGGCGAGCTGGCGGCCACCGCTGCCGGGACCCTGCGGCATCACCTGGGCCGGTCGGCCGGGAGTCACCTGCACAACCTGGCGTGGAACCGCGACCCGCGACGGGTGACGGTCGGCCCGAGACGAAAGTCGGTCGGCGCCCAATCGGCGTTCGGCAGGGGCGGCGCCGACCCGGCGGTTCGGCGGCGCGTGCTCACCGACCTCGCCGATCGGGTGGGCCGCCGCCTGCGGGCCAAGCAGTTCGCCGGGCGCACCATCACCGCCCGGGTCCGCTTCGACGACATGGCCGCCATCACCAGGAGCGCCACCCTGGCGGCGCCGATCGCCACCACCCCGGCCATCGCCGAGCTGGCGGTCCGCCTGGCCGAGGACGGCATCGCCGAGGTGGCGGCGGGCAGGGTGGTCAACCTGCTCGGGATCGCGGTGTCGCACCTGTCGGTGGCGCCCCATCTCCAGCTCGAGCTCCCGTTCGGTGAGACGACCGGCGGACGACCTGCAACGCGCCGGGTCGCAGTCGGAGCTGGCCCGACACGAGCTGGACCTGGCCGTCGACGCCATCCGTAAGCGTTTCGGCACCGGGGCGGTCGGCCCGGCCTCGCGGGTCCTCGGCGGCCGGACCGGTGCCGTGCCCGACGAGTTCCGCGACCTCCAGAGTCGGGATTGACCGGCGGTCCGATCGAGAGCGGCGGGCGCCTCGCCGTCGGGTGAGCCGCTACCAGTCGGCGGTGGTCCAGCCCTCCCCCGGCAGGTCGCCGGTCTCGCCGGTGATCGAGCGCCAACCCAGCGTGCCGTCGGCGAAGACCACGAGCAGCCAGGTGCCCGAGGCGTCGAAGTCCTGGTCGACAACGCTCTTCGGGTGGTCGAACTCCTCGAGGCCTCGCCGGAGGCCGGGTCGACGACGAGCACATGGACGCGCTCACCGGCGCGGCGCCGGTCCTGGACGTACCAGACGCGACCGTCACCGTCGATCACGGGAAGGGCGGGAGTGACGCGGTTCTGGGCGCCACGGGCGAGCTCCGTGCCATCCTCGAAGAACGGCGTGCCGGGGGGCAGGGCATAGAGGACGTCTTCGCCGGCGCCGACGCCGACCACCGCCATCGTCTCACCGTCGGGGGAGAGCGCGGTGTGTGCCGGCAGCAGGAACTCGCGGGTGGTGGTGGCGAGCGGGTCGCCGCCCGGAGACTCGACCAGCACCTGCATCCCGTTGGTCAGCACCCGGGCCCAGCGATCGTCTCCGGTGACCGACGAGATGATCCCCGACCACGACTCGAACACGGTGCCATCGATGAGGTCGACGGCGGCCGCCTCCCCCTCTGCCGGCTCGCAGCAGAAGCTAACGAACAGCGTCTCGGCGCCGAGCCTCACCAGGATGGGCGTCTCGCCGAATTCGTCGAGCGCGCCGGGCTCCACCACGGGGGCCACCGTCTCGCCCTCGGCAACGACCACCGCCCCGTCCTGCACCCCGAACCACCGCTCGGGCCGCGGCGGGCCGTCGGGTGCCGCCGTCCCTCCGGTCGACGTCGAGCCGTTGCCACCGTCACCGCTCGTAGGCGCGACGTCGTCCCCGGAGCATCCGGCGAGAAACGCCAACAGCGCAACCGCCGGGACCGCGATCCTTCGCCGGATCAGCAATGCGGGTACTTGTACACGCCCAGCGAGTGGTTGGAGAACCCGTGGCGGGCGATGTAGTTGAGGAAGATCGTGAAGTCGGCGAGGTTCGACCGCGGATGCAGGCAACCCAACCCCATCACGTCCTTCATGTCCTGGTAGGCGGCTTCGACCGTGGTCCCCCAGGTCCCGTCGACGTTGATGGACCGGAACATGAAGTTGTTGGCGACCAGCTGGATGAAGAGGGTGTGGGAGCGCAGGGTCTTCCTCAGCGGCTCCACCTGGCAACCGTTGTCGACATGGAAGTGGTTCTCGTGGTCGGCGTTGTAGTAGCCGTTGAGCACCGTCCGGAAGTGCCGTCGGAGCAGCGCCTCCACCGCCAGGTAGCGCCGCCGGGTGGTCAGGCTCGACGACGCGTGCGCCCCGTTGCACATGTCGAGCGTGGTCCCGTTGGTCCAGGTGATCGACGAGATGTCCCACGCCCGGGCCCGGTAGTGCCACGAGGGGTTGCCGGAGAAGGCCCGGTAGGTGCCCATGTGGCCGATCCAGGACGGGCTGAGACCGCCGTAGATGCCGGCGAAGTGGTCGACGTTGCCCATCCATTTGTCGAGCTTGCCGACGAACGTGTCGTGGAAGGCGTAGGCGTTGGTGTTGCTCACCGTGCACCCGCCGCTCCCCTCGTACTTGATGGGGTAGCCGCCGATGGTGGATCCGCAGTGGTCGTGTTGAGCAGGTTGCGGTCGGCGTAGGTCGGGGTGTTGAAGCAGACCATCGCCTATCCGTCCCCTGCAGGGCCCGACACCGTCATCGGTTGGGCATCTCCAGCTCGACCTCGCCGGCAGCGACCAGGTTGCGCTGCTCCTCCGCCACCCGGGACCAGCGGGTCCCGGTGCGCCGCCACTGCCGGACGGCGCCGTCTTCGTGGTCGGCGGTGATCACGTGGTACGCCCCGTCGACCACCAGCAGCTGCACCACCGACCGGGTGGTCGACTCCTCGGGGAGCCGGAGCTCGCGGCGGGTCTCCCCGGTCACCTCCCACAAGCGGGCCAGCCCGTGGTCGTTGGAGGAGACCATGGCGGTCGTGCCGTCGCTCACCGACAGCAGGGAGGCCACGTCGACATCCCCGGTGCCGAGTGACAGCTCCGAGATCTCATCTCCCTCGGGCCCCCGGTAGGCACGCACCGCGAGGGCGGAGAAGGTTGCCGCCTCGGGACAGATGGCCACCCACACCGCCGGTTCGGCGCCGTTGGGGGTGAACCCACGGACCGCGCCGCGCAGGTGCGACATGTGGGTCGGGGCACCCAGCCCGGTGTCGCCGGCCGCCATGGTGGCCACCCACGGGATCAGGTCGTAGTCACGGGTCACGATCCGGCCGCGGGGGAAGTCGGAGAAGGCCTCGGCCGGCTCGCCGCTGTCCTCCATCACCTTCCGGTAGTCGCCGGCCCGCAACTTCTCGAGCGGGCCCTCGACGAGCGAGTGGCCACCCACGAGCAGCGTCCCGGCGAACGATGCGATGGCGCCGACCACGAGAGGTTCCGGGATGTTCACGCGCCCGACGGGTCCGGGTGCCGCTTTGGGCGGAATAGAAGTCGATGCGGGACCCGGCGCCTGTCGTCGAGGCGACGGCGAGCTCATCGCCGACGCGGACGGCGCCGACGAACCCGTCCCCGGGGCTCACCCGCGCCATCGCAATGGCGGCTCGGGGGAGCGACAGCAGCACACCCTGCGCAGCCGCCAGCCTGAGGACCTGTCGACGGGTGAGTCGCATGGCTGACCTCCATGCGGCCTGGCGAGACAGTCGAAGCTAGGTTCTCGCGCTCCGTCCTGTCAAGGTTCCTTACAGGTTCTGCCAGATTGGGTCGATCAGGCCTGCGTGGAGCGGGGGTGGATGAACCGCACCCAGACCCACCAGGCCAAGGCGACGGCGGCAACGGCGAGCACGACGTATTGCAGATACCCGACGTAGCCCTCGACCGCCTCCCAGTTGTCGCCGAGCACCCACCCGGCTCCGATCAGCACGGCGTTCCAGACGGCGCTCCCGATGGCGGTGTACAGGACGAACCGGCCGAGCGGCATCCTGCGCAACCCGGCGGGTATCGAGATCAGGCTGCGCACGATCGGCACCACCCGGCATGCCATGACGGCGATGGCACCGTGGCGGTCGAACCAGGCGTCGGCGCGGTCGATGTCCGACTGGTCGAGGCGCAGCCACTTGCCCCGCCGGTCCACGATGGCGCGCACCCTGGTCTCGCCGAAGGCGTAGCCGACCCAGTACAGGACGAGGGCACCGACGACCGAGCCGGTGGTGGCGGCGAGGAGGGCGATGAAGTAGTTCATCCGGCCTTCCCCGGTGAGGAACCCCGCCAGGGGCAGGATGATCTCCGACGGGATGGGCGGGAAGACGTTCTCCAGGGCGACCAGGAAGGCGAGGCCGGCATAGCCGAGACGATCGATCACGTCGACCGCCCAGGTGCCGAGGTCGCCGAGCAGGTCGCCCATCGGTCAGGCTCTCACTGCGAGGTGACGCTCACCTCGGGCTCGGACGCGCCCAGCCCGGCTGCCTTCGCTTGGAGAAGGCGACGGCCGCGCCGAGCACCAGCAGGGCGGCGCCGGCGATGGCGTACCGGGCTGCGTTGTTGTCCTCGAGGGTGATCACCACCGGGAGGATGAGCAGTGATACGAGGTTCATCACCTTGATCAGCGGGTTGAGCGCCGGTCCGGCCGTGTCCTTGAACGGGTCCCCGACGGTGTCGCCGATGACCGCCGCCTTGTGGGCCTCGGAGCCCTTCCCGCCGTAATGGCCCTCTTCGATGTACTTCTTGGCGTTGTCCCAGGCACCACCGGCGTTCGACATGTAGTTGGCCATCAGCTGGCCCACCAGGATGACCGCCGCCAGGAAGGCGCCGAGGGCGAACTTGTCGATGCCGAACCCGACGATCACCGGGGTGAGCACCGCCAGCAGCGCCGGGGTAGCCAGCTCCCGGAGCGATGCCGTGGTGCAGATGTCGATGACCGGCCCGTAGTCGGGACGACGCTCGCCGGTCATGATCTTGCCGTCGGCGAACTGGCGCCGGACCTCCTGAACCACGATCCCGGCGGTGCGGCCCACCGCCCGGATCGCCAGGGAGGAGAACAGGAAGGGGACGGCGCCGCCGATCAGCAGGCCGATGAACACCCGAGGATCGGCCACGTTGATGAACACGTGGTCGAACACCGTCTCGCCCGCCCGTTGCGCCTCCTCGAGGAAGCTGACCCCCAACGTCTGGTTGCCGATGATCTCGACGAAGCTGGCGAACAGGGCGACGGCGGCGATCACCGCCGAGCCGATGGCGAACCCCTTGGTCACCGCCTTGGTGGTGTTGCCCACCGCGTCGAGCCCGACCATCACCTTCTCCGCCTCGCCGCCGAACTCGCCGGACATCTCGGCGATGCCGGCGGCATTGTCGGCGACCGGGCCGAAGGTGTCCTCGGAGACCACGACGCCGGTGGTGGCCAGCATCCCCATGCCGGTCAGGGCCACGAGGTAGAGCGAGAACTGGATGTTGCCCCCACCGAAGGCGATGGCGACTCCGAGGGCTCCGGCGACGGCGATGATCGCCCACACCGACGACTCCATGCCCGACGACGTCCCCGCCAACACCGTGGTGGCGGGACCGCCGGCGGTGGCCTCGGCGATCTCCTGCACCGGGGCCGTCTCGGTGGACGTGAAGTACTCGGTGATCCGGCTCACCACCTGGGCGAGGACGAGCCCGACGACGACGGCGCCGAACATCCTCCATCCGATGTTGGTGATGCTGCCTTCCGGGTTGCCCACGTAGATGAAGGCGAGCACCAGGGTGCCGAGCACGGTCAGGATCCCGGCGGTGAGGAAGCCGCGGTTGATCGGCGCCAGCGCCGAGCGGTCGTTCGTCGGTGGCGCGCACCGCGAACACCCCGACGATGGAGGCGAGCACCCCGATGGCGCGGGCGGCCAGCGGGAACAAGGCGCCGATCGCCCACAGCTGGGGCTGATCGGGGAAGATCGACTGGAAGGCGGGAACGCCGAGGATGATCGAGGCGACCAGCGTCACCTCGTACGACTCGAACAGGTCGGCGGCCATCCCGGCGCAGTCACCGACGTTGTCCCCGACGTTGTCGGCGATGGTGGCCGGGTTGCGGGGGTCGTCCTCGGGGATGCCCGCCTCGACCTTGCCCACCAGGTCGGCGCCGACGTCCGCCGCCTTGGTGAAGATGCCACCGCCGACCCGGAGGAACAGGGCGAGCAGCGACCCGCCGAACCCGAACCCGATGAGGATCGCCGCCGAGGTGTTCTGGAACACCATCATGATCACGGTGGCGCCGATGAGTCCCAGCCCGACGCAGAACATGCCGGCCACCCCGCCGGTGCGGAAAGCGACCTCGAGCGCCGGGGCCAGCTTGCCGCCGCGGGCGGCGGCGGCGGTGCGCACGTTGCCCCGCACCGCCAGCCCCATCCCGATGTAGCCGGTGAGACCGGACATGAGGCAGCCGGCCAGGAAGGCGACGCGTGCGCCAGAACCCGGAGGCGGCGAAGCTGAGCGCCTCGGTGCCGTCGGGGCGGACCACCGCCGTCGAGGTGATGAACACGATGACGGTCAGCGGGATGAGGATGAAGGCGATGGTGCGGAACTGCCGCTTCAGGTAGGCAAGCGCCCCCTCCTGGATGGCGCGGGCGATCTCGATCATCTTCGGAGTGCCCTCGTCCTTGCGCAGCACGCCCTGCATCAGCAGGAAGCCGACCATGATGGCGAGCAGGGCGGTGATGGCCGACCCGATGAGGATGAACCACTCGCCGCCGAGCAGCTCGAACGCCTGGTAGCCGCCTTCCGCGGCAAGTATTGGTGACACGGGTCCCTCGTGGTGAGTCGAACCCGGGCGCCTGTCGTCCCGGGCACAGAAGTGGCCGGGAGTCTAGAAGGGCACTCCCCCCGACCGGCCAATCGGCCCGGTTCGGCGTGGCCGGGCCGCTCACCCGCTGGTCACCGGCCGCGCCGGTGGCCAGGTGGAGCTAACTCGGGGTGGGTGGTGTCGGCGGCGCCGTCCCGGGCGAACCGGGCTGCCGCTTCGACGGCTTGGCCTTCACCTTGCTCTTCTTCTCGCTGCGGGGCCTGTCCCGACTCTTCGCCATGCTCTACCTCCCGATGAGCTCGCCACCTGCCGCTGGCCGATCCTATGCGATCTGCATCTGCCGGTGCTACGGGCCGCCGCCGGTTTCAGGAGGCGGCGCAGGGCCCCCCCGGCCGGTGGTCGAGCTGGAGCACCGGGTGACCGGGCTCTTCGATGGTCACCGGCAGCAGGCAGGCGGTGACGCCGCCGCCCGGCCGGAAGACAACCTGCGCGATGCCGGTGGTCGCCCCCTCGGGTGAGTTGATCGGCCACACGAAGTTGCCCAGCCCCCAGAACACCGGCACACCGTCGACCAGCTCCAGCGGCTGGAGGCGGTGGGCGTGGTGCCCGAAGATGGCGTCGGCGCCGGCGGCGACCAGCGCTGCGGCGCGCTTCCGGTCGCCCGGTCGGGGAGCGGTATCCAGCTCGACTCCCCAGTGGATGGTGACCAGCACGATGTCAGCCACGGCATCGGCGGCCTCGACCGTCGCCACCATGGTCTCCACGGTGTCGCCGTCGGCCATCCCCGGCCGGTCCTCGGTGGCGAACCAGTCGAGGGTCGGGTACACCCCGCCGAACCCGACCACAGCCACCGTCCAGCCGTCGATGTCGAAGACCGCCGCCCGGTGCGCCCGCGCGGAGTCGACGCCGGCGCCCACCGCCGCCATGCCGCCGGCCTCGACCTGGCGCACCGAGTCGACCAGCGCCTCCTTGCCGTAGTCGCCGGAGTGGTTGTTGCCCAGGTTGGCCACCTCGACGCCGGCGGCCGCCATCTCGTCGAGGGCGTCGGGGTCACAGCGGAACACAAAGTCCTTCGCCTCGGGCTCGCCGAGGTCGGAAGCGGCGCACTCCAGGTTGACCACGGTCAGGTCGTCCTGGTTGAAGATGTCCTGGAGCCCGGACCAGGGGTAGGAATACCCCTCGGCGGCCAGTTCCGGGATGTATCCAGGATCGAGGTTCACGTCGCCGGTGGCGCTGACCACCAGCCGGCCTCGCCGGGGAGCCGCCGATGTCGAGGTCGTGGCCCGGTCTGTGGTCGCTGTCGCGGGCCGGGCGAGCGAGGTCAGCGTGGTTCGGGTGTCGAAGGTCGCCCGGTCGTCACCACCGCAGGCGGCGACGAGGACGACGGCGAGCACGACGACTGCGCCACGGACCATCGGGCAACGGTACCGACGGGGGCCGGTTATTCAGGGATTTCGCGACCCAATACCGGCCGGAAACGGCAACCGGGCCCAGTCGGGAAGGGGAACTCTGTCGGTGAGGGGAACGGCGAGCAGCTCCAGCGCCTTGCGGTAGTGGGCGAGGCCTTCCACCTGGCGGATGAACCGCGGTGTCTTGTGGAAGCGGGCGGCGATGCGGTCGTGCGACTCGCCGGCGAATCGGAGGGCGAGCACCCGGGCCTGGATGGCGTGGGTGCTCTTCGACCGGGCAGGGCCGCTTCTCGGGAGGTCGGTCCACACGATCATCCGCTGGACGTGCTCCGGGCTCCGCCGGAGGCGATGGGCTATCTCGGCCGGCTCGAGCCCGTCGGCCCGCATGGCTAGGACGCGACGCTCGACGGCACGTAGGTTCTCGTTCACGGGCGCTCCCTCGGATTGGCGCCACCAAGGTAGCCCGTCGAAGGCTCGGCCGGGCCGGACGACCCCGCACAGGATGCGGCTCAGTGGTCCTGCTCGGCGGCGTCGGCCTCCGCCTTGGTGGCGTGGACGGTGCCGGCCGGGTGCTCGGGCGGTGAGTAGACGGTGTAGAGACGGACGTCCTCCGCACCGGTGTTGACCACGTTGTGCCAGGTGCCGGCCGGCACGACGAAGGCCCAGTCGGCGGCGACGTCGTGGTGCTCATCGACGGCGTCGGCGGTCCGTCCCAGGTCGAGTCTCGCCGTGCCCTGCTCCAGGCGGATGAACTGGTCGAGGTGCCCGTGGCGCTCCCAACCGATCTCCTCACCCGGAAGGAGGCGCATCACCACCAGCTGGGCGTGCTCGCCGGTGTGGACGACGGTGCGAAAGGTGTCGTTGTCCAGGGTCAATCGCTCGATGTCCGCTACCCATCCGATCATGCCGTCCATCCGATCATCCGGCCTCCAGCGGTTCTGTCGCCAATGCTATGTCGTCGGGTCTCACCGGCACCCGGGTCACCGGGAGCCCGGTGGCGTCACGGATGGCGGCGGCGATAGCCGCGGTCGAGGAGATGGTGGGCGGCTCGCCGGCGCCCTTGGCGCCGAAGGGGCCGAAATGGCTCGGCTCCTCGACGAAGCCGGCGGTCACCGAGGGGGCGTCGGCGAAGGTGGGCAGCAGGTAGTCGGTGAAGCTGGCGTTGCGGATCACCCCGTGGTCGAGCACCAGTTCCTCCATCACCGCCAGTCCGACGCCCTGCATGATCCCGCCTTCCACCTGCCCGAGCAGGGCCGCCGGGTTGAGCACGGTTCCCACGTCCTGCACGGTGTCCACCGCCACCACCCTGAGCAGGCCGAGCTCGATGTCGACGTCGACCACCGCCCGGTGGGCGGCAACGGCGAAGTCGACGTGGAGGTCGCCCTGGCCGTCTCGTCGGGGGTGTCGGTGGGTGGGTGCCGGAAACGCACGTCGTGGGTGGCCGGCCCGACCCTGGCGAGGCGGCTCGAGGGGCACCACCAGCTCGCCGTCGCGCCACACCCCGGCGTCGTCGAGGTCGTCGCCGCCGTGGGCGTCGAGGATCATCCGTCGCAGCTCGGTGGCCGCCGACTCCACCCCTCCTCCGGTCATCTGGGTCTGCCGCGACGCCGAGGTCGACCCGGCCGACCCGATCGACGACGTGTCGTCGAAGACCACCGCCACCTGATGGATCCCCAGCACCGATGCGGGCGATCTGCTGGCAGAGGGTCACCAGCCCCTGCCCTACCTCGGCGGCGGCGGTGTGGACCTCCACGCCGACCGGGGTGACCGTCACCCGCACCTCGGCGAAGTCGTCGAACCCTTCCGAGAAGGCGAGGTTCTTCATGCTGACGGCGTGCCCCACGCCACGCCGCACGTCACCAGGGTCGCTGGTGAGCCCGGTCCCACCGGGCAGGTGGAGCGCATGGGTCGGGTCGGGAGCCGGCGGCAACGGCATCGCCCGCAACTCCTCGATCACCCGGGTGGTCGGCAACGAGCCCTGGATCACCTGGCCGGTGGTCGGCATCGGGTCGCCGGGGGCGAGGGCGTTGCGCAGCCTCAGCTCGAGCGGGTCCATCCCCAACGCCTCGGCGAGCCGGTCCATCTGCGCCTCATGCCCGAAGCACGCCTGCACCGCGCCGAAGCCCCTCATGGCGCCGCACGGAGGGTTGTTCGTCCTGGTGACGTGCGACTCGACGAACACGTTGCCGCACCGGTAGGGCCCGACGGCGAAGTACGAGGCGTTGGCCACCACCGCGGTGCTCGACGAGGCGTAGGCGCCGCCGTCGAACACCATGCGGGCACCGACTCTGACCAGGTCCCCGTCGGGTGTCGCCTCGTGGCGGTACCACATCCGCGCCGGGTGACGGTGCACGTGGCCGACGAAGCTCTCCTTCCGGTCGTAGACCATCTTCACCGGGCGACCGGTGGCCAGGGCGAGCAGGCACAGGTGGATCTGCAGCGAGACGTCCTCCCGCGCCCCGAAGGCGCCCCCGATGCCGGCGTGGTGCACCCGTACCTGGTCCTCGGCGACCCCCAGGCAGGCGACGATCTGGGCGTGGTCGGTGTGGGTCCACTGGGTCGCCACGTACAGGTCGACCCCCCCTTGCCCGTCGGGCACCGCCAGCCCCGACTCGGGGCCGAGCGGCGCCTGATCCTGCATGCCCACCTCGTAGGTGCCCTCGACCACCACCGCCCCGGTCACCGCCGGATCGCCCCTGCGGACGTTGATGCTCCGGAACACCTCTCCCCGGGACACCGCCTCCTCGGCGTCGACCAGAGGTTCCAGCGGTTCATAGCGGACGTCGACGGCGGCCACCCCGCGGCGGGCGTCCTCGGGGTCGTCGGCGGCGACGATCGCCACCGGCTCGCCCCAGAAGCGGGTGACACCGTCGGCGAGCACCGGCTGGTCGGCGTGCTCCAGGCCGAAGCGACGGGCGCCGGGGACATCGTCGATGGTGAGGACCGTGGACACGCCGGGCACCTTGAGCGCCGGGGCGACGTCGAGGCCCGCCACCCGGGCGTGAGCGTGTGGGCTGCGCAGCGTGGCCCCCCACAGCATCCCCGGCGCCGAGATGTCGGACGAGTAGGCGAAGTTGCCGATGACCTTGGGGATGCCGTCCGGGCGGGCCGCCGAGGTGCCAACGGCGTCGGCGATCTCGGTCCGGGTGGGGGCGCCGGTGGTCACGCCGCAGGCCCGCTTCCGACGCCGGTCGCGTTGTGGGCGGCGAGTGCCTCCAGCCCTCGCAGGATGGCGCCGTAGCCGGTGCAGCGGCACACGTTGCCCGCCAGCGCTTCACGCAGCACGTCGGCTGACGGCGTGGGGTCCTCATCGAACAGCTCGGCGGCGGCCACGACGAAGCCGGGGGTGCAGAAACCGCATTGAACCCCCCCGTGGTCGAGCAGGGCCTGCTGCACCGGGTGCAGCGCGCCGCCAACCGCGTAGCCCTCCACGGTGCGCACCGTCGACCCGTCGGCGTCGGCCGCCATCACCAGGCAGGCGCACACCAGGTCGCCGTCGAGCACCACCGAGCACGACCCGCATTCGCCGTGCTCACAGGCGTTCTTCGACCCGGGCAGCGCCAGTTCCTCGCGCAGCAGGTTGAGCAGGCTCTCGGCGCCGCGGACGTCGGCGGAGCGGTCCTCCCCGTTGACGGTCAGCGCGATCCTCATCGTGCCCGGCTCACCGGCGGCCACCTTCCAGGCAGCGCTCGAGCAGGCGGCGGGCGAGCACGCCGGAGGCGTGGCGGCGGTAACCGGCGGTGCCCCGGTGGTCGGTGATGGGGCGCACCTCCTCGGACACGAGGCGGGCGAACTCGGCCAGGGCGGCTGCACCCGGGCGCCGCTCGGCGGAGATCATCGCCTCCGCTCCGGTCGCCCGCAGCGGGGTAGGGGCCACCGACCCGAGGGCGACGGTGACCGCGCCGTCCTCGGTGCGGGTGACGCAGGCCGACACCATCGAAATGACCATGGCGTTGCGCACCCCGATCTTGGCGAACTCGTGCCTCGCCGGCGCCGGATCGGGGAACACCACCGCGGTGACCAGCTCGCCGGGGCGCAGTGCCGTCTGCTTGACACCGGTGAAGAACTCAGGCCACCGCACCAGCCGGGTCCCCTGGCCACGGCTGCGAACCTCGATGGCGGCGTCGCAGGCGGCAATCACCGGCAGGGTGTCGCCGGCTGGGCTGGCGGTGGCCACGTTGCCCCCGATGGTGCCCGCGTTCCGGATCTGAGGTGACCCGACGGTGCGCGCCGCCTGTGCCAGCGCACCGGCCGGGCCGCGCTCGAGCCGGCGGTAGGTGACCCCGCTCCCGATCCGGCCCCCTTCCCATTCGGCCAGCTCGGCCACCCGCCGGAGGGCGATGACCCGGGCAGGATGGGGGTGGCCGAAGCTCAAGTCGACCATCACGTCGGTGCCCCCGGCGAGGACGGTCGCGGCCGGATCGTCGTCGAGCGCCTCCAGCGCCTCGTCGAGATGATGCGGATGTCGGCACTCCACAGGGGTCCCTCCGTGACGTCGGAGCCTACCCACCGACCACCGTCCCCCCGGATCGCGACCAGCGGGGAATCGACCGGTGAGCCGCAAACCGACGATACGGTCGGCTTACTGCTCACCGGTCACCCGGACTCGCCACCGATGAGCCGCAAACCGTCGATACGGTCGGCCTACGGCTCATCGGTCGGATGCACGCCGTCGCTGAGCACGCCGGGGCGCCACTTCGGGGCGGCGTCCGGCACCAAGTTGTCTGTCATACCCCTCTGATAGAACGAGACCATGAGATCCACCGTTCTTGACAGCAAGTTGCAGACGCTCGCCGCCCGCCAGCACTGGCTGGTGAGTCGTCGCCAGGCGTTTGAATTGGGAGCCAGCACCAGGTTCCTCGACCGACGGCTGCAAGCCGGCGACCTCGTGAGGATCGAACGGAGCGTGTACGGCTATGCCGGCCACCCGATGACATGGCTGCGAAGAGTCAAGGCCGCCGAGCTGGGAACGCCCGACGCGGCGATCGCCGGCCTGGCGGCCGCGGCGCTCCATGGGCTGACCGACTTCCGCCGAGGGCGACCGGAGATCGTCGTGCCGCCGACCGCCATTTGCCGACACCCCACCGCCCTCGTCCATCGCCAGGTGGGCGTGCGAACCACCGAGGTCGAGGGCGTGACGACCACGACCGTCACCCAGACGCTGTTCGACGTGGCGCCTCGCGTCAGCATCTGGAAGTTGGAGCGGGCGGTCGACGACTGCCTCATCGGGAGGAAGGTGCAGCTCGAGGACCTCGAGGAACGCCTGCGGTTCTACGAGGGCTCACGACGTGCAGGCCTTCCCGTGATGCGCAGCCTCATCACCGAGCGTCGCCAGAGCGGGTGGGTGCCGCCGAGCAGTGAGCTCGAGGCGCGCCTGTACGACCTCCTCGATGACGTCACTGATCGGTCGAACGTCGTGCGACAAGCCGCCTGGCCATGGAGGCCGACGACTGTCGGAGCGGTCGACGCCTATCTACCCGGCCACGGGCTGATCATCGAAGCCGACGGACGGCGCTGGCACACCAGGATGGCCGACTTCGATCGCGATCGCTGGCGAGACAACCAGGCCGCGGCGCACGGTCTGCGTGTCATGCGGTTCACCTGGCTCCACCTGACCAGGAACCGACCGGAGGCGGTGGCGGTCCTGAGCTCCGCCCTCGGTGTCGCTTCCGCCGCGTAGAGCGAAAACCACCTGCTGCCCCCGACATCGAGGCCGCCCCCAACCGGGCACCGGTGAGCCGCAAACCGACGATCCGGTCGGTCCACGGCTCATCGGTCGTCAGCCCCATCACCGGTGAGCCGCAAACCGACGATCCGGTCGGTCCACGGCTCATCGGTGGTCAGCGTCCGGCACCCACGCCACGGCGGCCCACCGGGTCGCGAAGCTTGTCCCTGACCGCACGGGCCCGCCGCAGCGGCGCGGTCTAACGTGCCAGCACGACCCGACCGGGCCCCCCGCGAGCGGTGCGGGACACGAGGAGGAACACCGATGAAGTCGATGCGACGGATGGCGGTGCTGCTGGCGATGCTGGCGCTGGTGGCGGCCGCATGCGGAGGCGATGACGACGACGGCGGCACCACCCAGCCGGCCGACGGCGCCACCACTGCGGCCGGCGGCACGGCGACCACGGCCGGTGACGGCGCCACCACTACGGCAGGCGACGCCAGCGCCACCACCGGGGAGGCGCCCGCCGGGGACGGCCTGGTCTTCGGCATGATCCTGGTCGGCCCGCAGAACGACCACGGTTGGAGCCAGGCGCACTACGAGGCCGGGCTCTATCTCGAGGAGCAGCTCGGCGCCGAGATGATCGTCCTCGACCGGGTCAACACCGCCGACCGCCCCAACACCACGGTCGACCAGGTGGTCGCCGACATGGTCAGCCAGGGCGCCCAGCTGATCTTCGCCACTTCCGACGACATGCGCGACGGCATCGAGCTCGCCGCCGAGCAGAACCCGGACGTCCCGATGATCTGGTCGTCGGGCGACTCGGCGTGGCCGGAGGGCAGCGGCTACCGCGAGGACCTCACCAACCTGGGCAACACCATGGGCCGGATGGAGTACGGGAAGATGATCGCCGGCTGCGCCGCCGCCCTGACCACCCAGACCGGTGCCATCAGCTACCTGGGCCCGCTGATCAACGACGAGACCCGGCGGCTGGCCAACTCGGCCTTCCTGGGCGCCCGCTACTGCTGGGAGAACTACCGGGGCGAGCCGGCCGACTCCCTGTCGTTCGCGGTCAACTGGATCGGGTTCTGGTTCAACATCCCCGGGGTGACCCTCGACCCGACCCAGGTGACCAACGAGTTCTTCGACTCGGGGTCGGACGTCGTCATGTCCGGCATCGACACCACCGAGGCCATCGTGGTGGCCGGGCAGCGCTCCGCCGCCGACGAGGCGGTGTGGGCCGTGCCCTACGACTTCGAGGGCGCCTGCGCCGAGGCCCCCAACGCCTGCCTGGGCGTGCCGTTCTTCAACTGGCGACCCGCCTACCTGGAGATCGCCCAGTCGGTGATCGACGGCACGTTCGAGCCGACCTGGGAGTGGCTTGGGCCCGATTGGGCGGACATCAACAACCTGGAGACCAGCTCGATCGGGTTCGAACCGGGTGAGGGTCTCGGGGACAACGCCGCCCAGCTCGACGAGTTCATCGCCGGGCTCGCCGACGGCTCGATCAACCTGTTCACCGGGCCGCTCAACTACCAGGACGGCACCCCGTGGCTGGCCGACGGGGAGACCGCAACCGACGTCCAGATCTGGTACGCCGAGCAACTGCTCGAGGGCATGGAGGGAGCGAGCAGCTCGAGTTGAGCCTGCCTGACGCCGGGCCGGCCGGCGAGACCGTCAAGCCGCCGCCTTGACCGTCGAGCTCGCCGGCATCACCAAGACCTTCGGGCCGGTGCGGGCCAACGACGGGATCGACCTCGTCGTGGCCGACGGCGAGCTGGTCGCCGTGCTCGGCGAGAACGGTGCCGGCAAGTCGACGCTGATGAAGATCCTCTCCGGGTTCCAGCCGGCGGACTCGGGGAGGATCTGGGTCGACGGCGCTCCGATCGCCCTCGGCTCGCCGGCCGATGCGTCCGCCGCCGGCATCGGGATGCTCCACCAGGACCCATTGGTGTTCCTGCCGATGTCGGTGCTGGAGAACTACATGCTGGCCAATCCGGCGGCGAGCGACCGGAGCCGTGCCAAGGAAGAGCTGGCGGCGGCGGCCGGGCGGTTCGGCTTCGCCCTCGACCCCGACACCCCGGTGCGGCGCCTCTCGATCGGGGAACGCCAGCAGCTGGAGATCCTCCGCCTGATCTCGGCAGGGGTGCGGGTGCTCATCCTCGACGAGCCCACCACGGCGATCTCCGTGACCCAGCGCGCCGCGTTGTTCGCCACCCTGCGAGCCCTCGCCGCCGATGGGACCAGCGTGATCTTCGTCTCCCACAAGCTCGACGAGGTCGAGGAGCTGTGCACCCGGGTCGTGGTCATGCGGGCGGGAAAGGTGGTCGGCGATCGACAGGTCCCCTGTCCGCACGACGACCTGGTCGAGCTGATGTTCGGCAGCCGGGTCGAGCCGGAGGTCCGGCCGCCTTCGCCGGCGGCGGGGACATCGGTGCACCTGGAGGCGGTCACCGTCGCCGACCGCCTGGTGCCGTTGCGCCCTGTCGACCTGACCGTCGCCGCCGGCGAGGCGTTGGGGCTGGCCGGCATCGAGGGCAGCGGCCAGCGGCAACTCTTGCGGGCCTGCGCCGGGCTCCGCCCGTTCGAATCGGGCACCTTCAGCCTGGGCGGCGTCGACCTCACCCGTGCCGGTTACCGGCAGCGGCTCGACGCCGGCATCCGTTTCCTCCCCGCCAACCGCACCGAGGAGGGCCTGGTCGGTGGGTTGACCATCACCGAGCACGTCGCCCTGGTCGAGCCGGGCGGCGCCTTCATCGACTGGCCGGGCTCCGAACGAGGGGCGGTGGAGCGGGTGGCGCGGTACTCGATCAAGGGGAGGCCCGACTCGCCCGCCGAGGCGCTGTCGGGAGGCAACCAACAGCGGCTGATGTTCGCCCTGCTCCCCGAGCACGTGGAGCTGCTCCTGCTGGAGCACCCGACCCGGGGCCTCGACCTCGGCTCGGCGCGGTGGGTCTGGGGCACCCTGCTGGAGCGCCGCCGGCGGGGCACCGCCATCGTCTTCGCCTCGTCGGACCTCGACGAGTTGCTGCTCCACGCCGACCGGATCGCCGTGTTCTACGCCGGCGAGGTGGTGGACGTGGTCGATGCCGCCACCGTCGGCGCCGACCGGCTCGGCGCCCTGATGGCGGGAGCGGGCCGTGCCTCCCGCTGAGGCGCCGGCTCCGGGAGGGTCATCAGGCCGATTGACCCGGGTGGTGCGTCTGGGTGCTGCCCGTGGTGGCGGCGCTGGCCGTTGGCATCGCCCTGCTGACGCTCGCCGGGGCCCCGCCCCTCGAGGCGCTCCGCGTCATCTTCGACGGCGCCTTCGGCGACGCAGCCGACACCGCCAACACCCTGATGGCCTGGGCACCGCTGGTGCTCGCCGCCGCCGGGTTGTGCATCACCTTCGCCGCCGGCCTGTGGAACATCGGGATCGACGGGCAGATCACCTTCGGGGCCATCACCGCGGCAGCTGCCGCCCGCATGGTCCCGGGGCCTTCGGTGGTCGTGATCCCCGCGGTGATCCTCGCCGGGATCGTCGGCGGGGCGCTGTGGGGGCTCGCCGCCGGGCTGCTCCGCACCCACGGCGGGGTCAACGAGATCTTCGGCGGGCTCGGGCTCGACTTCGTCGCCCGTGGGCTGGCCATCTACCTCATCATCGGCCCGTGGCAGCGGGAGGGGGTCGCCTCGACGAGCGGCACCGAGCTGTTCCGCCGTGAGGCGTGGCTTCCCACCGTGGGCACCACCAACCTGTCGCTCCTCGCCATCCTGTTCGCCGTCGCCGCCCTGGTGGTCACCGGCGTCCTGCTCCGAGGCAGCCGGTTCGGCCTCGAGCTGAAGGCCATCGGGCGGGGACCGGCGAGCGCCGCCCTGTTCGGGGTCGACACCCGGCGACGGCTCCTCGGGGCCTTCCTGGTGTGCGGGGGGATGGCCGGGGTGGCCGGCGCCGTCCAGGCGATCGGGTTCCACCACAAGCTGGTCCCGGCGGTGTCCGGCGGCTACGGCTTCCTGGCGCTGCTGGTGGTGCTGCTGGTCGACTTCCGTCGGGTCTGGATCGCCCCGGTGGCGCTGTTCTTCGCTGCCATCTTCTCTGGATCGACGCAGCTCCAACTGCAGCTCGACATCGACTCGTCACTCGGCGGCGTCCTCCAAGGGGTGCTGGTGCTGCTGGTGCTGCTCACCCGGGGATGGCAGCAGCGTCGCGGCCGGGGTGAAGTGGGCGCCCCCGCCGTGGAGGGCGCCTGATGGACGCCACGCTGGCATCGATCGTCGCCGCCGCCACACCGCTGATCTTCGCCGTCATCGGCGAGACCGTCACCGAGCGGTCAGGGGTCATCAACCTCTCGTTGGAGGGCAGCCTCATGCTGTCGGCCCTGGCCGGGTTCGCCGCCGGCTACGAGAGCGGCCAGTGGTGGGTCGGGTTCGTCGCCGCCGCCCTCGTCGGTGGCGCGGTCGCCGCCCTCGTGGCGTGGGCCAGCATCGGGCTCCGGGTCAACCAGGTGGCGGTCGGCTTCGTGCTGGCGTTGCTGTGCATCGAGCTCAGCTCGTTCCTCGGGGTGTCGTTCGTCGGCCAGCCCGGTGCCGCCGTCCCTCACTGGGAGATCCCGCTGCTGTCCGACATCCCGTGGCTGGGCACCGTCTTCTTCTCGCACGACGTCGTGGTGTACGCCGGTTTGGCGCTGATCGTCGTCGTCCACCTGGTACATGTTCCGGACCGGTCCCGGGCTGGTGCTGCGTGGCGTCGGCGAACGGCCCGAGGCGGCGCACGCCCGGGCGGTGGCGGTCAACCGCCTTCGCTATCGGTACGCCCTCATCGGCGGGGCGCTGGTCGGCATCGGAGGCGCCGCCTTCTCGCTCGACGTGAAGCTGGGCTGGTCGTTCCGGCACACCGCCGGGTTCGGCTGGATCGCCCTGGCCATCGTCATCTTCGGCGGCTGGCACCCGCTGCGGGCCGCCTTCGGTGCCTACCTGTTCGGGGCGCTCCAGGTGGTCGCCCTCAAGCTGCAACCGACCTTCCCTGGCCTGTCGCAGATCCTGCCGCTGCTGCCGTTCCCTCTGATGATCTTCATGCTCGTCCTGGTCAACCGCAGCTGGTTCCGCAACCTCGCCGACCGCTTCCCCTCATGGCGGGCGGTGCTCGCCACCGACGCCCCGGCGGCGCTCGGCCATCCCTTCGAGCCGTGATATTCCCGGCTGTGACATTCCCGGGTCGACTTCCGGTGCACGGCGACTTGGACGGAGCAGATCCGAAGTCGACCCTCCTCCCGCAGATGCGGCCCCTACTCCGTCGTGGGCCGCTTACGTGCCCGGCTCGAGCTGACGCTCGCCTCCTCCGCAGCGGGACGCCTGACCCATCGCGGGCCGTGACTTCCACGTACGTGACCGGCTTAGGCGTCGAGGGCGGCGTCGACCTCGGCGATCAGCTCGGTGATTCGGTCGTCGGGGAGGAACGACGAGCGGAAGGACTGCCGGGCCACCTCGGCCAGGTCGTGGCGGCTCAACTGCAGCTCCTCCTCGACGGCGGCGTAGTTGTCACCGACGTAACCGCCGAAGTAGGCCGGGTCGTCGGAGTTGATCGAGACCACCAGCCCGGCATCGAGCATGTCGGGCAGCACGTGGTCGGCGAGCCGGTCGAACACCCTGAGCCTCACGTTGCTCAACGGGCACAGCGTCACCGGGATGCCGTCATGGGCGAGGCGCCGCACCAGAGCGGGGTCCTCCATGGACCGCACCCCGTGGTCGACCCGGCGCACCCCCAGCGTGTCGATCGCCTGCCACACGTACTCCGGCGGGCCCTCCTCACCGGCGTGGGCCACCGGGAGGAACCCCTCGGCCACCGCTCGCCGGTACACCTCGGAGAACAGCGACGGGGGGAAGCCGACCTCCGACGAGTCGAGCCCGATTCCCAGGATGCGGTCGGCATGGGGAAGAGCCGCCTCGAGCGTGTCCATGGCGTCGTCGGGCGGAAGGTGGCGGAGGAAGCACATGATCAGTGCCGCCGACATGCCGAGGGTCACCTCGGCCTCGGAGATCGCCGCCGTCAGCCCGTCGACCACCGCGGCGAACGGGACGCCGCGGGACGTGTGGGTCTGCGGGTCGAAGAACATCTCGACGTGGCGCACCCCCTGGGCATGGGCGGTGCGCAGGTAGGCGGCGGCGAGATCGGCGAAGTCCTCGGCGGTGCGGAGGACGGCGGCGCCCTGGTAGTAGAGGTCGAGGAAGGACTGGAGATCGGAGAATGCGTAGGCGGCTCGGATCGTGTCGACGTCGCCGAAGGGGATGGCGACCCCGTTCCGGGCGGCGAGGGCGAGCAGCAACTCGGGCTCGAGCGTCCCCTCGATGTGCAGATGGAGCTCCGCCTTGGGGAGCGTCCGGGCGAACCCGTCTTCCATCGCCCGATCCTAGGATGCGCGCACCGTCGCCCGAACGTGTGGCGAGCCCCGGGCTGTCGCCCGAGAACAGCCGGCTCATCGGCGGTGGCGACCGACGACATCGACGTGAGGTGCTTCGTGATCAGGACCGGGAAACTCGTGATAGTGGCGGTGGTGGCGACCGTGGCCATGGTCGCCGCCTGCGGTGGTGACGACGAGGCCACCGAGCCGACCGGCGAAGGGCCCGGCGGCGACACGATCGAGATCTCGGTAGCGATGATCGAGTTCGAGTACGACCCGGCCACCATGGAGGTCCCGGCGGGGGCGGAGGTCACGATCACCGCCGCCAACGAAGGCTCGATCGAGCACGACTTCGTCATGGTCGACCAGGGTCACGAAGTCGTCAGCGAGGACGACCTACCCGAGGATGTCGATCAGTTTCGGGTCGACTCGGCGGTTGTTGCGCTCCATGCCGAGCCGGGCGAATTCGCCGAGGGGACCTTCATCGCCCCCGACCCCGGCGACTACCAGGTGATCTGCTTGGTGCCCGGCCACTTCTCGGCGGGCATGGAGGCGACCTTCACCGTCACCGGCTGACGGGAAGCACTCGATCTGCAGCACCGGCCGGTGGCCTTCAACTCGCGGTCAGCCCAACTCGGCCAGCCGGCCGATCAGGGTGGCGGTCTCGTCGTAGTCGAATCCGGGGCTGCGCTGGAGGTAGAACCGCTGCATCCCCTCTGCGGCGAGAGCGGCGAGCTGCTCCACGACCTGGTCGTGGGTGCCCCGTGGGGTGTTGCGCCGTTGCATGTGCGCCTCCAGCTGCTCGACCGTGACCCCTGCCGAAGCAGCGGACTCGCCGAGCATCGCCTGGTAGTCGGCCTCGTTCGCGGCGGACATCACCGCCCCGGCGCTGCTGATGAGGAGGGCGTCCGGATCCCGGCCGGCGTCCTTGGCGGCGACCCGCGCTCTGTCCACCCGGGCCCGCCACTCGCCGGGGGGAGCCGGGTAGCAGTTGAACTCGTCCGCATAGGCCCCGGCGAGGCGAGGGGTCTGGTGCGGCCCGATCCCGCCCACCACGATCGGCAACGGACCGATCGGGCGCGGCGCGGTCGGTACCGCTTCCAGCGAGAACCACCGGCCCTCGTGGCCCGGGTGGTCGGGGTCGAGGAATGCCCGGAGGTACCCGAGGGCGTCCTCGAGCATGGCGAACCGCTCGCCCGTCTCTGGGAAGCCCAGCCCGAACACCTCGTGCTCCCGCTCCAGCCAGCCGGTGCCGACGCCGAGGGCGAAGCGGCCGCCCGACAGATGGTCGATGGTCACCGCCGTCTTGGCCAGAACGGCGGGATGGCGGAACGTGATCGGGCTGACCAGGACGGCCAACCCGATGTGGTCGGTTTCGACGGCGAGCGCGGCGAGTTGCGCCAGCGCATCGAACGCGGGGACGGTCCCGAAGTCGTCACCGAGGCTGAGCAGGTAGTGGTCGGCGACGGCCAGCGTCGACAGCCCGAGAAGCTCAGCCCAACGGGCCGTGGTCCGCAGCTCCTCGAAGGTGCCGCCCGCCTGGATGGCGATGTCCATCGGCGGAGCCTATCGACGATCCGTCGGCCAGGGGTTAGGGTGGCGATGCCTGCGGCGCCGTCCGATGCGCCGCCCCGGAGGAGAGGAGGACGAGTCATGGCTACCACGGACCTGGACGCCACCTTCGTCCCGCCGCTCCCCTCCGGGCCTTCCGCTGCTTGAGCGCCACGCCGCTCTCTGCTCCTCGCCCGCTCCGGGGGACGCGGCCGTCCAGGCCACACCCGTTCCTCCGGAAGGAGCCCGCGTTGTCAGACGCGACCGCAGCCGAGCACTTCGTCGACGAAGGGCTCATCGACGAGGTCATACGACCGATCAAGAGCGGCAAGGAGGCCACCGTCCTCCTCTGCCGCGCCAATCATCGAACCACGGGCGTCGATCTCGCCGCCCTCAAGGTGTTCCACCCCCGCGACCGTCGCGACTTCCGCGACGAGTCGGTCTACCGCGCCGGTGAGTGGATCGACGACAGGCGGGCAGCCAAGGCGGTGCGCCAGCGCACCCGCTTCGGCAGGCGCGCCGCCGCCATGGTCTGGGTCGAGCGCGAGTGGACCACCCTCGGCGCGCTTCACGCCGCCGGGGCACCGGTGCCCCGCCCGATCGCCCGTACCGGTGACGCCATCCTGATGAGGTATGTCGGGGACGAGGCAGCCGCCGCTCCCCAGCTCCGCTCTCACCGGGTCTCCGGCCCGGACGAGGCCGGGACCTCCTCGACCTGGTGCTCGAAGCCGTCGCCACCATGCTGCGTGCCGACATCGTCCATGCCGACCTGTCGCCGTACAACGTGCTCGTGTGGGACGGCGGGATCACCGTGATCGACATGCCCCAGGCGGTCGACCCGCGCCTCAACGACCACGCAGAGGAGCTCCTCCACCGTGACGTCAGGCGAGTGTGCGATTGGGCCGGGCGACACGGCGTCCTACGGGACGCCGAGGAGATCGCCGGAAACCTCTGGACCTCCTGGCTCCTCGCCGACCTGGTGCCGGATCACCTGCGCGGGCTGTGATCCGGTGGGTGTCGGGCGCGCGTCGGCTTGAAGGATGGGGCGCCCTGCGTGATGATGGTGTGACGCTCTGCCGGAGAACGTCATGACCGACCCGTCGCCGAATGGCGATCGCATCCCGTTCGTGCTCAACGGCGCCCCGGTGACGGTGAGGGCCGACCACCCGCATCTCCTCGCCGCGTTGCGCGAGGAGCTCGATGTCATCTCCCCCAAGGATGGCTGCGCTCCCTCCGGCCAGTGCGGCTGCTGCACGGTGCTGGTCGACGGCAAGGCCCGGGTGGCGTGCCAGACATCGCTCGACAAGGCGGAGGGCAGCGACGTCACCACCCTGGAGGGCTTCGACGAGGCCGAGCGCAACCGGCTCGCCAACGCCTTCGCCGTCACCGGCGCCCTCCAGTGCGGGTTCTGCACCCCGGGGATCCTGGTCCGGGTGGCCGCCATGCTCCGCGAGAAGGGAAGCGATCTCACCGGGAGCGCCGCCGCTCCCCGGCTGGGCGCCCACCTCTGTCGCTGCACCGGGTACACCAAGATCCTCGACGCCGTCGACCTGCTGGCGTCGGGTCAGATACCCGAGCCGGAGACGGCCGGTGGCGTGGGCAAGCGAGGGGTCAGGTACGAGGCGATCGATCTGGCGCTCGGTGACCGGCCCTACATCGACGACCTCCGCCCGCCGGGCCTGCTCCACGCCGCGGTGAGACTCGCCGACCACGCCAGGGCCGACGTGCTCGCCATCGACACCGCACCGGCCGAAGCGGTGCCCGGCGTGGTGCGGGTGCTCACCGCCGCCGACGTCCCCGGGGACCTCAAGATCGGCCTCATCGACCACGATTGGCCGGTCTTCATCCCGGTCGGCGGCCGCACCTCGTACCTGGGCGACGTCCTCGCCGTTGTGGTCGCCGAGGACGTGCAGACCGCCCGGGCCGCCGCCGAGCTGATCGAGGTCGAGTACGACGTGCTGACCCCGTTCGCCGACGCGCAGGCCGCCGTCGACAGCGATGAGAACGCCGTATGGGGACTGGACGGCAACGTCCTGTCCGTGTCGAAGTACCGGCGCGGCGACGTGGATGCCGCCCTGGCCGCATCGGCCCACACCGTCCACGAGGTGTTCCACACCCAGCGGGTGGAGCACGCCTTCCTCGAGCCGGAGTCGACGCTGGCGGTCCCCGACGACCGTGGCCGGCTGTATGTCTACTCCGGTGGGCAAGGGGTGTGGGACGACCGTGACCAGATCGCCGCGGTGCTCGCCATCGACCCGGCCGACGTGGTGGTGGAGCTGGTCTCCAACGGCGGCGCCTTCGGGGGCAAGGAGGACCTCTCCAACCAGGCGCAGACGGCGCTGGCGGCCCACCTCACCGGAAGGCCGGTGAAGTGCACGCTGACCCGGACCGAGTCGATGCTGATGCACCCGAAGCGGCACCCGATCCGCATCGAGAGCTGGGCGGGGTGCGACGCCGACGGCCTGCTGACCGCCCTCAGGGTGCGGATGCTGGGTGACTCGGGCCCCTACGCATCGGTGGGTGCCAAGGTCCTGGAGAGGGCCGCCGGCCACGCCTCGGGGCCGTACACCCTGCCGTCGATCGATGTCGAGGCGGTGGCGGCCCGCACCAACAACCCGGTGTGCGGAGCCTTCCGGGGGTTCGGCGCCAACCAGGCCCAGTTCGCCATGGAGGGCGTCATCGACCGGCTCGCCGAGCAGGTGGGGATCTCCGGTTGGGAGATGCGGGCACGCAACGCGGTGACGCCGGGCGCGGTGTGGGGGCCGGGCCAGATCATGGACGGTGGCGCTGCCGGGGCGCTCATGTGCCTGGAGGCGGTGCGCCCCGCTTACGACGCCGCCGTCGCCGAGGGCAAGGCGGTGGGGCTGGGGCTGGGATTGAAGAACTCGGGCCTGGGCAACGGGTTCAAGGAGATCGCCGGAGCCGTGGTCCGGCTCGACGACGACGGCGGGGTCGAGGTCCGCCACTGCTGGACCGAGATGGGGCAGGGGATCCACACCGTGGCCGCCCAGGTCGCCGCCGAGGAACTGGGGTCGACCCCACCAGGATCCGGGTGGTGGTGGACACCACCAGGGAGCTGGGTGCCGGGCAGACCACCGGGTCCCGGGGGACGCTCATGGGGGCGGGCGCCGTCGCCGCCGCCTGCCGCGCCGCCAGGGAGGCGGGGATGGCCACCGGGGTCGACCACCGCGGCGAGTACCGGGTCGACTGGACCAATTCGATCAAGGAGGGGCTGGAGCACCCGGTGGTCCACTCCACCTTCGGCTACGCCGCCCAGGTCGTGGTGGCCGATCCGGTCACCGGAGACGTGGAGCGGGTGATCGCCGCCCACGACGTCGGCCGGGCGGTGAACCCGCTGCTGTGCGAGGGCCAGATCGAGGGCTCGGTGCACATGGGGCTCGGCTACGCGCTCACCGAGGACTTCCCCACCGACGACGAGGCCCGACCCACCAACATGACGCTGCGCAGCCTGGGGATCATCCGCCCCAAGGACATGCCACCGGTGGAGGTCATCCTGGTGGAGGCGGCGCAGCCCAACGCCCCGTACGGGATCAAGGGGGTGGGCGAGATCGGGCTGGTGCCCACCGCCGGGGCGGTGGCGGCCGCCCTCCGCCAGGTCGACGGACGGTGGCGCACCCGACTGCCCATGCTGGTCCACGAGCCGCTCGAGATCCCGGCCCTGGCGTGACCGAGGCGGTGACGGCCGGCCTGGTCTGCGCCCACCACCATCTCTACTCCACCCTCGCCCGGGGGATGCCGGCGCCACCGGACACCCCCAGCGACCTTCCGCGAGATCCTCGAACAGGTGTGGTGGCGGCTCGACAGCCGCCCTCGACCTCGAGATGATCCGCTGGTCGGCGATGCTCGGGGCACTCGAGGCGATCGAGCACGGCACCACCGCCATCGTCGACCACCACGAGTCGCCCCAACGCCATCGAGGGGAGCCTCTCCGTCGTCGCCGACGCCTGCGCCGAGGTCGGGGTGCGGGTGGTGGCCGCCTATGGGGTCACCGACCGCCATGGGACGGAGGGCGCCAAGCGCGGCCTCGAGGAGAACCGGCGGTTCCTGGCCGAGGGCGGACGGGGCATGGTCGGTGTCCACGCCGCCTTCACCTGCACCGACGACACCCTGGCGGCCGCCGCCGAGCTGGCTGCCGTCTACGGGGTCGGGGTGCACATCCACGTCGCCGAGGGCCCCGAGGATGCCGGCGCCACGTCCCGCCTCGCTGCGCTCACCACCGACGACTGGTTGCTCGCCCACGGCGTCCACCTGGCCGACGACCACCCACTCGGGGGACGATCCTCCACAACCCGGGGTCCAACCTGAACAACGGGGTCGGCTATGCCGACCCACGCCGGTTCGCCAACCCGGTCGCCCTGGGCACCGACGGCATCGGCGCAGACATGCTCGACACCTTCCGGCTGGCGTACCTGCTGCACCGATCGGTCGACGTCACCGCCACCCCGGAGACGGCGTGGGCCTGGCTCGAGACCGGCAGGGACATCGTCCCCGAGGCCGGCGACGACCTGAGTGACCTGGTCGTACGACCCCATCGATCCCTGGCACGTCGCCTTCACCCCGGGAGTGCGACCACTCCGGGTCGAGGTCGACGGCGAGGTCGTGCTCGAGGACGGGATCGCCACCCGGGTCGATCACTGCCGAGGTGCGGGCGAAGGCCTCCGAACAGGCGGCCCGGCTCCACGCCCTGCTGTAGCGCGGCCGGACCCGGTCGACCGGCCGGATCTAGCCTGCCGTGTCACCGAGGGAGGAGCGCGGAGATGATCGACGTGGCCACCTGGGTCGAGGGCTATCGCCGGGCGTGGGAGGAGGTCGACGCCGACGCCGCTGCCGACCTCTTCACCGAGGAAGCCACCTACCGCTCCAACATCTTCGAGGAGCCCCACGTCGGTCGGGACGGCGTCAGGGCCTACTGGTCCCAGGTCACCTCGACCCAGCGGGACGTCCGGGTCACGATGGGGCGCCCGGTGGTCGACGGGAACCGGGTCGCCGTCGAGTTCTGGACGACGATGGAGAACGCCGGAGCCGAGGTCACCCTGCCAGGGTGCCTGCTGCTCGTGTTCGACGACGACGGCCGCTGTCGCAGCCTCCACGAGTACTACACGTTCGCCGAGGGCCGCCTCGACCCTCCCCCCGAGTTCGGAGGTGGGACGGGTCAGCCACCTTCCCACTGAAGGGAAAAGGAAGTCACGCGGCGAACGTGTCGATCATCAGCCGGACGTCGGGGCCGAGCGGGTAGAGGATCGGGCAGGTGCAGCCGGCGGCGACGTATTCGGCCACCTTCGCCCGGACCTCGTCAGGGCTGCCGGCGGCGCAGATCATCTGCACCACGTCGTCGGGGACCAGCCGTGATGCCGCCACCACCTGGTCATGGGTCGCCGGCCAGGTGATCACCCGTCCGATCTCGTCGAGGAGATCGCTCGACACCCCCGACGCCTTCATGATGTGGGGCTGCTGGCCGAGGTACTGGGTCACCAGCAAGCGGGCGGCATCGAGGGCGGCGACCCGGTCCTCGTCCACCGAGCACACCACCAGCTGGGGTCGGTCCAGGTCGTCGACGGTGCGCCCCACGTGGGCGGCCCCGATCGCCAGGTGCTCCATCGCCTCTTCGTTGTAGGTCGGCGACACCAGGTAGTTGAGCACCACCCCGTCGGCGATCTCGCCGGTCAGCTCCATCATCCTCATCCCGGTGGCACCGATGTAGATGGGCACGTCCTTGGGCCGGCGCTCCTGGTGGACGTAGTCGAGCTCGACCCCGTCGAGGTGGACGAAGTCGCCGTCGAAGGTCACGGTCTCGTTGGCGAGCAGCGCCCTGACCACCGTGACCACCTCGCGCATGGCGGTGAGGGGCCGTTCCCGGCTCACCCCGACCTTGGTGGCCAGGGGGTCCCACCAGGCGCCCAGCCCGGCGAGGATGCGACCGGGCGCCAGGTCGTCCAAGGTGGCGAACAGGGAGGCCAGCCGGGCCGGATTGCGGGTCCAGATGTCGATCACACCGGACCCGACCTTGATCCGCTCGGTGGTGGCGGCGAAGGCGGCCATCGGTACCGTCGCCTCCCGGACCAACCGGGAGTCGGCCTGCCACACCGCGGTGAAGCCGCGCGTGCTCGGCGTAGCGGACGTGTCGATGGCCTCGGCGATCGGGTTGGCGTCCTGCAGGTACAGGGCGTAGGGGACGGGCGCCATCACGCGAGCGTACCCGGAGGCTGCCTTGTCGAGACCGGGCCGGGAGGCTGCACCGGCGGGTCAGGCCGGGGTCAACCGGTGGTCTTCGGGGGCCGCGGGGTGACGACGCATGCCGGCGGCCGACCGGGCGGTGAGCACCACGAAGAAGGCGACGATCGGGATGACGGCGACGGTGGCCGACGCCGACGTGTCGGCATGGAAGCTGACCAGGAGGCCGGTCACCACCGAACCGATCCCGATGAGGGCGGCGGTGAGCATGATCAACGGCACCCTCCTCACCACCAGGGCGGCGGTGGCCGGCGGCCCGACCAGCAGGCCGAACACCAGCATCGTGCCGACGGCGGGGAACGAGGCGACGATGCTCGCCGTGATCAACCCGAGGAGGGCGACGTGGGCCAGCCTGGGCCGGAGCCCGAGAACGCTCGCCTTCTGCTCGTTGAACGCCAGGACGAGGAACGGTCGGTAGAGGAGGATCGACACCGAGAGCGCCACCACGGCGGCGACGACGAGGATGGCGATGTCACCGCCGGTCACCCCGAGGAGGTCGCCGAACAGGATGCCGGTGAGGCTGCCGGCGAACGAGTCGGTGCGGGAGATGAGGATCACCCCCAGGCCGAGCATGCCGACGAAGAGCAGCCCGATCCCGGTGTCCTCGCTGAAGGTGGTTTGCCGGTGCACCAGGTTGATCCCCGCCATCATCACCACGGCGGCGATCGCCGCTCCGGCGAGCTCGTTGAACCCGAGCAGGACGGCGAGGGCGATGCCGGGGAGGACGCCGTGGACCAGGGCGTCCCCGAGAAAGCTCATCCCGCGGATGACCACCCAGGTCCCGACGAGGGCGAGGGTGACGGCCGCCAGCGAGCCCGCAACCAGGGCGCGCTGCTGGAAGGCCAGCTCGAAGGGTTGGGTCAGCCAGTCCATCGGCAACTGACCTCGCGCTGCGGGGCCGCCGGAGCGTAGGCCGTCACGCCAGCGCCCCGGCGATACGCGTGGCATTGGTGAGCAGCATCCCGATGAGGGTGTCGGCGTCAGAGCCCGGCTCGCCGAGGCTATCGGTGTAGAGCTCGACCACGGCGACACCCTCCCCCACCTCGGCGGCCACCGCCTCGGCCAGGGTGGAGGGCTGGACGTTCTCGGCGAAGATCGCCGGTACCCCGGTGTCGCCGATGACCGCCACCAGGTCGGCGAGCTCCGCCGAGCTGGGGACGCCGAGGGTGGTCCCCCCGGGGATGACGGTGGCCACCACTTCGAACCCGTAGCGATCGGCGAAGTAGCCCAGCGAGTCGTGGTTGGTGACGAGGAGACGGCGATCATCGGGAACGGCTTCCAGGGTGGCGGCGATCTCCTCGTCGGCGGCCAGGAGCTCCTGCGCATACCGCTCGGCGTTCCCTTCCCAATCGACGGAGTCATCGAGCGCCGCCAGCTCGGCGGCGATGATGCGGGCGGCGGCCGCCATGCTCATCGGGTCGGCCGACACGTGGGGATCGCAGCGACTGGTCTCGCCGCTCTCCTCCGTCGGGTCGCAGCCGTCTCTTCCGCACCGGTAGCGCCGAGCGGTATCGGGTCGACCAGCGGCGCCACCTCGAGGACGTTGGCACCGTCCGCCTCGGCCGACACGAGGGCGTCGACCAGCCCCTCCTCGAGACGGAGGCCGTTGGCCACCACCAGGTCTGCCTCGTTGACCACACCAGCTGCCGGGCCGACGGCTGGTAGTCGTGAGGGTCGGCACCGATCGGGAGGAGCACCTCGACCGTGGCGGCGTCGCCGACGATGTTGGCGACCACGTCACCGAGCACGCTCGTCGTGGCGACGACGCTCAACGGCCCCGACGCCGCCTGCGGGGTGGTCGAAGCCGCCTCTGACGAGGTGCACGCCGTCAGCAATAAGCCAGCGCGACGGCGAGCGCCAGGACGCCCGAGGCCGATCGGTGCGGCGACGAGTTCGCCCTGGGCACTCACGGGCCTTGGATCTCCGCTACCTGGTCACTGGCACTGTGGATGGCCTCAGGTGGTTAGAATGAGAATCGTTATCGGATAGCCTACCAGCCTGGAGATGCCAGGCGTCCCGGGAGGGCGGATGTCGGCGGTGGATCGACAGGTGGAGCACCGGCTGCTCGAGCACGACGTCCGCTACACGAGGGGCAGGCGTCGGGTCGTCGAGGCGCTGGCGGCCTCTGACGGCCCGCGCTCCACCGCCGACCTGCACGCCGAGATCCACGGTGAGGTGCCGCTCTCGTCGCTCTACCGGTCACTGGCGGTGCTCGAGGAGGCCGGCGTGGTGGCACCGCATTTCTCGGCGAAGGGCATCACCCGGTACGAGCTCGCCGAGTGGCTGGCCGGCCACCACCACCACCTCGTCTGCCTCTCGTGCGGGCTCGTCGAGGACATCGAGATCCCCGGTGAGCTGGAGCATGAATTGCGCTCCATCGTCGCCAGGATCGGAAGCCGGTCCAGATTCGAGCCGACCGACCACGCCCTGGAGATCGAAGGGACGTGCGCACGGTGCCGGTGAGCCCGACGGCGGTGCGGGCGCGGGACCTGGTCCTCGGCTACCGGACGGCGGTGGCGTGTGGGACCGTCGTCGTTCGACATCCCGGCGGGGAGGGTCACCGCCGTCATCGGGCCCAACGGGTCCGGGAAGTCGACGCTGCTCAGCGCCATCGCCGGCCTGATCGAGCCAATCGGCGGCACCCTCGAGGTGGCCGCCGCGGCCGTCGGCTCGAGCCGCATCGCCTATGTGCTCCAGACGACGAAGGTCAACGAGGCCCTACCCATTACGGTGCGGGAGGTGGTGGCGATGGGCCGCTATGTCCGGCGCCGGCTGGTACCAGCGGCTCGGGCCCGAGGATCGGGCGGGCCTCGCCGACGCCATGGCCCGGACCGGGATCGACCGCGCTGGCGGGGCGTCAGCTCCACCACCTCTCGGGAGGCCAGCGCCAGCGTGCCTACGTGGCCCAGGGCCTGGTGCAGGACCACGACCTCCTGCTCTTGGACGAGCCGCTCACCGGCATCGACCTACCTGCCGCCAAGGCGATCGACCAGGTGATCCACGAGGAGACGTCCCGGGGCTGCACCGTGGTGCTCACCACCCACGACCTGACCGAGGCGAGGGCTGCCGACCACACCATCCTGCTCGCCGGAGGCGTGGTCGCCGAGGGTGCACCCGACCGAGTGCTCTCCGCCGACAACCTCGTGAGCGCCTATGGGTCGGCCCTGCTCCACGTCGACGACGAGGAGGCCGTGGTGCTCGACGACGCCGCCCACCGACCGGTGGCGGGGAGACACGTGCATCGCTCGACCGAAGACACCGCCACGCCACCGCCTGACGCCGGCTCCCCCTGAGCCTCGTTATCCCCGAGTCAGCCGGCGGCGACCTCCCGACGCACCAAGGGCCGGCCGTTGAGCCGCTGGACCTCGACGAACCCGGCACGGGTGAACATGCCGAGCGTGCCGGTGAACACGTGGTCGTCCTGACGGGGCCCTTCGTTGTCGACCGGGTACCCCTCGATCACCGTCGCGCCCCGGGCGGCGGCGTAGTCGACGGCGGCGTCGAGCAGAGCACCTGCCACGCCTGACCTACGATGACCCTTGGCGATGAAGAAGCAAGTAATCACCCAGGTCGGGATGTCGTCGAACGAGCGATAGGTCCTGGCCCGCGGCGACGTGAGCCGCCCGTACTCGGACCGGGGGGCGACGGCGACCCAGCCGACCGGGACGCCGTCGACGTAGCCGAGCAGGCCGGGCCGTTCGTCACCGGCGACGATACCCGCCATCTCCGCCCGGCGACCCTCGGCACCGGCCCAGTCCCACTCCGATGCGGTGTGGCGGAACCACATGCACCAGCAGCCGGCGATGGCGCCGCGGGGCCCGAAGAGCGTCTCCAGGTCGCCCCAACGCTCCGGGGTAACGGGAACCACATCGAGGTCGGCCACGTCGAAGTGATGGTAGAGCCGACGCTATCCCGGTGTATCCGCCGGTCGTCGGTACACTCGCCCGGCCCCGGATCACGGGTGCAACGACACGCTCCACAAGGTGCCCATGACCACGATCCAGATGCCGCAGAGCCCGCCGGTTCCCCCCGGCGCCGCAGCCCAAGCGGCAGCGGGGCCGCACGCTCCTCCTGGGGCTGCTCATCGCCGCGGTGGTGGCCGTGTTCGGAACCATCGCCTTCCTCGTGTGGACCGAGTCGAAGATCGACCGGATCCCCGCCTCCGAGCTCCAGTCGCTGACCCCGGCCGGTGACGTCCGCAACATGCTGGTGGTGGGCACCGACAACCGGGAGAACCTGCCCGAGGACTTCGAGGGCAACTTCGGCAGCTTCGACGGTTCCCGCACCGACGTCATCATGCTGGCCCACATCGTCGACGGCCGGGGCCAGCTGCTCAGCATCCCTCGCGACCTTCGGGTGGAGATCCCCGGTCACGGCACCGACAAGATCAACGCCGCCTACGTCTACGGCGGCCCCGACCTGCTGGTGCAGACGGTCCAGGACAACCTGGGTATCCCGGTGCACAACTACATCGAGGTCGATTTCCTCGGGTTCGCCAATGTGGTCGACGCCCTCGGCGGGGTCACCATGACGCTCGACCACCCGGTGCGCGACCTCAAGTCCGGGCTCCAACTCCCGGCGGGGACCCAGGAGCTCAGCGGCCCCGAGGCGCTGGCCTACGCCCGCTCCCGGTCGCTCGAGGAGCGCCGCGACGGCGAGTGGCAGAGCACCAACGGCAACGACATCGACCGCACCGGTCGCCAGCAGGAGCTGCTGATGCTGATGTTCGACCAGGCGACCTCACCGGGGAAGGCGTTCAACCTCCCCGGCTTCACCACGGCGTTCGCCGAGCAGATCACCGCCGACGAGGGCCTGTCGCTGGGCGTGATCGCCGAGCTGGGCCGGTCCGTGCTCGGGATGCGAGGCGGAGACGGCCTGGAGGCGATGACCCTGCCGGTCGACCTGGCCACCATCGACGGGATCTCGTACGTGGTTCCCAACGATGCCACCCAACCGGTGATCGACGCCTTCACCGTGGGCCGTCGCTTCCCGCGCTGAGCACCCACGGCCCGCGATGGGTAGGGGACCCATCTACGGGAGGAGGGCGGCGCCAGCCGCCCGGGTGTATCACAGCTAGCTTGAGCAGCGATGGATGCCGCGCACGGTGACCTGTTCGACGACCTCGTCGGAGCGTTGCGCAGCCAGGGCCTCCGGGTCACCGCTGCCCGGCGAGCGGTGTGCGCCACCATGGTCGCCTCCCACGGCGAGCACCTCACCGCCGCCGACATCCACCGCAGGGTCGAGGCGGCGGAGCGGCGTCCCATCGACCAGTCGACGGTGTACCGCACCCTCGACACCCTCGAAGGCGCCGGCCTCATCACCCACACCCACCTCGGCCAGGGAGCGTTGGTCTACCACCTGTCCGGCGAGGCTCCCCACCAACACCTGATGTGCCGGAGATGCCGGCGATCGATCGGAGTGCCAGCCAGCGAGCTCGACGACTTCTACCGGCACATCACCGAGCTGACCGGGTTCGTCGCCGAGCCGACCCACGGGGCGATCCTGGGACTCTGCGCCGACTGCCAATCGAGCGACGAGAGCTGAGTGGTCACCGGCCTAGCGGCGGCAACAGCCACCGCCGCGATGGGGTAGGGGCCATCTGCGGAGGAGGGCCGACCGGCGTCTGTTCACAGGGAAGCCGGCGCTGGCGACAGCTACGGCCGACATGGGGTAGGGGCCCCATCTGCGGAGAAGGGCCGACCGGCGTCTGTTCACAGGCGAAGCCGGCGCTGGCGACAGCTACGGCCGCGATGGGGTAGGGGCCCCATCTGCGGAGGAGGGCCGACCGGCGTCTGTTCGCCGGCGAAGCCGGCGAAGTCGGCCCGGGGAAAAAACACCCACCAATCCGCGGGCCGGCGGGCGCCGAACAGTCTGCGATAGAGTTGCAGGTGCGACTCGGTTGCAGGAGGGAGACGACCGTGCACATCCCCGATGGGTTCATCAACGGGACCACGTCGGCCGCCGCCGGAGTCGTCGCCGCCGGAGGTGTGGGAGTCGCCATACGCCAGACCGGCCGGTACATGACGGAGCGCCAGGTCCCGCTGGCCGGGTTGGTCGCCGCCTTCGTGTTCGCCGCCCAGATGTTCAACTTCCCGGTGCTCCCCGGGATGAGCGGCCATCTCCTCGGCGGGGTGCTCGCCGCCGTCCTCGTCGGACCGTGGGCGGGACTGCTGATCATCACGGTGGTCCTCATGGTGCAGGCGGTCTTCTTCGCCGACGGCGGGCTCTCGGCACTGGGCCTGAGCGTCGTCAACATGGGTTTGATCGGCACCCTGGTCGGCTATCTCATCTACCGGGCGATCCTCGGGGTCGCCCCGCGGTCGGCGACCGGGGTAACCGTCTCGGCGGGGATCGCCGCCTTCCTGTCCGTGCCACTGGCGGCGATGGGATTCGTCGTCGAGTACGCCATCGGCGGGACGGCGTCCGCCTCCGTCGGCGCCGTGTTCACCGCCATGGTCGGCACCCACCTGCTCATCGGGATCGGCGAGGGGATCCTCACTGCCCTCGTGATCGGTGCGGTGATGGCCTCGAGACCCGACCTGGTCTACGGCAACCCCTTGTACCAGGGCGAGCGCACGGAGGTGTTGGTGTGATGGACAGGCGCACCTGGGCATTCGTCGGGGTCGGCCTGCTGGTGGCGCTCGTGTTCGCCGCCGGTGTGAGCCAGTTCGCCTCAGCGAACCCGGACGGTCTCGAGTACGTTGCCCAACAGGAGGGGTTCCTGGAGACCGCCGACGACCACGCCTTCGGCGATGCCCCGCTCGCCGACTACGGGACGAACCTCGGTGGGACCGACCGGGTCAACACCGCGGTGGCCGGTGCGGTGGGTGTCGCCATCACCCTCGCCGCCGGGTGGGGTCTCTTCCGACTGGTGGCCCGGGGCAGGGACGAACGGACCTCGACGTCCGGCGCCGGGCAGGGGTGACCGGCATGAGCGGGCACAACCACGCCCTGTACCGCCACGGCGACACGCCGTTGCACCGCTTGCCGGCGCACGTCAAGGTCGTCGCCGCCCTGGTGCTGGTCTTCGCCGTGGTTGCCACGCCGCGCGAGGCGGTCTGGTTGTTCGCCGCCTACTTCGGAGTGCTGGTGGGCGCCGCCGCCACCGCCCGGCTCGGACTCCGTTTCGTGCTGAGCCGGATGGTGATCGAGGTCCCCTTCCTCCTCGCCGCCCTCGCCCTCCCCATCCTGGGCACCGGTGAGCAGGTCGAGGTGCTCGGCTTGTCGCTGTCGGTCGAGGGTCATGTGGGCGCTGTGGAACATCGCCGCCAAGGCAACCCTCGGTCTGCTGGTGTCGATCGTGCTCGCCGGCACCACCGAGGTGGCGGACCTGCTCGCCGGCCTCGACCGGCTCCACCTGCCCCGGGTGATGACGGCGATCATGGGGTTCATGGTGCGCTACGCCGACGTGGTCGCCGGGGAGTTCGCCCGGATGCGGGTGGCGATGCGGTCCCGGGGCCACGAGGCGAGGTGGCTCGGCCGGGTCCGGCCGTTCGCCCGCGGGCTCGGCACCCTGTTCGTCCGTTCCTACGAGCGGGGTGAGCGGGTGTACCTGGCGATGGCCTCGCGTGGCTTCCGCGGGTCGATGCCGGCGACGATGAGCGTCCCGGCACCGGTGACCACCTGGGCGGCGGCGCTCGCCATCCCGGCCGTCGCCTGGCTGGCCGTCGGCGCCGTCTGGCTGGGCCGGTGACCGGCACCGGGCCCGGATGAGCGTCCCCATCATCGCCGTCGACGGCCTGTCGTACACCTATCCCGACGGGACCGAGGCGCTCGCCGACATCGACCTCCACATCCATCGCGGGGAGCGGATCGCCCTGCTCGGCCCCAATGGTGCCGGCAAGACAACGTTGATCCTGCACATGAACGGCATCCTGATGCCGCAGCGGGGCACGGTGCACGTCAACGGGCTGGCGCTCGACGGCGCCGGGGTCATGGAGATCCGCCGGCGGGTCGGCATCGTGTTCCAGGACCCGGACGACCAGCTCTTCATGCCGACGGTGGAGCAAGACGTCGCCTTCGGCCCGCAGAACCTGGGGCTCGGCCCCGACGAGGTCTCCGCCCGGGTGGAGAGGGCGCTGGCCACCGTCGGCATGAGCCATGTCCGGCACCGACCCCCCAACCACCTCAGCTTCGGCCAGAAACGGCGGGTGGCCATCGCCGGCGTGCTGGCGATGGAGCCGGAGATCCTCGTGCTCGACGAGCCGACCTCGAACCTGGACCCGGCGAGCCGGCGTGAGCTCACCCAGTTGCTCACCGGCCTCGACATCACCCTGCTGGTGGTCACCCACGACCTCCCCTACGCCGCCGAGGTGTGCTCGCGGGCGGTGGTCCTCGACGAGGGCCGGATCGTGTCCGCAGGGCCGACCCTGGACATCCTCGCCGACGAGGCGTTGATGCGCGCCCACCGGCTCGAGCTCCCCTTCGGTTTCGCCGTTCCGCCACGGGTTCCGGGGGGCTGACGGCGACGGACCTGCGGCTTCCCGGCGCTAGCGTTCCGCCATGAAGTTCTCCACCAAGCTGGTCCACGCCGGGGTCGTGCCCGACCCGGTGACCGGGGCGATCCTCACCCCGATCCACCAGACCACAACGTTCGTCCAGCCGTCGGTCGACGAGTACATGACCACCGGCTTCTCCTACAGCCGGACCGGGAACCCCACCGTCCGCGCCTTCGAGGCGAAGATCGCCGCCCTCGAGGACGGCGCCGACGCCGCCGCCTTCGCCACCGGTATGGCCGCCACCACCGCCGTGTTCACCGCCCTCCTCAGCGCCGGCGACCACGTCGTCATCTCCGACGTCGCCTACGGGGGGACCCACCGCATCGCCACCCAGATCTTCCCCAGGTTCGGGGTGGAGACCGAGTTCGTCGACACCTCCGATCCCGCCAACGTCGAGCGGGCGCTACGCCCCGAGACCCGGCTGGTGTTCACCGAGACGCCGGCCAACCCGACGCTGAAGCTCACCGACCTGGCGGCGGTGTCGGAGATCACCCGTGCCGCCGGGGTGCCCCATGCCGTCGACAACACCTTCCTCAGCCCGTACTACCAGAAGCCGCTCGACCTGGGTGCCGACATCGCCGTGCACTCCACCACCAAGTACCTCGACGGGCACAACGCCACCGTCGGCGGCGCCGTGGTCAGCGCCACCTCGGAGCTGCACGACAGGATCGCCTTCGTCCAGAATGCCACCGGCACCATCATGTCTCCGATGGTGGCCTGGCTCACCATGCAGGGCGCCAAGACGCTCGCCGTCCGGCTCGACCGCCAGTCCGACAGCGCCATGGCGGTTGCCCGCTACCTCGAGGCGCATCCCAAGGTGAGGCAGGTCGCCTACCCCGGCCTCGAGTCGTTCCCCCAGCACGACCTGGCCAAGCGGCAGGCGGCCGGGTTCGGAGGGATGCTGTGGTTCGAGGTGAGGGGGGCCTCGACACCGGCAAGCAGCTCATGGACGCCGTCGAGGTGTGGACCCTGGCCGAGAACCTCGGGTCCGTTGAGTCGCTCATCACCCACCCGGCGACGATGACCCACGCCGGGATCTCCCGCGACGAACGGGAGCGCCTCGGCATCCTCGACGGCCTGGTGCGCGCCTCGGTGGGTCTCGAGGACCCCGAGGACCTCATCGAAGACCTCGCCAACGCCCTCGACCGCATCTGACGTCGCCTGGCCCCAATCGAACTTTGAGCGATTGACCTCGGTATTCGCTGGAAACTGCTCAAAGTTGCATATGGATCGGATCACCCTTCGACTTGAGCGATCAGCCACCAGATGGAGGCACTCGCTCAAAGTTCACTCACCCGGGCTCAGACCGGGAAGCCGTTGTCCTTCATCCAGGTGTCGTCGAAGATCTTCGACAGGTAGTTGCGGCCGCCGTCGGGAACGAGGACCACGGTGAGCAGGTCGGGATGCGCCTCCGCCACCCGCACCGCACCGGCCACCGCCATGCCCCCCGAGCCACCCACCAGCAGCCCCTCGGTCGCCGCCAGCCGGCGGGTGGTGGTGAACGCCTCCTCGTCTTCGACGATCTCGTACCGGTCGACGACCCCAGGGTCGAACGTCTCCGGCCAGAAGTCCTCGCCGACGCCCTCGATGAGGTACGGGCGCACCTCCTCGTCCGAGCCGGCGGTGTAGATCGAGCCCACCGGGTCGACGCCGACGACGAGCACGTCCGATCGCCGTCCCTTCAGGTAGGAGCCGACACCGGTGATGGTGCCGCCGGTGCCGACGCCGGCGACGAAGGCGCCGATCCCACCGTCGGTCTGCTCCCAGATCTCCGGGCCGGTGGCGGCGGCATGGGCCGCCGGGTTGGCGGGGTTGGAGTACTGGTCGGGCCGGTAGGCGCCGGGGATCTCGTCGGTGAGCCGGGCCGCCACCGAGTAGTACGACCGAGGGTCCTCCGGAGGGACGTCGGTCGGGCACACGACCACCTCGGCGCCGTACGCCCGCAACAGGTCCTGCTTCTCCTTCGACTGCTTGTCGGCCATCACGCAGATCAACCGGTAGCCGCGCAACGCCGCCACGATGGCCAGCCCGACGCCGGTGTTGCCGCTGGTCGGCTCGACGATGGTGCCTCCCGGTCGGAGCCACCCGTTCGCCTCGGCCCGTTCGATCATGGGGAGGGCGATGCGGTCCTTGACCGACCCTCCCGGGTTGGCGTACTCGACCTTGGCCACCAGGTTGCCCGGCGGGTGCAGCCGGCCCAGCCTCACCAGCGGCGTGTTGCCCACCGCCTCGACGATGTCGTCGCGGATGTCCATGCGTCCGGCAACGGTAGTTGCGGGTCAACCGACCGTCCTTCGTCTCGCCCGACTCCACGGCATGCTTCGTCCGGTATGGAGGATCGATGTCCTCTATGCTGGACGCCGGACATGGAGCAGGAGCTCGAATACTCGAGACAGGTGCCGGCGGTCGAACGGGCGCTGAACCTGGTGGAAGCCCTGGCGGGAGCCGAAGACGGGCTCTCGGTCGGCGAGTTGACGGAGCAGCTGGGGATCCCCCGCAGCGCCCTGTACGCCCTCATCAACACGCTGCGGGCACGCGGTTACATCCACCAGGACGGTCAGCGGGGCCGTTACCGCCTCGGCACCGCCGTGTGGGCCCTGCTCCCCGACCGAACGGGGACGCTGCGAGAGCTGGTCGATGCGTTCCACCTCGAGACGGGGATGAACCCGTCCGAGGAGTCGCTGGCGCTGTCCTGGCCCGATCCGGGCGGCGCGGTGATCGTCGCGCATGTCCCCGCCAACCAGGTGGTGCGGGTCGCCTACCGGAACGGAGAGCGCCGGAGCCTCGACACGGCGGACGGCACCGTGCTCGCCGCCGGCCTTCCCGCCGACGGTCCCGGAGACGACCCGCTCCACCGGGTGCGCCAGGACGGCGCATCCGTCACCACCAACGGCGACGTCGTCGAGATCTCCTGCCCGGTGTGTGCCGACGGGGTGCGCCCGGTGGCGGCGATCCTGGCGGGCATTCCCGCCTACCGAGCGGCGACGACCAGGTGGCGGCGCTCACCGCGACAATGCGGGAGACGGCGGCGCGGCTCTCGTACCGGATGGGCGCCGCCGTCTACCAGCCATATGGCTGGGCCGCCGGTGACCCGGTGGAGCCGAGCCGTGACCTCACCGACGCCGAGCTCAAGGAGTTCCTGTCGGGCCTGTGGGGCGCCCAGCTCGCCTGCGTCCGCCAGGACGGCACGCCCGCACGTGGTGCCGCTCTGGTACGAGTGGGATGGCGACGCCTTCTGGCTGGCCGCCTCACCGGGCGCCTCCTGGCAGGCGTACGTGGCCGAACGGGCACGGGTTTCGTTGACCTTCGACGAGCCCTGGCCACCGCTGCGACGCGGCCTTCGTCGACGGGGTCGCCGAAGAGGTGGACGAGGCGTACCTACCCGGCGGGCTGGCCGGCCTCCGGCGCCGGCTCGCCGTGCGCTACCTGGGGAAGGGCGCCGACAAGCAGGCCGGGTTGAGCGAGACGGAGGGCTGGACCGCCTTTCGGGTCGTTCCCCGAGCGCATGCACGGGCGCCAGGGTCTCGGGACGTGACCGCCGCCCGGATCGAGCTACGCGGGGTCGGGGTCGACTTCGGCACCCTGGCGGCGCTGCGCCACCTCGACCTCGCCATCGCACCGGGATCGTTCGTGGCGGTGGTCGGCGAGAGCGGATGCGGCAAGTCGACACTGCTGAGGACGATCGCCGGTCTCGTCGCCCCGACGTCGGGCTCGGTCGAGGTCGACGGGGTCACCCCCGACGGCTTCCGCAGGCGCAAGCAGGTGGGCTGGATGGCCCAACGGGCTGCGCTGCTTCCCTGGCGCACCGCCCTGGAGAACGTGGCGCTCGCCCAACTGGTCAACCCGCGACCGGATCGACCCGGTCCCGACCCAACCACATTGTTGGAGATGGTCGGGCTCGGCGACTTCGCCGGCGCCTACCCGTCGACGCTCTCCGGAGGGATGCAGCAGCGGGTGAGCCTCGCCCGCACCCTCGCCATCGGTGCCGGCGTCTGGCTGATGGACGAGCCGTTCGCCGCGCTGGACGAGATGACCCGGGAGACGCTCGCCGACGACGTCCTCGACCTGTGGCACCGATTCCGCCCGACCGTGGTGTGGGTCACCCATCACCTCCCGGAGGCGGTGAAGCTGGCGGACCGGGTCGTGCTGCTGTCCCCGCGGCCCGGGATCGGTGGCGGCCGACATCGCGGTGGGACTTGCCCGGCCCCGCGACGAGACCGAGATGCCATTCCAGGCGGTGGTCCGCCGGGCCAGGGCGGTGCTCCGCGGCGAACCCGAGGACGACCGGAACCCGTCCTTGGGCGGTTCGAGATGGGCCGGAGATGACGGCGGCGCCCTCGGTCGCCGCCGAGCACCGCACCGCCACTCCCTGGTGGGTCGGCTCCCTGGTCGTGCTCGGGGCGCTGGTGGTGTGGGAGGTCGCCGTGCGCATCGCCGGCACTCCGGTGTACCTGCTCCCCGCACCCTCGGACGTCGCCGCCGTTCTCGGCTCCTCCGGCGCCGGTCTGGCGCCCGGCGGCCCTGACCACCCTGCTCCGTGCCGTCGCCGGGCTGGCGGTGGGCGCCGCCTTCGGCATCGGGCTGGCCGTGCTCATCACCTTCCGTGGCCACCTCGAACAGGGGGTGATGTCGCTCGCCCTCCTCATCAAGTCGACCCCGGTGATCGCGGTGGCGCCGATCCTGACCATCTGGATGGGCTTCGGACACGGCCCGAAGGTGATCGTCACCGCGCTGCTCACCTTCTTCCCGGTCCTCATCAACGCGCTCGAGGGATTCCGCTCGGTCGACCCGGCGATAGCCGAGTGGCTGCGCTCGATCGATGCCAGCGCCCGCGAGGTGTTCGTCAGGGCGCGATGGCCGTCGTCGTGGCCGTTCCTGTTCGCCGCCCTCAAGGTGGCGGCGCCGCTGGCGCTGATCGGGGCGGTGGTGGCGGAGTGGATGGGGGCGTCCTCGGGCTTGGGGCGGCAGATGTGGCTGGCGTACAGCAACCTGCGGATGCCGTCCCTGTTCGCCGCGGTGGCCGTGTTGACGGTGCTCAGCCTGTTGCTCTACCGCGCCGTGGTGGGCGTGGAGCGGAAGGTGCTCGCCTGGCGATGAGCACGACCTGACCACCCGACCGACAGGAGACCACCCGTGCCCTCGCCTCCGAGCCGACGCCTCGCCGTGCTTGCCCTTGCCACGGCGCTGCTTGCCGCCTGCGGGTCGGGATCGGGTGAAGCCGAGCTCGAGCCGGTCACCTTCATGGCCGGGTTCGCCCCGCAAGCCAACCTGCCCTTCGTCGGGGTGTACGTGGCGGCGGCCAACGGCTACTTCGAGGAGGAGGGGCTCGAGGTGACCATCGAGCACTCCGCCGGCGGCGGGGAGCACCTCCAGCTCCTCGCCTCGGGCGCCGTCGACGTCACCACCCAGGACGCTGCCGTGGTGCTGCAACGGCGCGCCGATCCCGGGATCCCGCTGGTGGCCCTGGCACTGCTCGGGCAGCGGGGCCAGCAGGCGTTCGTTGCCATGGCCGACTCCGGAATGGCCACCCCGGCCGACTGGGTCGGGCATCGGGTGGGGTTCAAGGGCTCCCCTCCCCCCGACCTCTTCGCCATCCTCGACGCCAGCGGCGTCTCCCCTGACGACGTCGAGCTGGTCAACGTGGGGTTCGACGTGCGCGATGTTCACCGAGGGCCAGGTGGACGTCTATCCGGTGTTCAAGTCGAACGAGCCCGACCTCATCACCGGGCTCGGCTTCGACATCGTCACCTGGGACGCCGCCGACTTCGGGGTTCCGACGCTTGGGGCTCACCTACGTCGCCACCGAGGAGTCGGTGGCGGAACGGCCCGAAGATGCTCCGTGCGTTCCTGGCCGCCGCCCTCCGGGGCATCGCCTGGGCGGAGGAGAACCCGGAAGACGCCGTCGACATCGTGCTCACCCACACCGGCCCCGACGCCGACCCCGACCACCAGCGGTTCATGCTCGACACCGAGCTGGCCGATTACCGCGGCGAGGTGACCGAAGCCAACGGCGACGCCTGGCAGACGGTGGAGCAGTGGCAGGCCCTGCACGACCTCCTCGTCGAGCACGAGGCGATCGCCCGGCCGGTCGACGTGAGCGAGGCGTTCACAACGGAGCTGCTGCCGGGGGCGTAGCCGCTCGACGGACAATGGGCAGAGTCGCCTCTGAGTCGGGAGTCTCTGACACTCGAGCCGGCGGGAGGGAGGGGGTGGCGACGTCGACGTCGGTGCTCATGGTGACCACGCAGGTCGCAGTTCCGGTGCACGGCCCGGACCACCGGTGAAGCGCCCCGAGCCGCCGCACCGCTTCCCCGAGGACCTCCTCGGGTTGGCAGAAGGCGAAGCGGATGAGCGCCGCTCCGTCGCCGGGGTCGTCGTAGAACGCGCTCGGCGGGATGGCTCCCACCCCGATCTCGGTGGTGAGGTGGCGGGCGAAGGCGACGTCGTCGGCGAACCCGAACGGGGTGTGGTCGGCGAGGACGAAGTAGGTGCCCTGGGGAGGCTGGACACCGAAGCCGGCGGTGGCAAGGCCCTCCACCAGGACGTCCCGGCGTCGCCGGTAGCCGGCGACGAAGTCGGAGTAGTACTCGGGGGGCGCCAACAGGGCGGCCACCGCCCCGTGCTGCAGCGGCGTCGGCACGGCGAAGGTGATGAACTGGTGGGCGGCGCGCACCGCGTCGGTGAGCTGCGCCGGGCCCACCGCCCACCCCACCTTCCAGCCGGTCAGCGAGAACGTCTTTCCCAGCGACGACAGCGTGAGGGTCCGCTCCCACATCCCGGGCAACGAGGCGATGGAGACGTGCTCGCCTTCGAACACCAGGTGCTCGTACACCTCGTCGGCGACGACGACGGCGTCGTTGGCCCGGCCACCGAGGCAACCAGCTCCAGCTCGGCACGGTCGAAGACGCGCCCCACCGGGTTGTGCGGGGTGTTGAGCACGATCATGCGGGTGCGGGGGCCGACGACGCCGGCCGAGGTCGGTCTCGTCGAGGCGGAACGCCGGCGGCCGCAGCGTCACGTGGCGTGCGGTCGCACCGGCCATGGCGATCCCCGCCGGGTAGAGGTCGTAGAACGGCTCGATGAGCACCACTTCGTCGCCGGGGTCGACCATCCCGAGGAAGCTGGCCGCCAGCGCCTCGGCACAGCCCGAGGTGACGGTCACGTTGCCGTCCGGGTCGGCGGCGATCCCGGTGGCAGCGGCGAAACGGGCGGCGATCACCTCCCTCAACTGCGGGATGCCCGACATCGGGGCGTACTGGTTGTCGCCGCGGGCCATCGCCGCCGCCGCTGCCGCTTTGACGAATTCGGGCCCGTCGAACCCCGGGCTGCCCTGGCCCAGGTTGATGGCTCCATGGGCGACGGCGAGTGCGGTGAACTCGGTGAACACGGTCTCGGCGAACGACTGCCACCGCCGCGCTCGGCCATGGGGGTCCATGGCGGGCACTCTATGGGCTCGGCCGCTACCGGCAGCCGTGGCGGGGTCCTCAAGGCTCGACGGGGAAGGGCTCGACATCCAGGGCGGACGAGGGCCCGATCGCCTAGGTTGGCCCGGCCGACAACACATGGAGACCACATCGTGACCGAGAGCCTGCCGCCCCTGGAGCCGCTCACCGAGGACTGGGAGCGGCGCCCTGGTGGTGGTCGCCCACCCAGACGACATCGAGTACGGCGCCGCGGCCGCCGTCGCCCGCTGGACCGGTCAAGGCAAGCAGATCGCCTACTGCCTGGTGACGAGCGGAGAGGCCGGGATGGACGCCCTCCCGCCGGCCGAGGCAGGGCCGCTGCGGGAGCAGGAGGAACGGCGGGCGGCGGCGATCGTCGGGGTCGACGAGGTCGAGTTCCTCGGCCATCCGGACGGGACCGTCGAGTACGGACTGGCACTCCGGCGCGACATCGCAGGGGCCATCCGCCGGCACCGGCCCGACATCGTCATCACCGCCAACTTCCGCGACTCGTTCGGCCCCGGGATGCTCAATCAGGCCGACCACATCGCCACCGGCCGGGCAGTGCTCGACGCCGCCCGTGACGCCGGGAACCGATGGGTGTTCCCGGACGGCGCGGAGCCGTGGAACAGGGTGCAGGCGGTGTGGGCGGCCGGGTCCCCCGAGGCCGGGCACGGCGGTCGACACCACCGACACCTTCGACCTCGGCATCGCCTCGCTGCAGGCCCACGAGGCGTACCTGGCCGGGCTCGAAGGGCATCCGGACGTCGCCGAGTTCCTCGCCGAATGGGCCCGGATGGCCGGTGACCGCCTGGGCTGCACCTACGCCGCCTCGTTCGAGGTCTACCCCATCAGGCTCTTGTAACAGCCGACGTGTAAGAAGCTGTTGCGAGTGACCGGCCCCACCCCACCCGGGGTGGGGTGTGCTAGAGTGGCGGCATGAAACAGGATCACAAGCAGGTGCTGTTGGGCCGTCTGAAGACCGTGCGCGGTCATGTCGACGCCGTGATCACCATGGTCGAGGACGAGCGTTACTGCCCGGAGATCATGAAGCAGGTCTCGGCGCTCCAGGGATCCCTGGAGAAGGCCAACCGGCTCCTCCTGCAGAACCATCTCGAGACCTGTGTCGTCACCGCCGTCGAGGAGGGTCGGGCCGCCGACATCGTCGACGAGCTGATGGAGACGCTCCGCTACACCCCGGTCGTCACCGGGCCGATCGAAGAGGAAGCAACCGTATGACCGAGCTGACGTTGTCGGTGCCCGACATCTCCTGCGGGCACTGCAAGTCGTCCATCGAGGGGGCGGTCGCCACCGTCGCCGGGCGTGTCCGCGGTCGAGGTCCACATCGACGAGCGCACCGTCGACGTCGCCTTCGACGACGGCACCGTCGCCCTGGCCGCCATCGTCGAGGCGATCGAAGCCCAGGGCTACGCCGTAGCCGGCTGACACCGGCTCTCCAGCATGGCCACGAGCCAGAGTGTGATCTTCGATGTCGATGGGATGACCTGCGCTTCCTGCGCGGTCCGGATCGAGCGCGTCCTCGGTCGCCAGCCCGGGGTGGACGAGGCGGTGGTCAGCTTCCCCGCCCAGGAGGCGCGGGTGATCGCCACCGCCGCCGTCGACGTCGATGCCCTCGAACAGGCGGTCGCCCGCATCGGGTACACGATCCATGCCGTCGACCCGGGCGAGGAGCGGGTCGCCCCTACGGTCCGCCACGCCCGCGAGGCGACCGCTCAGCGGGGTAGGTTGATCGGGGCGGCCCTGCTCACCCTGCCGGTGGTGCTCCTCGGGATGTTCGGGTCGGACAGCATGGAGCCTGCCACCGGTCCCGGGTGGTCGGAGTGGGCCCAGCTGCTACTGACCGCACCGGTGGTGTTCTGGTACGGAGCGCAGTTCCATCGCAACGCCTGGCTGCGGCTGCGTGCCGGCGGGGCTGGGATGGACACGCTGATCTCGGTGGGGACGCTGGCCGCCTTCGGCTATTCGCTGTGGGCGATGTTCACCGGCAACGACGTCTTCTTCGAGACGGCAGCGGTCATCGTCACCCTCATCCTGGCCGGCCGCTACCTGGAGGCGAGGGCCAAGGGCCAGGCGTCGGCGGCGGTGACCCGGCTGCTCGAGCTCGGCGCCAAACAGGCCCGGGTCCGCCGCGGCGACGAGCTGGTGATGGTCGACCCGCTCACCCTCGCCCCCGGGGACCGGGTGGTCGTGCTCGCCGGCGAGAAGATCCCCGCCGACGGCCGCGTCGTCGCCGGGACATCCTCGGTCGACGAGAGCATGCTCACCGGAGAGTCGGCAGCGGCTGCCCACGGCCCCGGCGACACCGTCTACGGCGCAACGGTCAACCAGGAGGGCAGCCTCGAGATCGAGGTGACCGGGGTAGGCCCCAACACGATGCTGGCGCAGATCGTCCGCATGGTCGAGGACGCCCAGGCGAGCAAGGCGCCGATCCAGGACCTCGCCGATCGTGTCTCCGCGGTGTTCGTCCCCGTGGTGATCGCCGTCGCCGTCGTGGTGCTGGTGGGTTGGCTGGTGGCCGGCGCCGGCACACCCGAGGCCGTCAGCAACGCCGTGGCGGTCCTGATCATCGCCTGCCCGTGCGCCCTGGGGCTGGCCACGCCGACCGCCATCATGGTCGGGTCCGGGCGGGGTGCCGAGATCGGGATCCTGTTCAAGGACGCCGCCGTCTTCGAGCGATCCGCCGGCGTCGACATCGTGGTCTTCGACAAGACCGGGACGCTGACCCGGGGTGCGATGACCCTGGCGGGCCTCGTCGTCGAAGGCGACGAGCACGGTTTCTCCGACTGGTGGGCAGCGTCGAGGCGGCCAGCTCGCACCCGATCGGCAAGGCGGTGGCGCTCGGGGCCGAGGAGCGCGGCGTCGACCTGAGCACCGACGTGCGGACGGAGACCATCCCCGGTCGCGGCGTGGTCGGCGTGGTCGACGGGACACCGGTCGTGGTGGGCAGTGCCAAGCTGCTCGCCGACCGCGGGCTGGCGGTGCCGGACGTGCTCGCCGATGCCGCCGCCCGCTTCGAGGCGCAGGGGCACACCGCCGCCCTGGCCGGCTGGGACGGGCGTGGCCCGCGGTGCCCTGGCGGTCGCCGACACCGTGCGCCCCACCTCGGCGGCAGCGGTGACGAGCCTGGAGCGGGCCGGGATCTCCACCGCCCTGCTCACCGGCGACAACCGGCGCACCGCCGAGGCGATCGCCGCCCAGGTGGGGATCGGTGTCGTCCTCGCCGAGGTGATGCCAGGCGAGAAGGCCTCTGAGATCGACCAGCCTGCAGACCGCCGGGCGCACCGTCGCCTTCGTCGGCGACGGCATCAACGACGCCCCGGCGCTGACCGCCGCCGACCTGGGGATCGCCGTCGGCACCGGCACCGACATCGCCATCGAGTCCGGCGACATCGTGCTCATCTCCGGCGACCCCGCCCTGGTGCCCACCTCCGTCGAGCTCGCTCGGGCCACGTTCCGCACCATCCGGCAGAACCTGTTCTGGGCGTTCGCCTACAACACGGCGGCCATCCCGCTGGCGGCCGCCGGGCTGCTCGACCCGATGATCGCCGCCGGCGCCATGGCGCTCTCCAGCGTCTCGGTGGTGGCCAACTCGCTGCGACTCCGCCGCTTCACCGGCTGACCGGCGGTCACCCCTCGGGGGAGGCTCACCTCGAGACCTGCCCAGATCGGAGCCATCCGCGGCGCCAACCGGCCCAGCTCCGCCAGGTGAAGCTCGGAGAGCCGGGCCAGGCGCTCCTCGCCGGCTACCGGTCAGGTGGACCCGCACCGACCGGCTGTCGCCGGTGTCGGGGACCCGCTCCACGAGCCCGGCGGCGGCGCAACGGTCGATCAGTTCGACCGTGCTGTGGTGGCGCAGCACCAGGTGGCCGGCGAGATCACCCACCGTCGGCCCGTCAGGGTGGGGATGGCCGCGCACGGCCAGGAGCAGCTGGTGCTGACTGGGAGTCAGGCCCGCCTCGCGGGCACGATCGGCGCTCCACCGGAGGAACACCCGAAGCCCGTCGCGGAGCTCGAGCAGCCGGCGGTATTGGGCCTCGGAGAGGGTCGCCGCCGGTACCGCCTGCCGATTCATATCGTGACACGATACACTTTCGATCATGCAACTCCTCACCTCGCCGCGACGGATCACGCTGCTGGCCGTGCTCGCCGCCGTTCTCGGCGTCCTCGCCGGGCTCGCCGCCTGGGTGCTGGTGAGGTTGATCGCCGTCCTCACCAACGTGTTGCTGTTCGGGACCTTCGGGTGGGATCTCCCCTCGATGAGCGATCTCGACCCGTCACCGAGGATCGTGATCGTCGCCGTCGCCGGCGCCCTCGTGGTGGCGCTGATCGCCAAGTGGAGCCCGGTCATCAAGGGACACGGCATCCCCGAGGCGATGGAGTCGGTTCTGGAGCGGCAGAGCAGGGTGGCGCCGCGCACCGCCATCGCCAAACCCATCTCGGCGGCGATCGCCATCGGGACCGGCGGCCCGTTCGGCGCCGAGGGCCCCATCATCGTCACCGGCGGATCGCTCGGCTCGCTGCTCGGCCAGGTGGTCCGCGGTGTCGCCTTCGGAGCGCAAGATCCTGCTCGCCTGCGGGGCGGCGGGAGGCATGGCGGCCACCTTCGGCGCCCCGCTGGCCTCGATCGTGCTCGCCATCGAGTTGCTCCTCTTCGAGTTCTCCACCCGGGCCTTCGTCCCACTGGCCGTCTCGGTGGCGCGTCGCCGGGGGCATCCATGCCGCCCTCTTCGGGAGCGGGCCCCTGTTCGCCGTCCCCGACCACGCCTTCGCCGGGCTCGTCCGAACTCCCGCTCTTCGTGCCGCTCGGCATCGCTTGCGGGCTGCTCGCCGTGGTGATCAGCCGCGGGCTCTTCCTGGTGGAAGCCGGGTCTCCGACGTCTCCCCATCGGTCAGTTCTGGCACCCGGCCATCGGGGCGGTCGGCTTCGCCCTGGTGGGCCTGGCGGTGCCCGCGGTGCTCGGCGTCGGCTACGACACCATCGAGGCGGTCCTCGCCGGCGGGCTCGCCGCCGGGACGCTGGCGGTGCTCGGCGGGGCGAAGATGCTGGCCTGGTGGCTGGCGTTGGGGTCGGGCACGTCCGGGGGGCACGCTCGCCCCGGTGCTGCTGATCTCCGCGTGCCTTCGGCAGCTCTGTTCGGGCAGGCCGTCGTCGCCGCTGTTCCCCGGTGTTGCGGCGTGAGCCAGCGCCTTCGCCCTCGTGGCGATGGCGGCCACGTTCGGGGCGGCGACCAGGGCCACGTTGACCTCGATCGTCTTCGTGTTCGAGCTCACCCAGGACTACAACGCCATCCTCCCGCTTGATCCTCGCCAGTGTCCTCGCCGACCTCGTCGGCTTGTCGGCTCCTCCCCAACACGCTGATGACCGAGAAGCTGGCGCGCCGTGGGCTGAAGGTGCCCTCGGACCTGCGCCTCGATCTCGTCACCACGACCCTGGTCTCCGATGTGATGACGAGCCCGGTGACCACGCTCCCACCCGACGCGCCGGTTGGCGCGGTGATGGCCACCGTGGAACGGACCGGACACGGCGCCTACCCGCTCGTCGACCAGGACGGGGCGCTGGTGGGGATCATCGCCCGGGGCGACCTGCTCGAGTCGGAGGCCCCCTCTGAAACGCCGGTGATCGAGCTGGCCCGCCTCGACGTCGTCGTGGTGCGGCCCGGCGAGACCGTCGCCGTGGCCAGCCGGCGAATGATCGCCGAGGGGGTCGATCACCTGCCCGTCGTCACCGGTGGGCGCCTGGTGGGGATGTGCACTCGCACCGACCTGGTGCGGGCGCAGAGCCGCGTCGCCGCCGCCGAACGCCGTGAGGACGGCTGGCTACCCCGCCTGTCTTCGCGCCCGGTCCGCTGAGCCACGGAGGCGGTCGGCGACCCGGGTAGGCGGCCTCCCGGGCGGCCCGTCGGTACCGTGGCCCGATGACCACGTTCATCGACCTGCACTGCCATCCGCCGGTGCGGGAGTACCTCGAGGGGCCGTTCGCCCCGTACCTCGCCGAATCGAGGAGATCTTCCGGCGGCCGATGCAGGTGATGCAGCCCGAGGAGCTGGCGGACTTCTACCGCGCCGCCGGCGGCAGGGCGGTTCTGCTCGGTTGGGACGCCGAGACGGCCACCGGGTTCCGCCGTTCACCAGCGCCCAGGTGGCCGCCCTGGTCGCCGTCGCCCCCGAGGTCTTCATCGGGTTCGGTGGGGTCGACCCGCACAAGCCCGAGGCCATCGCCTCCGTCGACATCGCCGCCGACCTGGGGATGGTCGGGCTCAAGTTCCACCCGTCGGTGCAGCGGTTCGACCCGGCCGACCCGAGCCATGACGCCGTGTTCGCCCGTGCCGAGGAGCGGAGCCTGGTGTGCCTGTTCCACACCGGGTACACCGCCCTCGGGTCGGGGATGCCTGGCGGGGCGGGGGTAGAGACGTCGTACGCCAACCCGATGCGACTCGACAGCCTGGCGGCCCGCCACCCCCAGCTGCGGATCATCGCTGCCCACCCGTCCTGGCCGTGGCAGGCCGAGGCGATCGCAACGGCGCGCCACAAGCCGTCGGTGTGGCTGGAGCTGTCGGGGTGGTCGCCCCGCCTGTTTCCTCCGGACCTGGTGGAGGCGGTCGCCGGCGAGCTCAGCCACCGATCGCTGTTCGGATCCGACTTCCCGTTCATCACCCCGCAGAAGTGGATCGGCGACTGGGAGCTCCTCGGCCTGTCCGCCGAGGTCACCCGGCGCGTCCTCCACGACAACGCCGAAGCCCTCCTCGGCCTGTCGTAGAAGTTGCCGGGGAGTACCCTGGAGAGGCCATGGATGTCATCAGGAGGTTCTCCAAGCCGGTGCTGCGCCGGCCCAAGGCGGTGATCTCGTTCGAGGGCTGGAACGACGCCGGGGAGGCGGCGAGCGGCGCCGCCGAGTACCTGCTGGCGTCGTCCCGGTCGACCGAGCCGTTCGCCGTCATCGACCCGGAGGAGTTCTACGACTTCCAGGTGCGCCGCCCCCAGGTGGCCATCGATGGCGGCGGCACCCGCAGCCTCACCTGGCCGATGACCCGGTTCTACGCGCTCGACATGGCGTCCGGCGACGGCGATCTGGTGGTGGTGCTCGGCGAGGAGCCCAGCTTCCGGTGGCGCACCTACGCCCGCTACCTCACCCAGGTGCTCACCGAGGTCGACGTCGAGGTCGTCGTCCTGCTCGGCGCCTTCGCCGGCCAGGTCGCCCACACCCGGCCGGTCCCGGTCATCGGCGTGGCCACCGACCCGGCGCTGGTCGACCGGCACAAGCTGCTCCACTCGACGTACGAAGGGCCGACCGGCATCCTGGCCGTCCTTCAGGAGGCATGCCGGGAGGTCGGCCTGCCGGCCATCAGCCTCTGGGCGGCGGCGCCCCACTACCTGGCGTCGAACCCCAACCCCAAGGCGTCATTGGCGCTGGCGTCGAAGACCGCCGAGATCCTGGGCTTCGACCTCGACACCACCAGCCTTCGCTCCACCACCGACGAGTTCGAGCGACAGGTCGCCGAAGCCATGGAGTCGTCCGGTGAACTGGCCGAGTACGTGGCCGACCTGGAGAGCGACCTGGACAGCGGGATCGACGCCGTCGACCCACAGGCCGGGGCCGACCTGGTCGGAGAGATCGAGTCGTTCCTGCGCAACCAGGACTGAGAATACCCGGGATTCTCCCCGGGCCGATTCGCAGATGAGGCGCTACCCCATCGCCGCCGTGGGATCTGCCGCCGGCTGGCAGCACGCAGCGCCGTCCACACTCGGTGGGGTGTCAACGGCATGTCGATGTGTGTCACCCCGAGGTCGGACAGGGCGTCGATGACCGCGTTGTGGATCGCCGGGGTCGAGCCGATGGTCGCCGCCTCACCGATCCCCTTGGCCCCCAGCTCGTTGCGTGGCGTCGGGGTCACCGTGGACCGCTGCTCGACGGCAGGCAGCGACGCCGCGGCCGGCACGACGTAGGACGCCAGGTTGCAGGTGAGGGGGTTGCCGTCTTCGTCGTGGAGTACCTGCTCCCACAACGCCTGGCCGGCGCCCTGGGCGAACCCGCCGTGGACCTGGCCGGCGACCAACAGCGGGTTGAGGATCACCCCGCAATCGTCGACGGCGATGTGGCGCAGCAGGCGCACCGCCCCGGTGGCGGTATCGACCTCGACCACCGACACATGGGTGCCGAACGGGTAGGTGGCGCCGCCCTGCTCGTGCACCAGCTCGGCGGACAACCCGGGATCTTCGTCCTCGTCAGGCTCGGCGGCGAGGCCGGCGACTTCCGACCAGGTGAGCGAGGCCCCGGGGACACCGGCAACGCCCAGCCGTCCGTCGGGGAGCACGACGATGTCGTCGACCGCCGCCTCCAACCGGTCGGCGACGATGCGCCGGGCCTTGGCGAGCACCTCGCCCGCCGCCCCGAGCACGGCGGCGCCACCGATCTGCAACGATCGCGAGGCGCCGGTGCCCCATCCTCGAACCACGACATCGGAGTCCGCCTGCCGCACGTCGATCCGGTCCATCGGGATACCGGTCAACCCAGAGACGAGCTGGGCATAGGCGGTCTCATGCCCCTGACCGTGACCCGACGTCCCCACCGCGACCGTGGCGGAGCCGCCGTCGTCGACCTCGAACCTGGCCCACTCCTTCCGGTCGTCACCCGCGGTGATCTCGACGTAGGAGGCGACGCCGATGCCGAGCCGCACCGGCTCACCGGCGGCGCGCCGTCGCCGCTGCTCGGCGCGTAGTCTTGGTAGCCGGCCATCTCGAGAGCGGTGCCCAGCGCCAGCTCGTAGTCGCCCGAGTCGTAGTCGGCGCCGGTCGGGGTGGTCAGCGGAAACGCGGCCGGGTCGTGGTAGTTGCGTCGCCGCAGCTCGACCGGATCGATACCGAGCTCGGCGGCGAGAACGTCCATCGCCCGCTCGATGGCGTGGGTCGCCTCCGGGCGCCCGGCGCCGCGGTAGGCGTGCGTCGGGGTGGTGTTGGTGACCACGCACCGCCACGAGACCTCGGCCCGCTCGATGGCATAGACCCCGGTCGCCATCAGCCGGGTCCATGCCGGCAGGGCGGCGCCGTACAGCGGGTAGGCGCCGGTGTCCTGCACGATCTGCATCCGCATCGCCCGGACCCGGCCGTCGGCATCGCTGCCGAGCTCGATCGTGATGTGCTGACCGCGACCCTGGGTCATTCCCTGGAGGTTCTCACGGCGGGACTCGTGCCAGCGGACCGGGCGGTCGACGTCGAGCGCCAACCGGGCGGTGACGTGTTGCTCCGGATAGACGTAGAACTTGGCGCCGAAGCCGCCGCCCATGTCGGGGACCATGGCGTGGAGCCGGTCCCGGTCGATGCCGGTCGATCGCGAGATGCTGTTGCGATGGCTGAAGACGTTCTGGCTGCCCACGGAGAGGTGGAGCCGGTCGCCGTCCGGGATCGCCAGCGCCGAGTTGGTCTCCAGCGGGACCGCCGCCACCCGTTGGTTGACGAGGTCGAGGGTCACCCGTGCCGTGCACCCCTCGAACAGCGCCGGGTCGTGGTCGTCGCCACCGGCGAGACAGAGGTTGGTCCCTGCTTCGGGAAAGAGCAGCGGCGCATCGCCGTCCAGCGCCGCCATCGGGTCGGCGACCGCAGGCAACGGCTCCAGGTCCACGAACACCATGGCGGCGGCGTCGACACCCTGCCGCTCGGTCTCGGCGAGCACCACCGCCACGATCTCGCCGGTGAAGCGCACCCGGTCGACGGCCACCGGCGGGCGGCCGAACTCGGCGCCGACACCGGCGGCACCAGGTGCTCCGAGCGGGAGCCGGAGGTCGGCGGCGGTGTACACCCCGACGACCCCGGGCATGGCGACAGCATGCGACCGGTCGATCGACACGATGCGGGCGTGGGCGAGCTGGGAACGGACCGGTACGAGGAACAGCGCCCCGTCGACCCGCTGGTTGGGGATGAACGTGCCCTGTCCCCGGAGGAACCGCGGGTCCTCTTTCCGCTTGACCGCGGCGCCGAGGATCGAACCACCCATGAAGTGCCGCCTGAGGCCGGCTACTTCTTCTTGTGCCGGTTGGCCTTGATGCGCTTGCGGTACTTGTGCTTGCTCATCTTCTTCCGGCGCTTCTTGATCAACGAACCCATGGAACCTCTGTCACGAATGAGTCACAGAACTCAAGGAAAGGCCCTCGGCGAGGCCGCCGAGGGCGGTGGTGGTGCAAGGATGGCCGATGTCGGCACGCTTCGCAAGCCGGCGATCTCCGGCCTCAACGCCATCCCCGCTCGGCGACGTTCGGTGTCATGGTGACCCCGGCGCCGTCGAGGACGGCCGCCAGGCCGGCGACGACGCTCGACCGGGTGGCGTCGGTGGTGAAGGCGATCACCGTCGGGCCGGCCCCGCTCCAGGCGGCATGGAGCGCACCGGACGCCCGGGCCGCCTCGATGAGACGGCCGGTGATGGGCGACAGCGCCTGCCGGGGGAGCTCGTGGAGCTCGTCGCCGGTTGCCTTGTCGAGAAGCGCAGGGTCGGCGGTGCGGAGCCCCTCGACGAGCATCCCCATCCGGGCCACGCTCCGGGCCGCCACCATGTGGCCAACCGAGTCGGGTAGCGCCGCCCGTGCCTCGTGGGTGGAGAGCCGCCTGTCGGGTACCGCCAATACCAGCCGCAGCTCGGGGGCCAGGTCGAGCCGGCGCACGATCCCGTCGTAGGCGATCACCAGGCCACCGTGCACGGTGGCGGCGGCGTTGTCGGGATGGCCCTCCAACTCGGTAACCAGCTCGAACAGCCGCCGATCGGTCGGCTCCACGCCCGACGCCCGCATCGCCGCAGCCGCCAGGGCGGTGGTCACCGCCGAGCTCGAGCCGAGCCCCCGGGAACGAGGGATCTCGTTGGCTATGCGCAGGATCATCGGTTGCTCACCGGCAGCGAGCCGGACCGCCCGCACCACCAGGTCGCCGGGCGAGGCCGGCTTCGTCCGCCCTTCCTCCTCGATGATCCATGTGTCCGAGGGGGCCACCTCGCAGCGGCACCACAGGTCGATGGCAAGGGCGACGGCATCGAAGCCGGGCCCGAGGTTCCCCGAGGACGCCGGGGCGGCGGCGGAGCCAACGCTGGACAGCGAAGCGCGGTCGTCAGAGCCGGTCATTGGAGCGAGGCTACGCCGTCAGCCCGAGAGTCATCGGTACGCCGCTACGCCCATCAGGCGGAGACTCGGCGATGGGGGCTGGGGGTCCCCCATCGCACCGCGATGAGCCGTCAGACGAAGATCCATGGTCAGCGAGGGTAACTGTTCGGACTCGCCGATCGGGGTGGGTGCCATCTCGCCGACCCGATTGTCGCGCCGGGTACCATCGCCGTCGTGGAGGAAGAGCCCCGCCGCATCGTCGCCGCCGTCGACGGGTCGGCCACCAGCCTGACGGCGTTGGTCCGGGCGGCCGAGGAGGCCAAGGCCCACGATGGGATCCTCCACGTGCTCTATGCCTGGAACTACCTCGATCAGGCCCACCTCGAGACGTTCGACGCGGAGTACGGCGAGGCCGAGGCTCGGCAATGGTTGGAGGCGTTGGTCGACGAGACACTCCCCGCCCGTCCCGAAGGCACCCTGGTCACGGTGGTCAACGACCACGCCGCCCGGGCGCTGATCGATGCCAGCGAAGGTGCGTGGACCGTCGTCATCGGGAGCCGCGGCCTCGGGGGTTTCCGGGGCCTGCTGCTCGGGTCGGTGAGCCAGCAGGTGGTGCACCATGCCCGTTGCGCCGTGCTCGTCGTCCCCGGCCCGCCGACGACGACTGAGCCGCCATGTCACCGCCGGCTGCCGCCGTCGAGCCGCGCCGTCGGTCGTGCGGTAGGATCGGCTCTTGGTCGATCACTCTTCGGGTGCGCCCCTGGGCGGGGCGGCGCCCGGAAGCGGCGGCCGGTCACCTCGGTGGCTTCGATCCTGACGAAGATCGGCTTGGCGCCCTCCTGCCACGGGTACAGCGGGAGCTCGGTGGCGTCGATGATCTTGTAGGGCTCTTCGATCCGGCGCGCCCGCCCTTTCACCACCACGCTCCACACCTCGTCGGCGCTGCCACCGTCGACCTCGAACGCCACCATCCCCTCGGCGATGCCGGAGAGCTTGGTGCCCGGAGCGGTGCGGAACACGATCGACCCGTGGTCGACCACGTGGTTGATAGGGAAGATGTCGGGGACGCCGTCGAAGACCACCGCCAGCCGCCCCACCTCGCAGGAGCGGAGCAGCTCCCAGCATTCGCGTACCGCTAGTCCGTCGGACGGAACCGGGTGGCTTTCTGCCATGCCCGACCCTACCGCACCGGCCGTCGGGGCACCGGGGCCGAAGGTCCCCGATCCGGTCGCGTCAGATCCGGAACGCCTGCCAGTCCTGCTCCCATCCCGCCATGTCCGCGGTCGCGGCGGCGCTGACCGGACCCAACCCGACATCGGGGCCGTTTTCGCCGAGGAAGGTGCCGCCCACCCAGGCCGCCTCGGTCGACGAGACGGCGAGGAAGCAGGATCCGGCGCCGTCGTACGCAGGCGGGGGGTCGTCGTCGAGGATCCGGGAGGCGATCAGCGAACCGACGGTGCGGCCCTGGCCGGAGGCGAAGACGCCGGCCTTGGGGAGAACAGCGGTGGCGGTGGGGACCACGTTGACGTCGCCGATGGCGAACACCCCTTGCGCTTCGGTCTCGAGAGTGGCCGGGTCGACGGCCACCCAGCGGCCGGCCCCAGCGAGCCCGGACCCCTCGACCACCGCCGGCGCCCGATGGGCGGGAACCATGATGAGGACGTCGGCGGCGACGGCGGATCCGTCGGCGAAGCGTGCTTCGCTGCCGGACTTGCCGACCGTCGGCTGAGCACCGCCGAGGTGTGAAGGGTGATCCTCCATTCTCGGCCAGCAGGGTGACCAGCGTCTGGGTCGCCGCGGGCCCTGCCACCGCCAGAGGAGCCGGCTCCGGTATGGCGAGATGCACCTCGACGCGGTCCCTGATGCCGGCCCGCCGTGCCCACTCCTCGATGAGCAGGGCGCCCTCGATCGACGCCGGCGGGCACTTGACCGGTGCCCCGGCGACCACGACCGCCACCGTCCCCCCTGTCGAGCGCTCCCAACCGCGACGACAATCGGACCGCCCCGTCGTAGTGGTAGAAGGTGTCGGCGTCGGCGGAGCCCGGCACCGCCGACCAGTCGTAGTCGGCACCGAGGGCGACGACGAGATGGTCGAACGCCCAGTCACGCCTCGCCGGCAACAACCCGGCGCCCGGCGACGTCGATGGCGTCGATCTCGGACGTCACCACCTCGACCCCTTCCGCCGCCGCCACATCGAGGGAGCGGGTCAGGCCTCCGACGGGGCGAGCCCCGGCGGCGATCAGCGGGTTGACGCCGCACAACCGGGCCTGGCGGGTCCGGTCGATGAGCACCACCCGGTGGGGAGATGGCAGGAGCCGGCGGACAGTCAAGGCGGCAGCCGCCCCGCCGAAGCCACCTCCGAGCACCATTGTCACGCTCCCGCCCATGTGTGCTCCTCCACTTGGTTGCGGTCAAGGTAGGGGATCGAGCCGCCGGGACCGCCGGCGACGTGGGCTGCTGTCACAATCGCCCGGTGACATCGCCGTGGGACCTCGCCGAGCTGGCCGGCCGTGGCATCGGCGAGCTGTTGAGGCGGGGACGCAGCCTGGCAACGATGGCCGCCGTCACCGCGACGATCGCCGGGGTGTTCTGCCTGGTCGCCGTGGGCACCAACACCTCGGGCGCTACCCGGACTGCGTGGATCGTATTGGGGGTGGTGGTGTGCGCCGTTCCCGCCGGTGCCGCATTCCTGGCCAGGCTGATCCTGGAGCGGGCGAGACGCCGCACCGGGCTGGTCGCCGACGTGAGACGCCTCCTCGACGACCCTTCCGCCCGCGGCGCCGTGGCCGGCTTCGCCGGCGGCCGCCGTCGTCTCCTCGGCTCCGGGAGACGACTCTGGGCGCTGCGCCGGGCGGTGACCGGCCGCAGGTTCGAGCTGACCGACCTCTGGGTGACGCTCCTCGCCCTCACCCGCCTCCCCTTGCTCGCCGGCATCGCCCTGATCGGCTCGCTCGTGCTCGCCATGATCGGTGTGCTGGCCAGCGCCGTCGCCATCATCGGATAGGAAACCCGTCCAGCGATCAACGCCGGGAATGAAGAGGCCTGCTGACGGTGGCGGGTGGGTGTCAGTGGCTGTGTTCTCGGAGGTGGAGCCGTTCGGGGAGGCCCGCGGCGAGGAACATCACGGTCTCGGTCGCTCCCCAGACTGCGAAGGCGACGGCGAGCGACCAGTCCCCCACGATGGCATTGAGGATGGCGACGACGAAGGAGCCACCGAGCAGCGCCAGGGCGACGGGACGGCTGTGGCGGCTGCTAGCGGCAGCGTCGGACCCGGCGAGCCACAACCCGAAACTGAGCAGGGCGAAAGCGATGATGGCGACCGAGGCGACGTTCTCTAGCAGGATCACTCCCTCGATCCGGGGTCGGTTCCTCGCCGAGGATATCGCCCGTGCCTCGTCGTGCTCACCGCTCGAGGAGCCGAACGAGCCGCCATCGCCTACGCCTTCATCCAAGAACCAGAGCGTCGGGCCGCTCCCCGCGGCGATCAGACGGTGGTAAGCACCCGCTCGGAGGTGGGCTCGTCGTCGCCGTCGGCAATGCCCTCCAGCGGATCCGGTCCGGTGCGGCGGCGGCGCACGGCATACACCCCCAGGCCGGATCCGGCGAGCGCCCCGGCGGCCATGATCGCCATCAGGATGCCGGTGTGGGACCGGAGCAGGGCGGCGCCCCCGGCGGCGACCGGCGACCTTCCCCCACCCGGGTCGAGCGCCCATGCGCCGATACGGGCGAACAGGATGAACGTCATGGCGGCGACGGCCAGCCGGAACAGGAGGCTTCGGGCCGTGCGGACGCGATCGTCGGAGAGGAAGACCGAAAGCCCTCCGGCAACAGCCGCCACGCCCGTGGCGGCCAGCGCGGCCACCGTGAGAACACCCCGAGCCGTGGTGGCGGCACCGGCGACCTGGGCCGAGGCGTCGAGCACGATCGGCTCCAGGCCGGACAGCGCCGCCGTCACCTCCTCCGGGGAGGCCTCTACCCCGGCTCGCGACAGCTCCTCTGCCATGACCCTGCCCACCGGGGCGAGCGCTGCAGCAACGTCTACGGTGGCGGCCCTGCCCGGTTCGGCCACGGCGCCGTCGACGATCGCCTCCACGAGCACGTCGACGGCCGCCGCCATCTCCGGCGTGGCGGCGACGCGTTGCAGGGTGGCGGCGGCCTCGACTTCGGGGAGCCCACCTGCCGCTTCGGCCAGCCACGCCTCCATGCGCTCGGCGACGAACTCGGTCGCCACCGCCGCCCGCACTCCGGCAGCGAGAGCCTCCTCGTCGCCGCTGACCGCCTGGCCCCACACCCCCACCAGGAGCGTGGTCACCGACAGCCCGAAGACGTAGAGGAGCAGCCAGGAAGCGAAGCGCCTGGCGGCGGTTGGGCCGGTGGCCGGAGTGGCGAGTTCGTCATGACGAGCTGAATGAGACCGGGTAGCGGGGCGGTCTGGAGTGGGACGTCACCGATGGCAGCCGGGGTTCCCGAGCCGGGTAGCTTCCCGGTGCGGCGTGCTCTCGCCCGCCCTCCTGCCGAGGAGGGAAGTCACCCCTGGACATCACCGACCTGCTCGGGCTCGACACTCTGCTCGCCCAGCTCGTGCTGGCGATCGGCGCCGCCATGGTGGTGGGCAACATCGCCGCCCTGGTGGCGGACTCCCGAGGTCGGCGTCCCAAGGGGGCCGAGGGGGACCTGCACCGCACCAGGGCGTGGTGGTTGCTCGGCGTCGGTGTCCTCATCGCCCTGTGGGGCGGGCTCAGCCTGCTGGCGGGCTAGCGGCCCCCGCTGGATCCCGACCAGTCCCAGCGAGCGGCGCACCGCTGCTTCCCACCGCCGCCGCAGGAGTACGATGGTCGCCGCCGGCGGATGTAGTTCAATGGTAGAACACGAGCTTCCCAAGCTCGGAGTGGGGGTTCGATTCCCCTCATCCGCTCGTTATATGGCTCTTCGGCTGACGCCTCATCGCGGTGCGATGGGGGACCCCCAGCCCCCATCGCCGAGTTTCCGCCCTGCCGGGCTCAGCCTCTTCTGATGCCCGCTCTTCGGCGGACGCCTCATCGCGGTGCGATCGGGGACCCCCAACCCCCATCGCCGAGTCAACGCCTCCGGCGCAGCCTCACCAACCGCGGCGGTGGTTAGCATCCCGCCCCGATGATCTTCTCCGATCGCACCATCCGTGAGTCGATCGCGTCGGGTCGGATCGTCATCGACCCCTTCGAGCCGTCCATGGTGCAGCCTTCGAGCATCGACCTTCGCTGCGGCTCGGTCTTCCGGGTCTTCGAGAACCACCGCTACCCCATCATCGACCCCAAGGCCGACCAACCCGACCTGACCAGCGCGGTCGAGGCCGCCACCGGCGAGCCGTTCATCCTCCACCCCGGCGAGTTCGTGCTCGGGTCGACGCTTGAATCGGTGGGGCTGGGTGACGACGTGGTGGCCCGGCTCGAGGGCAAGTCGAGCCTCGGCCGGCTCGGGCTGCTGATCCACTCCACCGCCGGGTTCATCGACCCCGGGTTCGTCGGCCAGGTGACCCTGGAGCTGTCCAACGTCGCCAACCTGCCCATCGCCATCTACCCGGGGATGAAGATCGGCCAGGTGTCGTTCTACGAGTTGAGCACCGCCGCCGAGCACCCTTACGGGTCGGCGGGAACCGGCTCCAAGTACCAGGGCCAGACCGGCCCGACCCCGAGCCGGGTCCACGAGGACTTCACCGCCACGACCTGAGAGTCGTCCCGCGGCGTCACCCGTCGCTACAAACCCGGGTCCAGGTGGTCGACGATGCCTTGGATCTCTTCCACCACCAGCTCCGGCCGGGACCACAGGATCCCCTCCATGGCGGCCCCGTCGGCGACCAGGCTGCGGGAGTCCGTCGACAGCGAGGCATAGAAGGCCAGCCCGTCCTGCCAGTAGGCGTTCACCTCCTCCGCCACGGCATCGCCGGCATAGTCGCGCATGCCCTGGCTCAGGTAGGTCGTCTCGGGGTCCTGGCCGATCACCACCAGCGGCGCCGAACCGAGGTCCCCCAGCGCGGCGGACGCCTCCTCGTCGAGGTCCGGCCAGGGCGGGTGCGCGCTGGAATCCGGCACCACCCCAACGAGGAAGTCCTGGAAGCCGATCGGCATCGGGTCGACGAGCACCATGCCGGCGACGTCCACGCCGGAGTCGGCGAACAGCCTGGTCGAGTGGACGCCGTCGCCATTGGCCACCAGCAGGTACGGCCCGTCGAGCCCGGCAGTCTCCAACGCCGTGGCCAGGTCGGCGGCACGCTCCTCGGGCGGCGGGATGGTGTCACGCCCCACGTAGCCGTGGCTGCAGGTCATCAGCCCGTCCTCACCGAGCATGCCCTGGACCACCGACCACGAGCCGTACCCGATCCAGCCGGTCGCATCGAGGATCACGGTCGCCGGGCCGTCGTACGAGCCGGGATCGGCTCGGAGCGCGGCGACGGCCTCACCGTCGAGCCCACCCATGGTGCACAGCAATCGGTGCCCGTCGACGGTCTGGTCGACGATCCGCGCCGCCTCGGGGAACAGATCCGCCTCCGGGTCCAGCCCGAGCAACACACCCGGGTGGTACAAGGGGATCCACAACGATCCCTCTGTCTCCACCATCCCTCCAGGCTTTCCGGGCAGTGGGTAGCTGGCGAATTCCAGGGTCTCCGGATCGATCCGGGTGACGACGTGGTCCGTGATGGACGTCACCCACAGGGACCCACCGCTCTCCTCCATGGAGAGCAGGCCGCCGGGCAGCGCCACCGGCACGGCCTCTCCCGATTCGACGTCGAGGCGCACCACCCCACTGCCATCGGCTTGATCGCCACCCTGGAGCAGCCAGAGATAACCGCCCGCTTCGGTGACCATCCGGATCTCGTCGGCGGTCGGCAGCGAGCCGACGCCGAGGTCGATGCCGATGTCGCCGATGGTCCCGCTCTCGTCGATGCTCGACAGGATGTCATCGCTGTCGGGGTGCACCTGCCACAGGTAGCCGAGGCCCTCCCCCTTCAACGCACCCGGCTGGATGTCCAGTACCTCTCCCTCGGCCGAGATCTGGCGGATCACACCGCCGGCGCTCACCCAGAGCCGGTCACCGAACCAATGAACCCGAGGCCATGGCGGCATATCGGCATCGAGCGGGATGGTCAGGTCCACCGCTCCTTCCTCGGGGTCGAAGCGGAGCACCTCGCCGCCATCGTCGAGACCCGCCAGCCACACGTAGCCACCGCCCACCGCCACTCCTTCAGCCCACGGTTCGATCGGATACCGGCCGACGACGCTGTCGGTGGCGGCGTCCACTCGCACTAGCTCGTTCATCACCGCGCTCATCACCCAGATGGTGTCGCCGTCGGCCGCCACGGTCCGGACGCCGCCGCCACCGATGTCGACGGCGGCCTCGATCCCGGGAAGCTCGACCAGGTCGGCGCCGCCCACCAGGTTGGTGACCTGCTGGGCATCGTCGACCGCCGGCTCGTCGGCGAGGAACAGCAGTGGAGCGAGGACGGCGGCCACTGCGACGAACGAGACCATCGCCGCCACCAGCGGGCGTCGGAGCAGGCCCGGTGTCGGCCGGCGTGTCGGTTCGCCCGCGCCGGCGATCCGCCGGTCGACTTCGGCGCGCAGCCGGTCGGCGGGCACTGTGAGGTCGGCGGCGGGGTCGGCCCTGGTCAAGCAGGTCCATCGGGTCGGTCATGACGGCTTCTCCTCCGGTTCACTGGCCACGTTGGAATCACGTTCGAGGTGGGAGCGCAGCCGCGACCGGGCGCGCAACAGCCTCTGGTCGAGGGCGTTCTCCTTGATCCCCAGGATCTGCGAGGCCTCCCGTCCTGGAGAGCTGGTCCCACGCCACCATCATCAGGAGCTCGCGATCGGTTCGACTGAGCGCGCCGAGGGCGCGGAGCACCGCGTCCGATCTCGGATCGGTGGGGTCCCCGTCCGCTTGCGCGGCATGTGGGGCCGCGGCCAAACGGGCGACGAGTCGGCCCCGCCGAGCCCGGCTCCGGTACTGGTTCCCCACCGTCTTGTAGGCGACGCCGAGCAGCCATGCCCGGGAGGCGTCTTCCGGTACCGCGTCGAGCCGTCGCCAGGCCACGGCGAAGACCTCGGCGGCGGCATCCTCGGCGTCGGGCCGGCCCAGCCGGCGCACGCAGTAGCGGTAGACATCGGCGTGGTGCTGCTTGAAGAGTGCGTCGAAGCGCTCGGCCGTATCCACCTTCTCATCAACGCTACCGATCACGGTCGTCGCCACCTTTGTCCACTGCCCCTAGGTGTCCCGAAAGGGCCGTTCTCTTACAGGTGCCCCTCAGGGACGCCCGCCGGCGGCTGGTAACCTCGCGCCGAATGTCAGCTCACGTCGCCGACTCCAGGAGCGGGACGTACCGGCCACGACCCCAGGACCCGATCCTCCCGATGACACCACTGCTGGCCGCCGCCGAGTCGGGGCCTGCCAACTTCGTCAGCCTCGACGTCGAGCTCTGGCAATGGGGCGTCCTGCTCGGCCTGATCGTCACCCTGCTGCTGGTGGACCTCCTGGTCTTCCACCGCGAGGCGCACGAGATCGACACCCGGGAGGCGGCCATCGAGTCGGCCGCCTGGATCTCGATCGGTCTGCTCTTCGCCCTGGTCGTGTGGTGGTGGTTCGGGGTCGCCGCCACCGGCGAGTACGTCGCCGGCTACCTCATCGAGAAGAGCCTCAGCATCGACAACGTGTTCGTGTGGGCGCTGATCATGAGCTACTTCCGGGTGCCCCGGATGTACCAGCACCGGGTGCTGTTCTGGGGGATCTTCGGCGCCCTGGTCATGCGGGCCATCTTCATCTTCCTCGGCGTTGCGCTGATCGAGCGGTTCGACTGGATCCTGTATGTGTTCGGCGCCTTCCTGCTGTTCACCGCCGGGCGGATGATGTTCGGCGAGTACCCAGCACGTCGACCCCGGCAACAGCCGGTTCCTCAGGATCGTCAACCGGATCATCCCGTGACCGACAAGCTCGACGGCCCGCACCTCTTCACCCGGATCGACGGGCGCCTCCTCGCCACGCCGCTGTTCGCCGTCCTCCTGCTGGTCGAGGTCACCGATGTGATCTTCGCCGTCGACAGCGTGCCCGCGGTGCTCGCCATCAGCCACGAGCCCTTCATCGTCTTCTCGTCGAACGCATTCGCCATCCTCGGGCTCCGGGCGCTCTACTTCCTGCTCGCCGACATGCACAACCGCTTCCGCTACCTCCAGGAGGGGCTGGCCATCATCCTCGCCTTCGTCGGCGTGAAGATGATCATCGCCGAGTGGTACCACATCCCGGTGTGGGCTGTCACTGCTCTTCATCGCCCTCGTCCTGACCGTGTCGATCGTGCTGTCGCTGCGCGCCGAACGGAATGGGCACGCGCCTGCGGCCGGATCGACCGCCGGATCTTCGATGCTCGATGACGAGCCCGATCGGTGAGGAGCCGGCCCGCCGCGTCGAGGAGTCGGTGCCCACCGACGAGCCCTGAGCCGGCTCCCCGGGCCTCACCGCGGGTGAGCCTCCCTCCAGTAGCGGTACTCGTCGGCGAACCCCAGGGCGATCAACGGGACGAGCCCACCGGCGAGCACCCCCGTCGGTGTCATCACCAACAGCAGTCCGAAGACGTAGGCGGCGCTCGAGTGCGACGGCGATCACCCGGTACCGCATCAGGTCGTAGAGCGGCGCCCGGTTGAGGGTGATGGCGCCGCCGGCGGCGAACCCTGCCGACGCTCCGAGCACCGGGGACAGCAGCCCGAGGCCGAGGCCCAGCACCAGCAGCAGCCCCATGGCCTGCAGCACGTGGCGCGGCGCCTTCGGGTTCTGCGACACGAATCCCACCGCCACGAAGACGAAGGGCGCCACCGCCAGGGCCATCCCCACCAACGGGACGTCGATCGCCGGCGGGGCACCCTCCGGAACGGCGAAGGCCCGGGCGTACGGGAAGTAGCTGAACATCATCACCACCGTGCCGATGGCGATGGCCAACCAGTTCCGCTTCCGGTACTGGTCGATGGTGTCCTCGTCGATGGCCGGGAGCCGCCCCTCAGCCCTTGACCGAGCCGGCGGTGAGCCCTCGCACGAAGTATCGCTGCAGGGAGAAGAACACCACCATGGGGAGCACCATCGAGACGAATGCCGCCGCCGGGAGCAGGTTGAGGGCGCCCTCGCCGCGGCCCGCCAGCTGGGCCAGCTCGACGGTGAGCACCGCCACGTCCGGGTCGATGCCCAGGAAGACCAGCGCCACCAGGTAGTCGTTCCACACCCAGAGGAACTGGAAGATGGCGAACGACGCCAGCACCGGCACCGACAGCGGGACGATCAGTCTGGTGAAGATGGTGAAATGGTCGGCTCCGTCGATCTTGGCCGACTCGATGATCGACGCCGGCAAGGAGCCCATGTAGTTGCGTAACAGGTACACGGCCAGCGGTAACCCGAAGCCGGCGTGGGCCAGCCACACCGCCGGGAACGTCCCATTGAGGTCGAAGCTGGTGTAGATGCGCAGGATGGGGATGAGGGCCATCTGCAGCGGCACCACCATCAGCCCGACGATGACCACGAAGATGATGTTCCGGCCGGGGAACTCCATCCAGGCGAAGGCGTAGGCGGCGAAGGCGGCGATGGTGATCGGGATGACCACCGCCGGGATGGTCACCGCCAGCGTGTTGGCGAAGGCGTTGGCGAAGCCTTGGTCCAAGACCACCCGGTAGTTCTCGAGGGTCCAGGTGGCCGAGTCGAAGATCTCGCCGACCACCGTCCACCACCCCGATCGCCGGATGTCGGCGGGGTCGCGGAACGAGTTGACGAGCAGCCCGATGGAGGGCAGCGTCCACAGGACGACGATGACCCAGACGGTGAGATAGATGGGGAAGCGCGACGGCTTCTTGACCGTCGGCACCGGTGGGGCGACCGTGGTGGCCGGGGCTTCGACGGCCGTCATCGCATCGCCTCCTGGGCGCGGAACCGCTTGACGTTGATCACCAGGATCGGCACGACGGCGATGAAGAGCACCACGGCCAAGGCGGCGCCGATCCCGTTGTTGCTGTTGTCGAAGAACTCCGTCACCATCTGGCTGGCCACGACCTGAGTGTTGTCCCGACCCCCGGTCATCACGTACACGATGTCGAAGACCTTCCACACGGTGATGACGGTGGTGGTCCACACCACCACCACCGTCGACGAGATCGAGGGCAGGACGATCCGGCGGAACGCCTGCCACTCCGTTGCCCCGTCGATCCGGGCCGCTTCCAGCAACTCGTCGGGCACCGATTTGATCGCCGACGAGAGGATGACCATGCAGAAGCCGGTCTGCAGCCAGACCAGGATGACCATCAGGAACAGGTTGTTCCATGGGGTCAGGGCGAGCACATCCGTGGCGCCATTACCGAAAGAGGTGATGATGCCGTTGATCAGACCGATCTGCTCGCCGAAGCCCTCGGCGCGGAAGCTGTAGACGAACCTCCACACCACGGACGCCCCGACGAAGGAGATCGCCATTGGCAGGAAGATCAGCGACTTCGAGAACGACTCGGTGCGTCGCGACAGCTTGTCGGCCAGGGTGGCGAAGGAGAGGCCGATGAGCACCGCAGCGGCGGGGACCACCAGGACCCAGACGAAGCTGTTGCGGATCGCTACCAGGAAGGTGCTCTCGGTGAAGATCCGCTCGTAGTTGGCCAACCCGACCCAATCGGTCGAGCTGGAGTTCCGGAAGCTGGTGATCGTGGTGTTGATCGCCGGGTACACCAGGTAGAAGCCGAGCAGGGCGACGGCAGGTCCGGCGAACACGAAGGGACGGACCGCAGCCGCCGCCTTCGATGGCAGCGTGTTGGTGAGCCGATCCATGCCCCAGTAGAGCGCCCAGATCCCGGCGACGCCCACCACGACGGCGACGATGACCTGGAGAGCCTTGTTGGCGTTCTCGCTCTTCAGGAACCCGAACGTGAAGAAGAAGGCGACGAGAACGGCGGGGAGTACGAGGGCGGCGGCGATACGGAGCAGCCAGACGGTGAACCCGCTGGGCCTGCTCTTCGTGGACAACGGGCTGCGGCGGCCCGCCCATCTCCTCTTCGAGCAGCGGCGGCGTCACTCCCGCCATCCAACCTCCCTCCCTGAAGGTGCGATCACCCTAGCAACGGGAGGGGGCGGCCCGCAGGCCGCCCCCTCCGATTCGTTCGACTGTCACCGATAGGTCTTCAGGAAGCCGGCCAGGCGGCCTGGATGGCTTCGGTGACCTCGGCGGTTGGCGTGCCCTGGGCGAAGCTGACCATGCCGTCCCAGAACGACCGCTGCCCGACCTCGGGGGGCATCAGGTCCGAGGCGTCGAACACGAAGGTGTTCGAGCCGAGCGCCTCGGTGATGGTCTCGGCGAAGGCGATGGCGGCTTCGGTCTCGTAGCAGTTGGGGTCGACGTCCTTGTGACCGGGCAGCCGCTGGACACCGGGGACGCCGTGGCCGCCGTGCTCAGCGATGCCGCCACCGGTCTCCGAGGCGAGGGTGCACAGCCACTCAGGCGTGATCCAGTCCATCACCGCCTGGACGTTGGCCGGGTCGTCGTTGAAGACGATCAGGGTGTCGCCACCGCCCATGGCGCCGCCGTTGCCTTCGATGGTCGGGAACGGGAAGACGGCGATCTCGGCGTCCTCACCCTCCTCGAACTCGGGCATGTCGGCGAACACGTTGGAGATGAACGAACCCTGCTTCAGCATCAGGCAGCCCGGTGGGTCCTGGAACAGCGGCCCGGGCGAGTCGTCGACATTGATCGACGGCACGTTCTCGGCGCCGCCTAGCACGAAGCCCTCGCCGTGCAGGATCTCACCGAAGGTGTCGAACGCCTGGGAGATCTGCGGGTCGGTGAAGGGAACCTCACCCTGGTACCACTGGGTGTACACGTCGGCACCGACCTGGCGCACCACGATGTCCTCGATCCAGTCGGTGCCCGCCCAACCGGTTGCGGTGCCCGCCTCGAAGCCGAAGCACCACGGGGTCATCCCGTCGGCGACGATCTGCTCGGACAGCGCCACCAGGTCCTCATAGGTCTCGGGAACCTCGTAGCCGTTCTCCTCGAACGTCGGCTGGTGGTAGAAGACGACCGACTTGAAGTTCGGGAACCACGGGATGCCGTAGTGGCTCCCGTCCTCACACAGTCCCAGGTCCATCCAGAACTTGCCGTGGTTCTCCTCCATCGCCGCGATGTCGAAGCCCATGTCCTCCAGCGACGCCAGGTGGCCCTCGCCGGCGTACACGCAGATCGACGCCGGCTGCGGCACGAACGCCACGTCCGGCGGATCGTTCCCTTCGACCCGGATCTGCAATTGCGTCTCGAAGTCGTCCGACCCGGTGTAGCTGATGTCCGACCCGGTCTCCGTCGTTGTACGCCTCGATGAACCCGGTCATGGCGTCACCCTCGACACCGGTCGGGGCGCCAAAGAGGGTGAACTCGGCGGGTTCACCGCCGCCGGTACCACCGCCGGTGTCACCGCCGGCGTCGTCGTCGTCGTCACCGCCACAAGCCGCGGCTACCAGCGCCAGCAGCATCAAGGCGATCAACCATCGCAAGCTGCGCATCGTGAATGTCTCCCTTCGGAGCAGTCTTTTGAACGTCGTGGATCGGGTGGCGCCAGGTCGGCGCAACCTCGATGCACCCTACTGCGCACTCCCGACCGCGTACAACAGCCGATCCGGTTGGCCGGGCAGCGTCGCCGGGGACATCCGCCGGGCGACGCCCGAAGAGGTGGCCGAAGTCGCCGGGGCTGATCGCCGAGGTCCTGCTCCGGGTCGGCCCGCTCACAGCCCGACGGCGCCGTCCACCGGCTCGATCTCGTCCGCCGGGGTGAAGCCGAACACCCTGCCGTAGAACCAGAGCTCGGCCTCGAGGGCCCGCACGATGTTGGCGGCGATGCGGAAGCCGTGCTGCTCACCTTCGAAGGGGAGGTAGGCGTGGGGGACGCCGTTGGCGGCGAGCGCCTCGACGATCATCTCCGCCTGGGCGGGCGGCACCACCTCGTCCTCGAGGCCCTGGAACACGATGAGCGGCGTCGCGCAAAGCCCGATGTGGTTGATCGGCGACCGGTCGCGGTAGACACCGGCCATCTCCGGGTAGGGCCCGATCAACCGGTCGAGATAGCGGCTCTCGAACTTGTGGGTCTCCAGGGCGAGCGCCTCGAGGTCGGCCACCCCGTAGTGGCTGGCGCCGGCGCCGAACACGTCGTGGAAGGTGAGGGCGGCGAGGGTTGTGAAGCCACCGGCGCTCCCGCCCCTGATGGCGAGCCGATGGGGGTCGACCTCGCCTTGGTCGGCGAGGTGGCGGGCGGCAGCGATGCAGTCTTCGACGTCCACCACCCCCCATGCCCCGTCGAGGCGGCGGCGGTACTCGGAGCCGAACCCGGTCGAGCCTCCGTAGTTGACGTCGGCCAGGGCGAACCCTCGGCTGGTCCAGAACTGGCGGCTGAGTGCCAGCGAGGGCGCCGCCGACGAGGTCGGGCCGCCGTGGATGAGCACCAGCAGCGGCGGCAGCTCGGCCTCGGGGGCGACGACGTCGGGGTTGGCAGGCGGGTAGTAGAGGGCATGGGCGTCACGATCCCCCGTAGTCGGGAACGTGATCGGCCGCGCCGTCGAGATGTAGCCCTCGTCGAACCCGGGTGTGAGCTCCTCGGACAAGCGGTCGATGGTGCCGGTGTCGAGGTCGACCCGGTACGGGGCGAGCCCGCTGGTCGGGGTGCCCGCCACCACCAGTACGTCGGTGTGGGAAGCGCCGGGCACCACCTGGCGGACGTCTACGAACGGGGTTTCCACCTCGATGAGCGACCCGCCGGCGTCGATCAACCCGAGCCCGTCGAGTCCCTGCCGGGTCACCGAGCAGGCGATGCGGCCGTCGGCGAGCGGGGCGAGCCAGCGGAGCCCGTGGACCCAAGCCGGTCCCCCGATCTCGGCCTCGACCAGCTCGGTGAGGACCGGCGATGCCCCGTCGACGCGGGCGAGCTGGGGCGCCCACCACCCGGACACGTCGGCGCTGAACAGGAGGTCCCCTGAGGGGGCGTAGACCGGCTGCACCGCCGAGACCCCTGGCCCCCCTCCCACCCGGGAAGCACCGGAGGTGCCGGTCGGGGCACCATCACCGCCGCGGGAGATCGTGGCCGTCATCACCGCGGTGTCGTCCCAGGGCATGTTGGGGTGGTCCCACTGCATCCAGGCGATGCGGTCCCCGTGGATGACCGGGAAAGCGACGAAGTCGGGCCCCTCCACCAGGGTGGCGATGCGAGCCGGGTCCGCCACCGCGGTGCCGTCGAGCGGGATCGCCACCACCTTGTTGGCCGGCTCGCCATGGGCGGCGACGGTCTCAGGGGCGTGGTCCTCCGCCACCGCCACCAGCCACCGCTCGTCGAGCCACGAGATCTCGGCGAACCGGAGCCCGCGGGGGATGGCGGGGACCGCGGTCAGTGGCACCGGGTCGGCACCGGGGTCGACCCGGTACAGGCGTTGGTCGTCCCAGTGGGCGAACACGACCACGCCATGGCGCACTGCCCAGGCACCGCCGCCATACTCGTGCACCTTGGTGCGGGCGTTCCACGCGGTCCCGCTGCCTTGGGGGCTGGTAAAGAGGTCGGTGACCGCACCGTCGGCGCCCCGGCGCACCAACTGGGTGCGCCCACTCTCCTCGGGCCGGGACTCGCTCCACCAGATGTCGTCGCCGTCAGGCCTGATCTCGCCCACCGCGGCGACACCTTCGACCACCTTGGCCGCGGTGATCGGTGACGGCCAGGCGCCGTACGGCACGACCGGCTTCACAGCCGGAGGACTCTCTTGGCCGGGCCGATAGGAGAGCCGGTGGTGATCATGGGTGCGACGGGGACGGTCCCGGCTCGGTCGACTCGAGGTACCGCTTGTCGACGTAGCACCACAGCCAGTCCTGCCCGGGCTCGTACGACTGGATCACCGGGTGGCCCGTCTCCTCGAAATGGCCGGCGGCATGCTTGCCCGGCGAGTTGTTGCAGCATCCGACGTGACCGCAGGCCCGACACATCCGGAGGTGGACCCAGTTGCGCTGCCCGGCGGCGATGCAGTCCTCGCATCCGGGCGACGACGGGTCGACGGTTGCCAGCGTGTCGAGGTGGGTGCAGTCGGATGTCACCGGCGCTGATGCTACCGGGCGCACCGACCGCGGCCGCCTGCGGCGCCACCAGGGGCCCGACCCGGCGCTCACACCGGGGCCTCGGCCCGCCGGGTGATGCCGGCGAAGCTGGTGAACTCCGGCCTGAACAGCATCTCGATCTTCGCCGTTGCCCCCTGCCGGTGCTTGGCGATGTTGATCTCGGCGACGCCCCGGCTCTCCTGCTCCTCCGGGTGGTAGTACTCGTGGCGGTAGATGAACATGACGACGTCGGCGTCCTGCTCGATGGCGCCCGACTCGCGGAGGTCGCTCAACATCGGGCGCTTGTCCTGACGGGCCTCCATCGCCCGGTTGAGCTGGGAGACGGCGATCACCGGGACGTCGAGCTCGCGGGCGAGGTTCTTGAGGTGGCGGCTGATGGCGGCGATCTCCTGCTGGCGGTTCTCGCCGGCGCGGGGGACGTTCATGAGCTGAAGGTAGTCGACCACCACCAGTCCGAGCCCGGGTCGCCGGGCCAGGCGACGGCACTTGGCCCGGATCTCGGTGACGGTCAGACCCGGCGAGTCGTCCACGTAGATCGGCTTCTGGTCGAGACTGGCTGCGGCGCGTGACAGCCGGGCGAAGTCGTCGTCGGTGAGCCGCCCGGTGCGGAGCCGGGTCGAGTCGACGGACTCCTTGGCACAGAGGAGGCGAGTGACCACCTCCTCCCGGCTCATCTCCAGCGAGAAGACCGCCACCGGGACGTCCCGCATGGCCACGTTCATGGCGATGCACAAGGCCAGCGCCGACTTTCCCATCCCGGGGCGGGCGGCCACGACAACCAGGTTCTTGTTGTGGAGACCGGCCAGCGTGCGGTCGAGGTCGGCGTAGCCGGTTGCCTGGCCGGTGACCTCCTCGCCCTTGCCATACAGCTCCTCGGCCTGCTCGATGGCCGGGAACAGCAGAGGGCTGATCGGGGCCAGGCCGTCACCGATCCGCCGGTCGGACACGGCGTAGACGGTTTGCTCGGCGATGTCGAGGACGTCCTCGATCGGCTGATCGACGGCCGTCGCCACCGTGCCGATCTCCCCCCCGGCTCGCATCAGCCGGCGGCGCAGGGCGTGCTCCTCCACGATGGCCACGTAGTGGGCGACATTGGCCGAGGTCGGGACGGCGTCCGACAGCCCGCTGACGTAGGCGATGCCGCCGACCTGGTCGAGGCCCCCCATCCGGCGCAGGCCCTCGGTGACGGTGAGGGCGTCGATGGGCTCGCCGGCGTCGTAGAGGGTGGTGACGGCGGCGAAGATCGACTGGTGGGCGGGCTTGTAGAAGTCCTCGGGCTGGAGCTTCTCGAGGGCGACGTCGACGGCCTCGGTGGCGATGAGCATCGCCCCCAGCACCGACTCTTCCGCCTCGATGCTGTGCGGGGCCATCCGCGCCCCACGGCCCAGGTCACGTTCCATCACCGCTGTCACCGGTTGCCCTCCGTCCGATCCCGTGTGCCGCCGCTACGCCTCGGTGCCTACCCGCCACCATCTTGCCGACGAGGTGTGACACGAAACGGTCGTGGGCGACCGCCACGGGGAAGGGCGGGAGAAGCCCGGCGAGCGTATGGGGCGAGGACCGGAGCGCGGAAATGAAACATGCGCAAGCGGGCAGGGGCGCGAAACAATGGCCTGTGGCCGGCGGTTTCCGGTTCCGGACGGCCAGACCCCTCCCCGGCATCCGTGTCGGCCTTCGGCCCGCGCCGCTGCCACCCCTCCCCTCCGAGAGGGGAGGGGAAACTCCGCCCCCACCTCCCCCGATCGCGGGAAACTCCGCCCGTTGCCGCCCACCCCTCCCGAGAGGGGAGGGGAAACATCGGGGAGGACTACTCAGGCAGGGATGATGTCGAGGGTCAGGCTGAACTCGACGTCGGGATGCGGGTGGAGCCCCACCTCGTGCAGCCCGATCTCCTTGATCGGTGCCGGGATCGAGATGATCTTGCGGTCGACCTCGACACCGGTGAAGCGCTTGATCGCCTCGACGATGTCGTGCTCGGCCACCGAGCCGAAGAGCCGGCCTTCGTCGCCGGCCCGCGCGGCCGACCACGACGCGGGTGCCGAGGAGCGCCTGGGCGAGCTGCTCGGCGTCCCCCTTGGCCCGCTCCGCCGCCTCGATCCTGGCGGTGCGCACCGCCTCGGCCTGGGCGATGGCTCCGCGGGTCGCCTTCACCGCCTTGCCCTTGGGGACCAGGAAGTTGCGGGCGTAGCCGTCGGCGACATCGACGACGTCACCCTTCTGCCCGAGATCGTGCGACGTCCTCGACGAGGATGAGCTTCACGGTCACGATCGGGTCGCCACGTACGGGAGCAGCGCCATCTCGCGGGCATTCTTGATCGCCTTGGCGACCGCCCGTTGGTGGATGCCGCAGTTGCCGGTCACCCGGCGGGTGCGGATCTTGCCCTTGTCGGACATGAACTTGCGGAGGAGGGCGACGTCCTTGTAGTCGATGTGCTCGGCCTTGTCGTGGCAGAACTGGCAGACCTTGCGCCGCCGGCGCGAGTCGGCGGCGGTTGGCCGGCGGCGGCGCGGCGCCCGTTTCACTGGTGGCATCTGGTTGTCTCTCCTTGTGAGGATTCGGAAGGGGGCGGCATGGCGCCGCCCGGGACTCCGGTCAGCGGTTCAGAAGGGGGCTTCGTCCGGCCCGTAGTCGTCGCGGGCCACCGGGGCGACCGGGGCCGACCGGGGCCGGCGCCGAGCGCGGTTCGAGTCCGACCAGCTGTCCCCGCCACGCTGGGTCTTGGTGACGTTGGCGGTGGCCCACCGGATCGACGGGCCGATCTCGTCGATGCGGACCTCGACGACCGACCGCTTGTCTCCCTCCTGGGTCTCCCAGGTGCGCTGCTCGAGCGAACCGGTCACGATGACCCGCATCCCTTTGGTCAGCGACTCGGCGACGTTCTCGGCCATGTCGCGCCAGCACGTGCCGGAGAAGAAGCTGGTCTCCTCCTGCCATTCGTCGTTGCGGTCGCGATAGCGCCGGTTGACCGCCAGAGCGGATCTTGGTCATCGCCGCCCCGTTGGGGGTGAAGCGGAGCTCCGGGTCGTCGACCAGGTTGCCGACCAGGGTCACTGCGTTCGTCGTCATTGTCTCGTCTCTCTCGTCGTGGGTCGACCGCCACTATGCATCGGCGGTATGACAGAAACCAGGGGTCAGGCGTCGGTGCGCACGATCTTGTGGCGGATGACGGCATCGGACAGATGGAGCGCCCGGTCGAGCCGGTCGACCAGCTCGAGCTCGGCATCGAAGGTCACCACGGAGTAGTGGCCCTCGTGGAGGTGGTCGATCTCGTAGGCAAACCGGCGCTTGCCCCACAGGTCGCGCCCGGTCACCGAACCGGACTCGGTGATCGCCTTCTCGACTTCCCCTATCTGGCCGGCGACGTCGGTGTCGGCCATCTCGGGTCGGTGGATGATCATCAGCTCATAGGAACGCAAGGCTCTACACCTCCTGTGGACATCCTGGGAAGGAAGGCCCCCGGCATCTCCGGGAGCAGGGGTCGAGTGAGCGAACGCCATTGTAGACGGCGCGGCGACGACTCGATCAGCCGCCACCGACTGCCTACCTGGGCGTTGTCGGCGCCGCCAGCTCGGCAGCCGCCTTCATCGCCCGGCGCTCCCTCGTCTCGGCGGACTTCGCCTCGTCGACGTGCTCGGCCCAACGACGCTGGTGACTGTACGACAGGGCGGCGAAACGCTCCGTCGCTCCCGGTGATGCGGCCAGGGCGGCGACCAGCTCGGGCGGGACCTCCACCGTCCGCTCGTCTTCATCGAGCTCGACGGTGACCTGGACGACCTCGCCTGGCTCCACCGCGGCGGCGGACCGGTGCTTCTTGGCCAGCGGCAGCATGAAGAGGTCGCCGTAAGCGGCCACCGTGCTGCGGTAGGTGTAACCGTTGACCGTGACGTAGACCGGCGGACGCTTTCCCCGACCCAGCGCGTCGACCACGTCGGCCGGCACCCGCAACCCGGTGGCATCCTTGCCCTTCGAGTTGGACGGTGGTCTCGAAGCGGGGCATCCCGTCAGCTGTCCATGGCGTCGTCGGCGAGCAGATCGTCCCCGAGCACCCGCTGGTACCCCTGCCCTGCTTGCTCGAGCTCGATCAGCATCCGGGCCGCCTCCTCGGACATGTGGTACGTCTCGGCCTCACCGGGAAAGTCGCCCGTGGCCACGTCGGCGTAGAACCGCTCCAACGCGTCGACGGCGACGTCGGCGAGCCGGGCATATCGCCGGACGAACTTGGGCAGGTGGCCGTCGTGGAGCCCGAGCACGTCGTGGAAGACCAGCACCTGACCGTCGCAGGACGGACCTGCCCCGATCCCGATCGTGGGCACCGCCACCTGCCGGGTGATGAGGGCGGCAACGGTGTCAGGGACGCCCTCGAGGACGATGGCGAACACACCGGCGTCGGCGAGGGCCAGGGCGTCGGTGATCATCTCGTGGGCGACGGCTGCGTCCTTTCCTTGGACGCGGTAGCCGCCCATGGCATGCACCGACTGCGGGGTGAGGCCGAGGTGCCCCATCACCGGGATCTCGGCGTCGAGGATCGGCCGGATCATCCTCAGCCGTTTCCGGCCACCTTCGACCTTGACCGCCTCGGCACCACCCTCGCGGATCAGGCGGCCGGCGTTGACCACCGTCTCCTCCACCGAGGAGTGATACGACAGCCACGGCATGTCGCCGACGATCAGGGCCTGCGGCGACACCGAGGCGACGGCGGCGGAGTGGTGGATGATGTCGTCGACGGTGACCGAGAGCGTGTCGCCACGACCCAGGACGACGTTGCCCATCGAGTCGCCGACGAGGATGATGTCGCTGCCTGCCCGGTCGGCGATGGTCGCCGTCGGAGCGTCGTAGGCGGTGACCATCCTGATCTTGTCGCCGCCCTTGCGGGCTGCGATGTCCGGAGCGGTGGTCTTGCCGGCCATCGAGGGTCCCTTCTCCCCACCGTCTCCGGTTGGGGGATGTCGCTGGATGGTTGCAGGCCCCTGGCTCCGTCGACCACCGCGGCGGTCGCCCGATCCCGGGGACGGCGATCAGGATACCGTGACGCCCGACACCACACCCCGGAGGCCCCGTGGCGAAGAAGGACATCACCATGACCGAGGCGGAGCGGCTGGAGTTCCTGTCGGCTCCGCGGACTCTGATCGTCACCAGCGTCGACGGCCGGGGCTACCCGCACGTCACCCCGATGTGGTACGTCGTGGACGACGGCAAGGTCGTGTTCCGCTCGTTCACCAAGTCGCAGAAGATCGTCAACCTGCGCCGTAACCCGAGGATCGGTGTCCTGGTCGAAGAGGGCCATGCGTACGAGGATCTGCGTGGAGTGATGATCCAGGGCCAGGCGACCCTGGTCGACGACCCGGAGTTCGTCCTCGACCTCTACGGGAGGCTGGCGGCCCGGTACGCCTTCGCCGGAACCGAGCCGGTCGCCTTCCCCGACCGGGCGTCGCTGGAGGCGGCGTTCGGTCGCTTCGCCCCCAAGAACACCGCCGTGGTGGTCGACCCGGTGCGAATCACGTCGTGGGACCACCGCAAGCTCGCCGGCCAGTACTGATCAAGAGCCCGAACCTGAGGTTCCTGCCTATCGCTCCGATAGGTGATCGCCTGAAGTCCGAGACGGCGATCCGCACAAGTCCGTACTCGAGAGAATTGCCTATCACTCCGATATGCCAGAACCTCAGGTTCGGGAGATGCCCGGGAATTTCACGGCCCACGATGGGGTAGGGGCCCCCATCTGTGGGAGGAGGGCCGACTTCGACCCTCAAACCGAAAAGCCCGGACGCCCGAAGTCGGCCCGGGAATATCACAGCCCCATCTGTGGGAGGAGGCGAGCGCCAGCTCGCCGGGTATATCACGGCCAGAGGAGGCGGCTCAGCCAGCCGTCCCCGTGACGGACGAACTCCACGCGATCGTGCATCCGGTCGACCCGGCCCTGCCAGAACTCCATCCGAGTGGGGATCATCCGGTACCCGCCCCACTGTTGGGGCCGCGGGACCTCGTCGGGATGCCGGTCCGCCAGCTCGGCGACCCGGTCGACCAACTCCTGGCGACTGGACAACACGCGGCTCTGCGTCGAGGCCGCCGCGGCGAGCTGGGCCCCGCGGGGCCGGGTGGCGAAGTACTCATCCGACTCGGCCAGGCTGGTGCGCTCCACCCGGCCCGCTGCCCTGAGCTGTCGGTGAAGGGTGAGCCAGGTGAGCGATCCCGCCGCCCATGGGTTCGTCTCGAGCTCTTCGCCCTTGCGCGAGCCGTAGTTGGTGAAGAAGACGAACCCCTCGTCGATCGCCTTCAACAGCACGGTGCGCACCGAGGGACGACCCAACTCGCTGGCGGTCGCCAGGCTCAACGCGTTGGGTTGGGGGACCTGGGCGACGTATGCCTCCTCGAGCCAGCGGCGCGCCGCCTCCAGCGGGTCGCCGCCGAGGCTCTCGATGTCGAGCGATGCCCCGTCGTACGAAGGCCCCGTAGGCAGGAAGTCCACCCCGCAAACCTAGTGCCGCGCCGTCGCCGGGACGGGGAGACGGGGTCGTGAAGCCCTAGCCGATCTCCGGGGTTGGATTGCCGTTGCAGTCGAGGCCCTCGCCCGGGCGGTAGAGGGCGAACACCTCGTCGTTCTCGGTGACGCCCTCGGGGTTGGTCCGGCTCCGGAACGTCTCCACCTGAGTGCACTCGCCTGCGGGAAAGGAGTTCTGGCCGGTCTGCTCGACATCCCAGTACGGGGTCGACCACATCTGCATCGTGATCGAGCTTCCCGTGTAGGTGGGCCAGAGCAGCACCCCGAACGGGGTGTCGTTGGTGACCACGAGGTCGGGATGCGGGTATGACAGGGTCGCCTCGCGACCGTACGGGTAGCGGTCGATGTACAGCGAGTGCGACTGGTACTCCTCGAACTGGAGGCCGGCGAAGAAGGCGGCGTTGAACATCGTCGTGGCGAACTGGCTGATCCCGCCGCCCACGGCGTCCTCGAACCGGCCGAACTGGATGGTGCCGGCGGGGACGAACCCCTTCTCGGTCGTCCGCTCCCCGACGAAGCCGTTGACGGAAAACGTCTCCCCGGGATGGATCACCACGCCACGGATGATGTCGGCGATGCGGTGGATGTTCTCCACCCGGTTCTCGCAGCAGTTGTGGAACGTGGTGAACTCGGAGATCATCTCGGAGATGCCGAGCTTGGCCGCCTGGGTCCGGGCGTCCTCGACCTCCACCAAAGGCAGCGCCAGCGTCCTCTTCCGGCCCGAGGAGACCGCCTCGAACACCAGGTCCGCCACGCCGGGGGCGCAGCAGCGGGTAGGTGGGGTCCCGTACTCCACATCGACCTCGCCGTCGACGATGGCGAACGTCGGGTCTTCGCCCTCGTCGGCGAACTCGGCGAGTATGCGCTCGAGCTGGCGCTGGACCTTGGGCTCGTCGAAGACCGGGACCAGGATGCGGCCGTCCTGTCGGGAGATGATCCAGCGGCGGACCGTCTTCGGCCCGATCCGGGTGACGTGCTCGCCCACCGAGACGGTGAGGTTCGAGGCGGCCAGGGTCTCGGCCTCAGCGACCGCCTCCTCCACCGCCTCCGGGGTGACCAGGGGAGGGATCGGGGTCCAGTCGACCGCCACCGTGAAGGGTGAGGACTGGCTGGTGAAGGCGTCGGCGGCGGCGACGGCGACGGTCTCGGCATCGAGGTAGGCGCCGTCGACGCCGGGCTGCACCTCGATCGACCCGGAGGCACCGGTGAACGTCGGTTCGACGGGGTCGCTCAAGTGGGCCTCCGGCAGATCGCCAACCCAGCCGTCGAGCGTGCCCTGGTCGTAGGCGTACGTCAGCTCTACGGCGACCGGCTCCAGGAAGGAGTGGGCCCAGGCCTCGAACTGCTCGACGAGGTTGCCGGACCTTCCCTGCTCCATCAAAGCCGCCCGGGTGGCGGCCACATCGGCGGCCACGCCTGCGGTGGCATTGGTGGCGGTGATGACCCGCTCGGGCAGGTCGACGGTGAGGACATCGTCGGCGACGTCGTCGGCGATCGCCGCCAGCCGGGCATCCAGATCGCCGGCGCCGAGCCCTCCGACGGCCTCACCGTCGAGGGTGACGTTGCGCATCACCATCCCCTCGTGGATGACCTTCTGGTCGAGGACCCACGCGCCGACGACGAGCACGCCGGCGACACCGATGCCGGCCACCGTCCACCAGAGGGCGCGTTTCCACGCCGTGGGCAAGCCCGGGATCTTCGACATGGCCGAGATGGTAGGGAGGGCACCGGTTTAGAAGACATCACGTGGGGAGATGTATCGATTCGCTACATATGTATCGAAACGCTATAGTGATTGGCATGCTGGATCTCGCCGTACTGGGCATCCTCCGGAGCGGGCCGCGCCACGGGTACGACCTCAAGCGGCAGCTCGCCGAGCTCGGATGGCTCCGGGTGTCGTTCGGGGCCGTCTACCCGGCGCTCCGCCGGCTGGAGCGGCGCGGCCTCATCGAGGCGATGCACCCGACCTCCCGCCGCAAGGCCTACCGCCTCACCGCCGCCGGCGCCCAGACGCTCGATGCCATGCTGCTCGACGACGGTGACGAGTTGGAGGAGGACCGCCGCTTCGCCATGAGGCTGGCGTTCCTCGGCTACGTCGACCCGGAGCGCCGCATCGGCATCCTCAAGCGGCGTCGCACCCGGCTCGTCGCCCGGCTGGCCGAGGCCCGTCTCGCCCTGCGTCGGGCTGCCACCGCGGGGAGCGATGCGTACACGCTGGCGCTGGTTCGCCACAACGTGCGCACCGTCGAAGCCGACGTGTCATGGCTCGACGAGCTGATCACCCTGGCCCGGACCGAGCCGCCTGTCTCCGAACTCCCGCTGACCACCGTTCTCCCCGATCAGGCGCCCTCCTGACCGGGCACCACCGACCCAGGCCCCCCGAAAGGACCACCATCCCGATGCCCACCGTCAACATCGCCATCGCCGGCCTCGGCAACTGCGCCAACTCGCTCATCCAGGGCATGCACTACTACGCCGCTGCCGATCCGGCGGTCGTCGTGCCCGGGCTGATGCATGTCGACCTGGGCGGCTACCACGTCGGTGACCTGAGGGTCGTCGCCGCCTTCGACGTCGATGCCACCAAGGTCGGCCAGGATGTTGGCAAGGCGATGTGGGCGGGTCGCAACGACACCGTCCGCTTCGCCGACGTTCCCGAACTCGGGATCGAGGTGCAGCGAGGACCGACCCTCGACGGGCTGGGCCACTTCTACCGGCTCGCCGTCGAGGAGTCGGCGGTCGAGCCGATCGACGTCGCCGCCGCGCTGCGCACCAGCGGTGCCGACGTGCTGGTCTCGTACCTGCCGGTCGGCTCGGAGGAGGCCACCCGCTTCTACGCCGAGGCCGCCCTCGAGGCGGGTGTCGGGTTCGTCAACTGCATCCCGGTGTTCATCGCCTCCGACCCCGAGTGGGCGCGGCGGTTCACCGATGCCGGGGTGCCCATCATCGGCGACGACATCAAGTCGCAGGTCGGGGCGACCATCGTCCACCGGACGCTGGCCCGCCTCTTCGAGGACCGCGGGCTGGCGATCGACCACACCTACCAGCTGAACTTCGGCGGCAACATGGACTTCAAGAACATGCTGGAACGAGAGCGGCTCATCTCGAAGAAGATCTCCAAGACCCAGTCGGTCACCTCCCAGATCGACCGCGGCATCAGCACCGACGACGTCCACATCGGCCCGTCCGACCATGTTCCCTGGTTGAGCGACCGCAAGTGGGCCTACATCCGGGTCGAGGGACGCGGCTTCGGCGACGTCCCGCTCAACGCCGAGCTGAAGCTCGAGGTCTGGGACTCGCCCAACTCGGCCGGGGTGGTCATCGACGCCGTGCGATGCATCAAGCTCGCCCGTGACCGGGGGATCGGCGGGCCGCTGCTCGCCCCGTCGTCCTACTTCATGAAGAGCCCGCCGGTGCAATATCGGGACACTGCCGCTGCCGAGCACGTCGCGACCTTCATCACCGGCGAGGATGCCACCGCGGCCGATCTCGCCGGGTTCCTCGCCGGCTGAGTAGCCACCGGCAACTTTGAGCGAGTGGCGCCCTGTGGTGGAGGCACTCGCTCAAAGTACGCCCGGGGAACGTACGGTCACCGGGCGGCGAGACGCTCCCGTAGCCAGGCGATGTCCCGGGCATGGAGCTCGGCATCCCCGCGGCTCTCGATGACCACCGGGACACCGGCGCCGGCCACCACGTCGACGAGCAGCTCCGGCAGGGATCATCCCGGTGCCGAGGCTGGCATGGCGGTCCCGGCGCGAGTCGTGCGGGTCACGCGAGTCGTTGCAGTGGACGAGATCGACCCGACCGGTGAGCCGGCGCAGTGTGTCCACCGCCGTCGCCAGGTCCTCGCCGCCGGCCCAGGCGTGGCAGGTGTCGAGGACGACGCCCACCTCGAGGTCGCCGATCGCCTCCCACAGCGGCCCGTAGTTGGACAGCTGGCGCGCCACGGCGTTGCCCCCGCCTGCGGTGTTCTCGATGAGCACCGGGACGGCGCTCTCGAAGGTGTCCAGGGCCTTGCGCCATCGTTCGAACCCCACCGACACGTCCTCGTCGTCCTCGACGTGCCCCCCGTGGACGATGAGCCCTGCGGCACCGATCGCCTCGGCTGCGGTGGCGGCCGCAGCCAGCGTCTTGCGACTGGGGATACGGATGCGGTTGTTCCCCGACGCCGGGTTCATCAGATACGGGGCATGGACGTAGAGCAGGGCGCCCGACCCCTTCAGCGCCTTGGCATCGGGGCGTGGGGCGGGCGCCTTCCACGACTGGGGGTCACCCAGGAAGATCTGCACCAGGTCGGCGGATCGCTCCGCCATCTCCTCGAGCGGGTCGACCCCCTCGCTGTGCGCCCCGATGAGGATGCGGTCGGTCATCCCGGGGCTCCCCGGGACCGTCGCCCATTCCCTCTGGATCGGCATCGCCCGCCCCCGTGGGCCCGACGCGACGGCGGCTTCCGGCGAGAAACCCGTGATGACGGCGCCAGTCGGTCAGGGCGACGTTGGCGTGGATGACCAGGTCGGCGGGGCGGATGGTCCAGTTGCCGGCGTCGACCATCAGCGTGTCGCCGTCCCACTCGGCGCCCCACGGAGCCGCCGGGTAGCGACCGGCGTCGGCGACGTGGACGAGGAAGACCCGGGTAGGCACGCCCTCGTCGTCGCCATCGCTGCCCGAGTGGACCCAAGCCACCTCACTCCACGGGATCCTGATCGTCTTGGTCGGCCCGGCGACCCTCAGCTCCAGACCGTCCTCGGCGACCTCGGCCACCGGCCTCCTCCAGATGACGCCCATGCCACCGGCGAGCACCAGGCCGACACCGGCGACCGTCAGCACGCTCCCCCACAGCAAGTCGCCACGCTCCTGGCTGCGACCCGTGGAGTTGATCTCGCCCGTCTCGCTGTCCACCTCCGGCGGGCTCGACACCCGGTGCAAGACCATGATGTCGAGTGCAGCGACGATGAGCACGGCCCCGGCGAAGAGCAGCAGCACCTGGTGCACCGCCGACTTGCGGACGACGACCCGGCTCCATCAGCTGACGCCCAGGTCGCCGGGGGTGATAAGAGCGGTCAGCGAGATCCCGCGCTCGGCGAGGCGCCGGGCCGCCTCACCCCCACTGCGATCGACGACGGCGACGGCACCGATGATCTCGATCCCGGCGGCGGTCAGCACGTCGACCGCCTCCATCATGGCCGAGCCGCTGGTGGTGGTGTCCTCGACGACGACGACCCGGTCCCCGGGCGTCACCGGCCCGACGATCCTCCCTCCGGTGCCGTGGTCCTTGGGCACCGCCCGGATCGAGAAGGCCCGCAACGGTGGGCGGCTCATCGCCGTCGCCAGCGCCACCGGGTCGGCGCCGATGGTGAGACCGCCCACTGCGGTCGTGGCCGCCGGTAGCACCGCGGCCACCGCCTCACCGACCAGCCTGGCCCCGGCGCCGTCGAAGGTGGTCTGGCGGGCGTCGAGGTACCAGGCCGACTCCTCACCGGAGCGCAACGTGAACGGCCCGTCGGTGCGCAGCGCATGACGGCGGAGGTGGTCGATGAGGTCTTCGACAGCTCGCGATGAAGGCGACGCCGGGGCGGTGGCGGGCACGGCGACAGGGTACTTGAGCCCCGGTGCAGGAGATTCCCAGCGCATTAGCCTCGAGCTGGGTGGAGATCCTCTTCCTGCGTCATGGCCAGCCGGCGTGGAGCGTGGACGGTCACAGCCGCCATGACCCCTACCTGACAGAGCTGGGGGTGATCCAGGCGAAGAAGGCGGCGGCCCGGCTGGCTCGCCTCGACCCCACCGAGATCCTCGTGTCGCCGGCCCGGCGAGCACAGGAGACCGCCCAACCCTTGGTGGAGGCGACAGGGCTCCTGCCACTCACCGTCGACGACCTCACCGAGATGCGGGTGCCCCCTTGGGAGGGCGAGCCCGAGGAGCAGGTCCAGCGCATCTTCGCCGAGTCGCGGCGCCGGCCCCCGGACGAGTGGTGGGACGGGCTCGAAGGCGGGGAGAGCTTCCGCGACTTCCACCGGCGGGTCGAGCGCACGCTGACCGGGTTGCTCGCCGAACGGGGTGTCACCACGGACCCGGCGCAACGCCACCTGTGGCGTAGTGATGGCGGGGCCGGGCGGCGGGTGGTCATCGTGGCCCACGGCGGCACCAACTCGGTTGCGCTCACCCTGCTCCTCGGCGTCGAGCCGACCCCGTGGGAGTGGGAGCGCTTCGTCCTCAACCACGGGTCGATCGCCCGGGTACGCAACGTGCCGCTCGCCGGCGGTCACGTCTGGAGCCTGCGCGCCTTCAACGACCAGGAGCACCTCGGGGAGGACGAACGCAGTGTCTGATTTCCGGACTGGAAACACCCGCCGTGCTTCGCACGGCTCCTCCCACAAATGGGGCCCCAACCCCATCGCGGGCTGGAAACTCCCGGCGAGCTTCGCTCGCCTCCTCCCACAGATGGGGCCCCTACCCATCGCGGGCTGGAAACTCCCGGCGAGCTTCGCTCGCCTCCTCCCACAGATGGGGCCCCTACCCCATCGCGGGCTGGAAACTCCCGGCGAGCTTCGCTCGCCTCCTCCCACAGATGGGGCCCCTACCCCATCGCGGGCCGTGACCTCCGGGCCGGCGTCCACACGAGCCTGGCCAGGAATCAATTGACACTGTCGATGACCGAGCGGATGGTGGCGGCGCTGGCCCGGAGCCCCTCCTGCTCGGCCTCGGTCATCGACACCGGGAGCTGCGCCATCACACCGCGGCGGCCGACGACGCTTGGCAAGGAGAGGCAGACCTCGCCGATGCCGTCGAACTCGATGCGGACGCTCACCGGGAGCACCGTCCGTTCGTCGCGGGAGATCGACCCGACGATGCGGGCGGTGGCGAGGCCGATCGCCAGGTTCGTCGCCCCTTTGCCGACGATGATCTCGTAGGCGGCGTTGCGCACCCGGTGGAGGAGGTCGTCGAGGTCGCCTGCGGTGACCCGGCCACCGTCGGGGCCGACGACATCGAGGAGCGGGCTGCCGCCAACGGTCGCCGACGACCACAACACGATTTCGGTGTCGCCATGCTCGCCGACGACCGTGGCGTGGACACTGTTGACCGCGATGCCGAGTCGATCGGCGAGCAGGTTGCGGAGGCGGGACGTGTCGAGCACGGTCCCACTGCCGATGACCCGGCCGTGCGGCAGCCCCGAGATCTCCTGGGCGACGAACGTGACGACGTCGACCGGGTTGGTGACCAGCAGCACGATGGCCTCCGGGGCGACCTCGAGGAGCGCCGGAAGCGCCTTGCGGACCAGGTCCACGTTGGCGCCCGCCAGCTCCATGCGGGTCTGGCCCGGGTCCTGCTTGGCGCCCGCGGTCAAGACCACCAGGTCGGCGCCGGCACACACCTGGACGTCGTCGCCACCGGTGATCCGCCCTCCCCCGACGAACTGCAGCCCATGTCGCAGGTCGAGCACCTCGGCTCTCGCCTTCGGGCCGTCGATGTCGTAGAGGGCGATCTCGTCGGCCACCCGGTCGATCATCGAGGCGTAGGCGACGGCGGCGCCCACACTGCCCGCCCCGACGACGGCCACCTTCCCCAGCCCCGCCATCAGCGGCCGAACCGTCGCTGTCGCTGGGTGAATTCCCGTAGGGCGCGGAGGAAGTCGACCCGGCGAAACGCCGGCCAGTACACGTCGACGAAGGAGTACTCGGCGTAGGCGGACTGCCACAGCAGGAACCCGGAGAGCCTTGCCTCCCCTGAGGTGCGGATGACGAGATCGGGATCGGGGATATCGGAGGCGTACATGTGGGCGGCCAGGGCTTCGGCGTCGATGTGCTCGATGATCTCGCCGGCCGGGACCCCGTCGTCGGCCAGCTCGGCCACCAGTTCCCGCACGGCGTCAACGATCTCCTGCCGTCCACCGTAGGCCAATGCGATGGTGATGGTCCGGTCGCCGACCGGACACGCCGCGTGGAGCTGCTTGGCGGCATCGACGAGCGGACCGGGGAGGAGATCGAGGCTGCCGATGAACCTGACCCGAACCGATTGGCCCGCCACCGCCTCCGGAATCTGCTCGAACATCTCGATCAGGACGTCGTAGTAAGGCTCCAGCTCGGTGGCCGGACGTTGCATGTTCTCCTTGGACAGCAGCCAGCACGTGACGGCGGCTATTCCGAGCTCGTCGGTCCAGTGAAGGAACTCGATGAACTTCGCCATCCCGACCCGGTAGCTGGCGGCGTAGTCGGGCAGTCGTTCGGTGCGCGCATAGCGGCGATGACCGTCGTGAATCACCCCGATATGATGCGGCAGGGCTTTGCGATCGAGACGCTCGTAGCATTCGCCGCTCGTAGACCGTATAGAGTGGCTGCTTGACGAGGCGGCGTATGTCGATTTCGTATCGCATCGGTCAGTCTCTCCCGGGATCCAGCGCAGCGCGGTTCCCTCGAATGTGGCCGTGGTCAATCACGACACCACACCCCTAAGAAAGGTGGGAATACATGGCAATGTCCCAAGAGCACAAGGCGGCGTTGGCCCAGGGCCGGCGTGAGTCGAGGGCGATCAATGCGTACCTCGGCGCCCTCGGTGATCGGCGGCCGGGTCGCCCGGTCAGCGTCGACAGCCTCAAGCGCCAGCTCGCCGACGTCTCCGCCAAGCTCGACAAGGAGTCGAGCCCGCTCCGGCGCGTCGATCTGCTCCAGAAGCGCATCGACCTGGAGGAGAGCCTGTCCAGGGTGCAGACGGCATCGAACATGGCAGAGCTCGAGGCTAACTTCATCGCCAACGTAGCCGGGTACTCCGCTCGCAAGGGCGTGTCGTACAAGGCGTGGCGGGAGTTCGGCGTACCTGCAGCGACGTTGAAGAAGGCGGGCATCAGCCGCGGGTCCTGACATCGGTGCTCTCCACCAGCTCGGTGGGGAGATCGACCACCCTCGCCCGTAGGAACTCGCCAAGCGCCTTCGCCTGGGGATCGCGTGCGGGTCGACGAAGCGGCACCCTCACCGAGGTAGCCGCGCAGCACGAAGTTGACCGCACGCAGTCTCCGGAACACATGTCGTTCGACGGGGACATCCTTCGCCTCGGGGACCAGGCGCCGGATCTGCTGCACGGTGAGGTACGACTCCAGCCATTCGAAGGCATCGTCGCCACGCGCCCACACCCCGAGGTTCGCGTCCCCACCCTTGTCCCCGGACCTGGTGCCGACGAGGAGGCCGAGCGGGCCCGGCACCGTCGGCCCCGAGTCCAAACCGCTTCCGCGGGATCGGGCGCCGCCTCGGGACGAGTCCGCACCCCGGCGTCGCCGGGCTCGCTGGGCGGGACGACGATGGTGTCGCCGGCCATGGTCACCGTCGACACCGGCTGGGGTGTGATCGCCGGCCAGAACACGACCTGGGGCGACTCGGCACCTGGTGGCTCGGTGAGCAAGAACCCCGGGTAGGTGGCCAGCGCCAGCTCGACGGCGGCGTTGGAGAACCGCCGTCCCACCCTGGTGGGGTCACGGTCGGTGACCGTCACCCTCAGGGTGGCGTGGGAGGCGTCCTCAGACGGCGGATCCGGCTGGTCGGTGCGCGCCAGGCGCACGTCGACCGATCCGAACGACTCCGGCGGGCCGACCCGCCTCCACAACGCGGCGAGAGCGACCGCCGCCTTCGCCTCCACGTCGAGCCCCGGGATCACGAAGGTCACCGCGTTGCGGTAGCCGGCGACGACGGTGGCTGCCACCTTCGTGGTGGCGGGGGCCGGCTCTCCCGTGATCCCCGCTGATCCGCACCCGGTCGGGCCCGGCCGGTTCCAGCTCGACCGTGTCGAGCCGGGCCACGACGTCGGGATTGAGGTACCGGGGCCCGGCCACCTCGTAGAGCAGCTGGGCGGTGACCGTCTCCACCGTGACCATCCCTCCGGTGCCGGGGTGCTTGGTGATGGTCGCCGACCCGTCCTCCTCGACCTCGGCGATGGGGAAGCCGACCTCGTCGAGGCCCGGCACCTCGGTGAAGAAGCTGAAGTTCCCGCCGGTGGCCTGGGCCCCGCACTCGATGACGTGCCCCGCCACCACCGCCCCCGCCAACCGGTTCCAGTCGTGACGATCCCAGCCGAAGTGCCACGCCGCCGGGCCCGACCACCAACGAGGCATCGGCGACGCGGCCGGTCACCACGACGTCGGCCCCTTCGGCAAGGGCCCGGGCGATGCCCCACCCACCGAGATAGGCATTGGCGGTCAGCGGGGTAACCGCCCGTTCCGCCATGGTCTCCCCGGTCACGGCGTGGACCAGTTCCGTGGCTCCCTCGCCGAGGTCGTCACCGGTCACCGTCGCCACTCGAACCCGTAGCCCGAGCTTGGCGGAGAGGTCCCCGACCGCACCGGCCAGCGCCGACGGGTTGAGGCCGCCGGCGTTGGCCACCACCCGTATCCCCCGGTCGATGCAGGCGCCGAGGACCTCGGCGAGCTGGTCGAGGAAGGTGGGGACGTACCCGGCGTGGGGATCGCGCATCCGGTGGCGGGCGAGGATCACCATCGTCAGCTCGGCGAGGTAGTCGCCGGTGAGGACGTCGATGGGGCCGCCGTCGACCATCTCCCTGAGCAGCCGAGGCGCGGTCGCCGAAGAAGCCGGAGCAGTTGGCGATCCTGATCCCCACGGGGCGATTATGTCAACCCTCGGGGGGCTCCGTCCCCTTCGCCCCCATGCCGGGGTGCCGATCGGGCCCCGGCGCCGGCACCGCGTAGCCCGGCGGCTCCGGTATCGTCCACTGATGCCAGGTCCCCGCCACCAATCGGCGCCGCTCGAGCGTGTCAGGCTCGGCCGGATGCTCAACCCGGTTCGCGGGCTGATCGATGCCACCGCAGCCATCGTGGCTCTCATCGGCGGGGTCGTGCTCCTCGTCAAGGCACCGTCACCCGGCACCAAGATCGCCGTGGTGGTCTTCGCCCTGGGCATGATCGGGCTGTATACGACGAGTTCCCTCTACCACTCGATCCCGTGGTCGGAGCGATGGAAACAGCGGATGCAGCGCACCGACCATTCGATGATCTTCGTGCTGATCGCAGCCAGCTACACGCCGGTCACCGTGCTCACCACCGACGGATGGACCACGGTGGCCGTGCTCGCCATAGCATGGGGTATCACGCTTGCCGGCGTGGCCCAGCAGGTCTTCTTCCCCGTCGAGCGAAACACCCTCGGCATCACCTTGATGACCACGCTGGGGTGGATCGGGCTCATCCTTCTCCCCTGGGTGGCGACCACCGCCGGTTGGGCATTCGGTCGTCCTGCTGGTGGCCGGTGGCGTCCTCTATACCGTCGGCATGGTCATGCTGGTCACCGGGCGGCCGCGGTTGTGGCCCCGTGTCTTCTCGTACCACGAAGCGTTCCACGTCCTGGTCGTCGCCGCCTCGACGCTTCACTTCGCCGCGGTGTACCGCGGGCTCGCTTTGGCGGGGTGAAGGCCCGTTCAGCTACCCGCCTCTGGGGGAATCTGGAGTAGCAGGAGGCGCCCCATCTCGTAGCCGCCGTTGTGGTACGAGTACGTCTCCCCGGCACGGACGACGAGGACGTCACCGCGGCGAACCCGCGCCGTCTCCTCGCCGCTACGGAACTCGATGTCGCCGGTGATCCCCACGTATACCTTGTCGGCCGAGGCGGCGGCATACGGCGGGTTGTCGGCACCGATGGGCGCCTCGATCTCGGCTATGGACAGCCCTTCCAGACCCTCGGGAACCATGTCGCGAACCAGCAGGTGCCCGAAAGGGAACGTGGCGGTGTCTTCGTAGCGGTGCAGTTTCATTCCGACCTCCGAAGACGACTCTATCGGCTCCGCCGACCCGTCCCGGGGCCGTCGAGCGCCGCCTCCTCGTCGGTTAGGGTCCCTCGATGCGTCGCCACCGCCTTCGGCCGTCGACGTTCCCGATCATCCAACACGGTCTTCGGCGGTGAGCGCCGCCGCCAGGCTCGACGCCGGCCGGAGCAGGCGGCTGGCGGTGCCCCTCGCCCTCGCCACGGTCTACGTGGTTTGGGGGTCGACCTACCTGGCGCTCCGCTTCATGGTCGAGGAGATGCCGGCGCTGATGGCCAACGGCGTCCGGTTCGCTCTCGCCGGACTACTCCTGCTGGCCATGGCCAGACGCGCCGGCACTCCGATGCCAACGCCGGCCGAGTGGTGGGGTGCGGCCCAGGTCGGTGTCTTTCTCCTGGTCGGGGGTGTCGGCCTGGTGGGGATCGCCGAATCGCTCGGCGTCGGCTCGGGCCTCGCCGCCACCGCCGTCGCCGTCATGCCGGTGTGGGCGGCGCTTGTGGGGTGGGGTGTTCGGCTCGTGGCCGAGCGCCCGCGAGTGGGTGGGGCTGGCCCTCGGGCTGGTGGGGGTGGTGATCCTCACCGGCGAGGGCGACTTCCAGGGCAACCTGGTCGGCACCGCGCTGGTGATAGTCGCCCCCATCTCGTGGGCGTTCGGCTCGGTGTGGAGCGGTCAGGATCGCCATGCCCAAGGGGACGATGTCGAGCTCCGCCCAGATGCTCGCCGCCGCCCCGGTCCTGCTGCTGGTGGGATGGGTCCGCGGCGAGCGCTGGGAGCAGGCGCCCGGCCTGAGTGGGTGGTTGGCGCTGCTGTACCTGGCCACCTTCGGCTCGGCGCTCGCCTACACCGCCTACATCTACCTGCTGCAGAACGTGCGCCCGACGCTGGCAACCAGCTACGCCTACGTCAACCCGGTCGTGGCCGTGTTGCTCGGTATCTGGCTCGCCGGCGAGACCCTCTCGGGTGAGGCCTGGATCGCCCTCCCGATCATCCTCGGCGCGGTAGCCCTGGTGGCCGGCGCCCGATCTCGACCCACCGCCGCCAAGGGCTCGTCCGCCTGACGATCGCCGCCGCACCGAGTCCGTCGAGGGTAGAGCCCCACTGCGGCGGACGGCCGACCACTTCACGGCCCGCGATGGGGCTAGGGGTCCCCATCTGCGGAGGAGGGCCGACTTCACAGCCTGCCGCAGAGCACGGCGTAGCCAACTCGGTGTGTCGCAGCCTCGAAGTCGGCCGGGCAGAAACTTGTCACACCCGCCCGATACGGTGTGGGCATGATGAACACCGACACTCTCGATCGTCTTCACGCCATCGACCACATCGCCGTCGCCACGGCCACCCTGGCGGCCGCCGGGATCGCAGCCGTGGCCGTCGCCGGTTGCCCGGACCCGACCTGCCCGAGCTGCGGGCCAGTCGACCAGGGCGAGCGAAGACACGGGGACGGCGACCGGGTCGCCGCCTGAGGCTCGCCGAGCACCGGGTCGCCTCACCGGGGTCCCCCACCGGGCGGCGGACGCCGACCTACGCTGCGGCTACTCGCCGCCGCTGGGCGACGACCGCCGAGCACGTTGGGGAACGGTGTGACCGAGGACGACCGCGCAGTCGAAGCCGATCCGACACTCGCTGTCGACCCGACACTCGAGGGCGAACCGCCAGCCGAGGAAGCGCTGTCGGTCACCGGCATCGAACGCCTGATCGGTCGCCACCGCCGGCTCGCCGCAAGCCAAGCCCGGCTCGACGAGCTGTTGGAACGGCACCGGGGGCGCCCGGTCGTCCAGGTGTCCCTCATGGTCTACGACCGCGATCGGGAGATGGCGGGCTCGGTGGTGAGCAGCGCCCTCGCCTTCCGGCTCTTCCTCTTCGTGGTGCCGCTGCTCGTGTTCGCCGTCGGTATCGCCGGCTTCCTCGGCGACATCGTCGACGAAACCGATGTCGGTGAAGCGGGGATCGGCGGCGCCCTGGCGGCTCAGATCGACAGCGCCCTCTCCCAACCGAACGCCACGCGATGGCTGGCGGTGCTCGGCGGTCTGGTCGGAGTGGTCCTGGCCGGACGCACCCTGAGCCGGGTTTGGTGGCGGCGAGTTGCCTGGCGTGGCGGCTCCCGGTCCGTCCCAAGGCCTCGGTGCGAGCCGTCGTCACCATCATCGGCCTGCTGCTCGGGCTGACGTTGGCGATCGTCGTGGTCAACAAGCTCCGCAACGACTTCGGCATCGCCGTCGCCGGGGTCTCGCTGGCAGCTTCCTTCGCCGTCCATGTCGTCATCTGGACCGTGATGTCGCTGGTCCTCCCGAAGTCCACCAACGACCCCGGCAGCGTCATCCCCGGCGCGGTGCTGGTGGCGACGACGCTCACGGTGCTGGAAGCGGTCAGCACGCTGATCCTCCCCGACCGGATCGCCCGGGCGTCGCAGGTCTACGGGGCGATCGGGGCCAGCCTCGTGGCGCTCGGCTGGCTCTTCATCGTCAGCCGGGCGATGGTGCTGTCCCTGGCGGTCAATGCCGTCATCCACGAGCGCTTCGGGAGCGTGTCGCAGTTCGTGTTCTCGCTGCCGGGGCTGCGCTGGTTGGCGTCGCGCTCGGAGTGGCTGCGCCGGTTCTTCGACCTCGAGCCCTGATCAGGCGCCGTCCGCCTCGCCAAGCCAGGACTTCAGGGCGGCGAGCTGGGCGGCGACGGATGCCGGCGAGGCGGCGCCCGGGGTCCGCCGGGTACCCGGCGACCGGGTCACGTCGAGCACCGCAAGGTCTTCACCGCCACGAATGCGGGGTCGGCGGCAGACAGCTCGGCTGCGGTGACCTCGCCCAACTGCCGGCCATCGGCGGCGAGTCGGGTCACCAACCGGGCAACGACCGCGTGGGCCCGGCGGAACGGCACGCCCCGGGCGACCAGGACCTCGGCCAGGTCGAGGGCGAGCACCGACGAACCGGGGAGCGGAGGCTCGAACCGCGTCCCTCCGATGAGCGCCGCCATCGCCTCCAGCGCCGCCGCCACCGTGTCGTCGGCATGGAACACGATCGCCTTGTCCTCCTGCAGGTCGCGGTTGTAGGCCAGCGGCAGCGCCTTCTGCAGGGCGAGGACGGCGGTGACGTCTCCGATCACGGTGGCGGTGCGCCCTCGGATCACCTCGGCCATGTCGGGATTCCGCTTCTGGGGTAGAGCCGAGGAGCCCGTGGTGAGGGCCTCGTCGAACTCCACCCAACCGAACTCGGTCGTCGACCACAGCACCAGCTCCTCGGCCAACCGGGAGAGGTGCACCATCGTCTGGGCGCAGGCGTAGACGTACTCGGCGACCCAGTCGCGGGCGCCGACGGCGTCGATGGAGTTGGCGAACACGGCGGGCAACCCGAGCTCCCGTGCCACCGCCACCGGGTCGAGTGGCAGCGAGCTCCCCGCCGCCGCTCCCGCTCCGAGAGGCGAGACCGCGATCCGGGTGCCGGCGGCGGCGAACCGCTCGGCGTCGCGCCTCAGCATCCAGGCGTGGGCGAGCAGATGGTGGCCGAGCGGCATCGCCTGCGCCTGTTGGAGGTGCGTGTAGGAGGGGACCACGGTCCCGGAGTGCTGCTCCGCCTGGTCGGCCAGGGACGCCACCAGGCGGCGAATGTCCGCGGTCCGGGCCGCCACGGCGTCGACCAGGTAGAGCCTGAGGTCGAGAGCCACCTGGTCGTTGCGCGACCGTCCGGTGTGCAGCATGCCGCCGACGTCACCGACGATGTCGACGAGGCGGCGCTCCACGGCGCTGTGCACGTCCTCGTCGCCTTCGAGGAAGCGGAACTCCCCTGCCTCGGCCTCGGCGGCGATCGCCGCCAGCCCCTCGTGCAGCCGCTCGGTGTCGGCCGGCGACAGGATCCCCTGCTCGCCCAGCATGGTGACGTGGGCCTGGGAACCGCGGATGTCGTGGGCGAGCAGCCTCCGATCGACCGTGTCCACCGTGTAGCGCCACAGGGCGTCGCCCGGGCTCGAGCTGAACCCGCCGCCCCACAGGGTCTGCCGTTCGGTCATGCGTTCCACATGGGGGTCCGACGGCCGGGGACGGCGGATGATCCGATCGATGGCGCCTCGACGGTGACGAGGCGTCGGGTGATCACTCGCCGGCGCCGACGCGGTGCTCGGCGAATGTCCGCAGCCGCAGGGACTGGAGGCGGATGAACCCGGTGGCATCGGACTGGTCGTAGACGTCGTCCGCCTCGAAGGTGGCGGTGGCCTCGTCGTACAGGTTGTGGCTGTCCGACCGCCGCCCGGAGACGATCGCCTGGCCCTTGTACAGCATGAGCCTCGCCTCGCCGTTGACCCGGGTCTGCACCCGGTCCATGAAGGCCTGCAGTGCCTCCCGTTCGGGAGAGAACCAGAACCCGTTGTAGACCATCTCGGCGTAGCGGGACACCAGCTCGTCACGCAGGTGGGCGACCTCGCGATCGAGGGTGATCGACTCCACCGCGCGGTGGGCGTGGTAGAGGATCGTCCCACCCGGTGTCTCGTACACGCCGCGGTTCTTGATGCCGACGAACCGGTTCTCGACGATGTCGACCCGGCCAACGCCGTGCCGCCCGCCGCGGTCGTTGAGCGTGGTGAGCAGCTCGACGGGTTCCATCTCGACGCCGTCGACCGCCACCGGGGTCCCGTCGACGAAGGCAACCGTCACCGGCTCGGGTTCGTCGGGAGCATCGACCGGGCTGGTGGTCATCCGGAACATGTCCTCGGGAGGCGACGCCCACGGGTCTTCCAGCACCCCGCCCTCGTACGAGATGTGAAGCAGGTTGGCGTCCATGGAGTAGGGCATCTGCGGAGTGGTCGGCACCGGGATGCCGTGCCGCTCGGCGTAGGCGACGCAGTCGGCCCGACCCCTGAGCTCCCATTCCCGCCACGGGGCGATGACCTTGATGTCCGGCTTGAGCGCGTAGGCCGCCAACTCGAAGCGCACCTGGTCGTTGCCCTTGCCGGTGGCGCCGTGGGCGATGGCGTCGGCGCCGGTCGCTTCGGCGGCCCGGACGAGCCCGCGCCCGATCACCGGGCGGGCGAGGGAAGTCCCCAGCAGGTAGTACCCCTCGTAGATGGCGTTGGCCCGCAGCGCGGCGAACACCATCTCCTCGACGAACTCGTGGCGGAGGTCCTCGGTGATGGCCTCCACCGCGCCGGTGGCGAGTGCCTTGCGGCCCGCTTCCTCGACCTCCTCGCCCTGTCCGAGGTCGGCCGTGTAGGCAACCACCTCGGCGTCATACTCCTCCTGCAGCCACCGCAGGATCACCGACGTGTCCAGCCCACCGCTGTAGGCGAGCACCACCCGCTTCACCGGCACCCTGGGCTGGGGGGCGACGCGGGTCACGCCTCCACCCCCAGCGCCGCCAGCTGCTCGAGTAGCCCTTCGCCTCCGACCTCTTCGGCGGCGATCACCAACAGCGTGTCGTCGCCGGCGACCGTGCCCAGCATCCCTTTCAGCCCGATGTTGTCGAGGGCGCTTCCCACCACGTGCGCCGCTCCCGGCCGGGTGTGGATGACCAGCAGGTTGCCCGACGTGGCCAGCTCGTCGACGAACTCGTCGATGACCCGGCCCAGCTCGCGGTCCACGCCCTGGCCCGGGTGCTCGCCCGGGATCTCGTAGCGGTGCCCGCCCGAATCGGTGCGCGCCTTGACCGCCCCGATGGCGTCGAGGTCACGGGAGATGGTCGCCTGGGTCACCGGGTGTCCCGCCGCCTGCAGTTTCGCCACCAGGTCGCGCTGGGACTCGATGCCACCGTCGGCGACCAACCGGCGCACCAGGCGACGACGGTTGGCGATGGAACTGGTCATCCCTCCCCCTCTGCCGTGATCATGGTGCCGATCCCCTCCGGGGTGAGGATCTCGAGCAGCAGCGCGTGCTCGATCCGGCCGTCGAGGATGTGCACCCGGTCGACGTCCGCCCGGCTCGCCTCCACGCAGGCGAGCACCTTGGGGAGCATCCCACCGGAAACGGCCCCGGCGGCGATCATCTCCTCGAGCTCGTCGACGGGCAGCTTGGAGATGAGCGTCTCGGGATCGGCGGCGTCGCCGTACAGGCCCTCGACGTCGGTGAGGTAGACCAGCTTGGAGGCGCCCATCGCCACCGCGATCGCCGAGGCGGCGGCGTCGGCGTTGACGTTGTAGACCTCGCCGTCCTCGCCCCTGGCGAGCGGGGCCACCACCGGAACGAACCCCCGGTCGAGCAATGCGACCAACAGCCCGGGGTCGACCTTGACCACGTCGCCGACGAACCCCAGCCGGGGATCGGTGGGCCGGGCGACGAGCAGGTTGCCGTCGAGCCCGCTCACCCCGGCGGCCACCGAGCCGTGGGCATTGACCAACCGGACCAGGTCCGGGTTGATCTCACCGGCGAGTGTCGCCTGCACGACACGGATGGTGTCGGCGTCGGTGACCCGCAGCCCGTCTATCCAGTCGGGCTCGGCGCCCCGGCGGCGCATCGCCGCCGAGATGTCCGGGCCGCCGCCGTGGACGATCACGGGTCTGATGCCCGAGAAGTGGAGCATGGCGACGTCGTCGGCGAACGATGCCCGGAGCGCCTCGTCCACCATGGCGGCGCCGCCGTACTTGACGACGACCGTCCGACCGCGGTACTCGCGGATGAACGGCACCGCCTCGGAGAAGATGCGCGCCTTGGCCATCGTCATGGCGATCCGCTGCTTGACCGGGGAGGGGGCACCATGCCCGAGGCTCATGGCATCACCCCCGACGTCGGGAGCCCGGCGTCCTCGGCGAGGCCGAACATCAGGTTGGCGCACTGGACCGCCTGACCGGCCGCTCCCTTCAGCAGGTTGTCGATCGCCGACACCGCCACCACGGAACCGGTGCGGTCGTCGAGATCCACCGAGATGAGGCAGCGATTCGAGCCGACCACCCACCTGGTGTGCGGCGGGTCGTCGACGACGGTGACGAAGGGGGCGGCGGCGTACCGCTTGGCCAGTGAGTCGACGAGGTCCTGCCGGGTCACGCCGTCGACCGCCTCGGCGTAGCAGGTGGCGAGCAGCCCGCGGGTCATCGGGACGAGGTGGGCGGTGAAGGTCACCGATGGCGTCACCCCGGCCACCGCCTCCAACGCCTGCTCGATCTCCGGCCGGTGGCGGTGCTTGCCGACGGCATAGGCGGTGACGCTGCCGTCGACGGCGGCGAACATCAGGTCGGGCCGGAGTGATCGGCCGGCGCCGGTGACCCCCGACTTGGCGTCGATCACCACCCGGGGTCGGATCAGGCCGTCGCCGAGCAGCGGGGCCAGGGCCAGGGTGGCGGCCGTGGGGTAACACCCGGCCGCCGCCACCCGGCGAGCGTGCCTGATCCGGTCGCCGAACAGCTCGGGGAGCCCGTACTCCCACCGGCCCATCTGGGCTGGGTGTGGTGGGGGTTGGCCGTGGGCATCCACATGGCGCTGCGGCGAGGTGAAACGGAGATCTCCTCCCAGGTCGACCACGGCGATTCCCCGCTCGGCCAGCGTCACCGCCGGCGCCGCCGAGGCCCCGGTGGGCATGGCGAGGAAGGCCAGATCGACGTCGATGGTGTCCGCGTCCACCGCGGCGAGTCGTCGCCCGCCGCCGTCGAGGTGCGGGTGAACGGTGCCGAGCGTCGCTCCGGCGGATGCTCCGGCCCCGATCTCGCAGAGCTGGAACGACGGGTGGCCGTCGAGCAGCCGCACCAGCTCGCCGCCGGCATAGCCGGAAGCGCCGATGACGGCGACCCGCATGGACCGAGTTGTCGACATGCGATCGAGTATACGCATATCTGCATGAACCTCAGCGGTGCTGCCTGGCCCGTTCTAGCCGGCACCCTCCATCGAGCTCCCTTTACGCTCAGGGCCGCCCGGAAGGTCCCGATCGAGGAGCGTGATGTGAAACCCGTCACCATCGTCATGGTCACCGACATGGACAGGTCTCTCGACTGGTATCGCCGGTTGCTCCCCGAAGCCCTCCTCGTCGCCTCGTCGGGGTACTGGTCCGAGCTGTCCTTCGGGGAGGCGTCGCTGGCGCTCCACATCGCCGGGGCCGTCGAGCCAGGGTCACAGGTGGCGCTCGCCCTGACCGCCGAGGGGTCGTTGGAGGGCCTCGCCGCCGAACTGGCCGAGCGGGGCATCGACGTCTCGCGTGAGATCAGGGACGAGGCGTTCGGCCGCTCGCTGGCGGTCACCGATCCCGACGGCCTCAGCATCCAGGTCAACGAGCACCGCCCGGCCTCCGGACACCGGTCCGCCGCCGAGGCATGAGCGGAGGGCCGCGCCGCCGCCGCTGGGCCGCCATCGCCGTGGCGACGACGGCGCTGGCGGCGTTGGACCCGGCCGCCGCCCTGGCCCACGGGCTCGGAGGCAGGGCGGACCTCCCGGTCCCGGTCGGCTATTTCGCCATCGGAGCGGGGCTGGTGGTGATCGTGTCGTTCCTGATGGTGTCGGCGCTGTGGACGGAGCCCCGACTCCAGGGGCGGGAGCACGACCCGGACACCGACACCGCGTCGCCGAACGGCTTCGGCCGCATGCTCCGCGTCTTCGGGGCTGTGATCTTCGTCGTGACCGTGGTGGCCGGGCTCGTCGACGGCACGGCCTCTTCGCTGAACGTGGCCCCGGTGATCGTCCTCATCGGGTTCTGGCTGGTGATCCCGTTCCTCTCGCCGCTGCTCGGCGACTGGTGGCGGTGGATCAGCCCGTGGGGATGGCTCACCCGCATCGTCAACGACGGGGTCGCCGAACGACCCGACCTGGTGGCCCGCTTCGGTGTGCTCCCCGCCACGATCTCGCTGCTCGGGTTCTCCTGGTTGGAGCTGGTGTCGCCGAGCTCTTCGGACCCTCGCACCCTGGCGGTCGCCGCCCTCGTGTTCGCCGCCGTGGTCGTCGCCATCGGACGGGTCGCCGGGCCGGTGTCGGGGATGCGGCTGGTCGACGGGTTCCACACCTGGTTCGGGGTCCTCGGCGGCATGTCCCCCGCCGACCTCACCCTCGACCCCGGATCGGGACGTCCCTCCGGCTGGTTGCGCACCCTGGCGGCGACGCCGGCGTGGCGTCACCTGTGGTGGCTGCTCGCCGTCCTGCTCGGCACGGTCACCTACGACGGCGTCTCCGGGACCGAGTGGTGGATCGGGCTCGCCGGCGGGCTGCGCGACGAGCCGTGGTTCGGGACGCTGGCGATGCTGGCGTGGGTCGGGGTCATCGCCCTCGCCTACTTCCTCGCCTGCCGGTATTCGGCGTCCGTCGGCGGAGGGCGCCTGTCCACGACGGAGATCGCCGACCGCTTCGCCCACACACTGGTGCCGATCGCCCTCGCCTACGCCCTCGCCCACTACCTGACCCTGGTCCTCTTCGAGGGGCAGATCCTGATCGCCGCCGCCAGCGACCCGTTCGGGATGGGTTGGGACCTGTTCGGCACTGCCGACCGCACGGTCGCCTTCTGGCTGAGCCCGGAGGTCGTCTGGTACCTGCAGGTCCTGATCATCGTGACCGGCCACGTCGCCGGCGTGGTGCTGGCCCACGACCGGGCCCTTGCCGAGTTCGGCGAGGAGGCGGCGGCCCGCACCCAACATGCCATGCTGGTGTTGATGGTCGGCCTCACCTCGCTCGGGCTGTTCATCCTCGCCGGATGAGCCACGCCGGGGACCTCGCACGCAGGTGGCGCCGGAGCGATGCGCCGTGCTGATCGCCCATCAGGGTGGATGGGACGAGATCCTGTTGTTCGTGGCCCCGGTGGTGCTCGCCTTCTTCGGTGTCCGGTGGGCAGAGCGCCGTATCCGGGAGCGGCGCGACACGGCGACCGATCACGCCGTGGAGAGCGCCGGCCCCGGCACCGCTAGCGTGCCACCACCGGAAGACGAGGCCGAACCATGACCGGTGCACCAGCGACGCAGAACCGCCGGCGTCACCGACGAGGGCCTGGTCGACGAGCTGGCGGACCGCCTCCTCGCCGAGCACGACCCCGGCGGCGACCGCCACGAGTTCATGGGCGCCCAGTTCGACCTCGGGCTGGCCTGGGTCCACTTCCCGGAGGGCGAGGGTGGGTTGGGGATCGCCCCGCAACTCCAGGACGTGGTCGACGCCCGCCTCGACCGGGCCGGCGCCCCGCGCCCCCGACCCGTCGACGTGATCGGGCATGGCATGGGCGCCCCCGTGCTGGTGACCCATGGCACCGCCGCCCAGAAGGCCCGCTATCTGCGCCCGCTGTTCACCGGAGCCGAGATCTGGTGCCAGTTGTTCTCCGAGCCGGGCGCCGGCAGCGACGTCGCCGGCCTGTCCACCCGGGCTGTGCGCGACGGCGACGAGTGGGTGGTCAACGGGCAGAAGGTCTGGACCACGGTCGCCCACGTGGCCAAGTGGGGAATGCTGGTCGCCCGCAGCGACCCCGATCTGCCCAAGCACCAGGGACTGACCTACTTCCTGATGGACATGGAGGCGGACGGGGTCGACGTTCGGCCGCTCCGGCAGATCACCGGCGAAGCCGAGTTCAACGAGGTCTACATGACCGACGTCCGCATCCCGGACGCCAACCGCATCGGGGAGCGGGGCGACGGATGGAAGGTGGCGCTGACCACGCTGATGAACGAGCGGGTCGCCATCGGCGCCACCGTCGTGCCCCGCAACTCCGGGGCGATCGGGCACCTGGTCGAGACCTGGCGTCGCACCGGGGGCTCCGCCACCGACCGGGACCGTGTCATGCAGCTGTGGGTGGAGGCCGAGGCGGCGCGGCTGACCAACATCCGCGCCCACCAGAACCGGAGCTCGGGGACCCCCGGCCCCGAGGGCTCCACCGCCAAGCTGGTCTACGCCGAGCTGAACAAGCGCATCTACGAGCTCGCCGTCGAGCTGCTCGGCCCGGAGGGGATGCTGTACGGCTCCTACGAGCACAGCCTGCCGCAGTCGACCGGTTCGGCGCCCCGCGACACCCGGTGGTTGTTCCTCAGGGCGAGGGCGAACTCGATCGAGGGTGGCACCTCGGAGATCATGCGCAACATCCTCGGCGAGCGGGTGCTCGGTCTGCCCGGCGAGCCCCGGACCGACCGGGACCTCCCCTGGGCCCAGGTCCCGCGCAGCTGACGCCGGCCGGCGGCCTGATGATGGTCAGCCGGCCCGGCCCGCCACCCAGTCGTCGAGCATCCGGTAGGCCTCTTCCGCGGAGTACGGGCCGTGCTCGATGCGGTGCTCGAGCAGCATCGCCATCGCCTCCCCGACGGCCGGACCCGGCTCGAGGCCGAGATGGGCCATCACCTGGTGCCCGTCGATGGGCGGGCGCATGGCGTCGATCTCCTCCTTGGCCCTGAGCTCCTCGATCCGCTCCTCGAGCTCGTCGATCCGGCGCTCGATGGCTCGGGCCCTGGCGGCACTGCGGGTGGTGACATCGCACCTCACCAACTCGTTGAGCAGCGGCAGCAGGTGCCCGGCGTCGCGCACGTACCGGCGGACGGCCGCATCGGTCCAGCCCATCTTGTAGGTGTGGGGCCGCATGTGGAGGAAGACCAGCTCGGACACCTCGTCGATCGTCTTCGTCGGGTAGTGCAGCCCGGTGAGCCGCTCCCGCGCCAGCCTCGCCCCCACCGCCTCGTGGTGGTGGAAGGAGACGCCGTCGGCGTCGAAGCGACGGGTGGCCGGCTTGCCGATGTCGTGGAGCAGCGCCGCCAGCCGAAGGGTGAGGTCCGGTGAGGTCTTCTCGACCACGGCGACGGTGTGGGCCAGCACGTCCTTGTGCCGGTGGACCGGGTCCTGTTCGACGGCCAGCGCCGGCACCTCGGGGATGAATTCGGCGGCCAGCCCGCTGTCGACGAGACCCCACAGGGCAGCACCGACGTGCTCGCCGGTCAGCAGCTTGTCGAACTCGGTCTGGACCGCTTCCACCGCCACGACGGAGAGCCTCGACGACATCGCCCCGGCGGCTTCGACGGCGTCGGCGGAGGGGGTGAACCCGTGGCTCGACACGAAGCGGAACAGCCGCACCATCCGCAACGGGTCGTCACCGAACGCCACCGAAGGATCGAGTGGGCAGCGGAGCACCTCGGCGGCGAGATCGGCGAGCCCTCCGTAGGGATCGATCATCTCCGGGTGCTCGCCCAGCCGGATGGCGAGGGCGTTGACGGTGAAGTCGCGCCGGGAGAGGTCGGTGACGATGTCGTCGGAGAACGTGACCTCGGGTTTGCGGGAGTCGGCGCGGTAGACCTCGGAGCGGAAGGTGGTGATCTCGTAGATGCGCCCGTCGCGTACCGCCCCGACGGTGCCGAAGCGCTGCCCGGTCATCACGAAGCTGGTGGCGTAGTCGCCGACGATGCCGCGGATCTCGTCGGGCCGGGCGTCGGTGGCGAAGTCGAGGTCGCCGTCGGCATCGCTCCGGTCGAGCAATGCGTCCCGGACGCTGCCGCCGACCAGGTAGAGGGTCCTTGCCGGCGGCGGTGAAGCGCTCCGCCAGCCGGCGGGGCGCCGCAGTCGCGTCGAGAAGCGGTTCCAGCCGTCGAGGGATCACAGCGGTCAGGCTACCGGCGCAGGCCCTCCACCCGACCCCCTGCCGGGTTGATCTTGGTGAACTTCACGGCCCGCGATGGGGTAGGTGGCCCCATCTGCGGGAGGACGGGCCGACTTCGGTCCCGTGCACGCCGAATCGCCGCCGCACGCCGAAGTCGGCCCGGGAATGTCACAGCCTCCAGCGGTTGGCGAGCTCGTCGGCGTACTCGTTCCAGCGATGCCCGGCGTGGCCCTTGACCCAGCGCAGCGTCAGCTCGGGCCGTCGTCGAAACACCCGGTACGCCTGCTGTACCAGGTCGAGATTCTCGACCGGCCCCGACTTGCGCCGCCACCCGTTCCGCTCCCAACCGGCGGCCCACTCGGTGATGGTGCGCACCGCCAGGTTGCTGTCCGACCATACGGCGCACTCGACGCCCTCGGGGACCAGGGCGACGCCTTCCACCAGGGCGGTCAACTCCATACGGTTGTTGGTGGTCTCCGCGTCGTGGCCGTGCGCCTCGGCCACCACCTCGTCGCCGATCACGTACACCGCCCCCCACCCGCCGGGCCCGGGATTGGGGCTGGCCCCCCCATCCGTGTAGACGCCGTCGCCCGGAGAGCCCTCCCGAGCTGGCCGACGGGTGGAACCGCCGCCGCGTTTCGGTCGATCGGCACCTGTTGCAGAGCCGGGGCGTCCAACCGGGGTACCGGTCCAGGACGGACTGCGACAGGGTGAAGGGCTCACCGCACTGCTCGCAGACGAAGCCGGGCATCAGAGGTCCCAGTGACGGGCGGCGATCCTGGCGACGCCGTCGGCGATGATCCCGGCGGAACCCTGTTCAGGTGGCGGGACGTGCTCGTCGCCCGGCCCGGCGGCAAGGCCCCGGACCGTGGCCGCCGCCGAGTCGTGGAGCGCCTCGAGGTCGTAGCCGCCCTCGAGGAACACGGCGATCCGGCCGCTCGGCACCACCTCGGCGAGCCGCCCTGCCATGAACTCGTAGTCACTCGCCACCAGACCGAGCCCGGCCAGGGGGTCGGCGCGGTGGGCGTCGTAGCCGGCCGACACCAGCAGCCAGTCGGGCTTGAACTGGTTCAGCACCGGGCTCAACACTCGATCGGTGACATGCCGGTAGCTCGACCCGGAGGTGCCCGTCGGCCAGGGCACGTTGAGGGTGAACCCGGCTCCGGCGCCGCCGCCCGTCTCCGTCATCCATCCGGTCCCCGGATAGGCGGGAAACTCGTGCAGCGACACGTACAGCACCCCGGGATCGTCGTAGAAGATCTGTTGCGTGCCGTTGCCGTGGTGGACGTCCCAGTCGAAGATGGCCACCCGCTCACCACGTGCGGTGAGGTGGCGGGCGGCGATGGCGACGTTGTTGAACAGGCAGAACCCCATCGCCCGGTTGGCCAGGGCGTGGTGCCCGGGCGGCCGCATCACCACGAACCCCACGTCGGCCGATCCCGCCACCAGGGCGTCGACCGCGGTCAGCCCCGATCCCGCCGAGAGCCGCGCCGCCTCCCATGACGCCTCGGTGGCCACGGTGTCCGGGTCGAGTGCTCCACCGCCGCTGGCGCAGAAGCGGCGGATCGCCTCCACGTAGCCCCTGGTGTGGACCCGGGTGAGCGCCTCGTCGGTGGCCGCCTCTGCGGCGAGGTCGATCACCGGGTATCCGGCCGACCGAACACCACCGACCACCGCCGGGATGCGAGCCGCCCGCTCCGGGTGCCCGTAGCCGGTGTCGTGCTCCATCGACATCTCGTGGGTGACCAGCGCCACTCTCATCCGGTCATGTTGACAGAGATATACCCGGGCGGCTGGCGCTGGACATTCCCGCCGAGCAGGGCTCGGCTCCTCCCACAGACGGGGCCCCTACCCCGTCGTGGGCCGTTCTTGCCACGCTTCGCCAATGGTGAGCTCCCGGCGGCCCCACCCCGCCGCCGCCTGGCGGCTGACATGTCCACCCGACCAGAGCCTGGTGGGAACCGGGTAGGGTTCGCCGACCAGGTCCAGCCGTGGAGGGGAACCAGGACATGGCGGTCGCCGACAGCGCCTTCCGCATCGGGCATCGCGGCGATTGGCCCGGGCCCGTGTCGTTCCGGAAGGGCTGGTACCGGGCGGACGCCCGGCCCTGGAACCATGACATCCCCGAAGCAACCCTCCGGCTGGTGCGGGGCGGATCGGTGTTCCTCGAGGCGTGCACCGCGGAACTTCGCCAGCTCGGCGCCGACTCCGTGGTATCGCCGCCGCTGCCGGCGAACTCGCTCGGCACCTGGCGCGACGCCGGTTACGAGCCGTTCATCGACCTGGCCCTGATGCGGCGAAGCCTCGACCGCCCGGTGCGGGCTCCCGACCATCTCGTGGTGGAGGTCGACGATATCGACGTCGACGAGCTCCTCGCCATCGACAGCGCCGCCTTCTCTGACTTCTGGCGCTTCGACCGCCACGGGCTCACCGAAGCCATCGAGGCAACGGGAACGTCGAGCATCCTCGTCATCCGCGACGGGTCGGGACGGTCGGCCGGGTTCGCGGTGGTCGGCTACGGCAGCGCCATCAGCTACCTACAACGGGTGGCGGTGCACCCCGACTGGCAGGGGCAGGGCATGGGCCGTTCCCTGGTCCGGGTGTCGGCGCGCAAGGCCCGGGCCTCCGGAGCCCACGTGATGCTGCTCAACACCCAGCTCGACAACGGGTGCGCCATCGCCCTCTACGAGAGCGAGGGCTTCGTCCGGCTCCCCGACCCGCTGGCACTGCTCCGTTCCGGCCGCTGAGCACCTTTCCCTCCCCTCTTGGCGAGGGGAGAGAAGGCGAGCGCAAGCGAGAAGCACGACTGGGGTGGGGCACGGGCTGGCAGCTCCCCCTCCTCGTCTGCCGTCTTGCCTACGGCCCGTTCTGCAGCCACTCCTCTCTGTCCCCCACAGGGGGACGAGAACAAGACAACGTAGGGAGGAGAAACAAGACAACGGGAGTAACCTCGGGATCCAGGAGGATCTGTGGCTCCCAAGCTCCCGGAGCGTTACCAGACCCAGGTTCGGCTGGGTCGCGACGGGGATGTCGAGGAGTGGCTGGCCACGGATACCGCCCTCGATCGCCCGGTCCTGATCCGCTCGCTCGACGCCTCGGCCTCGGTCGAACGCCGCCGCCTCTATACCGAGGCGGTCCGCGACGCCGCCCGGGTCGCCCACATGCACCTGGCGAAGGTGTACGAGGTGGCCGACGGTTCCGGAGGCGACACCGTCTTCTCCGTGCTGGAGTGGAACGGCGGTGTCTCGATCGCCGACCGGCTCCACGCCGGGGACACGCTTCCCGTCCAGGAGTTCCTCCCCAACGCCTCCGGCCTCGCCGAAGCACTGGCGTCGCTCCATGCCGCCGGCGTGGTCCACGGCGCCATCGACGGTGGAGCGGTCCAGTTCTCGGCGGCCCATCCGGCCAAGCTCGGCGCCTTCGGTCGGGAGCCGATCACGACGACCGCCGCCGAGGACACCCGGGCGTTGGCGGCCACCCTGCGCCAGGCGATCATCGGGTCGGACAGCACCGAGGTGCGCCTCTCTCAGGTCGTCGACGGGCTTCCTCGCAGCATCGACGACGTGCTCGCCGGCGCCGAGGCGGGTGCGGTCGACGCCGCCCAGCTGGCCACCGTGATCCGGGCGGCGCCCTACTCGGCCGACCCCGCCAATGACGGCGCCTGGTCGTGGCGGTGGCTGACACCGGCAGCGATCCTGCTGGGAGCAGCACTGGTCTTCACCGCGCTCGGGTTGACGATCGACGTCGACCCGGGCTCGCCGCTGCTCTTCCCGGCGACACCACAGGAACCGGCGGTGCAGAACCCCGACGCCGTCGTGCCCAGCTCCCCGCCGGACGACACGGACGAAGCAGAGGTGATCCCGGTCACCGCCCGCTCCTACGACCCCTTCGGTGACAACCGGACCGAAGGCGAGGCGAACATCCCGCTGATCCACGACGGCGATCGGACCACGACCTGGCACACCGAGCGCTACTTCAGCCCGCTGTCGTCGCTCAAGCCGGGAGTCGGTGTGATGTTCACGCCCGCCGAGGTGCCCCGGGCGGTGCGCATCATCGGCGACGCTGGGATCTCTTACGAGATCGGCTGGGCGGCCACCGTGCCCGATGACCTCGACGGCTGGGAGATGGTCGCCACCGGCACGCTCGATGACAACGCCACCATTGCGGCCCTGCCCGATCGGGACCCAGGCGTGTGGCTGTTGTGGCTCACCTCTCTCCCGGACACCGGAGGGGGAGCCTTCGTGGGCGAGATCGGCGACGTCACCTTCACCCGATGAGCGATGCCTCCACCGATCAGGCCCTGGTCGAGCGCTACCTCGCCGGCGACATGGGCGCCTTCGACGAGCTGGTGCGCACCCACCAGGACCGGGTGTTCGCCACCTGCCTGCGGATGCTGCGCCACCGTGAGGCGGCGCTCGATGCCACCCAGGACACGTTCGTCACGTTGTTCCGCAAGGCGGACCGCTTCCGTGGGGAGGCCGCCTTCACCACCTGGCTGTACCGGGTGACCATGAACGTCTGCTACGACCATCTGCGCCGGGCGCAACGCAAGCCGGCCGACCCGCTGCCCGAGCATCACGACCAGCCCGACCCCCGGGCGACAGCCGCCATCGAGGCGGTCGAGCTGAGGCCCGCCGTGGAACGGGCTCTGGCCGAGCTCCCCGACGAGTTCCGCGCCGCCATCATCCTGGTCGACCTCCAAGGACTGGCGCTGGACACTGCGGCCGCCGCCCTCGAGGTGCCGGTCGGCACGGTGAAGTCGCGACTGTTCCGCGGCCGTCGGCTGCTCGCCGAACAGCTCGGGAACCTGAGCCCCCCGAACCGGCATCCAACCGAGGCATGACCATGCACCACCACGACCCCGATCGCATCATGGCGCTGGTGGCGGGAACGCTGTCCGACTCCGAAGCGCGGCTGGTGGCGGCCGAGGTCGGCGACTGCGAGCAGTGCTCCGCCGACCTGGATCACCAGCGGATCGCCCTCGCCGCCCTGGCCCCGCTCGTTGACGAACCGGCGACCGCCCTCACCGAGTTGGAGTCGCGCCGGCTTCGCCGCGCGATCGCCGACCAGTTGACGCCGGTGGCCGATGTACCGGCCAGGAGCCCCAGGTCCCGGCCGGAGTGGGCTCCCGTGGGGGCCGCTGGTGGCGGTTGCGGCGGTCTTCGTCGCCTTGGTGGTGGGGGCAACGCCATCCGGTCGCTGTCCCTGGAATATGACGACGACGCGAGCGCCGAGATCGTCGCCGCCGACACGGCGACCACGGCCATGCAATCGAGTGAAGCATCGACCGCGGAAGCGCTCACCGAAGACACCGCCGGCGTGGAGTCGCTGCCAGTCCTCGGCGACGACCACAGCCGCTGCCGCAACAGACGGCGATGACGAAGCCCTGTTCTCCGCCGGGGCGACCGAGGCGGCCACGGTGGGCGTGACCGTCGCCGAACTCGCTCTCGTGTGGGAGGAGGTGACCGGCGACCGACTCAGCTCTGAGGAGAGCGCCACCGCCGCCGATGCGCCGCGGTCGCTTCCCTGGTTGCCGCCGCACTTCTCGCCAAGTCCGCCATCGCCGACGCCGACGCTGCCCTCGAGGTAGCTGTGTGGCTCCGCCGCTGTTGCCTACGGAGCGAGCTCACCGCGACCGAGGTGGTGGGAGCCGTGACGCTGGCAGACTTCGGCCCGACCGTGCTCACCGTCACTACCGCGGCGGATGGGTCGGTGCACCTCCTCGTCCATGACGCCGCCAGCTGTACGGTGCTCACCGAGGTCCCCGTCGCCGAGTCCCTAGAAGCTGGTTGCCCAGGCCGGCCCTAGGTTGCCGCCGCATGGAGGACTATCCGGCCAAGATCGCCGACCTGCTCGAGACCGTCGCCACCCGGATCCGCACGATGACGGTCGACCGGGTCAAGGGGTGGGTCACCTGGGGGGCGGTCGGGCTGGTGGCGGCGATGCTCGCCACCCTGGTCCTCATCTTCCTGTTGATCGGCCTGTTCCGTCTCCTCGCCGAGCTGGTGGGCGTCGAGCCGGCCTACCTCATCCTGGGAGGCATTCCTGCTGGTCGGGATGTTGTTGTGGTGGCGCCGGCTCCCCAAGGCCGGCGGGAGCGGAGAGGAAGCCAGTGTCTGACCAGCCATCGGCCGACGAGCCGGTGAACGCCACCGAGCAGATGCCCACCGAGCAGTTGCTGGTGATCGGGTCGGGGACCGGCCGGGCTGACCGCCGCGGTGTATGCCGCCCGCGCGACCTGGCCCCCCTGATGATCGAGGGTTTCGAGCGGGGTGGGCAGCTCATGCTGACCACGGACGTCGAGAACGACCCCGGTTTCCCCGACGGGATCATGGGCCCCGACCTGATGGAGCAGTTCCGCAAACAGGCCGAGCGGTTCGGCACGCGGATCGTCGCCGCCGACGTGACCCGGGTCGACTTCTCCTCGACTTCCTTCCAGGTCTGGGTCGGGACGAGCGCCACCGGGCGGAGACCGTCGTCATCTCCACCGGCGCCTCGGCGTGCTGGCTCGGCGTGCCCGGCGAGGAACGCCTCCGTGGCCACGGGGTGTCGGCCTGCGCCACCTGCGACGGCTTCTTCTTCCGCGATCGGCGTCTCGTGGTGGTGGGGGGCGGCGACAGCGCGATGGAGGAAGCGACCTTCCTCACCAAGTTCGCCTCCCATGTGACCGTCATCCACCGCCGCGACGAGTTCCGTGCCTCGAAGATCATGGCCAACCGCGGTGCTGTCCCACGAGCGTATCGACGTGGTCTGGGACACCGTCGTCGAGGAGATCCTGGGCGGGGAGACCGTCACCGGGGTTCGCACCCGCAACGTGGTCACCGGCGAGACCGCAGAGCTGGCCGCCGACGGCGTCTTCGTCGCCATCGGCCACACCCCGAACACAAGTGTGTTCGCCGGCCAGATCGATACCGACGAGGCCGGCTACATCCTCACCCGCCCCGGTACCACCCAGACGAGCGTGCCCGGGGTCTTCGCTGCCGGCGACGTGGTCGACAAGGTCTACCGCCAGGCGGTGACCGCCGCCGGGATGGGCTGTCAGGCAGCGCTCGACGCCGAGCGGTGGCTCGAGGACCGTGATCTCGGCCATGGCTGACCCCGGCAAGAAGGCGACTCGCCGGCCGGAATGAACCGGCCCCCCGATTGTTGAAACCGATACCAACCGACCGCTAATACGACCGACCCTCCGAGGAGGTGGGGCCTCCGGGCCAGAGCCAATGGGAGCCAACACCGTCGTCGCCAGCAGCGACAACTTCGACACCATCATCAACGGCGAGACGCCGGTGCTGGTCGACTTCTGGGCCGCCTGGTGCGGTCCGTGCCGGGCCATGGAGGCCCCGCTCGAGGAGATCGCCGGCGAGCACTCCGCGACGCTCAGCGTGGCCAAACTGAACGTCGACGAGAACCCGCAGATCTCCATGGACTACCGGGTGATGAGCATCCCCACCATGATCGTGTTCAAGGGTGGTCAGGAAGCGAAGCGGCTGATCGGCGCCCGCTCCAAGGCGCAACTCGTGGCCGAGCTGGGTGAGTTTCTCGCCTGAAACCGACGATGTGAGACCATGGAGCCGTGAGGCTCTATCGGCTCGGTGACGAGGGCGAGCCGGTCCGCGACATCCAGCAACGCCTGACCGCCCTCGGCTATCTCCTTGATCAGGACGAACTCGCCGTCTTCGGTCGGGATACCGTGCGCCGTTGCCGCCTTCCAGAAGGAGCGTGGCCTCGCCCCGGACGGCATCGTGGGCCCCGACACCTGGCGCGCTCGGTCGATGCCGGGTTCACCCTCGGTGACCGGATGCTCTACCACCGCGTCCCGATGATGCGGGGCGACGACGTGTCCGGCGACAAGGCCGGCTCAATGCCCTGGGCTTCGACGCCGGCAAGGTCGACGGGACCTTCGGGCCCGACATGCTGGCGCTGCTCGACTTCCAGGCCAACCGGTGTATGGCGGAAGACGGCATCGCCGGCAACGAGGTGGTGTCCGAGCTCGAGTTGATGGCCCGCGCCCCCCACAAGGACGGCCGGCAGGCGGTACGGGAGCGGCAGTGGCTGGCATCGCTCCCCACCCATCTCGCCGGGCAGCGGGTGTACGTCGACGCCTTCTGCCGATCGGAGGGTGAGGCCGCCGGCTGCTGGGAGGCGGCGGTCGAGTTCGCCACCGCCATCCAGCGGCTCGGTGGGCACCCGGTCTTCTCCCGCAGCGCCGACACCTTCCCCGCAGAGCAGGTCCGCGTGGCGTGGGCCAACCGAATGGGAGCCGACTTCGTCGTGGCCTTCGCCACTCCGCGGACGGGGAGCCTGCGGTCTTCTACTTCGCCTCCACGCACAGCCACTTGGCCGCCGGCGAAGATCGTGGCCGCCGTCGCCCAGTCGGTGGGCCTTACCGCCACCGGTCGGTCGGTCCCGATGCTCCAGGACACCAGGCCACCGGCCATCATCGTCGCCAAGGCGCCCATGGACGCCTCCGTCGGCAGGTCGGCCGCCGAGGGCATCCGCACGTTGTTGGGCGCCAGATAACATAATAGGTGACCAAGCAGCATGGTGCGGTGGTCCGACTCACCGGCGCCGAAATCCCCTCCCCGTCATCCGTGCCGGCCTTCGGGCCGTGCCGAATGCCACCCCCCAAGAGGGGCGGGGAGACTCAGGCCAAGAGGTTGCGGTAGATGCGCTCCAGGTCGTCCAAGGAACGGTACCGGATGACCAGCCTGCCGCCCTTGGCGGCGTGTTCGATGTCGACCGGGGTGCCGAGGTGCTCGGACAGCCGGGTCTCGAGCTCGATGATGGTGGCGGGCGGACCTTCCTTGGTTTCGGTGCCGACCGCCGTTGGGCCGGGTCCTCAGGCGCACGGCGTCCTCGACCTGCCGGACCGACCAACCCTCCTCGGCGGCACGGGAGGCGATGTGGGCGGCATAGGCGGCGTCCTCCAGTCCGAGCAGGGCACGGGCATGGCCGGCGGTGAGGTTGCCCTGCTCGAGCAGGCGGTGGACCGGCGCGGGAGTCGGACAGCCTCACCGTGTTGCTGATGGCGCTGCGGCTCCGTCCCACCGCCTCGGCGACCTCGTCGTGGGTCAGCCCGAAGTCGTCGATGAGCTGCCGGAAGGCGGCCGCTTCCTCCAGCGCCCCCAGATCCTCGCGCGCGAGGTTCTCGACGAGCGCTTCGGTGAGGCTGGCACGGGGCTCGTCGGCCTCACGCACCATGGCAGGGACTTCCAGGAGGCCCGCCATGCGGGCCGCACGGCACCGGCGCTCACCGGCGATGAGCTCGACCGGTCGTTCCCGAGCGCCCGTACGATCACCGGCTGGAGGAGCCCCACCTCACGGATCGAGGCAGCCAGCGTTGAGCGTCTCGTCGTCGAATTGGGTGCGGGGCTGCTGCGGGTTGGCCTCGATGCGGTCGAGGTCGATGGTGTGCAACCCCGTTGGTGAGCTCGTGGCGGGGATGAGGGCCTCGAGCCCGTGACCCAGGCCACTCCTACGCTTGGCCATGACGCCTCCTGAATTCGCGGGCGACTTCCCGGTAGGCGATGGCCCCGTGGGACATCGGGTCGAACGCCTCGATCGGCTCCCCGTACGACGGGGCCTCAGAGAGTCGTACCGTGCGTGGCACGACGGTCCGGTAGGCGGTTTCACCGAAGTGCTCGTGGACCTGCCGCACGACATCGGACGAGAGGGTGGTCCGACCGTCGAACATGGTGAGGAGCATTCCCTCTACATCCAGCTCAGGGTTGAGCTGCTGCCGGACCAGCCCGATGTTCCGCATCAGCAACCCCACCCCTTCGAGGGCGTAGTACTCGCACTGGATCGGGATGAGGACCTCGTCGGCGGTGGTCAGCCCATTGATGCTGAGCAGCCCGAGCGACGGAGGGCAGTCGACGAGGATGAAGTCGAAGTCGGCGCGGACCTTGTCGAGCGCATTCCGCAGCCTGGTCTCGCGAGCGAGCAGGCTGACCAGCTCGATCTCGGCCCCGGCCAGCTCGATGCTCGCCGGCACGACGAAGAGACCACGCAGCGACGTCGGTTCGATCACGTTGTCGATCGTGGTGTCCTCGACCAGGACATGGTAGATCGTTCGGCTGAGCCGTTCCCGGTCGATTCCCAGCCCTGACGTCGTGTTGGCCTGGGTATCGATGTCGACCAGGAGCACTCTCTCCCCCTGCAGCGCCAGACCCGCCCCCAGGTTGATGGTCGTCGTCGACTTGCCGACGCCGCCCTTCTGGTTGGCCAGGGCGACGACGGTGGCGTGCCTCGTGATGGGAGGATCGTGGATGTCGGTGATCACGCAACCGGGATCATAAGCAGCCAGGCCCCGTTTTCAAGGACCTCCGGACCGACGTGGATCAACGAGCCCTCCGAAGGAGTCTCCGGAGGTCGACCGGTTCGGCCGATGCCGACGACGATGTCGCCACCCGACTCGACCAGGCGCCGCAGCTCGGTGACGCGATCCGGGCGCAGCGCGGCGCGCATCACCACCCGGTCGTAGGCTCCATGGTGCCGGTGTGCCTCTCCGGTGACGACCGTCACGGAGAGGGCGAGGATCTTCGCCACCCGCAGCATCGCGTCGGTGCGGCGGCCGGATCGGTCGAGCAGCGTCACCGCGGCGCGGGGAAAGGCGATCGCCAGCGGTATCCCTGGGAGACCGACTCCCGAACCGACGTCGAGGACGTGGCGGTGGGTCGGAGGCCGATGGCGAACGCCAACGAGTCGGCGATGTGCCGGTCCCAGATCCGGTCGGCTTCTCCGGTCCGAGGCCCCCGTGCGCCGCGCCTTCCTCGACCAACCATTCGGCGTAGGCAGCGAGGGTCTCGACCTGTGCGGGTCGAGGGTCAACCCGAGCCAGTCGGCGATCCGCTCGAGGACGTCGGGGCGAGGTTTCACGTGAAACGCTCGGGACAGACATTGATTACAATGCCGCTAGGCGCCGACGGGACGAGGGCTCACCCAGTCGGAGCGATTACGACGGCCCGATCGGGATCCTCGCCCTCGGAGAACGAGCGCACCCCTTCGATCTCCGCCACCGTGTCGTGGACCACCTTGCGGTCGGCGGCATTCATCGGTTCGAGCATCACCTCACCGCCGTCGTTGATACTTGTTCCGCCAGCTTGGTGGTGTAGATCCGGAGCGCTTCGCGCCGGCGCTCGGTGTAGCCGGCGATTCGAGGCGCATCTGTGGCGCCGACGCCGTGGACGCTGGACGACGGTCGCGGATCTCATGCACCGCCTGCATCACCGCTCCCTTGCTCCCGACCAGCGCCTCGGTCTGCTCGCCGTTGACGTCGATGTGAACCGTGTCCTCCTCGACGCGCGAGGTGACCGTGCCTTCGAGCCCGAATGCGTTGAGCAGGCCCTCGATGAACCGGTGAGCCACCGCGGCCTGTTCGGCGACCGTGGCTTCATCGACCTTTGGTGTGTCCATCGTCCGCTCCTCGCCTTCGCTCGCCTCACCACTCGCCGACCGTGTTTCCGTCGATTGGCGTGATCGGCTCTGGTTGTTCCCCCGACCGGATGATCTGGGGCCGCTAGCCGGTTTGCGCGAACCGCCGCCGTTTCCCCCTTCGGATTTTCGACCGGCGCCCTTTCCGGTGTACTCTCGAGTTCCCCTGCTCCCCGTCCCCGGTTTCCCCGGTTGCGGCGCCGGTTCCCGCTCTTCGCCGTGGCCTTTCGGCTGACCTTCACCACGGCCTGCTGCTTGCCCATCCCGAGGAAGCCCGGCTTGGGTTCCTGGAGAACCTCGACGACCGCTTCGGCTCGATCGGTGATGCCCAGCTCGGCCATCGCCGCCTCGATGGCGACTGCGACCGTCGTGGCCGACGCCTCGATCCACTCCATTGCCTACTTCCTCCTGCGCTGTTTGCGCTTCTTGCTGACGTTGGGGGCGGGCCCCCTTGCCGGCCCGGGATCGGTGACCGGATCGACGCCGGATCGCTCGCCGGGGAAGAGGCGACCGGCCGAGCCTTGGCGGCGGCGTTCCGCTCGTCCAGGGAGAAGATCGTGGCCTGCTGACCGATGCGGAAAAGGTTCGAGGTGGCGAAGTAGAGGACGAGCCCAGTCGGGAAGTTCCAGGAGAACAAGCCGAAGAGGACCGGCATGACCTTCATGACCGTTTGCATGCCGGCCGGCTGGTTCTGCGCCTGGCCGGAGGCGGCGGCGCGCTTGGTGGTCTGGCGCGTCTGGTAGTAGCCGGCGCCGATGACGATCAGCACGAGGATGATGTAGGGAAGTGCTTCGGGGAGCCCAAACGAGGAGAACGCCTGGCCCGGCGTCTGCAGCAGGTGCATGCCGAGGAAGTCGGCGTTGTTGTTGAGCAAAGCCTGGCCCAGCGCCGGAGGACTCGTCGATGGCGGTACCGGTCAGCTGTCCCGGGTTGGCGGGATCGGCGGGCAGACCCCAACACCTGGAACAGGGCGAACCAGATCGGCATCTGCAGCAGGAGCGGGAGGCAGCCGGCGGCGGGGTTGACACCCCGCTCCTGGTACAGCGCCATCATCTGCTTCTGCATCTCTTCCTTGTTGTCCTTGTACTCCTTCTGGATCCGCTTGATCTCCGGCTGGATCTCCTGCATCGCCTTCATCGACCGGGTCTGCTTCAACGTCAACGGGAAGAGAAGGAAACTGACCATAAGAGTCAGGAATATGATTGCGACGCCGTAGTTGGGGATGATGTCGTAGAAGAAGGTGAGGATCGAGCCAGCGCATTGACGAGGGCGGTGAACGGGTTCATCGCCCCGCCTCGGCAGAGGCGGCCCGACGCCGGGGAACGGCGCGGCGCACCGGGTCGTAGCCGCCCTCATGGAACGGATGGCAACGACCGATCCGCCCGATGGCGAGCCTCGACCCGCGATGATGCCGTGCCGGCCGATCGCCTCGGCGGCGTATTCCGAACAGGTGGGGAGGTAACGGCAGCGACCGGCCGTGGCTGGGGACACCCACCGCTGGTAGGCGCCGATCAGGCCGAGCGCGACTCGACCCATCGGCCCCTGCCGTCCCGGTCGATCCTTCACCGTCCGTGCCTCCAATAGCCGTCGACACCCAGCCCGCCAGCCGGGCGAACTCGACGTCGGGCACCAGCGGCCCTCCGATCACGACGTACGCCGTGTCCTCGGCCAGCGTGACCCGCTCGAGAGCGGCCCGCAACCTACGCTTGGCGCGGTTTCGGCGCACCGCGTTGCGAACCTTCCTCCCTGCCACGACCCCCACCTGGGGAGGCCCCGGCTCGCCCGGGGCGACGACGGCGACCACGTCACCGCACCTTCGTCTTTCGCCGTTCTGGAAGATTCTGGCGAATGACTGGTGGCCCCGCACCGACCGGTGCGCAGCGGCGCCCTCAGGCGCTGATCCGCTGGCGACCCTTGTCACGCCGGCGCTTGAGGATGGCGCGCCCGTGCCGCGTCCGCATGCGGACGCGGAAGCCGTGCTTGCGCTTGCGACGGCGCACGTTTGGTTGATAGGTGCGTTTCATGAGGAGCGAAACCGGCGAGGGAGGGTGACTCTTCGGTTCGGTCGGAAGAGTATGGGTGTAGGGCCGCAATGTCAAAGTGACCGGAGGGTTCCTCCCCGGGGGCCTCGCCCCCGGGAAAGGCCCCGGCTCCAGGAGATCGACACCCTCCAGCCGGACAAACGATCTGGTGGCGGCGAGGGGGTGGCAGGCGAAAAGTCGGAACCCCCCGCGAAACATAGGGCAAGCGCGCTGTCGCCTCCTGGCCGGGTGCCCTGGGTCCCGCCGCGCCACCTCGTCGCCAGAACCCGTTGAAACACAAGGGTTTCCGAGGATCATCGGTTTCCCGCTGGTTGTCCACAAGCCGGGATTTGGCGATGTTGAAGCGGCCGGAAACGCCTTCCTACACTCCCGCTTCGCCGGCGGGGTCAGGGGCCCGCATCTTCCCTCGGTGGATTGGGCGGGCGCCGCCGGCGCGGACCGAACCAAACCGGTTGTCCACATCATGTGGACACCTGTGTGGACAGATTGAATCGAACCGAAGGGACCCTCGTGGAGATGCACTCGACACCGATGTCGCCACGCGCCGATTTCGGGAGTTACTCGAGCAGAGGGTGTCACCCCTCACCTGGCACACGTGGCTCGCGCCGCTACGCGAGCACCTCGAGGGCGACACGCTCCACGTGGACGCCCCCACCGACTTCAACCGTCGCTGGGTGGCCCAAAACCTGCTCGATGTCGTGGAGGACACGGCGCGCATCGCCTTCGGGCCCGCCGTGACTGTCGAGATCGGGCTCGACGAGACACTGCCGACCAACGGCCACAGCCCGCCCCCGCTCCAGTCGGTGCCGACGGGGGACCCGTCATCGAACGGAGGCGTCGCCGCCACACCAACGGCGCCAGGCCGAGGGCGGGGGACGATCTCTCCCGTCCCGACGAGCTCCACACCAGGCTCATGCCGCGATACACCTTCGACAACTTCGTGGTGGGCCAGTCCAACCGCTTCGCCCACGCCGCCGCCATGGCGGTGGGGGAGCAGCCCGACAGCAAGTACAACCCGCTGTTCATCTACGGCCAAGCGGGTTTGGGGAAGACCCACCTCCTCCACGCCGTCGGGCACCAGCGACGCAAGGTCGCCCCCGGCTGCCTGGTCCGCTACGTGAGCTCGGAGCAGTTCTTCAACGAGTTCATCAACGGCATCCGCCGCAAGCAGATGGAGGCGTTCAAGGACCGCTACCGGACCATCGACGTTCTCCTGCTCGACGACGTCCAGTTCTTCGAAGGGAAGGAGCAGATCCTCGAGGAGTTCTTCCACACGTTCAACAGCCTCTACGAGACCGGCAAGCACCTGGTCATCAGCTCCGACCGCCACCCCAAGCACCTCGCCTCCCTCGACGTCCGGCTCCGCAGCAGGTTCGAGTGGGGGCTGCTCACCGACATCCAGCCCCCCGACGTGGAGACCCGGCTGGCGATCCTCCGCAAGAACGCCGAGTTCGCCCCCCGGCCGGTGCCCGCAGGACGTTTTCCTGTTCATCGCCCAGAAGGTGCTCGACAACGTCCGCGAGCTCGAGGGGGCGCTGACCCGGGTGACCGCCTATGCCTCGTTGACCGACGAGAAGATCACGCTGGACATGGCGCAAGAGGTGCTGCAGTACCTGACCGGCGCCGACGAGTCGCGGCCGATAACGCCCGGGGTGATCATGGAGCGGCTGGCGTCGGTGTACCACATCCCCATCGCCGACCTGACCGGGCCCAGCCGCAAGCAGCCCTTGGCCGGGCGCCGTCAGATCGCCATGTACCTCTGCCGAGACCTGACCAACCTCTCGCTACCCAAGATCGGCGCCGCCTTCGGCGGCCGCGACCACACCACCGTGCTCCACGCGGTCGACCGGGTCAAACGCCAGATGCAGAGCGACAAACAGGTCTACGACGAGGTCACCGCCCTGTGCGCAGACCTGCGGAACGGTTGAGGACTGCCTGTGGACGCCATCCGGGTCATCCCCACCCCGACCTCGGCCACGCACGGTCCGCGGGTGACCGGTTGACAACCCTGCCTCGTGTCCCCAGCTGCTGTGGACACGGATCACCCCGCACGGCAAGGCTTTCACAGAATCATCCCCATATCCCCACCCCTACTACTGCCACTACTGTCGTTTGAAAGAAACCCAGAGCAGAGGAAGAACCGTCAGTGCGCATCCGAGCCGAGAGAGATGACCTTGCCGACGTCCTGGCCCGGGCCGGGCGAGCCGTCAGCAACCGTTCGCCGTTGCCCATCCTGCAGGGGATCCTGTGCGAGGTGTCGGGCAACCAGCTGCGGGTGACCGGGACCGACAGCGAGGTCACCATCCGCACCGCCCTCGAGGTCGAGGCGCTCGAGGAGGGCCGCACCCTGATCCCGGCCAAGCTGGCCGCCGAGGCGGTTCGCAAGCTGCCGGTGGGCGCGGTGACCATGGCGTCGGCCGATGGGCACGTCGAGATCACCGGCAACGGGCCACGTTTCCGGTTGCGTGAGTTGAGCGTGGACGACTACCCGGTGTCCGGGTCGCGTCCCCAGGGCAGCGGGCTCACCTACGACGGCGACCTGCTGGCGAAGGCGATCGCCCAGGTCGGGATGGCCGCCTCGGGAGACGACGCCCGGCCGACGCTGACCGGTGTGCTGTTCGAGTCCGACGAGGAGGGGTCGCGGCTGGTGGCGACCGACGGCTACCGGCTGGCGGTCCGTGAGCTGCCCGGTGCCGAGCAGGCGCCGACCACGCTGGTCCCTCACCGGGCGCTGAAAGAGATGAGCCGGACCATCGGCGACTCGAAGATCGCCGTCGAGCTCGGGGAGCGGGAGGCGACCTTCGCCTCCGACCGCGGGTCGATGACGGTCCGGGTCATCGAGGGGAGCTTCCCCACGTACCGCCACTTCTTCGGCGAGTTCCCGCATCGACTGACGGTGGCCCGCGAGGCGCTGGCCGAGGCGGTGGGGAGGGCATCGCTCGTCGCCGAGGACCACATCCCGGTACGGCTCAACCTGCACGACGGGGGCGTCGAGCTGATCATTACCCGCCAGGAGGTGGGCGAGGAGACCGAGCACATCGAGAGCGACTACCAGGGCGAGGAGTTGACCATCGCCTTCAACGTGCGCTACCTGGCCGACGGCATCTCGGCGGTGGACGGAGAGCAGGTGACGCTCGACGTGACCGACCCGGTGAAGCCCGGCATGTTGAGTGCCGCCGGCGACGACAGCTTCCGATACCTGTTGATGCCGGTCCGGGTGTGACCCGGCGCACGAGGTGTGGCTGTCCTGGCTCGACCTCGAGGATTGGCGCAACCACCCGTCGCTGACGTGGGCCCCTGACCCGGGGGTCAACGTCCTCGTCGGCCCCAATGGGGCGGGGAAGACCAGCATCCTCGAAGCCATCGCCTACCTCTCGTCACCGCGGTCGTTCCGGGGATCCCCTGACGAGGGGCTCATCGCTGCCGGCGCCGAACAGGCCGTCATCCGAGGCGGGTTCGAGAAGCCGGCGGGTGAGTCGAGAGTCGAGATCGAGGTCCCCCGCCAGGGGCGCAGACGCATCCTCGTGAACGGCAAGCGCCCCGCCCGGCTGTCGGCGGTCGCCAACCAATTCCCGGTGGTCGCCTTCCTGCCCGACGACCTCGAGCTGGTCAAGGGGTCGGCGTCCGGTCGCCGCCTGTTCCTCGACGACCTGGGGTCGAGGCTCTCCCCCGGATACGGGGCCACCCTCTCCGAGTACGAGAACGTGCTCCGTCAGCGCAACGCCCTCCTCCGCCAGGACGGGCCGGCGATCGACCCGGTCTCCCTCGAGCGTTTGGGACGAGCGGCTGGTGGCGATGGCGACGATGGTGTGGGCGGAGCGGGTCGAGCTGGTCGGGGCGATCGGCCCGGTGCTGGCCGCCGCCCACGACACGGTGTCAGGTGGGGCGACCCGGCTCGGAATCGGCCTCGACCCGGCATGGGGAGAGCCCCGTGCGGTGGTGGATGCCATGTCGTTCGATCCCGATGCGGCGAGCACGGCGGCTCACCGACGAGCTGGTTGCCCGCCGCCGCCGGGAGATGGAGCAGCGGACCACGACCGTCGGTCCCCACCGCGACGAGGTCCATCTCGACCTGGACGGCCGTCCCGCCCGCACCCAGGCGAGCCAGGGGGAGCAGCGGTCCGTGGCGGTGGGGCTGCGGATCGCCTCCTACCGGATGCTCGCCGACCGGCACGCCCAGCCACCCATCCTGCTGCTCGACGACATCTTCTCCGAGCTCGACGATGCCCGGACGTCGGCGGTCGCCGAGCTGCTGCCCCGGGGGCAGGTTCTTGTCACAACCACCCGTCATGATGAGGTTCCCGGCACCGCCAAGCGCTGGGAGGTCTCAGGAGGGACCATCGTTCCTCCTCCGGGGGCTCCTCCGGGTTTCTCCTCCCCCTCGGGGGGTTTCTCCTCCCCCTCGGGCGGAGGAGGGGCTGCGAGCACGGGCAGAAGGCCGACACGGCAAACGAGGAGGGGGAAAGGGAGGCAACGGTGACAGGCCCGATGAGGGGAAGGCAGAGCAACGATGACCGAGCATCGCACACGGGAAGGGTGACTTAGGACATGACGCGACAGACCACCCGGCGACCCCACGCCCATCACGGGGCTGATCGATCGCGTGCTGGGCCGGTTGGCCCGAGCCGACATCGCCCCGGTGGTTCGGCTGCGGATCGAATGGGACGACGTCGCCGGACCGTGGAGCACCCGGTGTCGCCCGGTGTCCCTCCGCGACGGGGTGCTCACCGTGGTCGTCGTTTCCGGGCTGGAGGCGACCCGCCTCCGCTACGAGGCCGGTGCCCTCGCCGCCCGTGCCAGCCGCCGCCCTGGGAGGCGCTACCCCGGTCACCCGCATCGCCATCAGGGTGGCCACCCCGACCGAGCAGGCGAGATCGGCGGCCGGGGACGGGCGGATGCCGGCGCACGATTCCGACCCGGCAATCGGTGTCTCCGACGACCCGCCAGAGGGCGTGTGATGACGTTCGGATGCACCGTGTCGGGCCCCGGTTTCGGGTATCATGAGGGGTGCCAATCCCGCCCCGAGACCGTGCTCTGAGCCGGCATGAGGAGATCTGTGGCTGAGACGAAATCTTCCTCTCGCGCGTCCTACGACGCCTCCGACATCACGGTTCTGGAGGGCTTGGAGGCGGTGCGGAAGCGCCCGGCGATGTACATCGGCTCGACCGGCCCGCGTGGCCTCCACCATCTCGTCTGGGAGGTCGTCGACAACTCGGTGGACGAGGCGATGGCCGGTTATTGCACCCGCATCGACATCACCCTGCTGGCCGACGGCGGGGTCCGGGTGCGCGACAACGGCCGGGGCATCCCGGTCGATCGGGTGGCCAAGACCAAGCTGTCGGCGCTCACCACCGTCCTGACCACGCTCCACGCCGGCGGCAAGTTCGACAGCGGCGCCTACACGGTGTCCGGGGGCCTCCACGGCGTCGGTGTCTCTGTTGTCAACGCACTCTCCAGCCGGCTCGAGGTCGAGGTGGTGCGCGAGGGGTACCACTGGCGCCAGGACTTCTCGTACGGGCGGCCGCTCGGCCCCGTCGCCCAGGGCAAGCCGGCCAAGCGCACCGGCACCCAGGTCACCTTCTGGGCCGACTCCGAGATCTTCTCCGAGACCACCGAGTACGACGCCGACACCGTCACCACCCGGCTCCGCGAGATGGCGTTCCTGTCGAAGGGCCTGCAGATCCGCTTCAGGGACGAGCGCGGCTCCGAGCCCGAGGAGACGATCTTCGAGTACCGGGGCGGCCTGTTGGACTTCGTCAAGCACCTCAACGCCTCCCGGGAGCCCATCCACTCCCACATCGCCCACTTCGAGGACAGCAACGGCGAAGCCGAGATCGAAGTGGCCATGCAGTGGACCGCCGGCTACAACGAGACGGTCCTGAGCTTCGCCAACAACATCAGCACCCACGAGGGCGGCACCCACGAAGAGGGGTTCCGCAAGGCGCTCACCCGATCGATCAACGACTTCGCCCGCGGTCGGAGCCTGCTCAAGGAGAAGGACGAGAACCTCCAGGGAGAGGACGTCCGGGAGGGCCTCACCGCGGTCATCTCCGCTCGGGTGCGCCATCCCCAGTTCGAGGGCCAGACCAAGACCAAGCTGGGCAACACCGAGATCCGCTCCTTCGTCGAGAAGGCGCTGAATTCCGCCCTGCCCGAGTGGCTCGACCGCAACCCGGGGGAGGCCCGCAAGATCGTCGACAAGGCGACCACCGCCGCCAAGGCCAGGGTGGCGGCCCGCCAGGCCCGTGACCTCACCCGGCGCAAGAGCCTGCTCGACGGTGCCGGCCTCCCCGGCAAGCTGGCCGACTGCTCGTCGCGCGACCCCGCCCTCTCCGAGCTGTTCATCGTCGAAGGTGACTCCGCCGGGGGCTCGGCCAAGCAGGCGCGCAACAGCGAGTTCCAGGCGATCCTGCCGATCCGCGGGAAGATCATCAATGTCGAGAAGAACCGGATCGACCGGGTGCTGTCGAACACCGAGATCCAGGCGCTCATCACCGGCATCGGGACCGGTATCGGGGACGAGTTCGACCTGACCAAGGCCCGCTACCACAAGGTGGTCATCCTCACCGACGCCGACGTCGACGGCGCCCACATCAGGACCCTGCTGCTCACGTTCTTCTACCGGCACATGCGGGAGTTGATCGACGCCGGCTACGTCTACATCGCCCAGCCGCCGTTGTACTCGGTGAAGGTCGGGACCAAGACGCAGTGGGCGTTCAACGACGACCACCTGGAGCGGATCAAGGGGGAGTTGGAGAGCAAGAAGGCCAACATCCAGAGGTTCAAGGGCCTCGGCGAGATGAACGCCGATCAGCTGTGGGACACCACGATGGACCCCGCCGACCGTCGCCTGCTCCAGGTCCAGCTCGACGAGCACCTACGCGCCGAGGAGGTGTTCGTCACCCTCATGGGCACCGACGTCGAGGCGCGCCGCCGCTTCATCCAGCACAACGCCAAGGACGTCCGCTTCCTCGACATCTGACCGACCACCGACCTGCACCATCCGACGAGACCTAGAGAACGCAAGTGCCTGACGACAACATCCAGCAGATCGAGATCGAACGAGAGATGGAGGACTCGTTCCTCGAGTACGCCATGTCCGTCATCGTGTCGCGGGCCCTGCCCGACGTCCGCGACGGCCTCAAGCCGGTCCATCGCCGCATCCTCTTCTCGATGTACGACGCCGGCATCCGGCCGGGCACCCCGTTCCGCAAGTGCGCCCGCGTGGTCGGCGACGTCATGGGTTGGTTCCACCCGCACAGCCAGGACGCCATCTACGACGCCCTGGTCCGGCTCGGTCAGGACTTCTCCACCCGGTACACGCTGGTCGAGCCGCAGGGCAACTTCGGTTCGGTCGACGACGGCCCGGCGGCGATGCGGTACACCGAGACGCGGATGACGCCCCTGGCCATGCACCTGCTCGACGGGATCAACGAGGAGACCGTCGACTTCGTCGACAACTACTCCGGGGAGCGCCAGCAGCCGACGGTGATGCCGTCGCGCTTCCCCAACCTGCTGGTCAACGGGTCGACCGGCATCGCCGTGGGGATGGCCACCAACATCCCGCCGCACAACCTGTCCGAGGTCGTCGACGCATGCCTCCACGCCCTCGAGGACCCGGAGGCGACCGCCGAGGACCTCATCCAGTACGTCAAGGGCCCCGACTTCCCGACCGGCGCCTACATCGTCGGCACCAGTGGAATCAGGGACGCCCTCCTCACCGGGCGGGGCTCGGTCAAGATGCGCGCCGTCGCCGACGTCCAGGAGATCAAGAAGGGACGGATGGCGATCGTCGTCACCGAGATCCCGTACCAGGTGTCGATCCAGCGGATCATGGAGCGGGCCGCCGATCTGGTGAACAACAAGACGATCAGCGGCATCAGCGACATCCGCGACGAGTCGAACCGCCACGGCATCCGGATCGTCGTCGAGTTGAAGCGGGAGGCCAACCCGCAGGTCATCCTCAACCAGCTGTTCAAGGCAACCGGGCTCGAGGAGAACTTCGCCGTCAACACGGTGGCGCTGGTCGACGGGGTGCCCCGGGTGCTCAACCTGGCCGACATGGTCCACGCCTACGTGCGTCACCAGCTCGAGGTGGTCGTGCGGCGCACCCGCTACCGGCTCGGCAGGGCCCGGGAGCGGGCCCACATCCTCGAGGGGCTGCTGGTCGCCCTCGACAACATCGACGAGGTGGTGGCGATCATCCGCGGGTCGGCCGACGTCGAGGAGGCGCGCGGCACGCTGATGAGCCGTTTCGAGCTGAGCGAGATCCAGGCCAACCACATCCTCGACATGCCACTGCGGAGGCTCACCGCCCTCGAGACCGAGAAGTTGCGGGAGGAGCATGCCGAGCTGATGGAGCTGATCGCCGAGCTCGAGTCGATCCTCGCCAGCGAACCGCGCCAGCGCGGTGTGGTCGCCGAAGAGCTCACCGCCATCCGCGACAAGTTCGGCGACGGGCGGCGCTCCCGGATCATCCCCGACGAGGGCGACATGTCGCTGGAGGATCTCATCGCCGACGAGGACCTCGTGGTCAGCGTCACCGCAGGCGGCTACATCAAGGCGGTGCTGGCCCGGGCGTACAAGACCCAGGGCCGGGGTGGTCGAGGAGTGAGGGGTGCCGCCTTGCGGGAGGACGACGTCGTCTCCCACGTCCTCCACACCACCGCCCACGCCTACCTGCTGGTGTTCACCAACCGGGGCAAGGTCTACCGGATCCGGGCTCACCAGCTGCCCCGCAAGGACCGCACCGCCAAGGGTGTCCTGGTCCAGTCGGTGCTGCCGTTCGAGCCCGACGAGGTGGTCGAGGCGGTGGTCGACACCCGGGACTACGAGTCGTTCCGCTACCTCGTCACCTTCACCAGGAAGGGCCAGGTGAAGAAGACCCGCTTCTCCGAGTACGACTCGCGCAACCAGGTGCTCAACGCCATCCGGTTGACCGAGGGAGACGAGGTGGTGGCGGTCCGCGCCACCAGCGGAGATCAGGACCTCATGATGTTCTCCAGGATGGGCCAGGGGATCCGCTTCTCCGAGGAGGACGCCCGTCCGATGGCCCGCGACACCCAGGGGGTCAGGGGGCTGAAGCTCCGCGCCGGTGACGAGGTGGTGTCCGCCACCGTCGCCGCCGCAGACCAGGACCTGCTCCTGCTCACTTCCGGTGGTTACGGCAAGCGGACCCTCGCCGGAGAGTTCAATCGCCAGAACCGGGGCGGTCTCGGCGTGAAGGCCATGAAGCTGACCCGGGTCCGGGGCAACCTGGTGGAGGCGATCGCGGTTCGGCCCGGCGACGATATCGTCGCCACCTCCACCGACGGGATCCTCATAAGACAGGGCGTCGACGCCATCAGCCGCCAGAGACGGGACTCGACCGGGGTCAAGGTCATGAACCTGGCCGACGGTGCCGAGCTGTCAGCGGTCACCCTGGTGCAGACCGAGGAGAGCGACGAATGACCGGCCAGCAGGGGAACCCCCAACCCGAGAGCAACGTTGTGTCCGAATGGTGGACGTCGGTGCTTGACCGATTCCGCAAGCCCAAGGAGCCGCTGTCGGTGACGACGCCGGCGGCGTCGGTCCCGACCCGGGCCCTGCCCAAGGTCGAGGTGCGTCGGGTCCGCCGTGTGCTGCGCCGGATCGACCCGTGGACGGTCCTCAAAGCGGCGCTGATCTTCAACGTGATCGGCGGGCTGGTGTTCGTGCTCGGGATGTGGGTCACCTGGTCGATCGCCCTGCAGCGGGGCATCCCCGACGGCATCGCCAGCATCTTCGAGGCGTTGACCCTCACCTACACGCCCGATGGCGAGCTCTACTTCCGGGCCCTGATACTGCTCACCATCGTCGGCGTCGTCGTCGCCACCGCCGCCATGACCCTCGGTGCCGTCGTCTACAACCTCATCTCCGACCTCGTCGGCGGTGTCGAGTTCACCGTGCTCGAGGAGACGTTCCAGCCGCAGAGCCAGATGATGCTGCGTCCCGGCGTCCCGGTGCGCCGGCCGGTTCCGCCGGTCGCCGCCGCCCCGACCCAGCCTGCCCCCGCTGCCAAGCAGCCCACGCAGCCGGCGACCGCCGGCTCCGCCTCGACCGCAGGCACCAGGGCCCCCTGATCGGCGCCGGGCACCCGATGTCGGTCGATTCCCAACGGCCGCTCTGGGAGTGTCCCGACTGCAACAAGCGGTTCGTCACCGCCAACTCGTGGCACTCGTGCCACCGGGGTAGCGTCGACGAGTTCTTCGCCGGCAAGCCGGAGGCGTTGCGCTCGACCTTCGAGCGTTACCTGGAGGTCGCCGAATCATTCGGGCCGGTATGGTCGACGTGGCGCGGACCCGCATCTCTATTCAGGCACGGGTGCGGTTCGCCGGTGTCGCCCGGATGCGGAAGGACTCCCTGATCCTCGGGTTCTGGCTCAAGCACCGGATCGAATCGCCCCGCTTCACCAAGGTGGAGTTGATCCCGCCCCGGAACTGGGTGTACCAGTTCGCCGCGGCGACCCCGGAGGACGTCGACGACGAGGTCGCCGGCTGGCTCGCCTCCGCCTACGAGGTTGGGATGCAGCGGGTGTGAAGGTTCACCCGGTCCCCGAGCCGCCCAGGTCGGGGAGGACGACCCGGTACGTCAGCACCGCCTCTGAGGCGGCGTTCCCGGCCACCGAGGGCGACCGGGACCTCGAAGCGGACCATCTCGATGAGGCACAGTTCGGGGGTCTCCTTCTCGCAGTAGACGAGGGTCAGGTCCGCCACGAGGTCACCCGGGGCGGTGAACCGAATCGGGATCCGCACCGGGAAGGCGCTTCCCGGTGAGGTCGAAGGTGGTGCCGCCACCGTCGCCACGGATCGTCGCCGGTCCGTCCGGCGCCAGCACCAGTGACGACGGGGCGTCCCCGTTCACCGCGTAGCCGGCGGGCAACCGCACGTCGAGCAGCAACGTGCCGTTGCCAGGGGCGACGGTGACCGGGCCCACCGGTATCACGGTGCCGCGGTAGCCATCGGATCCCGGCGGGGGCTCGAAGGCTTCGATCCCTTCGAGCAGCAGCGTCGAGGTCGAGCCGGTGGCCAGGTCGATCACCCGGATGGCGTGGTTGTTGGTGTCGGCGACGAAGGCGGTGTCGCCGTCGACCGAGATGCCGCCGGGCTCGTTGAATCGCGGCTCGTCGCCGTCACGCCATCCCGCCTCATCCCCGAGATAGGTGGTGGCCAGCCCGGTCACCGGGGTCACCCGGCGGATCAGCGAGTTGTAGGTGTCGGCAACCAGCAGGGTGTCGTCGTCCACGGCGGCGATCCCCAACGGGTGCTGGAAGCGGGCTTCGTCGCCGACACCGTCGATGGCGCCGAAGTCGAAGAGCGAGGAGCTCGCCCCGGCTACCAGCGCGGTGGCGCCGCGTCCCGCCGATGTCGGCGGAGCGGATGGAGCTCGACTCGGCGTCGGCGAAGTAGAGGGTGTCCCCGATCCGAGCCAGCCCGCTGGGCTGGGCGAGCTCCGCCTCCGCCAGCGGGCCGTTGCGGACACCTTCGACGGAGCTCCCCACGAGGGGCGCGGCGGCGGACGACTCCAGGTCGAACGACCAGATCTGATGGGTGCCGGCCATCGCCACGTACAGCGTGTCGCCGTCGAGGAGCAGGTCCCACGGCGAGGCGATGGCGACGTCGGGGCCGGTCCCCGGCTCCGGCGGGTAGCCCCGCTCGCCGGTGCCGAGCAGGCTGGTCACCTGCCCGGTGGCGGTGTCGACGGCGCGGATGGCGTGGTTGTTGGTGTCGGCGACGTACAGGGTCACGCCGTCGCCGCTCAAGGCCATCCCCTGCGGCGCGTCGAAGGTCGCCGTCGTGGCCGGCCCGTCGTCGAGCCCGGGTCGTCCCGAGCCGTAGACGGCGGTCACCCGCCCCGAGTCGCGGTCGGCGACCACGATCCGGTTGCGCCCGGTGTCGGCGATGAACAGCCGGTCGCCGCCGGGCTCGGCGAGCACCTTGCCGGGGAAGGTGAGCGCCCGGTCCGGCTGTGCCGCCGCCTCGAGGGCGATCTCGACCGGCGCCCGGTCCAGCTCCCCCCGGGCGTCGAACTCGGCGACCAGCGAGGCGATCACCGGTTGGGCGACGTCGTAGACGCCCTCCCCGGAGTGCCCGCCGACGACGTTGCCGGCCGGATCGACGAGCACGGTGGTCGGCCAGGCACTGGTCCCCCAGGCGTCCCACACCTGGAACCCGGCGTCGTTGACCACCGGGTGCTCGATCCCGTACCGGAGGACCACCTGGCGGATGTTCTCGGTGTCGCCCTCGTTGGCGAACTTGGCGGAGTGGACCCCGATCACCACCAGCTCCTCGGCGAACTCGGCCTCGAGCCGCTCCAACTCCGGGAGGATGTGGATGCAGTTGATGCACCCGTACGTCCAGAAGTCGAGCAGGACGACCTTGCCTTGCAACGCCGCCAGCGTGAGCGGGGCGTCGACGTTGAGCCAGTCGAGCCCGGCCGGGAACTCGGGTGCCGGCCGGTCCCCGGCGAAGGACTGCGCCGTAGTGGTCGGCGCCGCGCCGCCGCGTTGACCGCCGGCGCCGGCAGCCGCCGTCGACGCTGTGCGTGTCGCCGCTCGTGGGCCGGTGCACCCGGCGACCAGCTGCCAGCATCGCGATCGCGATGATCGTCGAGTCGCCGCATCGAGCCATTCAACCCGACCGCCGCTTGTGGTGGTGGCGGAGACCGGCATCGTCGGACGCCATCCCAGGGCGGCTTAGCGCTGCGTTAACCGGGCATTGGGTTTGGGTAGAGATTTCGTCGATACGCTCTGCCGGAGGCGCACGTCGATCGGAAGGCCGCGTGGCGGAGGGCGATCGAGGGGTGGAAGTCGACGAAGCGGACCTTCGGATGTTGCCGAGGCGCGGCGGCGACGTCCACACCGGTCTGTAGTCGGCGATTAGCCCGACGGCGGGGTGGGCCGAGTGGGATCGAGGAGGGGACGATGAAGACAGCACGCCCGGCATCGATGGAGAACGACATCGGCGCGACTGGTGGCCACCATCATCCTGGTGGTGGCCGGCATGGTCTGGCCGGTGGCGGCTTCGGCTCAGACGACGGTCCCCTCGACGTGTCGATGGCGGCAAGATCGTGTACGAGTGCGCGCTCGACATCTGCGTCGTCAACGAGGACGGGACCGGGCTGGTCAACCTCACCAACAGCCCGACCGTGTTCGATATCGATCCGGTCTGGTCGCCCGACGGCACCAGGATCGCTTTCTCTTCCGACCGGACGTCGGTGCCGACCAATGCCGATGGCAACATCGAGGTCTTCGTGATGGATGCGGACGGGTCCGACGTCGTCCAGCAGACGTTCACCACCACCGGGCTGGGCGAGTTCGTCAACAGCTACGAGCCCACCTGGAATCCGAGTGGCTCCGAGATCGCCTTCGAGGGTTGGCGCTCCACCGGGTCCCCGGAGATCATCAAGATCGCGGTGGACGGAACCGGCGTCGAGACATGTGCTCACCAATCCGGGTGACTTCGGTTCCAAGTTCCAGCCGGATTGGTCGCCCGACGGGACCAAGATCCTCTTCACCTGGTCGCTTGGGCAGCAGGACGTCCACGTCATCAACGTCGACGGGTCCGGGGAGACCAACCTCACCCCGGACACGATCGGATCCGATCAGAGGGACGGCGTGTGGTCGCCGGACGGGGCCCAGTTCGCCTTCACCGATACCAGGTTCTGGAGCATCCCCGACTTCAACACCGAGATCTTTGTGCGCAGCGCCGACGGCACCGGCGAGATCCAGGTGACCGATCACCCCAGCATCGACGACGAGCCGACCTGGTCGCCCGACGGGACCGAGATCGCCTTCTCCAGCGCTCGGGGCGGCAGCTTCGACATCTGGTCGGTCCCGGTTCCCGCCGGAGGCGGGACCGCCCTGCTCGAGGCTGGAGGAGCCGGCCACCCAGATCACCTCGGGCTCCGGCGACGACCACGGCCCGAACTGGTTCGGCTCCGGCACCACCCCGACGACCTTCACCCTGACGGTGTCGAAGGCGGGGACTGGGTTCGGGTACGGTGACCAGCACCCCGACCGGCATCAACTGTGGCACCGATTGCAGTGAGGCTGTATGACTCAGGGCTGTCGGTGACCTTGACCGCCGCCGCGGCGGCCGGGTCGACGTTCGCCGGGTGGTCGGGGGCGTGTACCGGGACCGGGTCGTGTGTGGTGTCGATGACCCAGGCCCGGTCGGTCACGGCGACGTTCAACCCATCCGGGGGTGGTCCGTTCACGCTGACGGTGACCACTGTGGGGGTTGGCTCGGTGCGGAGCACCCCCGCGGGGATCAACTGTGGCACCGACTGCTCGGAGGCGTATTCGTCGGGGACGTCGGTGACGCTGACGCCCAGGCCGGGTCGGGGCTCGACCTTCGCCGGTTGGTCGGGGGCGTGCACCGGGACCGGTTCGTGTGTGGTGTCGATGACCCAGGCGCGCACCGTCACCGCCACCTTCGCCGGGCACCACCCCGACGACCTTCACCCTGACGGTGTCGAAGGCGGGGACTGGGTCGGGTACGGTGACCAGCACCCCGACTGGCATCAACTGTGGCACCGATTGCAGTGAGCTGTATGACTCAGGGCTGTCGGTGACCTTGACCGCCGCCGCGGCGGCCGGGTCGACGTTCGCCGGGTGGTCGGGGGCGTGTACCGGGACCGGGTCGTGTGTGGTGTCGATGACCCAGGCCCGGTCGGTCACGGCGACGTTCAACCCATCCGGGGGTGGTCCGTTCACGCTGACGGTGACCACTGTGGGGGTTGGCTCGGTGCGGAGCACCCCGGCGGGGATCAACTGTGGCACCGACTGCTCGGAGGCGTATTCGTCGGGGACGTCGGTGACGCTGACGCCCAGGCCGGGTCGGGGCTCGACCTTCGCCGGTTGGTCGGGGGCGTGCACCGGGACCGGTTCGTGTGTGGTGTCGATGACCCAGGCGCGCACCGTCACCGCCACCTTCAAACCGGGGGTCACCACCCTCCGGTGAGCGGGGGCCCTGTTCGACCGTGCTTCAACCGTCGGCGGCCCCGACCGGGACCGGCAGACTGGGCCGCATCGTGACCGATGCCCTCACCGCCGCCGAACTGACCACCCAGCTGCGCCGGCTCGGCGTACAGGACGGCGACCTGGTGATGGTCCATGCCTCGCTGCGCCGCATCGGCCCGGTCGAGGGTGGCGCCATCGGAGTGATCGACGCCATCGACCTGGCCGTCGGCGACGCCGGCACGTCGATGATGACCCTGGGCGCCCGGGACTACTGGTCGTGGGTCAACGAGCACCCAGAAGAGGCCCGGCCCGGGTTGCTCGCCGATGCCGAGCCGTTCGACGCCAGGCACACCCCGGCCGACCGTGACGTCGGCGCCCTCGCCGAGGCGTATCGCCGCCAACCCGGCACCGTGGTCACCGACCATCCCGAGGGGCGGTTCGCCGCCCGGGGACGGCTCGCCGAGGTTCTGATGGCGGACCAGCCATGGGACGACTACTACGGGCCTGGCTCCCCGCTGGAGCGGCTGGTGACGGCCGGTGGGAAGGTGCTTCGTCTCGGCGCCGATGTCGACACGGTCACGCTCCTCCACTACGCCGAGTACCTCGCCGATGTTCCCGACAAGAGGCGGGTGGTCCGTCATCGCCGGGTGCGGGTCGGTGACCGGACGACGATCCGCAGGATCGAGACTCTCGACGACAGCGACGGGATCGTCGACTGGGTCGGCGATGACTACTTCGGGCTCATCCTGCTCGCCTATCTCGACCTGGGCCGCGCCGCCCGTGGACTGGTCGGGGGAGCGACGTCGGAGCTGATCGACGCCGCCGACCTCGTCACCTTCGCCACCGGCTGGATGGAGGAGAACCTCGCCTGACCCGGGGCTGCTCGGGGAGCTGCTTCAGCGCTCCAGGGTGTGGGCCGCCACGTCGAGACCGGCGCCCAGGGCCGCCTCGAGGTAGTCCTCGGCTCGGTCATCGGGCCTGGCGGCCCCGTAGGCGAAGCTGTCCACCGTGAGGGCGCCGGCGGCGAGTGCCAGCGCCTCGAGGTGAACGGCGAGGTCCGCCACCCCGACCACCCGCACCACCAGGCCGTCGCCGGTGGAAGCGGTCACCTTGGTCGCCGCACCCGACCAGATGCCGCCGGTGGGGGCGGTGACCGCCCGAGAGAGGCCGCTGGTCGCCACCTCGTAGCCCCACAGGGCACCGATCGGGTCGGGGAAGGCGACCGGCACACCACGGCGTAGCCGCCGCCCCGGTTCGGTCCAGGCCACCATCAGCTCCAGCACCTCGTCGCTCCTGGCGGCCTCGTGCGCCGCCAGGCACGGGGCGATCCCGTGGCCCACGTTGGCGCCGGTGAGCAGGGTCCGGCCGGCGGCGGCGAAGCTCTCGCCGTACTTCTCGGACAGGTCCGGTGCGTCCGACCAGGTGACGCACGAGATGCCGGCGTCGAGCGCGGTGGTGATGTCGTCTTCGAGGTCGTCGACGGCGTCGGAGACGAGCACCCCGTAGCTCTCGAGGTCGCTCACCCGACGCAGCCGGGGCTCCGAGGTGTCGTTCGGTCGGTGGTCGAGGAGGCCGAGGACGTCGAGGCGCCGGTCACCGAGCAGGATCCGTCCCGTGCGGGAGCCGGTCTCGCTGATGTCGCGCAGGGCGATCTGCACGTCAGCGGCGGGTGGGCAATCGCGCGGCGGGCAGCCACGTCCCGGAGGCCTCGGGCGGCTTCACCGGGCGCCGGGCGAAGACCAACGCGGCGGCGGTGGCCACGGCGACTGCGGCGGCGACCGTGCGAACCGGGACCTTCATGCCGGCATCGTACCCGAGTGCGACCGCAATGCCGGTCCTCACCTCACCGCCCCATCTGGTCGGAGGGGAGCTCGCTCGGCCCCACATGATGTTCGAGCCAGGCGGCCATCGGGGCGACATCGGCGAACACGCCCCGCACCCGCCGTATCGCTTCACGACCGTGCATCCACCGGGCCACCGGCCACGACCTCCATGCCATCAGCCCCTTGCGACGGAGCAACTCGACGCGGGGGTGATCCTTGGGGAAGCCGCGGGGCGCCGTCTTCAGGGTCTCGTGGGCGCCGATCTCGTAACCGGACCCGACCAGCCCATCGGCGAGGTCGGCGATCTCGACGCCGAGGTCGGGATCGTCCACCGCATGGCGGAACCGGTCGAGCTGGTCCCTGGCCATCACGTAGTGGCCGGCGGCTGCCATCAGCCCGTCGGCGGAGATCTGCACGTAGTGGCCGCCTCCCCCGGGCCCCGGGTGAAGGCGCCCTGATGGGTCTTGTAGGGGGGCCGGCCCTTGGCGAAGCGCATGTCGTTGTACGGCCGGTAGAGGTGGAAGGCGCCGAACTCCGCCAGCTCGTCGCACAGCGCCTCCATCGGTCGACGCACCAGCCGCTCGTAGTCGGCCTTGTTCGCCGTCCAGAACTCCCGGTCGTTGTCGGCCTCGAGCCGCTCGTAGAAATCGAACGCCTCGGGAGGGAAGCCGGTGAAGGCGGCGGCCATCCCGTGAGGGTACCGGGTACCCGGCCGGTACCATTCGGAGGTGACCGATGTCGACCACGGCGACCAGAGGGTCCGGAACATGCTGGCCGGGCATCCCTTCGTGCGCGGCCTCGAAGCCGACGACGTCGATGTGTTCGCCGACCTGGGACGGCTGGTCGAGTTCGCCCCCCGCCAGATCATCTTCGCCTCGGGCGACGGCGCCGATGTCTTCTACCTGGTGAAGTCGGGGGTGGTCGCCCTCCAGGTCGTTGCCGGGGGCTCGGTCCCACGCACGGTGCAGAACCTCCACGAGGGTGCGGCGCTGGGGTGGTCGTGGCTCTTCCCACCGTATGTGTGGCAGTTCGATGCGGTGGCGCAGACCCCGGTGCGCACCATCGCCTTCGATGCGGCCGCGCTGCGTAACCGGTTCGAGGAGCAGCCCGCCACCGGCTACCGGGTGATGGCCCGGGTGGCTGAAGTGATGTCGGAGCGGCTCCACGCCACCCGCCATCAACTCCTCGACCTGGCGCTGTCCTGACGGCTCAAGCGATCGGTCGAGTCAACCTGGCACCGATGAGCCGTACACCGTCGGTTCGGTCGGTTCACGGCTCACCGGTCGAGTCAACCTGGCACCGATGAGCCGTGCGCCGTCGGTTTGGTCGGTTCACGGCTCACCGGTCGACCTTCCCACCAGTACCGCTTGACCGGTCAGCCGGTGGCGAACTCCTCCACGACGGGCACCAGCACCGTTTCGTAGAGCTGGTCGCGCTCCTCGGCGTTGACGCTGAAGATCACAACGCCCGTGGTCTCTGGTCCGGGCCCCACGGCGATGAGGGTCAGCTCGCCTTGGGCGACTCCCTCGTAGACCGTCCAGGTGCGGTCGGTGGCGGCGACGGTGTCCACCTCGTCGGGGCCCTCCTCGAACTCGATCGAGGACAGCAGCAGGTTGAGCGCCTCGTCGGGCTCGAGCGCCACCGGCGCCGCCTGCTGCACCAGCACGGTGGCGTCGAGCGCCGAGGCCCCCCGCGCCCAGGCGCCGTTGCCGAGCGGGTCCCAGCCGTCGGGGCGGACCCCGCTGATGGTCAACCCGAAGACCGACTCCTCGAACGGGACCAGCACCACCTCCTCGGTGACCTCCTCGCCGGCGATCACGAAGTCGATCGGCTCCATCTCACCGACGCAGCTGGTTTCGGGCGGGCCCGTCGGGGTCGTCGATGAAGGCAGTCGCCACCGCCAGCGGGCAGTCACCGGACACCGAGGCGGCGTGCCCCACGGCGGGGAACTCGACGAAGGCGGCGTTGGTGAGGTATTCGGCGGCGTTCTCGCCCCATTCCGGTGGGGTGATCGGGTCGTATTCGCCGGCCATCACCAAGGTCGGTATGTCGCTCACCACCGGCTCGTTCTCGAGTGGCGGAGGGGTTCCCGCCTGCCACAGCTCGCACAGGTCGAACACCGCCGGCCCGACGTTGGTGGCGCCCTCGAAGTAGTCGCCGAGCCGGGGGTCGGCAGCGGCGGCCGCCGCGTCGACGGCGGCGGGATCGGCGAAGGGGACCTCCTCGTAGCACTCCACCGACAGGTGCATGCCCCACGAGAAGAACGCCCCGTTGGCCAGGTTGTTGGTGAGCAGCGTGGTGATGCTCTCGGTGTCGCCCTGCTCGAGGTCGGCCACGACCTTGGGCAGCACCGGGATGGTGTCGACGCTGTACAGGCCCTGGAAGAAGGCGCCGATGAGGGTGTCACCGTTGACGATGGCGCGGTGCTCCTCATTGGTGAACACGTCGGTGACGTCGGTGAACAGCGGTTCGGTGTCCAGCTGGTCGCGCAGCGCCCAGAACCGGTCCTCGAGGTCCGGGTAGGCGGCGGAACAGTCGGGGTCGGTGGCGCAGCCTTCCCACAGCTGCTCGAGGGCGCGCACCAGGTTCGCCGGGGTGGCGGTGGTCAGGTCCTCCTGGGGGCTGTAGGTGGAGTCGAGGATGACGCTGCGGACCCCTTCGGGGACATCCCGCATCACCGTCTGCGCCAGCCGGGTGCCGTAGCTGATTCCCAGCAGGTTCCATTCGTCGATGCCGAGGGCGACACGCAGGTCGGCGACGTCGGCGGCGTTGGTGGCGCTGTGGTACGCGGTGAGGTCGATGTCGTCGGCCAGCAGACGATCACGGCACTCCTCGGTCGCCACCAGCTCACGGGCGGCGTACTCCTCACCGTCGATGTCGTCGTCGAGCACCTCGAAGGTGAGGTCCCGGGATTCGGGGCACTCCAGCGACGGGGTCGAGGTCCCCACGCCGCGCTGGTCGAAGAAGATGACGTCCCGGTTCTCGATGAACGGCGCCCACGTCGACTCGAGGCTGAACCGCAGCGTGTCCAGGGTCTCGCCGCCGGGCCCGCCGTCGAGGTAGACGATCGGGTCGTCGGGCGCGTCGGGATCGGTGCTCTCGAAGATCGCCACCTGGATCCGTACCTCGGCGCCGTCCGGCTCGGCCCGGTTCTCCGGCACGACCAGCCACCCGCAGCGCATCTCCCGGTCCGTGGTGAGCTCGAAGTCGCAGTCGTCCTCCTCGAACACCGGGGTGTACTCGCCGCCGGCGCCGGTGGTGGTGCCGGATCCGTCCGGAGACGTGGTGGTGGTCGACGGCTGCTCGGTCGTCGACGTGGTCGCGGCGGCTTCTGCCGCCGGGTCGTCGTCGCTCGACGAGAGGAGGACGAAGAGGGCGACCCCGGCGACGAGGACCAGGCAACCGAGGGCGATGAGGAGTGCTCGGGATGACATGTTGGCGGCAGGGTAGGGATGGCCTGCCGCTATGCCCGTGGCCGGTTACCGTGCCACCGCCATCCGCCGGATGCGGCGGGGCGGACACCTGGCGGTGGGGGATGCGCTTCAACCCGGGTCGGATGCTGGTCGGCGGGGCGTTGGCGCTCACCGGAGCGCTGCTGCTCCTCGACCTGGCGGGGGTCGTCGACGCCGGGCAGCTCATCTCCGACTGGTGGCCGGTGCTCCTGGTGGTCGCCGGCATCGTCCAACTCACCCTGAATCCCGGTCACTGGTTCCCGCCGTTGTTCCTCATCGGGCTGGGTGCGGCGCTCCTGGCCGGTACCACCGGTCTGGTGGCCGGCGACGTCGCCTGGCCGCTGTTCGGGGCGGCGTTCCTCGTGCTGCTCGGTATCGCCATCGTCGCCGGGTGGACCCGGGGAGGGCCCGAGCCGTCGCCCAGCGCCGGCGAGCGGATGACCGTGATGGCCATCATGTCCCGTCAGCAGGCGGCCAATCGGTCCAACCGCTTCTCCGGTGGCTCGCTCACCGCCATCCTCGGCAGCGCCGAGATCGACCTGACTGCGGCAACTTTGGTGCCTGGCAGCGTCGTCGACGTGCTCACCATCGGCGGCGCCTCCGACATCGTGGTGCCCCGCGGATGGAAGGTGGAGATGCGCGGCCTGCCGCTGTTCGGCGGCTGGGACAACATCACCGAGAGCGTCACCGACGGCCCTGAACTGGTGGTGAACGCAACCGTCGTGCTCGGCTCGCTCGACGTCAGATACCCGACACCCTGAAATCACATCGGTGTAGTTCTCCACACACGGTGGACAACCCTGGGGACAACCGGGCGCCTACCGTCGGCGTTGGCCGAGCGCTGCGTCGGAGGCCCACCTGGATTTGAGGCACCTGGGAATCGACATCGCCCTGGCGAGGCGGCTGGACGTTTCCCGGCTTCTAAGATAGGCTCTTGCTGTCAATAGAGCCGGGAGTCAGGCAGGACGAATGCCGGGGACGACGACCGATCGTTCTACAGCCCTGCAGCCCATGAGGAGGTTGGGATGACCCATCGACGGATCAAGCTGGCGGCGGTCGCCGCGGCTGCTGCTCTTCTGCTGGCGATCCCGGGCGGTTCCCCTGCCCTGGCGGGGCGGCGGCGGGACCTGATCCCTCCGACGGCACCGCTCATTGTCTATGCCCAGGGGTTCTTCTGCTTCACGTTCTACATCGGGGCGATGCGGTCCACCGACAACGTCACCCCAGAACCCCAGTTGCGTTATGAGGTGTTCGCCAACGATCAGTTCATCGGTCTTCTGGACCGCGGCACCGACACGACCGCCTGGGGCAATCTGAAGCTGATCGACGAGGGCCCCAACCAGGTCTACGTCGAGGCGGTCGACGCCGCAGGCAACCGGGCCCGCAGCGGCACCGCCACCGTGACGGGCTTCGACTGCGAGCTCTGACGCAGCAGATCCCCGAGCCGTTGGGCGAACACCAGCGGGACCCCTTCACCCGCCCGGCTCGCAGAGCGCTATCGGGGTGACGGCGGCCGGCACAGCTACCTAGCACCCGGGGCGACGAGGGGCCAGGATCTGATCCTCCCCTCTCAGCTCCCCTCTCATCCTATGACGGTGTTGATGACCGACCCTGAAATGGTGAAAACCCTTGCGGTGCAAGGGTTTTCGGAGAGTGGGCCCACCTGGATTTGAACCAGGGACCTCATCCTTATCAGGGATGCGCTCTAACCGAGCTGAGCTATGGGCCCTCGAAAAAGCCATTGGCAACCACAAGGCGTCTCGGCGTCCGGTGCGCCGTCAAGGAGCAGCAGTGTAGACGCCCCGGGGTCGCCGATCCTCCCCGTGGGACGTCGCGCAGTGCCGCGGTCGAGGCGGTTTTCAGCCGGTGGCGACGCCTCACCCGGGTCACTTGGCGGGCTATCGAGCCGGACGCGGTCGCACTGCCGGGATTGAGGGTCGGACCGTCACCCGGCGGGACCGGTGACCGATGGTTCTTCTGGCAGGTCCTTGGCGCTTGACGGATTCGCCGGGTCGGCATCGGTCTTGCCGTCCGGAGAAGAGCCGGTCGATCCGAACGGCGAGTAGATCGCAGTGAGCTCGGCGAACCAGCCCTGGAGGGTCCCGTCCCCGGAGAACAACCGATAAACCCTGACGTCGAACCGGTTCTCGCCGGCGGACACCGGAAAGACCGAGGCGTGGGCGATGTTGCCGTTGCGGGCCCCGGAGGGAACCGTCTCCTCCACGGTGACCGAGTACGTGCCCGTCTCGAGGTGGCGAATCCGGGCGAGCACCGTACACCCCGTGGTGCAGCCGTTGTTGCGGACCGTGGTGCTTCCGTAGACCACGACGAACCCGTCCCCGGGTGCGGTAATCGTCAGCGGGGACCCATACGTCTGCTCGCCGGTGCCGAGGTCGAGCGTGTCGCTGCTGGCCATCATCGCGACCCTGGTCAGCCCGTTGGCGTCGTGGCCGTCGACCTTGTCGGCGTTGGGTGCCTTGGCGATGATGTCGTTGGGAAGCCTGCCGGTGACCCCATTCGTGGCGACCAATCTCCCTCTGCGGTTGTCGACGGTGGCGCCGAAACCGACGGCGTGTCTGCCGTCGACCATGTCGGCGTTGAGGCCTGCCACGGCGAGGACACCCTGGGCGACCCCGGGGGCGGCGGCCGTCACGACGGCGATGACAACCGCGCTGATCGATACGACTAACGAGACTCGGTGATGCATAGCGCTATCTCCAGTTGTCGAGTATTGGTGAGAAGATTACGGACCGGATCCGGCGGCGGCTGAGGGCCGCGGTGTAGGCAGGGCCTGATTGGGCAACGAGGCTCGAGAACTTGACCACCGACCTCTGGCCCGGCTGGCCCGGCTGACCCGGCTGCACTTCGCCAGTGACGGGACTCGATGCCTTCCGTAGCGGCCTTTGCCGGGTTTGCGGGGGGTCGCCGTCGGGTAGATGGTACGTACCCCATCCACAAGAAGGAGACGTCGTGCACGACGCCCAGATTCACGAATTGCTATACCAATCCCTGGAGACTGAGCTCGGCGGCGTGCAGGTCTACAACGCCGCAATTGAGTGCGCCGTCAACGACGAGCTCGCGAGGAGTGGCAGAAGTACTTGGACGAGACGGAGAACCACGTCCGGATCGTCGGCAAGGTGTTCGACGACCTCGAGCTGGATCCCGACGCCGAGACTCCGGGCAGGCAGATCGTCCGCTCCAAGGCGAAGGCGCTGGTCGAGTCCATGCAGATGGCCGCGACTCCGGCGATGCCACCGCCGCCCAGCTGGTCGCCGCCGAGGCGGTGGTCGATGCCGAGACCAAGGACCACGCCAACTGGGAGCTGATCGGGAAGGTTGCCGAAGCGGCGACCGGCCGCTTGCCTCGGTGCTGCAGGAGGCCTACGAGCAGGTCGAGGAAGAAGAAGACGAGCACCTCTATCACACGATGGGCTGGGCCCGGGAACTCTGGATCGAATCCCTCGGAATGCCTGCGGTTCTGCCGCCCCCGGAGGAGCAGAAGAAGGTCAAGACGGCCATCGGCGCCTCCCGGGCTGAGCAGGCCCGCGACGACCTTCTCTGAGGGTCCCGACACCCTGCTCTGAGGTCACGCACCGACCGGAACGGTGCCCGTGTCGTCCGAATCCCAGCTGCCCTGACGGCGTCCCCCGACGCCGCTCAGGGCAGTGGTTCGTATTGGCCGGTCAAGTGGAGCGAGTACGGGAGGCGGTAGACGAAGCTGCCCGGGTCACGTACCGCCAGGTCGCACGCCACGGTAGCGACGGTGATGACCGGGCCCGGTGTTCATCAGGCGGAAGCCGTCCACCGCCCAGCCGACGCTGAACGGGGCCCCTTCGTTGGCGATCGACGCCAGGCCGACGTACGGCGCCCACTGCATCGGCCCCCGTAGGCCCAGGCCGGCCGGGCAGGCCCTCGATCGGGACCTTCGAAGGTCAGCGTGTCGTGGACACTCCGGCTGGGCCCGCACCTCGCCGGAAAGCTGTGAGCGACGTAGGCCGGTCGAGCACGTGGGCGCGGAGACCGTCGCCGGTCTCGAACCCGATCCGGTGCCGGCTTCCGTAGCCGTCGACCGATACCGCCATCACGTCCTCCGGTCGATCCGGGCGCTTTTTCGGCGCCCCGCAGTCGTCTGCCGTCATGATGCTCGGCAGGGGGCCGGTATGGTGGACGCACGGCCGAACGTGCGGGACGACGTTGACTCAGCCACGGAGGAGAGTCCGGTGATCAAGGCGAGACGGCTCGACGCCGTCGCTGGCGCGCTGGCGCCGCTGCTCGACTACATCGCGGTGTGGGACGGGATCCGCCTCCATCCCGATGTGTGCGACTTCGCCTTCGGCAACCCACAGGAGATGCCGCTGGCCGGCTTCGTCTCGGCGATCCGGGACCATGCCCTCCCGCTCGACAAGGACTGGTTCGCCTACAAGCGCTCCGAGCCTGAACCGCGGGAAGCCGTCGCCAAGGCCCTGCGAGAGTCGAGCGGCCTGCCCTTCGAGCCCGAGGACATCGCCCTTACCCCGGGAGCGTTCGGTGCGCTGGCAACCGCCTTCCGCTCGCTGCTCGACCCCGGCGACGAGGTGATCTTCTCGCTCCCTCCCTGGTTCCTCTACGAGGCGATGCTGCTCGCCGCCGATGCGGTGCCGGTCAAGGTCAGGATCCGAGCCGACGATCTCGACCTCGACGTCGACGCCATCGCCGCAGCCATCGGTCCCCGTACCAGGGCCGTCATCGTCAACACGCCCCACAACCCCACCGGGCGGATCTACCCGCGGTCCACGTTGCGCGCGCTCGCCGAGGTTCTCGAGGCAGCCTCGGCGCGACTGGGCAGGACGATCTGGCTGATCTCCGACGAGCCGTACAACCGTCTGGTGTTCAGCGACGCCGAGTTCCACAGTCCTGCCGAGCTGTACCCGAACACGATGATCTCGTACAGCTACGGCAAGGTCCTGTTGACGCCCGGAGAGCGGATCGGGTGGCTGGCGGTGTCGCCGCTGGCCACCGGACGGGAAGACCTGCGTGGCGCCATCCAGATAGCCCAGATCGCCGGCGGCTGGGTGTTCCCCAACGCGACGCTGCAGCGTGCCGTTCCCGACCTGGAGCACCTGTCCATCGACATGGCCGACCTCGAGGCGAAGCGTGACCGGGTCGTCGCCGCCTTGACCGCCGCCGGCTACGAGCTGCGGGCGCCGGAGGGCACGTTCTACGTCTGGGTGAAGTCGCCACTCGAAGACGACGTCGAGTTCTGCCGCCGGCTCGCCGAACGGAAGGTGCTGGTCCTCCCCGGCACGACCTGCGAGGCGCCCGGCTACTTCCGGATCTCGCTCACCGGGTCGAACGACATGATCGACCGGGCACTCCCGGTGTTCGCCGAGCTGGCCGGCTGACCTCGAGGTCGTAGACGATCTGCTCGGGCCTCGAGGTACGACCGCATCGGCGAGGTCACGGGCAGCACCGCCAAAGCCAACCCGATCAGCCCGAACGTGGGCATCAGCGGCGAGAACGGGATCGTGGCCAGCTCGATCCCGATCCAGACCAGCTGGCCGAGGCCGATCAGGATGGTGGCGATCCATGCCCAATGGTGCCCGGTGGCCCGCTGCAACCACCCCAGCCAGTCCCACCTGGGCCGGCACAGACTCCGTACAGCGCAACCAGCGACCCGAGCCCGAACCCGACGAGCAGGATGAGGCCGGGTACGAGCCAGCTGTCGACGAGGGGCAGGTCGTCCAGGTATTCGTCGGGGAGGAAGCTCTCCCCACCGATGCCGAGGATCATGGCCAGCCCACCACCCAGGGCTCCCAGACCGAGCACCAGGAGCAGTACGCCGGTGACCGTCACCTCCCAGGGGAGATGGGCCTGTCTGCGATGGGTTAGTTCGATGGACACGCGACTCCTTCCACTGGTGGTCCTCACCTTCCGCGGCACCACACCCACCGGTCCAGGGCCGAACGTCCTGGACGCCGAGTACGACGACTTGCGGCGGATTCGGCACCGGGCGCCCGCGGGTCTCGAAGACCGACGGTCTAGATAGACCAAGGGTGGCGCAGGCGCTCGTGGAGAACCTCACACTGGTGACCAACGACCGGGCGATCGTCTCCATCCCCGGGCTCATGTGCCTGGCGTGGGGGCTATGACCGGTCGGTCGCAGCACGACGCAGCCCTGATGGCGAGACCGAGAACGGCACCCCGAGACCGGTAAAATCGAGGTCTCGGGGACGTAGCTCAGTCGGAAGAGCACCTGCTTTGCAAGCAGGGGGTCGTGGGTTCGAGTCCCATCGTCTCCACCCCGCTCAGGTCAGATCGGAACCGATCGGTCGGAGTCGGCCCGCGCACGCCGGAACGCGGCGTCGATCGTTGCATCGAGGACCGTGCCCGGCCGGATGTCTCCGCATCTCGGGGTCGAAGACCAGACCCAGTGCGGAAAAGGACGGCGTCAGCGTGGCGAGCACGCTCGAGTCGCCGGTCAGCCGCCACCGGTCCCGGTCCACCATCGCCTCGTGGAGCGGTGAGCCGAGGCGTCGGGCGGCCTCTGCGGCACGGTCGAGCTCCTTGCGCACCGCCGTCGGTTGGCCACGCCGTGCGGCGAGGTCGGCGGCGAGCCGGTGCGCCTCGACCCGGCCCTCCCAGTCGGCGGCGGCCGCCTCGCCGGCGGCGACAACCGCGGCGGCGGCGTCGATGGGGGACCATCGGTGTCGCCACCCATGACGAGGGCCAGTCGGGCTCTGGCGATGGTGAGCTCGGAGCGGTAGAACCCGCGGACGTCGTGGACCTGGACGAAGCGCTCGGTTGCCTCCAGATCGGAGCCGGCGACTTCGATGTCGCCCAGCATCGCCCGCGCCTGGACCGCCTCCGCCCGGGCCCGCGCCCAGTTCATGTTGTCGGGGATCGAGGCCAGCGGCTGGGCGGCCTGGGACAGCAGGTCCACGGCGCGCCCGGGAGCGCCGGCGAGGAGGCAGATCCGACCTACCGCCTCGGTCGCCCAGGCGGCGAGATGGCGGTCACCGGTCTGGTGGGCCGTCGACAGCATCTCGTCGCAGACGGCGAGGGCGCGAGCAAAGCCGCCACGGCCGGCGAGGATCCAGGCTTCCAGGTAGGCGATCGATCCCCACTCGTGCGAGGCGTCGACCGATGCGAAGGCCGTCATGCCCTTCCTGGCGTGGTCGAGGGCGGCGTCCCAATCGCCGGTCACGTGGTGCTCGTGGACGCAGTTGCCGAGGTGGGCGAACCCGAGGGCGAACGGATCCGACGCCGCCTCGGCGGTCTGCAGCGCCCGGCGGTGGAAGCGGGCGGCGAGCCGGCCATTGCCGTTCACGTCGAGCCCCACCCCCACCCCCATCAGTCCCTGGACGGTCTCGAAGATCGCCGCCTCACCGACGCCCGTCCCGAAGTGCACGGTGCGTACCGCGTCGAGGAAGAACCTGTCGCCATCGGAGAAGTAGTCCACCCAACCGAGCCTGGCGTAGAGGCGTGCCCGCTCGGTTGCCGACCGGCGCGCCTCGGGGTCGCTCCTGCGGCTCCGCACCGGGATCAGAAGCGACGCCAGCCCGGCGCGCGAACGTCGTCGGACCTCAGCCGGCGAGGCCGGATAGCGGTCTCCGATGACCTCGAGCCCACGCTCCAAGTGTGACCGGGCCTGGTCGTAGGCGCCTCGGCGAAGGAGCGCCTCTCCGATCTTGCGCTCCAGCGAGGAACGCTCGACCGGGTCCCAACCGGCGCCGCCGGCGGCATCGAGCGCCGCCCGGTAGTGGCGAAGGGCGGTGGCGTCGGCGGCGATGGACCCGGCCTGGTCGCCGGCTCGGACCAGCGAGTGGCGGGCCCGAGTTTCGTCCCCGGCGCCGGCGTAGTGGAAGGCGAGGACGGTATGGACGTCGGGATCGTGCCGTTCCAACCAGTGGGCGGCGCGTCCGTGCCATTCGGTGCGCCGAGCCTTCGGCACCGTCCCATACGCCACGTCTCGCAGCAGGGGGTCGGCGAACCGGTAGGTACCCGACGCCCCAGGCGCCGCCACCAGGAGACCAAGATCGACGAGGGTGAGGAGCTCCGAGTGCGACCCTTCGCCGAGAAGGGCCTCGAGCACCTCGGCGGTGACGTCGCCGGAGAACACGGCGGCGGCGCGCAGCCGCTCTCTTGACGTTCTCGTCGAGGGTGTCGATTCGCGCCTGGAGGGCGCCGCGGATCGTGTCCGGCACCGTCTCGGCGACGTCCCCGCCGGCGGCGGCCACCGCCGCCGCCAGTTGCTCCAGGACGTAGGGCTCGCCGGATCCGCGCCGGACCACGGCCTCGATGACCTCATGGGGGCGTCAGGGATGAGGGTGGTCACCAGTTGCCTGGCCTCGGAGTCGATGAGCGGCTCCAGGGTGAGTTCCCCTCCCTCCAGCTGCCCGGCCCGCCGCCACTCGGCAAGGGTGTCGGCCAGGAGCCCGGTGGGCACCGGGGGAACCACGGCGACGACCACCACCGGATGGCCGTCGGTGAGCGACGCCACGTGCGCCAGCAGGCGGAGCGAGTCGTCGTCCACGGCGTCGAGGTCGTCGGCGACGATCACCACCGGACGGTTCGCCGGACAGGCCGGCGATCAGCGTGCGCACCGCCCGGAACACCTGCCTGCCGACGACGTCGCCGGGCAGCATCGCCGGGGTGGCCGCCGGATCGAGCAGGACCGCCAGCGCCGGCGCCACATCATCGGCCAGGTCGGCGGTGGTGCCCTCAGCGAGCGGTCCTGCTATCTCGGCGGCGCTGACCGCGCCGGCATCCGGGTCGAGCCCCAACCAGGAACGGAGCAGGTCGACGAACAGTGCATAGCCCGGCGCCGACCCCAGCTCGCGGCCCCGGGCCTCCAGCCAGGTCGCATCGAGGGCGAGATCCCGGCGCGCGCTCGTCGACGACTCGTGACCGCCCCGAGCCACGCGACCCGGCCACGGTGATGATCCCGCCGGCTCCCCGGCCGACGGCGGCGAGCCGTTCCCGCAATCGGGCGACGGCGGCTTCACGGCCTACGAATGGAGTCGCCCCTTGTGGGAGCGATTCTTCGTCGAGGGCGGTGCGGACGATGAGCGGTTCCGACACACCCTTGGCCGCGATCGACCTCGCCTCACCGAAGGCGACGGCGCCGGCGGCCTGACGGGCGGCGCGTTCCCCGACGAGGACGGCGCCCTCCTCGGCGGCGGTCTGGATGCGGGCCGCCACGTTCAGGCTCTGGCCCGTGGCCAGCCGCTCGGTCTCGCGCCCGGGCGTGACCAGCACCTCGCCGCTCTCGATACCGATCCGCATGCGCAGGGTGTCGTAAGCGGCCGGGTCCTCTCGGCGCAACGCCTCCAGGCGCCGCTGCATGGCCAGGCCGGCCTTGACCGCTCGGGTGGCGTCGTCGCCGAAGGCCCGATGGGCACCGAAGTAGGCGACGATGGCGTCGCCGATGTACTTCTCCACCACTCCGCCATGACGGGTGATGACCGCCTCCATCGCCGAGAAGAACCGGCTGAGGAGGGCGTCGAGCTCCTCGGGGTCGAGCCGTGCCGCCAGCGCGGTCGACCCGGCGAGGTCGGCGAACAACGTCGTGACGATCCGCCGTTCCGCGTTTGCCCGGTCCGCCACCATCTGCCTCGTCCTACCTGAGAAGAGCCCCCACCTGCAGCGGCAAGGGTAGAGGTGGCCCGGCGCTTACCGAGGGCCGACGTGGAACCCGGCCGAATACTTCGTTGAGTCGCGTCTTCAGGACGATCGGGACCGCACCCGCGAGGCGCACTCGAGGATCACGTCGGCGGCGAAGGCGGCGTCGTCGGGCCCGGTCTTCCACGACGAGACGCTGATCCTCATCGCGGTGGCTCCGTCCCACTGGGTAGGGCCCGCACCAGATGCGCCCGTCGGCCTGGACCTCGTCGACGAGCGCCTCGGTTGTCGGCCCGTCGACCATCCGCACCAGCACCTGGTTGAGCACCACCTCGTTGAGGATGGCGAGGCCATCGGCGGCCAGGCGATCGGCGATGGCGGAGGCGGCGTCGCAGGCGGTGACGACCATGCCGGCGACACCGTGACGGCCCAGGGTGCGCAGCACCGACCAGATCTCGACGGCCCGGGCTCGCTGGGAGGACTGCGGGGTGTGGTGCATGGCGTCGAAGGTGTCGCCGCTGGGCAGGTACCCGGCGACGGCGGCAAAGGTGCGGCGCAGCGTGGAGAGGTCGCGGACGAAGACCAGTCCGCTGTCGTAGGTGACGTTGAGCCACTTGTGGGCATCGGCCGCCCAGGAGTCGGCCCGGTCGAGCCCGTGCACCAGGTGCGCCCGGCTCGGGTCGGCCAGCGCCCACAGGCCGAAGGCGCCGTCGACGTGCAACCACCCGGACCGCTCCGCCACCCAGTCGGCGATCTCGTCGAACGGGTCGAACGCCCCCGTGTTTACCTCGCCGGCCTGGGCGCAGAACAGCACCGGGCCGGCGACGTCGGGGAGCCGGTCGGGGCGTATCCGACCCTGGTCGTCGGCCGGGACCACCGTGAGGCGTCGCCGTCCGAGCCCGACCAGGCCGAGCGACTTGAACAACGTCGAGTGGGCGCGCTCGCCGACCACCACCGTGAGGTCCGGGCGCGCCGATCAACCCGTCGGACTGGACGTCCCAGCCGAGGTCGTGCAGGAGCTGGTCGCGGGCGGCGGCGAGGCAGGCGACGTTGGCCATGGTGTCGCCCGAGACGAAAGCGACCCCGGTGCCTGCGGGGAGGGCGAGGAGGTCGACCAGCCAGTCTCTGGACGACGTCGTGCAGCTTGGCGGCGACCGGCGACATCACCGGCAGCGCGGTGTTCTGGTCCCAGGAGCTCGCCAGCCAGGAACTGCCCAGGGCGACCGGGTAGGTGGCGCCGTTGACGAACCCGAAGTAGCGCGGCCCGGTGGTTGCCATGGTCGCCGGGCTGCCGGCGAGGTGGAGCATCCGGAGGGTGTCCCGGGAGTCGGTGCCATGCTTCCGGCAGGGGCTCGTCGAACGACAGCCAGTGCACCGCAACGCGGTCGCCTCCGGTGACACTCGGCGCTCATCGATGGTGGTGACGTACTCGAGGGAGAAGTCGACGGCGCTCCGCAGGAGGTCGACGACTTCGTCGCCAGGGTCGGGGCCGGCGGTCGAGGGGTCCATCGGGCGACTCTATACGGGCCGTCGACCCGCCCTCGGGTTCGCCGGAAACGGGTCGGTCGGCTCATGAGCATGCGGCGTGAGGCGTCTAGGCTCAGACGCTGGCGGAGGTGGTGCACCTCCCGCCGTGCTCTGAACTCGAACGCAACCTTGGGGGGCAAGATGGCAGACGTACCCACCACCGACGTCGTGGTGATCGGCGGTGGCCCGGCGGGCTCGACGATGGCGTCGTTCCTCTCCAAGAAGGGACATTCGGTCACCGTCTTCGAGCGTGACCGGTTCCCGCGCGAGCACGTCGGTGAGTCGATGCTCCCGTTCTGCTACCACGTCTTCAAGGAGCTGGGCGTGCTCGAGGACATGAAGGCGCGGTGGGTCCGCAAGCCCGGCGTTCGCTTCATCGACGTCGACGGGATCACCAACACCGCGTGGTGCTTCTGGCACCACATCGAGGACGAGAGCTCGCTGTCCTTCCAGGTGATCCGCTCGGAGTTCGACGACGAGCTGCTCAAGCACTCGATCTCGCTGGGCGCCACCGTCCACTACGAGACCAAGGTCACCAACGTCGACCTCGACGACGACGGCGCCACCGTGTTCGCCACCGGCCCCGACGGCGAGAAGATCGAGATGCGGGCCCGCTTCGTGGTCGACGCCAGCGGCCGCGACACCTTCATGTCCAACCGCCTCGGCACCAAGGTCGCCCACAAGGAGCTGGAGCGCACCGCCCTCAGCTGCAGCTACTGGAAGGGCGCCAAGTTCATCGACACCCTGGAAGAAGGGCTCATCCAGATCGTCTACCTCGGGCGGCGAGAAGCAGGGGTGGATCTGGTGCATCCCGCTGGGCAACGACCGGGTGAGCGTCGGCGTGGTGGTCAACTCGTCGTACTACCGGGCCCAGCGCAAGGAGCTGCTCGCCGAGGGCCACGAGGACTGGAAGATGGCGCTCTACCTCAAGGAGATCGCCGCCGCCCCGTACACCAAGGAGATCCTCGACGGCGCCACGATGGAGCGGAACCTGATGGTCAACGGGGACTACTCCTACCTGTGCAAGCAGAAGTGGGGCGACCGGTTCGCCCTGGTCGGGGACGCCTCCGCCTTCATCGACCCGATCTTCTCCAGCGGCGTGTTCATGGCGATGCGCAGCGCCCAGATCCTCTCCGAGGTCGTCTCCAAGCGGCTCAACGACGGGGTCGAGGCGACCGAGCCGGACTTCGTGGACGCCTACGACCGGGTGGTCAGCGCCTATGACGTCATCGACCGGCTGATCCGGCTGTTCTACACGCCGGAGGCGATCAACTTCGCCCAGCTGGGGTCGGCGTCTGACGCCTTCCCCGACTTCGAGCACTACCAGAACGCCATCGCCGTGTACCACTTCCTCATCGGGGGCGACTTCTTCGAGGTGGCCAACAAGTACCGCGACTTCATCGAGACGCTGCGCGACCCGAAGATGTTCGCCGGGTTCAAGAACCTGGTCATCGACCGGCCGACGCTGTCGGCGACCACCTGCGAGATCGACCACGAGGTGGCGTTCCACCCCGGTCTGCTCGAGCACGAGCCGCGTCGCGACGCCCTCCGCCTGTAGAGCGGCGCCAACTTTGAGCGAGTGACGCCACCACAGGGCGTCATTCGCTCAAAGTTGGCAATTCGAGGCGTGGCCGCCGCCCGGTAGTCGGCGTCGGTCGCCGTGGTACCTTCGGGTGATCGAGTGACCGCGAGGAGCGCATGACCGAGGCCGTGATCGTCGACGCCGTCCGCACCCCGGGAGGCAAGCGAGGCGGTCAGCTCAAGGACTGGCACCCGGTCGATCTCGCCGCCGAGGTGCTCAAGGAACTGGTCAAGCGGAACGACCTCGACCCGGTGCTCATCGACGACGTCATCCTCGGCTGCGTCATGCAGACCGGCGAGCAGGCGGTCAACGTCGCCCGCAACGCCGTCCTCGCCGCCGGGTTCCCCGAGAGCGTCCCGGGCACGACCATCGACCGTCAGTGCGGGTCGAGCCAGCAGGCGGTCCACTTCGCCGCCCAGGGGGTGATGGCCGGGGTGTACGACGTGGTCATCGCCGGCGGGGTCGAGGCGATGACCCGGGTCCCGATGGGCGTCACCATGCTGCAGGGTCCCGGTCAGGCGTTCGGCCCGGCGATGATGGCCCGCTACGACAACGGGATCGTCCCCCAGGGCATCTCCGCCGAGCTGATCGCCGAGCGGTGGGGGATCACCCGCGAGGAGTCCGACCGGCTCGCCTACGACTCGCACATGCGGGCCGCCCGGGCAACCGAGGAGGGCCGGTTCGACAACGAGATCATCCCCATCGAGGTCACCGGCGAGGATGGCTCCCGTGAGGTGATGCGCCGCGACGAGGGCATTCGGGCGACGACGACGCCGGAGACCCTGGCCACCTTGAAGCCGGCCTTCAAGGAGGGAGGCCAGGTCACCGCCGGCAACTCGTCGCAGATCACCGACGGCGCCTCGGCGGTGCTGATCACCAGCAGGGAGAAGGCCGACGAGCTCGGCTTGAGGCCGCGGGCTCGGTTCGTCGCCTTCGCTCTCGCCGGGGTCGACCCGGTGACGATGCTCACCGGCCCCATCCCCGCCACCGAGAAGGTCCTGGCCAGGGCCGGGCTCGACCTCGACGACATCGACCGCTTCGAGATCAACGAGGCGTTCGCCACGGTCGTGGCCGCCTGGCTGCGTGACACCGGTGCAGACTGGGAGAAGGTGAACGTGAACGGTGGGGCCATGGCGTTGGGCCACCCGTTGGGCGCCTCCGGCGGCAAGCTGCTCGCCACGCTGCTCAACGAGCTGGAGCGCTCCGGCGGCCGGTACGGGCTGCAGACGATGTGCGAGGGCGGCGGCATGGCCAACGCCACCATCATCGAGCGCCTCGACTGACGGGCCGTGACATGCTCGTCTGGTTGATCGCCATCGCCATCGGTGTGGCGATCTTCGCCCTCGCTCTGTGGGCGATCCGGGCCCTGGCGACCCCTATGCCCGAGGGGCCCGACCTCGACGAGGTTCAGCGAGGTCGAGGTCGACTACCAGTGCACCGTTTGCGGCTTGCGGCTGACCGTCACCCACGCCCAGGAAGGCGACGTGACGGCGCCGCGGCACTGCCGCGAGGACATGGTCGAGGTCTGATCAACTGTCAACCGGTGAGCCGTGCACCGTCGATCGGGTCGGTCTACGGCTCACCGGTCATCAGGCTGATCAACTGGTGAGCCGTGCACCGTCGGTCGGGTCGGTCTGCGGCTCATCGGTCACGGCGCGCCTCGGTTCGGGGCGAGGTCGAGCCGCTACCGGTAGTTCAACGTCATCCCGAAGCCGGCGGCGATCCCGGCGAGGCCGACCATCAGCCACGTGTTCGAGGTGCCGCCGGGGAGCAGGTTGATGTAGTTGGCCAGGATCACCAGGACCCCGACCCCCATCAGGCTGAACATGGTCACCACATACCATGTCGGCGAAGGGCCCTTCTGGTGGGCGGTGGTCATCGGTCTGCTGGGCGGCGTCGGCCGGCGATTGGCCTTGCGACGGCCTTTGGAGACGGGCATGGCCGCGCATCCTAACGATCCACCGGCCCTTGCCGGAAGGCGCCGGCGCCTCAGTCGACGAGCTCCCACCCGTGCTCGGTCTCGACGACGAGCCCGTCGTCGATGAGCCCGTCGAGGGCTTCGGCCACCAGGTCGGTCGGAAGGTGGCCCATGGCGGCGGTGAGCTCGGGGTCGTCGACGGCGCCGTCGACCAGTAGCCGGACGAGGGCACCGCGCACCTGCCGCACCGAGCCTTCGAACCTGGCCTGGGCGGTCGGCGGTTGGTAGACCTCGGGGCCGGTGCACCACGGCTCCACCGGGCAACGATCGCAGTCGGGCCGGCGAGGTCGGCAGATGGTGGCGCCCAGGTCCATCATCGCCTGGTTCCACGACACCGCATCGTCGGCGAGGGCGTTGAGGGCCGCGCGATGGAGGGCCGTCCCGGACAGCGCCTCGCCGTACCAGCGGCTCAGGACTCGCTTGAGGTTGGTGTCGACGGCGACGTCGCGGCGGCCGAAGGCGAATACCGCCACCGCGCGAGCGGTGTACCCGCCCACCCCGGGCAGGTCCTCCAGCTGCTCCACGGTATCGGGCCAGCCTCGGTCGGCGATCACCTTGGCCGCCTGGTGGAGCCGGAGTGCCCGGTTGTTGTACCCCAGGCCCGACCACGACCGGACCACCTCGGCGAAGGGCGCCGCCGCCAGGGACGTCACGTCGGGGAAGCGTTCCATGAACTCCCGGTAGTACGGCTCCACCCGGCCGGCCTGGGTCTGCTGCAGCATCGTCTCGGAGACGAGGATGGCGTACGGATCCGAGGTCGCCCGCCAGGGGAGCGAACGCCCCTCGGCCTCGTACCAGCGGAGGAGCGCGGCGTTGCGTTCCGCCTCCACCGGGCTGGCGGTCACGGGCTCGTCGTCGGTGGAACCGAGGGAACCTCGCCGAGCTGGACCTCGACCTCCGAGCCTTCGTCGACGAGCTCGCCCTCGACCGGCTCCTGGCCCAAGACCCGGTTCCCCAGCTCGGGGTCGTCGTTGGGGACGACCCCGACCACCCGCAGCTCCAGGCCGATGTCGTCGAGTACGTCCCGGGCCTCCTGCTCGGTCAGCCCGAAGAGGTCGGGGACCTCCACCTGTCGCAGCTGGCCGATACGGACGACCACGGTGTCGCCAGGGAACACCTCGGCGCCCGCCTCCGGGCTCTGGGCGGCGACCCGGCCGGCCAGATTGCTGCTCAGGCTCACCTCGATCGGGTCCCCGATCCGCAGGTCGAGTCCTGCCAGTTCGGCGGCCACCTCGGCGTCCTCCGGGGACAGGTTGACGAAGTTGGGCATGGTGATCGGCTCCGGGCCGTCCGAGATGAACAGCACCACGTTGGGTGTCTCCCGGTCGACCAGCTGCCCGGCACGCGGGTCGGTCCGGGTGGCGAACCCCTCCTCGACCTCGTCGGAGAACTCGAGCTCGACCTCGACCACGAACTCCTGCTCCTCGAGGAGGTCGATGGCCTGTTGCTCGGTCAAACCCTCCACCGACGGCACGGTCAGGGCGAAGGGGCCCGCCGAAACCACCAGGTCGATGGCGCTGCCCGGTGCCGCCTCCTGGTTGGCCGGTGGGGTCTGCTCCAGCACGACTCCCTGCTCGATCTGCTGGTCCTCGCGGGTGGTGACCTCGCCCACCAGGAAACCCTCGTCCTCGATGGTGGCTCTGGCGTCCTCCTCGGTCATGCCCACCAGGCTGGGCACCGCCACCAGTTGTGGCCCGCCCGAGACGACGATGGTGACCAGCGACCTCGGCTCCACCAGGCTGCCGCCGGGGGGGAGGGTCCCGATCACGAAACCGGTGGCGATCTCGTCGCTGGCCTCGGTGGCCAGGCCGACGCGCAAGTCGAGCTCCTGGAGCTCGGCGGTGGCCTCCTCGGCCGACTGGTTGCGCAGCTCGGGGATCGTGACCAGGTCGGCGGCGGCACCTCCGGCGAGGAGCATCCACAGGATGACCAGCCCGGCGATCAGCAGGAGCACCAGCCCGATCACCCCGGCGATGAACCCGGCGCGGGACCGCTCATCCTCGGGCTCGACCGCCATGTGGCGCGACGTCTCGTCGGGGACCGCGGTCGCCGGGGGCGGGACCACCATCGGGGCGGCGATCACCCTGGTGGCGCTCTCGTCCTGTCGGGTGGGGACCGTCGTGGTGCCTCGGAGGAAGAGGAGCAGGTCGTCGCGCATCTCGGCGGCGCTCTGGTAGCGGGCGTTGGGGTCCTTCTCCATCGCCCGGTCGACGATCGCCTCGAGGTCCCGAGGCACGTCGGGGTTGTAGTGGGACACCGGAGGCGCCCACTCCGACACGTGTTGATAGGCAACCGCCACCGGGCTGTCGCCCTGGAAGGGGGGCCGCCCGCAGAGCATCTCGTAGAGGACGACCCCGAGCGAGTAGACGTCGGAGCGCCCGTCGGCGGAGAGACCCTGGGCCTGCTCCGGGCTGAAGTAGGTGGCGGTGCCGATGACCGCACCCGCCTTGGTCAGCTCCTCGGAGTCGTCGAGTGCCCGGGCGATCCCGAAGTCGGTGACCTTCACCGTCCCACCCGGGGTCACCATGATGTTCCCCGGCTTGATGTCGCGGTGGTAGACCCCGTTGTCGTGGGCGACGGTGAGTGCGGCGGCGGCCTCGGCGGCGATCTCGGCGGCCCGGCGGGGGAGCAGCGCCCCCTCGGTGCGCCGGATCTCGCGCAGGGTGCGGCCGTCGATCAATTCCATCACCATGAAGTAGGTGGACCCCTCCTGCCCCCAGTCGTAGATGGCGACGATGTTGGGGTGGTTGAGGTTCGCCGCCCGCTGCGCCTCACGGCGGAAGCGCGCCACGAAGGCCTCGTCACGGGCGAACTGCTCGTGGAGGACCTTCACGGCCACCTTGCGGTCGAGCAGTGTGTCCTCGGCCTCGAAGACGTCGCCCATCCCGCCTCGGGCAAGATGACGGGAGATGCGATAGCGGCCCGAAAGTACTCGGGTGTCGGTCACGGGCGGTCATGGTACCGGCGGACCGCAGAAACCCGGTTTCCCCCCTGCCGGGAGGGCAACCGCCGAGCCTCTCGCGACGCGGACAGCGCCCCCTTTCCGTCTGAGTGTCACGCCTTCGGCGTCCCTGCTCAGCCACCTTTCCCCCGAAGGGGAAAGGAATCAGTCGGAGAAGAACTCGGCGAGGACCTGCTGGGCGATGGGGGCGGCCACCGTGCCGCCGGTTGCGTCGGCGCCGGTCGCCTCGCTCGACTCCACCAGCACGGCGATGGCGATCTGGGGTTCATCGGGGGCGGCCTCGACCGCCCCGAACCCGATGAACCACGAGTGCGGAGAGGCGCCGGGCACCTGGGCGGTCCCCGTCTTTCCGCCGATCCTGACCCCGGGCACCGACGCCCTGGTGGCGGTGCCGCTGGTCACTGCGCTCTCCATCATCAACGCCAGCACGTCGGCGGTCTCCGGGCTCATCGCCACCCCGAGCTCCTCCGGCTCGGTGGCGGTCACCACCTGGCCGTCGGCGTCGAAGACCTCGGCCACCACATATGGCTTCATGACGACTCCGTCGTTGGCGACGGCGGCCGCCACCATCGCCATCTGCAGCGGGGTGGCGCGCACGTCGCGCTCGCCGATCGACGACTGGGCCAGGGCGGCCAGGTCGTCACCGAACTCGTCCGCCGACGGGATGACCGACTCCACCGCCGGGACCTCGGATTCGATGTCGCGGTTGAACCCGAAGGCCTCCGCCTGGCCGACCACCGCCGGCGCCCCGAGGTCCATCCCCAATTGGGCGAAGGTCGTGTTGCACGAGAGGGCGAATGCCCGGGCCAGCGCCACCTCGTCCCCGTTGGCACACGGCCCGCCGCTGTAGTTGGAGATGGTCGCCGTTGACCCGGGGAGGGGCAACTCCGTCGGGTCGGGGAACGTGGTCTCGGGGTCCACCGTCCCTCCACCGAGACCGGCGGCGGTGACCACGGTCTTGAAGGTCGATCCGGGGTTGTAGGTGGTGTCGGTGGCCCGGTTGAGCAGCGGCTGGGACGGGTGCCGCTCGATCGCCTCCCCGGCGGCTGCGGCGTCGGAGCCGATCAGCCGGTTGGGGTTGAACGACGGGTACGACACCATCGCCAGGATCCCGCCCGTCTCCGGATCGAGCGCCACCACCGCCCCGCGCAGGGTTCCCGAGCGCGGCCGCCGCCGTCGTCTGCAGGTCGTTGTCGATGGTGAGCCGCAGGCCGTGGGGCCGCAGGTCGCCGCCCAGCATGGCGTTGAGGACCCCGGAGATGGTCGAGTCACGGTCGGAGACGAGGTCGTCGGAACGACTCTCCTCCAAGCCGGTGTTGCCGAACAGCACCGTGGAGTAGCCGACCAGATGGGCGTAGAGCGGGCCCTGCGGATACGACCGGCGGAACACGGTCCGGTCCGCCGGATCGGGCAGCGACTGGGCCACTACGACCCCGTCCGACGTGATGATCGGGCCTCGCTCCCGCCCTACCCGGGCCGCCACCACCCTGGCATTGCGCGGGTCGTCGCGGTAGCGGGCGGCGTCGACCACCTGCACCCAGGTGACCATCCCGACCAGGACCGCCATCGCCACGAACAACGCCATCGCCATCCGGCGGATCGGCCCGTTCATGTCCGCTCCCCGTGCGAGATGCGGGCGAGCAGGGTGATCATCACCATGTTGGCGACCAGCGACGAGCCCCCGTACGACATGAACGGGAGGGTGATGCCGGTGACCGGGAGCAGCCGGATCACCCCGGCGATGATCAGCACGGCCTGCATCCCGAGCACCAGGGTGAGCCCGGCGGCGAGGAACTTGCGGAAGACGTCCCTGGCGCGGAGGGCGATGCCGAACCCGGCGGCGATCAGCAGTGAATAGGCGGCGATCACCGCTATCGAGCCGGCGAAGCCGATCTCCTCGCCGACGGCGGCGAAGATGAAGTCGGTGGGCGCCGCCGGGATCAGGTCGGGCCGCCCCAGCCCGATCCCCGCCCCGGTGATGCTCCCGCTGCCGAGGGCGAACAGGCTCTGGGCGATCTGGTAGCCGCTGTCGGCGAAGTCCTCGAACGGCCGCAGCCAGGCCACGACGCGCCGCTCCACGTGGTCGAACATGCGGTAGGCGGCGAACCCGGCCACCCCGACGAACACGGCGCCGATCGCCAGGTACGAGCCCCGCCCGGTGGCGATGTACATCATCCCGATGAACAGCCCGAACAGGAGCAGCGAGGCCCCCAGGTCGCGCTGGTAGATGAGGACGAAGAAGGCGGCGGCCCCGGCGAGCACCACCGGGAACAGCTGGCGCAGGTCGGGGAGGGTGATGGGCCCCAGCTTGCGGTCGGTCGAGGCCATCACCAGGTAGCGGTCGGCGAGGTACGAGGCGAGGAAGATCGTCAGTAGGACCTTGGCGATCTCACCGGGCTGGAACGAGAGCGTCCGGCCTCCCAGGGGGAGCTCGATGCGCACCCACAACCGCGAACCGAACACCTCGACGCCGTGGACCGGCAGGCCCTCGGGCAGCAGGGGCAGCAGGAGCAGCGCCACCGCGGCCAGCAGGAACACGTAGCGGTACCGGCGCAGCATGGCGACACCCTCGTTGCGGAGGATGAACAGCAGGAAGGCGCACGCAGCCCCGGCGACCAGCAGCGACCAGCGTTGCAGGGCGGCCAGCTCGTGGTCGAGCCGGTAGACCATGATGAACCCGATCGCCGCCAGGAAGGCAGCCAGCGGGAAGAGGTAGGGGTTGGCCGACGGCGCCCAGCGGCGGAGGGCGACATGGATCCCGCCGAAGGAGAGGGCGAACACCAGGAAGGTGAGCGCCACCTGGGCGTCCAGCCCGCCGCCGGCGGCGAAGTTGGCCAGGGTCACCCCGATGGCGGCCAGCACCGACGCTGCCGCCAGCAGCGAGGCCTCGGCGTTGCGGGTCATCCTTCGACGTCCACCACCGCCACGGTGGTGTTGTCGTGCCCTCCGGCTGCGTTGGCCGCATCGATGAGGAGCCACACCGCGTCGGCCGGCGTCTCGGCGTGTGCCAGCACGGCGCCGATGGCGTCGTCGTCGACCATGGCGGTGAGCCCGTCGCTGCACAGCAGCACCCGGTCGCCGTCGTCCAGCTGCTCCTCGATGACCTGGATGACGATGTCGGGCATGCCCAGCGACTGGGTGATCAGGTGGCGCCGGGGATGGTGCCGGGCCTCGGCCTCGGTGATCACCCCGGCCAGCACCAGCTCCTCGACCACCGTGTCGTCCCGAGTGATCCTGCGCAGCTCACCGTCGCGGGCCAGATAGGCCCGGGAGTCGCCCACATGCCCGATGGTGAGGAGCCCGTCGGCGGCGAAGATCCCCAAGGTCAGTGTCGTGCCCATTCCCCGGTACTCCGGCTCGGCGATGGCGGCTTCGATCACCGCCAGGTTGGCGGCCTCGAGCCGGGTTGCCGCGTCGGCGGCGGCGAGGTCGGCGGCGGTAGCAGGCGTCGATCGCCACCCGGCTGGCCACCTCGCCGGCGACGGCACCCCCCATCCCGTCGGCGACGGCGATCACCACCGGGCCGTCGGCGGCGTCGTCGGACTCGGGGAAGAAGGCATCCTCGTTCTCGGCGCGCACCACCCCGGTGTGGCTGTCGATGACCCAGGAGTACCTCATCTGACCTCGAGAATGGTATTGCCGATCTGGATGGAGTCGCCCTTCCCCAGCCGGGTGGGCACCGTCACCCGTCTCCCGTTCAGGTATGTGCCGTTGGTGCTGCCCAGGTCGGAGAGCACCGCGGCGTCGTTCTGCACGGCGATCCTGAAGTGGAAGTCGGAGGCGTACGGGTCGTCGACCACCACATCCGAGTCCCCGCTCCGACCTACCGTGATCCCGGAGCCCAACGGGAACCGCAGCCCGCTCAGCGTCGCCGATCGTACCGCCACCAGCTCGGTCAGCTTGCGTGCCGGCCGTGAGGAGGGGGCGGGCCCGATGTGGGCGCCGATGGATCGCCCGATCTGCCACAGGAAGAGGTAGATGAGGGCGATGAAGATCAGCTTGAGCAGGTTGAGGAACAGCGCGGGCATGTCGGTCAGGCCATCCGGAGGGTGAACCCGGCGCTGCCGAAGACGAGGTGGTCACCGGGGTTGACCGACTGGGGTTGGCGGCCGGCCCTCATCCCGTTGACCATGGTGCCGTTTGCGGAACCGGCGTCCGCCACCCACACCTGCCCCGCCCTGCGGATGATCCTGGCGTGGCGCCGCGAGGTCTCCGGGTCGCTGATCACCACGTCGCATTCGGTGCCCCTCCCCACCATGACCCGGTTGTCGCCGAGCTCGTGGTACTCCGAGCCGCGGAGGGCGATGAGATACCCCCAGGGGAGTATCGGCCCAGGGAACGACTGCGCCTCGCAGTGCGGGACTCCCGACGGCACTCTGGCGTCGGTGACCACGGTCACGCTCGGCGGGCCACCGGTGCGCCAGCCCCGCTCGGCTGCGGTCTGCGCCAACGCGTTGGTCAGTTCGGCCTCCAGGGCGTCGATGTCGATCGTTTCGGCGAGGTCGTCGGGATGCATGCGGAGGGTGTAGTCGTTGGGGATCTCCTGGCCCAACTCGCCCTCGAACGCGGACAGGTCGGCCTGCCGGACCACCCGGCCGGCGAGGTCGACGGGATGGATCCCGCCGCGGAAGATCGCCGCGGAGAGGCCGTCGACGAGCTGTTCGAGCCGGTGCTCCAGCTTTCGTGCCAGTCCCACGATCCCGGATTGTACGGCCGGGTGGGCCTACGCACCCTCGCCGGCGGTGGCCGATCGGCCGCCACGGGCGCGATGAGCGCGTCCCGCCCAGAAGCCTGAGACCGGGCCCGTGGTACGATTGCCGGCCAATCCGGGGCGAGTGGCGGAATTGGCAGACGCGCAGGATTCAGGTTCCTGTGAGGTAACACTCGTGAGGGTTCAAGTCCCTCCTCGCCCACAAGACAGTCACATGACCACTTCTTCTCTGGCGCGACTCCGTAGCCAGCGCCGCCGTCGACGCCTCGCCATCGTTCTCAGCATCCTCGTGGTGTTGGGCGCGATCGCGCTCGGGGTGCGGTATCGCACCGAGCAGCGGCAGACCACCGAGTACCTCGCCATCGCCGACGAGGTGGCCCAGGGCCAGGTGATGGTGGCCGAGGCGCTGCGTGGGATGTTCGCCGGGCTGCGCGATCTCGATCGGGCGGATGTGCTCGACCTCACCGGGCGGATGCGCAGCGATTCCGAGGCGCTCAACGACCGGGTCGCCGCCGCCGAGGTGACTCCCGCCGCCGCCGTCATCCATGGCTATCTGGGCACGGCGACGTCGTCGTGGCGCGACGGGCTGGCTGCGCTGGACGACACGGTGCACCAGGCGGTCGATGCCGAGGAGGCGCTCGACCTCACCGACATGGTCCGCGGTGCCGCCGTGGCCTTGGCGGTCGGGGATGCGGCGTACGCCCGATTCCTCGAGGAGCTGCCGACCCTCGAAGGAGACTTCGATCCACCGGCCTTTCCCGAGGTGGCCTTCGTGACCGGGGTACCCACCGACATCGAGCTCCTGATCGAGCGGCTGGTCGCCGCCCCGGACCTCGACGAACGCCGCGACGTGGCGGTCACCGTCAACACGGTCCCGGAGCCGACCGGGTCGGTGGGGAGCGTCCTCGTCATGCCGTTCGCCGAGGCCCTCGACGTGACCGCGGTGGTGACCAACAGCGGCAACGTCGTCGCCGAGGAGATCACCGTCGAGCTCCGCCTCGAGGGCGAGGAGGTGGAGCCCTTCACCGAGCAACGTATCATCCCGTCCCTGGCGCCGGGGGCGGCGGAGACCATCGAGGTCCTCGCCATCCCGCTCCAGGCGGACACCCTGTACACCCTCACCGTCGCAGCGTCGATCGAGAACGACCAGGCACCCGACGACAACCTCTGGGAGGTCGTCTTCGCCACCAACGCCCAATGAACGAAGCAGCACTCGTCATCGCGGTCATCGCCCTCGGCGTCGCCGTCGGGGTGGCGGTGCAGGCGCGCTCGCTGGCCCGGCGCATGGCTGCCGTGCCTAAGGACGGTGACGTCGTTTCGCTGCTCGGCGAGATCGACCAGGACCTCACCACCGTGGAGCAGACGGTGGGCGATATCGGTCCGAGGCTGGCCAGGGTCGAGAGCCAGATCCCCTTCGCCCTGTCGTGTACCGGTGTCGTCACCTACGACGCCTTCGGCAACATCGCCGGGCAGCTCTCCCGGTCCATTGCGATCGTCGACACGATGGGCAACGGCCTGGTGATCTCCGTCCTGGTGGGCCGCACCGAGACGCTGTTCTACGCCAAGCAGGTGGCCCGGGGACGCGGCGTCGAGGAGCTGTCCCCGGAGGAGCAGCAGGCGGTGGAGAAGGCGCTGGCCCGATGATCGACGTCGCCGTACTCCGCAACCAGCCCGACCTGATCGCCGACTCGCTGCGCCGCCGCGGGATGAGCATCGACCTGGAGGCGTTGGGCGCGGTCGACCGGGACCGGCGGCGGCACCGCACCGCCGCCGAGGAGCTTCGTGCCGAGCAGAAGGAACTGGGGAAGACGATCGCCACCAGCCAGGGGGCGGAACGCCAGGCGGCGCTGGACCGCGCCGCCGAGCTGGCCACGGCATACCAGGCCGCCCTGTCCGATGCGGACGCCCTCGACGCCCGCTTCGACGAGGAGTGGGCTCGTCTGCCCAACCTGGTCGATCCCACCGCCGCCGACGGGTTCGACGAGGACGACGCCGTCGAGCTGCGCACCTGGGGCGAGCCACGCACCGAGGAGGGCCTGAAGGACCACCTCGAGCTCGGCGAAGCCCTCGGCCTGATCGACATCGAGCGGGCCGCCAAGGTGTCCGGAAGCCGGTTCGGCTACCTCACCGGCCCGCTGGTGACGCTGGAGCTGGCTCTGGTGCGCTGGGCGATCGACCGGCTCCAACCGCACGGCTTCGTCCCCGTCATCCCCCCTGTGCTGGTACGCGAGCACGCCCTGTTCGGCACCGGCTTCTTCCCGGCCGACCGTGAACAGATCTACGGGACCGACGACGACCTCTACCTGGTGGGGACGTCGGAGGTGTCGCTGGCTGCGATGCACGGCGACGAGATCCTCGACGGCGACGCGCTCCCGCTCCGCTACGCAGGGATCTCCACCTGCTTTCGCCGTGAGTCGGGCACGTACGGGAAGGACACCCGTGGGCTCTTCCGGGTGCACCAGTTCGACAAGGTCGAGATGTTCAGCTTCTGCCACCCCGACCGGTCGGTGGAGGAGCACGACTTCCTGCTGGCCCGTGAGGAAGAGCTGGCCCAGGAACTCGGGATCCCGCACCGGGTGGTCAACGTCGCCGCCGGCGACCTCGGTGGCCCGGCCGCCAAGAAGTACGACATCGAGGCGTGGTTCCCGGGCCAGGGCCGCTACCGGGAGATCACCTCGACGTCGAACACCACCGACTTCCAGGCGCGCCGGCTTCGCATCCGCTACCGGGCCGACGACGGCAACCGGCTGGTGCACACCCTGAACGGGACCACGGTGACCGGACGCTGGCTGATCGCCATCCTGGAGAACTACCGAGCGCGACGACGGCTCGATCGAGATGCCGGAGGCTTTGCAGCCGTACACCGGGTCCGCCGTCATCGGCGGCTGAGCGTGTCCAACGGCGAGGTCTTCACCGGCATCGCCGGCAACTACGACCGCATCAACCGGATCCTGTCGCTTGGCCGCGACGCGGCGTGGCGCCGGTCGGTGATCGTCAAGCTGCCGCCGGGCCGGGTGCTCGACCTGGGGGCCGGCACCGGTGCCGCCCTGACCGACCTGGGAACGACCGAGGTGATCGCCCTCGACCCCTCGGCCGAGATGCTGGCGCTGAACCCCACGCAGATGCGGGTCGTCGGGATCGGGGAGCGCCTCCCATTCGCCGACGGGGCCTTCGACAGCGTGTTCTCCGCCTACGTGTTCCGCAACCTCGACTCGGTGCCGGCCACGCTGGCGGAGATCGCCCGGGTACTCCGCGTCGGGGGAATGGCCGGGGTGGTCGACCTGGGTCGACCGGTCGCGGGCCGGTGCCGCCGCCATCCATCGGGTGGGATCGAAGGCCGTGCTCGGGGCGGTCGGCCGGATGGCCGGAGCCGCCGACGAGTACCGGTACCTCGGCGAGAGCCTCTCCAAGCTCCCCCAACCCGAGGAGATGTTCACCGGCGGCCCGCTCGACCTCGTCGAGGTCTGGCGGATGGGCCCCCTCGGCTTCGTCTACGGAGCCCTCCTCGCCAAGCGCTGATCGACGAATCTCCGAACCTGAGGTTCCTACCTATCGGAGTGATAGGTAATCGCCTGATGTTCGGCACCGTGCGGCCCCGCCCTCGAATGGTGGCCCTCTCGGCGCAGTCCGTGTTCTCGACTCGGGACGGGCAACCCTGCGGCACCCGAGGACGGACCCGCTTAGGGCTGCTTCCTTCCGGACCTGACCCGGTTCACGGCGCCTCGCCGCGCAGGACCCGTCCGTCATCATCGATCCCACGGTGCTCGACCCGGAGGACACCCCACCCTCGGGCGGGGGTTCGGCCCCGCATGAAGGGGATTTCGGGTGCAGGGCACCCCTAGCGCCCCGCCTAGCACGGTAGGGGTAAGGGTAGTGGGCCCGAAGGCGTAGCCCTCCTGCCAGGTGACTGTCGCCCGCCGCAACGCGACATTCCGAAGGGGCGCAAATCTCCTGTCCTCCTCGGGCCTTGCCCATGCGATTTACCGGTAGTACATGGGGGTTCGGGATCACTTCGTCCGCTGAACAGCCGAGACCGGTGCAGCTGGTCCAGACATTCGACACGTTCTATCAGGTCAGTACCGGTCGGTGGTGGCGTTGGCGGCCGCCCTGAGGCCGGGCTCAGCGTCTGGTCAGGTCGAGGAACTCGTTGCGGGTGCGGGCATCGCTGGAGAAGGTGCCCCGCATGGCGCTGGTGACCATCGAGCTGTCCTGCTTCTGGACGCCGCGCATCATCATGCAGAAATGGCGGCCCTCGATGATCACCGCCACCCCGTACGGGTCGAGCACATGGAGCATGGCGTCGGCCACCTGGTTGGTGAGCCGTTCCTGCACCTGGAGACGCCGGGCGAACAGGTCGACGATCCGGGCGATCTTGGACAGCCCGATGATCTGCCCTTTGGGCAGATAGGCCACCGCCGCCTTGCCGAAGAAGGGGAGGAGATGGTGCTCGCACATCGAGTAGAACTCGATGTCCTTCACCACCACCATCTCCTCGGCGCCCTCGGCGTCGAAGATGGCGTCGTTGACCACCTCGTCGAGGGTGGCGGTGTAGCCGCTGGTGAGGAAGTCCATCGCCTTGGCCACCCGCAGCGGGGTGCGTAGCAGGCCCTCCCGGTCGGGATCCTCGCCCAACTCGATCAGCTGCTGGCGGACCAGCGCCGACATCCGTGGGGCGTAGACGTCGGTGACGTCGTCGAAGTCGACCCCCGCCGAGGCCAGCCGCCGTGCGTTCACTGCAAGACCGGGCAGTGGGTAAACACCGGCCCGGTCGAGATCGGCGGCGATGTCACCGGCGGTTGCGCCGGTGACCGGGTGCACCCAGTCGGGAACGATCTCGGCGATGGGGATGGCGACGTGGGCACGGTCCAGCACCGCCGGGTCCGGCAACTGAGGGGGATCGACCATATCGGCGTAGTACGAGACGTCGAGGTCGATGGTTCGAGGGGCGTTGGGATCGTCGGTGCGCACCCGCCCCAGCGACTCCTCGATGGCGTGCAGCTCCGCCCGCAGCTCGGCGAGGCTCAGGTCGGTGAAGACGAGCATGGCGACGTTGAAGTACGGGGCGGCGCCCTCGGGCCCGCCGACGGCCACGGTGTCGTACAGCCGGCTGACCCTCTGCACCTCGATCCGGTGATGCCGGCGGAGCCGGTTGATCGCCTCGGGCAGGTTCTGCTCGCGGTCGATGTTGCTCCCCGCCGAGATCACCGCATGGACCGGCGTAGCCGTCATCAGCTGCGCCCCCGCCGGATGGTGACCCCCACCGACTCGGCATGGCGCAGCGCCGTCGGCTTCTCCACGGTCACCTCGACCTCCTCGGCTCGGGGCTCGCCGTCGAGGCAGAGCGTGGCGATCTCATCGACCAGCCGCTCGACCAGGTACGGCTCGCCGTGCTCGATGTGCCTGATGATCGCCTTCGAGATGGTGCGGTAGTTGGCGGCGTCGGCGATGTCGTCGCTGCGGGCCGCCGGGGTGGTGTCCACCCACATCGTCACGTTCACCCTGATGGGTTGAGGGGTCACCCGCTCGTCGGGGTTGATACCGAGGATGCCGCGCACCTCGAGGTTGCTGATGTGGATGCGGTCGAGCATGGGCCAATCCAGGAGACTCCGGTCAGGCTACCCGGCCCCGGAGGGCGCTCAGGTGAGGTGGGCGCCGCCGTCGATGCGGACGATCTCGCCGGTGACGAAGTCGTTCTGCAGCAGGGCCACCACGGCGGCCACCACCGGGTCGGTGCCGCCCACCCGCTGCAGCGGCAGGTTCTCGGCGAGGGCGAGCACGTAGTCCTCGCCCTCACCGGGGGGCGGCAGGATCACCCCGAGGGCGACGGCGTTGACCCGGATTCGGGGCGCCAGAGCCAGCGCCGCCGCCCGGGTGAACGTGTCGAGGCCACCCTTGGCCATCATGTAGCTGAAGTGCTTGCGGTACGGGGTGGTCGTCTTCACGTCGGTGATGTTGACCACGGCGGCATCCATGTCCTCGGGGAGGGCGGCGGCGAACGCCTGGGTGAGGAACACCGGGGCCAGCAGGGTCACCGCCTGGGTGTCCCGCCAGCCGTCGAGGGTTACGTCGGCGAGCATGTCCTCGGGAAAGTTGGAGGCGGCGTTGACGAGGATGCTGACGGGGCCCAGCGCATCGGTCGCCATCGTCACCAGGTCGGGGAGCCGGGCAGTGTCCATCAGGTCGACCGACCCGATCGCCGCCCGACGACCCAGTGCCGGAGATCTCGGCGGCCACCTCCTCGGCAGGCCCGGCGGAGCGGTTGTAGTGGATGAACACGTCGGCCCCGGCCCGCGCCAACCCGACAGCCAGCGCCCGGCCCACCCGGACGGCCCCTCCGGTAACCATCGCCACCCGCCCGGTCAGTTCCATCGTGGCAGGGTAACCAAGAGTCTGCGCCGGGAGGCGCAGACTCGGCGGTGGGGGTTGGGGGTCCCCCATCGCACCGCGATGAGCCGTCAGGCGAAGAGCGAGAGGGGAGACATCGAGAACAGCATCGGTGCCGCTGCCCTGCCGACGTTCCCGGGCGGAGGCGGCTTGCCCGGCTATCTTTCCCGCCGTGAGCAGAGCCGACCCCAAGCACGGCCGGTGGATCCTCCCGCTGGTCATCGCCGGCCTCATCGGGTTCACCTATCTCTTCGTCAACGCCCTCCCGCCCGCCCCGGAGAGCACGACGGACACAACGACTCCCGGCGCCGTGTCCGACACCACCCTGGCGGGGGACGGCGACGGGGCCGCCACCACGATCGGGCCGGCCGACGAGGCCTTCCTGACCGCGGTGGACGACCTGGCCACCCGCACCGCCGCCATGGCCACCGAGGCACAGGACATCAACACGGCATGGGACGAGGGGACCGCCACGTCCGAGGAGACCAGCACCGCATTCACCGAGCTCTCTGCCGATGCGGATGCGCTCTCCACCGAGATCTCCTCGTTGGAGGTGCCCGACGCCGCCGCCGACGCCTGGACCGGTGTCATCCAGTCGTCGATCGAGTTCGCCGATGCCGCCGCCGCCATGCTCGACGGCTTCGCCAACCAGCCCGGATCGGAGGGCAGGCTGGCCGCCCTCGACCAGTTCACCACAGCCGCCGCCGACATGGCCACCGGCTTCGAGGAGGCCCGCACCGCCGTCGGCGGATAGGCCGTGTCTTTGCCCGGGCCGACTTCGTCCGGCTCCGCCGGCGAACAGACGCCGGTCGGCCCTCCTCCGCACGTGGGGCCCCAACCCCACGGCGGCCGTCCTCCCCGAACGGGACGACGGCAGTCTCCGGCATGCGATCGTAAGCTTGGAGGCGAGCCGGGGTCACGGCCCACGATCGGTCAAGACGTTCCATCAGTGGGAGCCGGGCGCAATTTGTGGAGCCCCGCTCCGGTGCGGAGGAGCGCCGTGAGCGGATTCTTGGAACCGGCCGATCGACGCTGTGAGAACGACGTCCTGGCGGGGACCGAGGTGAGAGAGGGCCGGGCGACCTCCGTCGCCGGCCTCGGCGTCACCCGGGTTCTCCCCACCAAGGGCCGTCGCACCGTGGGCGCCTGGTGCTTCGTCGACCTGATGGGACCGGTCGACGCCGAGCAGCCGAATCCGATGGAGGTCGGCCCTCACCCGCACATCGGGCTGTCCACCGTCACCTGGCTGCTCGAAGGCGAGGCGCTGCACAGCGACTCGCTGGGCACCGAGCAGGTGATCCGGCGGGGCCAGCTCAACTGGATGACGGCGGGCCACGGCATCGCCCACGCCGAGCTGGCCGCCCGGCCTCCGTTCCGGGGCGTGCAGATGTGGGTCGCCCAACCGGAGGCCACCCGCCACGGCGCCTCCCGGTTCGAACACCACGGGGAGCTGCCCCGGTTCGAGCTGACCGGCGCCACCGGTCGGCTGCTGGTCGGCTCCTTCGCCGGTGCGGTGTCGCCGGCGCAGACCGACACCGCCCTCGTCGGCGCCGAGATCGACGTCCGGGAAGGGACGGTGGCCCTCCCGGTCGACGGCCGCTTCGAGCATGCGGTGGCGCCGCTCGACGGCACCGTGCGGATCGGTGACGAGATCGTCGAGCCGGGCTGGCTCGCCCTGGTGCCGCCGGGTGTCGCCGAGTTGCCGGTGACGGCGACGGGGCGATGCCCGTTTCCTGCTGCTCGGCGGCGAGCCGCTGGGCGAGCGGATCGAGATGTGGTGGAACTACGTCGCCCGCAGCAAGGACGAGATCACCGCCGCCTGGCTGGACTGGCGCGACCGCACCGACCGCTTCGGCGAAGTACCGACCAGGCTCGAGCGCGGATCGAAGCCCCGGTGCCGCCGTGGGTCGTTCCCGGCTGAAGCCGGCTGTCAGGCCGGGTCGTCCCCTCCAGGTAGCTGCACACGGTCTCGGTGATGAGCCGGGTGACGACGTAGGGGTCGCAGTTGGCGTTGGGCCGGCGGTCCTCGATGTAGCCCTTGCCTTCCTTCGCCACCTGCCACGGAATCCGCACCGATGCCCCACGATCCGACACCCCGTAGTTGTACTCGGTCCATGGCGCCGTCTCGTGGAGCCCGGTCAGCCGCCGCTCGATGCCCGCCCCGTAGTTCTGGATGTGGAGGTCGGCCTTCTTGCCCAGCGCCTCGCAGGCGGCGACCACGGCGTCGTAGTCCTCCCGCATCTCGGAGGTGGAGAAGTTGGTGTGGGCCCCGGCGCCGTTCCAGTCGCCCTCGACCGGCTTCGGGTTGAGGTGGGCCGAGATGTCGAAGTCCTCGCCGATGCGGTAGAGCAGCCAGCGGGCCATCCACAGCTCGTCGGCCGCCGCCACCGGGTCCAGTGGTCCGATCTGGAACTCCCACTGGCCGATCATCACCTCGGCATTGGTGCCGGAGATGGCGATGCCGGCGTCGATACACGCCTTGGTGTGCCTCTCGACGACGTCGCGGCCCCAGATCTCGTCGGCGCCGACCCCGCAGTAGTAGCCGCCCTGTGGCGCCGGGAACCCGCCGATCGGCCAGCCGTGCGGCCGTCCGTCCTTGTACAGCGTGTACTCCTGCTCGATCCCGAACCACGGCTCGTGGCCGGCGTACTTCTCGGCGGTGGCAGCGCAGGCCGCCCTGGTGTTGGAGGCGTGCGGCTCGAGGTCGGTGAGGAGCACCTCGGCCATGACGAGGACATCGTCACCACCCCTGATCGGGTCGGGCTTGACCATCACCGGCCGGAGCACGCAGTCCGAGTTGCTGCCCGGCGCCTGCTCGGTGCTCGACCCGTCGAAACCCCAGATCGGTGGCTCCTGGCCGTCGGGGACGATCTTGGTCTTCGACCGCAGCTTGGCAGTGGGCTTCTGCCCGTCGATCCATATGTATTCCGCCCGGTACGGCATTCGTCGTCCTTCCTGGTTCGGCCGGCGTGATCCCCGCCAGTCTCGGGCACCCCGGTTTCCCTTCGGTGACCACTGTGTGAACACTGTGTTTCGAACGGCTCCCGGGCTGGACCGGGCGGCCGCACCTGCATACGATCACCGACATCGGGAGCCTAGGCGAGGCGTTCCCGCAACCCGGGAGAGCAGCGACATGAGCCGCGGACATGACTACGTGCTGCGCACCGTGGAGGAGCGCGGGGTCCGGTTCGTCCGACTCTGGTTCACCGACATCCTCGGGATGCTGAAGTCGTTCGCCATCACCCCGGCCGAGCTGGAGACCGCCTTCGACGAGGGGATGCGCTTCGACGGCTCGGCGATCGACGGTTTCTCCCGCAGGCACGAGAGCGAGATGCTGGCCCGGCCCGACCCGCGTACCTTTCAAATCCTGCCGTGGCGGGAGGGTGAAGCCGGTGCCGCCCGCATGTTCTGCGACATCGTCACCCCGGAGGGCGAGCCGTTCGAGGGTGATCCGCGCTGGGTGCTGCGGCGCAGCCTGGAGCACGCCCACCAACTCGGCTACTCCCTGTACGTCGGGCCCGAGCTGGAGTACTTCTACTTCAAGGACTCGTCCCCCGATCCCGTAGTGCTCGACCGAGGCGGCTATTTCGACCTCACCCCGCTCGACGTCGCCCAGGAGTACCGGCGCCAGACCATCCTCACCCTCGAGCAGCTCGGCATCCCGGTCGAGTCCTCGCACCACGAGGTGTCCCCCAGCCAGCACGAGCTCGACCTGCGCCACACCGACGCCCTCACCATGGCCGACTCCGTCGTCACCTCCCGGCTGGCGGTGAAGGAGGTGGCGATGGAGCACGGCATCCACGCCACCTTCATGCCCAAGCCGCTCGAAGCGTTCGACGGCAGCGGGATGCATGTGCACCTTTCGCTGTTCTCCGGCGACGAGAACGTGTTCTACGAGGAAGGCTCCGAGTACGGGCTGTCCAAGGTCGCCATGGGGTTCGTCGCCGGGCTCCTCCACCACGGTCGGGAGATCACCGCGGTGACCAACCAGTGGGTCAACTCCTATAAGCGGCTGGTCAGCGGGTTCGACGCACCGGTTTACGAGCAGTGGGGCCGCCACGACCAGTCGGCGGTGGTGCTGGTGCCGTCGGCCAAGCGCAACAAGCCGGGGGCGGCCCGCATCGAGTACCGCTCCCCGGATGCCGCCTGCAACCCGTACCTCGCCTTCGCCGTCATCCTCGCCGCCGGGCTGGCGGGGATCGAGAACAACTACGACCTACCGGAGGGCCGGCGCGGCGACTCGCCGCCGATGGCGGTGGGGGCCCACCGTCTCCCCAGCAACCTGGCCGAGGCGCTCGATGCCATGGAGGCCTCCGAGCTGGTGCGCACCACCCTCGGCGATCACGTGTTCCAGTGGTTCCTCCGCAACAAGCGTGACGAATGGGACCGCTACCAGAGCCACGTCTCCCGCTATGAGCTGGAGACCTACCTGCCCGTGCTGTGAGCCCGCCGATGTTCGTTGCCGTCCACCCTCCGGACCTGTCGCCGTCGCTGACCTCGGCGCTGCTCGCCGTCGGGCTGCAGCCGGTCCCGATCGGGTCGCTCTCGGAGGTGGCCGACAAGGCGCCCCGGCAAGGATTCGCCCTGGCGGTGGTCCAGGTGACCGATGACCTCGGGCTGGCAATCGGAACCGCGGCGAAGCTGCGCGGCGATCATGCCCTGCCTGTCCTGCTGGTCACCGACCGGACCAACACCATCGAGCTCGACGCTGTCGAGGGCTTCGACGACTTCCTGCTGTCCCCCATCGACGTGAGCGAGCTCCGGGTGCGGGTCGGCCGGCTGGCGGTGGTCCAGGTCGAGGCCGAGCCCGAGGTGCTCCGCCACCGCGAGCTCGAGTTGAACACCGCCACCTACCAGGCGACCCTGGGTGGCGAGCCGAGGGACCTCACGTACATGGAGTACGAGCTCCTCAAGTACTTCGTCGAGAACCCCGGCAGGGTGTGGAGCCGCCAGCAGCTCCTGGCGGCGGTGTGGGGCTACGACTACTTCGGCGGCTCCCGCACCGTGGACGTCCACGTCCGGCGGCTCCGGGCCAAGCTCGGTGAGGAGCGCAGCTCCTGGATCACCACCGTCCGGAGCGTCGGCTACCGCTTCGGATAGGAGTAGCCACACCGACGGGTCGTCCGGCGCTGAAACGGCCGCCATGGGGTTGGGGCCCCATGTGCGGAGGAGGGCCGACCGGCGCCTGTTCGGCGCCTACGACATGTGATTGTGCCGCCGAAGTCGGCCCGGGTAGAGGACGCGATCAGCAGAGGGAAGCGACCAGCGGCGTGGGGTTGACGGCGGAGCCGCCGCCGGGGTGGTACTCGAAATGCAGGTGGGACACCGTGTACTGGGCGTTGCCGGTGTTGCCCACGTAGCCGATGGTCTGGCCGGTGGACACCGACACGCCGCTCGATATGCCGGACGCGTACCCGTCGAGGTGGGCGTAGTAGTACATGTCGCCGCCGCTGTAGAGGTAGGCGGTGATGCCCCCGAGCGACGATGACTGGAGGCTCACCGTGCCGCTCGAGATGGCAACCGCCGGGGTGCCCTTGGCGGCGATCATGTCGACACCCTGGTGGGCACGCCCTCCCGAGCGTGAGGCGCCGAAGGTGTCACTGAACGACACCGCCCCGTTGACCGGGCACACCTGCCCGCCGCTCGAGGGCGGTGGCGGTGGCGGATCACTCTGCTCGTCATCCTCCGCCTCAGCAGCCCCACCCGACGCTGCGGCGGTGGTCGTGGTGGCGTTGCGTCTCGCCTCCTCCTCGCGCCGGCGCTGCTCCTCGGCCAGGCGGCGCTTCTCCTCCTCTTGGGCCTCATAGGCGGCCACCAGGGCGTTGTACTCGGCGTCCGCCTCGGCCAGTTCGGCGAGGATGTCCTCGGCCATGGCGTCGAGCTCCGCCACCACCTCTTCCTGGTCGGCTTGCAGCCCTTGGAGCCGTTCCTTCTGCTCGAGGTAGGCGTCCTCGAGGGCGGTGAAGCGGGTGAGGGTCTCGTCGCCCGAAGCCGAAAGGGCTTGGAGGTAGCTCTCCCGGAGCGGTACCTCGTTGATCGTGGCGGCGTCGAGCAGGGTGGTGGCCGGAGCGGCACCGGCGTTCATGTACATGTTGGTGGCGATCTGCTCGGCTTCGCGGCGGCTCGCCTGCAGGGTCTGCTCGGCCAGGGCGAGCTCGGCGGACACGATGCGGACCTCGTCGCGCAGCTCGATGCTCCGGGCCACGGCGTCGTCGTAGGCGGCGGTGGTCTCGGACAGCTCCGCCCCGACCGCGCTGCGCCGATCCCGAGCGGCAGCGATGTCCCCAGGGGTGATCTCCTCGGCGCCGATGGCGGCGTAGGCGGGGAGGATGGTCATGGCCGCTGCCACGGCGATGACGATGATTCGCTTCATACCTGATTTCCCATAGGGACGGTGGGTACTTGGCGCCCGGCCCGGGCTACCAGCCAGGCGAGCCTAGGGAGGTCCCGCGCGCGGGGTCAAACCGGTCCCCTCTGCTCGGGCCTGGGGAACCCGGTCAGCCGGTGCTCGTCGACGAGCTTGCGGATCTGCACCCGGACCTGTTGCTCGGCGGCGGGCCGGAGGCCGGCGGGGACGTCGGGGTACACCGCCGCGACGATGTCGGCGACCGCCTCGGCGCCTGCCGCCACCGCCGCCACGATCTCGTCCTCCCGCCGGCGGCGGTGGGCGATCACCGCCTCGACGGCAGGAACGGCGTTGGGCATCTCCGGACCGTGGCCTGGGCACAGGTGGTCGGGGCCGACCCGGACCACCCGCTCCAACGAGTCGAGATAGGCGGCGGCGTCCTCGATGATCACCGTCGAGCCACCCATCACGTGGTCGCCGGTGAACATGACCCCTTCGACCACGAGGCAGACGTGGTCGGGGGTGTGCCCCGGGGTGTGGACGACCGTCAGCGCCGTCCCGCCGACCGGGATGCGATCGCCGTCGGCGACGGTGTCGGTGGGGTCGAACTGCGGGCCGGCGGCGAAGCCGATGGCGGGCACCCCGAGCCGGGTCGCCAGCGGGTTGGCGGCGGGGGCGTGGTCGGGATGCGTATGGGTGACCACCACCGCCACCGGGTCGGCTTCCCCGATGCCGTGGACGATCGCCTCGATATGGATGTCGATGACCGGCCCAGGGTCGATCACCACCGCCTCGCCGGAATCGGTGACCACCCACGTGTTGGTCCCCGGCCCGGTGAACGGGCCCGGGTTGGGAGCGAGGACGCAGCTGAACCTCATCGGCGGCTCATCGCGACCGGGTCACCGAGGGCGGCCCAGTTCGGGCACCGGGCGGCCGTCGGCACCGCGGACGTCCACCACCCGGCTCAAGGTGTCCGGGTCCGGGGCCAGTTCGGGAGTGTCTTCGTAGCCTTCGTCGCCGGGGAGCAGCGCCACCATCACGTCGCCGTCGAGCCGCAACCGGGGCTGGACCACCGGCGGCGTGCCCGTCTGTGCTGCGACGAGAATGGCGTCGACCGATCCCAGGGCGGCGAACCCGGCCAGCGTGTGGCGGGTGGGGAGGGGTAGGGCCACCTCTCCGGCGTCCCCGGCGGAGATTGTGGTGGCGGGGTCCAGCCAGGCGACCAGGTCGACCTCGATCCCGTCGGGCTCACCGTCGACCGCGTGGTCGACGCCGATCACCGAGAACCGGGTGTGGAACCGTACCGGGACCGCGGTGGGGGTGATCCAGGTCGACAGGTGGTGGACCGCCGTCCCTTGCACCGGTCCATACCGTTCGACGAGGCGCTGGATGTCGTCGCCGCCGGGGCGGTCGCCCACGGGCACGACCACCGGCTCGGGGGAGAGCCAGATCCCGGTTTCCTCCATCACCTCACGGACCCCGGCGGCCGCCCATGCTCGGTGGTCGTCGGCCACGCCCGGCACGGCGATGTCGGCCCTGGCGTCGTCCTCGGGATCGATCACGCCACCGGGGAAGACCCAGGCACCGGGCATGAACCGCATCGCCGCCGACCTGCGGACCATCAGCACCAGGATGCCGTCGTCGCCAGGGGCGAGCACGCACATCGTCGTGGCAAGCCGCGGCTCGGGGATCATGGGTCCGGACCGGCCCGCGGGCGCATCGGCGGGTCGCCCGCCTGGCTCAGCCGCCGAGGGCGACCAGCTCCTGACGACGCTCCGCCTCGGTCAGCCCACCCCATATGCCGTACGGCTCACGGATCATGAGGGCGTACTCGAGGCACGGCGCTTTCACCGGGCACTTCTGGCAGATGAGCTTGGCCCTGGCCTCTCGTCGCTCTCGATCGTCCTTGCGTTCCTGGGTACTGGGGGGGAAGAACAGGTGGCTGTTGTTACCCCGGCACAGTGCAACAGGCTGCCATGAACGGTCGAGCGACGTCACCAGCGGACCTCCGCGATCGATGTACCAGCCGGGCGAAGCTAGCCAGAGACCAGGGAGCCGGCAAGGGAGAATCTGCCAGTTTGTGCTAGCTATTCGCGAACAGCAGGTGGCCCGACCTCGAGCATGATTCCGGAAACGGCGACCACTTCCACCGGGTCGCCGGGTCCGACGCCTGCCGCCCGATGGGTGCGCGCCCTCCACTCGGCGCCATCGACCTCGACGATCCCGGTTGGATCGAACCCGGTCCGGGCGACACCGGTCTTACCGATGAGGTGGGACCGGCCGATGGTCCTGGTCGAGAAGCGGGAGCGGGCCACGGTGGTGAGGGCGACCATCACGAACGCCAGGTAGGCGACCACCGTGACCACGACCGCCCACCAGCGCGGGGCGAAGAGAGGAGAAGCGGCGGTCAGGTTGAGGCCGCCGAGCAGGAGCGCGCTCGTGCCCAGCACCCCGCGCCAGGTCGCCGCCGCGTCCTGGAAGTCGATGGTCACCAGCACGACACCGAGGAGGACGCCAGCGAGCGCCAGCCAGTTCATCGGCAGAGAGGCGATACCGAACCCGGCGAGAAACAGGCTGAGAGCTGCGATCGAGGCGGTGATCCCCACCCCGGCGGCATAGAACTCGAAGGAGGCGGCGGCCAGCCCGGCGACCAGGAAGAAGAAAGTCGCTTCGGGACGGACGGCCAGCCGCAGGATGCGGGTGAGCAGCCCCGGCTTCAGGAACCGCACCTCGGTGGCCGCCACCACGGTCTCGGTGCCGTCGTCTGCCGTGCTGGTCTCGACGACGTCGAGCACGACGACGCCGGCGGCGGTGTCGAAGGTCATCCCGTCGAGCGAGGCGATGTACTGCCCGATGGTGGGCACCACGGCGTCGACCAACCCGGCGATGGGCTCGGTGCCGACCTCGACGGCGGTGTCGGCCAGGACCTGGTCTCCGCTGGCACTTTCCCCGGCATACCCGATCGAGGCTCCCGGGGCGGCGCCGGCGTGGTCGACCAGGGTGAGCATCTCGACCAGCGGCCCGTAGGCCTTTGCCCCCTGCGGTCCCACCCAGGCGACGACCGGCACCGTCGCCGCATCGATGGCGTCGAAGAGCGGCTGGGGGTTCCCCGAGGCGACACCCGGGTTGTTCACCTGGATCACCACCAGACCGGCATCGTCAGTGGAGACGGCGTCGACGAGGAAGTCGATGGCCCGTTGCTCGAGTGGTCCCCGCACGTCGGCGATCACGACCGGACCGCCGCCGGGCTCCGTCTCGGCGGCGAAGGCCGGAGCGATGATCGTCACCGCGGCGGCGGCGACGGCCAGGAGCATGAGGATCCGACGCATGGCCGGATGATATTCGGCCGGTCGGTCCCCCGATCGCTGTTTCATGGCTCTTCGCCTGACGGCTCATCGCTGTGTGATGGGAGATCCCCAGCCTCATCGCCGAGCCCCGCCTCAAGGCGCAGGCTTGTGTCATGGCTCTTCGCTCCGCCTGACGGCGTAGCCTGGGGACGTGAGCCGAATCCTCCTTGTCGCCGATGTTCCCTGGGTGCTCAACGACGTGCGCGCCTCGCTGAGCACGGCCGGGCATGAGCTCGTCGAGACCGCCGATCCCAGGACGGCGGCATCCGCCGCCAAGGAGCACGACGTGGACGCGGTCGTCGTCGACCTGCAGGTGGCTTCGATGGGGGGCATGGCGGTGACCCGTGACGTCCGCGCCCGTTTCGGGATGGCCGGCGAACCCTCCCCGCCGGTGGTGATGCTGCTCGACCGGGCGGCCGATGGCTTCCTGGCCAAGCGGGCGGGCGCCGACGCCTGGGTCGTGAAGCCCTTCACCTCACGTCAGCTACGCGATGCGCTCGACCGGGCGTTGCCGGCGCCTCCGGCTTCGATGGGCGAAGACGTGGAAGGCGTCACTGCAACCACCGAGGGCGAGGCCATACCCGCCGGTTGAGCGACCGGCCGGAGGCGGTAGAGTTCGGTCTACGGGACGTGGCGCAGTTTGGCAGCGCGCATCGTTCGGGACGATGAGGTCGCCGGTTCAAATCCGGCCGTCCCGACCCGAGAGAGAACCCGGCGGCAAACCCGCCGGGTTCCTTTTTCCCCTCCCCTCTCGGACTTTCCCCTCCCCTCTGCAGGCGGCACCGCAGGCCGAGAAGGGTCTTGCCTTCTCGCCCGAGCTACGACCTGACGTTGGGGTCGGCGGCGATGGCGTCGGACAACGCCGCCAGCTCTCGATCGAGCCGGCGCACCATGCTGCGTCTGATGTAGGGGCCCAGGAGCAGGTTGGCGACCTTCGTCGAGAGGCTGTCGGGGTCGGCCTCGATGATGCTCCACACCCGGGTGGCGGTACCACTCGGCTCCAGCTCGATCACGCCGGAGAAGGCGAAAGGCCCTCGTTCGGTGGAGAACCCGAACCGGTGCGGCGGCTCGTACGCCTCCACGACGACGGCGAGCTCGGTCTCGCGGTAACCCGGTTGGTAGTCGAGGACGAAGTGGGCGCCCGGTCCCATGCCGCCGCCTGCCAGGCGAGCGCCGGTTACGCCGGTCACCCAGTCGGGCATCCGCGTCACGTCGGTGACGAAGGCGAACACCATGTCGGCCGGCCGGTCGATGAGGATCGAGGTGCGCGCTTGCATCGGTGGCCCTTCCCCCGGGTCGTGCCCTCAGGATACGGCACACCAGATGGTTCCGGTGGGGGCCTCAGCGGGTCGAGGGAAGCAACTCGGCGATCTGGACGGCGTTGAGGGCGGCCCCCTTGCGCAGGTTGTCGCCGACCGCCCACAGCGATATACCGCCGGGGCGGCCCAGCGTTCCCCGCACCCGGCCGACGAGGGTGCTGTCGACCCCGGCGCTGTCGAGCGGAGTGGGCACCTTGTCATCGCTCCAGACGTCGACGCCCGGGGCGCCGGAGAGGTGGTCGAGCGCCTCGGCCGGCCCCATGGCCCGCTCGAACTCGAGCGTGGCGGCGATCGAGTGGCCCACCATCACCGGGACCCGCACGCAGGTGGGCTCCACGAGGATGTTCCCGTCGCCGAGGATCTTGCGGGTCTCGTTGACCAGCTTCCACTCCTCCTCCGTATGGCCACCCTCGGTGAACGGACCGGCGTGCGGGATGACGTTGAACCCGATGGGCCGGGGGTACAGGTCGCCGCCAGGGTCGGTCCAACCGCCGCGGGCGAGGGCGTCCGGGTCGGCGGAGAGCAGGTCGATCTCGCCGGCAAGCACGTCCATACCCGTTCGACCCGCCCCCGAGACCGATTGGTAGGTGGTGGCGACCATGTGGCGAATGGTGGCAGCCCGGTGCAACGGACCGACGGCCATCATCAGCACCATCGTCGTGCAGTTGGGGTTGGCGATGATGCCCTCGTGGCCGGCTACAGCGTGGTCGTTGACTCCGGCGACGACCAACGGCACCGCCGGGTCCATCCGGAAGGCCGAAGAGTTGTCGACCACGACCGCTCCCGCCTCGGCGAACCGGGAGGCGTGCTCCCGGGAGCGGGCGGCACCCGCCGAAAAGAGGGCGACCTCGATGCCCTCCGGGTCGGCATCGTCGAGCGCCTCCACCTTGACGTCGCCCCATGGCGTGGCGACCACGGCGCCGGCGGACCGGGCGCTGGCCATCAATCGCAGATCCTCGACCGGGAACCGGCGCTCGGAGAGGATCTGCACCATCGTGGTGCCGACGGCGCCGGTCGCGCCGACCACGGCAACCCGGGTCACGAGGACCCCCCGGCGGTCTCGAGCGGGGCGATGAATCCGTCGTGGAGCCGGCGAACCGCCTCGACGACGTCGCCGGAGCTCACCACGCACGAGATCCGCACCGGCGACGTCGAGATCATCTCGATGTTGATCCCGTGGTCGGCGAGGATCCGGAACATTTGCCCGGCGATCCCGAACTCGGATTTGATCCCGGCTCCTACCAGCGACACCCGGGCGATGTCGTGGTCGACGTCGACGCCTTCGGCCCCGACCTCGGTGGCGAGGGCGGTGGCGATGTCCCCGGCGACGACCGCCTGTTCCTTGGGCACCGTGAACGAGATGTCGGTGACACCGGCCCGGGAAACGTTCTGCACGATCATGTCGACATTGACCCCGGCCGCCGCCAGCGGCTCGAACAGGTCGGCGGCTATCCCCGGCTTGTCGGGCACCCCGGCCACCGTCACCTTCGCCTCGCTGGTGTCGTGGGAGACCCCACGCACGATCGCCGCTTCCATCGTCTCCTCCTTGACCCAGGTTCCCACACCGTCGTGGAAAGAGGAACGGACGTGGATGGGAATGCGATAGCGGCGGCCGAACTCCACCGACCGGGACATCAGGACGCCGGCTCCGGTAGCGGCCAGCTCCAGCATCTCCTCGACCGAGACCTCGTCGAGCTTGCGGGCGTCCGGGACCACCCGGGGATCGGCGGTGAAGACACCGTCGACATCGGTGTAGATCTCACACACGTCTGCGCCGAGGCTGGCGGCAAGAGCGACGGCGGTGGCGTCTGAACCTCCGCGACCCAGCGTCGTGATGTCACGCGAGTCACGGCTGAAGCCTTGGAACCCGGCGACGATCACCACCCCACCTTGGTCGAGCCCGTCGCGCACCCGGTCGGCACGGATCTCGAGGATCTCCGCCTGGCCATGGGTGGCCGTGGTGATGATCCCCGCCTGGGAGCCGGTGAGGCTCATCGCCGGCACCCCGAGATCGGCGATCGCCATGGCGCACAATGCCATCGAGATGCGCTCGCCGGCGGTGAGCAGCATGTCCATCTCGCGGGGGTGGGCGTTCGGGCTCACTTCGCCGGCCAGGGTGACGAGCTCGTCGGTGGTCTGGCCCATCGCCGACACCACCGCCACCACCTGATTCCCGGCCAGGTGGGTGGCGGCGATGCGTTCGGCGACATGGGTGATCCGCTCGGCGTCTCCCACCGAGGTGCCCCCGTACTTCTGCACGATGAGTGCCATGGCCACCGCGAGTGTACGAGGCGCCGGTGGTCCTCGCCGCCGGCTCATGCCGAGCACCGGACCCGGACCGGAGGATAACCTGCCATCTCCCGAGTGGTGGGAGACGGGCGTGACTGGTGATAGCGGCGACAGGGCAACCGGGGGCTGGCCGGAAGAGCCACCACGGCGGGTGTGGGTGGTCGCATTGGTGGTTGGCTTCCTGCTCTCTGCGCTGGTGGCGGCGTTCGTCCTCTCCGGAGGCGGTGGCGACACGGTTTCGCCGTCTGCAGCTCCGACTTCCACGATTCCCGCTACCGATGTCCCGGCGACACCGGCGAGCGGAGCCACCGGTTCGACCAGCGTGCCGGCGCCGCCGTCAGGCGAGACCGGCGTGGTCGAGGTCATCGGGACCCCGCTGCCGGAGTTCGCCACCGGAACCGACCCGTCCGCCGACCCGGGCGTGGGCCTGGTCGCCCCGGCGGTGGCCGGCTCCGACTTCACGGGCCTTCCGGTGCTCATCGACCCGATGAACGGGACGGCCAAGGCCGTCGTCTTCATCGCCCATTGGTGCCCTCACTGCCAGGCCGAGGTCCCCCGGGTCCAGGAGTGGCTCGACGGCGGGGGCGGCGTTCCAGGAGTTGAGTTGGTGGCGGTGAGCACCGCCGTCCGACCGAACGAGGACAACTACCCGCCGTCCGCCTGGTTGGACGGCGAGGGGTGGACCAGCCCGGTGATCCGCGACGACGAGCAGGCGCAGGCGCTGCTCGCCTACGGTGCCGGCGCCTTCCCGTTCTGGGTATTCGTCGACCCCCAGGGAACCGTGGTCCGGCGCACCGCAGGCGAGCTCGACATCGCCACCCTCGAGCAATACATGGAGGAGGCCCTCGGTGGCGGCGGCGCTGCGGCGGCGCCTCCTCCGTCCGACTACACGGGCTTCCGGGCGCAGCCGGCGGCGTGCGGTGCCGAGGCGCCTCCCGAGGCCGTCGCCATGACCTTTGACGTCCCCGAGGACATGGCGATCGACCCCGCATCCACTCCCATGGCGACCATCGCCACCTCGTGTGGGGACATCGTCGTCGAACTGGATCCGGCAGCCGCCCCGGCCACGGTGAACTCGTTCGTGTTCCTCGCCGAGTCGGGCTACTTCGACGGCACCGTGGCGCACCGGGTCCTTCCCGGGTTCGTCATCCAGATGGGTGATCCGACCGGGACCGGCACCGGGTCGCCCGGCTATGTCATCCCCGACGAATTGCCGGCGCCCGGGACCGTGTACTCCGCCGGCACCGTGGCCATGGCCAACGCCGGCCCGGGTACCTCGGGGTCGCAGTTCTTCGTCACCCTCTCCGACGTCGGGCTCCCGGCGAACTACACCATCTTCGGCCAGGTCGTGGATTCGGCCGAGACGCTCGACGCCATCGCCGCCGTCCCGCTCGGTCCCAGCGTCCAGGGTGAGGTCAGCGTCCCGCTGGAGACCGTCTACATCGAGTCGGTGAGCGTGGAGCGCTGAGCCTCCGGCCCGCTGTCCGCTCCCCGCCTGCGGTGCCGCAACTCGCTTCGTGCCCCGCAGCCGCTCCTTCCCCCAGGAGCAGTCGCAGAGAAGGTCTATATAGTGCGCGCCCGATGGCAACTTCCAAGCGAGACCGACAGCGCGCCAACCGTGAGGCGAAGCGGCAGGTCGAGGAACAGCAGCAACGACGCGACAGGATGATGGGGCGCATCAAGCGGTTCGCCGTCATCGCGGTCATCGCCGTCGGCTTCGTGGTGGCCGCCAACTTCTTCTGGGGCGCCGACGACGAGGACCCGGCGACGGCGACGACGATATCGCCGCCTACGGCGACCTCGACCACGCTCGACACCGGCACGTCGACCACGCTCGACACGGACACGTCGACCACGTCCGGCACGGTGACGTCGACCACGGCGGCAGGGACGACGACCTCGTCGGGTTGACGTGCCGGTCGATCTCCACCTGCACTCGACCACTTCAGACGGAACAGAGACTCCGACGGTCGTGGTGGGCCACGCTGCTGCCGCCGGGCTCACCGCCGTCGCCCTGACCGACCACGACACCCTCGACGGGTTGGCCGAGGCAGCCGACGCCGCCGAGCGGGCCGGCATCGAGCTCATTCCGGGGGTCGAGTTGTCGCTCGAGTGGCCGCTCGGCGGGATGCACCTCTTGGTGTACCACCTCCGACCGGGAACCGGCCCGCTTCAGGACCGGCTCGGCTCGCTGCAGCTCGGTCGCCAGGAGCGCAACGCGGTGGTCATCGAGCGTCTCGCCGCCCTCGGGTGGCCCATCACCATCGAAGACGTCATCGAGGAATCGGGCGGCGGAGTGGTCGGCCGTCCCCACATCGCCTCCGTGCTGGTCCGCATCGGTGCCGCAGAGTCCATCGCCGACGCCTTCGACAGATGGCTGGCCAGAGGACGGCCCGGGTATGTCGACCGGGTACGGCTCGGTCCCGAAGAAGCCATCGGGCTCGCCCTGAGGTCCGGCGCGGTGCCGGTGCTGGCCCATCCCCACACCACGGGGGTGTCAGCCGACGACTACGGGCGCACCTTCGCCGAGCTCGCCGACATGGGGCTCGCCGGCATCGAGGCTTGGTACGCCGAGTATCCGCCCGAGCTGCGCAGCCACCTCGACTCGATCGCAGCCGGGCTCGGGCTCGTCGCCACCGGAGGCAGCGACTACCACGGCGCCTACAAACCCGGGCTCGCCGTCGGGTCCGGGCGAGGCGACCTGGTCGTTCCCGACGACGTGGTCGACACCCTCTATGCGCTTGCCGATTGAGCGAACCTGAGGCTCTCGCCTATCGCTCCGATAGGTGATCGCCCGATGTTCGGGACGGCCGGTGTGTGCCGACGAACTCGAGAGAATCACCTACCGCTCTGATATGTCAGAACCTCAGGTTCGCAGTATGGGTAGGGCTACTCGGGCGGCTCGACCTCGTCGGTGTCGGACCAGCGGGCGTTCGAGTAGGTGTGCGAAGGCAACGGGCCGGGGACGTGGCGAGGGAGGCCCGCCACCAGCCACGGGCTCTGGGCGGGCCGGGTGCTCGGCGCCGCCACGGCAGCAGCCTCGGCCTCGAGCAGGTGGGTGATCACGGCGCTGATCGCCGCCGCCTCCTCGAGCCCGGCACCACCACGGATCTCGACGATCGGGTCATGGGGCCTCTCAGGCATCGGGATGCTCCACCAACTCGATCAGTGTGCCGGCGGTCTCCTTCGGGTGGACGAAGGCGATCCTGGCGCCGCCCCCGCCTTGGCGTGGACTGCGGTCGATGAGCCGGGCGCCCTCGTCCTCGAGGTGTCCCAGGGCCTTCTCGATGTCGGCGACGGCGAAGGCGATGTGATGGAGGCCCTCGCCCCGTGCGGAGAGGAAGCGGCCCACCGGGCTGTCGGAATCGAGTGGTCGGAGGAGTTGCACGAAGGAGCCACCGACCGGGAGCATCGCCTCCTCGACACCCTGCTCGGCCACCGTCTCGCGCCGCAGGGGCTCGACGCCGTAGAGACGGCGATAGTCGGCGATGGCTCGTTCGAGGTCGTGCACGGCGATGGCCACGTGGTCGATGTTGTACGCCAGCATTCTTGACAAAGGCTACGCCGTCACGCGGAGACTCGGCGATGGGGGCTGGGGGTCCCCCATCGCACCGCGATGAGGCGTCAGCCGAAGAGCCATGAGAACAGAGGCTACGCCGTCGGGCGGAGACTCGGCGATGGGTCTGGGGGTCCCCCATCGCACCGCGATGAGGCGTCGGCCGAAGAGCCATGGGCACAGCTACCCGGCCGGGGACGGGCGGGCGGCGGCGCCGTAGAATCGCGGGTGCGGCTTCGAAAGGGTGTCCAATGGCCGTCCCGGTGGTGTGCTCCATCGCCCGAACCCCGATCGGGAGGTTCGCCGGCGTGTTCAGCCCGCTGACCGCGATGCGACTCGGGTCCGCAGCGATCGCCGGCGCCCTCGAACGCAGCGGGCTCGATCCTGCCCACGTCGATGAGGTCCTGTTCGGGCACGTCCTCCAGGCCGGTCAGGGTCAGATCACCTCGCGCCAGGCGGCGGTCGGGGGCGGCCTGCCGATGACGGTTCCGTGCACCACCATCAACAAGGTCTGCCTGTCGGGGATGAGCGCCATCGCCTTTGCGGCGGCGAACGTCAAGCTCGGCGACACCACGTTCGCCGTAGCCGGTGGGATGGAGTCGATGACCAATGCCCCCTATGTCCTCCCCGGGGCCCGGCAGGGGCTGCGCATGGGTGACGCCACGCTCGTCGACGTGATGACCCACGACGGGCTGTGGTGCGCCTTCGACGACTGCATCATGGGCGAGTCGTCGGACCGCAACAACGCCGCCCTCGGCATCGAGCGGCAGGTCCAGGACGAGTGGGCGGCGGAGAGCCACCGACGGGCCGCCGCCGCCACCGCATCGGGCGTGTTCGCCGAGGAGATCGTCCCGGTGGCGGTCCCGCAACGCAAGGGCGAGCCGCTGAGGGTCACCGTGGACGAAGGCATCAGGCCCGACACCTCGGCCGACTCGCTCGCCGGGTTGCGGCCGGCGTTCGGCGCCACCGGCACGGTCACCGCCGGCAACGCCTCGCAGATCTCCGACGGTGCCGCCGCCCTGGTCATTGCCGACCGGGCCGCCGCCGAGGCAGCCGGGCTCCCCATCCTCGCCCATATCCTCGCCTATGGGCAGACCGCCGGTCCCGATGCGACGCTGCACGAGCGCCCCGCCGAGGCACTCCGCATCGCCCTCAAGAAGGCGGAGCTCGAGCCCGCCGACCTCGACCTGGTCGAGATCAACGAGGCGTTCGCCGCGGTGGCTATGTGGTCGGCGGCGATGCTCGACCTCTCCCAGTGACAAGGTGAACGTCAACGGCGGGGCGGTGGCGCTGGGGCATCCGCTCGGCGCCACCGGCGCCCGCATCACGGTGACGCTCATCAATGCCCTCCGCCAGCGTGGAGGTGGCCTCGGCGCCGCCGCCCTCTGTGGCGGCGGTGGGCAGGGCGACGCCCTCGTCGTCAAGGTGGCGTGATGGGGGAGCGCCCGGACCGCAACCTGGCGCTCGAACTGGTGCGGGTCACCGAGATGGCGGCCGTCGCCGCCGCCCGGTGGCAGGGCCGGGGCGACAAGAACGGAGTCGACCAGGCCGCGGTGGATGCCATGCGCACCATGCTGTCCTCGGTCGACATGGACGGCATCGTCGTCATCGGCGAGGGGGAGAAGGACGAGGCCCCCATGCTGTTCAACGGCGAGCGAGTGGGCAACGGCTCCGACCCCAAGGTCGATGTCGCCGTCGATCCCGTCGACGGCACCAGGCTGACCGCATTGGGCCAGCCGGGGGCGCTGGCGGTGCTCGCCATGGCGGAACGGGGGTCGATGTACTCGCCCGGCCACCTCGTCTACATGGACAAGATCGTGGTCGGCGAGGAGGCGGCCGGCTCCATCGACATCAACGCCCCGGTCGCCCACAACCTGGCCAAGGTGGCCAAGGCACAGGGCAAGGCGGTATCGCGAGGTGACCGCCGTCATCCTCGACCGGCCCCGCAACGAGGGCTACATGCAGCAGGTGCGGGAAGCGGGCGCCCGCATCGCCCTCATCGGCGACGGCGACATCTCGGCGGCGATCGCCACCACCAAGCGGTACAGCGGCATCGACATCCTGTTCGGCATCGGCGGCTCGCCGGAGGCGGTGACGGCGGCGTGTGCCATGGCGGCGTTGCGCGGCGAGATGCAGTGCAAGCTGTGGCCCCGGGACGAAGGTGAGCGGCGCTGGGCTATCGACGAAGGGCACGACCTCGACAAGGTGTTGACCCTCCGAGACCTGGTCGACTCGGACAACACCTTCTTCGCCGCCACCGGTGTCACCGACGGCGCCCTGCTCCAGGGTGTCGAGTTCTTCGGGGACCGGGTCGAGACACATTCGGTCGTGATGCGCTCGTTCAGTGGGACGGTCCGCTTCGTCGACGCCCAGTACCGGGTCGACCGTCTCGGCGACCTCGACGTCCCCGGGGTGGCGCTCGAAGCCGTGTGAGCGGGCCGGGTCCCGGTACTTTGCGCGATCGAACGGCTCGGAGCAGGTCAGTCGCTCAAAGTTCGCTCAGGGCCGATTGCGCGTCGATCGGGCTCGAGGCGGGTCAGAGCTCCCGGCGACCGGCCAGTGCCCTACCGAGGGTGATCTCGTCGGCGTAGTCGAGGTCGCCGCCGACGGGCAGCCCGCTGGCCAGCCGGGTCACCATCACTCCCAGCGGCTTGAGCAGCCTGGCCAGATACAGGGCGGTGGCGTCGCCGGCGACGTTGGGGTTGGTGGCGGCGACGACCTCCTTGATCCCCTCGTCGTCGATGCGGGCCACCAGCTCACGCAGCCGGAGCTGCTCGGGCCGGATGCCCTCGATCGGCGACAGCGCCCCGCCGAGCACGTGGTAGCGGCCGTTGAACTCGCCGGTGCGCTCGATGACGGCGATGTCCTGGGCCCGCTCCACCACGCACACCAGCGTGGGGTCCCGTCTCAGGTCACGGCAGATGGTGCACTGCTCGTCGGCGGTGACGTTGAAACAGCGGGCACAGAGCTTCACCTTGCCCCGCATGTCGATGATCGCCTCACCGAGGCGCACCGCGTCGGCTTCCTCCACGTGGAGCAGATGGAAGGCGATGCGCTGGGCGCTCTTGATGCCGATCCCGGGTAGCCGCGACAGCTCGTCGATGACCCGCTGCAGCGGAGGCTCGAACATCCTTCGGTCAGCCCGGGAGCCCGCCGAGGCCGCACCAGGTCGAGCCCGCCGCCGAGGCCGCCCATCGCCTCGCCGGCGTCCTCCTGCGCCGCCCGGTGAGCCTGGTTGACGGCGGCGACGACGAGATCGCCGGCCAGCTCGGGGTCGGCGGGATCGAGCACCGACGGATCGAACACGACTTCGACCAGCTCACCCGTGCCGCGCACGGTGGCCTTCACCACCCCGCCTCCGGCGGTTCCCTCGTAGGTCTTCTCGGCGAGCTCGCGCTGCGCCTTCTCGAGCTCGACCTGCATCTTCTGCGCCTGCTGCATGAGCTGGCGCATGTCCTTCGGCATACGTCCCATTGACCGGAGGGTAGCGGGACACGATTCCCAGCTCGGTGAGCCTCCATCCACGGACTTCCCGGCGAGTCCCACTCCGTTACCACGCGTCCCTCTCCTTTGGCAGCGCCTACCCCCTTCCCGTCTGCCGGGGCTGCCTCCGGCCCCTGCTGCAGCCACCCTTCCCCCAAGGGGGAAGGGAAAGTTGTCTCCCCGTGGGGGAAGGGAAAGTGGTCAGTCGACGACTTCGCCGCCGAGCATGTCGGCGACCATGTTGGCGGGGTCGATGGCGCCGTCGTCGCTGTCGACCAGCTCGCCGGCGGCCGGAAGGGTCTCCGGCACCTCGGCCGCCGCCTCGACGATGTCGGCCGTGGTCCAGACGACCGTCACCGGCACCCGGAGCAGTTCGGAGGCGATGTCGGCCACGGTGTCGGCCAACCCGGCGTCCTGGCTGACCCGCTGGAAGTAGAAGGACGGGTCGGCCGGGAGGGCGACCGTGATCTTCCGCCCGTCGACGGCGTGGGGTGCGGCCACCTTCAGCAGGGAGTGGCGAACCGGGCCAGACGCCTCGCGCACCCGGGCCACCAGGTTGGGCCACACGGTCTCGACCGCGGCCAGGTCCGGCCCGTCGCCGTTGTCGGATGCGCCGGTATCGACCGCGGCCGGCTCCACGGCCGCCTCGACGACCTCCCGCTCGGCTCGGCCGTGGTGGTGAACGGCGCCGAGGAGTCGGCCGGCGTGGTCGTCGACGGGCTGCACCGCCGGCTCCGGCGATCGGCGGGACGGCTCGGCCGCCTGGCTCCTCGGCGTCGCCGTTGCTCCGTCTCCACGAGCCCGCCTGCATCCGGGTCTCCAGCCGGTCGAGCCGGGCCGCCAGGGCGGCGATGTCGGTGGCGGTCTCCGGCCGGGTGACGCGGAGGAGCGCCAGTTCGATGACCAGGCGCTCCTCGCGTCCCTGACGGAGCTCCAGCAGTGCCTCCCCCAGGGTGTCGACGGCGCGGAGCACGTCAGGGCGCGGGATGGTCTCGGCCAGCCGGGCCCACTCGGCCAGCGTATCGGCGGACTCGTCGACGATCTCTTCGAGGTTCGGGGCGTACTGGGCCAGAAAGATGCCACGGAAGTACTCGACCGCTTCGGCGACGAACCGCCGCAGGTCGGCTCCCCGGGCGGCGAGCTCGGCCACCAGCCGCAGCGCACTGAGGGCGTCGCCTTCGGCGACGGCGGTCACCAGGGTGGCGTAGGCGTCACGGTCGGCAAGCCCCAGGGTCCGCCCCACCGTGTCGAGGGTGATGGTCCGCGTCGGCATAGGCCGCCACCTGTTCCAGCATCGACATACCGTCCCGCACGGAGCCGCTGGCGTGGACGGCGATCGTCGCCAGGGCGTCCGGCTCGGCATCGATGCCCTCGACGGCGGCGATGGCGGCGAGGTGTTCGACCAGCTCGTCGCCAGCCACCGGGCGGAAGTCGAACCGCTGGCTCCGGCTCCTGATGGTGTCGAGCAGCTTGTACGGCTCGGTGGTGGCGAGCACGAAGACGACGTGGTCGGGCGGCTCCTCCAGCGTCTTGAGCAGGGCGTTGCCGGCGGCACGCGACAGCATGTGGGCCTCGTCGAGGATGTAGATGCGCTTGGCCCCGCCGGCCGCCGCCACCGTGCCCGCGTTGATCCTTATCTCCCGCACGTCCTCGACCTTGTTGTGGGAGGCGGCATCCAGCTCGATGACGTCGAGGGAGGTGCCTTCGGTGATGGCGACGCACGACAGGCAGGCGTTGCACGGCTCGGCCTCGCTGTCGTCCCGCTGCGTGCAGTTGAGGGCCTTGGCGAGCAGCCGCGCCGTGGTCGTCTTGCCGGTGCCGCGGGGCCCGGCGAACAGGTAGGCGTGGGCGATCCGCCCCTCCACGACCTCGCGCGCCAGCGTCTGGGTGACGTGTTCCTGGCCGACGACCTCGTCGAAGCGCTGGGGGCGGTGCTTGCGGTAGAGCGCCTGGTATTCCATTCGGAGCCGATGGTAGCCCCGGGGTCGGACACCCCCATGGGGCCGATCTGGCACCGCCGACCGCGTCGCGGCATGATGGGCCGGGTGGAGGTGGCCCCGCGGTGAACGGTCGATGGCTGGCGACGGGCCTGGTGTTGGTCGGCGTGGCGCTGCTGGCGCTCTTCCTCACCGGCTCCGACGGCACCGGGTCGTCGTCCGCCGCATCCGACGACGTCGTCACCACTGCCCAGGCGGCCGTCACCATCGCCCCGCTTCCTCGCCTGACGACGGTCCCGCCGACCTCGACCACGACCACGATGCCGCCTACCACAACGACCACCCGCCCTCCGGTGGCCGGCTCCGACTCGTGTCGTCTGTCGGGGGAACACGAACCGGAGGGCACCTCCTCGGTCGTCCCCGGCGAGACCGAAGGCGGCAGCGGGACGGTATGGGACGTGCGCATCGAGATCGAGGACGGGCTCTCCATCGACGCCGAGTGCTTTGCGGACGCCGTCATCGGCATCCTGTCCGACCGGCGCGGTTGGGGTCGCAGCGGCGAGATGAGCTTCCGCCGCGCCGACGGCGAGCATTGGGACTTCAAGCTGATCCTGGCCTCGCCGGCTCTGGTCGACCGGTTGTGCGCTCCCATCAACACCGGAGGCGAGTTCTCCTGCCGCAACGGCAACGTCGTCGCCATCAACCTCGATCGCTGGGAGCACGGCGCCGCCCCGTTCGGCGACGACCTGCTCACCTACCGTCGCTACCTGATCAACCACGAGACCGGGCACCGGCTGGGCCACTCGCACGTCGCCTGCGGCACACCCGGCGAGCCGGCGCCGGTGATGATGCAGCAATCGAAGACGACCGAGGCATGCCTGCCCAACGGCTGGCCGCTGGACGGAGAGCTGTGACCGGGTCGTTCGTCCGCCGCACCAGAGAGGATGCGGAACGGCTCGAGTACGAGCTGCTCGCCCCCGGCGCCGCCCGGTCTGTGGAGTCGAAGGGCCGGGCGGTGACCGAGCTCCCCGACCGCCACCGCACCGCCTTCGACCGCGACCGCGACCGCATCCTCTACTCGAAGGCGTTCCGCCGGTTGAAGCACAAGACCCAGGTCTTCATGAACCCGGAGGGTGACCACTACGTCACCCGGCTCACCCACACCCTCAACGTCACCCAGATCGGCCGTGCCATCGCCCGATACCTGTCGCTCAACGAGGCGCTGACCGAGGCGTTGTGCCTTGGCCACGACGTCGGGCACTCGCCGTTCGGGCACACCGGGGAGGAAGCGCTTTCCGAGTTCGTCGTCGACGGCGAGTGGGTCCACTCCGAGCAGAGCGCCCGCATCTTCGTCGTGCTCGAGCCGCTCAACCTCACCTTCGAGGTGCTCGAGGGGATCGAGCGGCACCCGTGGAAGGTGTCCGATGGTCCGTCTACGGCCGAGGGCATGGTGCTCCGCTACGCCGACCGGATCGCCTACCTGGCCCATGACGCCGAGGACGCACTACGCGCCGGGGTGCTGGAGGAGCGCGACCTACCGCCCGCCGCCATCGCCAGGTTCGGCGAGCCGGGCCGGCAGTGGATCGACAGCATGATCAACCTCGTGGTCGACGAGAGCCTGCGGGTGGGGTCGGTTTCGATGGAACCCGACCACCTGGCGGTGATGGGCGAGTTGCGGGACTTCATGTTCGAGCGCGTCTACATGGCTGCCGACATGGAGCCGCAACGGCGGCTGGCCAAGGACATCGTCCGCCGCCTGGTGGAGCACTTCCTCGAGCATCCCGAGGAGATCCCGGCGAGCTACCGCCACCCCGGGTCGCCCGAGGTCACCCAGGTGATCGACTACGTGGCGGGAATGACCGACCGTTTCGCCATCCGCCTCCATGACCAGCTCTTCCGCCCCCGCCTCTTCGACTAACAGGTTTCTCCTCCCCCTGTGGGGGAGGAGTGGCTGCAACGGGGGCCGAAGGCCGGCACCGCAGACGAGGAGGGGGTCGTCGCCCCAATTACCGATCACCACTCCCATGCCGTTGGAACGTTCGCGCTACGCCGGCAAAGCACCACCGTCGACGTACGCGTCGATCTCGTCGAGGATCGACCGCTTCGCCGGCTCGGGAGCGAACGAAGCCGTCACCGAGCGGCGGGCGAGGTCGACGAGCTCCGCCGGCGACACCCCGAGGACGTCGTGGGCGATGCGGTACTCGTCGTTCAACGTGGTGCCGAACATGCCCGGGTCGTCGGAGTTCAGGGTCACCGGAACCCCGGCGTCGAGCAGCCGCCGCAGCGGATGGTCGGCCAGGGAGGCGATCGCCCTGGTACGCACGTTCGAGGTGGGGCACACCTCCAGGGCGATCCCGTTGACGGCGAGGTGGTCGAGCAGCGCCGGGTCGTCGACGGCGGCGATCCCATGGCCGATGCGGTCGGCCTTCAAGTGCCGCAGCGCGTCCCAGACGGTCGCAGGCCCGGTGGTCTCACCGGCGTGCGGGACGCTGCCCAAGCCGAGGGCCCGGGCCCGGGCGAAGACGTCGGCGAACTGGGGCCGGGGCACGCCGACCTCGGGGCCGCCGAGACCGAAGGCGACCGTCCCCGGTGGCGCCCACCGCTCGACCCACTCGATCGTGCGCAGCCCCGACTGGTGGCCGCTCTCGCCCGGCACGTCGAACACCCAGCCGATGGTGACGCCCTGGTCGGCGGCGGTGGTGCGCCGGGCCTGTTCCAGTGCCTCACTGAGCCCGTCAGGGGGGATACCCATCATCAGATGGCTGTCGGGGGTGACGGTGACCTCGGCGTAGCGGACGTTCTGTCTGGCGAGGTCGACCCCGACGCCGAGCGCCAGTCGGAAGATGTCGTCCGCATCTCTCACCAGGCCGTTCACCGCGATGTAGACCTCGATGAAGTGGGCGAAGTCGGTGAACCGGTAGAAGTAGGCCAGCCGGTCACGGTCGGTCGGGACCCCGCGCATCGGGGTGGCGCCTGGCCAGCTCGAGCACGGTGTCGACCGACGCCGAGCCGAGCATGTGGACGTGGAGCTCGGCCTTCGGCAACCCGGCGACGAAGTCGTCGACGGAGCTCGCCGGCCCGGTCAGGCCTTCGGCCACAGCGGCTCGGGGGCGGTCCACGCCGGAGGCTGCCCCCAGCGGTCGTGGTGGACGACCTCGTGTGCCGGTCGGCGGCTGGCCACACCCCATCGCCCCATCGGATAGCCGCAGGGAACGGCGGCGGCGTTGGCCCAGCCCCGGTCGGTGGGCACTCCGAGCAGCTCGGCGAGCGCGGCGCCCTGGAACGTGCCGAGGATGGTGGTCAGCGTCGTGCCGACACCGTGGCCCCGCGCCGCCAGCATCAGGTTCCACACCGCCGGATAGATCGAGGCGCCGCTTGGGTCGTTCCGCATGTAGGCGAGCACCACGAGCGGCACGGTGCCGAAGTTGGCGGCGAGCCACTCCGACGATCGGGTGACCCGGGCCATCTGGGGATCGGTCACCTCACGTCCCTTGTAGACGGTGTCTCGAGGAGCGTCTGCCAGGCGGTGGCGTACAGCCGACCCATCGCCGCCAGGGTGTCCCGATCGGTGACGGTGAGCCACCGCCACGATTGGGCGTTCGACCCGGACGGGGCACGGATGGCGGCATCGAGCATCGAGGCCACCACGTGGTCGGGGATCGGGTCGGGGCGGACCCGCCGCATCGCCCTGGTGGTGTACAGCGCCTCGTAGAGGTCCATCGGGGCACCCTACCGGCGGCGTCGTCAACCGGTGAGAGTGGCCACGGCGGCCAGGACGAGGAGGAACCCGAGGGTCCACACCAGCGCCAGGGTCAGGTAGCGGGCCCACCAGTCCCTCCATCGGCGGGACCGTCCGGCCAGCCAGGCACCGACGGCGAACCAGAGCGGGAAGCTGGTGAGCGCCGACAACGCCGACGGTGACACCGGGGGAGAGGTCGAGCAGCGACCACAGCCACAGCGTGGGCGCCGCCACCAGGAAGAGCACTCCGGAGAGGAGGGGGGCGGTGGGTGCATCCAACACCCCCTCCCCGGCGAGCAAGGCCCGGATGGCGGGCACCGAGAGGGCGACGGGCAGCACCAGGGCAGTCACCCCACCGGCGATCACCGGCAGGTGGCGGGCGCCGGGAGCGAAGCTGGGCGGCGAGCCGCGGGTCACGGCGCACCCGCCGGGGACGCCGCCGCCGGCCGGTACGATCGTCGTCCGCAGCCAGCGGTGAGGAGCCGGGACATGAGTGAGTTCATCGAGTCCGGTGCGGTGAAGGTCATCGAGGTGATCGGGATCTCGACCGCCAGCTTCGACGACGCCATGAAGGCGGCGGTCGCCAAGGCGGCGGAGAGCATCAGCGGGATCACCGGGGTCGAGGTGATCAAGATGAACGCCAGGGTCAGCGACGGGGTCGTGACCCAGTACCGGGTCAACTGCAAGATCGCCTTCACCGTCCGCTGAGCACCGTCAGCCATCGCCGAGCGGTCCGAGCCGCTCCTCGAGCGGCACCGCGGTGGCGGTCCCGGCCCCGGAAGGTCAGCCGCTCGGTGTACCCGGCGGACCGCGCTGCCGCCGAGGCGACGTCGAAGTCGTGGCCGACGCCGTCGGGTCGATGGGTGTCGCTGGCCAGCGTGATGCCGACCCCGGCCCGATGGAAGGCGGCGAGGAAGCCAGGCGCTGGGTAGAGCTCGGCGCACGCCTGCAGGAGCCCGGCGGTGGAGATCTCCACCGCCGTCCCCGTCGAAGCGGCGGCGCCGGCGACGGCCCCGTACCAATCGTCGAGCCGCACCGTCGGGACGATACCCGTTCCGCTTGACCTTGTCGGCGTGGGCGAGGACGTCGACGGTGCCGCTGGCGGCGAGCTGCGTCTCGATGGCGAAGTAAGCCTCGAACACCCGGTCGACACCGCGTCGGGCGAACTCGAAGTCGAGCCCGTCGTGGTCGATGGCGAAACCGCCGACCCAGTGCACCGCCCCGACGAGGAGATCCCACGGGTACGGGGCGATCAGGTCGAGGACCGCGTCGATCGAATCGGGGAAGTAGTCGATCTCCAGCCCGAGGAGCACCGGGAGCCCGCGGTCGCGAGCGGCGAGGACGGCGGTGACGTAGTCGTCCATTCGGAATGTGCGCTCGGCGGTGACGAAGCGGATGGTGGGCGCGGCCACCTCGGGCCTCTCGTCCTTCCAGAACTCGCCGAGCACCGGCTCGGACTCGACCAGGCGGTAGAGGTGCTCGGTGAAGCAGATCTCGGTGAGACCGCGGTCGCAGGGCCGCGCTCGACGTACCGGTCGATGTGGTCCTGGGGGAAGGTGTGGGGGTCCGGGTCGCCTGGTCGCCAGGTGTGGGGATGGAGATGGACGTGGTAGTCACCCATCGCGGGCGTGGTCCGCACCGGCAGGGGACGCCGGCTCCCAGGGCAGCGACTCCCTGCCGAGGACGGCACGGAGACGGGCGGTTTCGGCGGCGAGCACCTCCATCACCTCATCGGGGAGCGGGGCGGTGGATTCGGCATAGCGAGCCGTCACCTCCGAGCCCCGGCGCAGGAGGAGGGGGCGGAACACGCCCCGCAAGGGCCGGGGAAGCCTTCCGAAGGGCTCACGCCACCGTGAGTCGTAGATCCGTTGCATCAGACGCGTGTACTGGGCTTGTCCTCGGTCACGTTGAAGGCAGTGCCCGGCGGGGCCACCCATGGCAGCCCGAGGTGGTCGAGCACCTGGTTCCAGGCGGGGTGACCGGGCCCTCGGAGCTCTTCGAGCGTCGCCACCAACAGCTGGCCTCTCGGGAACTCCTCCAGCCATGGCTCGAGGAGCCGCGTGTAGCAGCTGATGGCAACGTAGGGCGAGCCCGGCTCGGAGACGGCTTCGAGCAGCGATCGTCGCTCGCGGTTCCGCTGGACCTCGTGTCGGTAATGCGAGCGGAGCCGTTCCTCCGGGTCGCGCACCATGCAGATCAGCCGGGCGTCCGGGTTGGTCTGGCGAAGACGCCTCGCCGCCACGGCGGAGTACTCGGGGGTGAGGTAGCGGGTGGAGGCCTCACCGGTCACGAACCCGGGTGGTCGCTCCGGGAACAGGGCCGAGTACCACGACAGACCGCGTTCCCATGTCTCGGTCTCTGCGTAGAAGCCCGGCTCCTTGGCCGTGGGCAGGAGCACGCGCGGATGCGTTCCGAGCCAGCGGAACAATGTCGTGGTCCCTGCCTTCATCGCGCCGATGATCACGAAGTCGGGCAGGGCGAAGGATTGGTGATTCACGTTTCCCCCGCTTGGAGAACCACCGTCGCCTGCAGGATACCGACTTGCCACCATCTCGGAACTCGCCGGCGAGTACCGACGTCGGGTAGCACGCTCATCGGGCGTCGGCATCGAGGGCGACCAGGTGGTACACGTCGACCGGGTCGGAGCGGCCGGTGACCTCGAGAAGGCCCATCGGCTCCACCCGGGCGCCGGACAACTGCCGCAGGGTCGCCGCGCTCACCGCCACTTCACCCACCGTGGCTTGGCCCTCGATGCGGGCGGCGACGTTCACCGCGTCGCCGACCACGGTGAAGGTCCGGCCGCCGGTGGTCCCGAGCACCCCCACCGCCACCTCGCCGGTGTTGACCCCTGCCCGGAAGCGGGGCCATCCGGGATGTTCGACTGCCACCGCACCGGTGGCCTCCTGGATGGCGAGCGCCGCCCCGGCAGCCCGCTGGGCATGGTCGGGTTGGTCGCCGCGGGTGTTGAAGGTCACCATCATGGCGTCGCCCTACCAACCGGTCGATCTCACCGCCGAACCGCTTGACCACGTGAGGGATGGCTTCGCTGAAGTAGGCGTTGAGCATGGCGCTCACCTGCTGCGGCGTGTGCCGCTCGGAGAAGGCGGTGAACCCCTGGAGGTCGGCGAACACCACGCTGACTCCCGCTGTGCGGAGGCGGTGTCGGGCAGGTACAACCCCACCCAGCGCTCCTCGCGCCACGACCGCTGCGCCGACACCGCCACCACCACGAAGGCGGCGAGCATCAGGAGGTGCCACTCCCACCAGGAGACGTGCCAGTCCGCGACCAAGGGTGACGGCGACCATCGCCTCGGCCAGGAGCGTGAATGCCGCCGCAAAAGACAGCGGCAGCGACGAGGTCCCCTGTCGAGCGACCCGGAGGTAGCGCACCACCGCCACCAGATACAGGATCACGGCGGCGACCGCCATCACCGCCATCGCCCCCGAGGCACGTTCGGCGACGGTGGCATCGTCGAGCGGCCTCAAGTGCGCCAGCGAGGCGACCGCCCAGGCGGCCATCACCGCGATCAACGACCACTGGATGAGCCCGGAGTGGCGCATCAACGCCTGCGCCCGCTGCTCACCGAGATCGGCGCTGGAAGCGGCGGCGAACACCGATGCCACCGCCAACCCGATGGGGGTGGCGATGATGAAGCCGGCGTTCGGCGCGGCGAGCAACACTCCCGGGGTGACCAGCGCATGGAGGGCGAGGAACCCGGCGGCGGCGAGGAAAGCCAGGGAGACCAGGAACACCCGGGCGTCGCCTCTGCGGCGGGCGGCGGCTCCCGTGCCGTAGGCGAGGGCGACGTTGATGGCGGCGGCGGTCAGCACCAACCAGAAGTGCGCCGGCTGGTGACGCCACTCCTTGTCGAGCTCGGGGCGGGCGATGAGCAGGGCGAGCCCCAAGATCGGGATCAGTAAGAGGACCGCTGCGGTCACCAGCCGCCGGCGGTCCGGAGACGCCGGGGTCGGGCCGGTCCCCCCCATCCCCTCCAGGGGCTGGTCGGGGCCGGCGGCCTGACCGGTCATGTCGGTAGGCGGCCCTCGAGGTGTGCCAGGTGGTTGTGGACGCTGGAGATGACGACCGATCCTTCGCCGACCGCCGAGGCGACCCGCTTGACCGACTTCCGTCGCACGTCGCCGATGGCGAAGACCCCGGGCAGCGACGTCTCGAACTGGAAGTGCGGTCCCGCTCCAGCGGCCATCTGGGCGCACCCTCGTCCTGGAGCAGGTCGTCGCCGGTGACCACGTACCCCCACTGGTCGCGCCGTACCTCGGGAGGCAACCATCCGGTCTGCGGCAATGCGCCGATGAGCACGAAGAGGGCGTCGGTGGGGATGGTGGTGTCGGTGCCCTCCTTGCGGTCCCGCACCACGATGTGGTCGAGGCCGTCGGTGCCTCCGCCCCCGATCACCTCGGCGTTGAGCCGGACCTCGACCCCGGCGGCCTCGAGCTGCTCGATGAGGTAGGCGGACATGCTCTCGGCCAGCGCCTGGCCGCGGACCAGGAGGCTGACCGCCTTGGCGAAGCGAGCCAGGTGGAGCGCCGCCTGCCCCGCCGAGTTGCCGCCGCCGACGACGTGCGCCACCCGGCCCTCGAGCTGTTTCGCCTCGAAGTTGGACGCGCCGTAGAAGACCCCGCCGCTCGCTTCCAGCTCGGGGACGCCGAGGCGCCGGTACGACACCCCGGTGGCGAGGACCACGGCCTTGGTGCGGAGCTCGCCGTCGGGCGCCAACGACACCACCAGCCGCTCGTTCTCCTGCCGCAAGCCAACCGCCTCCCTGGTGAGTGAGAACTGGGTGCCGAACACCCAGGCCTGCTGGTAGGCCCGTTGGGTCAGCTCTGCCCCGCCGATGCCCCGGGCAAACCCGAGGTAGTTGCGGATCAGCGAGCTCGAGCCGGCCTGGCCTCCGATGGCGTCGCGTTCCACGGCGACGGTGGTCAGACCCCTCGGAGGCACCGTAGACGGCGGCGGCGAGCCCACCGGGCCCGGCGCCGATCACCACGACGTCGGCCTCGTCGACCTCGGGCAGCTCGGTGGGCAGCCCGTAGGCCTGGGTGGCTTCGACGTTGCTGGGGTCGCGCAGCACCCGGCCGTCGTGCAGCACGAGGAGAGGCGCCTCGGGCGGTGGCTCCCCGAGCGCGTCGAGCAGCTGGCTCGCCTCGGGCGAACGCATGTCGCGGAAGGCGTGGGGAACCCCGGCACGGCCCAGCAGGCTGCGCAGGTCATGGGCCCTCGACCATGACGGGTCGGCGATGATGGTCACCTCGCGCGCCCGCTGGTCGTAGGCGCGGTCCCACTCCAGCAGGAACTCGGTGACGGTCCGGTGGAAGTACTCGTCGGGGGTGCGCCAGGGGCGGAGCACGTAGTAGTCGATGTGGCCCTCCGCCATCAGCCCGAGCACGGTCTGCGACTCGACCGGGTCGGCCCACGCCCCCCACTCGACCAGCAGCCCGCGCCGCACGTCGGGGAATACCCGGCGGGCGTGGACGAACACGCTGACGTCCGACTCGAGCGGTGACGCGTCGTCGGCCAGCAACAGGGCGACGGTCCCGCCTGCGGCGCACACCTCGTCGACGACGGCGGCAGCCGCGCCCGCGGTGTTCGCCACGCGCACCTCGTAGTCGGCGTCATACCGTCTCCGCAGCTCGGTCGCCACCTGGTCGGCGCGCTGTTCGTCGCGGACCGCTACCACGATGACGGAACGAGGCGGAGGGGGTGTTTCGGACATCCGCGATACTCCCCGCTCGTTCGGCGGCGAAGCCTCAGCCCGGTGGCATCGCCGCCCTTCGAGTGTAGGGGGGTGTCCCCCCGGTGCGTCGCAATAGACTGCCCCCATGTCGTTGCGGATGCAGAACTGGGCGGTGGATTGCGCCGATCCGTCAACGCTCGGGGCGTGGTGGGCGGAGGCCCTGGGGTGGCGGATCACCTTCGAGGACGATGACGAGGTCGTCCTGGAGCCGCCGGAAGGCAGTCCCGAGGACGGGGTGTCGCCTGACCTGCTGTTCCTCAGGGTGCCCGATGCGAAGACGGTGAAGAACCGGGTCCATCTCGACCTGCGGCCCGACGACCAGGTCGCCGAGGTGGCGCCGACTCGAGGCGCTCGGTGCCTCCAGGGTCGACATCGGCCAGGGTGAGGTGAGCTGGGTGGTGATGGCCGACCCCGAAGGCAACGAGTTCTGCGTGCTGGCGCCCCTCTCCGAGGACGACTGAACGTGGCGAACCGGGGGGAAGCCTCCTTCGTACTCCTGCGGCGATGGCTCCGATGCGTCACCAGAGCCGGGTGATCGAGCGCCGGCGGTTCATCTGGACCGTGGGGAGCGGCGCCCTGGCGGTCGGCGTGCTCGGCGTCGCCGCTTGTGGCGACCCGGCGGTCGAGCCCGGGTCGACGCTCCGGGTCACCTCGACCACCGGGGGACCTGACGCGGCCGGTTCCGCCACCTCGACCACCGCCGGCGAGACCGATGCGGCCGCCGGGCCCCTCACCTGGACGAGGGCGTCCTTCGTGTTCGTCTCGGCGTACATCCTCGAACCGGAGCGGTCGGGCGGCGATCGTCGACACCGGTGTGGACGGAGGTCAGGCGGCGATCGAGACGGCGCTCGCCGAAGCCGGGCTGGGGTGGGCCGAGGTCGACCACATCATCCTGACCCACCACCACTCGGACCACGTCGGGAGGCCTCGGTGCCGCCGCCGAGCTCGCCTCGGCCGCCACCCTCTACGCCGGCGAGGCGGACATCGGCTCGATCGACGCCCCCCGTGACCTGATGGCGGTGGGCGACGGGTCGGAGGTCATGGGGCTCACCGTCATCGAGACCCCGGGTCACACCGCCGGGTCGATCTCGGTGCTCGACCCCGACACCGGTGTCCTCGTGGTCGGTGACGCCCTGTCCGGCGGCGACGACGGTGCCACCGTCTCCGGCTCCAACCCCGAGTTCACCGCCGACGACGCCCAGGCTCGGCAGAGCGTGCTCAAGCTGGCCGGCTATCCATTCGAGACGATCCTGTTCGGCCATGGCGAGCCGGTGGTCGCCGATGGCGCCGACCTGCTCGCCGAGTACGCCGCCACGCTCTCCACGAGATACTGACGAGAGGGTTCCGAACCTGAGGTTCACGCATACCGCTCCGGTATGCCAGAACCTCAGGCTGAGTGGAGGCGGGTATCGTCCGGGGACATGAGCACGGCCCGGTTCGCCGCCCCCGAAATCGACCGACTGGTGCTCTCGGCGAATGCCGGCGTCGGGCAGCTGCATGGAGAGCGGCTTCGTGGCATCGCCGCCGAGCTCGGGCTCGACGGGGTGGCTCCTCTGCCCACCAACGTGGCACCGTTCCTCCAGGCAGGAGTGCTCACCGAGCAGATCGCCACCCTCCGGATGCGCTACGCCGACCCGGCGATGGTCACCGGCCATCTCGCCGGCCTGGTGGAGAAGGGCCTGGCCGTACGCCGGGAAGACGACACCTACGCCGCCACCGAGCGCATGGTGCCGCTGCTGGACGCCATCGCCGAAGCCCAGGCGAGCGTGGTGTCGTCGGTATGGGGACCGCATCCCGAGCTGATGGCGACGGTGTCGGACCACGCCGCCCGCGTCGGCGCGGCCGCTCCTGCCGACCACCTCGTTGCGGTGGCGCATCGCCAGATCGCCGAGCCCGAGGACCCCGCCGCCCGGCTGCTTCGTCGGCTGATCACGCTCCGGTACGTGCGCCAGCACGACCACGCGGCCGCCTGGCTGGGCCGGCACCTGACCGCAACGGAGATGCCGGTGTTCACCGCGCTGTGGCAAGACGAGACCGTCGAGGCCGATCGGCCCGGGCTGGCCTCGTTGGTGGAGCGGGGTTACGCCGAGGCGGATCCGGCGCGGCCCACCGCCCGGGGACGGCGGGTGCGCGAGGCGATCGAGGACGACACCAACGCCTTCGCCCAGCGGTCTTTCGACGTCCTCGGCGAGGAGGCCGGCGCCGAACTGGTCGACGGGCTGCGCCGCCTGCCCAGCGCAACGACCTGACCGCACCCCCGCCGAGGACCGCCGGCACGGTCAGCGGAAGGGACGGTAGGAGCGACCCGATGGACGTTTGCCAGGCACCTTCCCATCATCTGGTCGGGCGCAGATCCCGCTGATTACCATCGACCACCCGAACGAAGGACTCCACGTGCCGAAGTACCTGTTCCAGGGCGCCCTCTCCCAGCAGGGGATCAGCGGACTGCGCAAGGAGGGGGGAACCGGGCGGCGAGCGGCCATCGAGGCCACCGTCACCGGAGCCGGAGGGACCGTGGAGGCCTTCTACTTCGCCTTCGGTGGCACGGATGTCATCGTCGTCGCCGACCTACCCGACAACGTGGCCGCCGGGGCCGTGTCCACTTCGGTGTCGGCCAGCGGCGCCGGGACCATGAAGACGACCGTCCTCATCACCCCGGAGGAGATGGACAGGATCGGCTCGACCGAGGTCGCCTTCCGGCCTCCGGGGGCGTGACCGGCGCCGCCGGGTCGTCTGGACCGGAGACCGGCCCTCACTCCTTGGCGTGCTCGACCCTGACCGTCGAGCACCGGACACGGAGAGTTCATCATGATGTCGTCCGCGTTCGAGCCGAGGAAGAACTTCCCCGCCGCCGTCCGCTTGCGCAGCCCGATGACGACCAGCTCGGCGTCGAAGTCCTTCGCAGCCTGAACGACGTCCTCGCAAGGCTCGTTCCCCCGTACGTAGTTGTGCACGGCGTACTCGATGCCTTCGGCGGCGAGTTGCTTGTCGAGTGCGGCGAGGTCACGGTCGCTGGCGATGGCGTCATCGTCGTCGTGCCGCCGATCGCCGTGGATCGAATGGACCACCACGAGGTCGGTGTTGCGCAGCTTCGCCTCACGTATCGCCAGATCGACGGCGGCCTGGCCCCGGTTGGTCGGTAGATACCCGACGATGACGCTCACGGTGTGCCCTCCCGAGGCTCGGTGAACCCAGACGCTACCGGAACCGCTGCCCGCCGGCCATGCCTGGTGCAACTACCTGATTGGCGGATCGCCCCTGTCCGCGTGCGTCCAACGCAGGCTCACGTCGGGACGGAACCGAGGGCCTCGGCGGCGAGCCCGACCAGCGCTCCCCCGAGGATCAGCCACGCGCTGTTGACCCGGGTACGCCACAGGAGCAGCGCGGCCACGGCGGCGATCCCGACGGTGAGCGGGTCGACCAGGCCATCCCGGCTCAGCTGGAGGGTCACGCCGGCCATCAGTCCCAGGGCGGCGGCGCTGACCCCGTCGAGCAGGGCCGCCGTCCATACCCGGTCCCTGATACGGCGGACGATCGGGGTCACCGCCCCGACGAACACGAAGGCGGGGAGGAAGATCCCGACGGTTGCCACCACGGCGCCGGGAAGGCCGGCGAGGACGTAGCCGACGAAGGTCGCCGTGGTGAAGACCGGTCCCGGGGTCAGCTGGCCGACGGCGACGGCGTCCAGCAACTGGTCTTGGGTCAGGACCCCCAGCTGGTCGACCAGGTCGTTCTGCAGGAAGGCGAGAAGCACGTAGCCGCCCCCGTAGAGGAAGGCTCCCACCTCGAGGAACACGAGGAACAGCCGGCCGAGCGAGATCTGGTCGGTGCCGGCCACCTCGGCTGCCGCCCAGCCGCCGGCACCCACCGCGGCCAAGGCCAGGAGGTCGGACCGGATCGAAGTCCGGAGCACGAGGACCAGGGCCGCCCCGACCGCCAGGATGAGCAACTCGTTGACCCCGAACAGATAGGTGATGGCGGCGGCGACGGCGATGGCGCCGCTGAGCCATCCCTGTATCGCCGAGCGGCTGAGCCTGACAAGTGCCTGGGCGATGATCACCACGACCACCGGCTCCATGCCGTACAGGACCGCCTCGCCGCCGGGGGTGCTGCCGTACTCGACGTACGCCCAGGCGAAGGCGAGGGTGATCAGCGCCGCCGGCACGATGAAGAGACGCCGGCGGCGAGCAGTCCCCGCCATCCGGCTCGCTGATGCCCGACATGCATCGCCATCTCGGTCGAGTTGGGCCCCGGGATGAGATTGGTGACCCCGATGAGGTCGAGGAAGTGCCGGTCGTCGAGCCATCGCCGCCTGGTCACGACCTCGTCGTGCATCATGGAGATGTGCGCCGCCGGCCCGCCGAAGGCGGTGAGCCCCATCCGACCGAAGAGCCGGGCGACCTCGGCGACGGGACGGTCGGGCTCGGGGGCGGTCAACGAAGTGCCCTGTCACAGACCTCGCCGAGCACCATCGGCGGATCGTAACCCCACCCGCCGCGGCGTCGTTGATGCCCGGCGCCCTCAGGAGAAGCCCGATCGACGGCGAGGCGGCGGGTAGCGTTCCAGGTAGCAGCGAGAGGAGTTCGATGATCTTCGACTTCCTCGGCGACCTGAACTGGCTCGCCGTCGTCGTGGCCGCCGTCGCCTGGTTCGCCTTCAGCGCCATCTGGTACTCGGTGCCGCCCATCAGCCAGGCGTGGCAGGCCGCCGCCAAGGTGGACCCGGCAGAAGGCGGGTCGTTCGCCGCTGTCTTGATACCCACGTTCGTCGGGTACCTGGTGACGACCGTCGCCATCGCCCTGGTGGCGGAGGGCATCGGGGCGACCAGCTTCGGCGACGGGCTCGCCCTCGGTGTGGTCCTCGGGGTCGGCTTCGGTGTGGTGGGCGCCCTGGTGAGCCAGCTCTACGAGCAGAAGGGGCCCAGTTACTGGCTGATCAACGGGGTGAACGCGGTGATCGCCTATTCGATCGTGGCGGTGATCGTCGCCGTCTGGGACTGAGCCGGCGGTAGCGGCGACGGTCAGGGATCAACCGAGAACAACTCCCAATCGCCCGGCACACCCTTGAGCTGGTGTCGTCCTCTGGGTGTGAAGGTGAATCCGGACCCGATCACCATGTCGCGCACCGTTCCCGACACCAGGACCTCGTCACCGGACGCCAGGGCGGAAACCCGGGCGCCGATATGCACCGCCATTCCGGTGACGTCGGCGCCCTGCTGGACCACCTCGCCGGTGTGGATGCCGATCCGCACCGGGAGCCCGTCGGCCCGACTGCCCGCCGACATGGCGAGGGCACAGCGGATGGCGCTGGTGGGGCTGTCGAACGTGATCAGGAAGCCATCGCCAGCGGTGTCCACCTCGGTGCCGCCGTGGCGGGTGAGCAGGCGCCGCACTCCGACGCGGTGGGTCTCGAGCAGGTTGTGCCACCGGCGGAGGACGGGGCGATGAAGGGGATCACAATCGCCTGACCCCACATGCCGCCCTCGATGGCGTCGGCCACCGCCCGGATTGTCACCGGGTCCAAGCCCCACGGGTGGGTCTGGTCGGCGACGGTGGTGGCGAGGGTCTCGCCGAGCACCAGGGCGCTGACCCGCTCCGGGTGCCGGGCGGCGACGGTCATCGCCAACCCGGCGGCGTCCGCCCACCCGAGCAGGGCGGCCCGCTCCATGCCGGCGGCGTCCATCACCGCCAGCACATCAGGGACCATCTCGCTCGTATGGTGGCCGCCTTCGTCGGCCGGTCGGACAACCCGGTGCCGCGCTTGTCGAAGACGACCAGCCGACCCATCGCCGCCAACCGGTCGATGAAATGAGCCGCCTCGGGGAGCTCCACCAGGACCTCGAGGTGGGAGACCCAGCCGATCATCCCCACGATGTCGATGGGGCCGTCGCCCATCACCTGGTAGGCGATGTCCAGCTCGCCGGAGCGGGCGTAACGGATCGGCGCAACGGCGGGCACGGTGGCGAAGCGTACCGCCGGCGAGATGAGGCGGTCGGGCGACGGCGCCACGCCCCGGCGTAGCATCGGGGTCGTGGCGTACGACGCAGGGTCTCGCCGACGACGTTCGCGCCCACCTCGGGACGCGCCGCGGGCTGTCCGAGAAGGAGATGTTCGGCGGCATCGCCTTCCTGGTCGACGGCAACATGGCGGTCGGGGTCAGCGGTGACTCGCTCATGGTCCGTGTCGGCAAGGACGCCCACGACGAGGCGGTGTCCCGGCCCGGGGCCCGCATCTTCGACATGGGGGAGCGCCCGATGCGGGGATGGGTGGTGGTCTCTCCCGACGGGTTCGCCGACGACGCCGCGTTGGCGGCCTGGATCGACCAGGGTGTCGCCTACGCGGAGAGCCTGCCGCCCAAGTAACGGCACCCCGACGACACCCGGCCGGGCCGAAGCGACGTCAGCGCACCCGCAGGAATCGGTCGAGCCACTCGCGGACCTCGCTGCAGATGCCCTCGACGGTGGCGGTGGTGGCGATGGTCCGCTCGCCGGATTCGATGTCGATGCTCTCGGTCAGGCGCGCTCGCAGCGCATCAGGGTCGCCGGTGTCCTCCCTCCACACCCGGATGATGAGCATCCCGAGGTGACCTGCGGTGGCCATGGTCGGACGGTAACGGGTCGTCGTCATGGGACCGTCACCAGGCACCGGCCATGAGGTTCTCCATGTGCTGGGTGGGGACCGTCCCCATCTCCTCGGCGAGGAGGCGGCGGAACGTGTCGTACTGGCGGATCGCCTCGACGGTGTTGCCCTCGGCCAGGTAGGCGGAGATGACGGCGCGGTGGGCGCTCTCCCGGAGTGGGTCGGCGGTGACGGCGGCGAGCCCGGCGTCGACCGCCTCGACGATCCGGCGGTGGGCGATGAGCAGCTCGCAGAGGTGCTCGAGGGCGTGGAGCCGCAACTGATGGAAGCGGGTGCGTTCCATGAGCAGCCAGTCGGCCTCGTCGTACCAGTCGGGGAGTAGGTCGCCGGCCGAGAAGGCGAGGTGCAGGTTCGGCGGCAGCTCGGCGGTCCGCTCGAGGGGGCCGGTGAGGAACCGGGCGACGTGCGCCGCTTCGGCGATGTCGACACCGACGCTCGGCGAGAGCTGGAGATGGGTGCGGGTGGCCTCGAGCAGGCGGTGCCCGAGGCGCTCGATTCGCCACACCGCCGACCGCAGGCTGGCGCTGGCCTTGCAATCGGGCGTGTCCGCCCACAGGTTGCCGGCGACGTGGGTGCGCAGCAGGAGACGCCGGTGCAGGGCCAGGAAGGCGAGCAGTCGCTGGGCGTTCAGTGGGAGAGCGACCGGGTGCCCGTCGATCCGGAGATCGAATCCGTTGAGGAGCCCGATCCAGGGCCCCGGCGAGGCTTCGGTGGAGACGGTGGTGACCGGTTCCGCGAGCGTGGTCATAAGGCTCTCTCTCCCTCTCTGCTATGTAGTATGCCACATACTACATAGCATGTCTAGGAGAACTTTCCAGAAGATCCGATCGGATTCTGTGCAGCGGGTGTCGGCTGAGGCCTGAGCGGATTGGTGGGGGCCGTTACGATCGGCCGGATGAGCTTCGACGTCCCCGCCGACGCCTACGACCGGTTCATGGGCCGCTTCTCACAGCCGCTCGGCCCGACGTTCGCCGAGTTCGCCGGTGTCACCGCCGGGGAGCGGCTGCTCGACGTCGGCAGCGGCCCCGGTGCCCTGACCTCGGTGCTCGTCGATCTCGTCGGAGCGGAGAACGTCGCCGCCGTCGACCCGTCGGAGTCCTTCGCCGCCGCCGCCGACCGGCGCCACCCGGGCGTGGACGTCCGCATCGCCACCGCCGCCGCCCTGCCGTTCGACGACGGCGAGTTCGATCGCACCCTCGCCCAACTGGTGGTGCACTTCATGCCCGACCCGTAGCCGGGCTCCGGGAGATGGCCAGGGTGACGCGGCCGGGCGGCGTGGTCGCCGCCTGCGTCTGGGACCACGCCGGGAGTGACGGTCCTCTCTCCGCCTTCTGGGACGCCGTCCGGGGGATCGACCGGTCGGCGGTCGACGAAGCCGACCTACCCGGCGCCCGCCGGGGATCCCTGCCCGCCCTGTTCCGATCGGCAGGGCTGATGGGGATCGAAGACGACCTCCTCGAGGTGTCGGTGCCGTTCGACGGCTTCGCGGCATGGTGGGAGCCGTTCACCCTCGGCGTCGGACCTGCCGGCAGGTACGTCGCCGGGCTCGATGCCGACCGACGGCGGTTGTTGCGCGACCGGTGCGCCGCCCACCTGCCGTCGGGGCCGTTCACACTCACCGCCAAGGCGTGGGCGGCGCGCGGGGCGCCGCCCCCGGGAGCGACCCGGTCTGACACCCGGATACGATGGCGCCCCGACGATCGAGGAGACCCATTGCCACACATCAGCCTTCCCGACGGAGTACCGGGCATCCGCAGTGCCTTCATGTTCCGGCCGGAGACCGCCGAACCGATGTCGGCGCTGGCCGAGGTGCTGCTGCGAGGTGACAACACCCTCAGCCGGGGCGAGCGCGAGCTGATCGCCGCCTACGTGTCAAACCTCAACGAGTGCGAGTTCTGCCAGACGTCACACAGCACGTTCGCCGCCCTGCAACTCGAAGGGGGGATGTCTCTGGTCGACCAGGTGAAGGCCGACCCGGACCTCGCCGAGATCGGCGCCAAGATGCGCGCCCTGCTGGCCATCGCCGCCAAGGTGCGCGCCGACGGGCGCACGGTCAACGAGGCGGACATCGCCGCCGCCCGCGCCGAGGGCGCCACCGACGTCGAGATCCACGACACGGTGCTCATCGCCGCCGCCTTCTGCATGTACAACCGGTACGTCGACGGGTTGGCTGCGTGGACGCCGACCGATCCCGAGCTGTACGAGGAGATGGGTCAGCGGATCGTCGAGCACGGCTACCTCAGCCCTGCCGGCGTGGGCAACCCGGCGGGCTGATCCGCCCCGACTGTCCGGCGGAGATCACACGGCGTCGGTGTCGGCCGGCGCAGGCATCGGCTCGGGAACGCGTTCGGCGACGTCACGGATGCCCAGCCCGATCATGACGAACAGCACGCCGACGAGCACCGCCATTCCGGCGACGCCGAAGGCGACAACCGAGGTGAACAGCGAGGCCTGGAGGAACGAGGCGTTCATCGCCGTTTCGCGCAGAGGATCCTCCCGATCGAGCTCGGCGTAGCGCAGCCCGCCGGTGGCCTCGAGGGCGTGCTTGTCGATGACCTGCGCCTGGCAGTAGGCGCTGAACGGCCCGTCCACCTCGTCGCCGGCGAGGCAGTCGGCGTCGTCGGAGACGACGATGTTCTGGTCGGCGAGCGTCTGGGTCACGACGACCCAGGTGACGATGCCTCCCACGACCAGGATGATGCCGATGACGATCGATGGCGATGGAAGTTGCTCTCCGCATGGGCGAACCCCTCTCTCGACTGCGGCCGAGGATAGGCAGTCGACCCCGAGCGGTGCCGGGGATTCCCGAAGCGTGCCGTGCTCGGGCGGTCACCGCACCAAATGGAAGCGGCGCCGCCGACCCATCGGTCGAGCGACGCCGCTTCGATGTCCTGCGGTCAGGTGGTTACCTGACCGAGCGTGGCTTCGCCTGGTTGACGGTGAGCCGGCGACCGTTCCAGTCGTGGCCGTCGAGCTTGCCGATGGCCTTGCCGGCGCCGGTCTCGTCGGCCAGCTCCACGAAGCCGAAGCCCCGCGAGCGGCCGGTCTCACGGTCGGTGATGACCGAAGCCGAGGTGACCGTCCCATACTCGGCGAACAGCGTGCGGAGCTCCGCATCGGTCGCGTCGAAGGGAAGGTTGCCTACGTAGATGTTCATGGCGACTCGCCTCTGAGAACGAAGAGCTTCGTGCTCCTCTGGTGCAGTTGATCCGGTACCGACTCTGCTGTCGTCCGGTCCGTGAACAGGGGAGAGTGAGTCGCCGCCGAGAGCAGCTACGGCAATGGTACCACCCGTCGGGGTGGTCGGTGCCCGTGCTCTCCCACAGTCAGCGCCGGAGCTCGACGAACTCGGTCACCCCGAGGGCTTGGAGGATGACCCGGACCGGTGCCGGCATCGCCGCCATCCCGGCGTCGGTGGCCATCCGCTGCGGGTCGGTGAGGCGGACCAGGCGACCGCGATGGCCCAGCCAGCAGCCGCCGGCGGCGGTGATGTTGCGCAACCAGTCGGTGTCGGCGCCGTAGGTGAGGGCGATGACGAACCGGTCGCCTTCGACGAACACGTTCACCGGCGTGGTGTAGGCGGTCCCGCTGCGGCGGCCGCGATGGTGGACCAACCCGAACCACGGGAGGTACTCCGCCATCGGCCCGAGGATCCGGTTGGTGACGGTCCGGTTGAGTTCCGCCAGGCGTCGGGGTAGGGGCACCCGGCCAGTGTGCCAGCTGTGGCCACGCTTCCACGACCCGGGTAGCGTCAGGCCGACACCGCTCCGGAGGCAGGTGGATGCGGATCCAGTCGGGACAGCTCGTGGCGCTCGGATACGGGAAGTACGTCCGGTCGGACGATGTCGTCGCCGTCGAGCCCATCCTCGAGGGCCGGGGTCCCGGACGGCGCACCCTGGTGTGGATGCGGGGGTTGCCCGACCCCTTGGTGGCATCCCGCGCCGAGGACTCGATCGTCGACGACCTGGTGACCCCGCCGGATGAGGCGGCCCGCACCAAGGCGCAGCGGGCCGTCCTCGGGGAGATGGCGGACGTGCTCGAGCATGCATCCCCGGCGGTGCGCCGCATCCTCGGTGAGGAGACCGGCACCGACATCGACCGCCTGCGTAGCGAAGCCGGCCGCGCCCTGAGCTGAGAAGGCCGGGCCCGGGACACGAACAGACCCGTGGAGCCTTACCGCGTACGTTAGGATTCGGCGGAGAGGTGGACCGATGGCCACGCAGACCGATCCCCGGGCGGCGCCCAGGATCCCGCTGAGCAGACGGCGGGTGCTGGCGGCGGCCGTCGCCCTTGCCGACGAAGGCGGCATCGAGGCGCTCACCATGCGCCGGCTCGCCGAAGCGCTGGACGTCGAGGCGATGTCGCTGTACTACCACGTCGCCAACAAGGACGCCATCCTCGACGGTGTCGTCGAGATGGTGATCGACGAGATCAACCAGGCTGTCGACGCCGTCGACGGCCCGTCGGCGACCGAGGACTGGGTCGGTGCGATGCGAGCCAGGATCCTGGCGGCCCGCCGGGTGCTGCTCCTTCACAAGTGGATGCCCGGGATCATCGGGCGTCACACCCCGATGAACCCGCCCGTGCTGCGCTACTTCGACTCGCTGGTCGGTCTCTTCCGTGAGGGGGGCTTCTCCTACGACCTGACCCACCACGCCCTGCACGCCTTGGGGAGCCGGGCCATCGGCTTCTCCCAGGAGCTGTTCGAGCCCGACGAGCCCGGCGCCGAGGAGGAGAACACGGCCGCTGTTCGAGGAGATGGCGCCCCAGATCCCTCACCTCGTAGAGATGACGATGACGGTCAGTCACGACGACCCCGACTCGACGCTGGGCTGGTGTGACGACCAGACCGAGTTCGAGTTCGGGCTCGATCTCATCCTCGACGGCCTCGCCCGGCTCCGAACCGCCTGACCCGAGCCCGCCTCCGGGACACCCCGCACATCTCAACCGATGTCGCGTCTTGACGTCCTTACGCTGTACGGTTAACTTACGCCGTACGACAACCTTACGACGTACGAAGAGTGTGGGGTTCCAGGCAAGGGAGAGGCATCGTGAGACCGTCCACCGAATCACTGGCTCGATCGGCGGCACGCCGTCCATGGAGAACCCTGGCGACGTGGGTGGTCGCCCTCGTCACCGCCGGCGTGGTGTCCTCGCTGTTCCTGGGCGATGCCCTCACCACCGACACCGACTTCACGAACGAACCGGAGTCCAAGCGGGCGGCAGCCCTGGTGGCGGACCGGCTCGGCTCTGCCGATGACGCCACGGAGTTCGTGGTGGTCACCGGCGAGGTGCCCGTCACCGACCCGGGATACCAGGCGTACGTAGACGGGCTGCACACCGCGATCGCCGCCCTCGGCGTCGACGTCGTCCGTGACGTGGGCAGCTACCTGACCGAGGAGGGACCGGTCTCGGAGAACGGGCGGTCGACCCTTCTGCCGGTGGCCGTGGCCGGTGAAGACCACACCGCCGTCGGCGAGAACGCCGAGCTGGTGGTGGAGGCGGTCGCCGGCGTCGACGCCCCTGATGGCTTCGAGGCGCACGTCGCCGGGCCGGCCACGCTGGAGAACGACTTCATCCGGTTGGCGGAGGAGGGGCTGCAGCGCGGCGAGAGCATCGGCCTGGCGGTGGCACTGGTCGTGTTGGTGTTCGTGTTCGGTGGCGTGGTCGCCGGGTTGATCCCGATAATGCTGGCGGTGACGGCGATCGCCATCGCCCTCGGCGCCGCCGCCCTGTTCGGCTTCGCTTTCGACCTGCCGTTCTTCATCGCCAACATCATCACGATGCTCGGCCTGGCGGTGGGCATCGACTACTCGCTGTTCATCGTGTCCCGCTACCGGGAGGAGCGCGCCGCCGGCGACGACGTGCTCCAGGCGATCACCCGGGCAGGAGCAACGGCGAGCCGGGCGGTGCTGTTCTCCGGCCTCACCGTGGTGGTCGCCCTGGCCGGCATGCTGCTGCTACCCAACACCATCTACCGGAGCATCGGGCTGGGGGCGATCCTGGTCGTGGTGGTGGCTGTCATCGCCTCGCTGACCCTGCTGCCCGCCGTGCTGGCGCTGCTCGGCGACCGGGTCGAGTGGCTTCGTATCCGAGGCCGGCGACACCCCGAGCGACAGGGCCGGTTCTGGGACCGGATTGCCCGCACCGTCATGGGTCGGCCGGTCGTCAGCCTGGTGCTCGCCGCCGGGGTACTGCTGCTGGCGGCCCTGCCCTTCCTCAGCATGTCGGAAGGGTTCTCGGGCGTTAGCACCCTGCCCGACGAGGTCGAGTCCAAGCAGGCGTTTCTCGTCTTGGAGAGCGAGTTCTCCGGTGGGCTCGGGTCGCCGGTGGAGATCGTGGTCGACGGAGAGCTCACCCCGCCGGTGACGTCCGCCATCGCCGACCTGCAGGCGACGCTCGACGCCGACCCGTCGTTCGGCCCGGTCCAGGTCGAACTGGGGGAGGGCGGGGATGTGGCGCTGGTGAGCGCCCCGCTGACCGGGGACGTCGCCGCCGAGGCGGCTATGGACACGGTCCGGGAGCTGCGTACCGAGGTCGTGCCGGGCACCTTCGGTGATCTGCCCGTAGAGGTCCTCGTCGGTGGCGACACCGCCTACAACGTCGACTACCTGGCGCAGACCAGCCTCTACACCCCGATCGTCATCCTGTTCGTGCTCGGGCTGTCATTCGTGCTGCTCACCGTCGCCTTCCGGTCGCTGGTCATCCCGGCGAAGGCGATCGTGATGAACCTGCTCTCGGTGGCGGCGGCGTTCGGGCTGGTGGTCCTCTTCTTCCAGGAGGGTGTCGGGCCCGAGGTGTTCAAGGACATCGCCGGCTGGCTCGGCTTCGGCCAGGTCGAGGCCATCGAGGCCGGGATGCCGCTGTTCCTGTTCGCCATCCTGTTCGGGCTGTCGATGGACTACCACGTGTTCCTGTTGAGCCGGATCCGGGAACGGTTCGACCAGACCGGGGACAACACCGAGTCGGTCGCCTACGGGCTGCGCACCACCGGCGCGCTGATCACCGGGGCGGCGGCGATCATGGTCGCCGTGTTCGCCGGGTTCGCCGCCGGGTCCCTGGTGGCGCTGCAGCAGATGGGGTTCGGGTTGGCGGTGGCCGTGGCGCTCGACGCCACCATCGTCCGCTCGATCCTGGTCCCCGCCACCATGAAGCTGCTCGGCGACCGCAACTGGTACCTGCCGTCGTGGCTCGAGTGGCTCCCCGAAGTCCACATCGAAGGCGCGGTGTCACCCGTCGCCGGCCCCCGAGCAGGTCGAGCAAGAGCGGGAGCTGGTCCCGGTCGGCTGACGCCAGGCCTGCCGTCAGAGGGGACTCCCCTGTGGAGTCCCCTCGGCGTGTGTCCGGGCCAAGTCATCGGGAACTGCAGAGAGGCGCCGGCGTCACCCCAAGGGGAAGTCGGTCACGGAGGACAGGCTTGATGTCGAGGATCGGTGTGCCGTCGACGGCCTCGAGGTTGTTCACCTTGACCCGCAACCCGTCGATCTCGAGGACCGTTACCGGGTGGAGGCCGATGGGATTGGGACGGTCCTGGGACCGAGTGCTGAAGACGCCCTCCATCGGCCTGCTCTCGTCGTCCCGGGGATGGACCCGGAGGACGTCGCGGCTGGCCAGGTGGAGCCAGGTGATCACGATCACCTCGGAGCCGACCGCCAGGTCGCTCACCGCCTCACCTACGGGAGGGTCGAACTCGAGCCAGGCGTCGGGGGCGCCCCTCTGCTCCCTGCATCGGGGCGTCCGTCGGGTCGGTCAGCGCCGAGCGCACGTAGCCGACCGGCCGCACTTCGTAGGTCTCGCTCATCGAGGCAGTCTGGCTCATCCATCGATCGGGCCGGGCCGGGCATTCAGCCCTTCTCGCCTTCCGACGGCTCCCGCGGATCCCCTCGGGAAACACACGAAGCAGGGCTGGTCGGTCGTGAGGACGTTGTCGCTCGCTAAGCAGCCATCAACGCCTCGTGGACGTCGGCCAGACGGGCCATCGATGCCAGGACGTCGGCTTGATCCTCCGCAAGGTGCCTGACCGCCACCTCGTCGACACCGGCAGCGGCGAGCGACCCGAGCTCGGCGACGACCTGGTCGACCACACCGATCACCAACACGTCCGGATCGAACCCTCGGTAGCCCGTCTCTACGGCCCGTGCCCTCACCCGATCGGCCTCCTCGTGATCGCCGGCGACATGGATGTCACGGCGCACCACGATCGGGCCCGGGTGGCGTCGAATCGCCGCGCAGGCGGCCCGGTAGCCGTCGGCGAGTGCCGCCACTCCGTCGATCGTCACCTCGGGGCCGCCCACCCATCCGTCGGCCAGCCGGGCGGCCCGGGCGAGAGCCGGGGGAGCGTGCCCGGCCAGCCAGACTTGGATCGGCTCGACGGGCAACGGCGAGATGCGGGCGCGATGCGTGGGGAATGGTGCTCCGTCGACACCTCCTCACCGGCGAGCAGCCGGCGCACGATGTCGAGGCCCGCCTCGAATCGCCGGACCCGGTCCCGCAGCCGAACGCCCATCGCACCGAACTGCTCCTCTCCGCCGCCGAGGGCGACCTGGAGGATGAACGTGCCTCGGGCGATGGCCGCCAGGGTGGCTACCTGCTCGGCGAGGATGACCGGGTTCCACAGGGGCAACAGGTACAGCGCTCCGGTGGTCCGTGGCCACTCGGCGAGGAGACGGCCCAGCATCGGCGTGTTCTGGTAGTACCCGGACGGCACCGAGTGGTGGTCACCCAGATAGAGCGCGTCCAGCCCCGCCTCCCGGGCGGCGATGGTGCGCTCCACCATCGCCTCGGCCCCGCGGCGCGGGTCGGGGTCGTCGTAGCGGCTCAGCAGTGAGACGCTCAGCCGCATCGCCGACCCACGCGACTCTCCTCACTCCTTCTTGTCGAGGAGCTGGTTGCCGTACATCTCCCCGAGCGGGTCGGCGATCAGTTCGATGCGCGCTCCGTCGGGATCGGTGAAGTAGATCGAGACCTCGCTCTCCAGGAGGTAGTCGACCCCGGCGTCGTCGAGCTTGGCGCGGAGATGCTCCCACCTCTCCGGCTCCACGGAGATGGCGACGTGGTGCAACCCGCCGAGCACCTCCGCATAGGGGCCCAGGTCGAGACCGGGGAAGTCGAAGAACGCCAAGCGTGTTCCCGTTGCCGAGGCTGAAGAAGAAGTGGCTCGATCCCTGGTAGTCGCGGTTCTCGAAGATCTCCAGCATGGGGAACTCGAGCAGCCCTTGGTAGAACTGAACGGTTCGCTCGACGTCCGATGACAGCAAGGCCACGTGATGGATGCCACGGGCCGACGACTCGGCATTCGGCTGGGTGAGGTACGTGTCGGCGATGCGGCTTCGTTCGCGCTCGATCGCCTCCAGGTCGATTGCCGTCATGGCGATCCCTTCTCTAGATGCGGAAGAACGAGTTGAGGAAGCGCTCGGCGATCTCGCGGTCGCCACGCACCGTTCCGGCGTTCATCCGTCCGTAGGAGGTCAGCACCAGGGTGGCCGGATCGAATTCGAGCACCGCCGGCAGGTCGTCGAGCTCGCCATCGGTCACGCCGAGCCCATCCGGCGACACCGAGATCCGATGCTTCCCGGCGTTGTGTCCCGAGGTGACCTCGACGCCCACGTCGTAGGGCTCGGTGTCGGGCGGGATGCTCGGGGTCGATTGCCACAGGATGAAGGCGAGCGGGACGAGTAGGTCGGCGCTGTCACCGTCGAGGGCGTGGCCCCCACCCGTTCCCTCCCGCATGTCCCAGCTGTGGACGCCGTAGTCGACCAGCTGGAAGAGCGGGTAGAAGGCGGCGGGGAGCGGTCCCATGTACTTGTGCGGAACCATCAGACCCGCCCACTCGTCGTCGCTCAGTTCGTCGACGATTCCGTTGAAGCGTGCCCGGGCCGCCTTGCACCGGGCGATCATCTCGTCCTGCGGCGTTCCCCGGAACGACTGGCCGCCCTTGTCCACCCACGACGCCATGTCGGCCAGGCCGAGGTTCTCCGGCCCTTCGCCGTTTCCGCGTGCGGCGTCGAACCCGATGAAGTAGGTCTCGGTGGTGTCGACGAGATGGCCGACGACATCTCGCACCTGCCAATGCCCGGCGCCCGTCGGAGACTCCCAACGATCCGGGTCCGAGGCCAGCTCGAAGAACCCCTCAGACTCACGTTCCGCAGCGGTAACCAGGTTGGTGCGTGAGGCCGAGTCGAGGAACTGCCATTCGCCCATCGCGGGATCCTTTCGCCCGTCGCCTGCTGCCGCAGCCGAGCCTACCCAAGCGAGCTTCGGCGCATCCGGGAAACGAGCGAGGCGTGTGGCCATGCGGGCCGCTCCGCCTCTACGAGCTCGTGGATGATCTCGCTGAGAGTCTACCGGTGGCCCGTCAACTCGAAGGAACCCCCCCCCAACTTCGCCCACATCACGGGACGCCTACCCTCCATGGCCAGCCAGGCGATTCTCGATGCCGGCGAGGCGGTCCGGACCGGGACGCCGCTCGCGGATTCCTAGAGGGTTCCGTATGCCTCGACTTCAGTACAAGACCTTTACGTCGCCGGATGAAGTGCGAGCCTTCCCCAATGGCCGCGCCGAAGTTGTCAGTCTCGATGATTCTGTCGTCGGTCGTGCGACGTATGAGCCCGGTTGGCGCTGGTCGACCGCAATGCCGGCAATCGCGGGGACTGTGCAGCTGTCAGCTCCACCACCTGGGTTACTCCATCTCTGGCTCGATGCACGTCGAGATGGACGATGGCCAGGCGATCGACATCCCGCCGGCTTCGGTGTATGAGATCCCACCCGGTCACGACGCCTGGGTCGTTGGCGACGATCCATGGCTGACCGTCGAATGGACGAGCGCCCGGGTCTTCGGGCTCGTTCCCGAGGGAGCCGGTGAAGGAGTCCTTGTCACCGTCTTGTTCACGGACATCGTCGACTCAACGGCGACCCTGCACATGGTGGGCGACACGGCCTGGCGCGACCTCTTACTGGTCCACAACACTCGTCTCCGCGACCAGCTCAATGTCTTCCGAGGGCGTGAGGTGAAAACCACCGGTGACGGTTTCCTTGCGGTGTTCGACAGCGCCGCACGGGCAGTGCGGTGCGGTGCGGCGATGGCCCGTTCGGCGCGCGAGATGGATCTCCCGATCCGGGTGGGCCTCCACACGGGCGAGGTCGAGCTGGTCGGTAATGACGCCCGGGGACTCGCCGTCCACGCCGCCGCCCGGATCATGGCTGTCGGCGGTCCGGACGAAGTCCTCGTGTCCTCGACGACATTCGATCTCCTCGAGGGTTCGGGATTGAAGCTCGAGGAAGCAGGCACCCACGAGATGAAGGGTCTGCCCGGCGCGCGCAAGGTGTTCCGCCTCGTCCGAGCGGCTACCTAGGTCATCAGGTCGGCCCGAGGGACGCAACCCCGACGCGCAGAAGCCCTTGCAGCGCAAGCCTTTAGAAGCACGCCTGGCAGCCACAGCCCGGCTCCCTGACCGAATGCCGCTCCGCGACCGAGCTCAGGGGGGGTAGCGCTCTGAACGCGGAGTCCTCGTTCTTCGGGAGCCAGACCAGCAGGTTTCATCGAGGTCGTGGTCGCGGTGGAACTTGGGCGGAGGTACGTGGTGGGACGCCAAGCCAGGTCGGGCGTAAGCCGAAGGCCGCCTGCCAGGAGCGTCAGACGGCGGGGGTTCTCGCATGTTTGCGCGGGTCAGGGACCTACGGCTTACACGCCCGGAGGGACTCGAACCCCCAACCTTCTGATCCGTAGGTCTCCAAGCGGGGTCCACAGGCGTCCATGAGGGTCCGGGAACCCTTGAGGCGCAACGGTTCCTCATCCATGGCCATCCAGGTCAGTCCATGGCGGTCCGCAGAGAATGGCTCCCAACTTGGCTCCCCAAGCCTCCGCTTCGGATTGATGACGTGAGGCTGATGAGCGTTGTCTCTGGTGTCGGTATCGCGCCAGCGGGGGTAGGCCTCGAGGGCGACTCGACAGGCGCCATCGATGTCCGGTGCGGTCGAAAGGGGGGCCGGGCGTATTCCTCCCCGGTGGCTGGGTTGATCACCGGCATGGTGGCGCCCCGGGCCGAGTCGACAGGCTCACTGTTGATGAAGTTTCGCAGAGTCCCGATGATGATGATGGTCAATTGCACCTTCCGCACTTGCTCCGGCATCGCGGCTGGTACCGAACGGAACCTACGTTGCCGAGGGCGTATGACGGCGGGATTGACCACTCTCTCCTGGCAGGCGTGCTGTCTGTGACCTCGAAGAGGCGCCCTTTCCGCGGAGGCTCGGTGTGGTGAGCGCAGCCGCCACGGTCAGTCTGACCGGGCCGCTCTCACTTCAGGGCCGGCAGGCAGCCCTGGCCTTGCAATGGTGGGCCTCCGAGTCCGGAGTTGCCCTGGCTCTCGAAGACGACGCGGGGTCGCCTTCCACGGCTGCCGGGTGGTACGCACGATGGTTGGAGAACGGCGTCGACATCCTGCTCGGTCCCTACGGGAGCGGGCTGGTGCGGCGCGTCGGCCCCTTGGTGACGGCAACCGGAGCCGTGTTGTGGAATCACGGTGGATCCGCCGACGACCTGGCCCGGCCGCTGGTCGCAACCCTGCCCGCTCCTGCCTCGACCTATCTTCAGCGTGCCGTGCAGCTCGCCGGCGAAGCCGGCATGGAGGACATCCTGCTGGTGGTGGGTCCTGGGCGATTCGCCTCCGCCGTCGCCTCGGGTGCTCGCTCGGAGGCGAGCCGGATCGGGCTTACGGTAAGGGCGATCCGGTTGAGCACGGCTCTGGGCGCCGATGCTGTCTCGCCGAGATCGGCGGTCCTCGTGGCCGGTGCCTTCGAAGACGAAGTGGCCCTTGTGCCTGAGCTAAGCCGTGGCCGGCCGGGGCTGATCGGATCTGTGGCCGCCGGACTGCGTGAGTTCGGAACGCGGCTCGGTCCCGGCGCCGAGGGGGTGCTGGGCCCGGTGCAGTGGCTCCCCGAGACCGCGGCCCCCGAAGTCGGCCCGAGTGGCGCCTCATTCGCTCGTGAATACGAGACGACGCAAGGCATCCCACCCGATTACGTGGCGGCCCAGGCCGCCGCCGCAGGCTTCCTCGCCGGCGAAGCCCTGGAACGGGGTCTCACACCCGATCAGATCGCAGGGTGGCGGACCAGCACACTTCTGGGACGTTTCGCACTCGACGCTTCCTGGCGGCAGGTGGGCCACGAGGCCCGCACCATCCGCTGGGAAGGCGGCCGACAGCTTCCGGTCGAGTGAAGCGTGGGATGGGTGGTCGGAGCCGGGTGACGCCGCCGCTTGGGACGCCGTCGTCGGGGAAGCGAGCCGCCGACGCTCCCAGGTCTCGTCAGATTCGTCGCGCCGCCGTCAATCCGGTGGGCTGAGGGCGACGAGAGCGTTGGCCGGGCCGAAAGCAATGGCGTACCGACACCGTCGAGCTCGATGATCTCACCACAGAGAACGAGGTCCGCTGCCTCGACGATGTGGCTGAGTCTCCTCAGTCAAATATTCGGTGGCGATAGGCGGCCATGGCGGTCGAGGATCTGGTCGGCGGTAGCCGTCGCGAGAGCGAGAGGGCATCAAGTGGAGATTCCCCGGGTCGGTCCTGCCCTACGATGGCGAAGACCTACGCACCCGAGGCGTCACCTGCCCTTCCATAGTCCTCCAAGAGAAGGCCACGAAGCGTTGCAGGCGACCAGACAACACCAGCGCGGAGCCATCGCTTGGTGCCTACCTGGCGATGGATCGGAGACTGGAGCTGGCCGGGCTGGGGCGCGTGCGAACCCTGTCCGACGGGTCGGCGCTGTTCGCCGATATCACAGGATTCACCACTCTCACCGCCGATCTGAGCCGGCGCCATGGGCCTCGTCTCGGGGCCGAGACTTTGGCCGCGGTCCTCAACCGTGTCTTCGGCGCCGTCATCGGTGTCATTGACGAAGCCGGGGGCAGCGTGATCAGCTTCGCCGGCGACTCCGTCACCTGCTGGTTCGAGGGGGACAACGGGCATCGGGCTACTGCCGTAGGCGTGGAACTCGTCAATGTGATCCACGACTTGCGGGACCAGGAGGGACACGCCCTCGAAATAAAGGTGGCTGTCGCCTCGGGGACCGGTCGGAGATTGCGGGTCGGGAACGCCGCACAGTCCTATTTGGATGTCCTCGCCGGCGAGATCGTCATGGCCCTCTCCGGAGAGGCGGCTCTGTTGAAGGCCGGCGAGGTCGTCGTCACAGAACGTGTGGCCCGCGCGATCAGGTCTCGGGCGATGGTGCGGCCTGTGGAGGAGCACGGTCGAGTTCGATATCTGGTGGACGGGGCAGGGGATGTGGAAGGGGCCGTGCCTCATCCCGACCTGATGACTCTGGACAGACAGAAGGCGCAGGCGTGGATCCTGCCCGTTGTTGCGGGACATCTTGAGCTTGGACTCGATCGGTTGATGGGTCAACTCCGCAACGTGGTGACTCTCTTCGTTGGTTTCGAGGGGATCGACTTCGCCATCGGCGACGAAGCCGCCGAACTGTTCGACGTCTCCGTCTGTCGGGCTCAGGAGGTGATCGCCTCTTATGAAGGAATGGTTCTTCAAGCGCTGCTCGACGACAAAGGCGCCCATATCTACGCGGTGTTCGGCGCTTCGGTGTCCCACGAGGATGATGCTCGGCGTGCCGTGATAGCGGCTTTCGACATGACGAAGCTGCCCGGTGCGGCACCGCTGCGAGTGGGGATCGCATCTGGGGTGGTCTTTGTGGGCGCATATGGGGGCAGTACCAGGATGACCTACGGGGTCATCGGGCCCAGCGTCAACCTGTCGGCAAGGCTGATGCAGCGGGCGCCTGTTGGAGGGGTCTATGTGACCGAGGAGATCGCCTCGGCCCGGGGGCAGAGGGCGTCCTTCTCCACGGTGGGACCGACTCGTCTCAAGGGGTTCGAGGACCCGGTGATCCTCTTCGAGGCCTCACCCCATCTCGATCGAGCCTCGGCGGCGCGGCCCACCGGACAGGGGAGGCTGATCGGGCGTGATCGGGAGCGGTCGCTGCTCGGCGAGGCCCTGGGGCGGCTCCACGGGGGTCGAGGAGGCGCCGTCCTCGTCGAGGGTCCTGCCGGGATCGGTAAGTCTCATCTGCTCACCGACTTCATGGACCAGGCCCGCGGAATGGGGACGAGCGTGATAGTGACGGCGGGGGAAGAGATCGAGTATGCCACCGCCTACTACGCCTGGAGGTCTCTGCTCCGGCAATCGTTCGGTGGAAACGACATGGCCGCCGAGGCCCGGCTTCTCGAGTTCGTGAATGCCGACCCCTGGAAAGCGGAGCGGGTAGGGCTGCTGCGGCCGATCATCGCCAGCCGAGTGGAAGACACCTACCTGACGAGCGGCATGGAGCCCGATCTTCGCAACGAAAACACCCAGCAACTAATCGTCGAGATCGTGCGGGACGTCCCACGGTCGGATGGCCCGCTGATGCTGGTCTTTGACGACGGCCACTGGATGGACTCGGCCTCCTGGACGATGGCCGAAAGAGTGATCCACGAGATCCCCGCTGCGCTGGTGGTCATAGGGACGAGGCCCTTCGTCGAGGGATCGGCCAGTCCTCCACCCGAGGAGTACCGACACCTCATGGCCGAGGACGACACTGTGCACATCGTGCTGGGTGAGCTCGAACCCTCACAGACCCTGGAGCTGGTGGAGAGTTGCCTCGGAGTGGCCAGCCTTCCCGGGCCAGTCGCCGAACTGATCCTCGAACACGCCGAGGGCCACCCCTACTTCAGCCAGGAGGTTGGTTTCGCTCTCCGTGACGCCGGGTTGCTCATCATCGAGGACCGGGAGAGCAGACTGGCACCCGAGGTGCAGGACCTGCGGGAGGTCGACTTTCCGCGGAGCGTTCAGGACATGATCATCGGGCGCTTAGACCGGTTACCGGTACGACAGCAGTCGATCCTCAAGGTCGCCAGCGTGATCGGACGGGAGTTTTCACCGAGGGCTTTGGTGGGGATATTTCCTGGTGAGATCTCCATTCTCGATGTGGTCGAATCCCTCCATGGTCTTGTCCCCCTGGACCTGGTGGAGCCCGTACTCAACGACAGCGAGCGCTTTCGCTTTCGTCATGCCATAACCCGGGATATCGCTTACGAGCTGCTCCTCTTCGAGCAGCGCCATCAACTGCACGCAGCTGTGGCTCGATCATTGGAGGACGAGTACGCCGACGATCCAGAATCTGTGTTGGCCGTCGTGGCGTACCACTACCGACACAGCCTTTCACCCAGCACCCCGGGGGAGGACGTCGATCGTGCCCTCGACTACCTGGGTCGAGCGGGGCGGAAGTCGCTTCGCACCTTCGCTCACCGTGAGGCAATCGGTTTCCTCAGCGACGCCGTCGCTATCGCCCGCGGCGGTGAGGGGGATCCCGAACTGTCCGGCATAAAGCCGACCAAGTCGGTCCCGGACCGCATCCTGGCGAGGTGGGAGCAGGACCGCGCCGAGGCGTATCTCGGTATGGGCCGCGTGGACCAGAGTCTCCAGCATTTTGAGCGGGCTCTCGATCTTCACGGTCACCCGATCGGCAAGAGCAAGGTGGGAGTAGGGGCTCGGTTGATGACTGCCGTCGTCTTACAGGCTGCCCACCGAATCACCAGATTCCAGGGACGGACTCTAGATCCGGAGGCCCGGGAGGACCTGATCGAGGCGGCCACGGCCCACGAGCGATTGATGAAGATCTACTACTACGCCAACGACCCCGGCGCCCTGCTGACAGCCGCCGTTTCCGGCCTCAACCTCGCGGGAAAGAGCGGGGACCTCTCCCGTGCTGGCCCGTATCTACGCCAACATGAGCATTGTCGCCGGGATCATCCCCCTCCACGGCCTGGCCCGCACGTACCGAGCCCGGAGCTTCGAGGTGGCCGAAGCGGTGGATCGGATGACCGAACTCGCCTGGGTCAAGCTGTCGACCAGCGTCTATGGGGTGGGAGTGGCTGACTGGGACACCGTAGAATGGGAGTTGCGGGAGTCGTACGATCTGTACAAACGTCTCAGCGACTACCGCCAGCTCGCCGAGAACCTCGGGACCACCGGTCAGATGTTGACGGCCCGAGGAAGGTTCCTCCAGGTGTACGACCTCGGGGAGGAGCTCCGTGAGCTGGGCAGCCGTCTCGACGATGCCCAGGCCGAATTGTGGGGATGGCTGTACCAGGGGACCAGCCTGTTACGACGCGGTGATGCCAGGGAGGCCATGGTCTGCCTCCGCAACGGGGAGCGCCTCCTCCATGCCGGCGTGGGGGGCGCCAATGTTGGCTGGCTCCACGGTCTGATGGCGGAGACCTACACCAGGCTCAACGACCCCGTCCGGGCCCGGGCTGCCGCCGCCTCGGCCGCCGAGTCCCTCTACGGCGAGCGGCCGACGGTCGTCTTCGCCCTCGACGGCTTCACCGGCGTCGCCGAGACCACCTTCGTCCATTGGAGGACGGGACGCAGCCGTGGCGATGCCGGGGCCTCGGCTGAGCGGGCGGTCAAGAAGCTGACCGCGTATAGCCGCGTCTTCCCCATCGGCCAACCCGCCGCCCACCGCTACCGGGGGCGTCTCAAAGCGCAGGGCGGAGACGCCGCAGGAGCGAGAAAGGAGTGGGTCACGGCGATAGAGCTCGCCAGCGGGCTTCAGATACCCTTCGAGGAGGCCCTGAGCCAGATGAACCTGGGTCGTCTCGATCTCGATCGAGAACGACTCCACCGAGCTCTCGACATATTCGAGGAGCTCCAGACCAGACACTTCGTCGATCTCACCCGTGCCGCCTTGCGCCGCCTCTAGGACCGGGTCCGAGCGCGTCTCGCAATGGCGGTGATCCTCCGGCTCTGCCACCCGCGAATCAGGGTCCTCGCCGACAACGACTGCTCCGTCCGACGCGCCGAAGCCCCTGCCTGAGCAGGGCTTCGCGTAGCACGCCCGGAGGGACTCGAACCCCCAACCTTCTGATCCGTAGTCAGACGCTCTGTCCAATTGAGCTACGGGCGCAGGTCTTCATGAGTGGTCGGCGCCACCCGAGCGGGCGCCGCACGATCAGGTGCAATGGTAGTCGGGTGGCGTCAGCGGCTCGGTGCCGGCCCGGGTGAGGCCGCGTCAGCGCTTGGTGCCGCTCACCACCAAGTAGGTGGGCGGCTCGATGTAAATCTGCTCCACGGCCGAGCGAGCGTCGGCCACGGCTGCCTCCCACAGCCCCTGCGGCTCGAGCAACGCTCGGGCGCTCACCATCGTCGGGAAGGACGCGACATACCCTTCGGCCAGCTCGGATGGGTCGCCCTCGTTGGGAGGGATGCGGTGGCGGGTGAACTGGAGCTCCAGCCGCCCGTCGAAGAGCTCCCGGACGTGCTCCTCGGTCCCCCACAGTAACGGCGGCTCGGCGGCCGGCGGCGGCGGGGGCAGGTGGCGAGCCATGGTGCGGAACAGCTCCCAGGCCGAGCCCTCCGGCTCCCAGTTGGCCAGGGCGATGCGCCCCCGCGGGCCGTAACACGCGGACGATCTCGTTGGCCGTCACCGCATGGCGAGGAGCGAACATGGCCCCGAAGGTGGAGAGCACGACGTCGAACGACCCGTCCTCGAAGGGGAGGTGCTCGGCGTCGCCCTCGACGAGGTCGATCTCGACCCCGGCTGCGGCGGCCCGGCGCCGTGCCGCCGCAAACAGCTCGGGCGTCAGGTCGACACCGGTGACCCGACCCCCGGCCCGGGCGGCCTGAATGGCGGCGTTGCCTGTGCCGCAGGCGACGTCGAGCACCTCGTCGCCGGGACCCACCCGGGCGGCGTGGGCCACCACACCGCCGGCCGCCCAGATGTTGTCTACCGCGGCGTCGTAGTTCCCCGCCGCCCAGGTGGCCCTCGCCTGGCGCTTGATCTCATCGACGAGGTCGTCGTTGATCACAACGATCGTTCTCTTCTTCCCCGTCACATTCCAGTCAACCGGTCGACGCCGGCTTCCACCCTACGGCGGGGGCCACGTCACGGGCGACGGTCTCGAGCAGGCGTGCGTTGTAGTCGACACCGAGCTGGTTGGGGACGGTCAGCAGCAGGGTGTCGGCCTCGGCGACGGCGGCATCCTCGGCCAGCTCGGCGGCGATGACGTCGGGCTCACCGATGTAGCTCTTCCCGAACCGGGACAGGCTGCCGTCGAGCCAGCCGACCTGGTCCTGCCGCTCGGCGGCGTCCCGACCGAAGTAGAGGCGGTCCTCGTCGGTGGTGATGGGCATGACGCTGCGGCTCACCGAGACGCGGGGCTCCCGGTCCCAGCCGGCGTCCGACCAGGCCTGCCGGAAGATGGCGATCTGCTCGGCCTGCAGCTCGTCGAAGGGGACGCCGGTGTCCTCGGTGAGCAGCGTCGAGCTCATCATGTTCATCCCCTGCTCCGCCACCCAGGTGGCCGTGGCGCGGGTGCCCGAGCCCCACCAGATGCGGTCGGCCAGTCCCGGGGAGAGCGGTTGGATGGGCAGCATCCCGTCGAGCCCGGTCATCCGCGGGTCGGCCTCGCACCACCCCGTTGCCGGCGATGGCGGCGCGGAACACCTCGGTCTTGGCCCGGGCCAGGTCGGCGTCGCTCTGCCCGTCGGCGGGCACGTAACCGAACGCCTCCGAGCCACGCAGCGCCGGCTCGGGCGAGCCCCGGCTGATGCCCAGCTGCAGACGGCCTCCGGCGATCAGGTCGGCCGCGGCCGCCTCCTCGGCCATGTAGAGCGGGTTCTCGTACCGCATGTCGATGACCGCGGTGCCGATCTCGATGCGGCTGGTCCGGGCCCCGATGGCGGCCAGCAGCGGGAACGGCGAGGCGAGCTGCCGGGCGAAGTGGTGCACCCGCACGAAGGCGCCGTCGATGCCGATCTCCTCGGCGGCCACGGCGAGCTCGATCGTCTGCTGCAGCGCCTCCTGGCGCGGTGCGGGTACGCGACTGGGGCGATGGGTGCCAGTGGCCGAACGAGAGGAACCCGATCTTCTCCACGAGATCCAGGCTATCGGCACCGTCCGCCGGGCGCGGCCGGGCATGCTCCGGTAGATTCGGCTCGAACCCCGGACTCGCCGTCCGCCTCCTCCGAGAGTGGAGCTGACCATGCCGTCGTATGCGGAGCACGTCGACATCCTCGAGACCGAGCTCGACCAGATCGTGGACGTCTTCGCCGGGCTGTCCGACGACGAGTGGCAGGCGGCAACCCAAGCTGGTCCCGCTCGACGAGGCCAAGGCGCACTGGACGCTGTTCGAGCTCGCCGGCCACTTCGACATCTCGATCGGGCTCACCCGGATGCTGATCGCCGACCAGCGCCCGGACGGGCCAGCCCGGGCCGCGACCGGGTCAGCTTCTTCATCTTCCCGCGGTCGGAGGTCGCCCCGGTGGTCTACGACTACGCGTTACACGATGGTCGAGGGCAAGACCCCGGCCGACATGCCGGCCGTGCTCGCGCGAGACCTTCGGCAAGACGATCGAGGAGTCGCGGGCGACCCCGCCCGAGACCGTCGGCTCCGGCTACTACGCCCTGATGCGGCTCGACGAGTTCGTGCCCAGCCGGATCGTCGAGGCGGTGGTGCACGGCATCGACCTCACCGACGCCCTCGGGTCGTGACCGGATCGCCACCGACGACGGCGGTCGCCGTCACCGCCGCGCGATCCTCGACGAGCTGCTCGCCCGCCGTACGGTCGCCGGACGCCCGGCCGACCTGGTCGACGACACTGGCTTGGGTCCGCGCCGCCTCGGGACGATCCGACCACCCCGACCCGCGGCTGCCCCTCATCGGCTGACCAGACGCGGCCGCCGGCGGCGGTTTCATCGACGTCAGGACCGGATAGGGACGCAGCCATGTCGATCGAGTCCGGCGACGATCCGGCGCACCGCATTGCCGGGTCGACCGATGGGCCGGGACCGTTCGAGTCCATCACGGACCGCTCACGTCACCCGATGGTGATCGCCACGGTGTCGTCGATCGATGGCGAGGCTGCCGGCTGTCTGGTGGGCTTCCATACCCGGTGCAGCGTCGAGCCTGCCCGCTATCTCGTGTGCCTGTCCACGCGGAATCGGACCTTCGAGGTGGCCTCCGAGGTCGACACCATGGTGGTGCACCATGTCGACGCCGGCGACGTCGACCTCGCCCGGTGGTTCGGCGAGGAGACCGGCGACGAGGTGGACAAGTTCGCCGGTGTCGCCTGGTCCCGGGGCCCGGCGGCGCCCCGGTGCTCCTCGATGTCGACAGCTGGTGGGCGGGAAGGATCGTGGCGACGATCCCGCTGGGTGATCACACCGGGTTCGTGCTCGATCCGATCGCCGGCCGTGGCCGGTGTCGACCGGGCACCGTTCACCGCCGAAGCCGCCGCCGACTTCGACGCCGGCCATGAGGCGGGCTGACGCCGGCGTCGGGGCTCGAGATTCCCGACCAGGAGCCGGGTCACACGCTCGCCGGCAGGCCGAAGTGGTCGAACAGCTCGGGGCCGAAGGTGGTGATCTCGGCGATGGCGCCGCCCTCCGATCCGCAGGACGTCGAGCTTGAACGCGCGGAACACGGTGTCGCCGGGGCGGCGCAGGTAGCTGGCGGCGGCCGGCATCCGGTTGGCCATCGTGGGCAGCAGCCGCCAGTCGCCGTCGCGATCCTCGCCGAAGGCCCGCTCCAGCAGCGGCGCCAGCTGGTCGAGCCCCTCGTACAGCCATCGGGTACGGCGGCATGGTGATGCGGATGTCCTCGGCGGCGATGGCGATGGCGGCGGCGGCGTCGCACCGCTCGTGGGCGTCGATGAAGCGATCGAGCAGCTCCCGCTCCTCGGCGCTCGGCGGCCGGCCGACCACTCGGACCGCCGCGCGGGCAGGTGCTCGCGGCATCGTCGCCCGGGCCCGCTGCAGGGCGCTGTTGGCCGCCGCCACGCTGCGTCTCCAGCAGCGCCGCCGTCTCGCCGGCCGGCCACCCGAGCACGTCGCGGACGATCAGCGCCGCCCGCTGGCGCGGCGGCAGCACCTGGAGGGCGGCGAGGAAGGCGAGCTCGATCGTCTCCCGGTCGACCGCCGCCGCCTCGGGCCCGTCCGTCGGTCGGCGCCACCTCGTCGAGCAGCACGTCGGGGTAGGGCTGCAGCCACGGCACCTCGGCGTGTGGCTCGCCACCCGCCGCGCCTGGCGCGCGCGGCGGCGGAGCATGTCGAGGCAGACGTTGGTGGCGATGCGGTAGAGCCACGCCCGGACAGCGCCGTCGCCGTCGAAGCTGTCCCGATGACGCCACGCCCGCAGGAAGGTCTCCTGCACGGCGTCCTCGGCCTCGTCGAACGAGGCCAGCATCCGGTAGCAGTGGACGTGCAGCTCCCGGCGGTGCCGCTCGGCGAGCGGCGGCGAAGTCCTGCCTCGTCGGCGGTGAGCGGTCACGCTGCCCGGCTCCGTCCCGTACCCGACCTCCTGGAGCACCCAGCTGTTGCCGTCGGGGTCGGCGAAGTCGGCGAACGAGTTGTAGTCGGGCGTGCTCCGGGTCGGCCCCCGGCTTCCAGCCCTCCGGGGACATGTGCCGGACGTCGCTCACCTCGACGCCGCGCCCGACCAGCTCGTCGCGTGGCCGTCTCGATGTCGGTCACCACCAGGTGGAGCCCCTGGACGGAGCCGGGCGTCGGTCGTCGGTCATGCCGATGCCGAAGGCGACCGAGCAGGCCGAGCCCGGCGGGGTCAACTGGACCACCCGGAACTCGTCGCTGGGCTGGTGGTCGACGTCGAGGTTGAAGCCGGCCTGCTGGTAGAACGCCTTCGCCCGGTCGACGTCGGCCACCGGCAGCAGCACCATCTCGAGCTTGTAGTCCATCGCGCCCTCTCCTTCGATCGTCTGTCTGAGGTAAAACGTCGCCGGCCGTCGAGACTCATCGGTCGTCCGATGAGCAATCGGGGCCACGGACCAGATCGACCTCCGGGTGCTCCCAACGACCCTATCGCCGCTCGCCGCGGTATGCCGACGACCTCCCGTAGCTATCCGTTCGAGCCCGGCGACGGCCGCGCCGTTATTGTCACCGCGAAGCGAGCACGTTCGGGAGGATCGGTGTCCGGACCCGTCCATCGCAGTCGCACCCCTCACCGGTTGGCCGCGTTCGGCTCGACGCTCGTCCTGATCGCCTCCGGCGTTGCCGCCGCCGGTGCGGTCGAACCCAACGTTCTCGACGACTCGGCATCGACGAGCTCCGACCGGCAGCAGGGAGACGGCTCGGCCACCCTCGAGGCTGCGGTCGCCGCCGCCGACGACGGGCTCATCCGCGCCGTGGTCACGGTCGACCTCGACGTCGAGCTGGAGGCCGACCTGACGACGGCCGAGGTCGCCGCCCAGCGGGACGACATCGCGCAGGCGATCGCCGGTCTCGCCACCGAGCTCGCCGGCACCGCCTCGCAGGTCCTCACCCCGTTCACCGTGGTCCCGGCCGCGGTGGTGCTCCTCGATGCCGCCGGGCTGGCTCGGCTCGAGGCCAGCGAAGCCGTGACCGCGATCACCCTCGACCGGGCGTTCCCGCTGGCGCTCGACGTGTCGACCGGCGTCATCGACTCCGACCTCCTCAACACCGCCGGCGTCCTCGGCGACAACTACGAGGGCGCCACCGCCGGCGCCTTCGAGGTGGCGATCGTCGACACCGGGGTGTTCACCACGCACAACGCCTTCACCGGGCGGATCGTCGCCGGGGCCTGCTTCTCCCGCGGCGGCGACGACACCGCCAACGGCGTCGGCGACTGCCCGAACGGGACCGAGTCGCAGACCGGGATCGCCGCCGGCAACGCCTGCACCTACTCGACCCAGTGCAACCACGGTTCCCACGTGGCCGGCATCGCCGCCGGCGCTGCCCACACCGGCGGCCACGAGGGGGTGGCCCGGGGGGCGGGGATCGTCTCGATCCAGGTCGGCTCGATGTTCACCGGGGCGAGCTGCGACGCCGGCCCGGACCCTTGCTGGCTCTACTTCTTCTCCGACCTCGACCTCGCCCTCGAGCACGTGCTGACCCTGGAGGACGACGGGCGGAACCTCGCCGTGGTCAACCTCAGCCTCGGCGGCGAGCTGTTCACCACGGAGAGCGCCTGTGACGCCGCCTTTCCGAACACGGCGAGCCTCGTCGACAACCTCGCCGCCGCCGGGGTCGCCGTGGTGGCCGCCACCGGCAACCAGGGCTCGGCTACCCAGGTGAGCTACCCGGGATGCCTCACGGCCAGCTACGCGGTGGCCGCCACCGACGACTTCAGCGTGCCCGCCGGCTTCTCCAACAACAACGCCATCACCGACTGGTGGGCGCCCGGGGTCGACATCAACGCCCCGTCCAACACCGGCCGGAACGCCCGGGTCAACCTCTCGGGGACGTCGATGGCCGCCCCTCACGTCACCGGGGCCTTCGCCCTGCTCCGCGAGTGCGTCGGCAACGACACCCCGGCGGACGTCGCCGCCGACCTGGCGAACACCGACACCGAGGTCACCCATGACGGGGTCACCCGGCCCCGCATCAACGTCCGGTTGGCGGCCACCAGCAACGTCCCCAACAACCAGTTCGCCTCGGCTCGGGTCCTCCCCGCCGACGACCTCATCGATGACGACGCGTTCAATGTGTGCGCCGACATCCAGGCGAACGAACCAGGCATCGGCCTGCCGCAGAACACGGTGTGGTGGTCGTGGACCCCGGGCGCCGCCGGGGTCGCCGTCATCTCGACCGACGACGGCGGCGGCAACGTGACCACCTTCGACACCGAGCTGGCGGTGTTCACCGGCGGGGCGGTGCGCAACCTCACCCAGGTCGCCTATGACAACAACGGCGGCGAGGGCGAGCGAAGCCTGGTCGAGATATTGGTGTCGTCCGGCATCACGTACCGCATCCGGGTCGACGGCGTGGCGGCGCAGAACGGGTTGGTCAACCTCCACATCGAACGCGGGCCGGCGATGTGCGACGGGCTGGTGGCCGGCATCGTCGGCACCAACGGCAGTGACGATGTGATCGGCACCGCCGGGAACGACGTCATCTACAGCGGGATCGGCGCCGACACCGTCGACGGGCTCGGTGGCGACGACGTCATCTGCACCGGTGCCGGCGACGACGTCGTCGACGGCGGTCTCGGCGACGACACCATCGAGGCCGGCACCGGAAGTGACACGGTCAGCTTCGCCGACGCCACGGCGCCGGTGACCGCCGGGATTGACGCCGGTTCGGCGACCGGCGGTGGCGGCAGCGACACCTTCACCGGCGTCGAGAACCTCACCGGCTCGCCCCATGACGACGTCCTCACCGGCGACGGCGTCGCCAACACGCTCAGCGGCGGTTCGGGTGAGGACCAGGTGACCGGCGGTGACGGCGGTGACACGATCAACGGCAATGCCGGGAACGACACGCTCGACGGCGGTGCCGGCGACGACACGCTGGCCGGGGGCACCGAAGGCGACACGTTGCTCGGCGGGACCGGGGAGGACACCCTCCTCGGCGGCGCCGGCAACGACACGGTCAATGGCAACGAGGCGGGCGACGTGCTCAACGGCGGCATCGACAACGACACGATCACCGGAGGTGCAGGCGCCGACACGCTCAACGGCGGGGCCGGCAGCGACGCCCTGGCCGGCGGCACCGGCGCCGACGCTCTCGACGGCGGCGCCGGTGCCGACCAGCTGTCGGGGGAGATCGGCAGCGACGACATCGAAGGCGGGACGGGGAACGACACCCTGAACGGCGGGGATGGCGCCGATCAGGGAGACGGTGGCGGCGGGGTCGACCTCGTGAACGGACAGGGAGGCGTCGACGTGCTGGCCGGCGGCAGCGGTAACGACACGGTCAACGGCGGCAGTGAGAACGACACGCTCGAGGGCAACGCCAACGCCGACGAACTCAACGGCCAGGCCGGCGCCGACGACCTGTCCGGTGACGCCGGCAACGACGCGCTGGCGGGCGGCAGCGGCAGCGACACCTGCGCCGGCGGTGCCGGCACCGACACGGCGACCTCGTGCGAGACCCGTGTCGGTATTCCGTGACCGTCGATACTGGAGGGAGGACGAGATGGCAGGCGTGACCGGCATCGGCGGCGTCTTCTTCCGGTCGCCGGACCCTGCGGCGCTCCAGGCGTGGTACGTCGAGCACCTCGGGCTCGACTCGGCCACCGACGGCTACGTCGTCATGACGTGGGGAGGGGACGTGCGGGGATCGACGGTGTGGGCGCCCTTCCCTGCCGATACCGACTACTTCGGCTCGGACCGCCAGCAGTGGATGGTCAACTACCGGGTCGACAACCTCGATGCCGTGATCTCCCGGCTGCGCTCGGGCGGGGTACGCGTGGACGACGAGGTGCTCGAGGACGAGAACGGTCGCTTCGGCTGGTGCTGGGACCTCGACGGGAACCGGCTCGAGCTCTGGGAGCCCGGCCCCGATCGGTGACCAAGCGAGCTCGATCAGAGCGCGGGAGCAGGACAGTCGGTCAGATCGCCCGCATCCGGTTACCCCGGGCGTTGTGCTCCACCTCGGCCAGCCCGAGCGCCTCGAGGACCGGCGGCACGTAGTTCCCCACCCGGCCCCGGAGCCCCTTCTTCAGGCCGTACCAGCCTCCGACCGGGTTGTCCGGTGACCTCGCCCACGCTTCCACCGTCCCCTCGGCCGCCGGCTTCTGCTCGTCGGCGTTGCCCAGCGGCACCCAGTCGCCCCGCTCCTGCAACATTCAGTGGAGGTCGTCGATGATCCTGAGGTCGTAGTGCAGGACGGTGCTTCCCACGGTGCAGACGAGGATGGGCGGGTCGTGGAGCTCGTCCCGGTGCATCAGGATCTCGGACCCGAGGCTGGGTGTCTTCAGGACCCACGGGTCGTCGGCGGTGCCCGAACCGGTAAACGGTGCCTGTGCCATGCTGTCACCTCCTCATCCGTCGAACCGTACCAGCGGCGCCAGCCCGGGACCGGGTCGCGGACCTATCTTCAGGTCGTTCGCACCGAAGCCGAGGAGGCCGGCAATCGACACCATCGTCATCACGGTCGTCACCGGACGTCGCCCGGGCGTCCACGACCTCACCTCGGAGGTTCGGGCCTACCTGCGCGGCCGTGGCGACGGGCTCCTCAACGTGTTCGTCCCGCACGCCACCGCCGGGCTGGCCATCATCGAGACCGGTGCCGGCAGCGACCACGACCTGCTCGACCGGCTCGAGCACCTGCTGCCCCATGACGACCAGCTGTACCGCCATCGCCATGGGGCGCCGGGCCACGGTGCCGACCACGTGGTCCCCGCCTTTCTCGCCCCGACCCTGTGCGTGCCCGTCCTCGACGGGGCGCCGGCGCTGGGCGTCTGGCAGTCGATCGTGCTGGTCGACACCAACGCCGACAACCCGGACCGCCAGGTAGGCTCAGCTTCCTGGCAGGTTGAGCGGCGGGTGAGAGGAGACGGCCTCCCGGCTCACCACCGTTGGTGGACGTGGGGGGCGATTCGGGCGGCGTATAGATCGGCCAGGGCCGCCATGGTCGCCTCCGGGATCGGGTCGAGATCGGCGGCGGCGGCGTTGGCGATCGCCTGCTCGGGGGTCTTGGCCCCCGGGATCACCGTCGAGACGCCTTCGTGCATCAGGATCCAGCGCAGCGCCAGCTGTGCCATGGTCCAGCCCTCGGGGACCAGCGGGCGGATCTCATCGACCGCGGCGAGCCCGTCCTCGTAGGGCACGCCTGAGAAGGTCTCCCCGATGTCGAACGACTCCCCGTGCCGGTTGAACGACCGGTGATCGTCGGCTTCGAAGGTGGTGGCGGCGGTCATCCGGCCGCTGAGCAGCCCGCTGGCGAGCGGCACCCTGGCGATCACCCCGACTCCCTTGGCGGCGGCGTCGGCGAGGAACCGGTCGGCGGGTCGGGTGCGGAAGATGTTGAAGATGATCTGGACGCTGGCCACACCCGGATACAGGATCGCCTTCTCGGCCTCCTCGACCCGTTCGACGCTCACCCCGTACGACCTGAGCTTTCCTGCCGCCACCAGGTCGTCGAGGGCGGCGAACACCTCGGGCCGGTAGTACACGTCGGTAGGCGGCCCGTGCAGCTGGAGGAGGTCGATGCGCTCGGTGGCGAGGTTGGCCAGGCTGCGATCGACGAAGGCCGTCAGGTTGCCGGCGGTGTAGCCGCCGGCGACGTGAGGGTCGAGCCGTCGTCCCGCCTTGGTGGCGACCACCAGGTCGGCATCCGGTCGCTCGCCACGGAGCCGGGCGACCAGCCGTTCGCTGCGACCATCGCCATACACGTCGGCGGTGTCGATGAAGGTCACCCCGGTATCGACGGCGGCGTGCAGCGCCGCCATCGACTCGTCGTCGCTGACCGTGCCCCAGCTCCCGCCGATGGCCCAGGCGCCGAACCCGACCGTCGACACGGTGAGGCCGGCTCGCTCGATGGTCCTGTAACGCATGCGCTCCTCGTCCGCCCGCCGGGCCCCTGAGGGTACCGGCGACGGTCCGGCCGGGCGTCTAGCTTGCGGGCCGTGGCGACCTATCCCGCGATGGCCGGATTCTGGGATCGCCTCGCCGCCCGCACGAAGCCGGCCGGGTACCTGACCGCGTTCGAGAACCGGATGACCGTGGCACGCGTGTTCACGCTTTCGCTGTTGCTGGCGTTCATGTTCTCGATGGGGACCGCCGGGTGGCTGTTCGCCGCCGGTGAGACCGCCGCCGCGTGGGACACCGTCCTGCTGGTGATCGGCCTGGCCGTCGCCTGGACCTGGTACGCCGTCACCGGCAGCGTCTTCACCGCCAGCGTCATCGGCCTCGTCGTCAGCATGGCCAACCAGGTCCTCGTCCACATCACGCTGGGCGGCTTCGCCAACTCGGGGGCGGTGATGATGTGGGGTATCGCCGGGACCGTCCTCATCGCGCTGCCGTGGGGTCGAAGACTCACGGTGAGTGTGGTCGTCGTCTACATCGTGCTGGCGGTGACGATGGGGCTCCTGGAGCCGACGCTGGCGGCCAGCCGGGCGGCTCCCCAGCAGATGGTGACCTCCACGATGTTCGTCGCGGTGATGGTCGGCAACATCCTCGTGCTCACCCCGGTGGTGTGGTACCTGCTCGGCCGCCTCTCCTTCGAACGGGACCGCAACGAACGCCTCCTGCTCAACCTGCTCCCCGAGGAGGTGGCCGCCGAACTGAAGGAGACCGGGCGTGCCGAGGCGAGGAGGTTCGAGTCGATCAGCGTGCTGTTCGCCGATGCCGTCGGGTTCACCGCTCGCTCCGAGCGGATCCCCGCCGACCAGGTGGTCGCCGAGCTCGACGAGGTGTTCAGCTACTTCGACGAGCTCACCGAGAAGTACGGCTGTGAGAAGATCCGCACCATCGGCGACGCCTACATGGTCGCCTCCGGTGTCCCCGTCCCGCGAGCGGACCATGCCGAGGTCCTGGCGGCGATGGGCCTGGAGATCCTGGACTACTGCCGGGACCGTGGGCTGGCGTTCCGGGTCGGGATCAGCTCCGGTCCGGTCGTGGCCGGGGTGATCGGTCGGAGCAAGTACCAGTACGACGTGTGGGGCGACACGGTGAACACGGCGAGCCGCATGGAGTCGCACGGCGAACCCGGGCGGATCCAGGTGTCGGAGCCGACCTACCGGCTGATCGCCGACGCCTTCACGTGCATCCCGAGGGGGAAGATCGAGGTGAAGGGAAAGGGTGTCGTCGACACCTGGTTCGTCGACGCGGCGATCCCCGACCGGTGACCGGGCCGGGACGGCGGGTCACACCGAGTCGGAGACGGTGGTGACCCGGCCCGACCTCGTCCGCTGCCACGACGCCCGCCCGAAGAGGTAGGCGACGAGAGCGGCGACCAGGCCGACCGCCGCCAGCCACCACAGGGCGGCGCTGAACGGGTCGAAGAGGGCGTCGACGACGGTCCGCGCCGCTTCCCGGGCCTGGGGGTCCGGTTCGTTCTCGGCGACCCGGTCGACACCGATCGAGAGCGCGAAACGGGTCGCAACCGCCAGCACGGCGACGCTCAGCCCGATCCACGCGATGGTCCGGCGACGGTTGGCGGCGAGCACGATGGCGCCGGCCCCGGTGAGCAAGGCCGCCACGATGAGGGCCGGGCCCAGTCGCTGGACGAACCGGTAGAACCGCTGCGCCATGTCGAGATCGTCGGAGCTCATCACCGTCACCAGCCCGTAGTCGGTCGGGAGGGTCACCCCGAAGACTGTCGCCAGCTGGTCGATTGCTTGGCGGCGGTCCTCGTTCGACACGGCTTCGGGCAGCTCGAGGTTCGCCCCGATCAGCTCGCCGATCCCGGTGACGACCCGGCGGATCACGATGGTGACGACGCCGAGCAGGTCCAGGGTGACCCCACCATCGTCGATTCCGAGGTTCCCCAGGCTGGCCTCGTCCTCCTCGAGCAGGGCGATGGCCCGGCTGTGGCCGAGTCGCAACGCCTCGTTCCACAGCGTGGCGAATTCGTCGCTGTCGATGGCGGTGTCGACCGCATGCTCCACGAACCCTTGGGTGGCGGCCACGATTGGCGGGGCGAGCAGCACGAGCCTGGGGCCGATCTCGGCGAGCCGGGCAGGGATCCGCTCCTCGAGCGCCAGGGCGTCGAGCGTCTGCTCGGTGAGGCGGTCCGATAGCGTCCCCCGCACCGCCGGGTCCTCGACGAGCGGTCCCACCAACTCGACGAACTGTTCGGTGTCCAGCACGTTGTTGTCGACGGTGGTCACCAGGGTCGCCGCCAGCAGGCTGAGCACCGCCGATCCGGCGAGGGCGACGACCGCCACCGTGAGCGTGACACCGCGGATCGACGGCGCGTCTGAGTTGGTGCCTCCGCCGGTGCGTCCGTCATGGCGCCCTCCCTGGTGAGCGGGCGGAAGCGTATCGGGATCCGACCGCGGTCGCCCTTCCGCCGAGCCGGCCGTCTCGACCCAACGGCACCGAGCATTCGTCCGGCGGCCTAGCTTGACGCCGAACCAACCAGGAGCGAAGTGGACGACGTCGAGATCGCAGGGCCGGACCGATGGGCGGAACGTTCGTGACCGCCGCAGCCGGGCGCGCAGCAGAGCTGCGAGCGACGTTCGCCCGGCTCCACCGGGACGGAATCCTGGTGATGCCCAACGCCTGGGACGTGGGATCGGCTCGGATCCTCGAATCGCTCGGGTTCGAGGCGGTCGCCACCACCAGCTCGGGGTTCGCCGCCACGCTCGGCCGGATGGACCAGCGGCTCACCCTCGCCGAGCTGCTCGCCCATGCGGCGGCATTGGCCGACGCCGTGGCCATCCCGGTCAGCGTCGACGCCGAGCATGGCTACGCCGACACCCCGGAAGGGGTCGCCGAAGCGGTCGATCTGCTGGGGGAGACCGGAGTCGCCGGTGTCTCCATCGAGGACTACCACCCCGGCTCCGGGTTGTTCCCGCTCGAGGTCGCCGTGGAACGGGTCGCCGCTGCCGTCGAGGCAGCCACCCGGCATTCGGTGGTGCTCACCGCCCGCGCCGAGAACCACCTCTACGGCGTGGACGACCTCGCCGACACCATCGCCCGGCTGGGCGCCTTTCGGGCGGCCGGGGCCGACGTCGTCTATGCCCCGGGGCTGGTCGACTTAGACGACATCTCCCGTCTGGTCGGCGCAGTGGATGCCCCGGTCAACGTGCTGCTGCTCCGCCACGGGCCGGCCGTTCCCGATCTCGCCGCTGTCGGGGTGCGGAGGGTGTCGACCGGCGGGTCGCTGGCCTTCGCCGCCTACGGAGCCCTCGCCGCCGCCGCCCGTGAACTGCTGACCTCCGGGACGTCCACATACACCGCCGGGGCGTTGGCGCCCGCCGACCGGACCGCCGCCTTCGAGGAGCCTCCCCCTTCGAACGCCTGACGGTTGATCGTCAACGCACCGCGACGTGCCGGAGATCGTCCTCGCCTTCCCCGGTTGGATCGACGACCCGCCCTCCCCGGCCGTCATCTCGCTGAGATCAGCGGGGTAGATTCCGGGTTCGCTCATCCCAGGCGGCGGTGCCACCGCGCGATGCATCGCCGGAGCAGAGGAGGAAACACCATGACCACGCCCCCCGATGTGCCCGCGCTCGACCGGCTGGGCTCCGACCTCACCGGGTCGATGATCCTGCCCCCCGACACCGGCTACGACGAAGCCAGGCGCGTCTTCCTGTCCAACCACGATCGGCGGCCGGCCGCGGTCGTGCGGGTGGCCGGCGACGACGATGTGCGCCGGGTGGTCGGCTTCGCCGCCGACACCGGGATGGAGCTCGCGGTGCGCAGCGGCGGCCACAGCGCGGCCGGGCATGGGACGACCGACGGCGGGATCGTCCTCGACCTGGCCGACCTGACGGGCCTCGACATCGACGTCGCCGGCCGGACCGCGTGGGCGCAGACCGGCCTCACCGCCGGCGCTTACACGGCGGCGGCGGCCGAGCACGGCCTGGGCACCGGGTTCGGCGACACCGCCGACGTCGGCACCGGCGGGCTGACGACGGCCGGCGGCATCGGGTTCCTGGTTCGCAAGCACGGCTTGACGATCGACTCGTTGCTCGCCGCCGAGGTCGTCACCGCCGACGGGGCGCTGGTCCGCACCGACGCCGAGACCGAGCCCGACCTGTTCTGGGCGATCCGGGGAGGCGGCGGCAACTTCGGGGTCGCCACCCGCTTCCGCTACAAGCTCCACGACCTGGAGACGTGCACCGGCGGGATGCTGGTGCTGCCCGCCACCGCCGAGGTCGTCTCCGGGTTCATCGCCGCCGCCGCCGACGCCCCCGAGGAGTTGTCAACCATCCTCAACGTGATGACCGCGCCGCCGATGCCGTTCCTGCCAGAGGAACTCCACGGGAAGCCCGTGGTCCTGGCGTTCCTGTTCCACTCCGGGCAACCGGGTGCCGGTGAAGCCGCCCTCGCCCCGTTCCGGGCGCTGGCTTCACCCCTCGCCGACATGCTGAAGCCGATGAGCTATCCGGAGATCGTCGAGCCGGTGCCCGAAGGTTTCCGTCCGGCCAACGTGGTCCGCACCCAGTTCCTCGACCGGTTGGAAGACGACGCGGTGGCGGCCGTCATCGACCGGCTGCCGGACGCCACCTCGGCGATGGCGGTCGTCCAGGTCCGGGTGCTCGGCGGTGCCATCGCCCGGGTGCCGGTCGACGCCACCGCATTCGCCCACCGGCAGCGGAAGCTCATGGTGAACGTGGTGGCCATCGACTTCGAGCCGGGGCGGCAGGTCGAGCACGTGCCGTGGGTGACCGATCTCGCCGCCACGCTGCGGGGCGATCAGGTCGCCGGCGCCTACATCGGGTTCCTCGAGGACGAGGGCGAGGAACGGGTCCGGGCGGCCTACCCCAACTCGACCTGGGACCGGTTGGTCGAGGTGAAGCAGAAGTACGACCCGGGCAACCTCTTCCGGCTCAACGCCAACATCCCTCCCGGAGGTTGAGCTCCGGCAGAGCATCTGCCGATTTCGGTCACTGCCGGTGGGCCTCGGCGGAGCGCTCCTGGAGGGCGCGCAACGTGGCCAGCTCTTCTGGCTGGGGCGGCGGGCTGATCTCCAGATCCGAGGCGACGGCGAGGTCCCAGCCGGTGCTGGCCAGAACTTCGGGCACGGCGACACCGGGGTGCACCGCTCCCAGCGTCAGCTCGTGGGTTTCCGGGTCGGGGCGGAGCACGCCGAGATCGGTGATCACCGCGCTCGGCCCGGCCCCACCGGTGGCGGGTCGACTCCTGCCGTCCCTCCCGAAGCCCACCGATGTCACGAAGTCCACCGACTCGACCAGTACCCGCGGCTGGTGACGCACCATCACCAACACCTCGGCGGCCGAGGAAGCGATCTCGGGAGCGCCTCCGGCGCCGGGGAGCCGCACCCGGGGATGGGCATAGGTGCCGACGACGGTGGTGTTGAGGTTGGCGAAGCGGTCGACCTGGGCGGCACCGAGAAACCCGACGTCGACCCGGCCTGCCTGCAGCCAGTAGGCGAAGATCTCGGGGACCCCGACCACCGACACCGCCGTCTCGGCGAGCTCGCCGTCGCCGATGGAGAGCGGGAGCACCTCCGGGCGGCTCCCGATGGTTCCGGACTCGTACACCAGCACCAGGTCGGGGGCGTGGGTGAGCCTGGCCAGGTTGGCCGCTTCGCTGGGCAGCCCGATCCCCACGAAACACACGGCGCCGTTGCGGAGATGGCGGGCGGCGGTGATCGTCATCATCTCCTCTGGCGTGTAGCGCACGGGCTCAGCCAACCGACCCCTCCCGGACCAGGGCCAGGTAGCCGGCATGGTCGGGCGTACCGAGGACGTGACGGTCGAGCCAGGCGTCGAACCGGTCACGGTCGGCGGAGATGTGATCCCACTCCAGGTAGAAGCGGTTGTCCCGCACTCGAGTACCCGTGGGCGTAGGACGGATGGCATCCGTCCGGCACCACCGCCACCGCGGTCACCACCCAGGATGGGAGGACCACGTGGTTGGGCCCGTGCGGGCGCAACTCGTCGACGACCTCCTCCACGGTGACGATGGAGCGCTTCGCCGCCAGCACCGCCTCCCGCTGGACTCCGGTGATCCCCCACAGGGCGACGTTCCCCGCACGGTCGGCCTGCTGGGCGTGGACCACGGCGACATCGGGTCGCAATGCCTGCACCGCCGCCAGCCGCTCACCGGTGAAGGGACAGTCGACCGTGGACACCGTGGCGGTAGCTTCCATCAGATCGGTCCCCAGGTAGCCCCGCAGCACGCCGAACGGGAGGCCGGAGGCACCGGCGCTGTAGCGGGCGGCCATCCCGGCGTGGCTGTGCTCCTCGAGCTCGATCGGCCTCGGGTGACCATGCTCGACGGCGTCCCGAAACCGGTGCAGCGACCCGACCCCGGGGTTCCCGCCCCACGAGAAGACCACCTTGGCCGCACAGCCCGCGCCGATCAGCTGGTCGTAGACGAGATCCGGCGTGAGGCGGCAGAGGGTCAGGTCACGGAGACCTTGGCGGATGATCTCATGGCCGGCGGCGTGGGGGATCAGATGGGTGAAGCCCTCCAGCGCCACGGTGTCGCCGTCACCGACCAGCTCGGCGACTGCGTCCGCCAGCGTGGTGATCTCAGCCAACGTCGTCGAGCCGGCTTGGCATGGGACGCAGGGTATCGGCCTGCTCCGCCGCCGGCTGCTCCCGACCGAACCGGCCTTTGGGAGGCCACAGGAGACTCCCAGCCTCTGCGCAGCCAACGGCCAGCGGTAGCGGAGATGCTCTGGACATCGACCATCCTGTGACGATGAGAGGAACGACATGCTCGACACGGAGACAGAGCCGGCACCGACGTCCACCCGGCGGCGGCCGTGGAGGTGGATCGCCCTGGGTGGCGGTGTGCTGATCGCCGCCGCCGTGGCCGCGGTTGTGTGGTTCTTCAGCGGTGACGCCCCCGACCAGGCCGACCTCGGCGAGACAGCTGCCGCGGTGACGGTGTCGCCGACTTCCGCCGGCGAGGCCCCGGCGGCGACCGCCGAGGGCATCGAAGGAACCTGGACCGTGGACACCTCGGTCGGCGAGTTCTCGGTCACCGAGAACACCACGGCGACGTTCGTCGGCTTCCGCATCGAGGAGGAGCTGGCCACCATCGGTTCCGCCACCGCCGTCGGTCGCACCCCCGGCGTCGCCGGGAGCATGGTCATCGAGGGGACCACGTTGACGTCGGCCGACTACACGGTCGACCTCACCGCCATCGTCAGCGACGAGTCCCGCCGTGACAGCCGTATCCAGGAAGCCCTCGGCACCGACGCCAACCCCGAGGCGACCTTCGTGCTCACCGAGCCGATCGACTTCGGCGAAGCCGCCGCCGACGGTGAGACCGTGACCGGTGACCGCCACCGGGGAGTTGACCATCAACGGTGTCACCAACCAGGTCGAGATCCCGTTGGAGGCACAGCTGGTCGACGGGATGATCCTGGTGGTCGGCTCCACCGACATCGTCTTCGCCGACTACGACGTCTCGATCCCCACCGCACCGATGGTGCTGGCGGTGGAGGATCACGGTGTCCTCGAGGTGCAGCTGTGGCTGTCCCGATGACCTGATCCTGAGTTCCGGCATCCGACGAGCGGGCCTTCATGGTACCCGCTCGTTGCGCGTCCGGGCCGGCCTCTGATGGAGTTGTACGACGGTTGTGAGGATTCTCGGAGGTGGGCGCCCGATCCTGATGGTCAGGCATCCGCTACACGAGGAGGTCCCGATGCCGGACGAGAAGAAGCGATCGGTGAAGCCCTGGGCGGTGGCGGGAGCGCTCGCCACCGCCCTGGGCGTCACCACGGTGTTGGGCACCGCGGCGGCGCCCGCCCAGGAGGACACGACGACCACGGTGGTCGAGGCCCCGGGCGACACGACCGAGGCGACGGTCGCCCCCGACGACACCACGGGTGACACCGACCAGGACGGTCAGGAAGATCGATCGGGTGGCCCTGACTGTGATCGGGACGGCGCCGACGACGGCACCGACGACCAGGGAACGACCGGAGAGGAGTCCAGCACCGACGTCTGAAGCCGGCTATGCCGGCTATCGACCAACAAGGAGGAGAGACGGGCCTGGAGCGATCCGGGCCCGTCTCCTGTTTCGATGCTCGGCGGCCTTCGGCAGACTCGATGGTCTGCGCGGCCTGTGCGAGAATGGTCCCCTCCACGGGCCGCAGCGGGCTCACAGGGAGCTCCCAGGTTGGCGACCTACGCTGCTCGGCAGATGAACGATCGCCAAGAACCCCGAGCCTCGATCCTGGTCGTCGACGACGAGGAAGGCCTGGCCGACCTGGTGGCCAGCGCCCTCCGGTTCGCCGGCTACGAGGCGCACACCGAGGGCAACGGCTACGACGCCCTGCGGCGGATCCAGATCGGACCCGCCCGACCTGGTCGTGCTCGACGTCAACATGCCCGAGCTCGACGGCTTCGAGGTGTGCCGCCGCATCCGCCGCGACGGCATCCAGACCCCGGTCATCTTCCTCACCGCCCGCGACGACATCGACGACCTCCGCACCGGTTCCGCCAGGGCGGCGACGACTACCTGACCAAGCCGTTCAGCCTCGAGGAGCTGGGTCTGCGCATCGAGGCGCTGCTGCGACGGTCGCAAGGGCGACGAGCACCGTCGGCCCGGATCACCGTCGGCGACGTGACCCTCGACGAGGACGCCCACCAGGTCACCCGCGACGGTAGCGAGGTCGAGCTCTCGCCCGACCGAGTTCCGGCTGCTCCGGTTCCTGATGCATCAACCGGGGAAGGTGATGTCCAAGGGCGCAGATCGTCGACCACGTCTGGGAGTACGACTTCGACGGCAACTACGGCATGGTCGAGACCTACATCTCCTACCTGCGCAAGAAGCTGGGTGACGACGACGGGTCGCTCATCCAGACGGTGCGGGCGTGTCGGCTACGTCGTCCGCCGCGCCACAGGCTGATGGCGCTGCGCACCAAGCTGGTCATCTCGTTCACCCTGCTGCTGGTGGCGGTCATCGCCGCCGTTGGCCTGGTCGCCTCCCGCTCCGATCAGGTCGATCCTCGTGGCTCAGGCCGAGCAGTCCCTGCTCAGCTTCGCCGACCGGGGCCCCGGGCCGGAAGGCCCCGGCGACCCCGGCTTCGGGCCCGGCCCCGGCTCGGAGGACGAGCCGTTCCTCAGGCCGTTCGCCGAGGTGGCGGTGACCGGCGACGGTGACTGTCGCCTGGGCCAAGCCGTCCGGGTTCGCCGACGATCCCGACCCGCTCCCCGACGTCTCCGGGCTCGCCGGGGACGAGGGCATGGTCGACCTCGCCAGCGTCGACGGCGACCTCGATTACCGGGGATACGTGGAGTCGCTGGCAGACGGCTCGGTGCTGGTCCACGCCGCTCCGCTGGCGGTGTCGCCACTGCTACCGACTCGCTGGTCCAGACGCTGCTGCTCGCCGGCGGCCGTGATCCTGCTCATCGGCGCCGCCGCCACCTGGTGGACGGTGCGACGGGCGATGCGGCCGGTTGACGAGATGGTCGACACGGCGACCGCCATCGCCGCCGGCGACCTGGGACAACGGGTTCCCGCGCTCGACCAGGACACCGAGCTGGGCCGGCTCGGTGGCGCTCTCAACCAGATGCTGGTCCACATCGAGGAGGCGTTCGACACCGAGCGAGAGGGCCAGGAGCGGCTGCGCCGCTTCGTCGCCGACGCCTCCCACGAGCTGCGGACCCCGCTGGCGACCATCACAGGCTACGCCGAGCTGCACCGCACGCGGCGGCCTGCAGTCGACCGACGACGAGAGCCAAGGCCTGGGACCGGATCGAGAGCGAGAGCGGCCGGATGGGTCGCCTGGTGCAGGATCTCCTCACCCTCGCCCGGCTCGGCCGCACCGAGCCCCTCCGACCGGTTTCCATGTCGACCTGCGTGGCCGTTTGCCGAACGAGGCCGCCGCGGATCATCGGGTCACCGACCCCACCCGACCGGTGACCGTGCACGCCCCGGCAGACCGGCGTCCGGTCGTCGTGGCCGACCCGCAGCGCCTCCACCAGGTGGTGGCCAACCTGCTGGCCAATGTGCAGGGTCCACACACCGCCGGGCACCGAGGTCGAGGTCGACGTCGACGCCGACCCCACGTCGGCAACGGCGCAACTCGTCGTCTCCGACGACGGCCCCGGTATCCCGGTGGACGCCCTGCCCCACGTCTTCGAACGGTTCTACCGGGCCGACCGGTCGCGCTCCCGCCGATCGGGGGGCAGCGGCCTGGGGCTGGCGATCGTCCAGGCGATCGTCGCCGCCCACGGTGGCACCGTTACCGCCTCCAACACCCCCGGCGGCGGAGCCCGGTTCGTGGTGACCCTGCCCGGCGCCATCGTGACCTGAGATCCCGGCCGGGAGAGGGACGCCGCAGAGACTGTCGACTCACTCGAGATGGAACACCTCTTCGAGTTGCCCCATCATCCGGTCGGCCATCTGGGAGGTGTCGCCCCCGACGGTCTCGAAGAACGGCGCCATCTCCTGTTGCCAGCGGTCGTTGACCTCACGGCTCGCCATGGCGTCGAGAGCTTCGGCGAATGAGCCCGGTGTCTCGAAATAGCCGAACAGCGTGCCGTCGGGGCACAGGAAGAGCGAGTAGTTCTGCCAGCCGGACTCGGACAGGGCGTGGAGCATCTCCGGCCAGACCTCGGCGTGGCGGCGGCGGTACTCGTCGATCAGGTCCTGTTTCACCTTGAGCACGAACCCGATGCGGTTCACGGTTCCCCTTTCTGGATGCTGGCGGAGCCCGGGGGTGGGCCGATGGGTCAGATGAGCCTCACCGCCGATCGGTAGGCGTCGAGGCGCCGGTCGTCCGGGTCGAGGTCGGTGACGAGGTGGTCGACGGCTTCGAGCTCGAACATGCGGGCCGGGGCCCTCGTCCCCAGCTTGCTGTGGTCGACGGCCAGGATGATGCGGGCGCTGCCGGCGCTGAAGGCGCGCTTCACCTCCGACTCCGCCAGGCTCGCCTCCGATGACCCCAGCGTCGGCGTCGAGCGCGGCCGCCGAGCACACCAGAGCGTCATAGAGGAACCCCTGGGCGGCCCGCACCGCCATCGGCCCGACCAGGCTCCCGGTACGGGGCTCCTGCGATCCCCCGGTCAGCGTTGCGGTGATCCCCGGCTTGGCGATCAGCGAGTGGAACGAGTCGAGCCCGTTGGTGACCACGACCAGGTCGCGGGCGGTCTCCAACGAGGCGGCGAGGCGGTAGACGGTGGTCGAGGCGTCGAACGCCACCGTCCCGCTCACCGGGATCAGCGGGAGCAGCTTCTCGGCGATGCGCACCTTGGCCCTGGCGTTGTGCCGGTGCCGCTGGGCGAACGGCTCGGGCCCGACGGCGATGGCGCCACCGCGTACTCGGCGGGCGAGCCCCAGCGCCTCCAGCTCGTCCAGGTCGCGCCGGATGGTCATCTCGCTCACCCCGAAGTCGCGGGCCAGCTCGTCGATGCGGACGGCACCGCGCCCGGCGATCAGGTTGCGGACCTCGGTGAGGCGCTCCTCGGGGCTGTGGAACACGCGGTCAGCCATGACACCGCCTCGGCGGGGCCGTTTGTCCGTTCATGGCCGGCCTTCCGGTGGGCTCCAGCCACGGTCCGGGCGGCCGGCAGCCCGTCGAACCGGCCGAGGGCGATGCCCTGGACCACGGCATTGCCCAGGGCGGTCGCCTCGGTCGAGCCGGCGATGACCTCGAGCCCGGTCCGCTCGGCGAGGAGGTCCCGGAGCAGCCCGACCCGGGCGCCGCCGCCGACGAGAGCCAGCCGCCGCGGTGCTTCGCCGGTCACCGCGGTCAGGTCGTCGACCACGCCGGCGGTGCCGGCGGCGATCGACTGGAGCACGGAGCGGACGACCACGGGCCGGGGTGCGTCGTCGCCGAGCCCGGCGGCGGATCCTGATCTCGCTCTCCATGTCGGCAGGGGAGAGGAAGCGGTCGTCGCCGGCGTCGAACTCGGGCACCGGCTCGTCGACCATTGTCGCCTCCTCCACCAGTTCCTCGATCGGTGGGGTCGCCCCAGGCGGACCGGCACCGCTCCAGCATCCAGAACCCCATCACGTTCCTCAGGAACCGGACGCCTCCGAGGGCGCCGGCTTCGTTGGAGAAGTTGGCCGCCCGGGCCGCCGGCGACGTGTCGGCGGCGGGTCGCTCGACGCCGACGATCACCCAGGTACCGGCGGACACGAAGACGGTCCCGGGCTCCCTGCCACCGGGCATGCCGAGGAACGCCGAGGCGGTGTCGTGGCTGCCGACGAGGTGCACCGGGACACCCCGCCAGGTGCCGACGGCCGGCCCGGCGGCGACGACCTCCGGGAGCAGCGTCGGTGGCAGCGACAGAGCGGTCGACCAGCTCGGTTGACCATGCGCCGGCTGCGGCGTCGAGCAGGCCGGTGGTGGATGCGTTCGACCGCCTCGGCTCCCTCGAAGCCGGTGAGATGATGCGACGAGGAGGTCGGGGAGGAGGAGCAGCCGGTCGGCCCGCTCCAGCTCGGCCTCGGTCATGGGCGGCGAGCTGGAAGATGGTGTTGATCCCCATCATCTGGATGCCGGTGATCTCGATAGAGCCGCTCGGCCCGATGGCGTCGGCGGTCCGGCCCCATCCGGCGGTCCGCGGATCGCGGTACGAGAAGGGCGGCGCCACCAGCTTCCGGTCGGCGTCGAGCAGCCCGTAGTCGACCCCCCAGCCGTCGACTCCGATCGACGCCACCGGACCCGACTCGCCATCGCCGCTCTCGAGCCCGTCCTCCACCTCGGCGACGATCCGGTCCCAGTCGCCAGCGCAGCGCCCCATCCGGACCCGCGACGCGGCGTGTGCGGCCAGCGGTGCACCACCTCGACCGCCGGCTGGTCGGCGGCGAGATCGACGGCGGCGACCCGCACCGAGGTCGCCCCGAGATCGACGGCGAGGACCCGGCCGGCGTCGGTCACAGCCCGGTCGCCACCGATGCCAGCCCGCGCTCCTCGATCATCGCCGGCGGTAGCCCACGGCCCGGTAGGCCTGGAGCGGGGCGATGGCGCCCCCTGCGCGCCGGCGCGCCTCGGCGACCAGCGGGCGGACGTCGGTTCGGAACGCATCCTGGAGGACCTCCTGGGCCCGGGCGGCGTCGTTGTCCTCCTGGGCCTCGGCCAGCGCGGCCCGGTCGACCAGCATCGCCTGGGCGTAGGCGATGACCACCGCCTCGGTCGACTGGATGAGGTCCTCGAGCGGGTCCTTGATGTTGTGGCTCTGGTCGATCATGTAGGCGAGCGCCGGGCAGCCGCCCCTCCCCGGCCCGGATCAGCTCGCAGAAGATCAGGAAGAGCTGGAACGGCCTGATCGACCCGGTGGTGAGGTCGTCGTCGCCGTACTTGGAGTCGTTGAAGTGGAACCCGCCGAGCCGGCCGACCATGGCGAGCCGGCTGACGATCTGCTCGATGTTGGCGTTGGGGAGGTGGTGCCCGAGGTCGACGAGGCAAGACGCCCTTGGCACCGGCCGCCTGCGCCAGCAGCAGCGACGACCCCCAGTCGTGGTTGACCGTGGCGTAGAAGGCGGGCTCGTACGGCTTGTGCTCGGTGTACATCTGCCAGTCCGTCGGGGAGATGGTCGTGGATCGCCTGCGAGCCCGTCGGCGACCCGCTCGAACTGGGTGCGGTGATCGGCCTGCCCGGGATGGTTGATCCCGTCGGCCAGCCACACCGTGAGCGCCTCCGACCCGAGTCGCACGCCCGAGGTCGATCACGTGTCGGTTGTGCTCGACCGCCGACCTCCCGCACCGCCGGGTCGGCGTTGGCCAGGCTGCCGAACTTGTACGAGAGGGCGCCGTCGCCGGTGGTGGACGGGTTGTCCTGGAAGGTGTTCGAGTTCATCGCGTCGAACCCGATCGACCGCTCCTCGGCGTATTGGCGGAGCCCGTCGGGATCGGCTCGGGGTCGTCCCAGGGGACGTGGAGCGAGATCGCCCGGTTGCTCGGCGGTGAGCGCGTCGAGCGCGGCCACGTCGTCGATCTTCTCCTCGGTGGTGCGCGGCTCGCCGCCCGCCGGGGAATCGCCCGAACCGGGTGCCACCGGTGCCGACCGCCCACGACGGAGCCGCCACCGAGAACTCGCCAAGCGCATCGATCGACGCGCTCGGCGGTCACCGGACCCGCCGCGGTCGAGGCTCATCGGCGAGGTGCCCGACGTCGCGCGCGAGAGCGTCGCCTCGATGCGCTGCGTTCAGTTCGGCGATGCGTCCCGGATCGATCATGGGACGCCTCCTCGGACCGTGAGGAATGCCGCAGCGACGCCGCTGTCCACCGGGATGATCAGCCCTGTGGTCTGGCCGAGCGACGCCCGCCGACCAGGGCGAGCGCGGCGTCGGCGACGTGCTCGGGCAGACTTCCTGCTTGAGCAGGGTGCGGTCGGCGTAGAAGCGCGCCGAGCTCCTCCTCGGGAACCCCGTACACCTTGGCCCGGTCGGCCCCCCAACCCCCGGCGAAGATCCCCGAGCCCTGGACCACCCCGTCGGGGTTGATCCCGTTCACCCGGATCCCGTGCTCGCCGAGCTCGGCGGCGAGCAGCCGGACCTGATGGGCCTGGCTCGCCTTGGCCGACCCGTAGGCGAGGTTGTTGGGCCCGGCGACCACGGCGTTCTTGCTCACCACGTAGATGATGTCGCCACCCGTACCCTGGGCGATCATCGCCGCCGCGGCGTGCTTGGACACGAGGAACGACCCCTTGGCCATCACGTCGTGCTGGAGGTCCCAGTCGTCCTCGGTGGTCTCCAGAAGGCCCTTCGACAGCGACAAACCGGCGTTGTTGATCACGATGTCGATGCCGCCGTACGCGGAGCGTCGCCGCGTTCGACGGCGCCCCGACCGCTTCCTCGTCGGTGACATCCGCCTCGACGGCCATCGGCGTCGTCCGCCGAGCCGATCTCGGTGGCGGTCTGCCTGCGCCGCCTCAGGTTGCGATCGATCGCCACCACGACCGCACCGGCGGCCCGCAGCCCGTGGGCGATGGCCCGCCCGATGCCCGAGCCGCCGCCGGTGACCAGCGCCACCTTGCCGGTCAGCGGCTTGGGCGCCGGGCGCCGCCGCAGCTTCATCTCCTCCAGCATCCAGTACTCGACACGGAACTTCTCCGCCTCGGGCACCGGGCGTAGGTGGAGACCGACTCGGCCCCTCGGATGACGTTGATGGCGTTGATGTAGAACTCGCCGGCGATGCGGGCGGTGGCCGAGTCGGCACCGAAGCTGAACATCCCCACGCCGGGGATGAGGAAGATCGCCGGGTCGGCCCCTCGCATGGGCGGGGTCGTCTCGTCGGCATGGCGCCGGTAGTACGCCTCGTACTCGGTCGCGGTACTCGGCGTGCAGCTCACGGAGCCGGTCGATCTGCTGCGTCGATCGGCGCGGTCGGCGGCAGGTCGAGCAGCAGCGGGCGCACCTTGGTGCGGATGAAGTGGTCGGGGCACGAGGTGCCCAGCGGCACCACCCGCGGCGCCGCCTCCCGCGCCGATGAAGTCGAGCACGAGATCGTCCTGCGAACCAACGGCCGACGACGGCGGACTTCGGTGCCGCCATGCCGCGGATGCACCGGCGCCGAGCTGGCGGCGTGCCGCCGTCGCTCCTCGGGCGGCAAGCGGCTCGAAGCCGGCGCGGACCGGTCCCGAGACGGATCGGGGCGGCCTTCGTGTCCCCATGAACTCGGCTGGCTCGGTGGATGATCCCGAGCGTCGTTCTCCTCGCACGCCTCGGAGGTCTCGCCCCAGGTCGTCAGACCCGTGACCGCCCAGGACCACGCCGCTGCAGGTCGGGCTGGTACGTCGCGCAGCGCGTCGATCTCGAGGGCCAGCTCGAAGCCGGGTCGACGCCACGGCACCCAGGCGACCTCGTCGCCGAAGCACTGCTTGGTCAGCTCCTCACCGTCCGCGGCCGCCGCCAGGGCGATCACCGAGTCGGGGTGGAGATGGTCGACGTGATGCGGTGTCGAGCAGCCCGTGCATGGACAGTGTCGATGCTGGGCGCCGCCCCGGGCGGCCCGAAGCCGCAGTAGTCGAGCAACTGATGCATCTCGTCCTCGTGGTCGACGCCCCGGTAGACCGGTGCCGCAGCGCCCGCACCCGGTCGAGCCGGAGCGCGGCCAGGCCGCCGCGGCCGATGCGTGCCCAGGTCGCCTCCGGAGCCCTTCACCCACATGACGTCGACCTCGTCGCCGGAGACCGGGTCGGTCGCCGTCGCCCTTGGCCGAGGTGTTACCCCCGCCGTAGTTGGTGTTGCGCCGGTCGGCGCCGAGACGGTTGGAGCGCTCCAGCAGCTCGACGACCACGTCCGGTGTCTCCGATGCGCTCATCGTGCGCCTCCCGGTCGCCGGCGTCTCCGGCTCCGATGGGCGATCGATGGTAGGATCCTCATGATCGTTCGCGGTTGGCCCGGCTACCCGGGCCGGGCGCAAGGCCCGGCCCGGATGGCCCTGGCAGCCGATCAGCCGATGTTGTCGGCGTTGTAGACGGTGAACGGGCCCATCAGCACGCGCAGCCCGGCGTCACGGGTCGGGTCGGCGGTGATCTCGTACTCACCCATCCGGCCGGCCACGAACGCCTGGCCCTCGGCCGCCTCGATCTGCCCGGTGGCGATGCCGTACGCCACGTAGTAGGCCAGGTAGCCGAGGTCGACGAAGCTCCACAAGGCGAACTCCGGCGAGCACCCGCTCTCGACGTACTCCGCCATCTCGTCGGGGAGTCCCAGGCCGGAGACCTTCACCTGCTCACATCCATCGGCTTGGTCATCGCCTGGGCGGCCGCCACGATGCCGACGGTCGTCGGCGCCATGATCAGCTCCAGGTCGGGGTGTCGTCGGCGAGCCTCCGCTGCGGCGATCTGGCTGTCCTCGGGACGTCGTTGCCGTAGACGGTGTCGACCAGCTCGAGGTTGGCGTACTGCGGGATCGGTAGAGCTTCCTCCATGGCGGCGATCCAGATGTTCTGGTTCGCTGCCTCGGGGGTCGCCGACAGGATGGCCATCTGCCCACCGTCGTCCCCCAGGATGCTGAGCGCCATCTCGGCCATCACCTGGCCGGTCCCGTCGAAGTCGACCTGGGCGATGAACACGCCTCGCCCTCTGCCGATGGGATCGGCGAGTCCCAGCTCACCACGGGGATGCCGGCCTCCGGCGGCGGCCGCCGCCGCCGGGGCCAGCTGTCACCCGCGTTGTTCGACACCATGATCGACTCGACGCTCTGGGTGACCGCGTTGGTCATGATCTCGATCCTGCCGTCGCGTCGCCGCAGTCGGCGGGCCCGAGAATTCGGTCGGGTTCGGAGCCGAGTTCTCCGGCTGCCTCGACCGCGCCGTCGTTCGCCTGCGGGAACACAGGATGGTGGTGCACTTGGGAAGGAACGTACCGGTGATGGAATCCGCCCCGCTGATGTTCACCGGCCCTTCAGCAGCGACGGTGGTTTCCGCCGCAACCGTGGTTCCCGGCGCCGCCGTGGTGGTCCGCCGCGACCGTGGTGTCCGCCGCTGCGGTGGTGTCCGCGGCAACGCGTGGTGGCCGCCGCAGCGGTGGTGTCTCGCCTCGCGATCGGTCGTGTCGGCTCGCATCCACCGCCACATGCGGCTACGACTCATCGCCAGCACCACCAGGGCGACGGCGCCGGGATGCGTCGTCTATCGCTGTCGCACGATGTCTCCTTCTCTCGGTCGGCTCTCCTTCACATCACATCTGCAGTTGCTTGGCACCTCCGTTGGGTATTCACTCGACGAAATCGTCGGCGGGTTCGTGTCCGTCGCCGGGCGCCGATCGCGGACTCGCCTGGCGATATTCGGGACCAACACCGACCCGATCAGGAGCAGACCGATGACACCGGTCTGGATGATCCCGTCGACGTTGGCCAGTCCGAGGCCGTTGCGGATGTTGAGCACGATGAAGATGGCCAGGGCCACCCCGAGCATCGTCCCCGACCCGCCGAAGATGCTCACCCCGCCGAGCAGGACCATGGTGATGATGTCCAGCTCGAAGAACTCGCCCAGGCTGCCCCGCACCGACCCGAGCCGGGCGGCGAAGAGGATCCCGGCCAGCCCGGCGGCCAGCGAGGAGATGATGAAGAGGCGGAGCTTGAGCCAGGAGACGTCGATGCCCGGAGTAGCGGGCGACGTCGGCGCCGGCCCCGCTGACGTAGACCTTGCGCCCGAATGCACCTCGGCCGAGGGTGATCCAGGCAACCGCCAGCCCGACCACGAAGATCACCAACGCTACGGGGAGCGGGCCCACCAGCGTCTGCTGTCCTAGGCTGTCGAACCACTCGGGGAACTCGCCGACCGAACGGTCTTCGAGGAGGACCCGGGCGGCACCCCGGAACCCGATCAACCCGGCCAGGGTCACCACCAGCGACGGCAGCCCAAACCGGGTGATCACGAGTCCCTGCACCACCCCGGCGAGCCCGGCGGCGACCAGGGCGATGACGATGGCCAGCCAGAAGGGCACCGACCCGCCGGCGTGGAGCGAGGCGAGGACGGCGGCGCTGAAACCCATCACCGACGCCACCGATAGGTCGATCTCGCCGTTGATGATGACGAAGGTCATGGCGACGACGACGATGATCTTCTCCGCCGACAGCCAGAACAGGTTGACGAAGTTCCCACCGCCCCAGTAGAAGGGCGACAGCGCCACGTTGACCACGATGGTGGCGGCCAGCACCACCAGCAACACGACCTCCCACCGATGCGCCCGGGCCCAGTCACCCATCGACTCACCCCCGCCGGCGAGGGTGTGCATCCCGGCCACCACCGGGGTACCGGTGTCCTCGGCAGCCCGCCTGGCCTCCGCCGACCAGCGGCGGGCGAAACGGCGGTGCAGGGCGGCGTCGAGGATGACCGCAGCCAGGATGAGGACACCGAGGAAGGCGTCGCGCCAGAACTCGCTGACGCCGGGGACCCGCAACAGTCCGAGGCGGAGCGTGTCGAGCAGGATCGCCCCCAGGAGCGCACCCACCATGGTGCCGGCGCCGCCGAGGATGCTCACCCCTCCGACCACGGCGGCGGCCACCGACTCCAGCTCGAGCCCGGCACCGGCGGTGGCGCTGATCGTCCCCACCCTGGCCATGTACAGGAAGCCGGCCAGCCCGGCGAGGGCGCCGCAGCCGACGAACGACCAGAACACCAGACGCGTGGCGGGGAGACCCGCCTGGTGAGCCGCTTCGGGGTTCGACCCGATGGCGTACAGCCGGCGCCCCCAGCGCACCCGGCCCAGCATCCACTGCAGGACGAGGACGACGGCGACGGCGATCACGAATACCAGGCGCACCTCCAGCTCCCCGATGTTGAACACGGTGAGGTTGTAGAACTCGAGCACCCAATCGGGGAGCGAGGCGGCGGTGATGTTGACGCCGCCCGAATAGAGGCTGAGCAGGGTGCGGAACCCGGCCAGTGTGCCCAGGGTGACGATGATCGCCGGCACCCCTCCGTAGGCGACGAGCGCGCCGTTGACCGATCCCAGGATCGCCCCGACCACCATCGCCACCACGATGGCCACCACCGGGCCGGCACCCTGGTAGGCGCCGAGGAAGTCGCCGGTGAGGTAAGCGGCCACCCCGACGATCGACCCGACGGACAGGTCGATGTTGCGGCTGATGATCACCAGCCCCTGGGCGACGGCGAGGATGGCCACGATCGCCACCGTGGTGGTGATCCTCACGAACGACTGCCCGCTCAGGTAGTCGTCGACCAGCAGCGAGAACACCAGCACCGCCACCACGATCAGTCCGAGGAGCGTCAGCTCCTTGACCCGGTCCGGCCGGAGCCAGGTGCTGGTGCCGGCGATGGCTACCGCGCTCGGTCGTTGCCTGCTGGGTCATGCGGCCCCCACCGCGGTGGTCATGACCCGTCTCCTCGGTGGCTTCGGTCCGGTCGAAGATCGCCCGCAGCCGGCCCTCGCGCAGCACCGCCACTCGATCGCTCATCGCCAGGACCTCGGGGAGGTCGGACGAGATGAGGATGATGGCGATCCCCGAGCGAGCGAGCTCGTCGATGAAGCGATGCACGTCCGCCTTGGCGCCGACGTCGATCCCGCGGGTGGGCTCGTCGAGGATCAGCACCCCGGGGGAGGCGTTCAGCCACTTGGCGAGCATCGTCTTCTGCTGATTGCCGCCCGAGAGCAGGCCGACCGGGGTCGCCATGCTCGGCGTCCGGATGTCCAGCCGCTTGCCCATGGCGTCGGCGTCGGCGCGCTCCTTGGCCCGCTCGAGCAGGCCCAGACCGTTGGTGTACCGGTCGAGGGTTGCCAGGGTGATGTTGGCGGCGACCGGTTGCGACATCGACAGGCCGAGCTTGCGCCGGTCCTCGGAGAGGTAGGCGATCCCCAACTCCAGCGCCTGGCGGGGCGACTTGATGGTCACCGGCTTGCCGTCGAGCCGGACCGACCCCTCGCTGGCCGGCGCCACCCCGAACAAGGCCAGACCTATGTCGGTGCGACCCGATCCCACCAGGCCGGCGAAGCCGAGCACCTCGCCGCCGCGTAGGTCGAAGGAGACGTCGGAGAACACGCCGTCCCGTCCCAGCGAGTCCACCTCCAGTCGCACCTCGCCAGGGTCTTGGTGGACCCGGGAGAAGAAGTCGCTGGGGTCGCGGCCCACCATCTCCCTGACCAGCGACTCCTCGGTGACCTCCGAGGTCGACCGGGTCGAGATGCGTCGCCCGTCGCGGAAGACCGAGATGCGGTCGGCGATGACGAACAGCTCCTCGAGCCGGTGGGTGATGAAGACCACGGCCACCCCGGACTGGCGCAGCCGGCGGACCTGGCGGAACAGCCGCTCCACCTCGTGGGCGGAGAGCGAGGCGGTCGGCTCGTCCATGATCAGCACCCGCACGTCGAGCGAGATCGCCTTGGCGATCTCCACCGCCTGCTGCCCGCCGACGGTGAGGCCCGACGCCGGCAGCCGGGGGTTGACGGTGATGTCGAGGTCGGTGAGGAGGCGCTCCGCCTCGGCGTACATCGTGCCGAAGTCGACCAGCCAGCCCTGGTCCTCGTGCCCGATGAAGATGTTCTCGGCGACGCTGAGGTCGGGGAAGATCGACGGCTCCTGGTAGATGGCCGCCACCCCGTGGCGCTGAGCCTCGGCGGAGCTGTGCGGGGCGTACGGCTCACCGGCCATGGTCATCGATCCGGTGTCGGCCGGATGGATGCCGGTCATGATCTTGATCAGCGTCGACTTGCCGGCCCCGTTCTCGCCGGCGATGCCGTGGACCTCGCCGGGGTAGAGGTCGAGTGACACGTCGTCGAGCGCCTGGGTGGCGTCGAAGCGCTTGGAGACGCCCCTCGATCCGCAACACCGGCCCGGGCGAGCTCTCCGGTGACGTCACCGTCGGGCACCGTTCGGCGGCACCGGCCGGCTTGGGGTGTGATGCTCCGGGCGACCTCGTGTCACGCCGGCTCCTCCCTCGTCGGACGTCGTGCCGGCCCGGTGGCCCGACGTTCATCCGTGTAATATGTGACACTACATCACACGACCAGCCGAGGGCAACCGATGCCAGGCCACGCCCGCTCGACCGGGGCTCGCCCGCCCTTCCGACCTAGCCTGGGCCCGGTGAGCCGAGGATGACCATACGGAGCCGTCTCGGCGCTCTCGGGGTGATCGACCTCCGCAAGTTCGAGCTCGACCCGGTGAAGCGCCGGCTGCGGACGGGCGGCGTCGGTCGCCGACCTGAGGCGGATCGCCCGGCGCCGGCTGCCCCGGGGCGTCTTCGACTACATCGACGGGGGAGCAGAGGACGAGTTGACCCTGGCCTCGAACGTCGCTGCGTTCCGCAAGGTCGAGTTCGCCCCCCGGGTGCTGCGAGATGTCGGCGAGGTCGATATCTCCTCGACGCTGCTGGGCAAGCCGCTGGCGATGCCGGTCGTGCTCGCCCCGACCGGCTTCACCCGCATTGCCGACCCTCCTGGGGAGCTGGCCGTGGCCCGGGCGGCGGCGCGGGCCGGGGTGCCCTATGCCCTGTCGACGTTGGGGACGCGCTCGATCGAGGAGGTGGCCGCCGTCGGGTCGGATCGTCTCTGGTTCCAGGTGTACGTGTGGCGCGACCGGGGGCTGGTCGCCGAGCTGGTCGAGCGGGCCGCCGCAGCCGGCTACGAGGCGCTGTGCATCACCGTGGACACCGCGGTGCTCGGGCGCAGGGAACGGGACGTGCGGCGCGGCTTCACCCTGCCGCCCAAGGTGGGGCTCTCCACGCTGCTCGACGGGGCGATCCACCCCGGATGGGCCTGGAGGTTCGTCCGGTCGGATCCCATCTTGTTCGCCAACGTTGCCGGCCTCGGCGTCGGCGACGGGGCGCAGGCCATCAGCCTGGCCGAGTACGTGGGCCGGCAGTTCGACCCCGGGCTGTCCTGGGACGACGTCGCCTGGTTCCGGGAACGGTGGAAAGGGCCGATTGTCCTCAAGGGGATCCAGACCGTCGCCGATGCGTTCATCGCCGCCGACAACGGCGTGGAGGCGATCGCCCTCTCCAACCACGGGGGCCGGCAGCTCGACTCGGCGCCGGCACCCCTCGACCTGGTCCCGCGAGTCGCCGATGCCGTCGGGGGACGGGTCGAGATCATCTGCGACGGCGGGGTGCGGCGGGGGAGCGACGTCGTCAAGGCGGTCGCCCTGGGCGCCGATGCCTGCATGGTCGGCCGCGCCTACCTCTACGGTCTCGGCGCCGCCGGTGAGGCGGGGGTGGACCACGTCATGCAGCTGCTCGCTTCGGACATGAAGCGGACGATGGCGCTCATCGGATGCCGCCGGGTGGCAGACATCGACGGCGACCTGGTGGTGAGGCGAGGGGGCGCTTTCGGACAGGGGTGACGGCACCGGGCCCCGAAGTCGGGAACCGGACCGCGGCCCGCCTCCGTCGAAGCGCCATGACATCAGCACGCACATCCCCCCTCAGGCTCGTCGCCGGATCGCTGGCACTCCTCCTCGTGGCGGCCGCCTGTGGTGGCGGTGACGTCGCAAGCGGCTCAGACGACGGCGGCGCTACCGATGGCGGCGGCACGACTGCCCCTCCCGACCCCACCACGTCCGGCGCCGGAGGCGATGCCGGCCAGCCGCTGTTCATGATCACGTACGAGGGGGGTTTCTCGACCCCGACCCTGCTCGCCTCGCTGGGGCCTGCTTACGACGGTGACCACCGACGGCCAGCTCATCTATCAGGGTGCCATACCCGAGATCTTCCCGGGCCCGCTGGTCCCCCCCTATGAGGCCAAGGACGTCGCCGACCTGCTTCCCGACCTTCAGGAGATCCTCGACCGGATCGGCATCGCCGACATCACTGAGGAGATCGACGACCAGGCGGCGGGCAACGTGGCCGATGCCTCGACGACGGTGCTCACCTACTTCGACGAGAACGGCACCCACCGGTACGGCGTGTACGCCCTCGGGTTCAACCCGGAAGCAGAGACAGGCGACCCCAAGGTGGTGGCGCTCAACGACCTGATGCTCACCCTGCAGGACGCATCGTTCTCGGGAGAACCAGGCGAGCCCTATTCCTCCGATCGGTGGCAGGTGGTGGTGAACGGCGACTTCATCCCGGGTGGCGACACCGGCCTACCGCCGGACGTGCGGCCCTACCCGCTCGAAGTCGCCGTCGCCGACTTCGAGCACACCAGCTTCGGGCTCCCCTGCACCATCCTCGAGGGCCCCGACGCGGCGGCGGCCGCCGAGGTCTTCGGCGACGCCACCCAGGCGACCGTCTGGGACACCGGCACCGAGGAGATCCAGCTCCTGCCCCGCCCGCTGCTCCCCGGCGAGGTCGGCTGCGAGGACCGGTAGGCAGACAGGTCGAGCGACGGTCCCTCCCCGACCCCCCCTTCCCGGGGAGGGACCGTTTCTCTCCCGGGCCGACTTCGGCGGCACAGTCACAATGACACAGGCGCCGAACAGACGCTGGTCGGCCCTCCTCCGCACGTGGGGCCCCGACCCCACGGCGGCCGTCATGCTTCCGGACTGGTTTGAAACACCCGGCGAGCGTCGCTCGCCTCCTCCCATAGATGGGGCCCCAACCCCACCGTGGGCCGTGAGCAGCTGAACGCCGGACTCGGCCAAGGTAAGAACCCGTAGTGTGCCGGGCAGCCGACCCGGGAGGATGCGTGCCAAGCGAGGAGTTGGAACGGCTCGGTGACGAGTACTGGGACTACGAGCTGGCGCGGCAGCCCACCTACGCCCTATTGCTGGGCGACCATCGGTTCGACGAGGAGATGGAAGACGCCTCCCGCGCGTTCGAGGACAGCGCCATCTCGGCACTGGGCGAATTCTCCGCCAAGGCCCAATCGATCGACCCGGGCGACCTGACCGCCGACGAGGCGGTCGCCCGGGACCTGCTCTGCTTCGAGGCCGGCACCAACGCCGACGTCCTCGGCCTCCGCCTGGCCGAGATCGCCGTCAACCACGCCATCGGCATCCAGGTCGACGTGCCAGTGTTCGTCCAGCAGCTTCCCCTCGTCGAGCCGGCACACGCTGCCGCCATGATGCCCAAGTTCACTGCGCTGGGCCGGTGGATCCGGCAGTCGGCGCAGCGTCTGGTCGAGGGGGTCGACGCCGGGCGAACCCCGCCGCGGTACACGTGTGACCTCACCGTCGGGCAACTCGACGCCTACCTCGCATCCGACCTGCCCGACGACCCGTTGCTCGGCATCAAACCGCCGCCGACGATGTCGGAGGACGAGGTCGCGGAGTGGTCGACCAGCCTCGCCGGGGTCGTGGAGCGCGAGGTGCGACCGGCATGGGCCGAGTTCCGGCACGTCGTCGCCGAGACCGTGGCACCGGTCGCCCGGCCGGAGGAGCAACCCGGCTTGTGCTGGCTGGACGGCGGCGAGGACGCCTACCGGGTGCTGCTCCACCGCCACACGTCCACCGACCTGACCGCACAGCAGATCCACGACATCGGCCTCGGACAGATCGCTCGCCTCGCCGACGAGTACCGGGAGCTGGGGAGCGAGGTGCTGGACACCGACGATCTCGACGAGATCTTCTCCAGGCTTCGCTCCGACGCCAGCCTCCTCTTCGAAGACGGGCCGTCGATCGTGGCCGCCTCCGAGCGGGCGCTGGCCAAGGCGGGCGCCGCCATGGGCGACTGGTTCGGGCGCCTCCCCAAGGCCGAGTGCGTGGTCCGGGAGACGCCGGTGGGCCCGCTCGCCTTCTACTACCCGCCCGCCGCCGACGGCAGCCGGCCCGGCACCTACTTCATCAACACCTCGAACCCGGCCGGCTGGCACCGCTACGAGGTGGAGGCCATGTCGTACCACGAGGGCATCCCGGGCCATCACCTGCAGCTGGCGATCGCCGGGGAGCTCGACAACATCGCCCCGTTCCGCAGGCACACCCATCTCAATGCCTATGCCGAGGGATGGGGCCTCTACACCGAGCGCCTCGCAGACGAGATGGGGCTCTACTCCGGCTCGATGGAGCGGATCGGCATGCTGTCCGCCGACTCGATGCGGGCCAGCAGGCTCGTCGTCGACACCGGCCTGCATGCCCTCGGCTGGAGCCGGCAGCAGGCGATCGACTACTTCGCCGCCAACTCGCCGATGTCGCTGGCGATGATCGAGGCCGAGATCGACCGCTACATCGGCATGCCTGGCCAGGCGTGCGGGTACATGGTCGGCCGGCTGGAGATCCTGCGGATGCGGGCCGAGGCGATGGAGGCGATGGGCGACGGCTTCGACATCAAGGGCTTCCACGACACGGTGTTGGGCTCCGGCTCGATCCCGCTGGGCACCCTCGACCGGTTGGTGTCCGCCTGGGCGCAGGCCGGCTAGGAGGCTGCGCCGGTCACCGGAGCCCGTCGATCACCCGCACCACGTTGGTTGCGGTGCTCATGATGTAGAAGTGGATGCCGGGAACCCCGTTGGCGAGCAGTTCGGCCGATTGCTCCCTCGCCCAGGCCACCCCCACGTCGGCCGCTTGGGCGTTGGTGTCGACCTTCAGGACTTCGTCGGCCAGCGCCTCGGGGATCTCGGCCCCGAAGGTGCGGGGGAGCGACTGGAGGTGGTTCCTGGTGGCGAGGATCTTGAGCCCGGGGACGATCGGCACCGTGATCCCCACCGCCCGGCACTCTTCGACGAACCGGAAGTAATGCCGGTTGTCGAAGAACATCTGGGTGACGACGTAGTCGGCGCCGGAGTCGACCTTGCGTCTCAGGTTGGCGATGTCCCAGGCGAGATTGGGCGCCTCGACGTGCTTCTCGGGGTAGCCGCCGACGCCGATGCAGAAGTCGGTCGGCTTGGCGTCGACCAGGTCCTCCAGGTACTTGCCGTCGTTCATCCGCACGATCTGCGTCACCAGGTCGCTGGCGTAGCCGTTGGCGGACCGGTCCGGTCGCTCCGGCTTGGCGTGCCCGATGTCGTCGCCGCGTACCGCCAGCACGTTGCGGATGCCCAGGTAGTGCAGTTCGATCAGCGCGTCCTCGGTCTCCTCCCTGGTGAAACCCTGGCAGAGGATGTGGGGCACGGCGTCGATGCCGTATCGGTACTGGATGGCAGCGCACAACCCGATCGTCCCGGGTCGCTTCCGCTTGACGTGACGCCGCACGATGTTGTCCGGCATCTCCTCGTAGTACGCCTCGGCGGCGTGGCTGGTCACGTCGATGAACGGCGGGTCGAAGGGAAGTAGGGCGTCGACGATCCCCAGGATGTCCTCGATCGACCCGCCCCGCCGCGGCGGGATGATCTCGTAGGAGATCAGCGGCTCGGTTGCCGCCGCGTAGTGCTCGGTGACCTTCACGCCGGGGACGTTACCGCCTCGGCTCCGTTCTCCGGTTCCTCCGAGGTTCAGCGCTGTTGACCCGTGATCAGTGCCACTGTTACCTTGGCCGTCGGGTCCCAGTGCTTCGACGAGGAGGTCTCCGTGGCGGGAACCGGCGCCGTTGTGGTGATCGGAGGGTCGGCAGGTTTAGGCCTCGAGGTGGCCCGGCACTATGCCGAACAGGGCCGGACCGTTGTCCTGTCGAGCCGTGACCTGGGCCGAGCCGAAGCCGCCGCCGCCGAGATCGGCGGTGACACCACCGGGATCGCCCTCGACCTCGCCGAGCCCGAAGCCATCGCCGCCGCCCTCGAGGGCATCGACGCCGTCGACCACCTCGTGCTCGCCGCCATCGAGCGCGACGAGAACACGGTGCGCGACCTCCGGCTCGCCGAGGCGACCCGGCTGGTCACCCTCAAGCTGGTCGGCTACGTCGCCACAGTGAACACGCTGCTGCCGCGGATGACCGAGTCGAGCGCCATCGTCCTGTTCGGGGGCCTGGCCAAGGACCGCCCGTATCCCGGATCCACCTTCGTCAGCACGGTCAACGGCGGGATCACCGGGATGGTGACGACGATGGCCTCGGAGCTCGCCCCTATCAGGGTCAACGCCATCCACCCGGCGGTGGTCGGTGACAGCCCGTACTGGAGGGACAAGCCGCCGGCGGTGCTCGACGCCCTGCGCGACCGTACCCCCACCGGCCGCCTGGTGGCGATGAGCGACATCGTCGACGCCGTGGTGTTCCTGCTGGAGAACCCGTCGGTGAACGGCATCGACCTGAGGGTCGACGGCGGCTGGTTGGTTAGGTGACATCGCTGCTCAACACTGTCTGATTTCTCGCTCCCTTCGAGCGAGTGGCGCAGGAGTGTCTGCGGCACGGGCCGAAGGCCGGCACGGCAGACGAGGAGGGGGTGGCCAATCGCTCACAGTTGCGTGGAGTGCGGGCCTACTCCGGTGGTTGGATCTTGACTCCAGGTAGGTCCAGTCCCTGACGAATCGGTAGGAATGGCGGGCCGGCGGTCCGGGCGCCTGGGTCTCCAGCCAGCGCACGGTGGTGTCGCTGGTGTTGGCGAACTCGTGGACGCAGCCGACCCCGCAGAAGCCGAAGTCCCCTGCACGCAGCGTGTACCGCTCGCCGTCGAAGATGGCGTCCACCTCGCCGTCGACGACCAGATACGCCTCCTCCAGCGGATGGTCATGGGCACCGGCGAACCCACCGGGCTCGTACTGCACCATGAACATGGTGCCCAGCTGTGCCCCCAGGTCGGTGTCGACCATCATCTTCAGGGTGATGCCGCTGTAGACGAGCAGTGCGGTGCGCATGCTGGCCGACACCGCCAACCGGTCCTGGGTCTGCTGGGCGGCGTCCATGTTCTCGGGGTCGATGTGCCCGAACGACCGGTTACGCGGGTCACGGACGTCGATCACCTGCGCCTCCCTGCCCGGCTCGAACTGGTCAGGAAGGAAATAGGTGTCGCCACCATGGGCCGCCCGGGGCTGCGGGTTGTTGAAGTGCGCCCACCGCACCGGGCCGCCTTCGACGTTGCGCCAGGCGTGGGGGACACCGATGGGCAGGACCCCGTAGTCGCCGGCGACCAGCCGCACCGCCCCCTCGGCGGTGTCGCACACCACCGACCCGTCGAGGATGTGGAAGCTCTCCTCGTACGAGTGGACGTGGCGGTCGACGTGCCCGCCGGCAGCGAGCACGATGACCCCGAAGTCGGTGTGGGCGGCGCCGGGGACCGTCTCGTCGACGCACCGCCACCGGGAGAACCCCTCGCTCCTCCCGACGAACTTCGCCGGCGTCTCGTAGACCGCCTCGGCCGCCCAGCGGACGATGTGGCGGCTCAAGCGGATTCCGCCTTGCGCTGCGCCAAGGCGTCGATCAGGTGCTCCTTCGAGGCCTCGATCAGGGCGCGGGGCCCGCTGAGGTCGGCGGTGAGCCGCCCGTCCCGCTTGTGGACCGTGCCACCGGTGACTGCCTCTGCGCTACGCCCACCGGGTCGATCACCGGGGCGACATTGACCGCCGAGCCGTCGATCACCACGGCGGCGATGCGGCCGTCCTCGATGAGGACGTCGCCGGTCAGGTCACCGAGGTCGGCGTCCATGGTGAGCACGTGCCCACCCTTCAAGAGCAACCGATCGGCCATGGCCGCCCACCTCCCTGCGGTCATCAACCCCGATCCGCTCGGAACGGGGCCGGCGCGGCGACGCTAGCCAGGAGCCGTCGCCGCACGCAAACAGTGTGACTGGGCACGGGGACCGCCCAAGGCGAGGCGACGTCAGTGGGGTAGGACCACCCAGATGGCGTGCGCCGGGACCGGTCCTGGGTTCCACAGACGATGGGGCACGGTGGACCCGAAGGCGATCGAGTCCCCCTTCTCCAGGTGGTGGACGTCGAAGCCGACCTGGATGTCGAGGGCGCCGCTCACCAGCAGGGCGAACTCCACGGAGTTGTGCCGCATCAGCGTGCCCTCGCGGCTGGAGGTGCCCCCGACCTCGTAGACGACCTCCATGAAGTCGAGCGCCTCGGAGTCCGGGGTGGCCAGCTGCTCCCAGGTGACCCCGGTCTCCAGCCGCAGCCGCGACCGGTCGGCGGCCCGGACCACGACGGGCACCCGGCCCATCGGCATCGGCCGTCCCTCAGGGACCGAGCTGGGCTGGTGGCCGAACAGCTCGTCCATCGAGATGTCGAGCTCGCTGACGATCGAGTACAGGGTGTTGACCGACGGCTGGGACTGCCCGGCCTCGATCTGGGAGATCAGGCTCGGCGACACGTTGACCCGGGAGGCCAGCTCCCGCTGGCTGAGCCGGCGCGACTCGCGGGCGGTGCGCAGGCCCCTCGCCATGATCGTCGGGCTCTGGCGCTCCTCGACCGCGTGGTCGCTCATTGATTCCTCCGGCTGCAGCCGTTCGCGCGTCGTAGGGTAGGGGTGTGGACCGGCCCCTCGGCTCCCCGCCGAGCCCGCCCACAGTGGCGCTTGACACGGGTTTAGCCGCACTTTAGGTTCGCCGAGGCGGCGCCGCAGGCACCTCCGGCACCGGCGGCGGGTGCGCCCGGCCGTGCCGACGAGGCTCGGGTCGACGCGAGGGAGGAGCAGGCTATGGCAGCAGCGGAGTTCCCTGTGGCGACGAGCCCGGCACCGGGTGTCATGGGTGTCGACTGGGAGGACCGGGTCGACTTCCGTCGGCTCCGCGACTACCGGCTCGCCCGGGTCAAGCAGATGCTCGACGAGTCCGAGCTCGGTGCGGTCCTGCTGTTCGAGACCTCCAACATCCGCTACGCCACCGGCACCCACATCGGCTACTGGGCCTTCAACAAGGGCGAGCGGTATGCCCTGGTCACCCGGGCGGGGCCGGCCGCGGATCTGGGACTTCGGGTCGGCGGCGAAGGCCCACCGGCTGCAGCTTCCCGACCTGTACGACACCACCAACTCGGTCGGCGGCAACACCGGGCTGCAGGGTGCCATCGGCCCGGTGTCCGGGCTGCAGAAGCGCGCCGCCGAGGAGATCGCCGCCGTGCTGCGCGAAGACGGGGTCGGTGACATGCCGGTCGGGGTCGACATGGCGGAGACGTCCGTGTTCCTGGCGCTCCAGGCGGCCGGGGTCACGGTCAGCGACGGCCAGCAGGTCGATGATGCTGGCCCGGGAGATCAAGAGCCAGGACGAGATCCTGTTGCTCACCCAGGCCTGCGCGATGGTGGACGGCGTGTACCACGACGTCTACGAGCAGCTCAAGCCCGGGATCCGCGAGTCGGATGTGGTGGCCCTCGTCCACAAGCGCCTGTTCGAGATGGGGTCGGAGTTCGTCGAGGCGGTGAACTCGATCGCCGGCGAGCGGTGCAGCCCCCACCCCCACGTGTTCTCGGATCGCCTGATCCGCCCGGGCGACCAGACCTACTTCGACATCATCCACGTGTTCAACGGCTACCGCACCTGCTACTACCGGACCTTCGGCGTCGGTCGGGCCACCCAGGCGCAGCGCGACGCCTTCAAGCAGTCGCGGGAGTGGATGGACGCCGCCATCGACCTGGTCAAGCCCGGGGCGAGCACCGACGTGATCGCCCTGGTGTGGCCCAAAGCCGAGGACTTCGGGTTCGTCGACGAGATGGACGCCTTCGGGCTGCAGTTCGGCCACGGCGTCGGCGTCGGGCTGCACGAGCGCCCGATCATCTGCCGGCTCAACTCGCTGGACGACCCGATCGAGATCAAGGAGGGCATGGTATTTCGCCCTGGAGACCTACGCTCCCGCCGATGACGGCCGTTCGGCCGCCCGGATCGAGGAGGAGGTCGTGGTCACCGCCGATGGGTGCAAGGTCATCACGCTCTTCCCGTGCGAGGAGCTGATGGTGGCCAATGCCTACTGAGCAGGATCTCGAGGGAGCCGGCCCCCGCCAGCTGCTCGACTACGCCTCGCGGCCGGCTCGCCCGCCCGACCCGGAGGACCAGGCCAACGACGGGCTCGACATCGCGCTCTCCGTCGCGGCTCGACATGTACCGGGCATTGCATCTCCTCCGCCAGTTCGAGAAGCGAGCCCACGACCTCTTCCTGCAGAACCTGGTGAAGGGGACCAGCCACCTCTCGCTCGGCATGGAGGCGGTGGCCGCCGGCTTCGGGGCGGCGATGCGGCCCGACGACTACACCTTCGCCACCTACCGGGGGCACGCCCACACGCTCGCCCGGGGCACGCCGCCTGGCCCGGTGATGGCCGAGCTGCTCGGCCGGGGAACCGGGCTCCTCGGCGGCAAGGGCGGCTCGATGCACCTGACCTCGGTGGAGCACGGGATGATGGGCTCGTACGCCATCATCGGGGCCCACCTGTGCATCGCCAACGGGGCGGCCTGGTCGGCGCAGATCCGCGGCAGCGGCCAGGTGGCGGTGGCCTTCTTCGGCGACGGCACCACCAACATCGGCGCCTTCCACGAGGCGCTCAACTTCGCCGCGGTGTGGAAGCTGCCCACCGTGTTCGTCTGCGAGAACAACCTGTACATGGAGTACACCCCGATCGACCTGGTCACCGCGGTGCCGCATCCCGCCGCCGACCGGGCCGGGTCGTACGGGTTGGAGGCGATCCTGGTCGACGGCAACGACGTCGACGCCGTCCACGACGTCGCCCGGCGCGCGCTGGCCGGCGCCCGGGAGGGCGACCGGCCCGGTGCTGGTCGAGGCGGTCACCTACCGCCACGGCGGTCACAGCCGGGCCGACCCCGGCAAGTACCGGCCGGCCGCCGAGGTGGAGGCGTGGCTGGCGCACGATCCGATCCCCGCTCTACCACCGGAGGCTGCTGCGGCTCGGGGTCGCCGAGGACCGGCTCACCGGGATCGAGCGCCAGGTGGCCGACGAGGTCGACGCCGCCACCGAGTTCGCCAAGGCGGCGCCGGAGCCCGACCCGGAGGTGGCGTTCACCGACGTCTGGGCCGACGGAGGCAGCGCATGGCGCAACTGAGCTACCGCGAGGCGGTGGCGTACGGCATCGCCCAGGAGATGCGGCGCGATCCGAGCCTGGTGATGCTGGGCGAGGACATCGGCCCGGCCGGAGGCGTCTTCAAGACCACCGTGGGCCTCATCGACGAGTTCGGGCCTGGCCGCGTCCGCGACACCCCCATCTCCGAACAGGCGATCCTGGGGGCGGCGATGGGGGCGGCGATGACCGGCATCCCGGTGATCGCCGAGATCATGTTCTCCGACTTCCTCGCCGTCTGCTGGGACCTCGTCGCCAACGAGATCGCCAAGACCCGGTACATGACCGGCGGCCAGGTCACGCATGCCGGTGGTGATCCGCACCGCCAACGGGGGAGGGGTCGCGGTTCGGCGCCCAGCACTCCCAGGCGGTGGAGAACTGGTGCATGATGATCCCCGGGCTCAAGGTGGTCGCCCCTTCGACGCCCGAAGACGTCGTCGGGTTGATGGCGGCCTCGGTCCGGGATCCCGACCCGGTCGTCTTCTTCGAGTCACAAGCCGCTGTTCGCCACGTCGGGCGAGGTCCCCGAGGGCGAGCTGGTCGACCGCCTCGGCTCCGCCAAGGTGGTGGCGGCGGGAACCGATTGCACCATCGTCGCCCTCGCCTCCACCGTCCCCACCGCCATGGCCGCCGCCGAGCGGCTCGGCGACGAGGGCATCTCCGCCGAGGTCATCGACATACGATCGCTGGTCCCGCTCGACACCGAGACCTTGCTCGAGTCGGTGCGCCGCACCGGGCGGTTGTTCACCGTCGAGGAGAACCCGCGGGTCCTGGGGTGGGGCGCCGAGATCGCTTCGATCGTCGCCGACGAGGCGTTCTGGGACCTCGACGGGCCGGTGGTCCGGGTCACCACGCCCCACATCCCGCTCCCTTCGGCGGCCGCCCTCGAGGACGGGGTCATCCCCAACGCCGATCGGGTGGTGGCGGCGGTCCGGGACACCGTCGACGGATGACGGCCCGGGTCGCCTTCCTCGGCCTGGGGCGGATGGGGAGCAGGATGGCGGCCCACCTCCCCGGCGCCGGCTACGACCTGGTGGTGTACAACCGCACCGCCGATGCGGCGGAGGCGTTCGTCGCCGAGCACGGCGGTACGGCAGCGCAGTCCCCGGCCGAGGCCGCCGCCACCGCCGACGTCGTCGTCTCGATGCTCGCCGACGGGGACGTCCTCACCGAGGTGTACACCGGGCCGGCCGGCGTGCTGGAGACGCTGCGCCCCGAGTCGGTGGCGGTCGACATGGGGACCTCGGGCCCGCTCGCCGTCGCCGCGGTGCGTCTCCGGGTGGTCGCCGCCGGCGCCGATCTGGTCGACGCCCCGGTGTCGGGGTCCACGCCGGCGGCGGAGGCGGGGACGCTGCAGATCATGGTGGGCGGTGCGGACCAGGCGGTGGCCACGGTGACGCCACTCCTCGAGGTGCTGGGCAAACCGATCCATGTCGGACCGCCGGGAGCCGGAGCAACCCTGAAGCTGGCGGTGAACTCGCTGCTGTTCGGCCTCAACCAGGCGCTGGCCGAGGCGGTGATCCTGGCGGAGGCTGCCGGGGTGGCGCCGGAAACCTCGCTCGACGTCATCGCCGGTGGGGCCGCCGGTGCCCCGATGGTGGCCTACCGGCGTCCGCAGTACCTCGATCCCGACGGCTCCCCGGTCAGCTTCACCCTCACGCTGGCGAAGAAGGATCTCGGCCTCGCCCTCGAGCAGGCTGCCGCCGGAGGGGTCCCCATGACCCAGGCGGAGTCGACCCTGGAGATCATCGACGCCCTCATCGCCGCCGGCGAAGGCGGTCGTGACCTCGGCTACGTCATCGAGGCGGTCCGCCGCCGCGCCGGCTGACCGGCAGGAGCTCAAGGCGCGGCGAGGCTGAGGGCGGCGCGCTCCATCCGGTCGAGCAGGAAGTCGACCTCGGGCAACGCCGCCGGATCGGCGGTGACACTCAGCCCGACCCGGCCGCCGAGATTGACCGCCCCCACCATGAGCCTGACGAACCCTCCCAACGGCATCAGCGGGTGGGTCGAGGCATGGGCCAGGCCACTCAGCCAGAGGGGCCGCCGTGGGCCTCGGACGTAGGTGACGATGAGGTCCACCGATCCCGAGCCCCTTGCCACCCGGGAGGCGAGGCCGACCAGCCAGTCGGGCACCCGGTCGAAACGCTCGATCATGGTGGCGATGGTCGCCACCTGGTCGGCCGGTCTCGCCGCCGCCACCGCCTCGGCAACGGCGGCCAGCCTTCGGCCGACCGGCATCGGGCCGATGGGGAGAGCCACGACGTAGAAGGCGGCATGGTTCCCGAGCAGTGGCGGTGAACCGCGCCTACGTCTCCTACGCCCGCCGGGAGGGCGGCGAGTACCGCAATAGGGTCTCCGAGCTCACCGCCGCGTACTACGCCGACCTGGCCGAGGTGGGCAACCGGTACAGCGCCGACTTCTACGAGGAGGTGCTCGGCAACGGCAGCGCGACGTCGCCGACCGAGGCGATCACCGCCTCGGGGGAGTCGGCGACCCGGGTCCCCATGGAGATCCACGGTGCGCCGGGCAAGGAGGTGATCGCTCGCTTCAGCCTGGAGAACACCGACCCCGACCCGGTCGACGCCATCTTCGAGGTGGGCGTCTGCCGTGGCCCCGACGGGGACGAGTTCACCGCGCCGCTGTCGGTGCACCCGGCCCGGGTCACCGTCCCGGCCGGCGGTCGGGAGGAGATCACGATCCGGGTGGCGATGTTGCCCAGCGTGTTCGCCCCCGGACAGCTGTACCGGACGGTGGTGCGGGTGGCCGGCTACCGCCAGCTGGAGCTCGACCTCGTCATCTGGGCCGAGGAGCCGATGGTGGTCTTCCCCGATGACCTCACCGCCTTGGGGGACATCCCCGCCCGCGTGCCGGCCGAGCCGCCCGCCGACGGCTTCCGCGTCCGGTGCCGGCCTGCAGCCGGGACTTCGCCCGCAACGAGCCCTCGACCCGCCTCTACCCGCACAAGCGCCCGGACGGCTACCCCTGCCCCGAGCGGCTCGGCCAGGTCGTCGTCCCCGAGTCCGGCTAGCCGCTTACCCGGCGGACTCCTTCGGGCGGCGTCAATCGACGGATACCGTCGCTCCGGCACGCCCAGGGGGCGACATCCCGGCTCGGCGAGCGGCTCCGCGTTGCCGGCCGGGCACGCTCAGGGCGCGTCGACCGAGCCTTCTGCGGGTTCGGCAGGACCTCCTGCCGCCGGGGCGCCCTCGGCGCCACCCATGTCGAAACGGAACGGCGGGTAGTCGTCGGTCATCAACCCGACGTACGCCCAGGTGCGGTACACCCAACGCTCCATGCCCATGACCAGGTCGAACATGCCCTGCGGGTAGCGGCCGGTGAACAGCAGGATGAGGAGGGCGATCAGGGTCAGGATCTCGATGACGCCGCCGCTGATCCTGAGCGCCGGGTCGCCCCCACCGGCGCTGAGGTCCCCGACCCACCACACCAGCCCATTGGTGAACAGCCCCACGATGATCAGGTGCGGGATGGCCAGCAGCCACTTCACCAGCGGTAGCCAGCGGTTCAGTGTGACGGGGTAGTCGACGTCGAAGGTGGCCGGGTAGTCGGCCGGGAGCAGGCTGAACGGCGGGTACTGGTCGCTGGCGACAGGGGAGAAGCAGTAGAAGCTGACCCGCCAGCCCCACCGCATCACCCCGACGTTGAAGTCGAAGAGCCCCCGCGGGTAGCGGGTGGTGAACAGGATCGAGAAGCCGGCGATGATCGTCGTCACCATGAAGGCGATGAAGAGGAACGCCAGGAGGATGATGTGGGGGAGGGCGAACAACCACTTGACCAGCCACATCCACCGGCTCAGCCCGGGCTCGACCACGCCCTCGAGGCGCGCCGGGTAGCCGGCGCCCGTCTCACCGCCACCGTCCGCGGCGGCGCCGGCGACGGCGACCGGACGGGCGGCGGACCCCGGCTCGGCGCCGGGCGTTTCGGACACCGGCACGGCCTCGTCTCTGGGTGGCTTCCTCCCGCGCAGCCCGGCAACCAGCAGGGCGGCGGCGGCGAGCCCGACCAGGATGCCGGCCACCAGCGTGGCGATGGCGATGCCCAGGATCACGCCGACCTTGGCACCGGCGACGACATCGGCGGCGACTTCGGCGGACCCGTCGGCATTCATCAACACCACGGTCCAGTCGCCCTGTTCGATGTCCCAGGTGAGGGTCTGCGTCCCGTCGCCCTCTGCGGAGGCCACCCAGAACGGCTGGTCGCCGGGGGGTGAAGCGGGCGCCGAGCCGCCGGTGACCTGGAGGTCGAAGTTGTCGGTGAACGGCCCGATTTCGTCTAATTGCGCCCGGCCGACCTCGCGCAGGTAGTCGGTCACCTCGGAGCTGGGCCCGACCCCGACGAAGACGGGCTGGGCGCCGGTCGCCTCCAGCTTGAGCGTCGCCACGTCGTTCGACGGCCACCAGTCGCCCGGGTCGGCGCCGAACTCGAGGTCCTCGGTGGTGATGGCGTGCCACTCGGTGGACAGCTCGTAGGTCCGGGTGGTGAAGAACCCGTCGGCGTCCCGCTGGGTTCCGTATGCCCAGAGCAGCGTGGCGCCGCCGACGACGAGGGCGAACGACAAGAGGGCGAGGACGACCCCGATGACGACCATGACGATCTTGCCGGGGCTCATGGCGGTTCTCCTTGGGTGGGGGGCAACGGCAATGGTCGGCGAGGCTCGCCGTGTCGTCAAGGGGAGAAGGTCCCTGGCCGCTCCCGGCCGGCAGCCCGGGCGCCCGCCGTAACGTGGACGGCGATGGCCACCATCGATGACGTGCGTCGGGTCGCCTCGACACTCCCTCGGAGCTACGAGGCGCTGGTGCGGGACCGGGTCAAGTTCCGGGTGGGCAGCATCGTGTACCTGGCGTTCAGCCGCGACGAGACCCTCATGGGGTTCGCCTTCCCCAAGGAGGAACGCCAGGCCCTGGTCGCCGCCGAGCCGGAGAAGTTCCAGATGCCCGAGCAGTCCGATCTGCGATACCACTGGGTCGTTGCCCGCCTCGCCGCCATCGACGAGGTCGAGATCGCCGAGATCGTCATCGACGCCTGGACGATGGTGGTGCCGAAGTCGGTGGCCGCGGCGCATCTCCGGTCGATCGGCCTGTGAGCACGCCAGGGCCGGTTTGTCCGACCGCCGGCATACGATGCCGGAATGAAGACGAGGAGTCGGGGCGACGGCGCTCACCGGGATGGTGCTGCTGGTCTGCACGGTCTGGTTGGCGGCAACCACCGGGGCCGCCGGCCGTGCGCTCGCCACGACGCCCAGCGCACCACCCACGACGATCGCCCCCGTGGCCGCCGCCGAGCCGACCGCACCGGCTGCCCGACCGTCCGTACGGTGACGTTCGCCTCGTGCTCCGAACACCGAGGCGCGGAGCACGCCCGCTCCGCTGTCCCGGTACCGGCGCCGCTACCGGCCGACCCGTACGCCGATGACCCGGACGAACCGATCGGGCGGATCGTGATCGGAGCCATCGGGCTCGACTCCGAGCTGGGCGAGGGCATGACCCTCACCGAGATCAACCGCGGGCCGGCGCACTGGCCGGGGACGGCGATGCCGGGCGCGCCTCGGCAACGTGGTGGTCGCCGGCCACCGCACGACGTGGAGCTCTCCGTTCCGCCACCTGGATCTCCTCGAGGAAGGCGACGAGATCCGGTTCTCGGTCGGGGGGCGGGTGGCCGTCTACCAGGTGACCGAGACGTTGGTGGTGGAGCCCGAAGACGTGTGGATCGCTCAGCAGGGGCTCAGGTCGGATCGTGACGCTCTTCGCTTGCCATCCGGTCGGGTCGGCCGCCCAACGGATCGTGGTCCGCGGCGAACTCGTCCCCCCGTCAGTGGACCCAACCGCGGTCTGAACCCGGCGGCAGTTTCACGGTCGGGCTATGCGAGCGCTACGCGGCGAGGAACCACCACAAGACGCCGACGGCCAGCGGCAGCGGCGATGACGCCGAGCACCACGCCCCATGCTCGGGGTCGGTCGTTGGTGACGGGAAGCCCGTCTTCGTCGTACTCGATGTGGCTGTGGTGCGGAGTCGCCAGGTCCGGATCGTGAGGCAGCATGTCCTCTCTCCTGTCTCTTCGCGGACCCGGTAGCCCTACCCGGGAGGCTCGTCGCCGGCAAACGCGACGGAGCGCCCCCGGAGGAGGCGCCCCGTCCGCAGGGAACCGAAGCGGTGCGGTCAGTTCCCCTGGGCGAAGATGTCGTCCAGCTTGCTCTCGATCGCCTCGACCGTCTCGCCGGTCTTCTCACGGATCGTCCCCACGAGCTGATCCCGGTTGCCCTCGGCTTGGGTCATGTCGTCGTCGGTCAGGTCGCCCCAGGCTTCCTTGATCCGACCCTTCGCCTGGTCCCACTTGCCCTCGAGCTGCATCTTGTCCATGTTCCACCACTCCTTCTGGTCGTCGGTGTCCCCGAAACCTTCCCGGTCGCCAACGCGGCAAACCTCCGTTTCGTCGCGCCGTCCGCCGGGTAGGTCGGTGATGAACGAAGACCAGACAGAGCGAAAGGAAGGACCATGGGACTGGCCGTACTCATCCTGGTGCTGGCATTGCTCCTGGGCGGGGTGGGCCTCTTCGTGGAAGCCCTCCGTTGGGTGATCATCATCGCCGTCGTCCTGCTGTTGGCCGGGCTGTTACCGGCTGGATGGGCAGGGCCGGGTCTGAGTCGCGCGCCGTCGGCGCAGAGCCACGGCCGCCGATATGACAGGTGACGACATGACCGGTGATGGACTGACCGATGAGAAGCCGCCTCGTGCGCTACGGTCCCGTGAGCACTCGCACCGCACCGTCCCCGGGCAACACCCCCGCAGAGTCTGAGGGGGACGCGTGATACAGCAGGAATTCATGGAGCTGGGAGCCGGACCGAGAGCCCCATCGGCGGCGCGAGGGCCGCGTCGAGGACGCCTTGGCCGGCCACGACGCTGAGATCGTGGCCACCGCCGCCCTGCTGGTGAGCGAGCTGGTCATCCAACGCGGTGCGCCATGCAAGCTCGTCGGCGGACCGTGTCGGTGTTCTCCTCGGGCTGCTGGGGGGCCGACTGCGGATCGAGGTCGTCGACGCGGGGATCGGCTTCGACGTAGCGGTCGAGCGTGAGGCGACGGATGGCTTCGGGCTTCGGATCATCGACGACCTCGCCGACGATTGGGGAGTGGATCCCGGTCCCCCGCACAAGGTCTGGTGCGAGCTGGCGGTCATATCAGGCTGAGTCGTCACTCCCGACGGTGGCCCTGACCGCTTCCAGCGATCGGCGGAGCAGCCGGGAGATGTGCATCTGTGACACCCCCAGCTCGACGCCGATCTCGCTCTGCGTCTTCCCCTCGAAGAAGCGCAGGTAGAGGATGTGGCGCTGGCGTTCCGGCAAGGATCGGATCGACTCGGTGATCATGGTCCACTGCGTGACGTTGGCGAGATCGGGATCCTCCGACCCGAGCAGGTCGATCAGGCTCGAGTCTTCGTCCTCTCCGACGGGCACGTCGAGAGACCCGGCGGTGTAGGCCCCGCCGGCGTCCAGGGCCTCCAAGACCTCCTCCTCGGTCAGGTCGATGGCGGTGGCGAGCTCGGCGATCGTCGGGGACCGGCCGAGCCGGTGGGTCAGATCTTCGATGGCTCGTGAGGTCTCCAGCCATCGCTCCTGGAGCGATCGGGGGGCCCGCACCGACCAGGCGCGGTCGCGTAGGTGTCGCTTCAGCTCACCGAGGATCGTCTTGGTGGCGTAGGTCGAGAACCGGGCGCCGTGCTCCGGGTCGAAACGATCGAGCGCGTTGAGCAACCCGATCCGCGCCACCTGCTCGAGGTCTTCCACCGGCTCGCCGCGGCCCCGGTACCGACCGGCGAGTCGCCTCGCCAGGCGGTCGTAACTGGCCGTGATCGTCGCCCGCACCTCCGGATCGTGCCTCCTCGACAGCAACTCGTCGGGCCAGTCCCCGGTGTCGGCCCGGGCGTCCGTGCCGGTGCTCACAGCGCGACCGTGAGGTGCACGGTCGAGTTCTCCACGTCACGGCGGGTGTCCGGGAACAGGCCGAGCACGATGTCCACCGGATCGATGGCACCGTCGACGAGGTCACCTGGGAGCAGGGGCCCCACCACGAACTCGAGCAGCGAGTCGTGCAGGACCGCGGTCACCTCCACACTTCGGCGGGACACGCCGGTGACGATGGCGGTCGCGACCTCGGAGATCGCCAGCCTGAGATCCTCGACCGTCTCCTCGTCGGCGTCGGCGGCGCGGGCCACCGCGGCGGCGAACATCCTGACCGTGGCCACCTGTCCGGCGGTTGCCGGCACGCTCAGCTCGAAGCGGTGTGGTGCCTCAGCCGTCACCGGTGTCGAGGGCTTCCGAGAGCGAGGTGAACACGTGGAGTTCCCGGTCGACCCCGGTGATTCGGAGAAGCTTGGTGACCACGCCGTCGGTGACGACCAGGCACAGGCGATCGCCTGCCTCGGTCGCCGCCTCGTGGGCCGAGATGAGGACCCGCAGCCCGGTCGAGTCGATGAATGTGACCCCGGTGAGGTCGGCGATGATGTCGCCCGATCCGGCGACCTTGGCGAGCCGCTGACCCAGGTCGGGCGCGGTCGCCAGATCGATCTCGCCGGTGACGGTGAGCACCGTTGCGGCCCGCTGGTTGGTCGTCTCGACGTTGAGCTCGGAAGCCATCATCCATCCCGGAGGGGGGAACCCAGACCGGCGTAGTATACGAACCGTATGGCTCCCGAGCCCACCTGCCTGACCGTGCCCGCCGATCCTGGCTACCTCAGGATCGTTCGCACCGTGGCCAGCAGCGCCGCCGCCGCGGGGCCCTCGGGCTCGAAGGCATCGAGAACCTCGCCCTCGCCATCGACGAGGCAGGAACCGCCCTCCTCCGCACACCGGGGGCGACGGCCCTCTCGGTCACCCTCGAGTCGGGGCCGGGAGGCATCGTCGTCGAGCTCGACGTCGACCGGTCACCGAAGGAGCCGTGGCCCCCGACCGGATGGAGCGGCTCGTTGGGCGCCCGGGTGCTCGACGCGGTTGCCGACGACGTCACGCTGACCGCGTCGGACGGCAAGCGCTCCATCCGCCTGGTCGTCAGCTGACCGATCGCCGCCGACTCAACCCGTTGTCCGGCGAATCACGAGGACGGCGAGGTCGTCGTCCTGGACATCTCGGTACTCGGCGACGGCGGCTCCGATGGCGGCGGCGATCTGTGATGCGCCGTCAGCCGCCATGGTCTTCGCCAGTGCCTTCAGCCGCTCCTCGCCGAACGGGACACCGGCGCTCCTCGCCTCGATGACGCCGTCCGTGTAGAGGATGATGGCGTCGCCTGGGGCGAGCCGGACGACCTCGGGCTCCACCGTCACATCCCTGAACATCCCGAGCAGCGTTCCCGGGACCCCGGCTGTTTCGACGGTGCCGTCGGCTCGGAGGACGAGTGGTAGCGGATGCCCGGCGACGGCGAGGACTGCTTCCACCCCGTCGCCGAGGTCGAGGACGCCGAGGGTGGCGGTGCAGTATCTCGACGACGGGCCATGGGTCCGAACCTGGTCGTTGACCGCCATGAGGGCATCGGCCGGGTCCTCGTGGATCTCGGCGAACGCCCGGATGCTGTGGCGTACCAGGGCGGTGACCGCGGCGGCCTCGGAGCCCTTCCCGCTGACGTCTCCGATGGCGAAGGCGAAGCGGCCGTCGGAGACGCGGAACACGTCATAGAAGTCGCCGCCGACGATGAGCCCCTCCCCGACCGGGACGTAGTCGGTCCCGATCTCGATGCCGTCGATCTCCGGAAGCGAGGCGGGGAGCAGGCTCTGCTGCAGCGCACGGGCGATCGCCGAGCGCTCTTCGAACAGCGTGGCCTTGACCAGCGTGGCCGCCGCCGACTCGGCGAACTGGCCGAACAGCTCGAGATCCTCGGCCTGGTAGGGGCGACCCGCCTTGCCGTGGCCGGCGACGATGATCCCCACCGTGCTGGAGCCGAGGACGAGCGGTGCGGCCATGATCGACGAATGCCTCGACGATATGAGTCCTTCCTGAGTCGTCGTCGCCGAGGACGAGGTTCACCGGCGACGTCGACAGCTGGGCGTCGCCGGTCGCCACCACCCGGTCGATCGCCTCGGTGGGCGCGATCAGTGCAAGAGCGCCGGATGCGGCGGCGAAGGAGCGGATGTCGTTCCCGGCCGCCGCCTCGACGGCCTGACCCGACGGGTCGAGGATGAGGCTCCACTCGCCCAGGTGCTGCGACCACCAGTTCGACCGCGGTGCGCCGCACCACCGCAGGGTCGAGCACGGCGCGTACCTCGCGCGCCGCCCGGATCAGGAACTGCAACCTTTCCTTGACGGCTTCGGCCTCGGAACGGGCCCGCCGTTCCTCGTGCAACATCTGCTCACGGGCCAGCGCGGTTTCGGCGCGTTCGGTGACGTCCGCCACCGTGCCGACCATCGAAACCGGCGCACCCTGCGCGTCGAAGACCGCCATCGCCGACAGCTCGACCCACTTCGTGGGCACTCCGGGAACCTCCAGCCGCAACTGCACACGCTGGGACTGATGACCGTGCCTGGCCAGCTCGAGGCAGGCGCGGGCATCGGCGCGATCCTCCGCATGGATGAGCTCGAAGAGCTCGGGCAGGGTGGCAGGCAGACCCGCGCTGCCGACTCCGAAGATCTCGTGCGTCCGCGGAGACCACCACAGCTCGTCGGTGGCCGGATCGCACTCCCAGGCTCCGACGCCGCCCGCCTCCATTGCGAGCTGCCACCGATCGGTGAACGCCGGGGCGCCAGCTTCACCGACGCTCGATGAGTCTTCGATCAAGGAGCGCTCCTGCGGAGGGGGTGCAGCGATGTTCGTAGTGCGAGCGTAGTCCGAATCGGGGGCGGACCGCCCTGTCGGGCGCCAACGCCGGCGGCTCCATGGTTTCGGAACGTGCCGGATCGGGAACAGGGAGCGGATGGACCCAGGGAACCCGGTCGGCTCGTTCTGGCTCGACTCGAGGGACGACCACGAGCCGGGCACGTCGGCGCTCCCCGGCGGTCGGGCCGAGGTCGTGGTCGTCGGCGGCGGCATCTTCGGGCTCAGCACTGCGCTCCGCCTGGCCGAGTCCGGTCACGAGGTGGTCGTGATCGAGATGAACCGGGTGGGAGCAGGCGTCACCGGCCGGTCGACGGCGAAGGTCACCGCACTGCACGGCGCGATCTACCACAGGATCAGCCAGACCCACGGCGCCGAGGTCGCCGCCGCCTACGCCACCGCCAACCAGTGGGGCGTCGCCGAGCTGGCCAGGATCGCCGGTGCCGGCGAGGGGACACCCTGGGCGGCGGCCTCCGCCTACACGTACGCGGTGAGCCCGCCCGGGGTCGGCCAGATCGAGGAGGAGGCGTCGGCGGCCGCCGCCTCCGGGCTGGCGGTCGACGTGGTTTCCGGGGACATCGGCCTTCCCTTCCCGGTCGCCGCCGCGGTGCGCCTCGACGACCAGGGCATGGTCGACCCGGCGGAGCTGTGCCGGTTGATGGCGAGGGCGTTGCTGGCGCACGGTGCCACCGTTGTCTCCGGGTGCGCCGTCACGGACATCTCGTCGAAGGGGCGGCTGACCACGTCGCAGGGAGACATCGACGCACAGGTGGTGGTGCTGGCCACCCACTTGCCGATCGTCAACCGTGGCGGTCAGTTCGCCACCACGCGGCCATGGCAGTCGTATGTGATCGCCGCCTCGCTCTCCGGCCCGGCCCCCACCGGGATGTACCTGGGCCTGGACGACCCCGGCACCCGTTCCGTGCGCCCGATCGTCGCCGGCGGTGATCGGGTGTTGATCGGGGGGGAGGGCCATCGCACCGGCCGCGACCCCGATGCCGAGCAGCGGCTGGGGATCCTGGAGGACTGGGCCCGCGAGCGCTTCTCCGTCGAGGAAGTGACCCATGGATGGTCCGCCCATGACTACGAGCCGGCTAGCGGCCTTCCCTTCGCGGGAAGCTTGCCGTTCTCGGGGGTCCCGACCTACGCGGCCACCGGGTTCGCCAAATGGGGGTTCACCAACGCGGCGGCATCCGCCCGGGTCGTCACCGACCTGATCGAAGGGCGCGCCCACCCGTGGCCCGAGCTGGCGGAGGACACACCGCGGACCTGGCTCCGTACCGCCGGCAACGTGCTGCGCTACAACGAAGCCGTTGCGGCCCACTTCTTCGGCGGGCGGCTGTCGTCGGCGGGCGGCCTCGCCGACCTCGAGGCCGGCGAGGGTCGAGTGGTCAAGGCGGGCGGTCGCCACGTGGCCGCTTCTCGCGACGCGGAGGGCAATCTCCAGGTTCACGATGCCCGGTGCACCCACCTGGGCTGCCACGTGCGGTGGAACGCCGCCGATGCCACCTGGGACTGTCCGTGCCACGGCTCGCGGTTCGCCTCCGACGGGTCGGTGATCGACGGGCCGGCGACGGCGCCGCTGGGCCGGGTCGACGAAAGCCGAGTTCGTCGCCGGTGACCCGGGCTGACGACCGGCGGATCCGCACCGTCAGCTGCGGAGGATCCTCAGCAGCGTCCGCTCGCCCCGGGCCATCCACCGGGACCGCCGTGACCGGCTCCAGGCGTCTGCCAGTCGCCCGTCATGGAAGGCGTCCTCGATGACGGGGTGCACGTACGACGCCCGGCACACCGCCCGGGTGTTGCCGAGCAGCTCGGCGGCATCGTCGACCGCTGCCAGCCATGCGGTCGCCCCGTCCTCGGTCCCCCGAACCTGCTCGCCGAGGGAGGCGGTCACCGACGCCGATGCGCCCCAGGTGCGGAAGTCCTTGGCGGTGAACGGCTCGCCGGTCACCTCACGCAGATAGTCGTTCACGTCGGTGGAATCGATGGCACCGGATCCCCCCGTTGTCCGTCTCGTAGGTGAACAGCCGTTGCCCGCCGGTATCGCGACACTGCTTCACCAGCTCGGCGAGCCGGCGGTCACGGACGGTGACGTCGTAGTCCTCTCCACCCTTGGCCACGAAACTGAAGGTCAGCCGTGACCCGACCACCTCGACGTGCCGCCGCTCCAGGGTGGTGAGGCCGTACGAGCCGTCGACGCCGGCGTACCGCTCGTTCCCAACCCGAATCAGCGTGGTGTCCAGAAGGCGGACGGTCAGGGCGGTCACCCTTCGCTTGGTCAACCCGCGGTCGGACAGGTCGTCGGCGACGGCGCGTCGCAACCCGGGCAACCGAACCCCGAACGCCTCCAAGGCGTCGAACTTCGCCTCGCTCTGCAGCCGGATCCACTCCGGGTGGTACACGTACTGCTTGCGTCCGGCATCGTCCCTCCCCGTCGCCTGGATGTGACCGTCGCCCCGCCGGCAGATCCATACGTCGCGTCCACGCCGGGGGCACCGCCAGGGCGGCGATGCGCTCCTTGTCGGCTCGGGACGGACCCCGCGAGTCGCCGGCGACATAGCGAAATCCCCTTCCGGCCCGTACCCGGCGGAAGCCGGGCTCGGAGTCGGACACATAGCGGAGTTCCGAGTCGGGAAGCTGCACCGCCGTCATGATCGCAACCCCGTACCCCGCCGGCACCGGGGGCACACGTCGGTTTCGGGCGGCTACGACCGGACGGCGGAGCCGCGTGGCGATGTGCGACGGGCTCGAGTAGCCGGGGTGGACCGGAACCGCGGGGCCGAATCGACACTGGCCGCGCTCGGTGCGCAACGAGCCGGGGAGCTCGCCCGGTCGTTGGTGGCCGCTTGACCCTGCGGGCCGGGCGGCTGGCCCGTATCCGTACCCATCTCGGGCGGATGGCGCGCCCGGCAACGGACGGGCCGCGGTCTCAGGTTTGTCGGGGGCGGGCGACGGGTATCTGGCGGCATGCGTTTCGCCTCTTGGCCCACCGGCGCGATCGGCCCGGTGGTCGCCACCTGCATCCACGCCGGCCACGAGCTGCGCCCCGAGGTCGGCGCCCTGATGGCTGCCGACGAGGCGACCAGACTTCGCCAGGAAGACCCGCACACCGATGAGATCGCCGCCGGCATCGACTGCCGGGTCGTTGTCCACCGCTCTCGGTTCGAGGTCGACCTCAACCGGCCCCGCTCCGAATCCGTCTATCGCCGGCCCGAGCAGGCGTGGGGCATCGACGTCTGGCGGACGGAGCCCGACGACGATGTCGTCGCCCGTTCCCGGCGGCTCTACGACGGCTTCTACCGGAGGCTATCCCGGCTGATCGAGCGGGCGATCGACGCCCACGGCGGCTTCGTGCTGTACGACGTCCACTCCTACAACCACAGGACAGCCGGCCCGTCGAGCCCCCCGGCGCCGGCCGTCGACAACCCACTGGTCAATCTGGGCACCGGGTTCCTGCCGGGGCGATGGCGACCGGTGGCAGATGCCTTCATCGCCGCCATGCGGGCGGGCTCCTTCGGCGGAGAGCCCATCGACGCCCGGGAGAACGTGAGGTTCAGGGGCGGTCACCTCTCCAGGTACCTGGCCGATCGGTACGGGTCCCGCGGCGGCGCGCTCGCCATCGAGTTCAGGAAAGACTTCATGGACGAATGGTCCGGACGATGCGACCGCGCCGCGGTCACCGAGCTCTCGGCTGCTCTCGCCGCCACGACAGCCCCGGTGTGGGAGGCCCATCTGCGATGCCGGTGACCGCCGACGACCTCGCCGTCGACCACGAGCTGGCAGAGATTTGCGGCCTGCTGCCGTTCCTCTTCTACACGACGCCGGTCAACGTCGCCGAGCAACGGGCCGCTTTCCTCGACGGCTCGGTTGCCGAGCCGCATTTCGAGTACCGACCGATCGCCGACCTGGCCGAGATCGGTGATCGGCTGAGCCGGGTGGAACCGACGAAGGTGGACGATGCGGCAGTCCGCATCCTCGCCTGCAACAAGAAGCGCGAACTGGAGGCCCGCCTCGATCTCCTGGCCTCACGTAACACGGATCGGTTCCTCCCCGCCTGTGTGGAGGTCTTCGGGCCGGTCGAGCGATCTCTGGTCGACCTGGCCGACGCCTTGCTGGCGATGCCGGTGGTGATGCCGCCAGATCGGGTCACGGTGTCGGCCCGGGATGTCGCCACCGCCGCCCGTGCCGAGATCGACTGGTACCGGTCGACCCATCCCGAGTTGGGCGCCCAGGTGTTCGTCGGTGCCGACGTGACCGGGATCCTCGTCGAGAACGGCGACCTCTACATCGGGGCCGATACCCGGATCGCTCTCGACCGCCTGCCCGTGGTCCTCAACCACGAGGTCGGCGTCCACGTCCTGACCTATGCCAACGGGATCGCCCAGCCGCTCCACCTGCTGGCCGCCGGCCTCGCCGGATACGACGAGAACCAGGAGGCGCTGGCGGTCATCGCCGAGCACCTGTCGGGAGGTCTCGACCGGTCCCGACTTCGCATCCTCGCCCTGCGAGTCGTCGCCGCCGATCTGGTCGGACAGCGGGCGGGGTTCGCCGAGACGGTCGATGGCCTGGTCGAGATGGGCGCCACCCCGCGGACGGCGTTCACCATCGCCATGCGGGCCCACCGCTCGGGAGGGATGACCAAGGACGCCGTCTACCTCCGCGGATTGCTGCGCCTCTGGGAGCACCTTGCATCCGGTGCTTCGCTTGATCTCCAGTTCGTCGGCAAGGTCACCCTCGAGGACGAGCCGCTCATCGCCGATCTGCTCGAGCGCGGCGTGCTCCAGCCGCCGGCGCTCCGCCCACGCTTTCTCGACACCGACCTCTGCCGTGACCGGCTGGCGGAGATCAGGGCCGGGGCCACCGTGCTCGACCTAGGCGGGATCGCCGCATGAAGATCGGCTTCGTCGTCAACGAGGTGGCCACGGAACATCCGCTGTACACGACGACGCGGCTCGCCTTCGCCGCCGCCAGGCGGAGCCACGAGGTGTGGACGATGGGGGTCGGCGACCTGGCACAGGAGGTCGACGGGACGGTCACCGGGGTGGCCAGCCGTCCCGACGACAAGCGCTACCGATCGTTGACCAGCTTCGCCTCCGACCTCTTCGGCGGGAGCAGGCGGGAGAAGATCACCGTCGACGACCTGGACGTCCTCCTGCTGCGCAACGACCCGTCCGACGATGCCGTCGACCGGCCGTGGGCGCAGACATCCGGGGTGTTGTTCGGCCAGCTGGCCGCGGCGCGCGGCGTCATCGTGCTCAACGACCCGGTCCACCTCGCCGATGCGCTCGACAAGACCTACTTTCAGCACTTTCCGGAGGAGGTCCGTCCGGCGACGCTGATCTCCCGTGACCCGGATGACATCAAGGCCTTCGTCGACGATCACGGTGGCCGGGCGGTACTCAAGCCGCTGCAGGGATCGGGAGGGCAGGCCGTGTTCGTCCTCAAGGGCCGGAAGCCGGAGAACCTGAATCAGATCATCGAGACGATCACCCGCGACGGGTTCGTCGTCGCCCAGGAATACCTGCGGGGCGCCGACCGGGGGGACATTCGCCTGTTCGTCATGAACGGTGAGGCGTTGCAGGTCGACGGCACGTTCGCCGCCATCAGGCGACGCAACGACACCGAAGATCCCCGGTCGAACATGCACGCCGGTGGCAAGGCGAAGCCGGTGGCGGTGACCGCCGAGATGCTCCGGCTGGTCGAGCTCACCAGACCCAAGCTGGTCGAGGACGGGATGTTCCTCGTCGGGCTGGACATCATCGGGTCCAAGCTCATGGAGGTGAACGTGTTCAGCCCCGGGGGCATCGGCAGCGCCTCCGAGCTGCACGACGTCGACTTCGCCGCCGCCATCATCGAGGCCATCGAGGAGAAGGTGCGGCTGCGCGGCGCCTACGGCTCCCGACTCGGCAACGTCACCCTGGCGACCCTCTGACGGCCCACCTCGCCGAGCAGGGATCGTCTGAAAAGCGTAAGGTCGCGCGCGCAATGGGGGCGGATAGGCCGCAAGGCCGCTGACCAGAGGAGGGGACATGTCCCGATCGATATGGAGGATGCGCCGAGCGAGGCTCGGCGCGCTCACGGGAGCGGTAGCACTGCTGATGGCGCTGCTACCGGCGACGGCCGCTTCGGCGGCGCCGCCGCAGACCGCCTGCGACAACCGCGACAACAACACTTACTCGAAGCTGCTCGAGTGTGTGCGGGTCGGCGAGGTCCGCGAGCACCAGGCGGCGCTCCAGGCCATCGCCGACGCCAACGGAGGCACCCGTGCGGCCGGTACCCCGGGGTACGACGCCAGCGTGGACTACGTGGTCGACACGTTGGAGGCAGCCGGCTGGAGCGTATCGCTGGACGAGTTCCCGTTCCTGTTCTTCCCGCCGCCCACGCTGCAGCAGTTGACCCCGGTCAACGCGGTGTACGAGACGGGGGTCTTCACGGGGAGCGGCTTCGGCACCGTGACCGGGAATGTCATCCCGGTCGACATCAACCTGGTCCCGCCGCGAGCGTCGACCAGCGGCTGTGAGGCGGGCGACTTCACCGGCGACTGGTCGGGCACTTCCGATATCGCGCTCGATCCAGAGGGGCACGTGCACGTTCGGCGTAAAGGCGATCAACGCCCAGAATGCCGGTGCCGAAGCGGTGATCATCTTCAACCAGGGCAACACCCCGGACCGCGAAGGACTGATCGTGGGTACGCTGCTCCCCGACGGCGCCGCAGTCACCATCCCCGTGGTGGGCGGGTCGTTCGCCAACGGTGAGGCACTGGCGCAGGCGGGCTCGACCGCCCTGGTCGACGTCGACCCGCCAGAGAACCGGCCGCAGGTGAACATCCTCGCCGAGCTGACCGGCGTCAACGACAACAACGTGGTGATGGCAGGTGCCCACCTGGACTCGGTGCAGGCCGGTCCCGGGATCAACGACAACGGCTCCGGTTCGGCGTCGTTGTTGGAGCTGGCCGAGCAGCTCGCCAACCACATCCCGCAGAACACGGTGCGTCTCGCCTGGTGGGGCGCCGAGGAGGGTGGCCTGCTGGGGTCGACCGCCTACGTGGCGGGCCTCAGCCAGGCAGAGAAGGATCGGATCGCGCTCTACCAGAACTTCGACATGGTGGGGTCGCCCAACTACATCTTCATGGTGTACGACGGCGACACCTCGTCGTTCCCGGCGCCACCTGGGATCCCCATCCCCGCCGGGTCGGTGCAGATAGAGGACACGTTCGAGTCGTTCTTCACGCTGCCGCGGCGAGCCGTACGACGACACCCAGTTCAGCGGGCGGAGCGATTACCAGGCGTTCATCCTCGACGACATCCCGGCCGGCGGGCTGTTCACCGGCGCCGAGGTCGTGAAGACGGCCGAGCAGCAGAGCATCTGGGGCGGGACGGTCGGCGCCCAGTTCGACCCCTGCTACCACCTCGCCTGTGACACGTTCGCCAACAATGACCTGCACGCCCTCGAGGTGAACGCCGACGCCATCGCCTTCGGCGTCTTGACCTACGCCTACTCGACCCAGACCGTGAATGGCGTTCCCGGGATCCCGGTACCGGGCAACTTCCCCATCCCGGCACCGGCAGGCCCGGAGGGGACCTTCATCCCCTGAGCCCGCCTGGTTCGACGACCGAGAGGGGAGGCCGGCGACGGCCTCCCCTCCTCGCGTCATCGGGCTCACCGAGCGCTATGAGGAGGTAGGCGGTCCGAACCAGGTGGTCAGCGCGTCCGGGAGCCCGGGGTCGGTGTGGTCTCCCACCCAGGCGACATGTCCGTCGGGCCGGATCAGTACGGCCGGTGGAGCGGTGACCTCGCCGAGCATGGGGAGCTCCCACACCCCGGTATGCGCCGCGTCGACCAGCTGAACTCGTGCCGCCCACGGCGTGATGTCGAATGCCCCGGGCTCACCGAGGTTCAGTAGCACGGGACGGGCGTCGTGCAGCAAGGTGAACACGCGCAGCGGGCCGTCGGCGGTGACCAGGTCGAGATCGGGCATGCGGCGCCCGAGCAGCGGGTGTCCGTCCCCGAGGTCGTAGTGGATGTCGAGCGCGGAGATCATCGCGGCGATGCGCGTGCGCGGCTCGTCCATGCTGAGCATGTCGAGCACGGTGTCGCGGAGCGCCTGGCTGCGCTCGTCGATGCGGCTGAGCGCGACCTGCGCCATGGTGTTCTGCAGCACCCGGGCACCGACCGGATGCCGTTCGGCGTGGTAGGTGTCCAGGAGGCTCTCGGGTGACGTCTTGTTGACCACCTGGGCCAGCTTCCATCCCAGGTTCACGGCATCCTGCACACCGGTGTTGAGGCCCTGCCCACCTTGCGGGCCGTGCACGTGTGCGGCGTCGCCGGCGAGCAGCACGCGTCCCTGGCGGTAGGACGCCGCCTGCCGGGTCATGTCGGTGAACCGGGAGATCCACGTGGGGCTGTGCACCCCGTAGTCCGTCCCATAGGCAGCGACGAGCGCCTCGCTGAGCTCCTCCATGGTGGGCTCACTGGTGTGCTCGACGTCCTTCTCGAGCAGCACGACCCCGTACGGCCCTCCGCCCTCCTCCCGGTTGACGGGACCGATGCCACCACCCTCGGGGCGCATGCCGACCTCCGGCTCCTCGTCCATCTCGACCTCGGCGATCAGGTAGCTGCTCGTCGGATCCCACCCGGGAAAGTCGATGCCGGCCGCCTTGCGGACCAGGCTGCGCCCTCCGTCGCACCCGACGAGGTACTCGGCTCGGATGGTCGTTTCGTCGGACACCTCGACGTCGACGCCGGCGCCGTCCTGCGCGAAGCCCACCACCTCGCGAGCCACGAAGGATCGGGACCCCGAGCTCTTCGACCCAGCCGGCGAGGATGGGCTCGAAGCGGCTCTGCCAGAGCGCGAGGATGTAGTTGTGGCGGGTGGGGAAGTCGCTGATGTCCAGAAAGGTCCCGGCGTAGCCCACGAACGGATGCGTTTGTCCCTCCGAGAGGAAGCGCTCCGCGACGCCACGCTGATCGAGCACCTCGATGGTGCGCGAGTGAAGACCCCCGGCTCGCTTGCCGTCGAGATCCTGACTGGCGCGTCGTTCGACGATGACGACGTCGATCCCCGCCAGCGCCAGCTCGGCCGCCAGCATCAGCCCGGTCGGACCTCCCCCGGCGATAACCACGGCACGCTCGGTCATCTTTGCTCCGCTCTTCACGTCCGCGGCACGTCCCACGACCGCCACGCCGAACCGCACCTGGTGCTACCCAGTCGTCGACGACAGCACACGTGCCGTCACTCCCTTCGTAGGTCCTCGTCCGGCGGCCCAGGAGTGGTCAAGCCGAATCAGGCGCGGGTCATTGGCTATCGACCCCAGGCCAGGGACTTGAGCCCGGGGATCGAGACGATCGCCCGATCGTTGGTCACCAATGTGAGGTTCTCCACCAGCGCCTGGGCCACAAGCATCCGGTCGAACGGGTCACGGTGTTCCCAGGCCATCGACCCGGCGAGCAAGGCGTGCGGGGTGGTGAGCGACAACTCGGCCGCAGCCAGCTCGCCGACCCGGTCCTGCCAGGTCTCGACCAGTCCGGCGGCAGCCAACCTCCCGAGCCGGACCTTGGTGGCCACTTCCATCGCCGACACGGCGGACACGAACAGTGGGTTGTCGTGGTCGGCAAGCCGGCTCCGCACGGCTCGGGCGACACGGTCTGGCTCACCGAGCAGCCACAGGAACACATGCGTGTCGAGGAGGAAGCTCACTCCCAAGCGGCCAGCTCTTCCTCGGGGAGCGGTTCGAAGAAGGACTCGGTCACGCTGAGCGCATATCCACCGAAGCTGCGTGGCTGGGCCTTCTCCACCGGCTGCAACCGTGCCACCGGCCGGCCGGCGCGGGCGATGACAACTTCCTCGCCGTGCTCGACCCTGACGAGGAGCTCGGAGAGCCGGGTCTTCGCCTCCTGGACGTTCACCGTGACGGACATGGTGCTCAGTCTATCAGACCAGACCAACCTGGTCTATCGGGTTGATGTTGCATGTGCAACGACGCCGGTCGTCGCGTGACGCCTTTAGGGCTGTGTCAAGCATTAACCGGGGCGCCGTCAGGGATCAACCGAGACGGTGGAAAGCAATCAACCGAGCAGGATGAATCCAGTGTCAACCGAGATCGCACACAGGTGTCGGTGGGCCCGGCAGGACTCGAACCTGCGACCGACGGATTATGAGTCCGCTGCTCTAACCGACTGAGCTACGGGCCCGCTCGAGCTCCACGTTACCGGGGTCGCTGGTGCCGGTTGGATACGTGGGAGCCCTGGCGAGGTCGGTCGACCGAGCGGTTGGGTGTCACCTGGGGCCCATGCGGGTCGGCGTAGGTAGCATCGACCAGCGGTCGGTGGCGGAGCGGCGTCCTCGACGGAAGAGCGCACCATGAATCGGATCGACGTTGTCCGGCTCGAGAGCGGCATGACCGTCGAGAGCGCGCGGCGCCGGCTCGCCAACCGCGGCGAGATCGCCGCCGCCCTCGTCCACCGCCGGGAGATCGACGGCGACGCCTGGTACCGCTTCGACGCCGCCCGGCTGGAGTCGCTGCTGGCATCGGCCCGACCCGACGATCGACTGGGCTCGGTGATCGTCCTCGACGCGCTCAACCGGGTCCCGATCACGGACCTGGCGGAGGTCGAGGACCCGGCAGGGCCTCCGGGGTGTTGACCGTCGGATCGGTGATCGTCGGTTTCAGCGACGAGCCGGGCTACGACCCGGAGCCGCCCCGCCGCGGCGGTGGCGTCAAGGCCGAAGAGGGGCCGCCTGCCGGTGCCGGCCCACCCGCACCTCCCCCGCCGTCGCCTCCGCCGCCTGTGCTCCGCCCAGCCGGTGCCGGCCCACCAGCACCACCCCCGCCTCACCTCCGTCGCCTGGTCAGCCGCCGGCCATCGGTGCGGAGCCGCCCCCGGCCGTTTCGTCCCGCACCTTCACCGGCCACGGCGGGATGGAGGCACCGACCGTTGTCGGGCTGGCGGAGCCGTTCACGGTGAGCGTCACCGTCGGTCCGGAGCCGATGCCCGGCGCGGTCGGCGGGGTGCTGTCGATCGCCGATCTGCCGGCAGGCACCACGATCGTTGAACTGGGGGTCACCCTGGTCAGCGTGTTCGAGGTCACCGACGGGTCGGGAGGTCACGGCAAGGTCGAAGTCGACGTGGCGACGGCGACCGGCGGGCCACTCGTCTTCGAGCTGAGACCCCCGACGCCGCCCTCGTGGTACGACCCGCAGGTCGGGGTCTGGGTGGAGCGGGTGTGCGCCCTCTTCACCTACCAGGGAACGCCGTGCGGCCAGCTGACGAAGGAGATCAAGGTCAACGTGGCCGGGGACCCGACCACGGCCGCCGCAGCCCGCAGGGTGGAAACCCCGTCCGAGTCGAGCCCGATCGCGCCGCTGTCGGACCAGCCACTCGACCTGTCGATCGTCATCACGCGGGTCGGGGGCGCCGCCAGCGGTCTCTACAAGCTCGCCCTCCAGTCGCCCCACCTCGCCTCCGCGGCTCCGGCGGTCGACATCGACCTCGGCGACGACTCGCTGCGATTCGCCACCCAGCTGATCCGCGACGTCGGTCAGCACGTCAACGACCGGACCACCGACGAGGTCCTACGCGGCATCGGCCGGACCATCTCCGACCACCTGCCTGACGAGTTCTGGGATGCGCTCGGCACCGTGTGGAACGCCGTAGCCGGCCCTGAAGTCGCGGCCGACCTGCGGCGTTCCCCGGTCGTGCAACTGCTCACCGAGGAGCCTCATGTGCCGTGGGAGCTGGCCGTCCTCCCCGAGCCGCTCGACCCGGACAGCCCTCCTTTCCTCGGCGCCCAGGTCGACATCGGACGCTGGCCGCTCGACCGGCTGGCGCCCCCGGAACCGAGCCCGCTGGCCACCGATGCGCTCGGCGTGGTCGTCGGCCACTACCAGGATGCCCGGGGGGTGCGGCCACTCCCGTCGGCGGTCGCCGAGGCCGAGGCGCTGGCCGGCCGTTTCCGGGCGCGGTCGGTCGACGCCCTCCCCGAGTACGTCGACGCCGCCCTTCGCGGTCGCTTCGACGACGACGGATTCTCCTTCGAGGCCCTTCACTTCGCCGGTCACGGCATCAACGACCCGGACCGCAGCGGCGCCTACCTGATGCTGTCTTCGGGGGCTCGGCTGTCGTCGTTCGTCTTCCGCGACGCCGGCGTCACCCGCTCCGGGAGGGCGTTCCTGTTCCTCAACGCCTGTCAGGTGGGGACCGCCGACGACATCCTCGGGTCGTACGCCGGGGTGGCCGGATTCGCCGTCAGGGGCGGCTTCCGCGGGTTCGTGGCTCCGCTGTGGTCGGTGTCCGACGACCTGGCCAAGGAGGTGTCCATCGGGTTCTACGAGGCATCGAATCGAGGCGAAACGGTCGGGGGTTACCTCCGCTCGGTCCGTCGCCGCTTCGCCCAGACCGACGCCGACTCCGCCAACGCCACCTGGCTGGCCTACGTCTACTACGGGCACCCGGCGCTCAAGCTGGGCGGGCCCAAGGGACGCCGACGGCTCGCCGTGAGCATCGAGTTCACCGTAGATGGCGGCGGCGCGATCGACCTCGGCATGGGGTACACGCTGGCCGCCGGCGGCTTCCACGGTGTGGGCTGGGCGCTCGAGCCCTCCGACTTCGACGACACCACCCGCAGCGCCGTGGGTGGAGACCACGTCACTCCCGAGATGGCCGCTGCCCTCGAGCGCGCCGGCATGCGGGAGGAGCAGACGATCTCCTTGTCGGTTGTCCAGGAGACGACCGACACCGCGGTGCGCGGCCCCACCTACGGCGAGGCGATGGTGTTGACCGCTCCGGACCTCGGCCCCGGGTACGGGCAGGTGGCGATCGTCACCGATGAGGACGGGGCGGTGTCGATCCATTTCCCCCTGGACGACGTAGACACCCAGGCTCCTCAACCCACCGCCACTCGGGGCGTCGGAGGTGAGAAGGTGTTCGTGCTGCGGGCCCGAGTCCCGCCGGTCGCCCCGGACGACGACGTCCCAGCGACCCGCGGCCTGGCGGGGACGATAGGGCGCAAGCTGATCCAGGTGGTTGCCTTCCCGGTGGTCGAGATGGCGGTTCGCGCCGGCGGCTCCCTGGTCCGAAGTTGGGAGGACGACCACCGTCCGCACCGGCTGAGGCGCTTCGGCCCGGCCGACTTCGCCCGGGCGCTCACCGACCCGTGGACCGGCGACGACTGGGGGCGGCTGGCCGGTGGCCCGGCGCTGGTCTTCGTCCACGGGACCTTCTCGACGGCGCACGGCGCCTTCGGCGGGCTGCCGCAGACGGTGATCGACGAGTTGCACCGGCGCTACGAGGGACGCGTCCTCGCCTTCGACCATCCCTCGTTGTCGATGACGCCGGAGCACAACGTCGGCTGGCTCCTCGACCTGCTCCCGGGAGGAGCCACGCTCGAGGTCGACCTGGTCTGCCACAGCCGGGGCGGCCTGGTGGGGCGGGCGCTGGCCGGCGAGCTCGGTGACGTCGACCGCTCGCCGATGCGGGTACGCCGGATGGTGTTCGTCGGCACCCCGAACGAAGGCACCGCCCTCGTCGACCCCGAGCACCTCACCGTCCTGCTCGACCGGATGGCCACGGTGGCGAACCTGTTCCCTGGCGTACCGGTCGCCGAGGTCCTCGATGCGGTGCTCAGCGTCGTGAAGGCCCTGGCCCAGGGGGCGCTCACCGGGCTGGATGGCCTGGCGGCGATGCGACCGGGCGGCGACTTCCTGACCAGGCTCGCCGGCGGGCCAGACGTCGAGGCGGAGTATTTCGCCCTGGCGTCGGATTTCGAACCGACCCGGCCGGGGCTCAAGGGCCTGGTGCAGGGCGCCCAAGACTCGTTCCTCGACTTCGTGTTCCGAGACGAAGGCAACGACCTCGTGGTCCCCACCCGTGGCGTGTGGTCAGGCTTCGCCGCCGGCAACGCCATCGCCGAAGGCAACCGGGTCGAGTTCGACCGGGGCCGAGGCGTCACCCACTGCACGTATTGGCCGGAACGGGAGACCGCCGACCAACTCCTCGCCTGGCTCCCCGGCTGACCACGCTGCTCTGCCTTCAGGGAGCGAGCTCCAGGGTTTGCCATTGGCTCGGGCAGTGCTTGGCCGCCTCCCGGTCCGGGTTGCTGCTCCGACTTCCCCTCCGGCTCCCGTCGTCGTCGACGTCGGACACGGTCAAGATGGTCCCGTAGACGCCGCCCGGGTCGGGCGCCCGCCCGATCACCGTCCACGGCACCCTTGCCTCGATCTGATATCCCAGGCTGGTGGCGGTAGCCGCCGCCTCGACGTCGGGTGCGGCGGCGCCGTCACCGAAGACCCTGCCCGGACACTCCGAGTCGGTGTTCGACGACGGCGGCGACGGCACCTGGCGACCGGCCACGGCACTGGTGGCTTCCGGGGTGTCGGGCCCGATCGAGATCTGGATGTCGTCGTCGCGCAACACCTCGCTGCCCGGTCGGCTCGGGTCGGCTCCGAAGATCATGTCGATCCCGTCACCCCGGTAGAGCAACCACGGCTGGGTGGCATGCCGGACCATCACCTCCGGATCGGACACCACGACGAACAGGTAGAGGGCTTCGTCGTCCCAACCAAGCCGCCACTCCGAGGAGACCCTCGGGTCGGGCTCGCCCTCCGCAACATGAGGCGTCGGGTAGAGCGGTCCCTCAGGCCAATCGCTCCCATCGCCGTCGATGGTGGGGGCCGACGCCAGGTGGACGCTGTCGAAGTCCGCATTGCCGTCGCCGTCCTCGTCCGGCCCCGGACGCACCAAGAGGAAGATTGCAACCGCCAGCACGACCACCACCGCCACTGCCCACGGCCACCACTTGCGTTTCGGTTCGATTGGGCCCGGTCCGCCGGGTGACCCCGGATCGTCATCATCGGTGGACACCGGATCGGACGGTCCTTCGTCTTCTTGGTCCTCATCCTCGATCACGGTCGTCGGAGCGGGATCTGGAGATGGGGGAGCCACGGCGACGTCGAAGATCTCCCCGGTAGGGGCCGCCAGGTACAGCACCGGCGAGCCGAACTCGAAACCCCCTGCCACGCGGCTCATGAACTTGCGCCCCTCGGCCAGTGCCCCGTCCACCGGGAACCCGTCGCCGATCCCGCCGTAGAAACCCCTGGAGAACTCCCTCGCCGCCTGGTCGGTCACCTCGAACTGCATGGCGACCACCGCAGGGATGCCCTTCCTGATGAGGCTCTGGGCGACACCGGTGAACGGGTCGAGATCGGCCGCCCGGGCACCCTCGCAGTTGTTGAGCACCACCAACCTCAGGCTCCTGCTGTCCTTGAGCGTGTCGCCGAGGGCCCGTCCGGTGACCGGGGTGGTACGTCGGTGCTCGTCCTCGAACCGGAGCACGCCGTCCTGCTCGGCGGTGTCGAACTCGCCGTGGCCGATGAAGTGGAACACGTGGACGTCGGTACGGCCCAGCACCACCTGCAGCTCGGCCTCGGTGGCGACCGCCAGTCGCTCCACCTCGACGAGCCCGGCGGCGCGTTTGGCGCCGAGCGCCCTGAGCAGGCTGTCCCATTCCGCCTCGGTGTCGAGCGTCCCCTTGTACTCGATCGGGTCGGAGATCATCACCAGGATCTTGAGGGGCGGTTTGACCCGGACCGGGGGACCGCCGTCCTCTACCGGGAGGTAGCGCACCAGGGGCGTCCAGCTCGACAGCACCGGGAAGTCGTCGGCGGCCTTTCGGTAGAGGTACTCCCAAGGGAGGTTGACGAGGACTGGGGCTTCGCCGAGATGAAGGCGGATCCTGACACCCTGGCCGGCCGCCTCCGCGGTGCGCTTCGAGGCGACCAGCAGCCTGTCCAACTCGTCGGCGAATACGGCCTGGTAGAGCCGATCGCCGAAAGCCCGTGCCCGCTCCAGGTGCTCGGTTGCCTCAGGCCCCCGTCGACGGGCTCCGCCGAACATGTCGTAGAAGGCTGCCAGGTCGGCCTGATCGAACGGATCGGGGAAGGTCCGCTCGGCCGTCTCGTCGCCGAAGCGGGCGGTTATCCGGTAGCCGCCCGGCTCGGCCCGCACCGACACGTCGAAATCGACGTAGGTGCGGCTCATCGCCCGATGCCGCGTCGGGCCGGGTTGCCTCGAGCAGCACGCGGTTCAGGTGACGTCATTCCCGACTCGATCCCGCAGATCGCTCGATGATACGTCGACGCCGCTCAGGCCCCATGGTTCGATTCGGCGCTTCCGTACGCTGTCGCCTGTCACCCGAGCGAGGTCCATGGTGTGCGGTCCGCCCCGGCGACCCCGTCCCGACCCTACGCTCCCGTCGTCGACGAGAGGCTCGGGAGGACGGTGACGAAGGCAGCGCGGCTCCGGGCGTGGTACCGCGACTTCGAGCGGTCGTCGGACGCCTATGGGGTGGTCGTCCTCCTGTTGATCGTGCTGATCGTCCTCCCGATGGCGATCGAGCCGTTCAGCAAGGAAGCAGTCACCATCGCCACCGCGGTGGTGGGCGGCGCCGTGGTCGTGCTCACCCTTCGCGCGTCCTGGGTGAAGCCCTGGTTGGTGAACGTCGCCGCCATCATCTGGGTCACGGCGGTCATCGGTGCCGTCCTGCCGGACCGCTCGGTGCTGGAAGTCATCGGAGGAGTCGGCCTCGGCATCTTCCTGATCGTGTCACCTATCGCCATCCTGAACCGCATTGTCCGCCACAAGCGGGTGACGGTGAAGACGGTGTACGGGTCGATCGCCGTCTACCTGCAGATCGGGGTTGCCTTCAGCCTGCTCTACCTCGAGCTCTTCCGCGCCGACCCGGCGGCCTATCCATCGGTATCGGTCGGAACACTGGGCACCTTCATCTACTACAGCTTCGTGACGCTGACCACGGTGGGCTACGGCGACATCACGCCGGTCACCGAGACGGGTCGCACCTTGGCTATCTTCGAGGCGCTGATCGGCCAGATCTTCCTGGTCGATCGTCGTCGCCCGCATCGTGGCGCTCCTCGGTAGCGAGGCACGACTGAAGGACAGCGACCCCGAGGAGTGACCGGCAGGCTCGCCGGGTACGCGAGCGCGGTACCGTGGATGGACCCGAGGAAGGAGCCACGACATGGGCGCCAGCGCACGCGAGGACTGGGAGGACGTGGGCTCGAAGCTCACCGGGCTCGGTCTCAAGCTGAAGATGCACTTCGAGCAGGCCGCCAAGGAAGGCAGGTCGGTCGACGAGGACAAGGTGAAGGAGAGTCTCCACAAGGTGGGCGACGCCATCGAGCAGACCTTCAACGCCCTCGGTGCCGCCTCCCGGGACGAAGCGGTGATCCAGGACGTCAAGGATGCCGGTCGGTCGACGATCGACGCCCTCGACGCCACCTTCTCCGCGCTGGGTGATCGCTTCCGCTCGGCGGTCAAGCCTGCCGAGGGCCCAGACGCTGCCGACGCCGAGGAGTCCGCCACCGCGGCCTCCGCTGCGGATCAGCCGGCGGGAGCAGAGCCGCCCGGCACTCCGGATCCCGGTGCTGCCGAGCCAGTCGCCGGAGGACGAGCCGCCGGCCGGATCCGAGATGTGATCAGCGGAGAGGGAGGGATTCGAACCCTCGAGGGGGCTTGAAACCCCCTACTCGCTTAGCAGGCGAGCGCCTTCGACCACTCGGCCACCTCTCCGGCGGAGGGAGAGGGATTTGAACCCTCGAGGCGGCTTACACCACCTACACGCTTTCCAGGCGTGCGCACTAGGCCAGACTATGCGATCCCTCCGGGTGCCCGCATTCTAGGAGTCCCCCATCCGACCGGTCTGGAGTTGAGATGACGGCTGGCCCCGACTGGGACATGGCGATGGGCCTTGCCCTCGACCAGGCCCGGCTCGCCGCCGGCGAGGGCGACGTCCCCGTGGGAGCGGTGCTGCTCGACCCGACGAGGGAGATCGCCTTCACCGACCACAACCGTCGCCAGGCGACCGGCGACGTCACCGCCCATGCCGAGCTGCTGGTGCTGTCCGCGGCCACCAGGGCGGCCGGGGACTGGCGACTCGATGGATATACGCTCGTGGTGTCCCTCGAACCATGCCCCATGTGCGCCATGGCGGCGGTCTGGGCGCGGGTCGAGCGCATCGTGTTCGGCGCCGCCGATCCCAAGGCGGGGGCGGCGTGGAGCCTGTACAACATCCCCCAGGACGCCCGGCTCAACCACCGCTGCGAGGTCGTCGGCGGCGTCCGCGCCGAGGAGTCGGCGGTGCTCCTCGAGCAGTTCTTCGGCGATCGACGCCACCGGTGACCCTCACGGGGGCGGTCCGACGGTCGCCTAGAATCGTCAACGGAGGGATGGCCGAGCGGACGAAGGCGGCAGTCTCGAAAACTGTTGGGCCTCATTAGGGGTCCCGTGGGTTCGAATCCCACTCCCTCCGCCAATCGGAGCTCATCGCCTCACGGATCGGGGTGGGTGTACCGGGGCAGCGAGAGCAGGTTGTCGGTGGTGGGTGTGTCCGGCTCGAACGGCTTCTCGTAGTCCCGGTAGTAGACGGTTCCTCCGGACGTGGTGCGGATCACGAGGTGGCCGCGTCCCAGCACGAGGATGCCCTGGCCCTGCAGATCGGCGAACTCGTGCGGTTCCAGGTCGAACGTGAGGCGCCGGTCGAGCTCGGTTTCGAACCGAGCCGGCAGCAGGGGCTCGACGACCAGGTCGATCAGCTGCCGGAGGCGTGCCTCGATCTCCTCGTCGGTGGGCGCCCGTCCCAGCTCGAACTCCAGCTGATCGATCGCCGCCAGGCGGAGCACCGCTCCGCTCTCGGAGCGGACCTCGGTGCGCAGGCGGTCGCGGCTCAAGTTCCTGATCTCGTCTAGCTCGCGCGGTGTGGCGGCGAGGATCTGGTAGATCTGGTGCTCGCGTACGTCGACCTTCTGCGGCAGGTAGTCGAGGTCGGCGAGGTGGCGGTCACCCGCCGCCATGCGGTCGACCACCTGCTGCATGGTGAGGACGACCCGGCGCCGCTCGATGTCACCCTCAAGCAGGGAGAAGGCCCTCGTAGGGCATGCGCTCGGTCGCCGCGAACACGTCGACGAGGTCGTTGTCGAGGAATGGCCCGATGTCGGCCGCCCGGTAGACGAGGCCGTCGACGGCTCCCTCGGCGTCCCTCGTCTCGGAACGGATCACCATGGTCTGCAGCGGTCGGGTGGCGCGCCCAACGAAGAGGGCGTCGGCGTCGAAGGCGAAGCCCTCGTTGGTTGACCGCCACCTCCACGTCGGCCGTCTCGACGCGGTGGAGCGTCGAGTAGAGGGGGTCCCAGCGGTGCACTTCGACGACGAGCTTGTGAGGGAGGGTGTCGAGAAAGGAGGTGCGCTCGAGCTCGGACTCGACTATCGGGCCGACGATGCCCTCGGCGACGTGCTCGCCGAGCTTCAGGAGCAGCGGCAACAGGAACACCAGCGGGATGCCCAGTTGCGGCAGCAAGAACGAGACGACGACGCCCAGGAGGATCGAGACGATGTACGCCGCGAGGCTCAGGTCGACGTCGTCTTGCACGTCGAAGTCGAACACGCCGTTGTCCGCCGTGGTCGGCACCAGGCGGATACGCAGGTGGAAGTCCGGGATCGAAGAAGTTGTCGATCTCGTACTCGCCGTGGATGTCGATCACCAGCACGTTGGTGAAGGCGCCGCCGGTGACCCTCTCCGGCTCGACGGAGATGCCCTTGATGATCCCGATCTGGTCGTCGCCGTCCATCAGCGGGTAGTGGTACTCGCCGGGCGCATCCGGCCGTTCCACCGCCATGGCGAACTGCAGGTCGTCGCTCAGCCTGGCGTAGGTCTCCGGTGGGAAGGCGAACGCCATCCTGGCGCCGGGCTCGAGGAGGTTCTGCGCCAAGGTGACGTCGCCGCGCGGCTCGGTCAGCAGCGACCCCGGCTCGGGGCCGTCGCGCAGGGCGAGGTTGAGGTAGACGCCGATGCCGTTGGGCCGGTCCGGGTCGCCGATGTAGGTGCGGGTCTCGATCCGCTGCAGGGCACCGCCGCCGGCCACGGCGAACGGCACCCGCCGGTCGACGTTCTCCTTCAGGTCGGCGACGATGTCCTCCTTCGACCGTCCCAGGCTGACCGCGGCGTCGATGAGCGGCCCGGAGGCGTCCAGGAGCGCCAGCTGCACGCCGATGTCGCCGAGCAGGCCGTCGGCGCGTTCGGTGCTCACCACCTGGAAGCGGATCGTCAGGTCGATGTGCAGGATGTTCGAGATGCCGCGAGGCGGATCCTGCGTCAGGTCGAAGACGGAGGGGTACACCCGCAACGAGATGTCCCCCACGTCGCCGCCGGGCAGGATGGTGACGGCGAACTCGTCCTCCTGCGCCGAGTACACCGGCGCGCCCAGGTGCAGAAACGGATGCTCGTTGCCGAGGAACTCCGGGTGCACCGGGTACAGGCGCCGCTGCTCGAGCTCGGCGGGCGGATGGATGATGGTCACGTCGTGGAAGGGCGTGCCGTCGTCCTTGATCCCCTGAGACTCGGACGACAAAGCGATCGAGCCGGTGTCCAGCGAACACAGCAGGAAGTACCGGATGAACTCCTCGCCCATCACGAGCTCGACGTCGAACCCCGAGGTCACCCGAGACTGATCGACCATGCCTCCACTCCTTGTCGGACGGATGGCTCGGTGGCGCCGCTGACGCCGCTCGGGCTCACCCTACGCCCGGCAGCGCACGTCGTTCCGTCCGTGTGGACACGACGGCTGTCCTCGTGCGCCGCTTCGGAGCTCACGACGCATCGTCAATGACCGTCATGACATCGGCGAGAGCGGGCATGCCCTGTGCCGTGCCGCTGCGTTTCCGGCAGTACGAAAGTCAGCGACCGAGAACCTCGATGCTGCAATCCAGGTCGGGCACGCCGGCCAGTCTCCGATCCAAGGTGATCAGGGTGGCGCCGAGGGCCTCCGCCAGGGCGACATACAGGGCGTCCCACGATCGGACCCGGTCACGGAGGCCCCAGGCGCGATCGAGGAGGCTCCGGTGCCCGAACCGCTCACCCGGCCAGTCACGCAGGTCCTCCACCGCCTGAAGGGCGGCGGTGCCGTCGAGGCGGCCCAGCATGTGCTGGCGCCGGATGACGCCGAGGACCTCCGCTTCGATCACGTGCGGTGCGGCCTGGTCGGGGTCGGAGGCCAGCCTTTGCCGCGCCTCTTCGGCGGACGCGGCGTCGGCCACGACCTCGTAGAGGCAGGAGGCGTCGACGACGATCACTCGGGCCAGGGGCCGCGGAGGTGGTCGACCGCCTCGAGGACCTCGGTGCGGGTGATGTCGGACGGTCGACGGCGCGTTCTCGCCAGCCACTCGTCCATCGTGGGGCGGGCGGCCAACCGTGCCGCCTCGCGGCGGAGCAGCTCCGGAACGGTCAACCCGGCTTCGGCGGCCCGACGCGACAGGGCGACATACACGTCGTCGTCGATGTCGCGAATCTGAATGGTCTTGGGCACATACGCATCGTATCATGCGTCTGTCGCATGACAACCGACCTGGGCACGACTGCCACCTCAACATCCAGTATCCGGCAGACGTCGCGTTCCTGTTTTCGCGTTCCGGCATGCGGCGTTAGATTGCGCAGCAGTGCCTGGGAGAGGACGCACCACGAGGCTGATCGCCTTGGTAGGAGTGGCGCTTCTCGCCGCCCTCCTCACCCCGCTCCCCGCCTCCGCCGACCCGCGCGAATCCACGGTTCCCATCGACAACCCGGACCTCACGAAGGCGTGCGGGCTCGATGTGTTGATGATCATCGACGAGTCGGGATCGATCGCCGACCCGCCCGACGGGGGCCCGATGCCACCGAGGATGTGAGGGACGCCTTCCGCGCCTTCGTCGGCTCGTTGAAGAACACCGGGTCGAGGATGTCGGTTGCCGAGTTCAGCTCGGTGGCCCGGCTCCCGACGATCGGTGGGACGCCGGCCGGTACCTACATAACCATCGACGACGACACCCAGGCCGCAATTCGAGACGTACATCCGGGGTTACAGCCCGGGTGGGTGGACCAACTGGGAGGACGCCCTGCGGGTAGGCCGCTACTTCGCTCCGCGGTCCGAGCGACGTGATCCCCCATCTGGTCGTTTTCCTCACCGACGGCGACCCGACCGCGACGATCCGCGCCGACCGGGTGACGCCGGAGGAGTACAAGACCAAGGTGCCGTTGACCGAGAGCGGTAACAACGCCGAGGTCTACACCAACGTCGCCTCCACCACCGCGGTGACACCGGCGATACCCAACGCAAATGCCCTCAAGGCCGAGGGTTCGCACATCCTGGCGCTCGGGGTCGGGACGGCACTGCAGAACCAGACACTCGGTGAACCGGCTGATACAGGTGTCCGGGCCCAACGTGTTCAACGGGACAGGCGAGTTCGACATCTCCACCACCGACGTGTTCCTCGAGGACAACTTCGAAGAGCTCGAGGAAGCCCTTCGCAATGCCGCCTTCGAGCTATGCGCCCCCTCGGTATCGGTGCGCAAGCTGTACGACCCGACCCCCGACCCTGACACGCTCGAGGACGCCGTGCCGGGAGTCGGCTGGACCTTGACCGGCACGGTTACGGCACCGGCCCCCGGCACCTTCGACTGGGTGCTCCCCGTCGGTGCCACCGGTGACACCGCCGAGGCCATCACCGATGCCGCCGGGTTCACCACGTTCCAATGGACACCCACCAACCCCGACGGCGACTCGACCATCGTTGTCTCCGAGGACTCCGCCGCCAATCCGCCCGACCCGCCGGGCGGGGAGTTCATCAACCTCCCCGAAGAGACGGAGTGCACCTTCCGCACCCCTGACACCGACGACGCCCCGCTCGACATCGAGGTGGATGACGCCGGTGGGTTCACCGCCGTCGTCCCGCCCGAGTCGATCGTCACCTGCCAGCTGGTCAACATGCTGACCCCGGCCCCAGCTATCACGATCGAGAAGTTCACCAACGGCGCCGACGCCGACGAGCCGACCGGCCCGTTCATCCCACTCGGTGACCCCGTCGAGTGGACGTACACGGTGACCAACACCGGCAACACGACGCTGTCGGACATCGTCGTCACGGACACGGTCGACCTACCTACGCCAGGTCCCGGCCCGACGGTGGACTGCCCCAGCACCGAGCTCGATCCCGGGGACAGCATGACGTGCACCGCCGAAGGTGTGTCCGAAGCCGGCCAGTACGCCAACACCGCAGTAGTCGACGCCACCGACAGCTACGGCACCGACGTCACCGACGATGACCCCTCCCACTACTTCGGTGAGGACAGCTCGATCGACGTGGTCAAGTTCACCAACGGCGAGGACGCCAACGAGCCGGTCGGGCCTCTGATCGCGGTGGGCGATGACGTCACCTGGACCTACGAGGTGACTAACACTGGGAACGCCCCGATCTCCGACGTGGTGCTCACCGACGACGCCGGTACCCCTGACGACACCGGCGACGACTTCGATCCGACCTTCACCGGTGGTGACACCGACAGTGACGGGCTGCTCGACACGGACGAGACATGGCTGTACGAGGCGACCGGCATCGCCGAGGAGGGCCTGTACGGAAACTTCGCCGAGGTCACCGGCCTATCAGCGACTGAGGTCGAGCTGCGTGACAACGACCCGTCGCACTACTTCGGCGTCACGAGCGGGGTGACCATCAAGAAGTACACCAATGCCGAGGACGCCGACGTCCCGACCGGTCCGGTCCTCAGGGTCGGGTCCGAAGTCCGTTGGACCTACGTCGTGACTAACACCGGAAACTTCCCGATAGCTGGCTGGGCGGTGACCGACGACATCAACGGCGTCGTCGCTTGTCCGCGGATCGTGCTCCTGCCGGATCATCCCGTCACTTGTTTCGACACTGGAACGGCTGAGGAAGGCCAGTACGCGAACGTCGGATCAGTCAATGCCACCGATGTGCTCGGCCAGCCGCTCTCCGACTCAGACCCCTCCCACTATCTCGGGGTCACACCGGCCATCGAGCTGGTCAAGTTCACCAACGACGATGACGCCAACGATCCCACCGGTCCCTTCATCGCCCTGGGTGGCGACGTCACCTGGACATACGAGGTGACGAACATCGGCACGTCGCCGCTCACGGAGCTCACCGTGGTCGATCCCCGCCTGGGCGATCAGGCGGTGGTGGCCTGCGAAGCCACCGAGCTCGACCCAGGCGATTCGACGCTGTGCACCGCAACCGGCTCGGCCGAGCTGGGGCAGTACACCAACACCGCCATTGCGGTAGCCTTGGATCCGTTCGGTCAGCAGGTGGGTTCGCTCGACCCCTCGCACTACTTCGGTGCCGAATCCGGCATCTCGCTGTTCAAGTACACCAACGGGAACGACGCCAACGAGCCGCCCGGTCCGCTCATTGCCGAGGGCGACGAGGTGGTGTGGACCTACGACGTCGTCAACACCGGCAACGACACGTTGACCAACATCGTCCTCGAGGACGACGTCATCGGTACTGTGACCTGCCCGCAGGACACCCTCGAGGTCGGGGCGGAGATGCGGTGCACCGCAACGGGGACGGCCGAGCGTGGCCAGTACGCCAACACCGCCACCGTCACCGGCATCGACTCGCTCCAGCAGACAGTCACAGCGCGAGGACCCGTCGCACTACTTCGGCTATATCGTTGTAGTCGACATCGAGAAGTTCACCAACGGCGAGGACGCCGACGACCCCACCGGCCCGCAGATCCCGGTCGGTGACCCGGTTACGTGGACGTATGAGGTCACCAACCCGGGCGACTTCCCGGTGGGCGACATCGTGGTGACCGACGACCAAGGGGTCACCCCGGTGTTCCAGGGCGGTGACGACAACGGTGACGACCTGCTCGACCTAGAGGAGACCTGGCTGTACGAGGCCACCGGGACCGCCGAGGTCGGCCAGTACGCCAACGTCGCCACCGTCGAAGGCGCCAACCCGTTCGAGGTCGAGATCGCCGGTGACCGACAGTGACCCGTCGCACTACATCGGCGTCGACGAAGGGTTGGCCTCCGTGGGCGACACGGTGTGGCTGGACAACAACCGCAACGGGATTCAGGACGCCGGAGAGGTCGGTATCCCCGAGGCGCTGGTGACGGTCGATTCCGCAGCGGCAGCAACGGCGGCGCTGGCGGCAACCATCCAAGCCACCGCGGTCCCGGTCACCGTGGCCACCGGACCCGACGGCGACTACCTGGTCACCGCCCTGGTGGCCGGCGACTATGTGGTCAGCCTCGACCTCTCCTCGGTCGACGCGCCCTCACCCTGACGACCCCGGCTTCGTACACCGTCACCCTGCAGGTGGGCGAGAACTTCCTCGACGCCGACTTCGGGCTGGCCCAGGCGCAACTGCCCGCCACCGGCTCCGACATGGACCAGCTCGCCTGGCTCGGCCTCGTGATGCTCATGGTGGGCGCGGCGGTCCTCACCGCCGACAGGCGCCGCCGTCGTGTCACCGAAGACTGAGCTGTAGCGTTCCACCCGGATCGGTCGCGCCCCCGGCGCTGCACCAGCCCGGCGGCGTGCCCACCGGTCGAGTGACGGGCCGACGTTCGCCACCACTCTCGCCGACACAGTCCTGGGCCGGCCGGATCGATTGCCTTCGATCGCTGGGAGAGCGTGTGTCGAAGCAGGCACGGGACGACGCCGACCCGCGTCCGCCGGGTGACGGCGACGCGGGTCGAACGAGTCAGGCAGTCGGCGGGGTGGTCCGTTACGGGGTCGTCACCACGCCGAGTGGTTCGAAGTCGAACGTCTGGTCGTTGATGACCAGAGCATCGACGGCACCGGAGAACGCATTGTCTCGTCCTTTGCTGATCGACACCGTGTTGATCAACGCAGTAGCGCCGCCGTCGTCGAGCGCGGCGAGCAAATCGTCGAACGTGCACAGGGTGAGATTGAGATCGCATCCGGTCTCAACTCCCGCATCACCGGTTAGGCCCCACAACCCCGTGGTCGTGGCGTCGATGTCACTCCAGCCCGGCAGGATGATGGCGTCGGGCACGAAGGTCATCGAGGCGAAGTTGGTCCCTGATCCCCCCTCCAGATTCGGGTCGATCTCGAACACGATGCCCGGCAGGTTGTTGGGGGCGATGAGGATGTTTTCTCCGGTGGTGAAGATCCAGTAGCTCACCGCGGTGAGGTCGCCGACCGGCATGTCGACGAAGTCGACCTGGTTGCCGAAGGACGCCTTGTCGTTGGCAGAAGCCGTGCGAATTCCCGAGGCTGCCGACGCCCATCGGCGGCGCCACCGATGCCCCGGCGGTTGGCCCGGCGCGCAAGAAGGCATCCCCGGCTCCGATGACATTGCGATCCATGATGCTCCAGTTCGGCCCGCTGAACGCGGTGAGACTGTCGAGCACCGCCGCGCTGAGATCTGCCTCAGCGATGGTCCCGTCGGCGATGTCGGTGCTGGCGACGGTGCCGTTCTGGATGTCGCCGCTGGCGACCGTGCCGTCGGCGATGTCAGTGCTGGCGACCGTTCCGTTCTTGATGTCGCCGCTGGCGACCGTGCCGTCCTTGATGTCGGCCGTGGTGACACCTCCATCCAGGATGTCGGCGTTGGCGATCGTGCCGTTCTTGATATCGCCGCTGCTGACACCACCATCCTTGATGTCGACGCTGGCGATGGTGCCATCCTTGATATCAGCCGACGTGACCAGCGCTTGCCCGACTGCGGCAGTGGCACCAAGGAGCACGGTGAGCAGCACACCCACGGCTACTCCGGTGGCGTTGGGGGGCTTGAGTCGCATGTGACGACCTCCTTGGATCGCGCTTCGTCCAGCCGATCGCTGGATCCGATTCGGAGCCTACGCGCGGCAATCTCCCGAATGTCGGTCAGTTGACCAGCACGGCAGCACCGTCCATCCGGCCGGCGGCCAGGTCGGCGAGGGCTTCGTTGGCGCCGATCCAGTGGATAGTCGGCGACCATGGTGCGTACCGGCACGGCGCCGGCGAGGTCGAGGAACTCCTCGGCGTCCGTCCGCGTGAAGTTGGCCACGCTGCGCAGTCGTCGCTCCCACCACAACGAGCTCGTACGGGAACTCGGGGACGCGGTCGAGGTGGATGGCGTTGATCGGCCACCGTGCCGCCGCGGTCCACGGCCCGGAGGGCAGCCACCACCACATCGCCTGAGGGTGCGAACGTGATGGCGGCGTCGAGCGGCACGGGCGGCGCATCGTCGTAGCCGCCGGCCCAAACCGCCCCCATCTCCAGCGCACGCCGCCGCTCGGCGTCGGACCGGGTGGCGACGAACACCTCGCATCCCCAGTGCACCGCCACCTGGATGGCGAGCAGGGCGGAGGCGCCGAACCCGAACAACCCGAGACGGCCACCCGGGCGGATGCCGGAGACCTTGAGTGACCGGTACCCGATGACTCCGCCGCACAGCAGAGGGGCGGCGGCGACGTCTTCGAACCGTTCGGGAATGGCGAACGTGAAGTCGGCCCGGGTGGCGAGCCGGGTGGCGTAGCCGCCGTCGCGGTCCCAGCCGGTGAACCGGGCCTGTTCGCAGAGGTTCTCCCGAGATGTCGTGCAGAACCGGCAGACACCGCAAGTCTCCGCCAGCCAGGCGACCCCGACCCGATCGCCGGGAACACGGTCGGTGACGCCGGCGCCGATTGCCACCACCCGCCCGACCACCTGGTGTCCGGGTACCACGGGGATCCGGCGCGCCGCCAGGTCGCCTTCGACGATCTGGAGGTCGGTGCGGCACACCGCGCAGGCACTCGACCTCGACGACGACCTCGCCGTCACCCGGGATCGGATCGGCCAGCTCGACCGTGGCCAGTGGACGCGAGCCGATCGGTCCTGGTGTGGCCAGCTGCTGAGCGTGCACCGCCCACCTCCTCGAAGCCATTGTGGTCAGTCGACGACGGTCATCGACGTGGACGCAGGCCCGCTACCGTCGCGGTCGTCCGGAGGGATGGCCGAGCGGACGAAGGCAGCAGTCTTGAAAACTGCCGGGCCCCTGGCGGGCCCCGTGGGTTCGAATCCCACTCCCTCCGCAAACCGGGCGTGGTTGCCACTTCCTCCGCTGGGCCACCAACAGGTCAATTCCCCCATCGATGTCTCCGCATCGGGTTCACAACTCCTTCACACCGGTGCCCGATGCTGCGTGGAGTCCACATGGAGGAGTCACGACGTGATCCTGTTCTTCCTGGTGCCGCTGGCCGTGATCGGGCTGATCGCCCTGTTCACCGGAGGCATCTCCGCCGCCACCGCCCTCGGGGTGGGAGCGGCGTTCATCGCCGTCAAGGTGTTCTTCGTCCTGATGCTCTTCGGCATGATGGGCCGCTTCTTCTGGTCCCGCCGCCAGCCATGGTGGCCCGCCGACCCGTGGCGTCGACAGCGACCCTCGAAGGAGGAGACTCCGACCCGTTCCCCCGAGGAGATGTTCGAGGAGTGGCACCGACTGGCCCACGCCCGCGAGGAGGTCGACAGCTGGGTGCCGGAGACGGACAAGCGCGGCGACCCGGCACAATGACCCGGTGAAGACCGTCCTCGTCGTCGAAGACGAGCTACGCATCGCCCGCCTGGTCCGGGATTACCTGGAGCAGGCGGGCTTCGCCGTTCTCCACGCCGGCGACGGCGCCGAGGCCCTTTCGCTGGCTCGCGCGGTGAGACCGGACATGATCGTCCTCGACCTCGGGTTGCCAGGGAGTGACGGTCTGGACGTCACCCGCTCGCTCCGGGAGCGGTCGGCGGTGCCCATCATCATGCTGACCGCTCGCACCGACGAGGCGGACCGGATCGTGGGGCTCGAGCTGGGAGCCGACGACTACGTCACCAAGCCGTTCAGCCCGAAGGAGTTGGTCGCCCGGGTGCGGGCGGTGCTCCGCCGGGCCGAGGCGACCCTCGGCGGTGGCGAGGTGGTGCGCGGCGGTCCGGTCACCATCGACATCCCCAAGCGCAAGGTGACGGTCGAAGGTGACACCGTGGAACTGACCGCCACCGAGTTCGACGTGTTGCTGACGCTGGCCCGGCACCCTGGAAGGATCTACACCCGAGCTCAGCTACTCGATGCAGTTCACGGTGTGTCGTTCGAGTCCTACGAGCGGTCGATCGACGCCCATGTCAAGAACATCCGGCGCAAGATCGAGCCCGACCCGCGACGCCCCACGCTGGTGCTCACCGTCTACGGCGTCGGATACAGGTTCGCCGATGTCTAGGCGCGGGCCGGGTGGGTGGCACGGCTGGGATCCCGGTGCCGGGCAGCCGGGGTGGGAGTGGCAGCGATACGGCCGGCGACTGTTCCTCCGGGCGGCGCTCACCATGGCAGTGGCCGTCCTGCTGCTCGCTCTCGTCGTTGGCGGACTGATCGCGCTGGTCGCCAACCTCGACCTGCGCACGGTTGTGATCGCCGTCCTGCTGCTGATCGGGATCCTCGCCGTGGTCGGACGCATGGTGGGACGGGGGCTGGGCCGAACCTGGGGTCCGGTGCGCCGGCTCATCGAAGGTCTCGGTGCGCTGGCGGACGGCGACTACTCGGCCCGGGTGCCCGACGCCGCCGCCGGCCCCATCCGCCCGGTGGTCCTGTCCTTCAATGAGACGGCCCGGCGACTGGAGGAGTCGGACGAGCAGCGGCGAAGGCTGCTCGCCGATCTCGGGCACGAGCTGCGGACGCCGCTCACCGTGGTGCGCGGCGAGGTCGAAGCCATGCTCGACGGGGTCCACCCTTCCGACCCCGACCACTTGGAGGTGTTGCTCGACGAGGTGACGGTGCTGGAGCGGCTCATCGAGGACCTGCGCACCCTCAGCCTCGCCGAAGCCGGAGCCCTGACACTTCACCGCGAACCGACCGATCTCGGAGCGCTCGTCGGCGACGTCGCCGACGCCCACCGGCGGTCGGCCGCAGCCGCCGGCATCGACATCGAAGAGGATGTCGCCGACGGCGGGGGCGACGTCATGGTCGACCCCGTCCGGATGAGGGAGGTGGTCACCAACCTGGTCGTCAACGCCATGAGGGCGATGCCGCATGGAGGACGGCTGTCGCTCGTGGTGAAACGCAACGGAGCCTCCACCTCGATCGTGGTCGGCGACACGGGCACCGGCATCCCCGCCGAGGAGCTCGACCAGGTGTTCGAGCGCTTCCAGAAGAGCCCCCGGTCACCCGGCTCGGGGCTGGGCCTCACCATCAGCCGCGATCTGGTCCGCGCCCATGGAGGGACCATCCACATCACCAGCACGGAGGGCGTCGGCACCGAGGTCCGAGTGGACATCCCGGCCGATGGGCAGCGGATCGCACCGCCTCCGGGATGACCGAACCGCTCCACTTCTTTCGCTCCCGGTGGTGGCAGGGCTGACGACTCGCTCTCCGGGCGAGGGTCGCTCGTTTTCGAGCCTGTTCGGGCTCGACCTCGCTCCATCGTGTCGCTCTGCGGACGACCTGTCGGGGTACGGTGGGCTGGATGCCTCGGATGCGCACCGCCACCGGCTTCGATTACCTGGAGTTGGTGACCCGCCTGTTGCATCGGGCGCGTCTCGAGCACCCGACCGCCGGGCTCTGGGAGGCGGCGGACATGCAATGGTGGTGGCGGGTCGAGCGCCCTTCCGACCGGATCGATCAGCTGTTCTGGGTTGACGAGGCGGGTGAGCCCGTGGGGACGGTCGTGTTCATCGACTGGACTCGGGCGTGGGAGTGTGTGGTCATCGTGGTCCCCAGTCGGGCCGATGAACTCGTCCCGACGATGTGGGCGCAGGCCGTGGAGCATGCGGACAGGTTGGCGATCGGCGACTTCGAGGTAGCCGTGCGGGACGACGACCCCGTCATGGTCCGGCTCGTCACCGGAGCAGGGTTCACCGCCACCGATGGCGTGGGGAGCCGCCACCTGGATGGAGGCCGCGGAACGCCCGAGCGGTCACGCAGATCCCGGACGGCTACCGGCTCGCCGACCGATCCGACCAGGGAGATCGTCCTCACCACATGGTCCGGCAGGAGCGGCACCGACGTCGCCCGCGCGGCTCGCCCAGACGTCGCTGTACCGCCCGGACCTCGATCTGTCGATCGAAACCGTGGCGGGCGACGTCGTCTCCTACGGGCTCTTCTGGTTCGATCCGGTCACCCAGGTCGGGATGGTGGAGCCGATGCGAACCGAGGAGGGACACGAGGGGAAGGGACTCGCCCGGCATCTGCTTCTGAGCGGGCTGGAACGACTAGCCAGGCTGGGGGCGACTCGACTGAAGGTCTACTACGAGCTCGGGAACCAACGGGCCGAGCGCCTGTATCTCGGGTCAGGATTCGTCCGGGAGTCGACCGTCACGGTGTATGCCCGCCCGGGAGTCGGGCAGCCGCAGTAGCGCACAGCGCAGCCACTCGACCGCCGGCTCGGAGCGGGCTCAACCCCCGGGGGTCGTCCCCTCCGATGATCTTGGGATGCTCAGGCGCGCCGTGACGGCGAGCAGGACGGCGAGGGTCACCACGGTGCCGAGGGCGAGCCCACCGACGACGTCGGTGAGCCAGTGGACGCGAAGATAGGTGCGACTCCACGCCATCACCAGCGAGTAGGCGGCGGCGGCGCCGATGAGCAGGCGGCGGCCACGCCCCGGGGCGGTGAACAGGATGACGAGCCCCAGCGTCACCACCACCGCCGTCTTGGAGTGGCCGCTGGGGAACGACGAGGTCGCCTCGAACGCCAGCGGCAGCGGGGGGCGCTCCCGATCGAACACCAGCTTGGTGAGAGTCGTGGCGATCTCGGCTCCCAACGAGGCGATCGCCCAGAACACGAGGGCCGGCCAGCGCCGTTGCCAGGCGAGGCCGATGCCGACGGCGACGGACAGCGGGAGCATCACGGCGAAGCCGCCGATGAAGTCGAGAGCCTCGGCCACCGTCACCAGCCACGGTGCCTCCGCCTCGACCATCCACCGGTACCACGTCGAGTCGGCGGGTCCGGCCGGCCCGGACGGCAGCGAGGCGGCGACGGCGGCGCCCACGATCACCAGCACCATCCCGGCGATCACCAGCGCCCTGCCGACCCAGCGACCACCGACGGCGGGGCGTCGGCCGGGCCGGTCACGATCCCGGGGGTGGCTCCTCCATGTAGAACTCGGTGAACTCGGCGCACCGGCCGTCGTCGGCGAAGCGGAGGAGGAAGCAGTTGCGCCACGTCCGTTGCGGTGCCTCGTCGGTGGCCAGGTAGCGGCTGTACCCGGTGGCAACGGCGCGGTCGCCGTCGACGGCGTACACCTCGTAGGCCGCCTCCCACGAGGCGGGATCGTCGGGTTCGGAGAGCCAGGAGTCGACCACCGCCTGGCGGCCACGCTCGGCATGGTCGTCACCTCCGTACGGCCGGTAGCGGTAGACGACGTCCTCGGAGAAGAGGGCGGCGATCGGCTCGGGCGCGTTGCTCCGCCAGGCGGTCACGTAGTCGTCGAGCCAGCGTTGGACCGTGTCATGGTTCATTGCCGCCACACTACGCCCGCGAACCTCGGCCCGCGCCATGATGTCGGCCACCACCTCGGACTTGGCGTCGGCATAGTGCTGTACGTACTTCCAGGTACGCCGCGCCAAGTCGCGTTTGGTCCTCTCGGTACAGCTCACGGTCGGTGTCGTCGCTGCGGAGATGGTTCCGGAACGCCAGACCATCCGGCCTGTCTCGGCACATCCGGCACTGAACACGTGCAGGTTCACGTTGACGTCGGGGCCCTTGAAGACGCGATGCTCGAACCACTCCGGTTCGCGGATCCGGAGGACGTAACCGGCCGCTTCCAGGTCGGGCACGTAGTCCGGCTCGCGGCGCTGTCGGGCACCTCGAGGACCATGTCGATGATCGGCTTGGCCGACAGGCCGGGAACCGACGTCGAACCGACGTGTTCGATGAGCAGGCAACGAGGACCGAGGGCTTGCCGGATCCTGGCCGCCTCGAGATCGAACAGGCTCGCCCAGCCGTGGGTCGTACTCGGCCATTTCGATCGAGGCGTTGTGGAGAGGCGGCGCCCCGACGATGGCCCGCTCGATCTCGGTGTCGCGGTCGGGCAACTAGCCTCCTAGGAGCGTGACGGGATACTACGGCTGCGCCGTTACACGACTGTGACCGACCGGTGATGGCCGGTGAGGCGGGAGCGGGAGCCTTGGGCCAGATCGAGGACGTAGAAAGGACCGAGATGCGTCGCACTAGCTCTGATGGTGGTAGCCCGTGATCTCGGTGATGGTCGCCGCCTGCGGCGGTGCATCCAGAGCCCGGATCGGAGACCTCCACCAGCACGCAGGCCCCGCCGACCAGCGCGGTACCGGGCACCACGACCAGCGAAGCCCCTGAGCCGACAACGACCACGGAGGCCCCGACACACCACCGTCGCCGAGGAGCCGCTCGCCCTCGCGGTGTACCTGTACCTCGACGAGCCCGGGCAGCCGCACCGCCCAGGGCCCTTCCTGGCGCCGGTGCACCGGGAGGTCCCCAACACCGTCGAGACGGCGGCTGCGTCGCTCGAGTCGCTGCTGGCCGGGCCGACCGCAGACGAGGCGGCTTCGGTGCCCGCCCTGTCCACGGCGATCCCGGAGGGCACCGAGCTGCTCGGCGTGACCATGGACGGCACCGTGGCCACCGTCGACCTGTCGGCGGACTTCGGCGCCGGCGATGATTCGGCGACGATGGCGATGGCGCGTCGCCCAGGTGGTGTTCACCGTGACCCGACTCGACGGCGTCACCGAGGTGGTCATCGAGCAGGAGGGCGAGCCGGTGGCCGTGCCCACCAGCCAGGGCGACCTGGTCGACCGGCCGGTGACCCGTGACGACTACATCGACTACCAGGCCATGGTGTCCGTGGAGACCCCCACCTACGGTGGCACCTCGGGAAACCCGATGCGGGTGACCGGGGTGGCGGCGGCATTCGAGGCCACCTTCGAGTACGCCCTCACCGACAACGAGGGGCTGATCATCGCCGAGGGCTTCGCCATGACCGACAACGGCGTCGGCTGGGGCGACTTCGACTTCACCATCGACTACGACATCGACACGCCGCAGCTCGGCCACCTGATCGTGTGGATCACCTCGGCAGAGGACGGCAGCCGGGTGAGCATCCGCGAGTACCCGGTGCATCTCGTCCCGTAGCCCGACCCGCCCGCCACCGCCCCGGTTTCCGCTGCCGGGGCGGCGGCGCGCCGGGAAGGGAGCCGGTGCTCGCCCGGTACCGTGCCGCCCCGTGAAGAGGGTCGTCGCAGCCATCGTCCCCGCCCGGCTCGGCCGCGACTTCAGATGGCTGCTGGGATCGTCGTGGGTGACCAACCTCGGTGACGGCCTCGAGGTCGCCGCCGGCCCGCTGCTCATCGCCTCCCAGACCCGGAACCCGCAGCTGGTGGCGATGGCGCTCCTGCTGCAGCGCCTGCCCTTCCTCCTGTTCGGCCTGTACGCCGGGGCCATCGCCGACCGCCTGGATCGCCGGCGGATCGTCGTCCTCGTCGACCTCCTCCGGGCAGCGGTGCTGGCCGGTCTCTCCATCACCATCTGGACCGGGCGGGTCGACGTCGTCGTGGTGCTGGTCACCGTGTTCATCCTGGGAGTCGCCGAGACGTTTGCCGACACCACCACGTCGACGCTGCTCCCGATGATGGTGGCGAAGGCCGACCTGGGGATCGCCAACAGCCGGCTGATGGCGGGGCTGGTCACCGCCAACCAGCTGGTCGGCCCACCGATCGGCGCCGCCCTGTTCGCCGCAGGCATGGTGTACCCGTTCGTTGCCCAGGCGGTGCTGGTGGCGTTGGGAGCCGTGCTCGTCTCCCGGATCGCCCGCACGCCTCCGCTCGCCGGAGGCGGGCACACGCACGTCGTTCGCGATGTGGTCGAAGGGATGCGCTGGCTGTGGCGGCACCCGCCGGTGCGGACGCTGGCCGTCACCATCACGGTCTTCAACGTGACCTTCGGGGCGGCCTGGTCGGTGCTGGTGCTGCTCGCCATCGAGCGGCTCGAGATGGGGGAGGTCGGCTACGGGCTGCTGATCACGGTGGGGGCGCTCGGCGGGCTCCTCGGCACCGTCTCCTACGGCTGGCTGGAGCGGCACTTCAGCCTCGCCGACATCATGCGGGTCGGGCTGATCATCGAGACCGCCACCCACCTCGTCCTCGCCACCACCACGACGGCCTGGCTGGCGATGGTGACGCTGTTCGCCTTCGGAGCTCACGCCTTCGTGTGGGGCACCACGGCCACCAGCATCCGGCAGCGGGTGGTGCCCACCGAGTTCCAGGGCCGGGTGGGCAGCGTCTACATGATGGGGATGTACGGGGGCCTGGTGATCGGCGCCGCACTGGGCGGGCTGATCGCCGGCCGATGGGGGGTGACCGCCCCCTTCTGGTTCGCCTTCGCCGGTTCGGCGATCATCCTCGCCCTCATCTGGCGTGAGCTGGACAACATCGCCCACGCCGAGGAAGTCCCCTGACGGGTCGAACGTCGGGAGTCGACGATGTCGGCGGCGGGTAGCCTGATCAGGTGGAAGTCGTCGACACCCTGGGCCGCCCGGTGCGGGATCTGCGGATCTCGGTCACCGACCGCTGCAACTTCCGGTGCACCTACTGCATGCCCAAGGAGATCTTCAACCGGGAGTACCGCTTCCTCGAGCGGGAGTTGCTGCTCGACTTCGAGGAGATCGAGCGGCTGGCCCGGGTCTTCGCCGGCCTCGGGGTGCGCAAGGTGCGGCTCACCGGTGGCGAGCCTCTCCTGAGGCGCAACCTCGAGGTGCTGGTCGCCGAGCTGGCCGCCATTCCGGGGATCGACGATCTCACCCTCACCACCAACGGCTCGCTGCTGACTCGCCAGGCGGAGCGACTTGCCGCCGCCGGCCTCGACCGGGTCACGGTGAGCCTCGACTCGCTCGACGACGCCGTCTTCACCGCGATGAACGATGTCGGGTTCCCGGTGCAGCAGGTCCTGGAGGGGATCGAGGCCGCCGCCGCCGCCGGGCTCACCCCGGTCAAGGTCAACGCCGTCATCCAGCGCGGGGTCAACGACGACGGCATCGAGGCGATGGCGGAGCACTTCCGCGGCACCGGTCACGTCCTCCGCTTCATCGAGTACATGGACGTGGGCCACACCAACGGATGGCGGCTCGACGACGTCGTGCCCGCGCGGGAGATCCGGGAGCGGATCCATGCCCGGTGGCCGCTGGAACCGGTGGACGCCAACTATTCGGGCGAGGTGGCGCAGCGGTGGAGCTACGTCGACGGCGCCGGGGAGATCGGGATCATCTCGTCGGTCACCCAGCCCTTCTGCGCAACGTGCACCAGGGCCCGCCTGTCGGCCGAGGGGATGCTGTACACCTGCCTCTTCGCCACGTCCGGGACCGATTTGCGCCACCTCTTGCGCGAAGGGGTCGACGACGACGCGCTGTCGCCGCCATCACCGACGTCTGGCGGGCGCGGACCGACCGCTACTCGGAGATCCGGTCGGCGGCGACCATCCCGCTGCCCAAGGTGGAGATGTCCTACATCGGCGGCTGAGACGGTCGTCGGCGTCGTCGTCGCCGACCCTGATGTCCTCGACGGCGTTCATGAATGCGCCGGCGCCGGCCGATGGCATCGACACCCTTGAACAGCGCAGAACAGCGTCATACGTTGTGGGGCATGACGTCACCTCACCCGGAACCGGGACACGACGAGTTCGAGACCATCCCCTGGGCGACCCTCGCCGAGGAGATCGACCGGGGGAAGCACCGGACCATGGCGCTCACCGTCGCCGCCGCCGTGGCCGTCGGCATCCTCGCCTTCTTGGTCGTCCGCACCGTCCGCCAGCCGCCGGGAACGGTGGTGGAAGTGCCGAGCACGGCGGCATCGGTGGTGGCACCCGGCCCTCCTGTCACGTCCGGCGTCACCGCGTCGACCGTGGCGCCGCCGACCGCCGCCGTGCCCGACCCCGCTTCGCCTGCCGTCCCTGCGGGCTCGGTCGTGTACTCCGAGGCGGACCTACGCGCCGGGGTGCCCGACGTCGACATGCGTCTGGCGGTGGCCCGGGCCGAGTGGTTCGTGTCCGAGTACTTCTCCACCGGTGAGGTCGGGGGCGGCGTGCTCCCCGAGGGCACCATCGCCCGCACGGTGCCGGAGGGCTCGTATTCATGGGTGGAGTGGGCCCGCGGCATCGCCGTCGAGGCAACGGGACAGGGTCGATACGAGGTGACCGTGGTGTTCCGCACCGTGGCCGGTGACGGTGAGCGGCCGGTGGCCGTCACCCCGGTGCGGGCGGTGCAGGTTCCCGTCGTGGTGGACGAGAGCGGCGCATCGGGCGTGGCCGACCTGCCGTCGCCGGTCCACGGTCCCCGGCGCCGCCACCGCAGAGGCGTTGCCGGTGGCCGACGGTGACGTCCCCGAGTCGGTTGCCTCGGCCGCCCTCGAAATGGCCGCGGAGCTCGGGGGAAACGGGGCCGTCGCCGGCGGGACGCAGGACGCCACCGGTTGGCGGGTGGTGGTCGAGGTCACCGACCGTTCGGGAGCGACCTTTCCTGTCGCCGTCTTCGTCTCCGGCTGACGGCGCGCCTTGCTGACGGCATCGCCCGGCCACTCAGGCGATCAACTGTCCCGCCGTGTAGATGAGCAGCCCGGCGATACCGCCGACGACGGTGCCGTTGATCCGGATGAACTGGAGGTCACGCCCGAGGAGCATCTCGAGCTGTTCACCCGTCTCGGCGGCGTCCCAGCGGTCGACCGTGGTGCGGACGAGCTCGGAGAACTCGTCCTGGAACCGGTCGACCAGCTCACCGACGATCCGCTCCAGCCAGTCCTCCACCCGGGCACGTAGTTCGGGGTCGGTGCGCAGCGACCGCCCGATCCCGGCGATCGACGACTCCACCCGGAGGCGAAGGGCGCTCTCCGGGTCGCCGGCCTGATCGAGGATCGAGCGTTTGGTGCCGTCCCACAGCCCGGTGAGGTAGGTCTGCACCGCTTCGTTGGCGAGGATCTCGGACTTCACCTCCTCGCCCTTGGCGATGAGCACCGGGTCGTCCCGGAGCCGCACCACGAGCTCGGCGGTCAGCTCGTCGATCCGGCCCCGCAACGGGTGGTCCCGGCGTCTCCCGACGTCGATGATGAAGCGGTGGGCAACGGTGATGGCACGGTCGAGCACCGCCTCGTCGACGGCGCGGGGCACCCACCACGGTGACGACTGGCTGACCGCCTCGAGCAGCTCGGCCCGGTTCTCCTCGATGGCTCGGGACACCTCGGGCATGAAGGCGTCGACCAGGTCCTGGTGGCGCCCGTCGGCGGTGGCCGCCGCCAGTGCTCGCGACGCCATCGGGGCGAACTGGAGGGCACCCAGGCGCTCGCGGACCGTGTCGGCGATGGCTTCGCCCAGCTGCTCGTCGTCGAGGCTGGCGGTGATGGCGGCGAGCCCCTCGGTGACCTGATGGCCGACCTGGGCGACGTTGGCGGGATCCTCGAGCCAGGTGCCGAACCGCTCCGCCAGGGCGGCGGACCGCACCCGTTCCACCACGTTCTCCCGGGTGAGGAAGCTCTCCTGCACGAACGTGCCCAGGGCCCGGCCGATCTGGTCCTTGCGCTTGGGGATGATGGCGGTGTGCGGGATCGGGATCCCCAGGGGATGGCGGAACAGCGCCACCACGGCGAACCAGTCGGCGAGAGCGCCGATCATCGACGCCTCGGCGGTCACCCGTACCCAGGTGGCCCACCCGTGGTCGCGCTCGAGGATCGTGGCGCCGATGAAGACCACGGTCATCACGATCAGCAGCCCGGTGGCGATCCGCCGCATCCTGGCGAGTTCGGCGAGTCGCTCCGTCCTGGTCAGGGTGGTCACCCCCGGGATGTTGGCACGAAGTCCGCCCCGGTCCGGTAGCGGGCACTGGCTACCCTCGCCGCCATGACGTGGCCGGTCGCTCAGGCGGTGGGAAGTGCTCCTCGAGGAGGAGCCGGGCTGGTTCGGCGATCTCGCCCCAGTCGGCATCCGGCATCTTCGACAAGGTCACGAAGTCGGCGGACATGAACACGCTGGCCACCCCGGGGAGGGCCATCAGGGCCGTGGCGAGCGGGTCGTCGGTGCCGGCGGCGGGGACGAACGTCTTCGGCCCGCCGACGTCGACACCCACGACGAACTTGAGGGCGTTGGGGTTCGGGGTGGCTTCGATGGTGACCGGCACCGGGCGATCGTAGCGACCATGGCGGCAGTCCTCGGGGTCGACGTCGGGGGGACCTTCACCGATCTGGTGCGCTGGGACGGGGCGGAGGTCTCCACATGGAAGGAGCCGTCGACGCCGGAGGACCAGAGTGTCGGAGTGGTCGCCGGCGCCGGGCGGATGGGCCGGAGCGATCGGTTCCTGCACGGCACCACGGTGGCCACCAACGCGCTGCTCGAGCGCCGCGGGGCCAAGACGGCACTGGTCACCTCCGCCGGGTTCGAGGACGTCATCGAGATCGGTCGCCAGGACCGCCCGTCGCTGTACGACTCCTTCGCCGACCGTCCCCGGCCGCTGGTCGACCGGGAACGCCGGTTCGGGGTGCCGGACGACGTGACCGGGTGGGTACCGCCCATCGAGCTGGCCGAGGTGGAAGCGGTGGCGGTGTCGCTCCTCTACGGGCACCTGCGACCCGACGACGAGACGGCCGTGGTGGCCGCGCTGGAGAAGGCGGTACCCGGGGTGCCGGTGTCCCGGTCGAGCGGCGTCGTCGCCGAGTTCCGGGAGTTCGAGCGCACCGCCACCACGGTCCTCAACGCCTATCTGGCGCCCGAGACCGGCTCCTACCTCGAGCGCCTTGCCGCTCGCAGCCTCGCCGAGGGGCTACCAGGCGACGTTCTGGTGATGCGGTCCTCCGGGGGACTGCTCCCGATCGGTGAAGCCGCCGAGCTGCCGGCGGCGATGGTCTTGTCCGGCCCGGCCGGGGGCGTCGTCGCCGCCTCGGCGCTGGCTGGTGTCCTCGGGCACCGTAGGGTGATCTCGTTCGACATGGGCGGGACCTCCACCGACGTGTGCCGGATCGAGGACGGCCGCCCCGAGCTGTCCTACGAGCGGGCACCCGGCGGCCACGTCTGCCGGATGCCGTCGGTCGCCATCCACACCGTTGGCGCCGGGGGCGGCAGCATCGGCTGGCGGGACGACGGTGGGTCGCTGCGGGTGGGCCCGCACAGTTCCGGTGCGGTGCCCGGCCCTGCCTGCTACGGCAAGGGGGGCGCCGACCCGACGGTCACCGACGCCAACGTCGTCACCGGGAGGATCGACCCCGGCGGCTCCCTGGCCGGGTCGTTGCCGATGCACCCGGTCCCGGCGCGGCGTCGCCATCGGCGCGCTCGGGGAGGCGCTGGGCCTCGACCTCGGCGAGGCGGCCCTGGGGATCATGACCGTGGTCGAGGCGGTGATGGCCGCCGCGGTGCGCCGGGTCTCGGTGGAGGAGGGGGCCGACCCGAGGGGGGCGCATCTGGTCGCCTTCGGCGGAGCCGGCGGGTTGCACGCCACCGCTCTCGCCCGCGGCCTGGGGATGGACGGCGTGGTCGTCCCTTCCCACGCCGGCGTCTTCTCTGCGCTCGGCCTCCTTCTCAGCCCACCGCGCATCGACCTGGCGCGGAGCCGCCTCCGTACCGTCGGAGACGCCGCCGAGCTGCCGGCCGACGTCGCCGCGGTGCGTGCCGACGCCCTCGACCGTTTCGCCCGGTCGGGCGCCGGAACACCGGCGTCGGTCGATGTCCGCATCGACGTCCGCTACCTGGGCCAGTCTCACGAGCTGGCCATCCCTTGGGTGGAGAGTGGCGATTGGGACGAACTGGCCCTCGCCTTCCATGAAAGCCACCGCCGTCGCAACGGGTTCGCCCGTCCGGGCGATCCCATCGAGGCGGTGACGGTGCGCGTCGAGGTGATCGGCGAGCCTGTGCTCGACCTCGGCGACCTGCCGGCCCCGACGCCGTCCGGGGATGCGGTGGTGGGTACCCGCCAGGTGCTCACCCGGAGTGGGTCGGTCGAGGCATCCGTGGTTCGCCGGGCCGGGCTGGCGCCCGGTGGGGAAGTGATCGGCCCGGCGGTGATCGAGGAGAGTGAGGCCACCACCTGGATCGGCCCGGGCGAGCGGGCGATCGTCCACGAGTCGGGCGCCCTCGAGGTGGCCTGGTGAGCGTCGACCCGGTCGTCCTCGAGGTGGCCCGCAACCGGTTCGCCGCCATCGCCGACGAGATGGGGGTGGTGCTCCGCCGCACCGCCTACTCGCCGAACATCAAGGAGCGGGCTGACTGCTCGGCGGCGGTGTTCGTCCCCGACGGCGAGATGCTCGCCCAGGCCGAGCACATCCCGGTCCACCTCGGCTCGATGCCGGCCTCGGTGGCGGCCGTGCTCGGTCGCTTCGGCACCGACCTACCGCCGGGCATCCAGTACGCGGTCAACGACCCGTACCACGGCGGCACCCACCTCAACGACCTCACCCTGGTGCGGCCGGTTCACGTTGACGGCCGGCTGATCGGCTGGGTGGCCAACCGGGCCCACCACGCCGACGTGGGTGGCGAGGCCCCGGGGTCGATGCCCGCCCACGCCGTCACCCTCGACCAGGAGGGGATCGTGGTGGCGCCGATGCCGGCCGTGTCCGGCGGCGAGTGGCTGGATGCGTTCGTCGAGCCGTTCCTCGACGCCACCCGCACACCTGCCGAGCGGCTCGGTGACCTCAGTGCCCAGCTGGGCGCCAACGAGGCCGGGGCGGAGAGGCTCGCCGCCCTCGTGTCGACGACCGGCGTCGACCGGCATCGCCAGCTGACGGCGGCGCTGCTCGACTACGGCGAGCGGCGGATGCGCGCCGCCATGGACGCGCTCCCCGACGGTACGTATCGGTTCGAGGACTTCATGGAGTGGGCCGGGGGGCTGCTACCGGTTCGGGTGGCGGTCACCGTGGACGGTGAAACGCTCACGGCCGACTTCACCGGCACCGCCCGGCAGGTCGAGGGCAACATCAACGCGGTCGCCGCGGTGACCCGCTCGTGCCTGTACTACGCGGTCAGGGTCGCCACCGACCCCACCATCCCGGCGAACGGCGGCTGCTACCGACCCATCCGGCCTGTCACCGAGCCGGGCACCCTGGTCGATGCCCTCGCCCCGGCGGCGGTCGCCGCCGGCAACGTGGAGACCAGCCAGCGGATCGCCGACGTGCTGCTCGGCGCCCTGGCCCAGGCCGCTCCCGACCGGGTGCCCGCCGCCTCCCAGGGGACGATGAACAACGTCCTGATCGGCAACGACGACTTCGCCTACTACGAGACCATCGCCGGTGGCCAGGGCGGGCGGCCCGGCGCCGCCGGCCAGTCCGGGATCCACACCGGCATGACCAATACCAAGAACACCCCGATCGAGTCGCTGGAGGACCACTACCCGTTCCGAGTGGTGAGTTACCGGCTGCGGCGGGGCAGCGGCGGCGCGGGCCTCTACCCGGGCGGCGAAGGGATCGAGCGCCAGCTCGCTTTCGACGTTCCCGCCACCGTCTCGCTGATGGGAGAGCGCCGGGTGCTGCCTCCGTGGGGCCTGGCCGGTGGCGGACCGGGCGGCTGTGGCGAGGACTGGCTGATCCGAGCCGACGGGACCCGGGAGCGGCTCGCCGGAAAGACCACCATCGAGGTCGAGCCCGGCGACCACCTCCTGGTGCTCACCCCGGGGGGCGGCGGCTGGGGACCGCCCTAGCCCGCTGCCGCCGCCTGGACCTCCCGACGAAGCTCGTCCAGCAGGCCGGGTTTCGCCTTCATCCCGGTGCGCGTGGCGCCGCTGAGCGCCCAGGGCTGGAGGCGGTCGAGGGCGTCGCCGAGGGCGTCGGCGCCGACGGCGGTACGTCCCGCCGCCACCGCCCGGGCGGCGCCCACCTGCAACGTCGACGATGCCAGCAGCTCGGCGATGTCGTTGGTTAGGAGGAGATCGGACGCCGCCAGCTCGCTGAAGCCGAAGTCGATCATCCATACGGCTCCGTCAGCGGCCAGGAAGACGTTCGCCAGACGCAGATCGCGGTGGGCGATGCGGTGCCGGCGCATCAACGCCACCTGCTCCCAGATGGCGGCCAGCACGTCATCGGTCATCTCTGCGGGCTCGAGTCGGTCGAGGCTGCGACCCTCGATGGCCTCGTAGGCGAGGACGTAGCCGTTGGGATCGGCGGTGGCGAAGCCGGCGAGCCTCGGGGTGCGCACCCCCAGCTCACGCGCCGCCAAGGCAACGAGTGCCTCGTGCTCGACCCCGCGGCGCAGCGTCGAGAAGGGCCGCTCGTCACCCAGGTCGCGCCGCTGCGCCCACCGGTAGATCCGGAAGAGGAGGTCGGCACTGCGCTGGTCTTCGCCGAGCGCTTTGACGAAGAGGTGCTGCCCGTCCGGCGCCGTGCCGAAGTACGGCGACGAGCCGCGGGCGTCCACGCTGGCCTGCTCCAACCGGGCCAGCGGTAACCCGACGGCGGCCAGCCCGCCGGCGATGCTGGCTCCGGTCGGTCGGCGGACCGGTCCCCCGAGGGCCACCAGGACCGCTGCTCCCGAGAACCAGCCCACCAGCAAGTTGTGCAATGACTCGAAGGAGATCGGCGAAGCGAGAAATCGGGTCACACTGACACCGACGAGCAGGAGCCAACCCAGCCGTCGCCAGCGTCGTTCCAGCCAGGGGGCGGCCGCGGTCAGGACGGCGCTCACCACCGCCACTCCGACTACTGACGGGAAGCCGGGGTCGGTGAGCGGGCCGGCCGCGTCCTCGACCTCGACGACCGTCTCGCCGGGTCCGGGGTCGACGCCGTCGAGGATCGAGGCCAGGGCGACGGCGAGGACGACGGCGAGCAGCACCGTCACCAGCAGCCGCCACCGTCCCCGGAGAACGGTGACCACCAGCCCGCCTCCCAGGAAGATGACAGCCAGCAGCCTGGTGCCGACCACGACGAGCGGACTCGATCCACTCGGGGAGGGCCTCCAAGCCGCTGAGCAGCTCGGACATGAAGGCCACCAGGGTGCCGCCGAACAGCCACTGGACGACGATCTCGACGAGCAGCGCCACTGTGGCCACGACGAGACGCAACACATCCGCCGGTGACCGCTCGGTGTTTGCAGCCGTCGCCTCGACCACCACAGTCTTCGGATCGATCACGGCGCCACGATATCCGATCGCCTGTTTCGCCACGGTGGCGGCTTGGCGACCGGTGCTCGGTAGATTGCAGGTGACCAGTAGGGGGTTCCGCCTGGGTCTCTCGTTCGACGACTACCGCAGCCGTGACGCCACCGCCTTGGCCGAGCTGGTCGCCACCGGCCAGGTCACCTCCGACGAGCTCATCGACGCCGCCGTCGACCGTCACCATGCGGTCAACCCTGTGATCAACGCCGTGGTCTCGACCAGGTTCGAGGCAGCCCGAGCCGAGGCAGCCCGAGTCGCCACGGCCACGGTCAGGGGACCCTTCGCCGGTGTCCCGTTCCTCATCAAGGATCTCACCTCAGAGGTGGGTGAGCCGGTGACCTTCGGCTCGGTGTTCTTCAAGGACTTCCGGGGCGTGTTCACCCCTGAGGTGGTGAACCGTTTCCGTCGTGCCGGGCTGGTGTCGCTGGGACGCACCAACGCTCCCGAGCTCGGGCTGTTGCCAGTTACCGAACCGGTGCTCCATGGCGCCACCCGCAACCCGTGGAGCCTCGATCACACGCCGGGCGGGTCGAGTGGCGGAGCCGCCGCCGCGGTGGCGGCCGGAATCGTGCCGATGGCCCATGCCAGTGACGGCGGAGGATCGATCCGCATCCCCGCATCGGCGTGCGGCCTCTTCGGGATGAAGCCGACCAGGGGCCGGGTGCCGCTGGCACCGGCGGGTGCCGCCGACTACCTGTCGACCTCGTTCTGCATCAGCCGGTCGGTGCGGGACAGCGCCATCCTCCTCGACGCCGTCGCCGGCGCCACCAGCGGAGACCGCTTCACCCCGGCGCCTCCACGCGCCCTCTACCGCCACCACGCCGAGGTGGACCCACCGGCGTTGCGGATCGCCTTCACCACCGTCGACCTCGAGGGCAACGCGATCCATCCCGACTGCATCGCTGCCGTGGAGCAGACCATCGCCCTGCTCGAAGGCCTCGGCCACCATGTCGAAGAGGCCAGGCCGTCGTTCGACGGGACCGCCGTCCGCACCGCCTTCCTCGACTGGTGGAAGGCGATGCCCCACGCCGCCTTCCTCGAGATCCTCGCCGTGGTCGAGCAGCGGCCGATGGGCAAGGCGCTGCGCCGGGCGCTGGGAGACATGCGCGCCATGCGGGCGGTGGGCAAGGTGGTCACCAGAGGCTCCAAGCTGGACGCCTTCGAGCCGTTCACGTGGGAGCTGGTGGAGCGTGGTCTCCAGCTGACCGCCGGGGAGTTGCTGATGGCCACCACCGTCCTCCAGACCGCCGCCTACGCGCTCGGCGACTTCCTCGTCGCCCACGACGTGCTGCTCACCGCCACCCTCGGCGAGCCACCCAAGTGGGTCGGCGAGCTCGACCAACGGACCCCGTTCGACGAGTTCGAGGACCAGCTCTCCCGCTACGTCCCATACACCCCGGTGGCGAACTTCAGCGGGTTCCCGGCGATGACGGTCCCGCTCCATCGCAACGCCGCCGGTCTCCCCATCGGGTCGCACTTCATGGCCCGCGGCGGAGACGAAGCCACGCTGTTCCAGCTGGCCGGCCAGTTGGAGCGTGCCCAGCCCTGGTTCGACGACTATCCCCGAGGTTCCCGTCGGGGCCGGAGCGGTCAGCGAGCCGTCAGGGTGACGAGCCCGTCGGGGCCGGCGACGATCACCAGGTCGGCCATGGCGACGAACAGCCCGGTGGCGAGCACCCCGGGCACCGCCCGCAGCGTGGCGTCCAGCGCGCCGGGGTCGGCGATCGGCCCGGTGGCGAGGTCGACCACCAGGTTGCCGTTGTCGGTGACGTAGGGGCGGTCCCCGTCGGCACGTATCGCCGGCTCGCCGTGCGACGCCAGCCGGGCGAGCGTGGAGGCCACCCCGAACGGTGTCACCTCGAGCGGGACCGCAGCCCCGGACCCCAGCATCGGGACCAGCTTGGTGTGGTCGGCCACCACCACGAACGACTTGCGCCAGTGAGGCGACGATCCGTTCCCGGAGCATGGCGCCGCCGCCGCCCTTGATCAGTGACAGGTCGGGTGCGATCTCGTCGGCGCCGTCGATGGTCACCGCCACCACGTCGTCGGGGCCCGGGTCGACCAGCGGGATGCCCAGCCGGCTCGCCAGCGCCTCGGTCGCCGTCGAGGTGGGGATGCCGCGGACGTCGGACAGCCGGCCGTTTTCGAGCCGGTCGGCGATCTCGGTATGGCGTGCGCCGCGGTGGAACCCGAGCCGAGGCCGACCACCGTGCCGGACGCCACCCGGTCGACGGCGGCAAGCGCCGCCTGGCGCTTGTACCGGTCGAGGTCGCTCAATCCGGCCCCGTCCCGGCGTAGGCCTCGATCGGCGGGCAGGAGCACACCAGGTTTCGGTCCCCGTACGGATTGTCGATCCGCGACACCGGCGGCCAGTACTTGTCCCCGCGCAACGCCGTCACCGGGTAGGCGGCCAGCTCCCTCGGGTAAGGCCGGTCCCAGTCGTCGGCGAGGACGTCCTCGGCGGTGTGCGGGGCGTGATGAAGCGGGTTGTCATCGACCGGCCACCCACCGTCGCCGACCCGGTCGACCTCGCGCCTGACGGCGATCATGGCGTCACAGAACCGGTCCAGCTCGGTGAGCGACTCGGACTCGGTGGGCTCCACCATGAGCGTCCCGGCCACCGGGAACGACATCGTGGGAGCGTGGAACCCGTAGTCGATCAGCCGCTTGGCGATGTCGTCGACGGTCACGCCGTGGTCGTGCTTGAGGTCTCTGGTGTCGATGATGCACTCGTGGGCGACGAACCCATCGGGACCGGTGTATAGGACCGGGTAGTGGGGCGCCAGCCGCCTGGCGATGTAGTTGGCGTTCAGGATCGCCATCCGGGTCGCCCGGGTCAGCCCTTCGGCGCCCATCAGGGCGATGTAGGCCCAGGCGATGGGGAGGATGCCGGCCGAGCCCCACGGCGCCGCCGCCACCGCCCCGGCGCCGGTGAGCGGGTCACCGGGAAGGAACGGGGCGAGATGACTCCGCACCCCGATGGGCCCTACCCCCGGGCCACCCCCGCCGTGGGGGATGGTGAACGTCTTGTGCAGGTTCAGGTGGGAGACGTCGCCGCCGAACTCGCCGGGCTTGGCGACGCCGACCAGAGCGTTCAGGTTGGCCCCGTCGATGTAGACCTGGCCGCCGTGCCGGTGGACGATGTCGCACACCTCGGTCACCGTCTCCTCGAACACGCCGTGTGTCGACGGGTAGGTGATCATCAACGCTGCCAGGCGATCGGCGTGCTCCTCCGCCTTGGCGACGAGGTCGGCGACGTCGATGTTCCCGGCGTCGTCGGTCGCCACCACCACGACCTGCATCCCGGCCATCGCCGCGCTGGCCGGGTTGGTCCCGTGGGCCGAGGCGGGGATCAGGCACACGTCGCGCCGGCTCTCCCCGCGCGAGGCGTGATACCCGCGGATGGCGAGGAGCCCGGCGTACTCGCCCTGCGAACCGGCGTTCGGCTGGAGTGACACGGCGTCGTATCCGGTGATCTCGGCCAGCCATCGCTCGAGCTCGTCGATCAGCTCGAGGTAGCCGCCGACCTGGTCACGGGGGGCGTAGGGATGGACGCGGGCGAACCCCGGCCAGGTGACCGCCACCATCTCGGTGGTGGCGTTGAGCTTCATGGTGCACGAGCCCAACGGGATCATCGACCGGTCGAGGGCGATGTCGCGGTGCTGCAGCTTGCGGAGGTAGCGGAGCATCGCCGTCTCGCTGTGGTGCTCGGAGAAGACCGGGTGGGTGAGATATGGCGAGGTGCGCGCCAGTTGCCCTGGGATGCCGGCGTCGGCGTCTTCCAGGTCCGCAACTCGGGCGGGGACCCCGAAGCTCTCGAACAGGAGGTCGATGTGGGCGGGGGTGGTCACCTCGTCGACGGAAACCCCGACCTTGTCGGCGTCCACCTGGCGCAGGTTGACCCGTCGGCTCGGCGGCGGCAGCGACCACCTCGCCGGCCCGGCCGGGCACGGACACGGTGAGCGTGTCGAACCAGGTCCGTTGACGACGGTGACCCCACCGGCGGCGAGCCCGGCGGCGAGCAGGGACGCCAGCCGGTGGGCCCGTTCGGCGATCGTGCGCAGGCCGTCCGGGCCGTGGTACACGGCGTACGCCCCGGCGATGACCGCCAGGAGCACCTGGGCGGTGCAGATGTTGCTGGTCGCCTTCTCCCGGCGGATGTGCTGCTCGCGGGTGGTGAGCGCCAGCCGCAGCGCCATCCGCCCGGCGGTGTCCCGTGACACCCCGACCAGGCGGCCGGGCATCGAGCGCTTGAACTCGTCTCGGATGGCGAAGAAGGCGGCGTGGGGTCCTCCGAACATCATCGGCACCCCGAAGCGCTGCGAGCTGCCAACCACCACATCGGCGCCCCACTCCCCCGGGGGGGCGAGCATGGTGAGGGCGAGCAGGTCGGCGGCTACCGCGATCCCGACACCCCGCGACCGCAGCCCGTCGACCAGCGAGCGGTGGTCAGGGACGGTTCCGCTGCTCCCCGGGTACTGCAGGAGCACGCCGTACACGTCATCGGTCGTGGCCGTCGCCGGGTCGGCGACGACCACCTCGATGCCGAGCGGCTCGGCCCGGGTGGCGAGCACGGCGATGGTCTGGGGGTGGCAGTCGGCGTCGACCAGGAATCGCTCCGAGTCGACCTGCTTGGTGCGATGGAGCATCGCCATCGCCTCGGCGGCGGCGGTCGCCTCGTCCAGCATCGAGGCGTTGGCGATCTCCATACCGGTGAGGTCGCTCACCATCGTCTGGAAGTTGAGCAGAGCCTCCAGCCTGCCCTGGGAGATCTCCGGCTGATACGGGGTGTAGGCGGTGTACCAGCCGGGGTTCTCGAGGATGTTGCGCTGGATCACCGCCGGGGTGATCGTGTCGTGGTATCCCATCCCGATCATCGAGGTGAACACCTCGTTGCGACCGGCCAGCTCGGCGAGCCGGGCGGTGACCGCCGTCTCGGTGCGGGGACCGGGCAGATCGAGCACGCCTCCTCGGATCGAAGCCGGCACGGCGCGCTCCACCAGCTCGTCGAGGCTGGCGACGCCGACCACCTCGAGCATCTTGCCGACGTCGTCGGGTTCAGGCCCGATGTGGCGCCGCACGAAGTCGTCGGTCTGTTCCAGTTCGCTGAGCGGGCGGGTCATCTCGGCTCCTCGACGTCGGCGGCACCGGGCCCCACCCTCGGTGTGCCCACCCTCGGTGTGAGTCTCCGGCGCCCCGCTCTGTCTCGGTTGCCTGAGAGATTCACCGGCTCGGTGCCGGCTTTCCCCTTCGGCGGGGTCGTCCCCGACCCGCTCTCCAGAGGTGCCTCCGGCTGCGGTACCTGGTGCCTGAGAGGTTCCCGGGGCGGTTGCTCCTTCGGCGCCGGGCGTCGTCCGCCCGGTCTCTCCCGCAGCCTTCGTCGGCACCGTTCATGCTACCGACCCTGTCAATGGCGGGTCCGTCGACCCATGGGCGTGTCGCCTCGGTCGGAAGCTCGTGTCGGAGGCGCCAGCCGGCGAAAGGGCCGATCAACCCATGCTGGTAGCTGCGCGTTGGCTCCTAGTCTCCCGCTCCTGTGGGTGGGCATCCGGCCTGCCGGCGTGTACGGGGGGTCGGGGGAATGGCCGGATGGCACAAATTCGGGCGTCGGCGCTGGTGGGCTGGGGCGTCGATGGCCTTGGCTTTGATGACGACGGCGCTGCCACCGGCAGCCGCCGGCGACTCCGGAGGGGACGACGGGGTCGTCTTCCCGGGCGGTGAGCCCGAGGCGACGACGCGAGGCGGCCCCGGTGACCTTCGCCCGCCGGTCGATCCTTCCGAGCCGCCGGTACTCGCCGAGCCTGCCGCCGGCCGAGAGGCGCTCGACCAGGTCGGTGACCGTCTCGGCGAGGTCGCCGCCCGCAATGGGATGTCTCCCGCGGATCTCGAGGACCTGCTCCTCTCCGACGACACCGCCCACCTCGACCGCTACGGGTTCGTGTTCTTCGTCGACCCGGCGCCGGACACCCCACCACGGGCCGATATGGACGCCGCACCCGCGGCGGCCCCGTTCCCTTACGAGGACACGTTCTCGCTCAACAGCAAGCCGGGCTCGAAGCGTCTGGTGTACCTCGACTTCAACGGCCACACCCTGCCGGCGAGCAACGGCTGGCGGACAGGCATGTACACGGCGCTGGCCTACGACACCGACGGTGCACCCGGCACGTTCAGTGACGCCGAGATGGACGTCATCCAGAGCATCTGGCAGCGGGTCGCCGAGGACTTCGCACCGTTCGACGTCAATGTCACCACCGCCGCCCCCGCCTTCGATGCGATCAACCGGTCGTCGGCGTCGGACCTGACGTACGGCACCAGGGCCGTCATCACCAACACCGCCGACACGGAGATCTGCGGCTTTTGCGGAGGAGTCGCCTACCTCGGCGTCTTCGACATCTACGGCGACTTCGTCCCCCACTCGTACTTCCAACCGGCGTGGTGCTTCCCCGGTTCGCTCTCCGGCGACACCAAGGCGATGGCCGAGTGTGTCTCCCACGAGGTGGGGCACAACATGGGCCTGGACCATGACGGACGAGAGCTCTTCGGCGAGTACTACGCCGGCCACGAGCCGTGGGCGCCCATCATGGGGGTCAGCTACTACGAGCCGGTCACCCAGTGGAGCAAGGGCGACTACGACGGCGCCACCAACACCGAGGACGACTTCGCCGTGATGGCGAGTCACGGTGTGAATCAGCGGAGTGACGACCACACCAACGTCGACACGACGGCCACGGTGCTGCTCAGCTCCCGCACCGGCGTCGTGTCGTCCAAGGACGACTACGACCTGTTCAGCTTCACCGCTTCAGAGTCAGGGTCGGTGACCTTCGTCGCCGCGCCGGCGCCGGTCAGCCCGAACCTCGACGTCGTGCTCGACTTGTACTCCGCCGAGATGGACCTGCTCGCCACCGACGCACCACCCGTGGTGAAGGTCTGGGAGGACGAGGCAACCGGGATGGACGCCTCGCTCTCCCACACCGTCGAAGAAGGAGTCACCTATTACCTCCAGGTGCACGGCGGAGCCCACCTGACGCCGACCACCGGGTATCCACGGTACGGGTCCATCGGTGCCTACGAGCTCGCAGCCGAAGGGATTACCGGGCTCAGTTCGTGCGGCGGCCTCGTGGTCACCATCCAGGGAACGACGGGCGCCGACACCATCGACGGGACGAGCGGGATCGACGTCATCGACGGCCTGGGCGGTAACGACGTCATCGACGGTCTCGGCGGCGCCGACGTGATCTGTGGCGGCGATGGCAACGACACCCTCGACGGCGGGGACGGCGCCGACTCCCTCGTCGGCGGCAATGGCACCGACTCGATCACCGGCGGCGTGGGCGACGACTCGCTCACTGGCGGCTCGGGGATCGACACCATTCTCGGTGGCGCCGGCGGTGACTCGCTCTTCGGCGAGGGCAGCGCCGACGTCGGCGACGGCGGCACCGGAAACGACACGCTCACCGGTGGCGAAGGGGCCGACACGCTCGACGGTCCGAAGGCGCCGACGTGATCAACGGGAGCAGCGGCGCCGACGAGATAGAGGGCGGCAACGGGGCCGACATCATCGATGGTGGCACCGAAGGAGACGTCATCGGTGGGGGCAGCGGAGTCGACGACATCACCGGAGCCGCCGGCAACGACACCGTCAGCGGGGGGATCTCCGCCGATGAGCTCCGTGGCGGCGACGGAGCCGACACGGTCAATGGGAACGGCGACGGCGACGCCCTACTCGGCAACGCGGGATCGGACACCCTCAACGGTGGCAACGGGTCGGACAGCCTCAACGGCGGCAGCGGCACCGACACATGCCAGGGCAACGCAGGCACCGACGGCGCCACGGCCTGCGAGGTCAAGATCAGCATCCCCTGACCTGGAAGCCGGGGCGGCAACCGGGCCCGCCCCGCCTGCCCCTGCTGGCTCGGGGCGTGACAGGCGGCGAGGTCACTACCCGGCGGCGCGGCGGAGCACCTCGTCGAGCATCGCCTCGGTCAGCTTGCCGGTGAAGGTGTTCTGCTGGCTGGGGTGGTAGCAGCCGATGAGGCGCAACGAGCCCGGGGGACCACGAAGGGCGACCTCGGCGCCGTGCCCGAACCGGGGCCTGGGCCGGGGCAGGACGACCTCGTTGCGGGCGAGCGTGGCCATCGCCGCAGTCCAGGCGAACCCACCCAGGGCCACGATCGACTGCACCGTGGGAAGCACCAACTCCACCTCACGGTCGAGCCAGGGACTGCAGGCGTCCCGCTCGGACATGGAGGGCCGGTTGCCGGGCGGTGCGCAGCGGACGGGGGCGACGATCCGCACACCGGTGAGCCGGAGGCCGTCGCCGGCTTGTCGTGACGTCGGTTGGGAGGCGAGTCCCACTCGGTGGAGCGCGGCGAACATCCAGTCGCCGCTGCGGTCCCCGGTGAACACCCGTCCGGTCCGGTTCCCCCCGTGAGCGGCAGGGGCGAGACCGAGGACGAGGATGCGGGCCTCCGGGTCACCCCAGCCGGCGACCGGTCGGCCCCAGTACGGCTCGTCGGCGAACGATCGCGCGTTTGTCGATCGCCACCTGCTCCCGCCACGCCACCAGGCGGGGGCACGCTCTGCACACCGACGACCGTGCCGTGATCTCGTCGAGCGTTGCCCCGATAGAGAGGGACTGCACCTGGGCCACCGAGGTCGCCACCGGTGTGCCCGGGTCGGCCCGGTCGTCGGGCCAACCGTCGCCGGGCGCGACCGGGCTGGAGAAGCTCCCACCGACCACCGGATGCGGCAGGAGACGGGCGTGCGACGAGGTCAATCCTCGCTGAGGCGCTGTTCGGCCAGGGCGCGCAGCCGGTGCTCGATCTCCGGGTGGTCCTCGATCACCTGACGGAAGTCCCACACCATCATCGTGATCAGCGACATCTGGGTCTTGGCGGTCACGTTGGCATTGCGGTGGCGGCGACCGAGCAGCGCCATCTCCCCGAAGACGTCGCCCGGGCCGAGGGTGGCCACTTCCTCCTCGTCGATGACCACACCGGCCTCGCCTCCGTGGATCATGTAGAAGTCGAAACCTGATTCACCCTGGTGCACGAGCTTGGCGCCGGCGTGGGCGCCGATGGCGATGCACCGCTGGGCGACGTCGGCGAGGGTGTCGTCGTCCAACCCCTCGAAGATGTGGACGGTGGCCAGGTCCTCACTGGTCACGGGCGGGAAGATCGACACAGAGCCCTCCAGGTTCGGCAAGCGCCAGGAAATCTACCCAAGTCGCCCGGCCGATGCCCGGGGCAGCGGCACTCAGCCCGACAGCAGCCCGTCGAGCGCCTCCTGGTCGCCGGTGGCCAGGGCACGCTCCGCCCGCAGGTTGTCCCGGTCGCGATAGATCGAGGCGACGGCGAGGGTCTTGCCGCCGGCGCGGAGCCCGACGATGACGTCGTGGGCCGACGGATCGCCGTGCACCACTGCCTGGTCCCAGCCGGCGGCGTGGCCGGTCACGTTGATCGGGATGTCGTAGTGCTGGCTCCAGAAGAAGGGTGGGGTGGTGAAGGGGATGTCGTGCCCGAGCATGTTGGCGGCGGCGGTCTGCCCCTGGCGCTGGGCGAGCACCCAGTGCTCCACCCGGATGCTGCCGGCGTCGGGGTGCGGGTAACGGGCCGAGTCGCCGGCCGCCCAGATGGCCGGGTCGCTGGTGCGCAGCCGGTCGTCGACCACGATCCCCTTGTCGACCTCGAGCCCGGCGGCTTCGGCCAGGTCGGTGCGGGGCCGGACCCCGACCCCGACGACCACCAGATCGGCGGGGAGGACCGTGCCGTCGTCGAGCACCACCTCTCCCTGGCGAACCTCGTGGACCACGTGGCCGAGGCGGAAGGTGACGCCATGCTCCTCGTGGAGGGCGCGCACGAACGATCCGAGATCGTCGCCGAGCGATGTGCGCCAGCGGGATCGGCTCGGGGGCCACCACGGTGACCTCGAGCTCCCGCATCCGCAGCGACGCCGCCACCTCCAGCCCGATGAACCCGGCACCGACGACGACGGCGGTTGCTGCCGACGCAGTCGCTTCAACGATGGCCCTGCTGTCATCGAGGCTGCGCAGGTAGTGGATCTGGGGCGCTTCAGGGATCGGAGGACGGATCGGCTCGGCCCCCGGGGCGAGCAGCAGCGCCCCGTAGGCGATGCGTTCCCCATCGGCCATCTCGACGATCCGCTCGGCGCGGTCGATGGCGACCACGCGTCGGTCGCTGAGGAGAGCGATGTCGTGGTCGGCGTAGAACCCCTCGCCGCGGAGCCACAGCCAGTCCTCGGGGGCGGTCCCGGCCAGGTAGTCCTTGGACAGGTTCGGCCGGTCGATCGGCGGCTCGTCGCCGATCAGGGTCACCGGGCCGGTGTAGCCGAGGCGGCGGAGGGCTTCGGCGGCGGTCGCCCCTGCGGCGCCGGCGCCGACGATGACCACCGAGTCGGGGGCCGAAGGCGGGATGCGCTCGGGGATGTCGGGATCCACCGGCCCTTCGACGGTGATGCGCCCGTCGCGCTCCTCGGCTCGGTACACCGGGATCGGGTTGAGCGCCGGCGCACCGACGGCCTCCCCGGTGCTGACGTCGAAGGAGGCGTGGTGCCAGGGGCAGTGGAGCTGCTCGCCGTCGCAGATACCGTCACCGAGCGGTCCCCCGTAGTGGGTGCACCGACCGCCGACGGCGCGCACCCCGTCGGCGGTGCGCACCACCACCACCGGCTTGCCGTCGAGGTGGCCGACGAACGGCACGTCGCCCCCGACCGACTCGGACCGGATGCTCTCGGTGGCGAGATCGGGGCCACTGAGGTTGATCGGTCCGGCCATGGGCGCTCCTCCGGGGAATCGGCTGGCGAGAGCTTGGCTGCTCTAAAGCAGGTCCAGGTTGACGATACGGATCGTACCTGCCGGGAGGTTCGGCGCTCCATCGGGCTGATCGCTCCGTGGAGGACGTAGGCTCCTTCGGGGAGGTGGCGATGTGATCGAACTGTATCGGGCGAGTCGCTCCCCGGACGCCGATCGCACCGAGGAGGCGTTGCGCGACCTGGTGGTCGCCCACACGGTGCACGTGGTCGCCGATGCCGACGATGCCCCGGGCGGCATTCTGCCGGTTGTGCGCGAGGGCGACCGGCTCGTCCTTCCTCCCGACATCCCGGCGTACCTCGAGGAGGTCCGCCGGCTGATGGCGGAGTGGAGGCGGTTCCAGTCGGATGCCTGCTACATCGGCGGCGACGGCCAGCCCTGTTGACACGAGCGGACATTCACGACCGGCGAGCGAGGAACAACTCGGCATCTGCCTCGTCGTCGTGGACGCTCAAGCGAGTTTCCGCTACGAAGCCGGCATCTGCGAGCAGTGACAGCCAGGTGGCCCGGGGGAACAGCCCGAGGATGTGCCGGTCCGACCGGACCTCGGCCGGGCGGTCCCCGTGGTGCCGGAGCAGGTAGGCGTAGTCGGTGACGTACCAGGTGTCGTCCGGATCGGGGTCCCAGGTCCATTCCAGGTAGCGCAGGGCGCGGTGCTCGTCGCCCGTCCCATCGTGACCGCCGGTGTCGGTGCTCGGGCGGAAGCGCTCGGTGACGGCGTCGGGGGCGAACAGGGCCGCCCCCCCGGGCCGGCAGTGGGCGTAGGCGGTGGCGATCGCCGCCGCCAGGTCGTCCTCGCTGGTCAGGTAGGAGACCGCGTCGTGGACGAACACGGCGTCGAAGGTCCGCCCGAGGCGCAGGGTGCGCATGTCGCCGACCAGATGCTCGCACTCCGGGTTGAGGGTGCGGCTCAGCGCAAGCATCTCGGGGGACACATCGGTCAGCGTCAGAGTGGCGTGCGCCTTCATGTGTGACGCGTTGTTTCCGCCACCCGACCCCAGCTCGAGGATGGTGTGCGGCGGTGCTCCGGTGGCCTCGGTGAGCAGCCGGAGGGCTTGCGCCGCCTCTTCGACGTAATCGGTTGGTGCAGTGAGCAGGTGGAACCAGGAGGCGAGCTCGGAGTACATCCTGGGCTGGCCGTGGCCCGCCGCCATGGGGACGCCGCTGAGGTCTGCGGGCATGGCGCCTGCGGAGGTGCGCACCTCGTAATGGGCGACGGTGGTCTCCCGGTCCACCAGGAAGTCGTCGTCCTCGGGGTAGAACCGGGCCTGTTCGATGTCGTCGCCGGCGAAGGCGGCGATGTCTCGCATCGACTCCCACCAGCTCAGGGTGAGCACCTCGGTCCGCCCGTCGCCGAGGTCCCGAATCAGCGTCTGGGCAGCCACGTTGCCGGGGGTTGCCCGATAGCCGGCGCCCCCGGTGCCCTCGACGTAGGCGACGTAGTCCTCGGCCCGCTGGGTCGACACCCAGCCCCGCCACAGTCGAGTGATCATCCTCGCTTCCTCCCTCCCCGTCCGAACCGCCCCGAATCTACGCCCCGGGCTCGGGACCTTCGGCTCTATGTGCCCGAATTCCGTAGTGGTTCACTAGGTGTATGAGGCCGTCCTTCCATCGGCGCACCGTCCTGGCGCTGCGGGCCTTCCACGCCATCGGCGCCGGCCCCAGCCGCTGGTCGGCATCGAGCTCGCCGTCGGTATCGGGTCGACGCCCCTTCTTACCGAAGCCGATGGCGCTGCTCATCCGGGGCGGCTGGGTGACCTCGGAGCGCGGCCCGGGCGGCGGGTACCGGCTGGCCGGGGACGCCGTCTCGGCACGCGTGCCCGACGTAATCGAGAGCACGGAAGGACCGTCCGAAGACGGACGATGCGTCTTGTTCGACGGTGCGTGCCCCGGCGCGCTCGCCGGCGACAACGCCCTGCAGATGGCCGTCGGGGAGCGGGCGAGGATCTACTTCGTCAACGCCGGGCTCAACCTCGACTCCAACTTCCACCCGATCGGCTCCCACTGGGACGTGGTGTACCAGGAGGCGGCGCTGCTCGGCGAGCCCGTCCGGGTCGCAGACCACGCTGGTGCCCGCCGGCGGCGGCGCCGTCGTCGAGCTGATCGGCCAGGTGCCGTCGACGATCGTCCTGGTCGACCATGCGCTCTCGAGGGCGGTCGACAAGGGTGCCATCGGCCAGATCGTCATCAGCGGCGAGCCCAACCCGGAGATCTTCGAGGCGATCGGCGAGGGCGGCGAGGCCACCGCCACCACCGGTGGGCACGAGATGACCCCGCCGGCCGAAGGCGAGCCGGTGTCGATCGTGGCGGGCGCCTGGGAGGCGCAGGAGCTCGACTCCCCCGACGAGTTCGCCGCCGACGAGGTCCCCGCCGACTACTCGATCAACGAGCTCACCATCCCGGTGGGCACCACGGTCACCTGGACCAATGACGACGACCAGATCCACACCGTCACCGACGTCGCCGGTGGCTTCGACTCCGGCTTCCTCGACCCAGGGGATACGTGGTCCTACACCTTCACCGATGTCGGCGAGTTCGAGTACTTCTGCACTCCGCACCCGTGGATGCGCGCCAAGGTGATCGTCACCGAGTGAGTCGTCGCCCCGGGCTGGTGGGAGCCGGCCCGCCAAGAGCCCACGGAGAGCGACTCCGCCGGTCAGCCGGCGGAGTCGCGTCGGGTGCGGAATAAGATCGTCGGGTGACGTTCTACGACGTCCTGATCGTCGGTGGCGGGTTCGGGGGAGCGATCGCCGCCAGGCACCTCGAGCGAACGCTGGCCGGTCGGCCGGAACGGGTCGCGATCGTCGCCCCGGAGAACTTCATGCTGTTCTCGCCGCTGCTCCCTGAGGCCGCCTCCGGCACCATCGAGCCCCGCCACGCCGTCATCCCGCTGCGTGAGATGCTCGACCGGACGACGCTGCTGGTCGGCGAGGTCACCGACCTCGACCCGGGGGCAGGCAAGGCGGCGGTGACGACGGTTGCCGGCGAGACGGTGCATGTCGAGTTCGCCCGGGTGCTGGTCTCCCCGGGATCGGTCCCCACCGTGTTCCCCATATCCGGCCTGACCGAGCACGCCGTCGGGTTCAAGACCCTGGCCGACGCCATCTGGCTGCGCAACCGGGTGCTGCGCCAGCTCGACGTCGCCCAGGCGACATCCGATCCCGAGGAGCGTCGTCGCCAGCTGACCTTCACGTTCGTCGGTGGTGGGTATGCCGGCGTGGAGGCCCTGGCCGAGCTCGAGTCGATGGCACGTGATGCGGTGCGCCGCTACCAGGGGCTGTCCGCCGAGGACTTCCGATGGGTGCTCGTGGAGGCACGCGACACGCTGCTGCCCGGGCTGCATCCCAAGCTGGCTTCGTTCACCGAGCGCGTTCTCCGCAAGCGAGGAGTCGAGCTCTATCTGGGTACCCGGCTGGAGTCGTGTGTCGACAAGGTGGTGGTGCTCTCCGGCGGCGCCGTCGAGCCGTACCCGTCGGAGACGATCGTGTGGACGGCGGGGCAGCGGGCGAACCCCGACGTCGGAGGATTCGGCCTGCCCACCGACGAGCTCGGCCGGGTCATCGTCGACGACGGCACGCAGGTGGTGGGCCTGCCGGGGGTGTTCGCCATCGGCGACGCCGCCCGGGTGCCGGTGCCGGAAGGCGGGTTCGCCCCGATGACGGCGCAACACGCGGTGCGCCAGGCAAGGGTGGCGGCGGTCAACATCGCCGCCTCGCTGGGAGTGGGCCGTCGGATCCGTTTCGAGTACCGCAACCGCGGCCTCGCCGTCACGTTGGGGAAGTGGCAGGGGACGGCACAGGTGATGCGGTTCACCTTCACCGGGCCGCTCGCCTGGTGGATGGGGCGCTCCTACCACCTGCTGATGATCCCGGGGCTGGCTCGCAAGGCACGGGTGGTGAGCGACTGGACGATCTCGCTGCTGTTCCGGCGAGACGTCTCCCAGCTCGGCCAGCTGGGCAAGCCGACGCCCCTCGAACCGTCCCGGCAGGACTGATCACTCGGGCCGGGCTGGAACACTCCCCTGGAGGGCCTCGATCGCTTCGACCAGGAAGTCGGGGACCGGTCGCGGGGTGAAGGTCACCGGGTCGATGACGACCTGCACCTGGCGCCCCTCGACGACGGTGCGGCCGGTCGCCTCGTCCCAGGTCTCCAGGGCGAGCCGGATCGAGGTGTTCCCGAAACCGGTGGCGCGCACCCCGGTGACCAGGGTGTCGCCGATCCGTCCCGGCGAGCGGAAGTCGACCTCGACCCTGGCCAGCACCAGGTCGTGCCCGGTGGCGGTCAGCCGCTCCCAGCCGTAGCCCAACTCCTCCAGCCAGTCGGTGACGGTGTCGTCGAAGTAGGTGAGGAAGTTGCCGTTGAAGACGACGCCCTGGGCATCGCTGTCGGAGAATCGCACCCGGCGGCGGTAGGTGACCGGCCAGCTCATGCCCGAACGCTAACCGGTGCCCGACCACGGACGCCTGAGGACCGGCCGGGGACCCGGGGAGGAACTGTGGATCATTCTAAAGAACACTTGCGCAAGAGTTCTTTAGAATGCTATTCTCATCGCCATGTCCACCCGTGACCACCGGTCGATCCACGACCCCGAACGAATCCGTGCCCTCGCCCACCCGACCAGGCTCGAGCTGCTCGACTTCCTCCACGAGCGGGGCGAGGCCACGGCCACCGAGTGCTCCCGCCGGCTCGGTGAGTCGGTGGCGAGTTGCTCGTTCCACCTGAGGATGCTGGGTAAGTACGGCTACATCGAGCCGGCGGCGCGCCGCGGGCGGGAGAAGCCGTGGCGGGTCGCCCACGGCCTACGCGACATCCGTCCCTCGCCCGAGGTGACCGGGTCACTGTCGGCGGTCACCGAGCTCGCCGCGCTGGTCGTGCTCCACCAGGGCGAGCGGCTGCGGCGGTTCCTCGCCGGAGCACACCGCGAGGACGACTCCTGGATCCAGGCGAGCACCATCGCCACCGCCGAGGTCTGGCTGACATCCGACGAGATGACCGAGCTCAGCCACGCCATCCAGCAACTCGCCAATCCCTACTACGAGCGCACCACCGACCCCGGGAAGCGCCCGCCCGGCGCCCGCCGGTCGACCATCTTCGCCACGGTCAACCCCGATCCGATCGTCCCCGACCCCGTCGAAACGGGGGAGCGCGGCGATGGCTGAAGGCCCGAAGGACACGCCGTGGTGGTCGCGCCGCCCCGCCGCCTGGCAGATCCGCGGGTTCCGCCAGCTGACCCGGGCATGGTTCTTCACCAACGTGGCCGACGCCGCCCTCTTCTTGATGGTGGCGGTGTGGGTGAAGGAGCTGACCGGCTCCGACGGCGCCGCCGCCCTCGTGTTCGGGATGGTCGGGCTGCCGGCGCTGCTCGCCCCGTTCATCGGCCACCTCACCGACCGCGTGTCGCGTCGCCGCCTGCTAATGGTGTCCAATCTGGCGATGGCTCCGGTGGTGCTCAGCCTTCTGTTGGTGGCCTCGGAGTCGCAGTTGTGGCTGGTCTACGCGGTGGTGTTCGTGTACGGGTGTTCCGGCTACGTCACCGCCGGGGCGCAGTCCGGGCTGATACGCGACCTGCTGCCCGACGAGTTCCTCGCTTCCGGCAACGGGGTGCTGTCCACTATCGACCGGTCGCTCCGACTCCTCTCACCGCTCCTCGGTACCGCCCTGTACCTGGCTGCCGGCGTCGGTCCGGTAATCGTGCTCACCGCGGTGTGCTTTGCGGTGACCGCTTTCCTTCTGGTGAGGCTCGAGGTCGGCGAGACGCCACCCGAGGACGTCGCCCATGGCAGCTACGTGACGGAGGTCATCGCCGGATTCCGGCACCTGGCGCACACCCCGGTCCTCGGGGTCACCACGTTGGCGATGGCGGCCGGGTTCGGGATCATCGGGTTCGTCAACGTCGCCGTCTTTCCGGTGATGGACGAGGGCCTGGGGGTCGAACCGGCGATGCTGGGAGCGCTGGTGAGCGTGCAGGGCCTCGGGGCGGTGGCGGGAGGCGCCACCGCCGCCAGGGTGATCGCCCGCTTGGGGGAGCGGCGCACCGTCGCCATCGGCATGCTCTTGCTGGCGCTCGGGTTGATCCCGCTGGTCGGCACCAGCCTGGCGGCGGTGCTCGCCGGGCTGGTCCTGATCGGCTACGGGGCGCCTCTCGTGCTGGTGGCGTACACCACGCTCCGCCAGCGACTCACCCCGGCTCGGCTCCAGGGCCGGGCGGCAACGGCCTCATACGTGGCAATCGACCTCCCGCAGACCCTGACCACCCTCGGGGCGGCGGCGATCATCGCCTCGGTCGACTATCGGTTGCTCATCGCGGTGAGCATCGTCTGGGTGGCGGTGGCGGCGCTGGCGATCCGCCCGCTGCGTCCCGACCCGGTTGTGCTGGAGCCGGAGGCGTCCGTCGCCGGGTGAGCCCGCCCGTCCGGCACCTCGGTGATCGGCGTAGGGTTCGCGGACGGCGCCTCGCGGTGGCGCCGACCGCGCCGGGAACGGCGCGGTCCCACGCTCATGGGGAGAGAACCATGGCCGACGTCGACTTCACCAGCCTCGAGCTGACCACGGTGCAACTCGCCCCCGATTTCACCGAGGCCCTGGTGCAGACCAAGGAGGAGCGCGAGGAGGATCTGCTGGCCCTGACCAACGTCGTCGGCGTCGGGCTCGGGTTCAAGGAGACCGCCGGCGTCGTGACCAACGAGCGCTGCATCCAGGTGATGGTCGAGCAGAAGATCGACCTCGATCTCCTCCCCACGTCGGCCCGGGTGCCCAAGACGCTCAATCGGCGCCCCACCGACGTGGTCGCCGTCGGCACGCTGTTCGCCGGAGCGGGGTGGCCCGCCACCGGCGCCGCCCAATCGCTCAAGGATCGGCGGCGGCCGGCCATGGGCGGTGACAGCGTCGGCCACTTCGCCATAACGGCCGGCACGGCGGGGAGCGGTTGCTACGACCGATCCATCGATCCGGGGATACCGCCGCGGTACTACATCCTCTCCAACAACCACGTGCTGGCCAATTCGAACGACGCCCGCATCGGTGATGCCGTGTACCAGCCGGGCCCGATCGACGGCGGCACCTCGGCCGACCAGATCGGCACGCTCCACCACTACGTGCCGATCACGTTCGATGGAACGGACAACATGGTCGACGCCGCCGTTGCCGAGGTGCCCTTCCACGACTTCACCCGGGAGATCTACTACCTGGGCTATGCCCGCACGTCGTATGCCCCGGTAGCCGTCGGCGATGTGGTCAAGAAGACGGGGCGCACCACCAACTTCACCACCGGGCGGGTGACCTCGGTCAACGCCACCGTCAACGTCAACTACGGTTCCGGACGAGTGGGCAAGTTCGTCAAACAGATCGTCACGACCTCGATGAGCGCCGGAGGAGACTCCGGCAGTCTGGTGCTCGACGTGGACGACAACGCCGTCGGCCTGCTCTTCGCCGGATCGAGCGCGGTCACCATCATCAACAACATCCAATTCGTCCAGGCGCTGCTCGGGGTCAGGCTGGCCGAGGACTGATGGCCGGGGACGCGTCGTCGGAGGCGCTCGCCGCGGCCGTGGTCGAGGCCGAGCCGCTGCTCGAGCTCGACGGCGTCGAGGGTGTCGGCGAGGGCGCCACCGATGACGGCGCGCCGTGCATCCTCCTCCTCACGACGGCGATGGTTGACCTGGCCGGCCTCCCCGACACCATCGGGGGCTTCCCGGTGCGGGTCCTCGACATCGGCGAACCGCCCACCGCCTTCGATCACGAGGCGGTGGAGACCGTCGAGCTGCCCACCGACGTCGAGCCCGACTGCGGCTGAACCGCTTCTCACGGCAAGGCGTCACCCATTGCTTCAGCGGCGGTGGCGGGACCCAGTGGCGACGAGCCAGACTCCGACGACTGAGACCAGCGGGCCGACCACGGCCCAAAGGGTCACTCCGCTCATGGCGCTGCCGCCGAGGACGTCGAGCCCCTGCAGGGTCCACACGACTCCCGACACCACGAGGATCAGCCCGAGGATGAGGCGCAGAGTGTTAACCGAGAGCCTCCACCAGCGCCTCCTCGAAGGCGGTGAGGGTGGTGGCGATGTCCTCGTCGCTATGGGCGGCCGACAGGAACAGCGGCTCCCTGGCGTCGTCGACGGGCAGCACGCCGCGGCGGATCATCCCGTGGACGATGGTCCCGTATAGCTCCTCGTCGTGCCGGACCACGTCGCGGAAGTCCCGGGGAGGCTCGTCGTCTAGGAACAGCCCAACCATGGTGGGCAGGCCGACAGGGTGGGCGGGGACGCCGTGGTCGGCACAGATGCGGACCATCCCGTCGCTCAGGGCACCGCCGGTCTTCTCCATCCGGGCGTAGGGCTCGCCGGTGGCGAGGATGTCGATGGTGGCGCTGGCCGCCGCCGCCGACAGGGCGTTGCCCGAGTACGTGCCGGCCTGCATCGCCCCGCCTCCGGCCCAGGTATCCATCACCTCCTGCTTGCCGCCCACGGCCGCCACCGGGAACCCGTTGCCCATCGCCTTGGCGAAGGTGCCCAGGTCGGGGGTGACCCCGAAGACCTCCTCGGCGCCGCCGAGCGCGATCCGGAAACCTGTCTTCACCTCGTCGAAGACGAGCAGGCAACCGTGTTCGTCGGCGAGCCGGCGCAACCCGGCGAGGTAGCCCGGCTCGGGCAGCAGCCCGAAGAAGTTGCCCAGGGCCGGCTCGACCAGCAGGGCGGCGACCTGGTGGCCGTCTCGGCGGAGTAGCTCCTCCATCGCCTCCAGGTCGTTGTAGGGGACCGTGCGCACCGTGGCCCGAACCGCCTCGGGGATGCCGCTGGACGCCTGCAGCGGGACCGGTGACCGGCGCGACCCGAGGTGCCGGACCGTGGCTCCCGCCGTGGAGAACAGCACGTTGTCGTGGGCGCCGTGGTAGGCGCCCTCGAACTTGACCATGATCTCGCGTCCGGTTGCCGCCCGTGCCAGGCGGATGGCGTGCAGGGTCGCCTCGGTGCCGGTGTTGGTGAACCGCATGGCGTCGATGTACCCGACCGCCGCCTTGACCTTCTCCGCCGCTTCGATCTCTCGCCGGGTGGTCATGGCGAACGTGGTGCCCTCGGCGGCCGCCTCGGCCACCGCTTTCACCACCACCGGGTGGCCGTGCCCGAGGATCACCGGCCCGAACCCGAGGTGGTAGTCGACGTATCGCTTGCCGTCCATGTCGAAGACGTAGGCGCCCTCGCCGTGGTCGACGACGATGGTGTCGTCGTCGCCCCAGTAGCGGAACCCGCTCGACACCCCGTTGACGAGGACCTGCTGTCCCCGCCGGAACCACGCCGCCGTCTTCTCGCCCTGCAAACCCATGATGATCTCCAGCCCTCTCCGCCCTTCGGCTCAATCTAGCCCAGGCCCGCGTCCCACGTCACCGCCGGCGCAGCGGCCCGGCCGCTCGGTGATGCTCGTCGGCCAGCCGCTCGACTGGGCCGAGCCGGCCACGCCGGGGGGCGGAGGACGCAGGAGGACGATGCCGCAGACACTCGACCTGTACCTGGCGGGGGAGTGGACGCAGGGAACCGGTGACCGCCATCACCGGCTGGTCAGCCCGGTCACCGGCGAGCACATCGCCGACGTGCCGATCGCCTCCGCCGACGACGTCGACCGGGCCGTTGCCGCCGCCCGTTCCGCCCAGGAGGACTTCCGCTTCTGGTCTCCGTTCGAGCGGGCCGACCTGCTCCACCGCATCGCAGGCGCCATCGAGGCCAGGGTCCCCGAGATCGCCCGCATCCAGACGCTGGAGCAGGGCAAGCCGTACCACGCCGAGTCGCTGGCCGACATCGCCGAGGCCAACCAGTACTTCCTCAACGCCGCCGAGGACGTCAAGCGGCTGTCGGGCGAGACCATCCCCACCACCGACCGCAACAAGCGGATGTTTACGTTCCACCGCCCTGTCGGGGTGTGGGCGGCGATCACCCCGTGGAACTTCCCGGTGACGATCCCGCTGGAGTACCTCGGGCCCGGGCTGGCCACCGGCAACGCAGTCATCGCCAAGCCGCCCGAGTTCACCTGCTGGGCGCTGCTCGAACTGGCCAAGGCCTTCGACGAGGCGGGCGTTACCCAAGGGCCTGGTGTCGATCATTCCCGGCGCCGGCGACATCGGCAACTCGTTGGTGCAGCATCCGGGGGTCGACGCCGTCGGCTTCACCGGATCGTCTGCGACCGGCCGCAAGATCATCGCTTCGATGGGGATCAAGCGGTCGATCATGGAGATGTCGGGCAACGGCCCCACCATCGTCACCGACGACGCCGACGTGGCCGCCGCCGCCCAGGCGGCCGTGTTCGGGGCCTACTACAACGCCGGCCAGGTGTGCTGCGCCACCGAGCGGGTGATCGTCACCGAGGCGATCCGCGACGAGTTCGTGGAGCTCGCACGTGAAGGCCGCCGGCGACGCGGTGCTCGGCGACCCGTTCGACGAGGCCACCACGATGGGGCCGCTCAACAACGAGCCCACCGCCGCCAAGATGGATCGCCACATCGCCGACGCCGTCGACCGCGGCGCCGAGGTGCTCGTCGGCGGCGGCCGGGCCTCCGGCCACCCGACCGACCTCTACTACGACCTCACCATCCTCGACCGGGTCGCGGAGGATGCGGAGGTATCCCAGGAGGAGAGCTTCGGGCCGGTACTACCGATCCTCACCGCAGCCGACGACGACGACGCGGTAGCCGTCGCCAACCGGACGAGGCTCGGGCTGCAGGCGGCGGTGTTCACCACCAGCCTGAGCCGGGCGTTCTGGTACGCCGACCGGATCCGGTCCGGCACCGTCGTCGTCAACGACTCCACCGACTTCTGGGAGACGTTCCAGCCTTTCGGCGGCGCCGCCGGCACCGACACCGGATGGGGCAGGGGCGGCATCGGCGAGTTCACCGACCTGCAGACCCTGGTGATCGACCTCGGAGGGGGCTCATGACCGATGACATGTGCGCCGTCGGCATCAACGGCGTCACCAAGCGTTTCGGCGACGCCGCGCCCGCCGTCGACGACCTCGACCTGCAGATCCGCGACGGCGAGTTCTTCTGCGCTGCTCGGTCCTTCGGGCTGTGGCAAGACCACCACCCTGCGGATGATCGCCGGGCTCGAGTTCCCCACCGAGGGCAGCATCAGGATCTTCGGCGAGGAGATGGGGCTGAGGCCGCCGAACAAGCGCCCGGTGAACACCGTCTTCCAGTCGTACGCCCTGTTCCCCCACATGACCGTGGAGCAGAACGTCGTCTTCGGCCTGGAGATGCAGGACGTGGCCAAGGCCGAGGCGCGGTCGCGAGCGGGCGACGCCATCGACCTGGTGCGCCTCGGCGGGATGACCAAGCGCAAGCCCGGCCAGCTCTCCGGGGGCCAGCAGCAGCGGGTGGCACTGGCCCGGGCGCTGGTCAACCGGCCAAAGGTGCTGCTCCTCGACGAGCCGCTGGCGGCGCTCGACCTCAAGCTGCGCCAGGCGATGCAGATCGAGCTGAAGGAGATCCAGCGGCAGGTGGGCATCACCTTCGTGTTCGTCACCCACGACCAAGAGGAGGCGCTCACCATGTCCGACCGGATCGGGGTGATGAACGAGGGCAAGCTGCTCCAGGTAGGCCCGTCCGAGGACATCTACGAGCGTCCCAACTCCCGGTTTGTCGCCGAGTTCATCGGCGAGACCAACTTCATTCCGGGGACGGTGGTGGCGCCGGACCGGGTGAAGTTGATCAACGGGATCGAGGTGAGCGCGCTGGCCGGGCAACCGGCGGGCACCCAGGTGACGCTGGCGCTCCGTCCCGAGAAGATCCACCTCCACGAGAAGATCGAGGATGCCCCCGAGGGCTACAACAACGTCCCGTGCAAGGTGGTGCGCCGGATGTACTTCGGCGACTCCCGCTACTACGAGCTCGAAGGCGGCGTCGGCTGCATCGTCGACTGCCGGGTAGAGAACATCCCCCGGCTCGAGGTGTGGGACGTGGGCGACGAGCCGGTGCTCAGCTTCCACCCCCAGGCGGCGGAGGCCCTGGCGGAATGAGGTCTCCGGCGTGACCATGCTCGAGGACCCTCCCGAGGTCGAGGCCGTCAACCCCGAGCTCGAGGCCAAGGCGGCCAAGGCGGAGGCTCGGCGGGGCTTCCTCCACGCCCTCCCGGCGTACGTCTACCTGATCGTCTTCTTCGCCCTGCCGCTGCTGATCGTGTTCATCTTCTCGTTCGCCAGCCGTTCGGCCACCGGCCGGCCGATGCTCGGAGGTTGGAACCTCGACTCGTACGCCCGGCTGGCCGAGCCGGTGGTGCGCACCATCGCCGCACGCAGCCTCTGGCTGGCGGTTCTCAACACCGTGATCTGCCTGCTGATCGGCTATCCGTTCGCCTACTGGATCGCCACCCGGTCGAAGAGCTCGACCAGGAACCTGCTGCTGGTCCTGGTGCTGATCCCGTTCTGGTCGAACTTCCTGGTGCGCACCTATGCCTGGCGGGTCCTGCTCGACTCCGACGGCCTGGTCACCCGCATCGGTGAGGCGACGGGGTTGTGGGGCCAGATGCTGTTCACCGAACCGGCGGTGTTCATCGGGCTCCTGTACGGCTACCTGCCCTTCATGGTGCTGCCGCTGTACGCCTCGATCGAGCGGCTCGACTGGGCGCTGGTCGACGCCGCCCGCGACCTGTACGCCTCGGGATGGGAGGCATTCCGCAAGGTGACCCTGCCCCTCTCCCGACCCGGGGTCATCGCCGGCTCGATCCTGGTGTTCATCCCGTCGCTGGGGGCGTACGTGACCCCGGACATCCTCGGTGGCGCCAAGACGACGTTGCTGGGCAACTACATCGTCACCCAGTTCACCTCGGGCAGGAACTGGCCGTTCGGGGCGGCGCTGTCCTTCGTCATCCTGGCGGTCATGCTGGTGGCCACCATCTTCTACTTCCGCAGCGGGGGGAAGACGCTGTGACCGCCTCCGAGGGCACTGCCACCCGTGGGTGGGTCGACCGCCTGCTGACCGTGAATGGGTGGGTGGTGTTCGCCTTCCTATACGCTCCGATCGCCGTCCTGGTCCTGTTCTCCTTCTCCGGCGACCGCAACGTCGGCACCTGGGGCGGGTTCTCCCTGAGGTGGTACGACGCCATGTTCGCCAACGATCCGCTACTCAACTCGCTGCGCAACTCCGTTGTCGTCGCTCTGGTGGCGACGGTGGTGTCGACAGTGGTGGGCACGGCGGCGGCCATCGCCCTCGAGCGCTACCGGCGCTGGGTCTCCCGCGGCGCGTTCGACGCCCTCATGTACCTGCCGGTGATCATTCCCGACGTCACCATGGCGGTGATGCTGCTCATGTGGTTCACCACGATCGGCTGGTCGTTGTCGCTCAACACGATCATCCTGGCGCACATCGCCTTCTGCATCTCCTTCGTCGCGATCGTGGTTAGGGCCCGGCTGGCCAACATGGACCCGGCGCTCGACGACGCGGCCGCCGACCTGTATGCCAGCCGGTGGCAGGCCTTCCGCCGGGTCACGCTCCCGGTGATCATGCCGGGGGTGCTCGGTGGCGCCCTCCTGGCGTTGACCATCTCGCTCGACGACGTCGTGGTGACCAGCCTGGTGCAGGGGCCGGGGGCGACGACGCTGCCGGTGTATGTGTTCGGGCTGATCAAGCGGGACGTGACCCCGGAGGTCAACGCCGTGTCTACGGTGATGCTGGTGGCGTCGATGGTGCTGGTGATGGTGTCGCTGGTGTTCCAGCGACGCGGTGAGGCGAGTGAAAGGTGAAGTCCATGAAGCGGATCGTATGGCTGATGGCGATGACGGTGGTGGCCGCCGCATGCGGGATGGGCGGTGATGGCGATGCCGGCGGCGGTGAAGCCGGGGCGGACTGCGAGCCCGGAGTCGCCGACGGAGACCTCAACCTGTACAACTGGTCCGAGTACATCGACCCGACGTTGATCACCCAGTTCGAGGAGGAGATGGGCGTCGCCGTCACCGAGACCTTCTTCGACTCCAACGAGACGATGCTGGCCCAGATCGATGCCGGCGGCGCCGCCTACGACCTCATCGTGCCGTCCGACTACATGGTGCAGACGATGATCGAGGGCGAGTTGCTGATCCCGCTCAACCGGGACGCCATCCCCAACATCGAGAACCTCGATCCCGAGTTCACCGGGCTGCCGTTCGACCCCGAGGGCGCGTACTCGGTCCCCTACCAGTGGGGAACGACCGGCCTCGCCTTCCCACTCGAGCTGATCCCCGACCCGAGCCAGGTGAGCTGGGGGGTCATCTTCGACCCCGAGATGAGCGAGCCCTTCGCCGGGAAGATCCAGATGCTCAACGACGAGCGGGAGACCCTGGGCGCCGCACTCAAGTACCTCGGCTACTCGCTGAACTCGACGAACGAGGACGAGATCAACGAGGCCGCCGAGCTGGTCCGAGCGGCCAAGGACCGGATCGCCACCTTTGACAGCGACGCCTACGACGACCTGCTGATGTCGGGGGAGACCGTCATCGCCCACGGCTTCAACGGCAACTTCTTCCAGTCGTTCGACGAGGCGGACGCCTGGGAGACGTTCGGCTATGCGGTGCCGATCGAGGGCGGGACCGTCTGGGTGGACAACATGGCGATCCCGGTGACGGCGCAGAGCGTGTGCACCGCCCACGCCTTCATCAACTTCATCATGGACGCCGAGAACGGGGCCACGCTGACCAACTTCAACTTCTACGCCAGCCCCAACGCCGCCGCCCGGGAGTTCATCCTCCCGGAGATCCTCGAGGACCCGCCATCTTCCCGCCCGAGGACGTCATGGCCAACATGGAGGTCATCTCCGGGGTGGGCGAAGCGTCGACCCTGTTCGCCGACGCCTTCACGACCGTTAAGAGCTGAGGAGAGCCCGCGCGGCGTCTATGGCGACCGCCCGCTGGTGACGTAGGTGTGGCCGTGGGGGCTGGTCCAGACATGGTCGCCGTTGGGTCGGCGCCGGTACTTCCAGCCGCCTTCGTCTTTGGCGCGATGGTGGAATTTGCATAGCGGGGTGAGGTTGCGTTGCAGCGTGGGGCCGCCATCAGTGTGGCGGGTGGTGTGGTCGAGGTCGGATGAGCGGGCGGGTCGGCGGCATCCGGGAAACAAGCAGGTGCGGTGCCGGGCCCGACTTGGCGGGCCTGGGATGCGGTGGGGCGGCGTCGCACCGCCACCGCATAGGGGTCGCCGTTGTCGTCGATGACGGTGGCCTGCCACCGGCCGTCGGTTTGCCGGTCGGTGACCTGGCGGGCGATGTCGGCGACCACCGGTCCCCCACCACCCAGCTCACCTGGGCCTCGGCCAACCCCAACAGGGTGCGCAGATCGACGGTGAGGTCGACCATGCCCCGACCCACCGGCTTGCTGTGCCCGGTGAGCAGGTCGACGGCGACGTCGGCGCGACGCTGATCCATGCTCCGGTCGTCGGAGGGCAACCTGCGGGCCAGGAAGTCGATGCGTTCCCGGGCGGCTGCCGCCATATCCGGTGGCAAGTCCAACAGCAGCAGGTTGGCGGAACCGGCGGACTTGGCTTCGAGCACGACCCTTCGGTCCTCGACGGCGTGTTGGAGACGCCTCTTGGCGTCTTCGGGGTCGGCCACGAGACACAGCTTGCGTAACAGGGCACGCAGCTGCCCGGTGGTCAGGTCGGGTGCCCGGTCGGCTACTTCGGCCACCACCCGACGCGCTGCTCGTTGGTCGAGTGGGCGGTGCCGTCCGCTAGCACCCGGGCCCGACGCCCATCGACCCGACCCGACCCCAACAGGTCACCGACCTCAGGGAGCCGTTCGGTCACATCATGAGCGAAGGCGACCTCGTGTTGGGCAGCGGTCCTGGTCAACCGCAACGCCGCTGCCACCTCGAGGGCGGCGAACTCCCCGGTGAGGTCATCGTCACCACACGTCGGGTCACCTCACAGATATCGGCCGCCCGTTCCGCCTGCAGGTGCGACGCCACCCGGTCCCGGGCGACCATGAGTCGCACCACGTCGTGATCCGACAACCGCGCGCCGGTCGACCGACGCCAGCACCGAAGCCAACCTCGGGCCCGGCGCCATGGCTTCCAGATCCATCGGCAGATACGATGCCGTGCGCAACGCAGTGTGTCGTTGTCCATCACCATCCACCCATCATGCACCGTAGGTGTGACAAAATTCGACCAACGATGGTGAGCCAGAAGTGGTCCTTGCGCAGACCTGTGTCCGATTCGAGCCGCGCCGTGGACCGTCGTCGCCCTTCATGGCGATGGCCCCGCTCGACTGGTGCCTCTAGCATCGCCGGCCATGACGTCCTTCTGGCACCCGTTCGCCAACATGGCCCAGGTCTCGAAGTCGGCGATCGACATCGAACGGGGCGAAGGCGTCTACGTGTACGACACCGCCGGCAAGCGCTACCTCGACGGCACCGCCAGCCTCTGGTACATGAACCTCGGCTACGGCCGGACCGAGATCGGGGCAGCCATGGCCGAGCAGTCCGCCCAGCTCGCCGCCTACCACACGTTCGGCGACTTCACCCACCCGGTGGTCGAGCGGCTGTGCGACCGCCTCGCCGGCATCGCCCCGGTGCCGGGCAGCAAGGTGTTCCTCGGCTCGGGCGGGTCCGACGCCGTCGACACCGCCGCCAAGCTGTGCCGCCGCTACTTCCACGAGGTCGGCCAGCCGGAGCGCACCGTGTTCATCATGCGCGACTGGGCCTACCACGGCACCCACGCCTTCGGCACCAGCCTCGCCGGGCTCGCCCCGAATCTGGAGGGCCATGGCCCGATGATCCCCGACATCGTCAAGGTCCCCCACGACGACGCCGATGCCCTGGCCGACGCCATCGACTCGGTCGGGGCGGACCGGGTGGCCGGGTTCTGGTGCGAGCCGGTCGTCGGGGCAGGCGGGGTGCGGCCGGTCGAGCCGGCGATGCTCAAGGAGTTCCGCTCGATCATCGCCGACGCCGGTGCGCTGTTCGTCGCCGACGAGGTGATCACCGGCTTCGGCCGGTGCGGTGACTGGTTCGCCTCCACCCGGTTCAGCCTCGAGCCCGATCTCATCACCTTCGCCAAGGGGGTCACCTCGGGATACGCCCCGCTCGGCGGGGTGATCGCCTCGCCGCGGGTGGCGGAGCCCTTCTGGACCGGGGACGGAGCCATGTGGCGTCACGGGTACACGTACTCCGGCCACCCGGTGTGCTGCGCCGCCGCCCTGGTCACCCTCGACATCATGGAGTCGGAGGGGCTGCTGGCACGGGCGCTCGAGCTGGAGGCCGAGATCATGGAGGCGCTGGCGCCACTCACCGACCACCCCGCCGTCGACCACGTCCGGGGTGGTGTGGGTGCGCTGGCGGCGGTCCAGCTCGGCGGAGAGGGCGCCGGCCCCGACGTCATGGCGAGCGCCGCTCAAGGCCGCCATCGCCGCCCGTGACTCCGGGGTCATCACCCGGGCGATCGCCGGGGGAGGCCTGCAGGTGTCACCGCCGCTGGTGATCACTCGCGACCAGCTCGACGAGCTCGCCACCGGCCTCCGGGCGGGCCTGGATGCCATCTGACATCAGCACCGTTCCCTTCTGGCGGGCCGACCAGCCCCGGCCCGACCGACCACCGGAACGCCTCCCCGCCAAGGTCGACTTCGCCGTGGTCGGCGCCGGGTACACCGGGCTCAACGCCGCCCGGGAGATCGCCGCCAGCGGGGCCTCGGTGCTGGTGCTCGACGCCGGGCCGGTCGGTGCCGGGGCCAGCTCGGTCAACGGCGGGATGGTCAACTACGGGCTCAAGGCGAAGACGTCGAAGATCTACAAGATGTTCGGACCGGCGCTCGGTCGGGAGTTCTGGGACGAGCGCGCTGTCGTCGATCGACCTGGTGGCCGACCTGGTCACCGAGCACGGCATCGACTGCTCCTTCGTCCGAGGCGGCGCCGCCCAGCTCGGGTACAACGACCGCGACCTCCACCACTTCGAGGCGCAGGCCGAGTGGTACCTGGGGAAGCTCGACTACTCCTGCGACGTGGTCGGGCCCGATCGGATCAGGGGGGTCATCGACAGCCCGACGATCCGTTGCGCGGTGATCGACACCGTCGGCGCCGGCCTCCATCCGGCGCGGTACGTCGACGGGCTGGCCCGGGTGGCGGAGGAGGCGGGCGCCGAACTGGCCGAGCACGCCGCCGTCCTGCAGATCGCCCGCCACACCGGCGGATACTCGCTGCTCACCGAGCGGGGCAAGGTCGACGCCGACACCGTGATCCTCGCCACCAACGGCTACACCGGGGACCGACCGGTGAAGGAGCTGCGCCGCCGGGTGATCCCGGTCGGGAGCTACATCGTCGTCACCGAGCCGCTGCCGGTCGAGCAGGCGGAACGGCTCATCCCCGGCAACCGGATGATGTGGACCGCCCGCCGCTTCCTCAACTACTTCCGGCGGACCCCGGACGACCGGATCCTGATGGGCGGGAGGAACAACCTGTCGACCAGCCTCGACGTTCAGGAGAGCGCCCGGTTCCTCGGGGCCAAGGTGGCCGGGATCTTCCCGGAGCTGGCCGACACTCCGCTCACCAATTCGTGGACCGGGAGGCTCGGGGTGACCTTCGATCTCATGCCCCACATCGGTCGTATCAACGGGATGTGGTACGCCCTCGGCTACTCCGGCCACGGCGTCGGCATCGCCACCCTGGTGGGCACCGAGCTGGGCAGGCTGGTCACCGGCAAGCTGGACCGCAGCCCGTACGAGGAGATCCCCCACCCCACCCGGTTCTACTACCGCGGACAGCCGTGGTTCCTCCCCTTCGCCGCACGCTGGTACCGCTTCCTCGACCGGATCGGCCGCTGAGCACGTGACGCCCGAGGAGCTGCTCGACCACTGCCTCTCCAAGCCGGGCGCATGGGAGGACGAGCCCTGGGAAGGCGACGTGGTGGCGAAGGTCCACGACAAGATCTTCGCCTTCATCGGCGACGGCACCTCGGTGGGCGTGAAGTGCGGGACCAGGGACGAAGCCGACGAATGGCTGCTCCGCTACCCCGAGGACGCCGCGGTGATGGCCTACATCGGGCGATCGGGGTGGAACACCCTGAGGGTCGGCGGCGCCATACCCGACGACGAGGTACGCGAGGCGGTCGACGACTCCTACGCCAGGGTGGTCGCCAAGCTGCCGCGGAAGCACCGGCCGACGGAGGAGTAGCGCTCACCCCGTCGCCGCGTTCGTTGTAGGTCGTCGTGGCGGATCGGGGGGACCGCCAGTTGGTCGCCGGACGAGGAACCGGGAGCGCCCGGCCCTCTCGGGCCGGGCGCTCGGTGTCGGCTATAGCCTGCGTGAGGTCAGTCGAGCGGGCAGGCAGTCTCGTTCTCGTCCTCGAGGATGTCCTTTGCGGTCTCGAAGTCGCCGGTCGCCCAGGCATCCTGCACCAGGGCGATGATCTCGGCCTCGGTGAAGGCGTAGTCCACGTCCGGCGAGGCGGCGTTGAGCAGTGCGGCGGTGGCGTGCCGGCCGAGAGCCTTCTCGTCGCCCCCACCGGTGCTCGAGCGCGGTGAGGAGGGTCACGTCGTAGGGAACGCCGAACACCACGTCGAACTCGTCACCGGGGGCGTACCCGACCCAGGAGTCGAAGTGCTGGCTCTGCTTCCAGAAGCCGGGCGTGCACCCTTCGCCCCCCCGGGCGGCGGCGGCGGCTCGGTGCAATTCACGGTCAGGCTTCCCGTGGCCGAGGATCGGCGGACCAGCGTCGCCTCGACGAAGACCACCAGCTCGTTGGCACCGGACGACACGAAGTTGGCGGAGCCGGTCGAGACCTGGAACGACGTGTTCTCGAACCCGTCGAGCGACAGCAAGGGGGTCCCGTTCAGGTACACATTGAGGTTGTTGCCGGGGTGGACGGACTCCTGGTTGACGGCCTCGACGTCCACGGTGCAGGTCGACCCGGCAGGGTCGGGGACGGTCACCCTGGCGATCTCGGTCTCCGCGCCCAGGACCAACTGGATCCCCGACGAGAAGTCCCACGACACGGTGGTGGTGGCCGCCATGGCCGGCGCTGCCGCCAGAACGGTGCTGAAGGCCAAGACGACGCTCATGAGCGCCAGCCTCGCCGTACGGTTGCGTCGCATGGTCTCCCCCCTTGTCGTCAACGCTGCACCGACAGCCTATGCCGACTGGCACCGGCTCTCGATGGGGCGAGCGGCTCATTTCAGCTGTCGCCGGGCCCGGTCAACCGGCCCAGCCGAGCCAGGCGAGGACCTCGCCGGCGACCTCCCGGACCGGGCGGTCGCCCTCCACGGTGAGGTCGGCGAACCCGGTGCCGAGACCCCCGGCCGCCTGGCGGCGAGCGACGTCGAGGTTGGCCAGGCGCTCGGCCGTGCCGACGGCGGTCAGTCGACGCTCCACGACCGCCAACGGCACCTCGAGCCGGACGGTCGCCAATGGCATCGCCAGGACCGACCTCAGTCGCTCCACCTCGGGAGCGCTCTCGAAGAACCCAGCCATCACGATTCGGGTTACGCCGGCCGACCGGTAGTTGCCCACCACCGCAGCCAGGTTGGCCAGCAGCATGTCCCATCCGTCGTCTCCGTCTACGCCGGCGTCGTACCAGCTCAGCCAGTCGAGGTCGATCGCCGCATAGGCGACGCCGGCCTCCTCGAGCAGGGTGGCCAGGTCCTCGACGACGGTGGACTTGCCGGACCCGTAGACCCCGGTGATGAGAATGGCCCGCGGTCGATCCTGGTCGTCGAAGCCGGCGGTCACAGCGGGACGGGTAGCGCCACCGACTGGGTCTGGGTGGTGCGGGTGACCAGCTTGGCGTCCTCCCGGGTGATGTCGGTCTGGACCACGATCGTGGTCCGCCCGACGTGGATCGGCGTCGACGTGACGGTGAGATCGCCCCCGGTGCACGGCCGCAGGAAGTTCGTCTTCGACTCGATGGTCCCTGTGGTGGCACCGGCCGGGAGGTGCAAAGAGGCGGCCAGAGCCCCGACGCTGTCGGCCACCGCCATCAGATAGCCGCCGTGGAGGATGCCGGCGACGGTGCACCGATCGGGCGCCCAGGCGACAGTGGCGACGGCTCCTGTCTGGTCGGCGGAGGTCACCGCGATGCCGAGTACCCCGGCGAAGGGCATGGCGTCGTGCAACATGGTGGTGAGGCGGTCGACCATCGGCGACCACCCTACGCCGCCGGGTACCCGGGGCATGCCAGGTCCGGGGATAGGATGCGCGCCGTGCGGCGCGGTACCTCGACCTCGAACTTCGGCGCCGGCGGGCGGGAGTCCCACGACGCCTCCGGGTTCTACCGGCGCTTCAGCCCTCCCGAGGTGTCCACCGACGACACGGTCCTCATGCCTGCTCCCGTCGCCGAACCGTTCGTGCACGGCGACGCCCGCGACATGGGCGCGGTCGCCGATGGCTCGGTGGCGCTGGTGGTGACCTCGCCGCCGTACTTCGCCGGGAAGCAGTACGAGGAGGAGATCGAGCGCGAGGGGATACCGGCCTCGTACCTCGAATACCTCGACATGCTGGCGGAGGTGTTCGCCGAGTGCCGGCGCACGCTCGAGCCCGGTGGTCGGATCGCGGTCAACGTGGCCAACCTGGGCCGCAAGCCATACCGGAGCCTCGCCGCCGACGTCGTCCGCATCCTGCAGGACGACCTCGGCTTCCTGCTCCGCGGCGAGCTCGTCTGGCAGAAGGCCGCCGGAGCTTCGGGGTCGTGCGCCTGGGGCTCGTACCGCAGCGCGGTCAACCCCGTGCTGCGCGACGTCACCGAGCGGGTCATCGTGGCCAGCAGGGACCGGTTCGACCGGGCCCGCTCCGTGGAACGGCGCCGCGCCGAGGGCCTGCCCTACGAGAGCACCGTCGGTGCCGAGGACTTCATGGCGCTCACCCTGGACACGTGGTCGATCCCGGCGGAGAGCGCCCGCCGGGTGGGCCACCCGGCACCGTTCCCGGTAGAGCTCCCCGCGCAGCTCATCCGGCTGTACACGTTCCGCCAAGACCTCGTCCTCGATCCGTTCATGGGCAGCGGCTCGGCCCTGGTCGCCGCCGCCGTGCTCGACCGCCGCTATGTCGGGCTACGACCTCGACGCCGGATATGTCGAGCTGGCGCGGCGGCGGGTGTCCGAGGCGCTGTCCGAGCCATCGCCATCCGATACTGCCGGCTCGCCCGGATCGAGGCGGAGACGGCGTTGCGATTCGCCGAGACGGCGCTCACGCGATGCCGGGTTCACCATCGACGGCCGGAACCGGCGCATCGCCGGGACCGGAGTGGTGGTCGACTTCACCGCCGTTGACGACGCGGGGGCGGTTTGGCGGTTCGACGTCTGCGGCCCCAACACCACGTACCGCGGCGGGCTGACCCGGGTCGATGTGGCGTGGCGGGCCCTGGGCCGAGCGGCGGCGGTCCGCGGTGCGCAGGGCGCCGACGGTGTGCCCCTGGTGCTGCTCACCACGGCACTACCGCCGGACCGGTGAAGCCGCCACCGCCCTGCACGCCGCCGGTCCCGGACGCCTTCTTCGACCTGATCGTCCTCGGTTCCGACGACGACACCGACCGACTGCGGCGCTACGCCAAGGGTGGGTACGCCGCCGACCCCCAGCCCGGCTTCTGGACGGACGCCGAGCTCGGTCGGCGTGGTTGACCACCGTCTCGAAGTCGGCTCGGGCAGGTGAGCTGCGGCCGCCGTGGGGTAGGGGCCCCACGTGCGGAGGAGGGCCGACCGGCGTCTGTTCGGCGCCCGTGTCATGGTGACTGCGCCGCCGAAGTCGGCCCGGGGAGTATCGACCCCCTACCCGGGCGGCGGGCCGAGGCCCCGCACGTCGAGGCCGCCGTCGGTGGCGATGACGACGCCGGTGGTGGCGGCGGCATTGGCACGCGAGGCGAGCTGGACGTAGTGGCCGGTGTAGTCCTCGGGCCGGGGCATGAACGCCAGCGGCACGGCGGCGCTCGCCAGCTTCTCGAGGTCGGGGATGGCGCCCGGGGTCTGCTCGCCCATGCCGAGTGACTGGGGACCGCGGATGTCGGTGCGCATGAAGCCGGGGGCGACGCCGTTGACCCGTACCCGCGGCGCCAGCTCGTAGGCCAGCTGGCGGACCAGTCCTGCGACGGCGTGCTTCGAGGCGGTGTACACGGCGCCGCCGATCCCGGCGTGCCGGGACGACATGGATGCGGTGAGGATCACCGAGCCACCGCTGTCGAGCAGCGCGGGCAGCGCCGCCTTGGTGCCGAGGAGGCATGCCTTTACGTTGATGGCGAAGAGCTCGTCGAACGCCTTGTCGAGCGCCTCGATGGGAGTGTCGGCGATCCCTGCCCCGTAGTCGAACATCCCGGCGTTGCCGATGAAGGTGTCGAGCTTCCCGAACACCTCGAGGCAGCGGGCGACCGCCCGCTCGTTGTCGGCGGCGAGCGTGATATCGCCGACGACCCCGGTGACGGTCCCCGGGTGTGCCTCCTCGACCGATGCCACCCGCTCGGGTGCCCGGTCGACGGCGGCGACCTGCGCTCCCTCTGCCACGAAGCGGTCGACCAGCGCTCGCCCCAACCCGGACCCTGCGCCGGTGATCAGGGCCACGTCACCTTCGAGCCAACCCATGCCGTCCCTCCTCGTCGGTCGGTCGGGTGCGACCTCCCGGGCGGTCGCTCAATCGTTGTCGGGGCGCGCCCCGAGCTGCACCGCCAGTTCCACCGCGGCATCTTCGTCCATCTCGGCGCCGGCGTGGCGACCCGCTTCGGCCACGTCGGGGCCGGCGGCCTCCGTCGCCTCGGCGAGGACGGTGGTCACATCCGCGGTCTCTCGGGGGGTCGGTGTCGCTCCGACGGCGGCGCGCAGCGAGATGGCTGCGCCCGCCAACCGGGCCGCCTCCACCGGCTCGTTTGGCGCCACCGCGGCAGCCAACCCGACCAGCGAGTCGACGACACCAAGCCGGTCTCCCATCTGGCGGCGCTGCTCGAGAGCCTTCCGGTGCAGAGCGACCGCATCCCGTGTCCGTCCTCGGACGGTGCTGACGCGGGCGAGGCCCCAGGTGCTGTTGGCCTCGTGGCGGCGCAACTGACTGCCCTCGGCCTCGGTCGAGATCGGTCCGGAAATGCCGCTCGGCCGTGGTCACGTCGCCCTCCATCAAGGTGGTCAACCCCAGGACCCAGTCGAGCGAGGTCCTGCGCATTGAGTGCCGCAACCCCGACAGCGCCAGACCGGCTTCGGCCAGCCGGCGGGCCTCGTCGAGGTCTCGCCGCTCCAAGGCGGCGCACGCCTGTGAGCAGCGCACTCCGGCGATCTCGGCCGGTGCGCCCAGCGCCTCGGCCACCTCCAGTGCACGATCCAGGGCGGCATCGGCGCCGGAGGGGTCAGCTCGACGTATCAGGGCCTCGCCTCTCAGGCGAAGCGCATGAGCCAGCACCCGACGGCGCGCCCATGTCCTCCGCCAACTCGGCCGCATCGATCGACAGCCTCTCGGCGGCGACGACGTCGCCCCGCAACAGGGCGACCCAGCCCAGCTCGGCCAGCAGCAGCGGGCGAGCCGACAGATCGGAGATGGAGGTGGCGACGGCGAGGGCATCTCCATAGGTGTCCTCCGCCAATTGGTAGTGACCGAGCCACAGGTGCATCTCGGCGGACGATCCGAGCAGCTGGCGGAGCAGCTGATCGTCCCCCACCCGCTGGGCAGAGTCGATGGCCTGATCCAGGAGCTCTCCGGCACGGGCCTGATGGCCGCTGCTCCCTTCGGCGATCGCCAGGCTGCGGAGCACCGAGGCGACCAACCGCTCGTCACCGGCGCGCTCGGCCGTGGCCAGCGCCTCCTCCCAACGTGCCTGGGCATCGGCGAGCTGCGATCGACGGAACGCCACGAACCCTCCCCCGGCGTGGGCCTTGGCCAGGGTCACGTCGTCACCGACGGCGGCAGCCGCCGCACCCGCCTCGGTGAAGTGGGCTTCGGCGGAGGCGAGGTCCACCCGCATCAGCTCGAGATTGCCGATGGCGACGAGGGCGCGGCCACGCAGGCGCAGGTCGCTCGACGGCATGGCGAGGGCAGCGGCGAGGCGTTGGCATCCCTCTGTCCAATCGCCGTGCGACGTCCAGTAGGGGACCATGGTGGCGCCGATGCGGAGGGCGACTGAGGCATCGCCGGCGGTCAGCGCGGTGTCGAAAGCACGCCTGATGTTGTCGTGGTCGGCGGTCAGGTCGTCCATCACCTGCGCCCGGCCCGTCAGCCCCACTGAGTCCTCGACGTCCTCGACCTGTCTGGCAAACCACGCCCGATGCCGGGCGGCGAGCTCGTCCGCCTCGCCGACCGTCGCCAGCTCGAGCGCAGCCAGCTCGCGGATCGACTCGAGCATCGTCCAGCGCCCGGGCACGTCGGGATGGGCGACGACGAGCGAGGCGCGTATCAGCCGGCGGAGCACCGCGGGGAGGTCGGAACCGTCCAGCGGAGCCCCACCACACACATCGTCGACGGCGTCCGTGGTCCCGCTCCCGGCGAACGCGGCGAGCCGGGCGAAGAGCCGCCGCTCGACGTCACCGAGCAGGTCGAGGCTCCATTCCAGGGCGGCGCGAAGGGTCTGATGGCGGCCGGGAGCCGTGCGACGCCCATGGGTGAGGAGCGAGAACCGGTCGGCCAGCCCGGCGAGCACGCCGGCGAGCGGGCGGTCGCCGAGGGCGGCGGCCGCCAGCTCGATGGCCAGCGGGATCCCATTGAGGTGGGCGACGATCGTGGCGACGTCGGCGGCGTTGTCGTCGGTCAGTCGGAACCCGGGCAGGACCATCCCTGCCCGTTCCACGAAGAGGCGCACGGCGTCGGCCTCGGCCGCCTCGGCGGCACCGGTCACCCGATCGGGATCGACGGTGGGCAGAGGCTCTACCCGCCACACCACCTCGCCCTCGATGTCGAGCGGCTCGCGGCTGGTGGCGAGAATGACGATGTGCGGGCATTGGCGGGAGATTCGCTCGGCGAGGTGGGCGACACCGTCGAGGAGGTGCTCGCAGTTGTCCAGCACGACGAGGGCGGCCTTGGTGGCCAGCGCCTCGACGAGGCCGTCTTCGATGCTCTGCCCGGGTTGCTCGGGAACGCCCATGGCGGTGGCGACCGCCCGGGCCACGGCCTCGGGATCGCTGATCGGTGCGAGCTCGACCAGCCAGGCGCCGTCGGACAGGTCATCCATGGCATCGAAGGCGACCTGGATGGCCAGGCGTGTCTTGCCCACGCCCCCGAGCCCGACGATGCTCACCACGCCGGTGGTCTTGAGGAGCGCACCGAGGGCGGACCGCTCCTCGGCTCGCCCGACGAAGGCGTCCCGCACGTACGGCAGGTTGTGGGCGACCACGCCCAGGGCGCGCAACGCCGGGAACTGCTCGCGGAGATCCGGGTGTCGCAGCTGGAACAGCTTCTGGGGGTCGACGAAGCCTCGGAGCTGGAACGACCCGAGAGAGGCCAGGCTGGCGCCGGGGGGAAGGTGTCCACCGACCGCGGCCACGGTGGACTCCGACAGGAGGACCTGCCCTCCGTGTGCCGCGCTGCAGATGCGGGCCACCTGGTGCACACCGAGGTCGACGTAGCCACCGTCCACCGCGGCGGCCTCACTGGTGTGCAGGCCGATCCGAACCTTGAGGTCCCCACCGACCGGCCACTCGATGGCGGGCCAGGGCCTGCTGTCCCTCCAGGCACCCGGCAACGGCGTGTGCCGCGTCGTCGAACACCACGAAGAGGGCGTCACCCTCGGTGTCGACCTGGATGCCCCCGTGCCTGCCGAAGGCGTCGCCGAGCAGGCCCTGATGGGTGGCCAGCAGCTCGGCATAGGTGTCGCCGAACTCACGGAACAGGCGGGTGGATCCCTCGATGTCGGTCATGGCGAAGGTGACGACACCGGAAGGCAGGACCTTGTCCGGTCGGGCCGCGGTGGGCGCGGTAGGCGGTGGCGCCGTGCCCCCGCCTGCCCGCCTCCCGGCGCCTGGCGTGGGGTCAGTCCCATCTCGGGCACCTCCTCCAACGCCGGCGAGGATACCGACCGACCGGGGCTCATCGCCGACCGCGCCTCTCAGCGGCGTCGCATCGACGGGCTCAACGGATCAGTGGGCGGGGTCGTCGCCGTCGCTGCCGAATGGAAGGGAGCGGTGCCGGGCCCAGTGGTGTCGGCCCGGCTTGGGCACCGACGGGGCGCCCAGGTTCTCGGAACCCAGCGGGGCTCACTCCCTCCCCTGCTCTGGTGGTCGGCTACCCCTGGTCGGGAATCGACCCGTCACCCCTTGTCCCCCCTTCTGGGGGCCCCGTCGGGCGTGGTCAACGTACCAGCAGGCCCTCGTTCTGGGCATGGGTCGATCGGCCCAAGCCGGTGCCTCCGAGCCGGTAGCGTTGCCCAATGGCTGTGCGGTTGCCCGACTCCTGCCTGGTCGTCCTGGTGGGCGCCTCCGGTGCCGGCAAGAGCACCTGGGCCGAGGCCAACTTCGCCGCCAACCAGGTGGTCTCGTCCGATCGGCTACGGGCGGTGGCCGGGGTGGGTGACGACGACCAGGCAGCCGGGAACGATGCGTTCGCCCTGCTCGACCAAATCGTCGAGATGCGGCTGCGGCGCCGGCTGCTCACCGTGGTCGACAGCACCGGGCTCGACGACGACCGCCGGGCGGGGTATCGGCAGGCGGCGGTGCGGCACGACGTGCCCTGCCATGCGGTGGTGTTCCCGGTGGCGACGGCCCTGGCGAGGCAACGCAACGCTGCCGCCGCCAACCCGCTTCCGGCCCGGGTCCTCGACGGCCAGCTCCGCCGGATCCGCCAGGTGGTCCCCGGCCTCGATGCGGAGGGCTTCGCCGCGGTGCACACCGTCGACGACGCCAGGGTCGAGGATGCGGCCGTGGTGGCGCCATCGCTCCTCGACGCCGGCATCGCCGCCGCCCGGCAGCGGAGCCGGCCGATCGGCCTGCGGTTCGGACTGCAGCTGTCCAGCTTCGGCGGCGGTCCACCGGCCATCGCCGCCGGGGTGGAGGGCATCGCCGGAGCGGCCGAGACGGCGGGGTTCTCCAGCCTGTGGGTCATGGACCACTTCCGCCAGATCCCCCAGGTGGGCCGGGAGTGGGACGACATGCTGGAGGCGACCAGCACGCTGGCGTTTCTCGCCGCCGTCACCGAACGGGCGACACTCGGGACCCTGGTGGCGAGCGTCGTGAATCGCAACCCGGCGCTGCTCGCCAAGGCGTTCGCCACCCTCGACGTCCTGTCGGGTGGTCGCGCGGTGTGCGGCCTCGGCATCGGCTGGTTCGAGAAGGAGGCGGTGGCCTACGGATACCCGTTCCCGTCCGTTGCCGAGCGGTACGCCATGCTCGAGGACACCGTCGAGGTGCTCCGGGCGATGTGGGGCCCTGGCTCGCCCCAGGTGACCGGCCGCACCATCGAGGTGCCCGAGGCCATGGGCTACCCACGCCCGATCCAGGAACGACTCCCCATCCTCATCGGCGGTTCGGGGGAGCGGACCACCTTGCGCCTGGTGGCCCGCCACGCCGACCAGTGCAACCTGCGCGGCGAACCGCCCGTGGTCGCTTCCAAGCTGGAGGCGCTCGGGCGTCACTGCGCCGTCATCGGACGCGACCGCGACGAAATCGAGGTGACCCACCTCTCGGTCGCCTTCGCCGCACCCGACCGCACTGCCCTCACCGAGCGGCTGGGGGCCGCCCGACGCCGCTCCGAGTCGGTCGAGCAGGCGGCGGCGAGGCTCGGCGCCGGAGTGCCCGACGACCTCATCGGCCGCTTCCGGGCACTGGCCGAGGCCGGTGTGCAGCATGTGATCATCCCGGTGTCGGCGATCACCGAGCCCGACGACGTGGCCGCATTCGCCGAGGTGATCGATGCCTTTGCCTGAACGGCCCGAACGCACTCGCTAGCTTGACGGCTCAATCGAGAGGAGCTCTGCGTTGTCCAGGTCGAGATGGATCCTGCTGACCTGCCTGCTGCTCGCCGTGGCGGCCTGCGGCGGCGACGACGACGACACTGGCGACACCGACGACCGTGGGGCCGGGCTCCGCCAACCCGCTGATCGGGCCCACCTGGGAGTGGCAGGAGACCGTCGGCGGCGAAGACGCGGTGGTCGCCCCTGACGATCCCGCCCGCTACACGCTGGCCTTCAACGACGACGGCACGGCCAGCATCCAGGCCGACTGCAACCAGGTGGTGGCCAGCTACAGCATCGACGAGTCTCTGCTCACCATCGAGCTCGGCGCGTCCACGTTGGCGGCGTGCGAGGAGGGCTCGCTCAGCGACCCCTACCTCGCCATGCTCTCGGCCGCCAGCTCCTACGAGATGGACGGCGACGACCTGGTCATCTCGCTCTTCGGCGACGCCGGGACCATGCGCCTCTCCCCATGAAGTCGACGGTCCGACCATCGCCCCGGTCGGGTGGCACGGCCATCGGACGGGCAGGCCGCTGACTACTGTCGTGCAACTGGGCATGGTCGACGGCGAGGCGGGAGGGCTTCGTGGCGGACACGGGCGACGGGACGGTCGAGCTCCGCAACGTCAGCAAGCATTTCGGTGACGTCGTCGCCGTCGACGGCGTCGACCTGACCATCGCATCGGGCGCCTTCTTCTCGCTGCTCGGGCCCTCCGGCTCGGGCAAGACGACGGTGCTGAGGATGGTGGCCGGGTTCGAGTCGCCCACCTCCGGGACCGTGTATCTCGGTGGGCGGGACGTCACCGGCCGGCCCCCGTACGAGCGCGACGTGAACACCGTCTTCCAGGACTACGCCCTGTTCCCACACCTCACCATCCAGGACAATGTCGAGTACGGGCTCAAGGTGAAAGGGGTCGCCAAAGAGGAGCGGCAGCGACTCGCCGGCGCCGCCCTGGAGATGGTGCGCCTCGGGGGGTTCGGTGGACGGCGCCCGGACCAGCTCAGCGGCGGTCAGCGACAGCGGGTCGCCCTCGCCCGGGCCCTGGTCAACCGACCCAGGGTGCTCCTCCTCGACGAGCCGCTTGGCGCCCTCGACCTGAAACTGCGCGAGGAGATGCAGGTCGAGCTCAAGGCGATCCAGGGCGAGATCGGGATCACGTTCGTGCTGGTCACCCACGACCAGGGGGAGGCCCTGTCGATGAGCACCGAGGTCGCCGTGTTCAACAAGGGCAGGATCGAGCAGGTCGGCTCGCCTCGCGACGTCTACGAACGGCCCAGCACGAGCTTCGTCGCCGGCTTCGTCGGGACCGGCAACCTGCTCGACCCTGACGTGTCGGAGCGCCTCTTCGGGTCGAGGGCGGTCCACTCGGTCCGGCCCGAGCGGATCTCCATGGTCGGGGTGGCCGAGGGGGACGTGTCCGGTGGGACGCCGGGGACCGTCGCCGACGTCCAGTACCTGGGCACCGAACAGCGGGTGAGGGTCGATCTCGACGGTGGCGGGCATCTCACCGTCGCCGTCTCCAGCGGAGGCCGGCACGTCATCGGCGACCGGGTGAGCATGAGCTGGCCGCCGGAGGCCGTTCTCGCTGGTGGCCGACACCGGCGACCCGCTCTTCGAGGAAGCCGACGCCCTGGCTCCTCCCGACGATGCTCTTCCGGCGGCGGCGTCCGTGTTGGGCCTACAGTGACCGATCTTCCGGGCGACCCCCACATCGCCGATAACCGAAGGGGAACACCACCATGACCAAGAGAGCGATGGCGGCCGCCTTGGCCGCCGTGGCGTTGATCGTCGCCGGCTGTGGCGGAGACGATGACGAGGCGGGCGGCGGCGAGGCCCTGTCCGAGCTCGGGGAGCCGGAGGGTCAGGTCAACCTGATCGCCTGGGCCGGCTATGTCGAGGACGGGTCGACCGACCCGGCGGTCGACTGGGTGACGCCGTTCGAAGAGGAGACCGGCTGCGAGGTGAACGTCCGGCTGGGCAACTCGTCCGACGAGATGGTCCAGTTGATGCAGAGCGGCGAGTACGACGGGGTGTCGGCGTCCGGGGATGCCACGCTCCGGCTCATCGCCGGCGGTGAGGTGGACCCGGTCAACGTCGACCTCATCCCCAACTACGCCGACGTGTTCGAGGATCTGAAGCTGCAGCCGCACAACTCGGTCGACGGCGTTCCCTACGGGGTGCCGCACGGCCGCGGGGCCAACCTCCTGGTGTACAACACCGAGGCGTTCGCCGACGCCGCTCCCGACTCGTGGGGCGTGATGTTCGAAGGGTGGCACCGCCGCCGACGGGGCGGTGTCGGTGTACGACAGCCCCATCTACATCGCCGACGCCGCCCTGTACCTGATGGCCACCCAACCCGACCTGGGGATCACCAATCCCTACGCCCTCGATCAGGAGCAGTTCGACGCCGCCATCGCCCTCCTCGAGGAGCAGCAGCCGCTCGTCGGCCAGTTCTGGTCGCTGTACACCGACCAGCAGGCGGCCCTCGAGGGTGGCACCGTGCTCGCCGGTACGACCTGGCAGGTGATCGTCAATCTGGCCCAGGCGAACGACGCAGCGATCGACGCCGTCAAGCCGGTCGAAGGGGCGACGGGATGGTCGGACACCTGGATGATCTCGTCTCAGGCGGCCAATCCCAACTGCATGTACATGTGGATGGACTGGATCATCTCGCCGGAGGCCAACGCCCAGGTCGCCGAATGGTTCGGCGAAGCACCGTCCAACGCGGAGAGCTGCGCGCTGACCAGCGATGAAAGCCACTGCGAGACCTTCCACGCCGAAGACGCCGCCTACTGGGAGGACGTCTTCTACTGGACGACGGCGACCGAGGAGTGCCTCGACGGGCGCACCGACGTGAGCTGCGTGCCGTACACCGAGTGGGTGGACGCCTGGAACGAACTGCGGAGCTGACCGGCACCGAAGGGAGCGGCGGTGACCCGGCCGAGCCCGGGGGCGCACCCTCGACAGGGGGTCCCCGGCTCGGCCTGATCGCCCTGCTCGGCCCGCCGGTCGCCTGGATGCTGGGGCTCTACATCGGGTCCCTGGTCCTGCTGGTGGTGGCCGCCCTCTTCACCGTCGACCCGATCTCCAACTCGCCAACCGGCGACCTCACCACCGAGAACCTCGCCCAGGCGTTCACCACGTGGCAGTTCGTGCTCGTGGTGATCCGCAGTGTCGGCGTTGCGGTAGCGGTGACCGTCCTGTGCATCGCCATCGGCCTGCCGATGGCCTTCTACATCGCCAAGGTGGCCCGCCCGAGGTACCGCCGCACCCTGGTGGTGGCGGTCCTCCTTCCCCTCTGGGCCGGCTACCTGGTCAAGGGGTACGCCTGGAAGGCGATGTTGCGGCCCGCCTCCGAGTTCGGGGTCGACAGCGGCGGGGGTGTGCTGGCGGCGGTGTTCGGGTACACGCCCGGCTTCGGCTGGGCGGCGGTGGTCCTCACGCTCACCTACCTGTGGCTGCCCTTCATGGTGCTGCCGATCTATGCGGGGCTGGAGCGCCTCCCGCCATCGTTGATCGATGCCAGCGGCGACTTGGGGGCGCGACCGGCCCGCACGTTCCGGTCGGTGATCGTGCCCATGCTGGTCCCGGCGATCGCCGCCGGATCGGTGTTCACCTTCTCGCTCTCGCTGGGCGACTACATCATGGCCAAGGTGGTCACCGAGGGGAAGGTCCGGCTCGTCGGCAACCTCATCGAGAGCACGCTGCTCGCCCCGAACCAGCCGCTCGCCGCCGCCTTCACGTTGTGGCCCCTGCTCATCATCGTGCTGTACCTCGTCGGGATGAAACGTCTCGGCGCCTTCGAGAGCCTGTGACCGGATGAACCTCTCCGCCACGGCCCGCTGGAGCCTGCGGCTCTTCACCTGGCTCGGCCTCGCCTTCCTCTATGTCCCGCTCGGCGTGGTCGCCATCCTGAGCTTCAACCGGGCCACTTCGCTGTCCTGGCCTCCCGCAGGGGCTCACCGTGAACTGGTGGGTGGCGGCCTGGGAGGCCGACGGTCCCAAGGAGGCGCTGGTCAACTCGATCAAGGTTGCCGCTGGTCGCCACGCTGATCGCCCTTGTCCTCGGGACCCTGGCCGCGTTCGCCATGCAGCGGTATGCCTTCTTCGGCAAGACCACGTTCTCGTTCCTGCTGATCCTGCCGATCGCCCTCCCCGGCATCGTCACCGCGGTGGCGTTGCAGAACAGCTTCGACCGGACGCTCGACCTGGGCTTCGTCGATTTCCGGATCGGCTTCGGGTTCCATGCGTTGATCGTCGCCCATGCCACGTTCTGCGTGGTGATCGCCTACAACAACGTGATCGCCCGGCTGCGCCGCTCCTCGACCCACCTGCTCGAGGCATCGGCCGATCTCGGGGCGCGCCCCTCCCAGACCTTCCGCCTGGTCACCTTCCCGTTGATGCGCACCGCCCTCCTCGCCGGGGGGATCCTGGCGTTCGCCCTCAGCTTCGACGAGATCGTGGTCACCACCTTCACCGCCGGCTCCGGGTTCCAGACGCTCCCCCAGTGGATATACGCCAACATCAGCCGGCCCAACAACGTGCCCATCGTCACCGTGATGGCGACCTTCGTGATGGCGCTCTCGATCCCCCTGGCCTGGCTGGCGCAACGGCTCAGCGACAGCTGAGTCGCCCGTCGACCGGCGACTGGTATGTGACGTATCAGTGACGGCCCTGCTGGTCTCATGTTCCTCGAAGCATTTGAGGATCAGGTCCGAGAGGGAGCCGATCATGTTGAGCCCGGTAGACGTCGTGAACGGCGAGCCGATGCCGTTCCCCTACATCGTGAGAGCCCGCTACCAATTCCAGATCGACGGGGTCATCGCCGGGACCGTCCTGCGTGCCATCGCCCCGGTTGCGCCGTGGCAGGAGACCTCGCTGGTGGCTGCGGCGGCCGTCGAGGCCGTCGAGGCGTCCCGGGACCGCGCCGCGGAGGTCGACGAGGATCGCCGCCTCGTCTCGCTCGACGCCCTGTCCGAGTGGGAGTCGCCGACTCCGGTCTCCCCATGGTCGAAGCTGCACGACGTCGTCATGCGTAGCCTCGAGCTGGTCAATGCCGCCGGCTCGGAGACACTGCGCGCCACGTTCGAGTGACCCGCTGCGCCGGCTCGCCGCCGCCTGAGTTCCCCGATCTGGCCCGTCCCCGAGGCCAGCGCCGCCCCCCACCGGCCCGCGCCGCCCGGTGGGGGCCTCGGCGTCAGAACCCGGGAATATGACAGCGACCGACTCAAGTTATACACTTGGCGAGTACTCAGAGATCCAGAAGGAGCTTTCCTCGAATGGGACGTGCAGTCGGCATCGATCTCGGCACCACCAACTCGGTGCTGTCAATCCTCGAGGGTGGTGAGCCCCGCGTCGTCAACAACGCCGAGGGGAACCGGACCACCCCGTCCGTCGTCGCCTTCGCCAAGAACGGCGAGGTGCTGGTCGGCGACCAGGCCAAGCGGCAGGCGATCACCAACCCGGACCGGACCGTGCGCTCGGTCAAGCGCAACATGGGCACGGACTGGTCGGTCGAGGTCGACGGCAAGAAGTACACCGCGCAGGAGATCTCGGCGCGCATCCTGATGAAGCTGAAGCGCGATGCCGAGGCTTTCCTCGGCGAGACGGTCACCCAGGCGGTCATCACCGTCCCGGCGTACTTCGGCGACGCCCAGCGGCAGGCCACCAAGGAGGCGGGCCAGATCGCCGGGCTCGAGGTGCTCCGCATCGTCAACGAGCCCACCGCCGCCTCGCTGGCGTACGGGCTCGACAAGCAGAACGATCAGCTCATCCTCGTCTACGACCTGGGCGGCGGCACCTTCGACGTCTCGGTGCTCGAGATCGGCGAGGGCGTCTTCGAGGTGAAGGCCACCCATGGCGACACCCACCTCGGTGGCGACGACTGGGACGAGCGGATCATCGACTGGCTGGTCACCGGCTTCAAGAACGACCACGGCGTCGACCTGGGCAAGGACCCGATGGCGCTCACCCGTCTCCGGGAGGCGGCCGAGAAGGCCAAGATCGAGCTGTCGTCCGTCCAGGAGACCGAGATCAACCTGCCCTTCATCACGGCCACCGCCGACGGCCCGATCCACCTGCTCAAGAAGCTGACCAGGGCCGAGTTCGAGCAGATGACCGAGGACCTGGTGGCCCGGACCCGCGCCCCCTTCGAGCAGGCGGTGAAGGACGCCGGGGTGACGGTCGACAAGATCGACCACGTCATCCTCGTGGGTGGCTCGACGCGGATGCCCGCAGTCCAGACCCTGGTCACCCAGCTCGCCGGGAAGGAGGCGCACAAGGGGGTGAACCCCGACGAGGTGGTCGCCCTCGGCGCCGCCGTCCAGGCGGGCGTGCTCAAGGGCGATGTCTCCGGGATCCTGCTCCTCGACGTGACGCCGCTGACTCTCGGCGTAGAGACCGAGGGCGGGGTGCTCACCAAGATGATCGAGCGCAACACCACCATCCCGACCAAGCGCAGCGAGATCTTCACCACGGCGGCCGACAACATGACCGACGTGCCGATCCACGTGCTGCAGGGTGAGCGGACGATGGCATCCGACAACAAGTCGCTCGGCCGCTTCACCCTGTCCGGGATCCCCCTGGCGCCCCGGGGCGTGCCCCAGATCGAGGTCACCTTCGACATCGACGCCAACGGCATCGTCAACGTCTCGGCCAAGGACCTCGGCACCGGCAAGACCCAGCAGGTCACCATCACCGGGGGCACCGCGCTGTCGCAGGACGAGATCGACGAGATGGTCAAGGCCGCCGAGGCGCACGCCAACGAGGACGAGACGAGACGCGAGCAGGTCGAAGCCCGTAACCAGGCCGACCATGCCGCCTACTCGGTCGAGAAGCAGCTGAAGGAACACGCCGACAAGCTGACCGACGACGAGCGGGCCGGTATCGAGGACAAGGTGACCGGGCTCCGCAAGCTGCTCACCGAGGACTCGACGCCCGAGGACCTGCGCAAGGGCACCGAGGAGCTGTTCACCGCGGCCCAGGTATTGGGGCAGAAGATCTACGAGGCGTCGCAGACTCCCGCCGAAGGCACCGCCGCCACGGACGGCGACGACGCCGACGCCGACGACGTGGTCGAAGCCGAGATCGTCGAAGACGACGAGACCGACGAGGAGTCAACCGGCAATGAGTGACGAGGCGAAGGTGGCCCCGGCGGCCACCTTCGAGGCGACGGTGGACGACCGGCAGGACGCCGCGGAGACGGACGTCGTGGAGAGCGACGTCATCGAGGGCGAGCTCGTCGACGGCGAGCTCGCCGAGCCGAGGCCCCTCGAGCCGTCCGACCTGGGACTGGTGCTCCCCGACGACCCCAATGCGGCGCGGGACATGCTGCTCGCCCACCTCGCCCAGTCGCAGGCCGAGGCCGACGAGTATCTCACGATCGCCCAGCGGGTGACCGCCGACTTCGACAACTACCGCCGCCGCATCGAACGGGACCAGGCGGAGACGGTGAGCCGGGCCGCCCTGCGGATCGTCGAGGCTCTGTTGCCGTCGATCGACGCCTTCGAGGCGGCGCTCGCCTATGAGCCGAAGTCCGACGGCGAGCGGTCGATCCTCGAGGGGCTGCGTCGCGCCGTCGACCAGCTGATGGAGGCGCTGGGCCGTGAGGGACTGCAGCCGATCGCCTCGGTCGGCGAGACCTTCGATCCCGCCGTCCACGAGGCGGTGTCCGCCGTCGACGTTTCCAGCGGCGACGGCGACCTGGTGGTGACCGCCGACCTCCGCAAGGGATACACCCTGCACGGCCGGGTCGTCCGTCCGGCACTGGTCACCGTTGGCCACCAGGACTGACGCCGTGCGCCCGGACTGGCTCGAGACGGACTACTACGCCGTTCTCGGCGTCCCGAAGGACGCCTCCGACAAGGACATCAAGAAGGCGTACCGCAAGCTCGCCCAGCAGTACCACCCCGACAAGAACCCGGGGGACACCGCAGCCGAGGATCGCTTCAAAGCGGCCAGCGAGGCGTACGCGGTCGTCGGTGACGCCGACCAGCGCAAGGAATACGACCACGCCCGTCAGATGGGCCAGTTCGTGGGCACGCCGGGCGGCGGCCAGCGGTACGTCAGGGTCGAGGACCTGTTCGGCGACGGACGGGTCGTTCGAGTTGTTCGGCGGCGGCATGGGCGACCTCTTCGGCCGGGCCCGCAACGCCCCGAGGCCGGGCCGCGACCTCTCGGCCGAGCTCGGGCTCACCTTCCACGAGGCCATCAGCGGGGTGACCAGGGACCTGTCGATCAACGGGAGCAAGGTCAAGGTGAAGATCCCGCAAGGGGTCGAAGACGGCTCCCGGATCCGGGTGCGGGGCAAGGGCGAGCCGGGGCCCAACGGCGGGCCTCCCGGCGACCTGTTCGTCACGGTCCGGGCCGGGACGCACCCGCTCTTCGATCGCAAGGGGGCCAACCTGCTGCTCACCGTGCCGATCACCTTCACCGAGGCGGCGCTGGGCGCCACCATCTCGGTGCCGACGCTCGGCGGCGACCCGGTCAAGCTCAGGATCCCTCCGGGCACCCCGCACGGCAAGACCTTCCGGGTGCGCGGCCGGGGCGTCGAGACCCCGAAGAAGACCGGTGACCTGTTGGTGACGGTGGAGATCGTCGTCCCGACCGACATGAGCGATGAGCAACGGGCGAAGCTCGAGGAGCTCGCCGCCCTGGCGCCTCTGCCCGACGTGCGGGCACACCTGGGGGTCGTGTCATGAGCCGGCAGCGGTCAGCGGTATACATCATCTCGGTGGCTGCGGAGCTGGCCGGGGTCCACCCGCAGACGCTGCGGATCTACGAGCGCAAGGGCCTCATCGACCCGTACCGGACCCCGGGCGGGACACGGCGATACTCCGACGAGGACCTGCGGCGGCTCCGGCTCATCCAGGAGCTCACCGCGGCGGGGGTCAACCTCGAGGGGGTTCGGCGGATCCTCGCCCTCCAGTCCGACAACGACCGGTTGCGAGCCCAGGTCGAGCGACTCCGCCGCCTGCTCGGCGAGTTCGAGCAGCGGATGTCCGGCGGCGCCCGCTCAGCCCGAGGATCTGCGGGAGCCGGTGGTACCCCACGAGGCGAAGCCGGGCACGCTGCCCGACATCCGACGCCCCGACCCGTTCGATCGCACCGCCTAGGCGAGCTCCCGGCGTGGCCGTCTACTCAGAGGTGATGGCGGCTGCGGAGGCGATACGGGTGGCTACCGGCGTGGATCGCCACGACGTCGCCGTCGTGCTCGGCTCCGGTCTCGGGTCGTTCGCCTCCGGCTTCGACGAATCCCCGGCGGTCAGCTACCGCGACCTGCCCGGCTTTCCGGTCCCGATGGCGATCGACCATGCCGGCACGCTCCACTCCGCCCGGATCGGGCCCAACCGGGTGCTGCTGCTCGCCGGCCGGGGCCACGCCTACGAGGGCATCGACCTGGCGACGGTGGTGCTCCCGGTGCGGGCTGCTGTGGCGTCGGGGTGCCGCACCGTGGTGCTCACCAATGCCGCCGGCGGGATCGCCCCTTCGATGATCCCCGGCGACCTCGCCGTCATCCGCGACCATATCAACCTGACAGCCCGCAACCCCCTGGTCGGTCGCAACGACGAACGCCTCGGCACCAGGTTCCCCGACATGACCGACGTCTACCCGGTGCGCTTGCGCCGCCTCGCCGAGGACGTGGCCGCCGAGCAGGGATGGGAGATGCGCGAGGCCGTCTACGCGTGGTGGCTCGGCCCCAGCTTCGAGACCCCCGCCGAAGTACGCATGATCGAAGCGCTCGGTGCCGACGTGGTCGGCATGTCGACCGTCCCCGAGGCGATCGCGGCGCGTCACATGGGCGCGCAGGTCATCGGCTTCTCGCTGGTCACCAACCGCGCCGCCGGGCTGGCCGCCGGGCACCTGTCCGCCGAGGAGGTGTTGGAGGTCGCTGCCGCCGCCCGGCCCAGGGTCGAGCTGTTCCTGTCTGCGTTCCTGGCGAGACCCGAGCTGGCCGAAGGCGACTGACCGGCATCGGCACCGAGGCCAGTCGGCGAGAATGACGGGATGAGTATCGAGAGCCCGTGGACCACGGTCGCATCGCGTGAGGTGTATCGCAACGCCTGGATGTGGGTGCGGGAAGACGACGTCATCAGGCCCGACGGGAGCCGCGGCATCTACGGGGTGGTGGACAAGCACGACGCCGTCGGTGTGGTCGCCCTCACCGACGCCGGCGAGGTGGTGCTGGTCGGCCAGTACCGGTACCCGACGGACGTGTACTCGTGGGAGATCGTCGAGGGCGGTGTCGACGACGGCGAGGACCCGCTGCGCGGCGGGCAGCGGGAGCTCGAGGAGGAGGCCGGGTTGCTGGCGTCCTCGTGGGTGCCGCTGGGCGGGGAGCTCCACCTGTCCAACTCGGTCACCTCGGAACGGGCGTTCCTGTACCTCGCCACCGGGCTCACCGAGACCGTCGCCCGCCCCGACCCGACCGAGGTGCTCACCATCCGGACCGTGCCGCTGCCCGAAGCCGTCGACATGGTCGTTTCGGGCGAGATCGTCGACGCCCTCACCGTGATGGGGATCCTGCTGGCGGCCCGGGTGAGGTGAAGTCGAGCCCTGCCGGCTCAGGCGACGAAGCTGTCGCCGCCGGCGAGGCCGATCACGAAGGCGAACACCCTGGTCCCTGACCGGTCGTCCCAGTCGAGCAGGCGCGTCGGTGGCCCGGGCGTTGGCGGCGGCCCGGAACCCGTCCCACGGCACCGAGCCGTCGACCGCGGTGAACAGCTTCTGCTCGGGGAGCGGCTCCAGCCGCCCGGCGACCAGATCGAAACCCTCCAGCTCGAGCACGGCGAGGTCGAGTTGGTCGCAACGGCGCACCAGGGCGTCGGCGTCGTCCCAGGCGAAGAAGCCCTCCCCCTCCTCGGTGCGGTGCCGGGCGCGACCGTCGAACTCCTCGACCAGCGTCACCGTCGACGGGTCCTCGTCCGCCCAGTCGCCGCCGTCCGCCTCGTCCACCTGGTCGTCGACGGCGTAGGGCGACACGATCGACTCGGCGATGTCGAGCACCCGCGTCAACTCCCCCACGTCGAGGTCCTTGACGTCGCCGTCGTCGTCGGCGTAGATCTGGACGACGGCGGTGTCCCCGTCCCAGAAGACCATCCCGACGAACTCGTCGTCGCGCCACAGCTCGACCACCGGCTGGTCGAAGCCCTCGCGGTCGGTCTCCACCAGGCGCATCGGGATCATGGCCCGAGCATACGAGTGATGCGCCGGCGGGCGCCAAGAGATCACACAGGTTTCACAGGGGCGACACACCGGGTAACGGGTCGGGGGGTAGACCACTACCGGCCGACGAGGAGGGAACCGGCGAGTGCAGCTGAACACCCTTATCGCCCTGGCGCTCGGCTTCATGGCCGGCGTCGCCGCGGTCACCGCAGGGGTCCTGGCGACCGGCGAGGCCGAGCCGGCCGAGCGCTGGTGATCGCGTGCTGCGGGCCCGAGGTGCCACCCGGCATTGCCGAGGGCGGTCGTAGTAGTGTCGAAACGCCGTCAGGAGAGTCGCAGAACCCCCCGCCCGGCTCTCGAAGGAAGGTAGTGATGTCCGTTCACGCCACCCCGGGCAGGCGTCTGTCCGTGCTCCTCGCTCTCATCCTCCTCGCCGGTCTCCTCGGCATCCTGCCGGCGCCGGCCCCCGCAGACGCCCAGGGCTCACCGCCCGAGGTCGAGCAGGCCGTCCTGTTCGCCGCCGACGGGCTCCGCCAAGACCTGGTCGAGCACTACGCCCGCCAGGGGGCCTTGCCGGAGATGGCAGGGCTCATGTCGACCGGGGCCAAGGCGAACGGCGGCGGGTCGCAGCCGCAGGCGCCGACCAACACCGGGGCGGGCTGGTACACCGTCGCCACCGGGGCGTGGGCGGGGGTCCACGGCTCGACCAACAACACGTTCCACCAGAACGGCGACACCTTCGCCGGGACCCGCACCACCGCCTTCGAGCCGGGGTGCTCTCGGCGGAGACCATCGCCCAGGCCGCCGAGCGGGGTGGCAAGAAGGTGGCGCAGATCGAGTGGGCCGGCGGTGCCGCCGCCCTCATCGACGGTCCCACCATCGACTTCCGCACCTTCCTCTCCGGCCGCGGGGTCGTCACCAACTACATCTCACCGGCCGACGACGCCGGTTTCGTGGCGGCCTTCGGGCTCCAGTTCGACCATCCCGACGGGTTCTCCAACCAGCCCGCCTTCCCCGAGGCGGCGCCGGCACCCGCCACCGGGTGGACCAATGTGCCCGAATCGCACAGCCCGCCGATGGAAGTGCCGATGCGGGTGCTCGACTTCGGCACCGACAAGTACGGACTCAACGCCTACATCTACGACTCCACCGACGACGGTGCCACCAACTACGACCGGGTGCTCTTCGCTCCCGAAAAGGACGGCGCCGCCGCCGTCGGAGACCTCGCCGAGGGCGAGTGGGCCGACGTCAAGGTGACCGTCATCGGTGGCTCGCTGGAGGGCAAGACCGCAGGCTTCCTGGTGAAGGTGGAGACCCTCAGCCCTGACCTCTCCCAGGTGAGCCTGTTCCACACTTCGGTGACCAGGGCGAACGCCACCTGGCCCACCTGGCCCGGCGAGCCCGGCTACACCGAGTTCGCCGAGTTCCTTGCCGTCGAGTTCCCGACGGCGACCGCCGCCGACTTCGCCGTCCTCGAGGCCGGCATCGTCAGCGAGGACACCTACGTCGAGCAGGGCCTGTACTGGGAGACCGGGCACCACCCCATGATCGAGTACGTCATGGAGACATACGAGCCCGACCTGGTGCTGGCCGGTTACCCGGTGACCGACGAGTTCAGTCACCAGTTCCTCGGCCTGGTCACCAAGACGCTCCCCAACGGCCAGCCCAACCCGGCGTTCGACGACGTGTTCGTCGACGGCACCCGTGACGGGCTGGCGTCGGTGCGCGAGGGCTACATCCGGCGTGCCTACCAGGGCGCCGACGCCACCCTCGCCCTGGTCCGGTCGCACCTCGAGGACAACGTGACCACGTTCGTGGCCTCGGACCACGGCTTCGCCCCGCAGTTCCTGGCGATCGACGCCTCCAAGGTGCTGGTCGACCTCGGGCTCCTGTCTCTGCCGCAGGTCTCCAACTGCCGGACCGCCACCGGTGAGACCATCGGCCTGGCGAAGGCCTGCTGGGCCGGCGGCACGGTCCAGGTCTACCTGAACCTGGCGGGACGCGACCCGGTGGTCACCGGGATGCCGCAGGTCGCTGCCACCGACGCCCCGGCGGTGATCGAGTCGATCGTCACTGCCTTCGAGAACCTCGACGACCCCAACGACTGGAACCACGACGGCCAGCCCGAGAACTGGACCGTGATCGACCGCGTCTTCACCAAGCCGGAGACCCGGTACATCCCCAACAACACCACCGGGGGGACCGCCGACATGGCGCATCCCACCCGGACCGGTGACGTGGTGGCGTTCTCGTACCCGCCGTACCAGTTCGACGCCGCCACCCCGGGGACCCTGGTGAGCCTGTCGCACTTCTTCGGGCAGCACGGCTACGTGCCCGACGTGCAGGACACGGCCGACAACGTCAACATGCGGGCGACGTTCATCGCCGGCGGCGAGGGGATCGTCCGGGGCACGCCGCAGGTACGGTCGATCGACATCGCCCCGACGCTGGCGTTCCTGTTGCGCATCCCGGTGCCGCAGCACAGCCAGGGTCGGGTGCTGCTGCCGATCATCGCCAACAACCGGTCGGTCAAATCGCTGGGGGTCATCGGGCTCAACGACTTCCACGGCCAGCTCGACCCGACGACTCGGGTGTTCGACAACGCCCTCAACGCCACGGTCGGCGGCGCCGGGTACCTGGCGACCATGTTCGACGAGGAGAAGGCCACCCTGCCTGCCGAGACCAGGATCCTCGCCGGCGGCGACAACGTCGGGGCGTCGCCACCCAACTCCGGGCTGCTCCAGGACGTGCCGGCCATCGACGTGGAGAACGCCTGGCCGCTCGACGCCACCAGCTACGGCAACCACGAGTTCGACTTCGGGCTCGAACGGCTGCTGATGCACCAGGAGAACGCGGACTTCCCGTTCCTCGCCACCAACATCATCGAGACCGCCACCGGCGAGCCGCCCGACTGGGTGCAGGGCACCTACGTCGTGCGGATCAACGGGACCAAGGTCGGAGTCATCGGCTCGGCGCTGGAAACGACCCCCGAGTTAGTGAGCGCCGGGGCCACCGAAGGGCTCACCTTCCTGCCGTCGGCGCCCGCCATCGAGGCGGCCAGCGAGGCGCTGCAGGCCCAGGGCATCAACGTCCAGGTGGTGGTCATCCATGAGGGCACCGCGGTCGGGTCCAACGCCGTCGACGGCACCGCCGCTGTCGAGTGGGCCGGGCCGATCATGGACATCGCCGGCGAGCTGACCGACACCACCATCGACGCCATCGTCGCCGGGCACACTCACCGGGTGTCGAACACGTATGTCGGCGACATCCTCGTCACCGAGGGCATCAACGCCGGTGCCAGCTACTCGGTGCTGCAGCTGATGGTGTCGGGGGAGACGTCATCTGGGCCGGCGGGCAGACCAGGATCGCCAAGAACCTGGGGGTCGCCCCACGCCCGGACGTCCAGGCGATCGTCGACCAGGCCAACGCCGACACCGAGGAGCTGCGCAACCAGGTGATCGGCACCCAGGTCAACGACATCCTGCGCGACCTGACGAGGCTGCACGAGTCGGAGATGGGCAACATGGTCACCGACGCCATGCTGGGCAAGTACCCGGGGATCGACGCCGCCCTCACCAACTCGGGCGGGCTGCGCGCCGACCTGGTGTGCTCGCCGCCCAGCGCCGGCGAGGCCGACTGCGAGATCACCTGGGGCGAGGTGTTCGCCGTGCTCCCCTTCGGGAACCGCACGGTGATCGCCACCTACACCGGTGAGCAGCTCACCGACGCCTTCGAGAACGGGGTGAGCCCGTTCTGCAACGTGGCAATCGCCACCGGTCGGTTCCCGCAGGTGTCCGGGCTCGTCCTCGAGTTCCACTGTGACGGCACCACGCCGGTGATCGACGCCATCTCGCTGGCTCCGGACGGCCCCACCGGTGTGTTGACGCCGGTAGGGCCGACCGACACGGTGCGGCTGGTCACCAACGACTTCATGTTCGGCGGCGGCGACGGCTACACCGTGCTCGCCGGCGGCACCGACGTGCTCCAGCCGGGCGACGGTCTGTTGGAGATCACCGTCGACTACATCACCGCCAACTCGCCGGTCGATCCGGTGGTCGAAGGGAGGATCGTCGGTCCCTGAGCGGGGCGGCGACACAGACGACCGGAGGACAGGGCCGGGGCCGCCACGCCCCGGCCCTCGTCGCGCCGTCTGCGCCATCCCGGGGCCGGCCTCGCCCGACCCGTAGCATGCGCCGCCACGACCGCATGGAGGCACCCGATGACCCAGCCAGACGAGCATTTCCAGCCGAGGTCGGTGAGCGACGTCCTCGTCGACGCGTTCAACCTGTTCGTGAGGGACTGGACGCAGTACGTGCTCGTGGCGGCGTTGCTGGTGATCCCGCTGACGCTGGTGGACATCACGCTGAACCGGGCGTTGGTCGAACCCGACGGTGATGCCGTCGCCATGACCGGCGGCGTGGTGGCCGCCACTGGTCGGTCTGATCGTGACGGTGGTCATCCAACTGGTAGTCACCGGTGCCCTCGCCCGGGCCGGCGCGCGCGAGGCGTGGCCGGACTCGAGGTCAACGTGATCGACGGGGCCGCCTATGCACTCGGTAGGCTGGGTCCGCTCCTGTGGGTGATAATCCTCTCGGGGCTGGCCGTGCTCGGAGGGCTGATCCTGCTCATCATCCCCGGGCTGATCATCGCCGTGATGCTCTTCGTTTCGGTCGACGCGTTCATCGTCGAGGGACACCGCGGGAGCACCGCTCTGGGCCGGTCCTGGGGACTGGTCAAGCCCCACTTCTGGCACGTCCTGGGCGTGGTGTTCCTGTCCGCCATCCTCACCGGCCTGATCCAGGCGATCCTGAGCGCTGTCGGCGGTGACAGCTTCGCGGGCCAGTGGCTGGTCACTGCGATCGGGCTCCTGCTGGTCGTGCCCTACACCGCCCTGGTCGGCGTGGTCACCTACATCGAACTGCGAGCGCGCAACGAGGGACTCACCGTCGCCCAACTCCGCGACGACCTCACCCGCACCTCGAGCTGAGGGGTCCAGCCGGCCCGGCTCGACCCAGGTACCTCGTCAAGCCGCCGGGAGCGAGAACCTGACCCGGCCGCCGGGGCCGTCCTCGATGACGATGGAGCCCCGATGCGCCTCGACGATGCCCTTGGCGATGGCCAGCCCCAGCCCGCTGCCGCCCGACTCACGGCTGCGCGAGGCGTCGGTGCGGGCGAAGCGGTCGAAGGCGCGGTCCCGGATGTCTTCTGCGAAGCCCGGTCCCCTGGTCGATCACCACGGTGTCGGCCCACGGTCTCAGCCGGCCCAGCCGATCAGCACCACGGCGACCAGGGCGAGGAGGACCCCGGACCTCTGGAGCGGTGACATCCGCTCGTGCAGGGCGAACCGGGCGATCACCGCGGTCACCGCCGGGTACAGCGCCGACAGCGTCGAGGCGACGGTGAGCAGCCCCGCTGGGCGGCGGCCAGGTACAGGGCGTTGCCGGCGGTGTCGAGGATGCCGGCGGCGGCGGCGGTGCGGCGCACCGGGCCGACCGGGCTGGTCCCGCCCATTCTCCAGGCGACGAACAGCACGACCGGCACGCTGGCGAGGCGGGCCCCGAGCACGGGCCACATCCCCGAGTCGGGCGACGTCTGGGCGAAGAGGATGAAGAACAACCCGAAGCCGAGCCCGGCCGCCAGCGAGGCGCCGAGCACGACACCGGCCAGTCGCCCGGACGGGCCGTCGGCGCCGGAGACGATGACGATGGCCGCCAGCCCGATCCCCACGCCGACCAGGGTCACCGCCCCGGGCCGCTCGCCGGTGGCGAGGGCGAAGGCGACCGGGACGGCGGCGGAGAGCACCCCGGTGGTCGGTGCGACCACCGACATCGGGCCCCGGGCCAGCGCGGTGATGAGGGCGAACCCGCCGGCGAGGCCGAACAGGCCGCCGGCGGCGCCCCACAGCATGTCGGCGGCGGACGGATCGGCCGGGCTCATCGCCACCAGCAGCACGACGGTGACGGCCAGGCTCACCACGTGCATCACCGCAGTCACCTTGATCGGCGCCGCCGACCGGCCGGCGGCGCCACCGAGGAAGTCGCCGGATCCGAAGGCGAGCGCCGACCCGAGCGCCAGCAGCTCGGTCATCGACTTGGCGGTGGGCGGCACCGCGCACACCGACCGGCACGCGGAGCGACACCCCGATCGGCCGGCCGGAAGCGCCGGCACCGATCGCTCGCCGCGGGCATGATGGACGGATGCCGCGGCGACCGTGCCGAGCCGCTGGCAGATTGATAGTATTGCACTCAGATTATATGGCATAACTGCTGTGGCTTGGTCGTTGTAAACCTTGGACCCGCCGCCTCCGGAGACTATCCCGATGGACATCAACCGCTTCACCAATCGAGCGCAACAGGCGATCACCGCGGCGCGTGACCTCGCCGTCTCCCGCAGCCACCAGCAGGTCACCCCCGAACACCTGCTCGCCGCCCTGCTCGACCAGGGCGACACCATCGTCCACCCACTCCTCGCCGCCCTCGGCGCCGGCGCCCCCGAGCTGCGCGACGCCGTCTCCCGCTCCCTGGAGCGGATCCCCCGGGTGCACGGGCAGACGGCGGCCGAGGCGGGGTTCGCCCCGCAAACCGTCGCCGTCCTCGAACAGGCCGGCTCGCAGGCGGAGGCGATGGGCGACCAGTACGTCTCGGTCGAGCACCTGATGCTCGCCCTCGCCGCCACCACCGGTGCGGCCGGGACCGCCCTCGCCGACGTGGGGATCACCGAGCAGGCGATCCTCGAGGTGCTCGCCAAGGTGCGGGGTGGCCGGAACGTCACCAGCCAGGACCCGGAGGACACGCTCGACGCCCTGGGCAAGTACGGGCGGGACCTGGTGGCCCTGGCCGCCGAGGGGAAGCTGGACCCGGTGATCGGCCGCGACGACGAGATCCGGCGGGTCATCCAGGTCCTCAGCCGGCGCACCAAGAACAACCCGCTGCTCATCGGCGAGCCCGGCGTCGGCAAGACCGCCATCGCCGAGGGACTCGCCTCGCGGATCGTGGACGGCGACGTCCCCACCGGTCTGGAGAGCAAGCGCATCGTCGCCCTCGACCTGGGCTCGATGGTCGCCGGAGCCAAGTACCGCGGCGAGTTCGAGGAGCGGCTCAAGGCGGTGCTCGACGAGATCAAGGCGGCCGAGGGCGGGATCATCACCTTCCTCGACGAGATGCACACCCTGGTCGGCGCCGGCGCCGCCGAGGGTGCCATGGACGCCTCCAACATGCTGAAGCCGATGCTCGCCCGCGGCGAGCTGCGGATGATCGGAGCGACGACCCTCGACGAGTATCGCAAGCACATCGAGAAGGACGCCGCCCTCGAGCGCCGGTTCCAGCCGGTGATGGTCGAGCCCCCGTCGGTGGAGGACACCATCGGGATCCTGCGCGGGCTCAAGGAGCGCTACGAGGTGCACCACGGGGTGCGCATCGTCGACTCGGCGCTGGTGGCCGCCGCCGTCCTGTCCGATCGGTACATCACCGCCCGCCACCTGCCCGACAAGGCGATCGACCTCATCGACGAGGCGGCGTCGCGGCTGCGGATCGAGATCGACTCGATGCCCGAGGAGATCGACGAGCTGGAGCGCCGGCGCCGCCAGCTCGAGATCGAGCACAACGCCCTGGCCAAGGAGAGCGACCGCGGCTCGGTGGAACGACGGGAGGCGGTCGAGCAGCAGCTGGCCGAGGTCGACGAGGAGCTGCAGGCGCTGCACGCACGCTGGCAGCTCGAGAAGGACCAGATCGACGCCATCCGCAGCGCCAAGCAGGCCATCGAGGACGCCCGGGGCGAGTCGGAGCGGGCCGAGCGCACCGGCGACCTGCAGCGTGCCGCCGAGCTCCGCTACGGAACGCTGCCCAAGCTCGAGGGCGAGCTGGCGGAGCACAACGAGGCGCTGGCCAAGCTCCAGGTCGACGGGGCGATGCTCAAGGAGGAGGTGGGCGAGGAGGACGTGGCCGAGGTGGTCAGCCGCTGGACCGGGATCCCGGTGGCCAAGCTGATGGAGGGCGAGGTCCACAAGCTGGTCCGGCTCGAGGAGCACCTGCACGAGTCGGTCGTGGGACAGGACGAGGCGGTGGCTGCCGTGTCGAACGCCATTCGCCGCAGCCGGACCGGCCTGTCCGACCCCAACCGGCCGATCGGCTCGTTCGTCTTCCTCGGCCCCACCGGGGTGGGCAAGACCGAGCTGGCGAGGGCGCTGGCCGGGTTCCTCTTCGACGACACCAGGGCGATGGTGCGCATCGACATGTCGGAGTACATGGAGCAGCACTCGGTCAGCCGGCTGATCGGGGCACCCCCGGGATACATCGGGTACGACGAGGGTGGTCAGCTCACCGAGGCGGTGCGCCGTCGTCCGTACTCGGTCGTCCTGCTCGACGAGGTCGAGAAGGCCCACGGCGACGTCTTCAACACGCTGCTCCAGGTGCTGGACGACGGCCGGCTCACCGACGGCCAGGGACGCACCGTCGACTTCACCAATGCGGTGCTGATCATGACCTCGAACCTCGGGTCCGAGTTGATCGAGGCCGACCTCCCCGAAGAGACGGTGCGCAACCGGGTGATGGGGGTGGTCAAGCGCCACTTCCGCCCCGAGTTCCTCAACCGGATCGATGACGTCATCGTGTTCCACCGGCTGTCGAAGGACGACCTGCGACAGATCGTGCACATCCAGTTCGAGCTGCTCACCGAGCGAGTGGCGTCGCGTGGGCTCACTCTCGAGCTCAGCGAGGAAGCCGCCGGCTGGCTGGCCGACCATGGCTACGACCCCAGCTATGGCGCCCGCCCGCTGAAGCGGCTGATCCAGACCGAGGTGGCCGACCAGCTGGCGATCCGCATGCTCGAGGGCGACTTCGGCGAGGGCGACACCGTCCGGGTCGTCGTCGAGGACGACCAGCTCGCCCTGGTGGGGGATCACCGAACCTGAGGTTCTGACCTATCGGAGCGATAGGTGATTGCCTCATCCTCGGCGCCCGGATCAACGCTCGATCGAACTTCAGGCGATCGCCTATCGGAGTGATATGCGAGAGCCTCAGGTTCGCAAGACCCGTCGATGCGGTCGATCGAGGGGCTTAGGCTCTGCGACACAGCGTCGGGAGGAGCAGGCATGGGCTATGTGCTGGCCATCGGGACCATGAAGGGTGCCTGGATCGCCCGTTCGGACGACCGGGTGTCGTGGGACCTCGACGGGCCCCTGCTGAAGGGCTGGGAGGTCAACACCTTCGGGCAGGCCCCTGACGGCACCTGGCTGGCCACCACGGGAAGCAGCTGGTTCGGGGCCGCCGTCCACCGCTCCGACGACTTCGCCAACTGGACGCAGGTCGTCGACGGGCCGTCGTACGAGGGCGCCACCGGGCGACCGCAAGTTGGAGCGGATCTGGACGCTCGCCGCCGCCGGCGGAGTGCTCTTCGCCGGCGTGGCGGAGGCTGGGCTGTTCCGCAGCGAAACCGGCGGTAACTCGTGGGAGGCGGTGCCAGGCTTCAACGAGCACCGCACCCGGTCCGGCTGGCAGCCCGGGTTCGGCGGGTTGGCCGCCCACCGCATCCTCATCGACCCGACCGACCACAGCCGGATGTGGGTCGGGGCCAGCGCCGTCGGCGTCTTCCGCACCGAGGACGGCGGCGAGTCGTGGGAGCTGTTCAACGACGGGGTCGAGAAGGCGGGCCCGAACGACGAGTATCCCGAGATCGGGTTCTGCGTCCACGGCTTGGTGGCCCATCCCGACGATCCCGACCTCATCTGGCGCCAGGATCACATGGGGGTGTTCCGGACGAGAGACGGCGGCGACACCTGGGAGCGGATCGAGCAGGGGCTCCCCGGCAGGTTCAGCTTCCCCGTCGACCGTGACCCGGTGACCGGCCGGCTGTTCCTGGTCCCGCTGGAGGCCGACGAGTTCCGGGCGCCGGTGGACGGCCGGTTCGCCGTGTACACCAGCGACGACGACGGCGACACGTGGCAGGAGGCGGCAGGATCGGTCAGGCCGGGCTGGGACCTGGTGCTGCGTGACGCCATGAGCGTCGACGGCGACGGCGGTGTCTACTACGGGACTTCGGCGGGCACCGTTGCTTGGAGCGTCGACTCGGGTGAGACCTGGGCGACCCTGCCGGCGACCTTCCCCCGGGTGCTCAGCATCCACGCCTTCGCCGCCTGATGCCCACGATCGAGGTCACCATCCCGAGGATGCTCGCCGAGCTGGTCGATGGCCCGCGGAGCTTCACCGTCGATGGAGAGACCGTGGACGGGGCCTTGTCGGGTGTGGTTGCTGCCCATCCCGAGCTGCGGGTGCACCTCTTCGACGAGACCGGGGACATCCGCCAGCACGTCAGCTGCTTCCACAACGGGGCGATGGTGGCCGATCGCGGCGTCGCCATGGCCGAAGGTGACGAGCTGGTGATCCTGCAGGCGGTCAGCGGAGGCTGACAAAAGGCTACGCCGTCAGGCGGAGACTCGGCGATGGGGCTGGGGGTCCCCCATCGCCCCGCGATGAGGCGCCAGCCGAAGAGCCATGAACAAGGCAGGCGGTCAGCGGCGACTGACAATGCACGCGGTCGGCGGCGGCTGACCAACAGCGCCGAGGAGGGGGGGACCGCTCCTGGAGGTGTCGCCCCGGGTTGGCGAAAGTCGGCCGGTTCGGTGCCACGGCCCCCCGACCGGGCACCGAACCGACGGCCGCCACCCCGAACCCCCGGAAGGGTGTCCCCCTGCGCGCACCCTAGGTGAGCGATCGCGCGCGAGCCATGAGCCGATCGCACCAAATGGACTGCACGAGTAGGGGTGATGCAGGGATTCGCGGCAAGGGTCGGTCCGATGCGGCATGGGACCGCAGAAGAAGAACCCCTTGGTGTTGGTTCGGGTGTCGGCTCGGAGATCCCGGTCCGGCCACGCCGAACCCGATCTCCCCTCCGGACCGCTGCCTAGCACACGATCGCGGTGTGGAACTCCTCATTCAGAGGACTTCGCCGAAGAACTGGAGGGTGCGGACCTCGATACCGACCGTGTTGGATGCCAGACCCCGTCTGATCTCGACGGTGGCGGGGCGAGACGGCACATCGGTGTCGACCGATCCTCGTGTGGCGATTGTGGCGCAGCCGAAGTTGAACCGACACGCGGAGTTCATGAAGCCAGGTCGCCCCCGAGAGCAGTCGGAGCTTCGACGACTCAGGAGGGAGGTGGCTCGGAGTCTACGAACACGACTTCGGTGTAGCCGAGGCCCTCGAGGAACCGGCTGAGCGCCTCGCGGGCGTTGGCGTCCGCCTCCTCGAGGATCCCCTTGTCGAGCGCCGCCTGGACGAGGACGTCCTCGGCCACCGCTCGTGCGTCGGACTCGAGCTGCGGATCGCCGTTGGTGAAGAGACCCGAGTCACGGTCGAACACCGTGGTCTGCTCGTTGTCGACCGACACGTACTGGATGGTGGCGGCGGGGAGCTCCACGGTCACCCGGCCCGACTCGCCGTCGACCGAGAAGCTCTCCGTGTGCACACGGTCGAGGTCGATCCCGGCGCCGATCTCGGCGACGGCGAACAGGAAGATGCTGTCGCCGGTCGCCCAGTTCAACCAGCCGGAGTCGTTGCCCTTCTCCACCGTGGTGTACTCGACCATCTCCACCGTGGTCAGCTCGGCGAGCGCCTTGACGCTGTCGACCACCGCAGGCGATACCTCGGTGAACTCCTCGCCGCCGAACAGGGAGAACCCGGTGACGAGGCGCCCCACGAAGAACGCCCCCACCACGAGAACGGCGGCGATGACCAGAGCAGCCGACGCGCTGCGCCATCGAGTGTTCCGCCATAGTGCTTCCTCCACCCGGGATGGCCGCCGCCCGGCGACTGCCGGCACCAAGGATACCGGGCTCCCTGCGCTATTCCACGGGGTGGGGAACCGGCGAGTACCGCTACGATCAGGACGTGGGCAGGGCCAGCACGTGGCAGATGGGGTCTGGTCCCCAGGGAGGTGGCGCCGATGGATGACGAGCTGTGGCGATGGCTGTGGCTGGGCATCGCCGTCGTGCTCGGCGTCGGCGAGATGGTGACCAGCGGGTTCTTCATGCTGCCCTTCGCCATCGGGGCCGGGGTAGCCGCCGTCCTCGCCTGGATCGGGGTGGCGGTGCCCCTCCAGCTCGCCGTGTTCATCGTCACCTCGATCGTGGCACTCTGGGCGCTGCGGCGGTTTGCCCGCGACGACCGCCAACCTTCCTACCCGGTGGGATCGATGCGCTTCGCCGGCGCCAGCGCGGTGGTGATCGACGCCGTCGACCCGGTAAGCGGCCGGGGCCAGGTACGGCTCGACTCCGAGACCTGGGGGGCGATCACCGACACCGGGACGGTGATCGAGCCAGGTGCCCAGGTCCGGGTGGTCGAGGTGCGTGGCACCAAGCTCGTGGTGGAGCCCCGGACCTGACCGAGTCGCCCGACCAGAAAGAGACCTAGATGCCCGCCGCTGCCGTCCTGCTCATCGCCTTCACGATCCTGCTCGTCGTCTACGTGGCGCTGGGGCTCAAGATCGTCCGCCAGTACGAGGCTGGCCTGGTGGAGCGCTTCGGCAAGTTCCGCGAGCTGCTCGACCCCGGGCTCCACCTGATCGTCCCCTTCATCGACAGGATCCGCCGGGTCGACATGCGGGAGATCGTCGTCGACGTACCCCCGCAGGAGGTCATCACCAAGGACAACGTGGTGGTGACCGTCGACGCCGTCGTCTACTACCAGGCGACCGACCCGCAGAAGCTGGTCTACAACGTGCAGAACTTCGTGCTCGCCGCCACCAAGCTGGCGCAGACGAACCTACGGAACGTGGTCGGCGACCTCGAGCTGGACTCGGCGCTGACCTCGCGGGAGACGATCAACGCCCAGCTGCGCGAGATCCTCGACGAGGCCACCGACGTGTGGGGCACCCGGGTGGTGAGGGTCGAGATCCAGCGGATCGACCCTCCGGCCGATGTCACCCAGGCCATGCACCAGCAGATGAAGGCCGAACGGCTGCGGCGCGCCGTGGTCACCGAGGCCGAGGGAAACCGCTCGGCCCAGGTGCTCCAGGCGGACGGGGTCAAGGAGGCGCGGATCCTCGAGGCACAGGGCCAGGCGCAGGCGATCAGGGAGGTCGCCGACGCCGAGCGTTACCAGAAGGAGACCGTGGCCGAGGGCGAGGGGAAGGCGATCGAGCGGGTGTTCGGAGCCATCCATACCGGGAACGCCACACCGGACGTCATCGCCATCCGCTACCTCGAGGCGCTGACCAGGATCGCCGATGGCCGGGCGACGAAGATCTTCCTCCCTGCCGAGGTGTCCGGGATCCTCGGTTCGATCGGCGCCGTCGGCGAGATGTTCCAGAGCCGCGACGCCGCACCGCCACCTCCCGCCCCGTCCCAGGGCTGATCAGAGCGCCGCCGCCGGCGGCTCAAATGCAGTAGGCGATCTTCACGTCCCCGACGAAGGGGGTGGTCGGTCCCCGATGAACGGGGGTGACGAACGGTCCTCGTCATTGCGACGCACGGTCACGTAGGCGTTGCATGACTGGCGCGTCGGTCCCCACTTCACGTCGAACATCCAATCGCCCTCCACACTGCAGGAGGTGGACACCTGCCATGCACCGCCGACGTCGGTCAGATCGGGATGGGCTTCGAGAGCGTCGTGGATGCGCCCCTCGTACCGCTCCCAGCAGCTCGGCGCGACCGCGCCGACGAGGTAGATGCGATCCTCACTCTGCTGCAAGAGGAGCACGTTCCCACAGAAGCCGGCGAACATCACCAACCCGGTGACGAACCGCAACCAGCTCCGTGTGCTCCGATGCCATCGGGTGAGAGCGAGGGCGCCCCAGAGGGCGAGAATTACCAGAGGTAGGAATCGCGGGGTGACGACCCCCAGGATCCGAAACGGCTCCGGTGGCGGAGACGTCGATCTTGAGCACCCGACGACCCTATCCGGCTCCTGGTTTACGAAGCCTCGCAAGGCGTCGCCGTTCAGGACGGTGTCTCGCCACCATCCCGTTCGTCGTCTCCGTCGGCCGCGTCCTCGACCTCCGGGGTTGCGGCTGGGACCAGGGCCTCGTCCTCGGGCTCGCCCGGCGGGGTTCGCTCGGCGACATCGGCGGTCGCCGCGAGGCCGTTGTCGGCACCGTAGGCGGCGTCCTGCTCCGACGAGACCACCGGGTTGCGCCGCCACCGGAGGAACAGGATCAGCCCGATGACGGCCACCGCCAGGGCGCCCCACTGGCTGCCGGTGAACGGCCCCATCACCGAGTCGGCGACGGTTCCGTCCCGGGCGGCCCCCAGCCGGGTGAAGTCGATGAGGAAGCGCTGCAGGCCGTACCACATCGCCCACAAGGCGAAGAGCTGGCCGTAGCGGCGGCTGTCCCAACGGGTGCGGAGGACGAGGAGGACGACCAGGAGCACGGCGGCTCCGATCATGTCGTAGAGAGCGGTGTGGTGGTAGCGTGCCGCAGATGCCGGCGACGCACTCGAGGGCGTCGTGCTGCGGTGAGATGTCGTACCCGCCCCGCACCGTGTAGCCGAGGAAGAACGTGGTCGGGCTACCCAGGTGCTCGACGATCGCCAGGTCGCCGATTCGCCCCACGACGGCGCCGAGCGCCAACCCGGGGGCGGCGGCGTCGAGGAGCGGCAGGACCGGCAGCCGCAGCATCCGCATCCGCCACACCCCGCCGATGATCCCGCCGACGTAGCCGCCGATGATGCTGTAGTCGCCGGAGATGCTGAAGGCGTCGGCCAGCCCGTAGCCGGGGTCACCGAGGTGCGCCGGGACCGTCAAGAAGCGGGCGCCGAGCAGCGACGCCACCAGCGCCCAGGTCAGCACCGAGGTGGTCTTCTCGCCGTCGTATCCGCGGCGGCGGACCTCGGCCAGCATGAGGATGGCGCCGGCGACGAAGCCGAGCCCGGCGAACAACCCGTGCAGCGACAAGCTCAACGGGCCGATCTCCCAGATCGGGATCGGGGGGTAGGAGATGGCGGCGATCACCGAGTGGAGGATATCGGCCGCCCGGTGATATCCGGGACGCCGTCGCGCAGTCCCAGCAGTTAGGGTGCGGCCGATGCCGTCGCCCACCGCCATCCAGAGGATCGAAGGCGGGGCGCTACTGGTGCTGGCGGTCGTCCTGTTCGACGGCACCGAGCTGAGCTGGTGGTGGTTCGCCCTCCTGCTCCTGGCCCCGGATCTCTTCATGATCGGCTACCTCGCCGGGCCCCGGGCCGGGGCCTTCGGCTACAACCTGGGGCACACGCTCTTGTGGCCGGCGTTGCTGCTCGCCTGGGGGCTGGCGACGGATGGTCAATGGGTCACCGCCGTCGGCGCCATCTGGATGGCGCACATCGGGCTCGACCGGGCGCTCGGCTACGGGCTCAAGCTGCCGGACGGCTTCCACCACACCCATCTCGGTGCCATCGGCTCCGGTGCCCGGTCGAAGTGACCGATCCCTCCCAGGTCCCGCCGGCGCGACGCTCCCGTCTCGAGCAGCGGCCGCTGCTGCACAACAACCCCATCGCCTTCCGGATCGCCGCCGTTCTCCTGGCCTTCGGCAGCGTCGTGTTCATCGCCCTCGCTTTCCCGACGACCGCCGACTGGGTGCAGAGCATCGACGATGCCATCTACCGGATGGTGGTCGACCTGGAGTGGGGGCCGCTGGTCGCCGTGTCCAAGGTCCTCGACTTCCTCGGGTCCACCTGGGTGACCCTGCCGCTGATGGTGGTGGTCGCCGGCTATCTGGCGTGGCGCCGGCGCTGGGAAGCCTTCTTCACCTGGGTCGTTGCCATGGTGGTGTCCCAGCAGCTCATCGGGCCGGTGAAGAACCTCTACGAGCGACCCCGACCGCCCCTCCCGCTGGTCGAGACCACCGGGTTCTCCTTCCCCTCCGGCCATGCGGTGGCCACCGGCGCCATCGCCGTCGGCCTCGCCATCGTGCTCGTCCCCGCCGGCCTGCGTCGCCGTACCACGGAGCTCATGGCGATCCTGGTGGTGATTGCCATGGCGATGAGCCGGGTCTATCTGCGGGCGCACTGGTTTTCCGACGCCCTGGCTGGTGCGGTGATGGGGGCCGGCGTCACCGTCGCCGTGGCGGCCGTCATCCACTGGATGGACGAACGGCGCGAGGCCAACGGCTGAGCCGTCAGGCCTCCGAGCCGGGGATGTTCAGCTCGGGCGGCAGCGGCGGCGCCGAGTCACGCCACGAGCGGTTGCGCCGCCAGTAGATGTAGGTGAATGCCCCGAGCAGGATGGGGAGCACGTAGGTGAGCCCGCGGAAGATCAGCACGGCGGCGACGACCAACGCATCCTCGCCCCCGGCACCGGTCAGCCCGGCGATCAACGCCAACTCGATCACGCCGACGCCGCCGGGCGTCAGGGGGATGGCGGTGAGCAGCCTGGCGAAGGCGAACACGGCGAGCGCCTCGGCCCACCCGACCTCCTCGTCGGACACGCCCATCACCCGCAACGAGACGAGGAGGACGGCGAAGAGGGCGGCGTGACTGGCGAGCGTCGCCGCGGTGAGGATCACCCAGCGGTGCCGGACCAGCCCGATGATGCGGTTGCGGAACTTGACCACGGCGAGGTCCCATCCCTCGACCGGGCCTCGCTTGAACGGTCGCAGCAGGGCCGAAGCCCACCGACCGGTGACGATCCCCACCTTGGCGGCGAACTGCTCACTGCGGAGTATGAGGGCGAAGAGCACGATGGCGCCGACCAGGCCGACCAGCCCGAGGACTGCGGCGACCAGCCGGCCGCCCCCGGGTTGGCCCTGCAGGGCGAGCAGGGCGAGGGCGAGGATCGGCGTCGCCAGCTTGACGAAGTTGTTCCAGATCCCGGTCACGATCACCGAGACGGTGGTGCGCGACTTCGAGAAGCCCCACGACGACATCATCGTGTAGGTGAGCCCGACGGCGATCGCCCCTCCGGCCGGTATGGAATTGGCCACCGCCGTCGTGGCCTGGGTGAGCACCGCTGCTTGTGGGTAGGTGATGCCGGGCGTCGCCTGCACGAGCACCACCCAGTAGCTGAACAAGGTTCATCACGGTGAACGCGACGAGGACGAGGATCTCCCGCCAGGTGAGTGTCTGGATCGCCGACCACACGTCGGAGATGTCGGCGAACTGCTGGAACACGTACCAGAAGATCGCCACCAGCAGGACCAGCGAGACGACGACTTGGAGCACCTTCTTGGTCCGGGGGCTCAGCCACGGCCGGCGCTCCGGCGCCTGCTGCTCGTCGGTGGGCTGAGGGCCTGCCTCGCTGACGACGGGGTCTCCGGGTCGGGTATCGCCACCGGTCACGGCGCCGGCTCCGCTCCGGACGGCTCCACCGGCGCCTCGTCAGGCACCGGGACGCCGACGACCAGGTTGGCCGCCGCTCCGGCGCTCACCCCGAGGGCGACGCCGCCGACGAGGTCCAGCGGCAGGTGCGCCCCCACGTACAGCCTTCCCACCAGCGACGATGGCGAGCAGGACGATCGGGACGAACCTCCACCTCGCCGGCAGATACGGCGTCACCACGAGGGTTAGTGCCGCCGCCACCGCGGCGTGACCGGACGGGTAGCCGAGGCTGCCCTCGACGAACGTCTCCCGCCCCTCGACGCCGGTGAGGATGGCGGCAGGGCGCCCACGATCCACCAGGCCCTTGGCCACCCTGGCCAGCAGGTACACCCCACCGCCGGCGACCGCCATCGCCGCCGCCAGCCGGAACCTTCGGAAAAGGAGGGCGATCACGACGAGCACCGGGATGGTGAGGAACACGCCGAACTGCATGAACGGCCATATCACGTAGTTGAGCTGGTCGGGCAGCGAGTTCACCGCTTTGAAGACGGCTACCTCGCCGAACGCCGGGCCCTGGGCCGCAACGGCCGCCGAGCCTGCGAAGAAGGCGAGGCCCGCCACCAGCCAGACGATGTCACTGCGGCGTCGGTGTGTCACGTCGGGCAGCCTACGGCCCAGGGCGGCCCCGATGCACTCCCGAGCCGCCACCGCGCGGACCTCCTGCGTATCCTGTGCATCGACCAGGGAGGGTCGATTGCGGAGCAGTCCGATCGTCCTGGGTGTTGCCGCCCTGCTGGTGGCGGCGCTCTCGGCTTGTGGGCCGGCCGACGACACGCTGCCGGCGAGACCGTCGATTCTCGAGGACGACGCCATCACCGTCGGCTCGTTCGATTTCGCCGAGAGCCGTCTGCTCGCCGAGATCTATGCCCAGGCTCTGGAGGCAGCCGGCTACGAGGTAGACCGGGCCCTCGACCTCGGGCCACGAGAGTTGGTGGCACCCGCCCTGGTCGGCGGGCTCATCGAGTTCGTCCCCGAGTACGCCGGGAGCGCCCTCCGGTTCATCCGCCAGGGCGCCGCCACCTCCTCAGACGATACCGAGCGGACCCGCGACCTCCTCGCCCAGGCGCTGGCGGACGATCCCGTTGCCGTCCTGGAACCGGCGCCGGCGGAGAATGCCAACGCGTTCGTGGTGACCCGGGAGACGGCCGAGAGCGCAGGACTGAGGACGATCAGCGACCTGAGGGAGGTCGCCGGCGAGCTCACCTTCGGTGGCCCCCCGGAGTGCTCGACCCGCTCGTTGTGCCTCGTCGGGCTCGAGGACCTCTACGGGGTGACCTTCGGCACCGTGGTGGCGCTCGACTCGGGCGGGCCGCTGACCCGCCAGGCGCTGCGCGACGGCGGTGTCGACGTGGCGCTCCTCTTCTCATCCGACCCGTCGCTGGTTGAGTCCGACTTCGTCGAGCTGGTCGACGACCTCGGGCTCCAGCCGGCCGAGAACATCACGCCGATCGTCCGCCGCGAGGTCACGGAGCGTTGGGGGGACGATCTCGTCGAGACCATCGACGGCGTCTCGGCCCGGCTCACCGAGGTCGAGCTGCGCGTGCTCAACGGCCTGGTCGATGACGGAGTCGACGTCGCCACCGTCGCCCGCGGGTGGCTGCAGCAGCAGGAACTCGTGTGATGCCCGACTCACCACCCGCCATCGAGCACGGCGTGACGCGAACTGGGACGGTGCCGCCCACGGTCCGTCAAACGGGGCGGAGGCGGCGACCGACCGGCAGTCCCGCCCCTCTGCCCCGCAGCCTCGGGTTTACCGGCCGTACCTGGCTGGCAGGCACGATCCTCCTGCTCGCCTGGGTGGTTGCCTGCGCACTGTTCCGCCCGGCTCGGCGGGTGACCGACCAGGTGGATGCCGCCATCCTGCGGTCCATCGCCAGGATCCGAACCGGATGGCTCACCAGCTTCCTCACCGAGGTCGACCAGTGGTTCTCCGGCTGGTCGGTCTTCGTGGTCGGCATCGGGCTGTTGCTCGGCCTGGTGATCTTCAAGCGGTGGCGGCACCTCTTCACCTTCCTTGGTGCCGTATTCGTCGTCGAGTTCATCGGCGGCGAGATCCTCTATGACGGATTCTCCCGCCCTCGACCGTACGACGTCACCATCATCGGCCGCTGGGCCGGATTCTCCCTCCCGTCGCCACCTGTGGCGGTGGTGACCATGGTGTTCCTGGGGATCATCTACGGGATGGTCGTGGCCGGTCCGGCCCGCAACGGCGCCAAGTGGGCGGCCAGGGGGCTGGTGACGCTCTTCGCCTTCGCCCGCTTGTACCTGGCGGTCGACCATCCCTTCGACATACTGCTCGCCGTCGTCGTCAGCCTGGGGATCCTGGTCAACGCCTTCCGCTACTTCACCCCGAACGCGGTGTACCCGGTGACGTACCGGCGGGGGAAGACGGCGCACCTCGACATCGGCGGGCGGCGTGGGGAGGCGTTGCGGGATGCGGTGAGCGCCCAGCTGGGGCTCATCGTGAAGGACATCAAGCCGGTGGGACTGGCCGGCTCGGGTGGCTCGACCCCGCTGCGGCTCGACGGTGGCCGGTGACCCCGACGAGTACCTGTTCGCCAAGTTGTACTCGATGACCCATGTGCGCGCCGACCGCTGGTACAAGCTGGGGAGGACCTTGCTGTACGGGCGCCTCGAGGATGAGCGGCCGTTCGGGAGTGTGCGCCGGCTGGTCGAGTACGAGGACTACACCGCCCGGGTTGTGCACGACGTCGGGATCCCCACCGCCGCCACGTTCGGGATCGTCGAGCTGACCCCGGAGCGGGAGTACCTGCTGGTCACCGAGTTCCTCGACGGCGCCGTCGAGATCGGTGAGGCCACCGTGGACGACGCCATCATCGACGACGGCCTGTTGGTGGTGCGGCGCCTGTGGGACGCGGGGCTTGGCCCATCGGGACATCAAGCCGGCCAACCTGATGGTGCACGAGGGGAAGGTGAAGCTGATCGACGTCGCCTTCGTCCAGGTTCGCCCCTCGCCGTGGCGGCAGGCCGTCGACCTGGCCAACATGATGCTGGTGCTGGCGGTCGGCACCGACCCGGCACGGGTGTACCACCGCGCCCTGCAGTTGTTCACCCCCGAGGAGATCGCCGAGGCTTTCGCCGCCACCCGGGGCATCGCCAGCCCCACCCAGCTGCGGACGGCGATGAAGCAGGACGGGCGCGACCTGGTGGCCGAGTTCCGGGCGCTGGCGCCCGAACGCCGGCCCATCCCGCTGCAACGCTGGGGGGTGAGGCGGGTCCTGATGGCGATCGGCATGCTGCTCGGGGCGCTGATCGCCATCAACGTGATCCTGACGATGTTCGTCCCCGTTCACGACGTCGAGGTCGAGGCGCAGCCCCAGTGCGACACCAGCAGCGTGATGATCCTGATGGCGCAATCGGTACCCTCGGCAACCCAGATCCCCTGCGTGGCGTCGCTACCGGCAGGATGGGACTTCGGGCAGATGCACGTGAACAACGAGCGCGGGTCGTTCTGGCTCGACTCCGACCTCGGCGGCCACGAGGCGCTCACGGTCACCCTGCAGCCGCCGAGCGATTGCTCGGTGGAAGGAGCGACCGCGGTGCCCAGCGACGAGCCGGGGATCGAGCGCTTCGAGCGGCCGGAGCGGCTTCCCCCGAACCTGCTCACCACCCGGTACTACCTGTTCGAGGGTGGTTGCGTCACCTATCAGCTTCGCATTCGACGAGGACGCGGAGGCTTCGTTGATGCTCGCCATCGATGGCGCCGTCGGGTTCATGCCCCGCACCGACCTGGTCGCCGAGGTCGACTGCGCAGCGGCGGCCTCAGCCTCTGCGGTGCCGGCGCCGAGTGCGTAGGCGGTGACGGGACCTAGTTCCGTCCGTTGCTCCGGGCACGGTGAGATCGACGTCGTTGCCGTTGGGTCCAGGACAGGGATGCCCGGCACCGCACCTCCGGGATCCGCGTCCGGGGCGAAACCTCTTGTGCCGGCACGGTTGGCCTGTATACTGAGTATGATACTGGATAGGCACGAGGGGAAGGTCATGAGCGTTCGTCACGCACTGCTTGCGCTGTTGAGCGAGGGGCCCAAGTTCGGGCTGAGGCTGCAGCAGGAGTTCGAGTCGAGAACCGGTGAGGTATGGCCGCTGAATGTAGGGCAGGTGTACACGACGCTGCAGCGGCTGGAACGCGATGGGCTCATCGAGGGCGACGACGGGGGAGATGGGAGGCCGCAGAAGGCCTATGCCATCACATCGTCGGGTCGTCTCGAGCTCGACCGGTGGCTCCGCACCCCACCGGAGACGAACGCTCCTCCTCGGGACGAACTGGTCATCAAGGTGCTGGTGGCGTTGCACGTGCCGGGGGTCGACGTGCACGAGGTGATCCAGGCGCATCGTCGCTACGGGGTGGAGCAGATGCAGCAGTACACCCGCGTCAAGGCCGAGGCCGCCGACACGGATGTGGGGTTGGGTCTGGTGGTCGATGCCGAGTTGTTCCGGCTCGAAGGGGTCGTGCGATGGCTGGATGCCGCCGACGCCCGCCTCGGTCAGCACACGAGGGACGTCGCCGAACCCGATCGCGTGGAGCGGAGCACCACCCCGCAACCGGCCCGGGCGGGTCGGCGATGACCGCGATGCTCGAGCTTCGTAAGGTGTCGAAGGTCTATGGATCCGGACCCGCCGAGGTGCATGCACTGCGCGACGTCGATCTCTCGGTCGAGCCCGGCGAGCTGGTGGCCATCATGGGGCCGAGCGGATCGGGCAAGAGCACGCTGTTGACGATCGCCGGCAGTTTGGAGGAGCCGACCAGCGGCGACGTGCTCGTCGCCGGGTCCGACCTCTCCGATTTGGCGCCCGATGATCGGGCGAGGCTGCGCCGCCGATCGGTCGGTTATGTGTTCCAGGACTTCAACCTGCTCGCCGGGTTGACCGCGGCGGAGAACGTGGCGATGCCGCTGGAGCTCGATGGGATGAAGTCGCGATCTGCCCGCGAGGCGAGTTTGCAGGGGCTGGAACAGCTCGGGGTCGCCGACAAGGCGGATCGTTTCCCGGACGACCTCTCCGGTGGTGAGCGTCAACGGGTCGCCATCGCCCGTGCGGTGATCGGGAATCGCAAGCTGCTGCTGACCGACGAGCCGACCGGAGCCCTCGACTCGGTCAACGGCGAGGCGGTGATGCGCCTGGTGCGAGCTGCGTGCCATCGCGGTGTGGCCGGTGTGGTGGTGACCCATGACGCCCAGCTGGCATCCTGGGCGGACCGGGTGGTGTTTCTCCGTGACGGGCGGGTCGTGGATCACACGACGGCCCCGCCGGGTCCGGAGATGCTGCTGACCCCGGATCTCGCCCGATGAGCGCTGCAGAGTCGGTGCCGGCGGGCGCGCGCGGCAGTGGCGGTGTCGCCGCCCGGAGGGCGGTGTCCCGCTGGTCGGTGCGCATGTTTCGTCGCGAGTGGCGACAGCAGGTGCTCATCATGTCGCTGCTCGCCGTGGCAGCCGCGGCAGCCGTGGGTCTGGGGATCCTGGCCCACAACCTGACGGCGGTGAGTGCCGGGGCACAGTTCGGCACCGCCAACCACTTCATCCAGCTCGACGCCACCGGCGACAGCGCGTTCACCATCTCCGGTGAACCTACTGATGGCGGGCGGAGCGAGGCGGCGGTAGCCGACATCGCCGCCGCCCGGGATTGGTTCGGAACGATCGACGTCATCGGGCAACGCTTCGTCTCCGTTCCGGGACGGTTCCAACCTCTCGAATACCGGGTCCAGGACCCGAGCGGCGCCTACGGCGGGCCGATGATCGATCTCTTGGAGGGGAGTTATCCGGTCGCCGCCGCCGAAGTAGCGGTCACGGATGGCACGGCTGCAGAGTTCGACCTCGAGATCGGGGCCACTCTTTCCCTCGACGGCACGCCGCGGACCGTGGTCGGCATCGTGGAGAACCCCAGTGATCTTGGTGAGGAGTTCGCGCTTGTGGCGCCGACCGTCGCCACCGAGTTGGACTCGATCACGATCCTGGTCGATGCCGACGAGGAGCGGGCCAATGCGTTCCGGCCCCCCGGCGGTGGTCTCCGGACGGGAGGGTCGAGAGGTGCCAACGAGGCCGTCGCCGCAGGCGTGGGCGTGCTCTCGGTTACTGCCGTCGCTCTGCTCCTGGTGGCGCTGCTGGCGTCGTCGGGGTTCATGGTCATGGCACAGCGTCGGCGGCGCCAGCTCGGCATGATGGCGGCGATCGGCGCCTCCCCGCGTCATCTCCGGCTTGCCGTGGTGGCCAACGGGGCGGTGGTCGGCATTCTCGCCATGAGCGTCGGGGCTGCTGTCGGGCTGGTGGGCTGGATCGTGGCTCACCCATGGATCGAGACTGCCGTCGGCTACCGGGTCGCCCGGTTCGCGGTGCCCTGGTGGCTGATCGCCACCGTCATCGTGCTCGGGGTGTTGGCCGCCACCGGGGCCGCCTGGTGGCCGGCCCGACAAGCTTCCCGTGGCTCGATCCTCGAGGCGCTCTCCGGGCGGCCATCCCCGCCTCGTCCGGTCCACCGTTCGGTAGTCCTCGCCGGCGCACTCATCGCCGGCGGCGTGGCCGCCCTCCTCGTGGCCGGTGAGCTGGGCGGCGATTACGGCGTGCACTGGACGAACGTGGCGCTCGTCGTCGGCGGCACCGTGTTGGCCGTCGTCGGCGTCCTCCTCGCCGCCCCGCTGGCGATCCGGGCCCTGGCGCGACCGGCGGGCCGCTTACCGATCGGCGCCCGTCTGGCTTTCCGCGATCTGGCACGGTTCCAGTCGCGCTCGGCGGCGGCGCTGGCTGCCATCACCCTGGTGCTGGGCATTCTCATGGCAATCATCATCGGCGCCACCGCCGCCGAGCAGGCCGCCGGGGCCGGCAACCTCGCCGAGAACCAGCTCCTCGTTCGTGTCGCCAAACTGGATGGACCCTTCGTCCCGACACCGGCCCAGCTCACCGTTCTTCAAGGCCAGGTCGACGAGCTCGCCGAGTCGCTCGAGGAGGCCACGGTCACACCTCTGGATGTGGCGGTCGACCCAACCGTCGAGATCGTCGAGCAACTTCCGGGCGGCGGCGAGGGACAGGTGGCGGCCTCCCTGGCGCGGAGAGTCGAGGACGGCTGGGCGGACCTGTCACTCCTGTACGTCGGTACCCCCGAGTTGCTCGCCCACCATGGGTTCGACGTCGGCGCGATCGACCCGGGCACCGAGATCCTGACCCCGGAGTCCGGAGAGCTCACGATCCTGGGGGTGACCGATGATGCACGAACGGAACAGGCGGACCCTGAGACGCTCACTGCGGTGGAGCGGCTCGATCCGACCTATACGTCGCTGCCGGCCACGTTCGTCACCGAGCACGGAATGGCCACCCTCGGACTGGAGGCGGTCGGTTCGGGCAGGTGGCTCATCGAGACGAGCCGCCCCCTCAGCGCCGACGAGATCGCCACCTTCACGCAGCTCGCCGCCAACTCGGAGCTCTCCGTCGAAACACGGGATCTGCAACAGGGCCTGGCGAGGCTGCGGTCAGGAGCAACTGCGGTCGGCATGCTCCTCGCCCTCGGTGTGCTCGCCATGACCGTCGGGCTCATCCGAACCGAAGCGACCGGCGACCTCCGCACCCTGACCGCCACCGGTGCAACGAGCAGGATCCGCCGAGCCATCACCGCCACCACCGCCGCCGCACTGGCGGCACTCGGCGTCGTGCTGGGAGCCACCGCCGCCGTCATCGTCCTCGCCTCGGGCTACCTCGACGACGTCGGCATCCTCGCCCACCTGCCTGTCCTTCAACTCTTGGTGATCGTGGTCGGCACCCCAGCCGCGGCTGCCGTCGCCGGCTGGGTCGTGGCGGGGCGCGAGCCGCCTGTCGATCAGCCGGCAGCCGATCGAGATAGCGGCACCCACCGGCGCGATACCTCGGGGCCCGTTCAGGAACCCGCCGGTCCTCTCGTTGCTGGCCGGTGTGACAGTGTTGGTGGAGTTCAGTCGAGGGACCGTGGGAGTCGGACCGTGAACCTGGCACCACCCGAAGGGGCGTCAGTGATGGTGACGGTTCCCCGATGGGCGGCCACCACCTCGGACACGATGGCGAGCCCCAGTCCAGTTCCCCCTTCTGCGCGTGCTCTGGCTTCGTCGAGTCTGACGAAACGCTCGAATACGCGGTCCCGATCGGCCGCGGCGATGCCGGGGCCGTCGTCATCGACGGTGATGATCACGAACCCGTCCTGCTCGGCGAGACCGAAGACGACTCGGGAGCGGGCGTGCCGGGCCGCGTTGTCGGCCAGGTTGCCGACCATGCGGGCCAGCAGCACCGGGTTGCCCTCGACCCGGCCCGTGACCACCGCCGAGGTGTCCACCACGATGCCCGGTGTCTTGCGGATCCGCTGCGCTGTCTGACGGAGGAGGTAGTCGACATCGACCGGTTTGGTGGCGGCCGGGGGGATACCCTCATCGGATCGGGCCAGCACCAGTAGGTCATCGAGCAACGCCTGGATCCGAAGGTCTTCCGCGAGCACCGCCGCCGTCACCTCTTCGATACTGTTCAACTCCGGGTATGCAGCGGCCACCTCAGCGATCTGACGGATGGTGGCAACCGGTGAGCGAAGCTCGTGCGACGCATCCGACACGAACCGCCGCTGTCGGAGCTGGGAGGACTCGAGACGGTCGAGCATCCGGTTCATGGTGTGCGCCAACCGCGAGATCTCGTCGCCTCGGCTCAGCTCGGGCACACGGCGATCCAACGCCGTGGACGAGATCGCATCCACTTGGCTGCGGATGGCTTCGACGGGGGCGAGCGCCCTCCCCACCACCCACCAGGTGGTCAGCGCCACCACGGCGAGCAGCAACGGCGCTCCGACACCACGAGCCGGGTCACCGCTCCCGTTGACTCGGCAACCTCTTCCAGACTCCGACCAACCAGGACCAGCACCGAACCATCGTCCACCTCAGCGGTCTCGGCGACCACCACGAAGTCAGCACCGTCGTCGAGATCGAGGTGGGTGACGGTCGAACCACCAGCTGCCAAGTCGGCGACCGGCGCCATGCCGGCAACATTGCTGCTCGATGCCACCACCAGCCCGGTGGGGCCAAGAACCTGGATCAGCTGTTCCTCGGCGTCGAGGACATCGAGTGAGGTCCCCGGACCTGAAGCGACGAGCTGAGCCGCCACTTCCGTAGCCTGGACCCTGCCGACCGCCTCAACGGCGTTGGTGAGCGTCGACCTCAACAGAACGACCAAGGCGATCGAGGCCACCGCCAACGCCACACCCACCACCGCGACCGCGCCGAGCGTGGTGCGCCACCGGACCGTGCCCAGCCGTGAGGGAGATGGGCCTGACGAGGCGGCGGTCGGGTCAGCCACTGACACCGACCAGCCGGTACCCGGAGCCGCGCACGCTCCCGATGGAGGTCCGCCCGAAGGGTCGGTCCAAGGTGACGCGGGAGTCGCCGCACATACACCTCGAACATTGTGCGTGAGCTCGGTTGCCCCGCGCAATCCAGGCTCCAGCCCAGCGCTCGTCCTTGACACGAGGATCCTTACCGGGGCGCTCACGGTGAGGATCCCCGGCTGCCAGCAACACGGCGACGAGCGTGGTCCGCGGCCCGGACACTCCAGCGGCGGGGGTCAGGGCTCATCGACCTTCCAGCGATAGCCGCGGCCTCGCACCGTCTCGATGAAGGTACGCCCGAGCGGGTCGTCGATCTTGCGTCGCAGGTGGCTGACGTACACCTCCACGATGTTGGGGTCGCCGTCGAACGCCCAGTCCCAACACGAGCCGAGGATGGCCGCCTTCGACACCACGTCCCCGGGACGGCGCACCAGCTGATGGAGCAGGCAGAACTCCGTCGGGGTGAGGGCGATCTCGGTCCCGTCGACGTGGCAGCGATGCGCCGCCGGGTCGAGCACCAGCGGCCCGACCTCGATGGTGGCGGGCCGCTCTGCGGGGACCCGGCGGGTGAGGGAGCGGAGCCGGGCGAGCAACACCGCGAACGAGAAGGGCTTGGTGAGGAAGTCGTCGGCCCCGGTGTCGAGGGCTTCTGCCTCGTCGAGCTCACCGCTCTTTGCGGTGAGCATCAGGATCGGTGTCCAGACACCCCGGCGGCGGAGCTCGGCGCACACCCGGTAACCGTTCATTACCGGAAGCATGATGTCGAGGACGATGGCGTCATACGGCTCGTTGGTAGCCATCCACAGCCCCTGCTCCCCGTCGGCGGCGACATCGACGGCGTATGCCTCGGCCTCCAGGCCGCGCCTGAGGTAGGTGACCAGCCTGGCCTCGTCCTCGACGATCAGGACTCGCACGGTGCACCTCGGCTCCGACCCGTTCCGGGGTCAGCTCCCCGGTTCGTATTCGACCAGCTCCACCCGCCCGGTGCCTCCCGAGACGACCACCTCGAGCACCACGCCGACTCCTGCCGCGTAGTACTTCTCCTCGGTCACGCCCGGGTCGAGCGGGTTCCACTCCGCGATCACCACCAGGTCGTCGTAGTCCCCTTGAGGGACCGACTCCGCCGCCCCGGTCCTCACCACCTCGGCCATGTCCTCGGCCTCGCCCGGGTAGTACTCCTGCCGGTACCGGTCGCCGACCTCGGGGTGGGCCCACATGATGACCCCCGGGAGGGCGCCGTCAACCCCCGCCTCCCAGGACCCGGCAGTCGAGACCACCTCGCCGTCCTCGTACTCCTTCGACTCCTCGCCGAGGTACCAGACGTTCCCCTCGGTGTCCTGGGCGAACCAGTCGAAGGTGTCCTCGACGAGCTCGCCGTCGGCGGTCACCGTGTCGCGGACCACCGTGGCGGTGATCCCCATGACCTCCCTCGTCTCATCGGTGACCACCACCTCGATCCGCTCCACCTCGCCGTTGTCCTCTCCCTCGTACACCCATCGGCTGCCGGGGGTCAGGGGCATCAGCGGGTTGTCGATCCCGGTGACGAAGTCCGAGGGGGAGAGATCGAACGTATAGGGCGCCTCGTCGACGACCGTCGTGGGGACTTCGCTGCTGTTGGGGACTTCGCTGCTGGCGGGGACTTCGCTGCCGGCGGGGACGGCAGTGCCGTCGCCGCAGCTAGCGGCGAGAGCGGCCAGCATCAGGATCGAGGCGATCGTGGAGCGCATGTGAGTCCTCCTTGACTGGCCCGATGGTGCGTCTCGGCGGCTGAACCGAACCTGAACGTCCCTGACTGGTCACAGTCGGATGGGCGCCTTCGGGATGTGCTCAATATCCTGTGTCCGTGGAGGTGCTCGCCTTCGACACCGCTGGGCTCGGTGACCGCACCCATGTCGTGGTGCTCGAGGACACCGCAGTCGTCATCGACCCACAACGCGACTTCGACCGCTTCCTCGTCGCCGCCGACCAACGCCGAGCCACGGTCCGGGCGGTGCTCGAGACCCACGTCCACAACGACTACGTCAGTGGCGCCCCTGGTCTCGCCGCCGCCACCGGCGCCGAACTGGTGCTACCGGCGGGCGCCGGGGCCGCATTCCGCTTCCTCCCCGCCTTCCACCAGGAGGACCTGACCGTGGGCGGGCTCGTGTTCCGGCCCCTCCACACCCCGGGGCACACCCCCGAGCACGTCTCCTACGTGGTGCTCGTCGAGGACGAGCCGGTGGCGGTGTTCTCCGGCGGAAGCCTGTTGGTGGGGGCGGCGGGTCGCACCGACCTGCTGGGGGCGGAGCGGGCGGAGAGCCTGGCGCTGCTCCAGTTCGGTTCGATTCGGCGGATCGCCGCTCTCCGCGACACCGTGGCGCTCCACCCCACGCACGGCCCGGGCTCCTATCTGCTCGGTCTCGGCCGCAGGCGGCGCCACGTCGTCCATCGGGGCGGAACGCGCCTCCGAACCCGTTGCTGGCGATCGGCGACGCCGAGACCTTCGCCCGCTCCCAGCTCTCCGGGCTCCGGCCGTACCCGGCCTACTACCGGCACATCGGCCCCATCAACCTCGCCGGGGCAGGCCCCATACCGGAGGATGCGGTCCCCCTTCTGGACCCGGCCACGGTGGCGGGTCTCGTCGACAGGGCAGTCGCCGTGGTCGATGCCCGGCCCGGCGACGTCGTGGCCTCGGGTCGCATTCCCGGATCATGGGCCATCGAGATGGGCGACAGCTTCGCCACCTGGGTGGGGTGGCTGGTGCGGTTCGCCGCCCCGCTCGTGCTGGTCATCGACGACATGGACCAGGTCGACCCGGCGAGAACGGCGCTTGCCAGGGTCGGCTTCACCGACGTCGTCGGTGTGCTCCCCGGGATGGACGGATGGATGGCGGAGGGCCGCCCGGTCACCACGCACGAGGTGGTCGACGCCTCCACGCTCGCCGGCATCCTCACCGCCGACGACCAAGTGGTCGACGTGCGCACCGCCGAGGAATGGGAAGAGGGGCACCTCGACGGTTCCGTCCACCGCTATCTGCCCTATCTGGCGGAGGAGCTCCCTTCAGGGCTGGATCGCCATCGTCCGGTGTACGTCGCCTGCGAGAGCGGCCGCGCGCCGCCACCGCCGCCGCCCTGTTCGCCGACGTCCGGCTACCGACCCGTGGTCGTCACCGGTGGGGGGATATCCGAGATCGTGCAGGCGACGCCGAACGGCGGCCCCGCCGGCACGGTAGGTTTCCGCCACCCGTCCGAAGGAGCGTGCACCAGTGGACCCGAAGCAGCGAACCGCCGACCGGTTCGGCACGGTCGAGAGCGAGCTGCGGGAGATCTCCCGATGGCTGTACGAGAACCCGGAGCTGGCCAACGAAGAGCGGGCATCATCGGCTCGGCTGGTCGAGTTCCTGCGCGCCCAGGGCATGGACGTGGAGTACCCGGCGTGGGGCCTGGAGACCGCGTTCGACGCCCGCGCCGGGTCGGCCGGGCCCGAGGTGGTCATCTGCGCCGAGTACGACGCGCTGCCCGAAGTGGGCCACGCCTGTGGGCACAACATCATCGCCGCGTCGGCTTGTGGCGCCGGGGTGGCGCTGGCGGACGTGGCCGACGAGCTCGGCTTCTCGGTGCGGGTACTGGGGACGCCGGCCGAGGAGGCCCACGGCGGCAAGGTCGACCTCATCGAGGCGGGCGCGTTCGCCACGGCGACGGCGGCGATGATGGTCCACCCCTCGCCGGAGGACACCGTCGACCCGGAGTTCCTCGCCGTCGCCCACCTGGAGGTGGAGTTCCACGGCAAGGAGGCGCACGCCGCCTTCGCCCCCCAGGTGTCGATCAACGCCCTCGACGCCGCCGTCCAGGCGTACAACGCCATATCGATGCTGCGCCAGACCCTGTATCCGACCGACAAGGTGCATGGGACCATCTCGTACGGCGGTGGCGCACCGAACGTCATCCCGTCGTTCACCGCCATGGGCTTCTACGTGCGAGCGGCCACGCTGGAGCGACTCGACGAGCTGCGAGCCAAGGTGGAGGCATGCTTCGAGGCGGGCGCCCTCGCCACCGGCTGCACCTACTCGGTACGCGCCGCCGGGCACACCTACACCGAGATGGTGAACAACCCGGTGATGGTCGACCTGTTCGCCGCCAACGCCGAGGCGATGGGCCGCCCGATGGGCCGTCTGGTCAACCCGGGGTCCGGAGTGGCCGGGTCCACCGACATGGCCAACGTCTCGAAGATCGTGCCGACCATCCACCCGATGATGGGGATCAACTCGCTCCCCGCGGTCAACCACCAGCGCGACTTTGCCGCACACACCGTCTCCCCCGACGGCGAGCGTGCCATCCGCGACGGCGCCCTGGCCATGGCGTGGACCGTGATCGACCTCGCCCAGGGAGATCGGTGGGGCGAGCTGACCGGGTAGGCGCCGGCCAACTTGGCCGAGGTCACCGACGGGACGTACGTCGCCCAGCGGTGGTGGAGCGGCCGAGCCGGCCCGGCGGCACGATGCCGGCCGCCTCCCCGACGCGGTGGAACCACTCAGCCAGCGTGTCGATCGTGTCATGGGCGTTCAACCCGCTCGGGTTGGGCACCACCCACAGCTCGGACTCGGCGATCCGCTCCGGCTGCCTTCCCAGCGCAGCGCGGCGGCGGCCGAAGGCGGTCCGGTAGGCGGTGATGCCCGCCACCGTCACCACCACGGGTCGCACCGAGGCGGCCAGCGCCTCCAGCCGGGCGGCGCCGGCGTGCAACTCGTCGGCGCCGAGCTGGTCGGCGCGCACCGTCGCCCGGTTGACCAGGTTGGTGATCCCGATGCCCCGCTCGACCAGGTGGGCTCGGTCGGCATCGCTGAAGCCGAGGCTGCGGTCGATCTCCCGGTCGATCAACCCGGCCCGGTGGAGCGCCGGGTAGAAGCGGTTGCCGGGATGGGCGAAGTGGGTCTGGGTGGCGGCGGTCCACAGTCCGGGGTTGATCCCCACGACGAGGAGCTTCACACCGGGCCCGATCAGGTCGGGTACCGAGGCGCCCTCGAAGTCGCCGAGCTGTTCCCGGGTGAACCGCGGCGGGCTCACTCCATCAGGGTGTCGGCGTACTGGTCTCGGACCACCTTCTTGTCGAACTTGCCGGTACCCGTCTTCGGTATCTGCTCGACGAGCAGCACCCGTCGGGCAGCCACCACTTGGCCACCCGCTCGGCGAGGAACGCCGAGCAGCTCCTCCTCGGTGGCTACGGCCCCGGGTCTGAGCACGGCGAAGGCGATCGGTCGTTCCTGCCAACTTGTGGTGCTTGAGCCCGACGACGGCGGCTTCGGCGACGGCCGGGTGCGCCATCAAGGTGTTCTCCAGCTCCATGATGAGATCCACTCGCCGCCCGACTTGATCACGTCCTTGGCCCGGTCGGTGATCTTGATGTAGCCGTCGGGGGTGATCTTGCAGACGTCCCCGGTCCGCATCCAGCCGTCGGCGAAGGTCTGCGAGCTGCGTGGGTCGCGGTAGTATTCGGCCGCCACCCAGGGCCCCCGGATCAGCAACTCACCGAAACGCCTCGCCGTCCTGGGGAAGCTCGTCGCCGTTCTCGTCGACGATCTTCACCTGGAGACCGGGAAGGGGTAGCCCGGCGGTCTCCAGACGATCGAGCTGCCGTTCGAAGTCCCAGTCCTCCATCTCCGGCTTCAACGTCGCCATGGAGGCCACCGGGTTGGTCTCGGTCATCCCCCATCCCTGGAGCACCCTGATGCCCCGGTTGCGCCAGTACCAGTCGATCATCGAGCGCGGAACCGCCGACCCGCCGCACAGAAACCCCTGGATCTACGACGTGTCCGCCTCGGGGTGGTCGGTCAGGTACTGCTGCGATCCCGAGCCACACCGTCGGCACCCCGGCAGAGAAGGTGACCCGCTCGTCGTCGATAGATGCGAGACCAGGCCCTCGGGGCTCAGATCGGGGCCCGGGTAGGTGATCTTGGCGCCGACGAGTGGTGGCGCAGAACGGGTAGCCCCATGCCGAGCGTGGAACATCGGGACGACGGGGAGCACGTTGTCCTCGGCGGCGATGGGGACACGTTGGCCAGCCCGTGAAATGGTGTGCAGGTAGGTCGAGCGCTGGGTGTAGGCCACGCCCTTGGGGTTGCCGGTGGTGCCCGACGTGTAGCAGTACATCATCGGGCTGACCGCTCGTCGAGGACCGGCCAATCCCCAGCGGCTCGACGCCTTCGATCAGCTCCTCGTATGCGATCGGCGTTGGGCAGCCCGTGTCACCCACGTCTCGCCATGACCACGAATGCTCGCACCTTCTCCAACGTGGCGGCGATCGGCTCGACCAGCCTACCAGGTCAGGATCGACGAAGACGCACCTCGTCCTCGGCGTGGTTGACGATGTAGGAGATCTGGTCGGCGAACAGACGGATGTTGATCGTGTGGCAGATCCGCCCCGTGTTGGCGGTGGCTCCAGTAGAGCTCGTGGTGACGCTGGTTGTTCCAGGCGAAGGTGCCCGACCGGCTCGCCACCCTGCACCAGCCCCAGTTGCTCGGAGCATGGCAGTCGCCAGCCTGCGGATCCGTCGTCGGTCTCGCCGTATGGTCCGCCGGACGCCTCCTGGTCGGCCTCGACCGAGACGATCTCCTGGTCGGGGTAGAGCTCGGCCGCCCGCTCGTAGAGGGTCGAGAGCAACAGCGGGAAGTCGTCCATCATGTGCGGCACTGGTTTCCTCCGATCGGTCACCCCGAAGCTACCCGCCTGCATCGCCTCCGCAGGACTGTTGTGTCGCCCAATCTCACCTGCGGAGCCGCCACACCAGAATGCGCCGGTGCCCGCCACCAATGCCAGCCGGCTGCTGACCTCGGCCGGCATCGACCACGAGGTGCGCGCCTACGACCTCGCCACCGAGGACTTCAGCGCCGAGGCGGTGGCCGACGCCATCGGGATGCCGTGGAGCCAGGTCTTCAAGACGCTGGTCGCCGCCGGCGGCTCCGGGCCGGTGTTCGCCGTCGTGCCGGCAGGGACCGAGCTCGACCTGAAGGCATTGGCCGCCGCCGCCGGGGAGCGGAGCATGGCGATGGTGGCGGTGGGCGATCTGGAGAGGATCACCGGATACCGCCGCGGCGGAGTGACGGTGATCGGCGCCAGGAAACGCCTCCCGGTCTTCCTCGACATCTCTGCAGTCGATGCCGGGCGGATCGCCGTCTCCGCCGGAGCCCAGGGCTTGCAGGTGGTGCTGGCCGCGGACGACTATCTGGCCGTCACCGCCGCCACCCTGGCTCGAATCGCCCGCTAGGCGAGTCGGGGCAGCCTGCGTCGAAGACCGGTCTCAGCGATCGCCGGCGGAGTCAGCCTCAACGGTCGCCGGCGGCGACCGCCGATCCCTCGGTGACCTCGCCTTTGTGGGCGGCGAAGGCGGCGAGCACCTCCTCCTTCTCCTGCTGGGGCACCCCCAGGTGATCGAGACTGCGACCCAGCTCGGCGGCGACCTCGTCGAACTCGTCGGGTGCGATCTGGAACTCGCGGTGGGCCTCCTCGAGCCCGAGCGTGGTGCTCCCCGGTTCCGTGGCGGTGTACTGGAACGGCCCGCCGGCGACGTTGCACACCCACAGGGTGCGCATGAACTTCAGCCCGGGGAGTCGGTCGAGCTGGTTGGTGTGCCAGTCGCGCAGAGCCGGATTGTCCGACTCCTGTCCGACGATCGGGTTCTGGACGACGGCGTCGCTGAAGTGGTCGACGACGGCGGCGATGGCGAAGACGCCACCCAGCCGGTCGTAGAGGCTCTCGTCGGGCATGGCTGGACACCTCCGATGCGGGCCGGCTCGATGGGCGCACCCGGCCGCTGTATTGCTTACTGTTCTGGGTTATACAGCCAGCCGCTCGTCCCTGTCAATGGTCGGCAATGGGAGGTCGGCCGAGTCGCTCGCAGGACCGGTGGCCGCCGGCGACCGGCGCCTACACTCGCCGGCGTCCCCCCGGGAGACCTCACCTATGCCAGCCACCGTCGTCGTCGGCGCCCAGTGGGGCGACGAGGGCAAGGGCAAGATCACCGACGTCCTGTCACGCACCGCCGACCTGGTGGTGCGCTTCCAGGGGGGCAACAACGCCGGGCACACCATCGTGGTCGACGGTGAGCGGTTCGCCCTCACCCTCATCCCCAGCGGGGTGCTCTACCCCAACGTCACCCCGGTCATCGCCAACGGCTGCGTGGTCGACCCGGGGGTGCTCCTCGACGAGATGGACACCCTGGCGGGGCGCGGCGTCGATCCGTCACGGCTGCGCCTGTCGGCAAACGCCCACCTGATCATGCCGTACCACCGCAAGCTCGATGCGGTGATGGAGCGCTACCTGGGGCGGCAGCAGATCGGGACCACCAAGCGGGGGATCGGCCCGGCGGCGATGGACAAGTACGCCCGGCAGGGCATCAGGGTGCAGGACCTGTTCGACCCGAAGATCTTCCTGGCCAAGCTCGAGGCGGCGCTCAAGGACCGCAACCGCATCCTGACCAAGGTCTACAACCAGCTCCCCATGGACCCGGCGCCCATCGCCGACGAATACCTCGGCTACGCCGACCGGCTCCATCCCCACGTCGCCGACACGTCGCTGCTGGTCTGGGAGGCGATCCGCGCCGGGCGCAACGTCCTCTTCGAGGGGGCCCAGGGGACCCTGCTCGACATCGACCACGGCTCCTACCCGTTCGTGACCTCGTCGAGCCCGACGGCCGGAGGCGCCTGCGCCGGCGCCGGGATCGGGCCGACCATGATCGACTCGCGTGCTCGGGGTGGCCAAGGCGTACATCTCCCGGGTCGGCGGCGGCCCCTTCCCCACCGAGCTGGACAACCCGACCGGTGAGGCGATGGTCGAGATCGGCGGGGAGTTCGGCACCGTCACCGGGCGGCGCCGCCGGTGCGGCTGGCTCGACGGGGTGGTGCTCCGGTATGCGGTGAGGGTCAACGGCATCACCGAGTTGGCGCTGACCAAGCTGGACGTCCTCTCCCACTTCGACACGCTGCGGGTCGCCACCGCCTACGACTCGCTCGACGTCCGCTACACCGAGTTCCCGCGCCAGCAGCGGGTGCTCTACAACTGCCACCCGGTCTACCAGGACCTGGCCGGGTGGGGTCAGGACATCTCGGCGGTGGAGCGGTTCGACGACCTCCCCAAGGAGGCGCAGCTGTACGTCGAGTACGTCGAGGAGATCGCCGGGGTGCCGGTGACGATGGTGTCGGTGGGCCCGGGGCGGTCCGCCACCTTGCACCGGACGTGACCCGATGAAGGTGTTGCTGCTCGGTGGCGGGGGGCGGGAGCACGCCATCGGCTGGAAGCTGGCGGCCAGCCCGCACCTCGACAGCCTGTTGGCGGCACCGGGGAACCCGGGCCTGGCCGAGGTGGCCGAGGTCGTCCCTGAGGTGGCGGCCGACGACGTCGCCGCGGTCACCCGGCTCGCCGCCGAACGGGCCGTCGACCTGGTCGTGGTCGGGCCGGAGGCGCCGCTGGCCGCCGGCGTCGCCGACGCCCTCGCCGACGCACGCATCGCCGTCTTCGGCCCGGTGGCAGCCGCCGCCCGCCTCGAGTCCTCGAAGGCACACGCCAAGCGCGTCATGGAGCGGGCCGGCGTCCCCACCGGGCGTTGGGTCGGCGCAACCGACGCCGGCGCCGCCCGAGCCGCCCTCGCCCGCTTCGGGCCGCCCTACGTGGTGAAGGCCGACGGGCTCGCCGCCGGCAAGGGGGTATTGGTCACCGACGACCCCGTCGCCGCAGAGGAGTGGGTCGCGGGATGTCTCGACGGCCGCTTTGGGGCGGCCGGCCGAACGGTGGTGATCGAGGAGCACCTGGACGGGCGTGAGGTCTCGGTGTTCGCGGTATGCGACGGGGAGCGGGCGGTTCCGCTCCAGCCGGCACGGGACTACAAGCGGCTGGGCGACGGCGACACCGGGCCCAACACCGGCGGGATGGGTTGCTACTCGCCGGTAGACGACCTGCCCGCCGACCTGGTGGAGCGCACCATGGCCGAGGTGGTCGACCCGGTGCTCCAGGTCCTCGCCGGAGAGGGCACCCCGTATCGGGGGTTCCTCTATGCCGGGTTGATGCTGACCGCGGCAGGCATGGAGGTTCTCGAGTTCAACTGCCGGCTGGGTGACCCGGAGACCCAGGTCGTGCTCCCTCGCCTCGCAGACGACCTGCTCCCACTGCTCGCCGACGCCGCCGGCGGCGATCTCGGCGCCGGGCACCTGGCGTGGACCGATGGGGCCGCCGTCGATGTGGTCCTCGCCTCGTCCGGCTACCCGGGCAGCGTCGACGACGGGCACCCGATCACCGGGCTCGACCTGGTCGGTGACGACGTCCTCGTGTTCCATGCCGGCACCCGGCGACACGACGACCGGCTGGTGACGGCCGGCGGCAGGGTTCTCAACCTGGTCGGGCTGGGCAGAGACGTGGCGGCGGCACGGGACACGGCCTATGCCGCCGTCGAGACCGTCGACTTCGCAGGGAAGCAGTACCGGAAGGACATTGCGCACCATGGGGCCCACCACGGGGGCACGGTTAGGAGGCAGCGGTGAGCAAGGTGGCGATCCTGATGGGCTCGGAGAAGGACGCCGGGGTGATGGGCCCCGCCTCCGAGGTGCTTTCCGACCTGGGCATCGCCCACGAGGTGGTGGTGATGTCGGCCCACCGCAACCCGGGCCGGGTCGCCGAGTTCGCCGCCGGCGCCCGCCACGCCGGGTTCAGCGTGGTCATCTGCGGGGCCGGCAAGGCCGCCCATCTCGCCGGGGCGGTCGCCGCCAACACGACCCTCCCGGTGATCGGGATCCCCATCGCCGCCGGGGGGCTCGGAGGGCTCGATGCGCTCCTGGCCACCGTGCAGATGCCGACAGGGGTGCCGGTGGCCACCGTGGCGGTGGACGGGGCGGCCAACGCCGCCTATCTCGCCGCCGCCATCATCGCCACCACCGACTCGGAGGTCGCCGCCCGGCTGGCCGAGTACCGGAGCAGCTGGTGATCGAGCGGTACTCGCTGCCAGAGATGGCGGCGGTGTGGTCGGAGGAGCGCAAGCTCGCCGTGTGGAAGGACGTCGAGACACGCGTGCTCGAGGCATGGGTGGATCAGGGCGTCGCCCCGGAGGCGGCGGCGGCGGCGCTGCGGAGGGCACCGGAGGTCGACCCGGCGGCCTGGAAGGCTCGGGAGCAGGAGACCCGGCACGACCTGGCCGCCTTCGTCGACGTGCTGGCGGCGTCGGTCGAGACGGGCGGGGAGTGGGTCCACTATGGGCTGACCTCGTCGGACGTGCTCGACACCGCCCAGGGCGTGCTCATGGCGGAGGCCGTCGACCTCTTGCTGGCCCGCCTGGCGACCCTCTTCGAGACGGTGCGCGCCAAGGCGGTCGAGCATGCCGACACGGTCATGGTGGGCCGTACCCACGGCATCTGGGCAGAGCCGACGAGCTTCGGGCTCAAGCTGGCGACGTGGGCGTTCGAGATCGCCCGCGACCACGATCGCCTGCTGCGGGCGCGTGCCGCCGTCGCCGTCGGGAAGGTCTCCGGCGCCGTCGGGACCTATGCCCACATCCCGCCGGTGATCGAGGCGATCGTGTGCGCCCGCCTCGGGATCGGCTTCGAGCCGGCTTCGTCGCAGGTCACCCACCGCGATCGCCACGCCGAGCTCCTGTCGACCCTGGCCCTGATCGGGTCGTCGCTGGAGCGGTTCGCCACCGAGCTCCGTCACCTGCAGCGGAGCGAGGTGGGTGAGGTGACGGAGTCTTTCGGGGCGGGCCAGAAGGGCTCGTCTGCTATGCCCCACAAGCGCAACCCCATCAGCGCCGAGAACATCACCGGGCTCTCCCGGCTGCTCCGCGCCTACGCCGGGGCGGGGCTCGAGGACGTGGCCCTGTGGCACGAGCGTGACATCAGCCACTCTTCAGTGGAGCGGGTCGTGTTACCCGACGCCTGCCTGGTCGCTGACTTCGCCCTCGAACGGATGCAGCGGCTGGTGGAGGGCCTGGTGGTGCACGCCGACCGGATGCAGGCCAACCTCGACGCCACCCGTGGACTGGTGCATTCCCAGGCGGTGTTGCTCGCCCTGGTCGAGGGCGGGATGACCCGCGACGAGGCGTACCGCGTGGTGCAGCGCAACGCCATGGCGGCGTGGGAGGGTGGCGAGCCGCTGCACGAGTTGCTCGCCGCCGACCCGGAGGTCACCCTCGACCGCGAGGATCTGGCCAGGTGCTTCGCCACCGAGCGCTTCCTCGCCAACGCCGGGGTCGTCTTCGACCGGCTCGCCGCCCTCGAGCTGACCGAGGACTCGGAACCGACGGACGCCGGAGCGCCCGGATCCGTTCTGGGAAGAGGCCGAAGCGTCGTGATCAATCGACTCGGGTCAGTTCGGTGGGCGACGAGACCATGCAGAAGGTGTGTTGGAGCGTCGGCGATGCGCTGGGATGCTGATTCGCCGGTCAGCCTCGCTCGATGGCGGCGACCGCCCTCACCGCTGCCTCGCCGGTGAGGATGTGGAGTGCGAGCGGACCTTTGCCGAGCAGGTCGGTGACGCTCTGATGGAGCGTCCCGTCCTCGAGCAGGACGCGTAGCGCCGCCCCCGGGCAGTTGGTGGAGGCATAGTCACCGTGCCCGGCGATGGTGTCGACCGCCAGCCCATAGGTGGACACGCCCCAGGCGAGCATCGCCTCCAGGCTGTGACGTTGCGGGTCGGGGAGAGGCTGGCGGTCGAAGTCGCCCTCGCAGCAGACCAGCAGATGGCCGGCGGGGTCGTAGTCGGTGGCGGTGTCACCCGCATCGCCGGGTCACGGCCCTCGTAGACGTTGCCGGCGGCGTCGACGATGAAGTGGTAGGCGAGGTCGGGCCAGCCCCGGGTGTCGATGTGGAACGACTGGTGCCCGCGGATGTGACCGGGGGCGTCGGCGTTGTCCTCGAGAACGGCGGCGGTGTGGTGGACGGTCACCCGGTCGACCTGGTGCGGCTCGAGCCCCTCGCCGGGGGGACGCGCCTGCCAGCCCTGACGCCCGATGACGGTGATCAGTGCCGGCGGCGGTGAAGTGGTGGTGGTCGGCGGAGGCTCGGTGGTCACTGTCGTCGCCGCCGACGTCGCAGCCCCGGTGCCCGTCGTCGTGTCCGGTGGAGAGCCGGACGTTGTCGCGGCGGTCGCCCCGTTGCCGTCGACGCCGCCGGATCGGCGTGCGGCAGGCGCCGACAGTGGCGGCGACGATGGCGGCGCCGACGATGCCGAGCATCCGCCGCCTGCCCGGGTCGGGCGCCGTCATCGATTGCGGAGGTGGTGCGCCGAGAGGGCGAGCTGCTCGTCCAGGAAGGAGCGCAATCCGCCTTCGACCCCTGACTCGTCGAGGGCTTCACCCATGCAGCGGAGCCACTCGGTGACCTCATCCTCCCCGATGGCGAAGGGGAAGTGCCTCATCCGCAACCGGGGGTGCCCCCGCTTCTCGACGTAGAGCGGCGGGCCGCCGAGCCACCCGGAGAGGAACTCGTACAGCTTGGTGCGCGACCCGGAGTCGTCTCGGGGCAGCATGGCGCGCAGCGTGGGGGCGGTGGCATCGATCCGGTCGTAGAACCGCTCGACCAGGTCACGCAAGGCCTCCGCCCCGCCCAGCGCCTCGTAGGGCGTGGCGTGCTCTCCCCAGGGTCGCCCTAAGGCGGGATCGGTCACACGCCCAAGCGTAGGTCGTACGCCGCCGAGGCCGCCGGTCTGAACCGAGGTCCGGGTGTCATCGCATGCCCACTGAAGGCACCGCATCCGGGAGGCCGGGCATTCACCCCTTGCGGCGGCGAAGGTGGAACACGACCCCGGAGCGCGACACCCCGCCGATCGTGGCCATGCCTTCGGTCAGGGAGACGTCCTCGAAGACGAAGGCCCGACCCAACAACGCCTCGATGGCGTGACGTCGCTCCAGCCCCTCGTCCCTTCCCATCATCGACAGCAGGAACGGCGCACCAGGTACCGCCCAGCCGGCGACGTTGGCGGCGTAGTCGAGCGGAGGCGAGGGTGGATGTTGGAGAGGCAGCCACGATCCACGAGGGCACCGAAGGTCCGATCGGCGAGCGCCCCCGGCCGGCAAACGTCGACGACGTCGAAGGCCAGCCCAGGGACGCCGCCGAACCTCTCCCGGGCGCGGGTGACGGCGGTGGGAGCGAAGTCGATCCCGAGGACCGGGTGCCCTCGCCGGGCCAGCCAGGCGGCACTCAACCCGTCCCCGCAGCCGAGGTCGAGCACCGTGACTCCCGGCGGCACCCAACCCGACGAGACGGCGACATCGAGCTCGGGAGGCACCTCGTCGACCTGCCATGGGAACGTGGTGGTCTGTTCCCACTTCCGTTCCCAGCGCTGCTGACGTGTCGTCCGTAGCGAGCTCGGCCGGCGCACCCGCGCCCCGATCGACCTCACCAGCGTCCGATTGACTCTGCCGTGATCTCACCCATGGGTCCCCCCCATCCGGAGATGTGACGAAGAGGGTCGCCCGGCGGCGTCACCGCAGCGTCACCCCATCGGCACCACATCAAACGGCCCGGGGAGTCACCGGCGCAGCGACGCGGCGTACCCGCAGTGGACCTGTCGCGCGCGGTGCGGGCGTTACCATCGGCCGCCGTGATGGCGCTGCATCATCTGGGTTCGGGGAAGGTCCGTGAGAACTACCTGATCGACCAGGACCGGTTGCTCATGGTCGCCTCCGATCGCATCTCCGCCTTCGACGTGGTGCTCCCCACCCTCATCCCCGACAAGGGCCGCGTCCTCACCGGGCTGTCGGTGCACTGGTTCCACCAGCTCGACACCCCTAACCACCTGATCACCACCGACCTCGACGGGATCGACGGGCTAGCCGGGCTCACCGACGAAGAGTGGGATGGGCTGCGGGGACGGTCGATGGTCGTCCGCCGTGCCGAGGTCATCCCGATGGAGTGCGTGGTCCGCGGCTACCTGTACGGGTCGTCCTGGCACGAGTACGCCGCCGGGGGAGGCCCCACCACCGAGCACCTGCCCGCCGGGCTGGCCATGGCGGAGCGTCTCGACGAGCCCATCTTCACGCCTGCCACCAAGGCCGACACCGGCCACGACGAGAACCTCACCGAGGCCGGCGCCCGCGTCCCTGGTCGGCGACGACCGCTACGAGGAGCTGAGGGCTCGCAGCATCGCCATCTACCGCCGTGCCGCCGACTACGCCGCCGGGCGGGGGATCCTGCTCGCCGACACCAAATTCGAGTTCGGCATCGCCGACGGGGAGCTGCTCCTCGTCGACGAGGTTCTGACCCCGGACAGCTCGCGGTACTGGCCCGCCGACGCCTGGGCGCCGGGCGCCACCATGCCCTCCTTCGACAAGCAGCCGGTCCGCGACTGGCTGGCCGCCAGCGGGTGGGACAAAGCACCGCCGGCGCCGGGCCTGCCCGACGAGGTCGTCGCCGACACCCGACGATCGATACGTGGAGGTCTACGAGCGGCTCACCGGGGCCTCGTTCGCCGACTACCTGGCCGGGGCCATGAAGGTGGTCGTGTCCATCGCCCGCAAGCCCGGGCTGTCCGATCCCGAGGGGATGACCACCGCCCGGGCGCTGCGCCAGCTCGGCTTCCCCGGGTCGGCGAGGTCCACTTCGGGCGGACCATCACCGTCGACGTCGACGCCACCGAGGACGAAGCGGTCGCCACCGTCACCGAGATGTGCCGGGCGCTGCTGGCGAACCCGGTGATCGAGGACTTCACGGTGTCCGTGCCGACGAGTGCCGGGATGAGCGTCGCCGTGCGTCGTGTTTCCCGGGCACCAACTGCGAGCACGACGTGTCCACGCCCTGACCGCGCTCGGCGCCGACGCCGAGATCGCCTGGCACGCCGACACGGACCTGTCCGGTGCCGACGGCGTGGTCATCCCGGGTGGTTTCGCCCACGGCGACTATCTCCGGACCGGCGCCATCGCCCGGATCTCCCCGGTGATGGGCCGAGGTGCGCCGGCTCGCCGCCGAGGGTCGCCCGGTGCTGGGGATCTGCAACGGCTTCCAGGTCCTCTGTGAGGCCGGGCTGCTCCCCGGCGCCCTGGTGGCCAACCGCCAGCTGCGGTTCATCTGCCGCCCGGTCCACGTGCGGGTGGAGTCGACCGACAGCGTGCTGACCCGGGCGGCGCGCGCGGGCGACGTGCTGCGCCTCCCGCTCAACTCCTACGAGGGGAACTACGTCGCCGCCACCGAGACGATCGCCGAGCTGATCGACGGCGGCCGGGTGGTGCTCCGCTACTGCGACCGGAGGGATCCGCCGGCGAGGCGTCCAACCCGAACGGCTCCACCGACGCCGTCGCCGGGGTGGCCGACAACCGCCGGCAACGTGGCCGGGCTGATGCCGCACCCGGAGCGGGCCTCGGAGGAGACGCTCGGCTCGACCGACGGGGTCGTCCTGCTCGAGTCGTTCATCCTGTCGCTCACCGTCCCCGTTCCCGCCGGCGCCGCCGCCCTGTGACCACGGCGGCCGTCACCGACCCGGCGGTGACCGATCCGCCCCACCGCCTGCTCGGGATGACCGACGAGGAGCACGAGCAGGTCGTCCGAGGTCCTCGGCCGCCCGACCCGCGCCCGGCGGAGCTGGCGATGTACTCGGTGATGTGGTCCGAGCACTGCTCCTACAAGTCGTCCCGGCGTGGCTGGGACGCTTCCCGACCGAGGCGCCCTGGGTCGTGGTCGGGCCCGGGGAGAACGCCGGCGTGGTCGACCTCGGCGACGGCTGGCTGGCGGCGCTCAGGATCGAGAGCCACAACCACCCCTCGTTCGTGGAGCCCTACCAGGGGGCGGCCACCGGCGTGGGCGGCATCCTCCGCGACATCTTCACGATGGGCGCCCGTCCCGGTCGCCCTGTGGGACCCGCTCCGGTTCGGCCCGCTCGATGATGCCCGCAACCGATACCTGCTCGACGGCGTGGTGCGGGGCATCGCCGGCTACGGCAACGCCGTCGGCGTCCCCACCGTTGGGCGGTGAGCTCGAGATCGACGACCGCTACGCCACCAACCCGCTGGTCAACGTGATGGCCTCGGCCTGCTCCGCCGGGACCAGCTGGTGTTGTCGGCCGCCTCGGGGGAGGGCAACCGTGCGGTGCTGCTCGGCAGCTCGACGGGCCGGGACGGCATCGGCGGCGCCTCGATCCTGGCGTCGTCGGGCTTCGCCGAGGGCGCCGAGGCGAAGCGCCCTTCGGTGCAGATCGGCGATCCCTTCGAGGAGAAGCGGCTGATCGAGGCCTGCCTCGAGCTCTACCAGAGAGGGCTGGTGGTGGGCATCCAGGACCTCGGCGCCGCCGGGATCTCCTGCGCCACCGCCGAGTCCGCCGCCAGCGGGCGGATGGGGATGGACGTCGACCTCGACGCCGTGCACCTGCGCGAGGAGGGCATGACCGCAGCCGAGATCCTCATGTCGGAGTCGCAGGAACGGATGCTGGCCATCGTCCGCCCCGAGGACCTGGCCGAGGTGGAGGCGCTCGCCGCCAAGTGGGAGATCGCCGCCTCGCCGATCGGGATCGTCACCGCCGGCGGAACCCTCCGGGTGCGCCACCGCGGCGAGATCGTGGCTGAGGTGCCGGCGGCATCTCTGTCGGAGGGCGCCCCACGGTACGAGCGGCCGCGGCGTCGCCCCGACGACCTCGACGACGGTGTGGGCCGACCAGCCTCCGCTCCCCGGCTCGGTCGATGCCGCCGCCGTGCTGTTGGAGCTGCTCTCCGACCCCGCCATCGGGGACCCGTCGCCGGTGTTCCAGCAGTACGACCACCAGCTGTTCCTCGACACCGTGGTGGAGCCGGGCCACGACGGCTCGCTGCTCCGCATCAAGGGCACGGAGAAGGGGACTCGCCGTCTCCACCGACGGAGACGGCGCGCGCTGTGCCCTCGACGCCCGTCGGGGGGCCGCCCGCATCGTGTGGGAGGCGGCGCTCAACGTGGCGGTCACCGGTGCCCGGCCGTACGCCCTGGTGGACAACCTCAACCTCGGCAACCCGGAGAGGCCCGAGGTGATGTGGCAACTGCGTCGAGACCGTCGAGGGGCTCTCCGCCGCCTGCGAGGCCCTGGGGATCCCGGTGGTTGGGGGCAACGTGTCCCTCTACAACGAGACCGACGGGGCAGACATCCCTCCGACCCCTGTGGTGGGGATGCTCGGGCTCGCCGATCCCCGCCCCGCCCGGCCGCCCCGACTCGACCGCGCCGAGGAGGGGATGGCGATCTGGGTGGTCGGCCCCGAGGACGACGCCGACTTCGCCGCATCGGCGTTCGCCCGACTCGTCCTCGGCCACCGGCGGGGCCGCCCGGCCGCTCCGGACCCTGCGATGGGGAGCGCCGTGGTGGCGCGGGCAGTGGATCTGGCCGGGTGGTGCCCGGTCCTCCACGACGTCTCCACCGGAGGCTTGGCGGTGGCCCTGGCCGAGATCGCCATCCGCTCCGATGTCGGCGTGATGGTCGAGGTGCCCGGGTGGCGCCACCTCTTCTCCGAGGGGCCTCATCGTGTGGTCGCCGTGGCACCGCGAGCACGCCGACCTCACCGACTCGGTCCCGGCCCGGCGGATCGGCACCGTGGGCGGCGACGCGATCGACTTCGGCGCCGAAGGATCGGTGACGCTCGAACGTGCCGGCGCCGCCTGGGAGTCGGCGCTCCGCCGCCACCTCTCCTAGGCGGCCGTTCGACCCATTGCCGCGGTCGCCATCCAGGTCGTACCATGGCGATGACCTCACCGTGGGAATGGGGGGAGGGGAACGCATGTCGCGCCGTGGTGCCTTGCTCTTGGTCCTCGGCTTGGTCGCCGTGCTCCTACCACCTCTGCCCGCAGGCCGCCGCCGCCGGCTGCACTCGGGTCATCGGCGGATCGCAGACCACCAACTGGTACGTGAACGGCGGCTACGAGAACCTGGTCACCAACGCCGAGTGGGAGCGCCAGACCGCGGGCGGGAAGGCAATCTCGGCCTGGGGGGTCGGGGGGAGCGGGTGGACCGTCCCCGTCGGCTCGGCCTGCACCCCGGCCGGCACCCTCCCGACACGGGTGGTCGTCCACGTGCTGCCCACCGGGCTCGACCCGTCGGTCGAAGGCATCTCCGGCCACATCGCGGCGGCTCTCGCCGGGATCGCCGTCAACCTCCCTTCGGTCACCCGGGTGACGCTGATCCCCCCGGTGCACGGGGTGGGTTGCGACGACATCGACCTCTCCGCCTGGCAGCCCGCCGCGGTGGAAGCCATCAACCAGAACCTGAGCGCCACCGTCGACGCCGGGCCTGCCGTGGTCGTCCCCGACTGCTCGTACTTCAAGGACGAGGTAGGCCACCTCACCGGCTCGGGTGCGGAGTGGGTGGCCGCCCAGTATGCCGCCACCCTGCCCGATGGTTCGCCTCCGCCACCACCGCCGCCGGGGACCGACACGACCCCGCCGACCGTGTCGATCACATCACCGGCAGCCGGCGCCGTCGTCTCCCGGTCCGTGCGGGTGTCGATCACCGCCACCGACAATGTCGCGGTCACCAGCGTCGAGCTGGAGGTCGGCGGCGTGCCCGCCGGCACCGACACCACCGGCTCCCTATCTCGTCAAGTGGAGCACTCGATCCCTGGCGGACGGGTCGTACACGCTGACCGCGGTGGCCACACGACGCCGCCGGCAACTCGGCGACATCGGCGCCGGTTTCGGTGGTCGTCGACAACACTCCCTGATTCGCGGGCCCTGTCCGAGTACCCCCACGGGATCGGTACCGTTCCGGGGTGACCCAAGAAGCCACCGGGGCCACCGTCTGCTACCGGCACCCCGACCGCGCCACCCGGCTGAGCTGCGCCAGCTGTGGGAAACCCATCTGCGTCGACTGCTCGATCGACGCCGCCGTCGGTCAGAAGTGCCCCGACTGCGCCCGCCCCGAAGGGCGCAACCGGGTGGTCGACGTGCGGCGACAGAGCCGGTTCGACCGGGCGCCGGTGTCGATGACGATCCTCGCCGCCTGTGTCGCCATCGGGGTGGCGACGATGGTGTCGCCGGCGATCGAGGCCGAGCTCGGCAAACGGTTCGCGCACTTTCAACGTCCTCGTGGAGGCGGGCGAATGGTGGCGACTCCTCACCCACGCCTTCCTCCACGTCGGGCTGATGCACCTGGCGTTCAACATGTACGCCCTCTACCTGTTCGGGCCCGAGCTCGAGGGCAAGGTCGGCTCGCTGCCCTTCGCCCTGCTCTATGCGGCGTCGGCGGTCGGCGGCGGGGTTGCTGCGTTCTTGTTCGCCGGGCCCGAATACGTTGCGGTCGGGGCCTCCGGCGCCATCTTCGGGCTGTTCGGGGCATGGCTGTTCGTCGCCTACCGGATGCGTCACTCCCCGGGCGGCCGCAACCTCCTCAGCCAGCTCCTCGCCATGCTGGCGATCAACCTGGCGCTCCCTCTGCTGCTGCCCAACATCGGGTGGCTGGCCCACCTGGGCGGCCTGGTCACCGGGGCGTTGGTGGCGGCGATCTGGTCGCGGGTGGCCGTGGGCCACGCCGACGCGGTGCGACGGCGCAGCATCTCGGCCGGGCTCGTCCTGGTGGCGCTGCTCGCCGTGGTGTTCGTCGCCTGAGAACCTGGGCTGGCGAACGCGCGGGCGGTAGGATGCCTGGTGGCGGAGTCTCCAATCACGATGCAGCGCCCCGGTGAGGCCTGCGGGGTGTTCGGCGTGTACGCCCCCGGCGAGGACACCGCCCGGCTGACCTACTTCGGGTCTGTTCGCCCTCCAGCACCGTGGCCAGGAGAGCGCCGGCATCGCCGTCGCCGACGGGGAGATGGTCACCGTGGTGAAGGACCTGGGCCTGGTCGCCCAGGTCTTCGACGAACCCACCCTGGCCACGCTGGAGGGCGGCGTCGCCATCGGCCACACCCGTTACTCGACCACCGGCTCGTCGGTGTGGCACAACTCTCAGCCCTCGTACCGCCAGGTCGGCGACAACGGCATCGCCCTCGCCCACAACGGAAACCTCACCAACACGCCCCAGCTCGCCGCCGACGTCGGCCGGCTGTACGCCAGCTCCGACTCCGATCTGATGACGGAGGCGATCGCCGTCGCCATGGGCGGCGGAGCCGACCTGGCGACCGCAGTATCCGCCACGGTGACCCGGTTCGAGGGGGCCTTCAGCCTGGCGATCATGGACCGCGACCTCGCTTGGTGGCGGTGCGCGACCCGTACGGCTTCCGCCCGCTGTGCCTGGGCACTCTGCGATCCGGCTGGGTCATCGCCTCCGAGACCGCGGCCCTCGACATCATCGGCGCCGAGTTCGTGCGCCAGATCGAGCCCGGCGAGGTGCTGGTCATCGACGGTGACGGCCCCCGGTCGCGGTGGCCATTCGCCCGCACCGAGAGCCGGCTGTGCCTGTTCGAGTTCGTCTACTTCGCCAGGCCGGACTCGTATGCTGCAGGGGCGCAACGTCCACGCCGCCCGCTGGCAGATGGGGTACCGGCTGGCCGAACAGGCCCCGGTCCAGGGAGACATCGTCGTCCCGGTGCCCGAGAGCGGCATCCCGGCGGCGCAGGGCTTCGCCGCCTGCAGCCGGATCCCGTACGCCGACGGCCTGGTCAAGAACCGCTACGTCGGCAGGACCTTCATCGAGCCGGCGCAGTCGATGCGGGACCAGGGCATCCGGATGAAGCTCAACCCGATCGGCGAGGTCCTCGACGGGCGACGGGTGGTGCTGGTCGACGACTCCATCGTCCGAGGATCGACCACGCGCCAGCTCATCCAGATGGTGCGGGACGCCGGCGCCTCGGAGATCCACCTGCGCATCTCGTCGCCGCCCTACAAGTGGCCGTGCTTCTACGGGATGGACACCGGCGACCGCGACACCCTCCTCGCCGCCGACCGCAGCGTCGAGGAGGTCCGGGAGTTCCTCGAGGTCGACTCGCTGGGCTACCTCGACCTGGCGTCGGTGATCGAAGCCACCGGCGCCGGCAGCTTCTGCACCGCCTGTCTGTCGGGCGACTACCCGACCGAGGTCCGCGCCGCCGGGTGACAAGTTCGTCCTCGAGCGGGTGTGATGGCCACCTACCGGGAGGCAGGGGTCGACCTGGCGGCCGCCGGCGCCTTGGTCGACCGCATCGGGGGGAACGTCACCGCAACGTGGAGTGACGACGTCGTCGGCGGGTTCGGCGGTTTCGCCGCCGGCATCCGCCTGCCGGTGGGCTACCGGCACCCGGTGCTGATGATGGTGACCGACGGGGTGGGCACCAAGGCCGAGCTGGCCCGGCGCACCGGGTTGGTGGGGGGCCTCGGAGCCGACCTGGTGGCCATGTGCGTCGACGACCTGGTGGCGGCCGGCGCCCGTCCGCTGGCGATGACCGACTACATCGCCGTCGGGTCGTTGGACGTCGAGGCGGTGTCGGCGCTCGTCGCCTCGATCGCCGCCGCCTGTGCCGAGGCGGGGGTGGCTCTGCTCGGCGGCGAGACCGCCGAGCACCCCGGGGTGATGGATCCTGACGGCTTCGATCTCGCCGGCGCAGCCGTCGGCATCGTCGAGGAGGGCGGGGAGGTGGATGGCTCCGAGATCGTCCCCGGCGACGTGGTCATCGGGGTGCGGTCGCCGAACCTGCGGGCCAACGGCTTCTCGCTGGTTCGCCGGGTGGTCGACGGCGTCGACCTGGACAGCCCGATGCCCGGTGGTGGCGGCGCCACCGTGGCCGAGACCATCCTGGCGCCATCGATCGTCTACACCCCGGCGATCGTCGCCCTGCTGGAACGGGTGCGTCCCCACGGGATGGCGCACATCACCGGAGGCGGGCTGGGAGGCAACGTCGCCCGCATCCTCCCCCCGGGTTGCGAAGCGGTGATCGAGACCGGCTCGTGGGAGCCGCCCGCGCGTGTTCGCCTCCGTCGCCGAGGCGGGTGGCATCGGCCGGGACGAGATGTTCGCCGTCTTCAACATGGGCGTCGGCTTCGTCGTGGTGACCGCCGCCGATGCTCGTCGATGCCGCCGTCGCCTCGCTGGAGGCGTCCGGCCGGGAGGCGGTCGTGATCGGTGCCGTCGTGCCCGGGGACCGCACCGTACGGCTCGACTGATCCATGGTGGACACGTCCACCGTTCGATTGGCGATCGGTCCCGAAGACCGGGCCGTCGGCCGCCGACCTGATCCGGCAGTACGTCGCCTCGCTCGCCTTCTAGCTCGACTTCCAGGATGTCGACGCCGAGCTGACCGATCTCGCCGCCGGTTTCGGCGGCGACAGAGGTGCGCTGTTCCTGGCGGTGACCGACGAGACCGGGTCGGCGGCCCCGGTTGGCGTGGTCGGGGTGCGCTTGATCGGTGATGGGCTGGCCGAGCTGAAGCGGATGTACCTGCGCCCGGAGGGCCGGGGCCGCGGCCTGGGCAGGAGGTTGGCCGAGCACGCCATCGCCGCCGCTCGCCGGCTCGGCGCCGCCCGGATCGTGCTCGACACCGACCAGGCCTCGATGGCCGAGGCCAACGCCCTCTACGAGTCGCTCGGGTTCGTCGACATCGATCGCTACCGCGAGAACCCGCTCGCTTGCGCACGGTTCATGGGGCTCGACCTCGTGCCGGACCGGCGCCCACGGTTGGTGTGGTCCTCGCCGGCGGGTCGAGCTCGCGGATGGGCCTCGACAAGCCGAGCATCGACGCTGGCCGGCCGGCCCATGATCGACCACGTCATCACCGCCCTCGCCGAGGCCGGCGTCGACCGGGTGGTGGTCTCCGGCCGCCTCGTCGACGGGTTTGACGGCGTTACCGACCCGCCGGGGCTGGCGGGGCCGGTCGCCGGGCTGCTCGCCGCCTTCCGGCGCCTACCGGGCAGGGACGTGCTGCTGGTCGCCGCCGACCAGCCGATGGTGGCGCCGGCCACGCTCCGCCGGCTGCTCGACGAGCCAGGCGACGCCGTGGTGCCGGTCGACGTCGCCCGGCAGACGACCTGCGCCGTCTACCGGCACGCCTGCTATCCCGCGCTGGAGCGCCTCGTGGCGTCCGTCCCAACCCATCGTCTGCAACGCCTCCTCGACCAGGTGGCGACGTCGGAGGTCGGCCCGGCCAGGTGGCGACGGTGGGGAGAGGACGGCCGTTCCTGGCGCAGCATCGACACCCCGGACGAGCTCTCCGCCATCCGGGCGTCCTGGCCGGGCCGCCAATAGGGCTCCTGAAGGAGCTCCGTCGCCACAGTCGGGTCACCATCTTCGGCGGCTAGGTTGCCCGTCATGGGTGTCGTGCAACGTCGAGCGCCGCGGGCATGTATCCGTCGGTTGCTCGACAACCCGGAGCGGCGCAACGCAATGGCGCCGGCGTTCTGGGACGAGTTCCCATCCGCAGTGGAAGCCGCCGGGTCCGACCCGGACACCAGGGCGATCGTCATCGCCGCCAATGGCTCGGCCTTCACCGTCGGGCTCGATCTCGCCGCTTTCGGTCCCTCCCTCGGTGGCGGCGGATCCAGCGTCGCCGACCGCCGTGGCACCCAGGCGATGGTGAAGCGGATGCAACGCACTTTCACGACCGTCGCCGACTGCCCGCAACCGGTGATCGCCGTCACCCACGGCTGGTGCATCGGTGCCGGGGTCGACCTGATCACGGCCTGCGACATCCGGGTCGCGGCTGCCGACACCGTCTTCTCGGTGCGGGAGACCCGGCTCGCCATGGTCGCCGACGTCGGCACGCTGCAGCGACTGCCCCGGCTGGTCAGCCCGGGCCATGTCGCCGAGCTCGTGTACACCGGCAGGGACTTCACCGCCGCCGAGGCCGAGGCGATGGGGCTGGTCAATCGGGTGCTCCCCGACCGCGACGCCGCCGTCGCCCACGGCATGGAGCTCGCCGAGGCCATCGCCGCCAACTCGCCGCTCGCCGTCCAGGGGTCGAAGGCGGTGCTGCGCGCCGGCGAGGGGAGGAGCGTCGCCGAAGCGCTCGACTACGTCGCCCTCTGGAACGCCGCCTATCTGCACTCGGACGACCTGGGCGAGGCGATCCGCGCCTTCACCGAGAAACGTCCCCCCGAGTTCGGCGGGACCTGACCAACCGGCGCGACCGGCGAAGGCGTCGGACACCCCCTTCCCGTCTGCCGTGCCCGCCTTCGGCGCCGTTCTGCATCCACCCTTCCCCCGGAGGGGGAAGGGAAACTGTTCGGGCCCATCTGCGGGAGGAGGCCGGCTCTGTCGCCGGCTGGAGGAGATACGGTCGGACCGGCGTGTCATGACCCGGCGAAGATCCGGCCGGGAGGGGACCACCCGCGATGGGGTAGGGGCCCCATCTGCGGGAGGAGGGCGGCGCCAGCCGCCCGGGTAAACAACGATGTGACACAATGCCGGCCATGTCGAGGCCTCCCCGTGCCACCAGGAAGCACCTGTTCGCCGCCCCGTAGGCAGTCGCCGGCTACCGCTCGCACCCTTCCCTCGACGTCCGCAAGGAGGCACCAATGCCAGAACTGAACGATGGCCCCGTCGGCGACATCATGGACCGCCACGCTGCGGTCCTGGGGCCGGTCATCGACTTCGACACCGACATCGAGATCGTGGGCTCAGAGGGGTCGTGGGTGACCGCAGCGGACGGCCGGCGGCTGCTCGACTTCTCCACCGGCATCTCGGTCTCCAACCTCGGTCACCAGCCGCCGGCGGTGAAGCAGGCGATCATCGACCAGTTGGACAGGGTGTGGCACTCGGGCATGGTGTTCCGCTACGACAGCCTGGTGAGCGCCGGTGAGCGACTCGGGAAGATCACACCCGAGGGCATCGACAAGTTCGTCTTCATCAACTCGGGCGCCGAGGCGGTCGAGGCATCGGTGAAGCTGGCCCGCAAGGTCTCCGGCCGCCAGGGCGTGATCGTCTTCCGTGGTGGCTTCCATGGGCGAACCATGGGCTCGGTCACCTACACCACCTCGAAGGCCAAGTACCGGCAGGGCTACCACCCACTGGTCGGGTCGGTGTTCGTCACCCCCTACCCGTGGCCGTTCAAGTGGCAGATGACGCCGGAGGAGGCCACCTCCCGCGCCATCGACGAGCTGCACGCGCTGCTCACCCATGAGATCAGCCCGGGAGAGGTCGCCGCCTTCCTGGTCGAGCCGGTCCAGGGTGAGGGCGGCTACTACCCGGCCGGCAGCCGGGTTCTTCGCCGAGCTGCGCCGCCTCGCCGACGAGCACGGCATCCTGCTCATCGCCGACGAGGTGCAGACCGGCTTCGGGCGCACCGGGCGAGTGGTTCGCCGTCGACCACTACGGGGTCACTCCGGACATCATGGCCATGGGCAAGGCGATCGCCAACGGGCTGCCCCTGTCGGCGGTCGGTGCCCGTGCCGACCTGGCGGACGCGTGGTCACCCGGTTCTCATGGCACCACGTTCGGAGGCAACCCGGTGTGCTGCGCCGCCGCCATTGCCACCATGGACACGCTGGCGAAGGTGCTGCCGGGGGTGTCGGGTCGCTCGACGCACTCGTTCGAGCGATTCGCCACCATGCAGAGCGATCTCGGCGTGGTCGGCGACGTGCGCGGCCTCGGGCTGATGATCGGCATCGACCTGGTGGGCGAGGACGGGCACAGCCCCGATCCGGGTGCCTACGAGCACCTCAAGTCGCACTGCCTCGCCGAAGGGATGCTGCTGCTCAACTGCGGCCCCGACGGCAACGTGATCCGGTTCATCCCGCCCCTCAACGTGTCCACGGAGGACCTCGACCTGGGGCTCGACATCATCGAGGCCGGCCTGCGCAGCTACGAGGGCTGACCTCGGCTGCGAACCTGAGGTCCTGGCATATCGCTCCGATACGCGATCGCCGCGGGTTCATGAGAGAGAGCGGCCAGCCAGTCCCGGAGCGGAGCGATCGGCGCGTCTCCCGCCGGGGAGGACCACGGCGATGGCGGCGGCCGCCACCGCCAGGATCACCGACCAGTCGCCGAGACGGGCTGTAGATCGGTGGGGCCGGCGGTGCGCTGGCGCACCTCTCCGTGGAGCACCGTGGCTTCGAACAGCGGGGTCTTCTCGCCCACTGAGCCGTCAGCCTCGATGAACGTCGACTTGCCGGTGATGGCGGCGTGGGCGACCTCCTGGCCGATCGCCGCCGCCGACACCCGCACCATGCCGATCAGCTGGTCGGAGGCGGGACCATCGCCGAAGCTGCTCTCGTTGGTGGCGACCACGATCATCTGGGCGCCCTCGTTGGCTGCGTCGCGCAGGTAGTAGGGGAAGGCACCCTCGAACGAGATGAGCGATCCGATGACACCCTGATCGGTGGTGAACACGACCTGGGCGTCGCCCCTCACCATGTCGCGGGGAACCTGATCGAGTTGGGGGATGAAGCCGAAGAGCCCGCGCAACGGGACGTATTCCCCGAACGGGACCGGGTGGCGCTTCTCGTACTCGCCGAGCCGTGCGCCGCTGGGACCGTAGAAGATGTTGGTGTTGTGGAACGTCTGGTCGTCGCCGATCCGGGTGGCACCGACCAGGAAGGCGGCGCCGAGCCTGCGGGCCTCGGTCATGATCGCCACCTCCACCTCCCGGTTGCCGGTCGGCTCGTACGGCGTCCCCATCGAGTTCTCCGGCCAGACGACGAGATCGACCGTCCCCGGCTCGAGCGATCGGGTCAGAGCCAGGTGTGACTCGTAGATCAGCCGGTTCTCGTCGGGGCAGTGGGTGCCCGGGCACGGCGAGTTTCCCTGGACGATGGCCACCCGCATCACGCTGCCGTCGGCCGACGGGGGAACAGTCCTCCCGGCCAGCATCAGGAGGAAGACCACCACGAGCGGGTCGACGAGGAGTCGCCAGTGGTCGGTGCTCCTCGAGGACGAGGGCGATCCCGGCGGCGACCGCCACCGCCAGCAGGCCCCAGCCGGACACCCCGATCCACTGCACCGACCCGAGGAAGCCCGGCTGACCTCCGGCGGCGAAGCCCAGCGAGCCCCAGGGGAAGCCACCCAGCGGGAACCGGGCCCTGACGAACTCCATCAACCCCCAGGCGGCGACGGTGATGACCCACCAGCGCCCCACCGGCAGCAGGCGGAAGGCCCACACCACGGCGGCGAACGCCGCCATGAACGCGGTGAGCAGCAGCGTCAGAGGGATCCAGGCAACCACGCCCAGGGTCGAGATCCAGAACAGCATCGAGCCGAAGAAGACGGCGCCGGTGATCGCCCCGAGGCCCAACGCGGCAGGCAACGTCTCCACGCGACGGCATGCCCACAGCAGCGGAGCCGGGGCGACGAAGGCGAGCCAGCCCAGGTCGAGGGGTGGGAAGCATGCCCAGAGCAGAGCGCCGGCGAGCAGCGCCGCCAGATGTGGGCCCATGGGCCGGCAACTTAGCGGTGCCGTGGGTTTTCGCCCGATGCGGGAAGTCCCGCCACGCGGGCCCACCCAGTTCGCTGCGGTAGGTTGCGGCGATGGGCGACACCGCGCGGGACGACCTCGACGTGGCGATCGCCGCCGCCCGGGCCGGCGCCGCCATCGTGGCGGCCGGCTTCGGCGGTGAGGTCGACACCGAGTACAAGAGCCGGTTCGACCCGGTCACCGCCGTCGACCGGGCGTCCGAGGAGGCGATCCTGGCGGTGCTCACCGAGCACCGGCCGAGTGACGGGGTGTTGGGCGAAGAGGGCACCGACACCGGCGGTGCCGGCCGGCGCTGGCTGATCGACCCGCTCGACGGCACGGTGAACTTCGTGCACCACATCGACCAGGTGGCGGTGTGCGTGGCGTTGTGCGATGGCGAGGACGTGCTGGCCGGGGTCGTGCTGGATGTGATCCGGGACGAGCTGTTCGCCGCCGTCGCCGGCGGTGGCGCCACCCTCGACGGCGCCCCGATCACCGTCTCGACGACGCCTGAGCTGGCGGCGTCGGTGATCGCCACCGGGTTCCCCTACGACCACGATCGCTACGCCGACGCCCTGATGCCGTCGCTGGCGGCGGTGCTGGCCAACGTCGCCGGGATCCGCCGCTTCGGCTCTGCCGCGCTGGACCTGTGCTGGACCGCCTGCGGTCGGTTCGACGGGTACTACGAGTACTCGTTGAAGCCGTGGGACATCGCCGCCGCTCTCCTCGTGGTCAACGAGGCGGGCGGGGTGACCACCGACCCGTGGGGGAACCCGCTCCACCCCTACCGGCCACACGCCGTCGCCGCCAACCCGGCGATCCATGAGCCGCTCCGCCTGCTGGTCGAGTCGACGGTGCCCGGGCACCTCCGCCCGTGACCGGCGGGCGCCGCCTCGTCAGTGGAGGTCGAGGCCCAGGCGGTCGCTGCACGGCACGCAGAGGAACCCGTCGAAGGTGAACTGGGTCTCCTCGGTGACCGGGGCGAGGCAGCGCGAGCACGTCTGGGTGAGGAACGCCTCGGCCACGAAGTCGTACGGTCCTTCACCGCTGACGAGGTCGGTGACGAGGATCGCCTGGCTGGTTCCGTTCTTCATGGCGTCGGGCAGGATACCGGCGCCGGGGCACCGGTCGGCCTGGCGAAGGAGCCCCCGGTGAGCGAGGGCTCGGTGCTCGACTGGCTCCTCGCCTCGGACGAGCCGGCGGTCCGCTACCGGGCCATGACCGAGCTGCTCGACCGGCCTGAGGACGACCGGGAGGTCATCGAGGCGCGCCGCGCCATACCGCGGGGACCGCTGGTCCAGGCGCTGCTCGCCGGCCTGGAACCGGGCGGGACGCCCTCTCCGACCCGTACCGCAAGTTCTCCGGAAGCCACTGGCGTCTCCTCTCGCTCGCCGACCTCCGCTTTCCTCCCGGCGACCGCCGGCTGCGCCCGGCGATCGACGTCGAGTTGGGTTGGGCGATGACCAGAGAGACGCAGGCGCGTCTGGTCGATGGCCTTCACCGTCACTGCGCCTCCCAGGAAGGGAACGCCCTCGCCGCCGCCTGCCGGCTGGGGTTCGGCGCACGACCCGCGTGTGTCCGAGCTGGTGGAGCAGGCTCGGAGCGTGGCAGTGGCCCGACGGTGGATGGAACTGCGACAAGCGCCCCGAGGCGACCCACTCGTCGTTCCACGAGTCGCTGGCACCGTTGCGCGGGCTGGTCGAATACCGGAGCGTGTCCGGTCGGGGCGACCTCGACGACGTCATCGCCGCCGCCGCCGAGATGTTCCTCCGGGCGGGGCTCTTCCGCACGCTGCGGCGGCGGGAGGTGCTTCATCCCGAGCTTCCTGCGGCTTCGCTACCCGCCCTACTGGCACTACAACGTCCTCGCCGGGCTCGTCGTCCTCACCGATGCCGGGTTGGTGGGCGATGCTCGGACCGTCCGAGGCCCTCGACGTGGTCGAGTCGAAACGGTTGCCGGACGGCCGCTTCCGGGTGGAGGGGGCCTGGTGGGCGAGCATCGGCGGCACCCGCTACCCCGAGGCGGCCTCGTGGGGGCGATCCGGCCCGAACGAGATGGTGACCCTGCACGCCCTGCGCGTGCTGGGAGCCGCCGGCCGCCTCGATCTCGCCGCCTGAACGCCGTTCAACCGCAGACGGCGCCGTTCTCCGCCGAGCCGACCAGCCGGGCGTACTTGGCCAGGGCGCCGGCGGTGTAGCGCTCCGGGATGGCGCACCCAGGCGGCACGGCGGCGGGCCAGCGTGGCTTCGTCCACCAGCAGGTCCATCCGCCGGGCGGCTACGTCGACCCGGACGCGGTCTCCCTCCTCGACCAGCCCGATCGGGCCGCCGTCGACCGACTCGGGGGCGACGTGACCGATGCACGGCCCGGTGGTCCCCCCGGAGAAGCGGCCATCGGTGACGAGGAGGACGTCCTTGCCCAGGCCGGCACCCTTGATGGCGGCGGTGATCGCGAGCATCTCCCGCATGCCGGGCCCACCCCGGGGGCCCTCGTTGCGGATCACGATGACGTCGCCCGGATGGAGGTTGTGGGCCCGAGAGCGCGGCGAGGGCGTGCTGCTCGTCCTCGAACACCCGCGCCGGGCCCTCGAACACGTCGAGCCCGATCCCGGCGATCTTCACCACCGAGCCCCCCGGCGCCAGCGAGCCGCGCAGCACGGCGATGCCGCCCTCGGCGGCGATCGGGTCGGCGACCGGCCGGATCACGTCCTGGCCGTCGGGAAGGGGTCGACCCCGGCCAGGTTCTCGGCCATCGTCCGCCCGGTGACGGTGAGGGCGTCGCCGTGGAGCAGCCCGCGTCGAGCAGCGCCCGCAGCACCACCGGGACCCCGCCGATCCGGTCGAGATCGACCATGTGGTACCGGCCGAACGGCTTCAGGTCTCCCAGGTGCGGCGTGCGGCGGCTGATCCGGTCGAAGTCCTCGAGCGTCAGATCGACACCTCGGCCTCGTGGGCGATGGCGAGCAGGTGGAGCACGGCGTTGGTCGAGCCGCCCAGAGCCATGACGGTGGTGATGGCGTTCTCGAACGCCGCCCTGGTGAGGATCTGGCGGGGCCGGATCCCGGCGTCGAGCATCCCCATGACGGCTTCCCCGGATGCCAGGGCGTATTCGTTGAGCCGGTCGTCGACGGCGGGCACGGAGGCGCTCCCCGGAAGCGACATCCCGAGGGCCTCGCCGACGCTGGCCATGGTGTTGGCGGTGAACATCCCGGCACACGAGCCGACCCCGGGACACGCCGCCTGCTCGATGGCGAGGAGCTCGGCATCGTCGATGCGCCCTTCCGAGCGGGCGCCGATGCCCTCGAACACGTCGATGATCGAGATGTCGCGCCCGGCGTGCCGGCCCGGCAGGCTCGACCCGCCGTAGAGGAACACCGATGGCAGGTTGTGCCGCGCCGCCGCCATCAGCATCCCGGGCAGCGACTTGTCGCAGCCGGCGATCGAGACCATGCCGTCGAACCGCTCGGCGTGCATCACCAGCTCGACCGAGTCGGCGATCACCTCGCGGCTGACCAGCGAAGCCCGCATCCCCTCGTGCCCCATCGAGATGCCGTCGGAGACGGCGATGGTGGTGAAGATGAGCCCGACCCCGCCTGCGTCCCGCACCCCCTGTTTGGCGAACTCGGACAGCTTGGGCCCGGTCAGGTTGCACGGGGTGACCTCGTTGCCGGCGGACACCACGCCGATCTGCGGCTTCACCCAGTCTTCTTCGCCGAGGCCGACGGCGCGCAGCATGGCACGGGCGCCGGCGCGCTCGCGGGCCGATGGTGACTTCCTGGGAGTGGATCTTGGTGGGCACGGGGCGCTCAGGCTACCGAGCGTGGCGATCCGGCAGGTCCGAAGACGGCGGCGTAGGCTGGAGGTCACCAATCGCCAGCGCTCGGAATGGAGGGCCCCGATGCGCCGCACCCTCGTCGCTGCCCTCGCTGCTGCCCTGTGTGTCGCCCTGTTGCCGGCCGCCGGCGCCGATGACGGGTTCACGCCCGGGGCGCCCGGGATCGGCGACCCGTACTTCCCGCTCGCCGGGAACGGCGGTTACGACGTCACCCACTACCGGCTCCGGATCGACTACGACCCCGCCACCGACGTGCTCGCCGGGGTGGCCACGATCACGGCCAGAGCCACCCAGGATCTGTCCAGTTTCAACCTGGACCTGGACGGGCTGACGGTGCGGTCGGCAACCGTCGACGGCGTCGCCGCCGGGTGGAGCCGTGACGCCGGGGAGTTGACCGTCACCCCCGAAGCGGGGATCCCGACCGGGGCCCGCTTCAGGGTGGTCATCAGGTACGACGGCATTCCCGAGACGCTCCCCGACCAGTCCGGGTTCTTCCACACCGACGACGGTGCCATCGTGCTCGGCCAGCCGGCGGTGGCGGCAACCTGGTTCCCGGTCAACGACCACCCCCTCGACAAGGCGGCGTACACCTTGGCGATCACCGCCCCCACCGGTCTCGAGGTGGTCAGCAACGGGGTCCTCGTCCGGCAGCGAACCCAGGGTGCCACGACCACCTGGACGTGGAACGCCGTGGAGCCGATGGCGCCATACCTGGCGATGATGGCGATCGGCGAGTTCGACGTCGACGCGTACACCATCGATGGGATCCGGGCGTGGGACGCCCTCGACCCCGACCTGTTCGCCACCCCGCTCCCCACGACCGGCGACCAGTTCGCCTACTCCCAGCAGGGCGACTTCGCTTACAAGCGGCTGACCCGGACCATCGCCGTCCCCGCTTCCGGGGCGCAGCTGTCGTTCTGGGTCGACTACGAGACCGAGGAGCTCTGGGACTACGTGTTCGTCGAGGCGCACACCGCGGGTCAGGACGACTGGACGACCCTGCCCGACCTCAACGGCCACACCGACCAGGGCACCGGCTTCACCTGCCCCGGCTGGCACGACTTCCACCCCTTCCTGACCCACTACCAGACGTCGGAGTGCGATCCCCACGGCACCACCGGGGACTGGTGGGCCGCCACCGGGGCGAGTGACGGCTCCGAGCAGTGGGCCGTCGACCTGGGCGCCTACGCCGGGTCGTCGGTTGAGGTCTCCGATCACGTACGTCACGGACTTCGTCATCAACGAGCTGGGCGTGGTCGTGGACGACGTGGAGGTCTCGACCGGTGAGGGGTCGACGTCCTTCGAGGACGACGGGGACACCCTCGACGGCTGGACCGTGCCCGGCCCACCCGAAGGGAGCGGTCCCAGCGCCGACGACTGGATCGCCGCCACCGTCGACGACCTGCCCCCGTCCCGCGGTGCCATCGCCGCCGGGTCGCTGGCCCGCCAGGGCGAGGTCATCGCATTCCTGGAAGAGGTCGCCGGGCCCTACCCCTTCTCGGCGACGGGCGGCATCGTCGACGACTCGGACGACTTCGGGTTCGCCCTGGAGACGCAGACGAGGCCGATCTACGCCAAGGCGTTCTTTACCGATCCGATCTCGGGTGACGCCGTTGTGGTCCACGAGCTCGCCCACCAGTGGTTCGGCGACAGCCTGGCGCTGGCCGGGTGGCAGCACATCTGGCTCAACGAGGGGTTCGCCTCCTACGCCGAGTGGCTGTGGAGCGAGGCCGAGGGGCTCGGAACGGCCGATGAGCTCTTCGAGTTCTGGGTTGGCGTGTTCCCGTCGCGGGACCCCTTCTGGGAGGTGGTCGTCGGTGACCCCGGGCCCGACAACATGTTCGACTTCGCCGTCTATACCCGGGGAGCGATGACCCTCCATGTGCTCCGAATGACCATCGGCGACGACGCGTTCTTCGAGCTGCTTCGCCAATGGGTCGACGCCAACACGGGCGGCAACGTCACCACCGACCAGTTCATGGCCCTCGCCGAGAGCATCTCGGGGATGGAGCTCGACGACCTGTTCGAGGAGTGGCTGTTCACCCCGAGGAAGCCGTCGCGGCCCGTCGTGCCACAGACGGCGGACGTGTCCGATGCGCCGCCGGTGGCGCGCAGCCAGCTCGACCGACTGGGAGCGGACGCGCTGCTCGACTGAGTGGTGCGGCGGCTCCCGAGCCGGTGCAGGGCAGAGGAGGGGAGATGAGCTACCCGCCGCCCCGGTACGTCGGACAAGGTGGCGAGGTCACCGCGGTCTTCCGGGCGGCCGACCAGGGGCCGGACCTGATCAGCCGGACCGGCTCCGTGCGGTACCTCGCCACCGGTGCGTCGACCGGTGGCGACTTCGGCCTGTACCGATGGGACATGGGACCTGCAGCCGTCAGGCGCCGGGCCCCACTTCCACCGCACCATGTCCGAGTCGTTCTTCGTCCTGTCGGGTGTGGTGCGGGTGACCGATGGCCCCCGCACCTTCGACGCCACCTTCGGCGACTTCCTGCACGTGCCACCGGGCGGCATCCACGGCTTTCGCAACGAGTCGGGGGCGAAGCGGCCTCGATGCTGATCCTGTTCGTTCCCGGTGCGCCCCGGGAGGAGTACTTCGAGACGCTGGCACGATGGAGCCTCGACGGATACCAGCCGACCGACGAGGAATCCGCCGAGCTGTTCGCGCGGCACGACAACCACTACATCTAGATCTCCCCATGTGGGGAGCGGAGCGCGTCGGATGGGAGCCGTCCGCAACCGGCTCCCATCCGTCATCCCCTGTGGCGTGGTCGGATCAGGCGGCCTCGCTCCACGGGTCCTCCACCGGCACCTCGGGCTGCGGGTCGCCCACAGCGAGGTCGGGCACAGCCGGGCGGGCCCGTGCCAGGGACTGCAGCCAGCGGCGCAGGGTCGACTCCCGTCCCGAGGCGAGCCGCGCCTGGCGGGCGGTCCGGGCCTGATCCGCCCGGCGATGACGATCCTCTGCGACACCCTTCGTCAAGGCATACATGGCTTCCGGGTTCATCACGGGGTCTCCCTTCCCTCTGTTGCGATGCCTGTACAGTACGGAAAATTGCGGACAGATCATGTCCGCATCTGTCACGAAAGTCAGCGCGATGGACCCGAGCGCCCGCATGCTTCGCCTCCTCTCGCTGTTGCAGGCGCGGTCGAACTGGACGGGAGACGAACTCGCCCAGCGTCTCGAGGTGACATCCCGGACCCTGCGTCGCGACGTCACCAGGCTGCGTGATCTCGGGCTACCCGGTGGAGGCGCTGTCCGGGCCTGCCGGCGGCTACCAGCTGGCCCCCGGTGGAGCGCTCCCACCATTGCTGTTCGACGACGACGAGGCGATGGCGGTCGCCCTCGGGCTCAGGGCGGCGGCCGGAGGCACCGTCCCCGGGTTCGAGGATGCCGCCGTCGCCGCCCTCGCCAAGATCGAGCAGGTGCTCCCGGTACGGCTGGCCGACCAGATCAACAGCGTCCAGTCGGCCACCGTCGCCCTCCGCTCCCGGACCAACCGTGAGTCGTCACCGGTCGAGCCGGGAGTGCTGGTCACCGTCGCCCAGGCGTGCCGGGGGCCGGAGCGGCTGAGGTTCGACTATGTCGACCGGGAGGGCAACGTCACCGAACGTCACGTCGAGCCGTACCGGCTGGTCCACACCTCGCGCCGCTGGTACCTGGTGGCTCGGGACCGCGACCGCGACGCCTGGCGCACCTTCCGGGTCGACCGGATGTCGAACCCGAAGCGGACCGGGATGTGGTTCACCCACACCGACCCGCCCGACGCCGCCGCCCTGGTGGCCGAGGGGATCTCGGTGCAGGTCTACCGCTACCAGGCGCGGATCCTGCTCCATGTCCCCCACGAGCAGGCGGTCGAGATGATCGGGCCCGTCGTCGGCGTGTTGGAGCGGAGAGGGAGGAACCGCACCCTGCTTGCGCACCGGCGCCGACGAGATCGGATGGATCGCCGGCTACCTGGCCGGGCTCGACTGCCGCTTCGAGGTGCTCGAGCCCGACGAGTTGAAGGAGGCGGTCAGGGAGCTCGGCGAGCGGCTCATCGAATACTCCGAACCTCCGCCCGGCCGCTGAGCACCCCGTCGTTCGGGCGCGATGCTGAGCAGTCAGTCTGCCAGGCCGAGATCGCGACCGGCTTCGCTGCTCAGCCCGACGCCACCCGGCGGTTGAAGTCGTCGATGAGGCGGTCGATCGGGTCGGCCAGCGCCTGGATGGCGGTCCAGTAGTCGGGGTCGTGCCACTGGGCGTCGAGCTCGGTCGCGGTCTTCCCCTGCTGCTCCACCCAGGTGTAGTACTTGAGGTTGTGGATCCGCTTGCGGTCCCAGTAGCCGAGGTCGTGGACGTGGTCGGTGGCCACACCGAGCAGGTGGCGGTGGAAGGTGGCGGCGGCGTCGAGCTCGGTGAACGGGCCCCGCGCCTCGGTGAGCTCGACCAGCCGGCTGCGGTACATCGCCATCGAGTCGGTGGCCACCGTCACCAGGAGATCCCGCCCGGTCATCTCGTGGTGCTTTGCCAGCTTGACCGCCGCCAGCAGGTTGCCCACCCCGGAGATGCCGAGCAGGGGGAGCTGCTCGACGACGTCCGGCTTCACACCCTGGTCGACGAGGTAGGAGGTCCCGGCGGGCTCGTTGAACAGCCGGACCAGCGACACCGCCGCCTCGTCGTCGAGCCCGATGGCGAGGTCGGTGTTGCGGACGTCGTGGACCCACGGGATGTGCTTGTCGCCGATGCCCTCGATCCGGTGCTCCCCGTACCCGTTGTAGAGCATGGTCGGGCACTGCACGCGCCTCGCCGGCGGCGATCAACGACGTCGGGTACCGCTGCTTGAGGTAGTCGCCGGAGGCGATGGTCCCCGCCGACCCGGTGGTGAGCGCCACCCCGCGGTAGCGCTCCCCGGGGCGGAGCGCCGCCTCGATCGCCTCCTCCATGGCGGGGCCGGTCACGGCGTGGTGCCACAGGTAGTTCCCGAACTCGTCGAACTGGTTGAAGATGACGAGGTCCTGGCCGGAGCGGCGCAGCTCCCAGCACTTGTCGAAGATCTCCTTGACGTTCGACTCCGATCCCGGGGTCTTGATGATCTCCCCGGCCACCGACTCGAGCCACTCGAATCGCTCCCGGCTCATCCCCTCGGGGAGGATGGCGATCGACTCGCAGCCGAGCAGGTTGGAGTCGTAGGCGCCGCCCCGGCAGTAGTTGCCGGTCGACGGCCACACCGCCTTCTGGGCGGCCGGGTCGAACTGGCCGGTGACGAGACGGGGCACGAGACAGCCGAAGGCGGCCCCCACCTTGTGGGCCCCGGTCGGGAACCACGTGCCGACCAGCACCAGGATGCGGGTGGGCACCCCGGTGAGCTCGGGGGGCAGCTCGAGCACGTTGACCGGCCCGAACCCGCCGCCGTGCTCGACGGGCTCGTTGTGCCAGGTGATGCGGTACAGGTTGCGCGGGTCGAGGTCCCACAGCCCGACGCCGGCGAGGGCGGTGGTGACATCGCCGGGAACCGACGAAGGGTCGCGCATCTGGGCAAAGGTGGGGATCGTGATCGACCGCTCCCGCGCCCGCGCCACCGCAGACCCCAGGGTGGCCTCGTCGATCGTGAGGTCGATCATGCCCGCTCCTCCAACGCCGCTTCGAGAGCCCCCAGGTCGGGCTCGACGACGATCGGCTCGGACCCGGCGGCCGCCACCACACGTCGTACCGCGCCGACATCCTTCAATCCGCTGCCGGTAGAGAGTACGGCGACGCTGGCGCCGACGGAGACGATGCCGGTGTCCACCGCCGCCTCCACCCCGGCCCAGGCGGCGGCGGCCGCCGGCTCGGCGAACACCCCGCAGCCCCGGGCGAGCACGGGAATGGCGGCCAAGATGGCCTCGTCGTCGACGCGGACGAAGGCGCCGCCGGTGTTCCGGACCGCCCGCATCGCCTTGACCCGGTCACGGGGGAGGTCAGAGGAGATCGAGTCGGCCACCGTGGTGGCGGCGATCGCCGGCTTGGTGGCGACGTCCTCGCCCGACTCGAACGCCTGCACCAGATAGTCGCTCCCAGCCGCCTGCACCCCGATCAGGCGGGGCACCCGGTCGATCCAGCCGAGGCGGTCGAGCTCGACCAGCCCCTTGTGGAGGCCGCCGATGATCGACCCGTCGCCAACGGCGACGAACACGGCGTCGGGCATCACCCATCCCAGCTGTTCGGCCAGTTCGAGCATCGCCGTCTTCTTCCCCTCGGTGGTGTACGGGTTGAACCCGGTGTTGCGGTCGTACCAGCCGTACCGGGCCACCGCCTGCTCGGACAGGTCGAAGGCATCGGCGTAGCTCCCCCGCACCAGCACCACCGTCGCCCCGTAGGCGAGGAGCTGCGCCACCTTCGCCTCCGGTGCGGCCTCGGGGACGAAGATCACAACGGACCGCCCCATGCTGGCGGCCACCCCGGCCAGGGCGGCGGCGGCGTTACCGGTGCTGGCGGTGGCCACCACCTCGGCCCCGAAACCGGCGCCCACCACGAGCGCCATCGCCGAGGCCCGGTCCTTCAGCGAGGCGGTGGGCTGGCGTCCCTCGTCCTTCACCCACACCCGGGCGAGACCGGCTCGCTCCGCCAGTCGGGGGGCCTCGTACAGCGGGCGTGTCGCCGATGGCCAGAGGAGGGACCGGGGCGCCGGCGGCGACGGGGAGCATCGGCCGCCACCGCCACATGCCGGGGTCGGGACCGAGCGCTTCCCGCCCCCACCCGGCCAGCACCCGGTCCCAGTCGTACTCGACGTCGAGGGTGCCGGGTGGGCCGCAGGCGTCGCACACGTAGCGATCCGCCTCGGGAGCGTGGACCGCGGCGCAGAGCACGCAGCGCAGCCCGGTGACCGACGGCGACATCATTGGGAGGTCACGGGACGATCCGGGTCCCGGTCCTCCCCGCCACGGCCGCCCCGAGGTGCTCGGGATCGGTGATGACCACCAGCTTTCCGCCGCCCTCGAGGAAGGAGATGGCCGCCTCGATCTTGGGGGCCATCGACCCCTTGGCGAAGTGGGTCCCCTCGGCCAGGTGGCGCCGGGCCTGCTCGACGGTGATCTCGTCGAGGTCGACCTGCTCGGGCCTGCCGAAGTTGAGCGCCACCTTCTCCACCCCGGTGGAGATGAGCAGCAACTCGGCACCCAGCGACACCCCGACCAGGGCGGCGGCGCGGTCCTTGTCGATCACCGCGGCCACCCCGCGCAGGTCGCCGTCGGGTTGGGCGACCACCGGGATCCCGCCGCCGCCGACGGCGATGACGGTGGTCCCCGAGTCGAGCAGGGCGCCGATGGTGTCGAGCTCGACGATCCTCTTCGGCTCCGGCGAGGCCACCACCCGCCTCCAGCCTCGCCCGGCGTCCTCGACCATGTCCCACCCGTCGGCGCGGCGCTCGGCGGCCTTGTCGGCGTCCATGAACGACCCGATCGGCTTCGACGGGCTCTGGAAGGCGGGGTCGGCGCCGTCGACCTCGACCTGGGTGACGATGCTCACCACCCGCTTCGGCACCCCGATGCGCCGGAGGTCGTTCTGCAGGTTCTGCTGCAGGGCGTAGCCGATGGCCCCTTGGGTGTCGGCTCCGCAGGCGTCGAGGGGAACCTCGTGGAGCTCGTGGGCGGCCAGCTCGGAGCGACGGAGGATGAACCCGACCTGGGGGCCGTTGCCGTGGACGATGACCAGGTCCCAGCCGTCGGCGATGAGCTCGGCGATGTGGTCGGTGGTCTCCGAGGCGGCCTGATACTGGTCCTCGACGGTCTGGTGGGCGGGGTCCTTGATCAGCGAGTTGCCGCCGATGGCGACCACGGCGCGGGGCACGGCTACTCCCTCACTCCATCGCCCCGAGCACCAGCGACAGCAACGCCATCCGCATCACCACCCCGTAGTACGCCTCCTGCCAGTACCGGGCGTGCCGGGTGGAGTCGACATCGGGGGGCAGCTCGTCCATGCGGGGCAGCGAATGGAGGATCACGCTGTCGCGCTTCGCTTTGGCCAGCACCTCCCGGGTGACCCGGTAGTTGGCCGGGGTCATCCCCTTGTCGCCGCCGTCGTCCTCGACCCTCGACTGGGTGTAGTCGGCCTGCACCACCGGCTCCATGTAGATGATGTCGGCCTCGGCGATGACCTCGTCGACGTGCTCGGCGCGCCGGGCGTGCAGGTTCGCCTCCGCCAGCTCGCCGAGGAACTCGTCGGTCACCGCCAGCTCCTCGGGCGAGATGAACACCAGGTCGACGTCGAACTGGGTGAGGGCGTAGCCCAGCGAGTGCATCGTCCGCATTCGCCCGTCGCCGATGGCGACGAAGGTGCGCCCGTCGATGCCGCCGTGCTCCCGCGCCACCGTGTAGAGGTCGGTGAGCACCTGGGTGGGGTGCTCACCCCAGCCGTCGCCGGCGTTGATCACCGGGATGCTGGCCCAGTGGGCCGCCTCCGCCGGGGCGCCCTGGAGGAAGTGGCGCATCACCATGACGTCGCCGTAGTACTCGAGCATGTGGACGGTGTCCTTGATCGACTCCTGGTAGAAGTCGCCCGCCCGGGTCATCTTGGGGTCGGCGAAGCCGAGGACGTGGCCGCCGAGCCGGTGCATGGCCGCCTCGTGGGACAGCCGGGTGCGGGTCGACGGCTGGTAGAAGGCGGTGATCAGGGTCTTGTGGGCGAGGAGGTCGGTGTTGCGCCGCTCCCGGGCGATCGGCTCCAGCCGGTCGCACACCGAGAAGACGTGCTCGAACTCGGCGCGCTCGAAGTCCTTCAGCGACAGGATGTCGCGCCCGGCGAAGCTCCGCATCAGATCTCCACATCGAGGATGGTGGCGACAGTCTGCCAGACGCGGCCGAGCGTAGGCTGCGAGCGGGTGGACGCCGTCATTCATGCAGCCCACGGAGAGGTCGAGGTCGTCACCGACGACGAGGGGATCACCTTCAGCGCTGGCCGGCCGGACCGTGCACCGGAGCTGGGCCGGCATCACCGGCGCCGGTCTCGCCACCTACGGTGGCGCCCAGGTCACGCTCCCTCGGGACTCGATCGAGCTTCCCGGCGGCAAGCGGGTGCCATTCGACATCGTCCCGTTGGGTGGGAGGCTGGAGGCGCTGAATCGCCGCCTCTCCGAGACCCACCGCGCCCTGATGATCGGTGACAACGGGAGCGGGTTCCAGCTCGCCGTGCCGGTAGACGACCCGGGCACCCACGCCCTCTTGGCCGAGCTCCGCACCCGGCTGGGCGCCCGGTGGCGCGGCGACGGCTGGGAAATGGGCGCGCTGCGGCACGAGCTGGGGATGCGAACGTCCTGGGGTGGGCGGGTGCTCGGCCTGCTGTTCGTGATCGTGGTTGTCGCCGGCGGTTTCCTGGCGATCGCCGCCTGGGCCGGCATCAAGGGGGCGTGGGAAGAGGGTGACTTCTCGCTTCTGCGACCGTATACGGTGATCCCGCTCGTCCTCTGGGTGATCGTGGTCTGGTACCTGCTGCGGCGGCTGCGCCATCGAGCGCCGGGGGCTTGACACCCCGGGGATCGGTCGATCGGCGGGCCTCCGCCCGGTGTCCCGGTCCGATTCTGGCAGCAACCCGGTACCACCCGCCCTCTGATCTGATAGGCGATACTGCGGGGTGGCGCGCTCCCCACCGCTGTCCTGATCCGGCGGGCGTCCGTGATCGACGGGACCGGAGGCGATCCCTTCGTCGCCGACGTCAGGGTCGATGGAGGGGTCGTCGCCGGCATCGCACCGTCGATCGCCCCGACGGAGGGGGACACGCTGGTGGATGGCGACGGGCTGGCGCTGGCGCCGGGGTTCGTCGACCTGCACTCCCACTCCGACCTCTACACGATGGTGCCCGGTGACACCGGGGCCACCGTCGGTGACGAGCCGAAACTGCTCCAGGGATGCACGGCCCAGGTGTTCGGCCAGGACGGGATCTCGGCCGCCCCGGTGCACCGCCACGACGTGGACGAGTTCACCCGCTTCCTCGCCGGGCTCGACGGCGAGATCGACCGCGACCGGTGGACGTGGAGCAGCTTCGCCGAATATCTGACGGCGGTGAGGCGAGGCTCCACCACTCGAGCAGCGGGGCTGGTGGGGCATGCCACGGTGCGTCGCTATGTGATGGGGATGGCCAACCGTCCCCCTACCGACGACGAGCTGGTCGAGATGCAAGGGGTCGTTGCCGACGCCCTCGATCAGGGCGCCGCCGGGTTCTCCACGGGGCTCGTCTACGTCCCCGCCGCCTTCGCCACCACCGCCGAGGTCACCGCCCTGTGCGAGGTGGCTGCCAGCCGCGGCAAGCCGTTCTTCGTTCATGTCCGCTCCGAGTCCGAGCATGTCGTCGAAGCCACCGACGAGGTCATCGAGGTGGCGGCGCGCTCGGGAGTGCACCTGCACTACAGCCACATCAAGACGGCGGGGGAGCGCAACTGGGACAAGGCGCCGAAGATGCTCGCCCAGCTCGAAGCGGCGTCGTCGTCCGGGGTGCGCATCACCGCCGATATCCACCCGTACGTCAGCCGGGTCGTCGACGGCGATGGTGCTGCTCCCGCCGTGGCTGCAGGACGGCACCACGACCGAGATCGCGGCGAGGCTCGCCGACCCCGCCGTGAGGGAACGCGTCCGGGCGCAGATGCTCGGCGACGTCGATACCTGGGACAACTGGTACGACTTCTCCGGTGGATGGGAGGGTCTGCGGGTAGCCGGCACCCGTCGTTCTCAGCTGGTCGGCTCCACCTTCGCCGACCTGATCCGGCGCACCGGGGTCGACGACCTCGCCTCGCCCGCCGCCTTCGACGTGGTGTTCGACCTCCTCGCCTCCGAGGCATTCGGGGTGACGCTCATCTCGTTCAACAACGTCGAGGCCAACATCGCCCGCTTCTTCGCCCAGCCGTACACCTCGGTCGGCTCCGACGGGGTGGTCAACCCCGGTGGGCTTCCCCATCCCCGGCTGTACGGGACCTTCCCACGGGTGCTCGGCCGCCTCGTGCGCGAGCTGGGCGTGGTGTCGTTACCCGAGGCGGTGCGGAAGATGACCTCGCAGGCCGCCGACATCGTCGGGCTGGGCGACCGCCTCGGCCGGGTGGCGGTGGGTCGGCCCGCCGACCTGGTGCTCTTCGACCCGGCGACGATCATCGACCGGGCGACCTACGAGGAGCCTCGCCGGCCCGGCGACGGCGTTGCCGCGGTGTGGATCGGCGGGCGCCTGGTCGCCACCGACGGTCGCGGCTCATGCCCGAGATCCCTCCGGCCGAGGCGGACCGATGACATCCGACCACGAGTCATCGTTGGCGCGACCGCCGACCGACGCCGAGGGCAAGGTCGCCTCGCGGAGAGAACGATGGCTGGAGAACCCGTCGCGGATCCGGATCCGGGAGTACAACGCCAGGTTCGCCCGCAACGTCAAGCCGGGGATGCTGGTGTTGGACGCCGGGGCGGGCAAGGCGCCTTACCGCGACCTGTTCGCCCATGCCCGATACGAGTCCGCTGACTTCGTCGCCGCCGAGGGCGAAGACCACGTCCACACCTACATCTGTGACCTGACGGCGATCCCGGTCGAGGACGCCCGCTTCGACCGCGTGGTGTGCAACCAGGTGCTCGAGCACGTCCCCGATCCGCAGGCGGTGCTGGCCGAACTCGCCCGGGTGACCAAGGACGAGGGCCGGGTCATCTGCACCTGCCCGTTCTTCTACCCGCAGCACATGAGCCCGCACGACTACTACCGGTACACCGAACACGCCTTGCGCCTGCTGTTCTCCGACGCCGGGTTTGCCGTGCAGCGACTGGAGTGGGTCGAGGGGTACTTCGCCACCGTCGGCCTCCAGTTCGAGTTGATGGGCCGCTTCCTTCCCCGGAAGGTCGGGGGCGACCGAACGGGCTGGAAGTGGTGGCTGGCCGGCTTGGGCCTCCGGACCGTCCGGCTCGGGGCCCCCATGCTCGCCGGGTTCTTCTACCAGCTCGACCGTCGCTGGAAGTTCACCGGGAAGGGCTTCCCGAAGAACTAGGTGGTCATCGCCCGGCGCCACCGGCGCGCCCATGGCGCCCCGCCGGGGACCGAAGGCCAATCCGGCGGCGACGCCGATGGAACCGAGCGTCGCTCCGGGTAGCGTGCGCCGGTCCCGAATGCCGAGGAGGCGAACGATGGACTGGAAGATCGAGCTCATCGCCGTTCCCGTGACCGACATCGACCGGGCAGTGGCGTTCTACGTCGACAAGGCCGGCTTCGCCCTCGACCACGACCACACCGTCAGCGACGACGTCCGCTTCGTGCAGCTAACCCCGCCCGGCTCGGCGTGCTCCATCTCACTGGGCAAGGGGATCACCGACGCCCCGGTCGGCTCCGCCCGGATACAGATCGTCGTGCCCGACGCCCACGCTGCCCGTGACGAGCTGGCAGCCCGCGGGCTCGAGACGGAGGAGGTCCAGGAGCTCCCCTGGGGCTCGTTCGTGTTCTTCGAGGACCCCGACGGCAACCGGTGGTCCCTGCAGCAGCTCCCGCCGTGGTCGGAGGAGGCGTGAGCGGCTGGCCGGGGTCGATAGGCGCCCTCACGCTGTTCGTCGACGACCTGGAAGACGCCAAGCGCTTCTACCTGGAGGCGTTCGGGCTGCCGGTGCACTTCGAGGACGAGGACTCCGTGGTGTTCGACTTCGGCAACACCCTGGTCAACCTGCTCCGGACCGACGCCGCCGCCGAGTTGATCGAGCCTGTCCCGGTGGGCGGCGCGGGGTCGCCGCCCCGGTACCAGCTGACCGTCGAGGTCGACGACGTGGACGCGGTGTGCGAGGACCTCGTCGCCCGGGGTGTCCGCCTGGTCAACGGCCCCATCGACCGACCGTGGGGGCCGCGCACCGCCTGCTTCGCCGATCCGTCCGGGCACATCTGGGAGATCGCCGGCTAGGCGCCCACCAGGATCGGCCCTCTGATGAAGCCGACAGGGTCTGGATTGCCGGGCAGAGTAGCGCCCGGCAGGTGACGCTGTTCGCCTGCCACCCGGTGGGCTCCGCCGCACGGTCGTCCTCCCCGTCGGGGGGTCGGCGATCACCGCGGGTATCGTGCGACGATGGCCACCGCCCCGCGATGGGAGCAACGCTTCCGCACGCCCACCATCTCCCTGCCCCAGTGGGCACGGGCAGCCCCCGATCACCTGGCGTACGTGAGCAGCGAGAGCGGGGTCTACCAGGTGCACGCCTGGGACCGCGTTGCCGGCACCCACCGCCAGGTCACCAACCACCCGATCGGCGTGATCGAGGGCGGAGTCACCCTCGACGGTGATCGGGTGGTGTTCTGGCAGGACGAGACCGGGAGCGAGGCCGGCCGCTGGTACGCCCAGCCGTTCGCCGGCGGCGAGCCCGTCCCGTTCCTCGACGGCGCCCCCGAAGGCTGGAACCAGGGTTTGACGCAGGCGCCGGGCGTGGTGGCCGCCGTCATCAGCGACGACGACGGGTTTGCCCTGTACGTCGCCGTCGACGGCGGGCCGGCAAGGGAGGTACTGCGAAGCCCCGAGTGGCTCTCCATCGGCGGCGTCGAGCAGGGGCGTAGCGGCCTGGCCGGGCTCTCCGCCGACGGTTCCCTGCTGGCGCTCGAGCACGCGGAGCACGGCGACGCCATCCACCCGGGCCTACGGATCATCGACTCCCGCACCGGGGAGACCGTCGCCGAGCAGGTCGACCACAGTCTGGCACTCGCTGCCGCCGCCTGGTCGCCGCTGCCGGGGGACCAGCGACTCGCCGTCAGCCACGAGCGAGGAGTGGACTTCAGTCCAGCCGTCTGGGACCTTGCCTCCGGGGACTGGACCGACCTGGCACCTCGACCTCGAAGGCCCGGTCTCGGTGGCCGACTGGTGGCCCGACGGCGAGGCCCTGTTGCTCACCCACAACGACAAGGGCCGGGACCGTCTCTACCGCTACGACCTCGCCACCCGGTCGGTCGAACGGCTGGCGACGCCGGAGGGGAGCATCGAGGGCGCCCGGGTGCGGCCCGATGGCGACGTGTGGCTCGAGCTGACGAGCGGCACCGCGCCCCCGCGGTGCTGGACCTGTCGGGGGCGAAGGTGTTCCCCACTCCCACCGCCCCGGCGGGATGGCCGTTCGTCTCCTGGCGGTTCGACAACGGGGAGGGTGACGTGGTCCACGGCTTCTACGTCGCTCCCGAGGGTGACGGGCCGTTCCCGGTGATCATGCGGGTCCACGGGGGACCGGCCTGGGAGGACAAGGACCGCTGGCATCCCGAGATCGCCGCCTACGTCGACATGGGGTTCGCCGTCGGCCTGGTCAACTACCGGGGCTCCACCGGCTATGGGCGGGCATGGCGTGACCGTCTGATCGGCGACATCGGTGGACCGGAGCTGGTCGACGTCAACGCCGGCCTCGCCGACCTCGTCGCCCGTGGCATCGCCGACCCCGAGCGCGCCGTCATCGGTGGATGGTCGTGGGGCGGCTACATCACCGTGCTCGAGCTGGGCAAGCACCCGGAGCTCTGGGTGGCGGGGATCGCCGGGGTCCCGGTCGGTGACTACGCCATGGGCTACGAGGACCTGTCACCGGAGCTCCAGGCCTACGACCGGGCGCTCATCGGTGGGACCCCCGACCAGGTGCCCGATCTGATGGCCGACCGCAACCCGATCCACTTCACGGAGACGGTGGTCGCCCCGGTGATCTTCTTGATCGGCGAGAACGACACCCGGTGCCCACTGCGCCAGGCGATGGCGTACGTCGACAAGCTGGCGGCTCGGGACCACCCCCACGAGGTCGTCATGTTCGGCGCCGGCCACGGCTCATACGACATCGACGAGGAGGTCCGTCAGGTCGGGCGCCATCCTCCGATTCCTCGCCCGCCACGTTCCCGGGGTGAGCGTCCCGACGTAGCAGGCAGGAGTGGTGTCTCAGGGCAGGTGGGCGAGCTGCTCGGCGAGGATGGCGATCCTCGAGGTACAGGTCTCGTCGGCGGCGGGGGGGACCAGCTCGGTGAGCCGCTTGGCGGTCTCGGCGATGGCGAACGCCGCCGGCGACTCGGGATGGGCCCGCACCACCGGGGTGCCCTGGTCGCCTCCCTCGACCACGAACGGGTCGAGCGGGATCTGGCCGAGCAGGGGAACGCCGAGGTCGTCGGCGAGTTGCTGGCCGCCACCGGCCCCGAACAGCGGGTAGTGGCGGCCGTCCTCGGTGGTGAAACCGGACATGTTCTCCACCACCCCGACCACCGGCATGTGGGAGCGGCGGGCCATGTCGGCCACCCGGGCCGCCACCCTCTGGGCGGCCAGCTGCGGGGTGGTGACCACCACCAGCTCCGCCTGGGGGAGTAGCCGGGCCAGCGCCATCTGGATGTCGCCGGTACCCGGGGGCATGTCGAGGATCAGGTAGTCGAGGTCCTGTGGCCAGGCGACGTCGGTGAGGAACTGCTCCAGGGCCTTGGAGAGCATGAGCCCGCGCCACATCAGCGCCATCTTCTCGTCGTCGACGATCAGCCCGGTGGAGACGACGTGGATGCCCTGGGCTCTGGCAGGGACGATGCGGCGGTCGTCGCCCGCCTCCAGTCTCGCCTCGGTGGCGCCCAGCATCCGGGGCACCGAGAAGCCCCAGATGTCGGCGTCGAGCAGCCCGACCTCGAAACCCTGGTCGGCGATGGCCGCCGCCAGGTTGACGGCGAGCGACGACTTGCCGACGCCGCCCTTGCCGCTGCTCACCGCGATGACGCGGGTGAGCGGGCTCACCCGGGTCGGGGTGGCGTTCTCCCGGGCGCGCACCCGGGCGCGGTCCATCAGCCGGGATCGCTCCTCCTGGCTCATGGCGGCGATGTGGACGTCGACCCGGTCGACCCCAGGCATCGCCGAGACCTTGCGCACCACGTCCTGCTCGATCTGGTCGCGGATCGGGCAGGCGGCGATGGTGAGGGCGATGTGGATGTCGACGTTCCCACCGTCGATGTCGACGCCCTTGACCATCCCGAGGTCGACGATGTCGGCGCCCAGCTCGGGGTCGATCACCCCCCGGAGGGTCGCCTCGATAGAAGTGCGGTCCGGCATGGCCACATTGTACGGAGGACCCGGTCCCCACTATGCGGAAGGGCTGGCATCATGAGGGCAGTGCTCGACCATCTCTCCATCCAGGTCGCCGACTTCGCTCGGGCCGCCGCTTTCTACGACGCGGTGCTCGCCCCGCTCGGCGGCCACCGGATCCTGGAGTTTCCCAATGCCATCGGCTACGGCGTCGCCTTCCCCACCTTCTGGATCGGTCCCGAGGAGACCCACGGCGATGTCCGCCAGGAAGCCCACATCGCCTTCCAGGCGCCCGACCGCGCCGCCGTGGTCGCCTTCCGAGACGCCGCCGTCGCCCAAGGCACGGAGGTGCTCCACGAGCCGAGGGTGTGGCCCGAGTACCACGCCACGTACTTCGGCGCCTTCGTGCGCGACCCCGACGGCAACAACGTCGAAGCGGTGTGCCACGCCGACGAGTGACGGCGGTCAGCCCGGCCCGTCAGTGATCAGCCGGTAGCCAGATCCGGGACGGCTGTCGATGGCGTCGCCGAGCCCGATGGAGGCCAGCTTGCCCCGGACCCGCCGCACATAGGCGCGCACGTACTCCTGCTCGCGCGAGTAGGCGGGGCCCCACACCTCGGCGAGCAGGCCTCCGGTGGTCACGAAGCCATCGGCTCGGGCCAGCGCCCGCAGGAGCTCGAACTCGGTGGGAGTCAACTCCGCCGACCCCCCCGGCCCCCGGACCGAGAGCGATGCGGGGAGGAGGGTGAGCCTCCCGGCGGTGATCTCGTCACCGGTCCGACCTCCGCGGCGCAGCATCACCCTCACCCGGGCGAGCAGCTCGGCGGCGGCGAACGGCTTGGTGACGAAGTCCTCGGCTCCGGCATCGAGAGCCTGCACCTTCACCGCCTCGTCGTGGTCGCCGGAGAGGACCATCACCGGCACCGCGGTGTGCCCGGCCAGCGCCTCCACCAGCCGCATCCCTCCACCCGGCATGTGCAGGTCGACGATCACCAGGTCGGGGTGCGCCCGCGGGAACCGGTCGATGGCCTCGACCGCCGACTCGGCGGTGACCGTGGTGTAGCCCGACGCCTCGAGCAGGGTGGAGACGGTGCGCAGGAAGGCGCGGTCGTCGTCGGCGATGAGGACTGTGGGCAACGGCGAACCTGGCTCCGAGAGACGGCGATGGTACCTGCGGGGGGTCAGTCTTCGCCGAGGCCGAGGACGAGAACGTCGACGTCGGGGAGCGCGGTGATCACCCGGTCGATGATGTCGCCCCCCCACAGGCGCTCCCACAAGGTGCGGTGGGACGGGCCCATCACCACGAGCGTGACCCGTTGCTCTCGGGCGACGGCGACGATCTCGCGGGCCACCTCCCGTCGTGTTCCCTGCCGGCCGATCACCACGGCGCCGAGGTCACCGGCCACCGCCAGCGTGTCCCCCATCTGCTTGGGCGGATCGCTGCCGGGGTGCACGGCGACGACCAGGAACTCGCCGCGCTCGGCGTTGGCCAGCCGGAAGGCGCGCCGGACCACCGTGGCGCCGGCGGGGGTCTCGTCGACGCAGGCGAGCACCCGCTCGGTTGAGCGCCACGGCGACTCGATCCCATGGACCGCCAGGTACTCGTCGAGCTCCCGGTCCACCGTCTGCGCCGTCCTGGTGAGGGCGAGCTGGCGCAGCGCGTTCAGGTTCCCCGGCCGAAAGAAGTTCTCCAGCGCCCGGGCGGCGGCGGCGTCGGCGTAGACCTTGCCCTGTTGCAGGCGATGGCGCAGCTCGTCGGTGGACAGGTCGACCAGGATGATCTCGTCGGCGCGGTCGAGGACCTCGTCGGGGATGCGCTCCCGCACCTTGACCCCGGCGATGGACTCGACCACGTCGTTGAGGCTCTCCAGGTGCTGGATGTTGAGGGTGGTGAGCACGTCGATCCCCTCGGCCAGGACCGCGTCGACGTCCTCGTAGCGCCGGGCCCGGGGACTGCCGGGGGCGTTGGTGTGGGCCAGCTCGTCGACGGCGCAGATCTCGGGGCGGCGGGCGATCACGGCGTCCGGGTCGAACTCCTCGATGGCGACCCCACGGTGCTCGACCCGACGCCGGGGGATCACGACGAGCCCGTCGAGCAGGGCGGCGGTGTCGGCCCGCCCGTGGGTCTCGACGAAGCCGACGACGGCGTCACGGTCCTGGCGGACCAGGTCGTGCACCGCCCCCAACATGGCGTACGTCTTGCCCACGCCGGGGGCGAAACCGAGGAAGACGGTGAGGCGCCCGGCGTCGGGTGCGACCTCGGATCTCGCCGCCAGCACCGCCCGGGCCACACGCTGATCCCGATCGGGGTCCGCCGAGGGCAACGCCGCCTCCTTGTCAGCCGGCGGTGGTCAGACTATCGAGGGCGAGGTTCACCTCGAGGACGTTGACGTAGAGCCGGCCCGGCCAGCTGAGCACGTTGTCGTCGATGACCTGGTGCACCGTGGACTCGTCGACGCGGCGAGCTTCAGCGATCCGGGGCACCTGCCACCGCGCCGCCGCCAGTGACAGGTGCGGGTCGAGGGCCGATCCCGAGCCGGTGACCTGGTCGACCGGGACCCCGGCGCCGTACACCCCGACCAGCTCCTCGATCGAGGCGATGAGGTCGGGGTTGGTCGGCCCCATGTTGGACGGGTAGGAAAGGGCCCGGTCGGCGACGGCGAGCTCGGGGTCGGCGTTGTACCCCGATGCCGAAGGGCGCGGCCACAGGTACCCGGGATCGGTGAACGGCTGGGCGAGCAGGCGGCTCCCCACCACCTCGCCGTCGCGCTCCGCCAGCGAGCCCTCCGCCTGATCGGGCCACACCAGCGTGCCCACCAGGGTCACCGCCCCGGTGTACCCGAAGCCGAGCAGCGCGGTGAAGACCAGGAGGGCCCCGAAGGCCCGGGCGATCTGGATCACGAGAACCACCCGGTGAGGTCGAGGAGCATGTCGATGGCCTTGATGCCGACGAACGGGACGATCAGCCCACCGAGCCCGTAGATGGCCACGTTGCGGTAGAGGATGCCGGAGGCGGTGCGCGCCCTGGTGCGGACGCCCCGCAGGCACAGCGGCACCAGGGCGACGATGACCAGGGCGTTGAAGATGACCGCCGACATGATTGCGCTGTGTGGTGTGCCCAGCCGCATGATGTCGAGCGAGTCGAGCCCGGGTAGGGCGGCGGCGAACAGGGCGGGCAGGATGGCGAAGTACTTGGCCACGTCGTTGGCGATGGAGAACGTGGTTACCGCCCCCCGGGTCATCAGCAGCTCCTTGCCGATCCGGACCACCTCGATGACCTTGGTGGGGTCGGAGTCGAGGTCGACCATGTTGGCGGCGTCCTTGGCGGCGGCGGTGCCCGAGTTCATCGCCAGCCCGACGTCGGCCTGGGCCAGGGCGGGGGCGTCGTTGGTGCCGTCACCGGTCATCGCCACCAGCCGGCCGCCTTCCTGCTCTCGTCGGATCAACGCCAGCTTGTCCTCCGGGGTGGCGTCGGCCAGGAAGTCGTCGACCCCGGCCGCATCGGCGATGAAGGCGGCGGTGATCGGGTTGTCGCCGGTGATCATGACGGTGCGCAACCCGAGGCGTCTCAGCATGTCGAAGCGCTCCGGGAGGCCCGGCTTCACCGTGTCGGCGAGCTCGATCACACCGAGCGCCCTCCCGTCGGCGACCACCCCGAGCGGGGTGGCGCCTCGTCCTGCCACCCGTTCGGCGATCTCCTCGAGCTCGGCCGGGCCGTCGGGGACCAGGGCACGGACCGCCGACCCGGCCCCCTTCCAGGTGCCGCTCCCGTCGTAGGTGACGCCCGACAGCCGGGTCGACGCCGAGAAGGGCACGAACTCGTCCCCGGGCACGGCCGCGCCGGTGACCCCCTTCTCCCGGGCCAGGGCCACCACGGAGCGGCCCTCGGGGGTGTCGTCGAGGTAGGAGGCACGGGCGGCCGCCTCGGCCAGTTCCCTCTCGCCGACACCGGTGAGCGGCCAGAAGGACGCTGCCATCCGGTTGCCGAACGTGATGGTGCCGGTCTTGTCGAGCAGCAGCGTGTCACAGTCGCCGGCGGCCTCTACGGCGCGGCCCGACTTGGCCATCACGTTGAACCGGGTGACCCGGTCCATGCCGGCGATGCCGATGGCGGAGAGCAGCCCGCCGATGGTGGTCGGGATCAAGGTGACGAACAGGGCCACCAGCACCACCGGGTCGGCGGGCGACTCCGGGGTGACCAGCGTGGTGATGGGCAGCACGGTGACGCACACCACCAGGAACACCATGGTGAGCCCGCTCAGCAGCAGCGACAGGGCGATCTCGTTCGGGGTCTTCTGCCGGTTGGCCCCCTCCACCAGTGCGATCATGCGGTCGAGAAAGGTCTCCCCGGGGTCGGCGGTGATGCGCACGACGAGCCAGTCGGAGACGACCGTGGTGCCCCCGGTGACCGAAGAGCGAATGTCGGTCCCCGGCTCCTTGAGCACCGGGGCGGACTCGCCGGTGATGGCAGCCTCGTTGACGTAGGCGACGCCTTCCACCACCTCGCCGTCGCCGGGGACGATGTCGCCGCTCTCGATGCGGACCAGGTCGCCGCTCCGCAGCGACGTAGAGTCGACGATCGTCTCTGCGTGACCGGTCGGCCCTTCGACCAGCTTGCGGGCGGTGGTGCCCGCCCTGGTGGCCCGCAGGCTGTCCGCCTGGGCCTTGCCCCTCGCCTCGGCCATCGCCTCGGCGAAGTTGGCGAACAGCACGGTGAACCACAGCCAGGCGGCCACCCACAGGGCGAAACCGCCACCGGTGGCCGGGTCGCCGTCGGTGAAGCGGATGACGGCGATCACGGTGGTGATCAATGCGCCGATCTCGACCACGAACATCACCGGGTTCCTGACCAGGGTGGCCGGGCTGAGCTTGGGGAAGGACGCCTTGACGGCGGCGCCGAGCAGCGCCGGGTCCAAGATGCCCGGGGTGGCCAGGTCGCGACGCGACCGGCCCGGGACCTTCGGGGGCTGCTACCGGTGCGGTCACGATGCTCCTCCGAGGGCCTCGGCGAAGGGGCCGACGGCGAGCGCCGGCAGGAAGGTGAGGGCACCGACGATCACCACCACGGCGAGCAGCAGGACGACGAACAGAGGTCCGTCGGTTCGGAAGGTGACGTCGCTGGGGACGTCGGTGGCGGTCCGGTTGGCCAGACGTCCCGCCAGGGCCACCACCGGGATCAGGGTGAGGAACCGGCCGGCGATCATCGCCAGCCCCTGCGTGGAGGCGTAGAACGTCTGCGCCGACCCGAGACCGCCGAACGCCGACCCGTTGTTGTTCCCCGCCGAGGTGAACCCGTAGAGGATCTCCGTCCAGCCGTGGGGCGTGGGATTGAAGATACCGGCGCGGCCCAGCGAGGTCCCGGCGGCGAGCCCGGCGAGGACCAGCACCACCATCTGCGGGGCGATGGTGGCCATCACCGCCAGCTTTACGTCGCCGCCCTCCAGCTTCTTGCCGGCCCACTCGGGGGTCCGGCCCACCATGAGGCCGGCGATGAAGACGGTGAGCACCACGAATACCAGCATCCCGTTGAGGCCGACCCCGACCCCGCCGAACACCACCTCGCCCAGCATCATGTTGACCAGCGGGACGGCGCCGCCCATCGGGGTCATCGAGTCGTGGGCGCTGTTCACCGAGCCGTTGGAGAGGGCGGTCGTCACCGAGGCGTAGATGGCGCTCTCGGCGGTGCCGAAGCGGACCTCCTTGCCCTCCATGTTGCCTCCGGGTGCCTCGACGGAGGCGGTGGCGTCGGCCCCGGTGCCGGAAGCGGCGCCGGCGTCGGCCTCTTCGACGATCGCCCCGACGGTCAACACGGTGAGCAGCACCGTCATGGCGGCGTAGATCGCCCAGCCGTCGCGGCGGCGCCCGGTCATCCGACCGTACGCCAGGACCAGGCCGGCCGGGATGGCCAGCATCATCACGATGATCACCGCGTTGCTCAACGGGGTCGGGTTCTCGAACGGGTGCGCCGAGTTGGCGTTGAAGAACCCGCCGCCGTTGGTGCCCAGGTCCTTGATGGCGACCTGGCTGGCGGCGGGCCCGCCCGGGATCACCTGCGCCGCTCCCTCGACGGTGGCGACCTCGGCGTAGGGGTCGAAGTTCTGCACGACCCCCTGGCTGACCAGGACGAAGGCGAACAGCAAGGAGATGGGCAGCAGCACGTACAGGTTCGACCGCACCAGGTCGACCCAGAAGTTGCCGATCTTGTCGGTATTGCGACGGGCCACCGCCCGGATCAGCGCCGCCGCCGCCGCCAGGCCCACCGCCGCCGATACGAAGTTCTGCACGGTGAGACCGGCGAACTGCGACAGGTAGGACATCGTCGACTCGCCGCCGTACGCCTGCCAGTTGGTGTTGGTGACGAAGCTGACCGCGGTGTTGAAGGCGATCCACGGGGACACGCCGGGGAGACCTTCCGGATTGAAGGGCAACGAGCCCTGGAACCGCAGCAGGCCGTACAGGACTGATGAAGCCGACGGCGTTGAAGGCGAGCAGCCCACCGAGATAGGTTCGCCAGCCGTGCTCCACCTCGGGGTCGACGCGGAGTACCCGGTAGATGAGGCGCTCCAGCGGGCCGAGGACGCGGGCCGCCCGGTCGGCGGTCCCGCTGTACACCGCCGCCAGGTAGCGGCCCAGTGGGATTGCCACCAGGGTGACGACCAGGAGGTAGGCAGCGAACGTCAGCAACCCGACGGCCACGTCAGAACCTCTCGGGTTTCCACAGGGCGATCGCCAGGTAGGACGGCGACGGCCACCGACACGATCAGCAGGATCCAATCGTCCCAGCCCATCACGCCCTCCGGCACAGGATCACGACGAGCCAGAGCACCACCCCGGACAGGGCGGCGGTGGCGAGCACCAACAGATCTTCCACGGACGGTCTCCTGCAGTTGGTCAGATCTCGGGGAACTCGTCGCCATCGATCAGTCGCAGCAGCGACTGGATCGGGAACGGCTTGCGGAGCACGAAGACGCCGGGTCGGTCGTGGTGCAGAGCCGCCAGCGAGGCGCTCGACACCACCACCCGGTCAGGAGAGATCCCCAGGCGATCCATCTCGTCGAGCACGGTCCACCCGGTCCCATCAGGCAGGTCCACGTCGACGAACACCACCGCCGGCGGCGACGAGGCCATCGCCTCCAGCGCCTCGGCGCCGGTCGGAGCCAGGACCGCGTCGTGCCCGACACCGCGCAGCACCTCGGTCAAGAGTCGACCGAAGGCGGGGTCGTCCTCGACCACCAGCACCGAGCGCGCACCGTCAGGCATCGACGGGTTGCCTCGGGATGCTGACCGACATCGTGGTGCCCGAACCGGGCGCCGATATGACGTCGATCCGGCCGTGGTGGGCGGTGACGATGGACCGGGTGATGGCCAATCCGAGCCCGCTACCCGGACCGGAGCGGGCACCGCGGACGAAGGGGAGGAACAGTTTCTCCTGCTCCTCGCGGTCGATGCCGGGCCCCTGGTCGGCGATGGACACGGTTACGTGCCCCGGATCGGGGCGGACGCTGGCCTGGATCGGGGTTTCCGGTGTCGAGTAACGGGCCGCGTTGTCCATCAGGTTGGTCATGACTTCGAGCAGACGCACCGGGTCCCCGGCGACGGTGGCGTCCCCGGTGCTGTGGACCTGGATCTCCCGCCCGGAGGCGAGGCGGACCCGATCGGCGGCGTCGAGGGTGAGCTTGGCGAGGTCCACCGGGTCGCGCTTGAGGCGGAAGGCGCCGCTCTCCAGCCGGGAGAGGTCGAGCAGGTGGTCGATCATCTCGTCGAGGCGATCGACCTCACTGTCAATGGTCTCGAGCAGCCCGCGCTCGGCGGTCGTTCGACAGCTCCACGTCGGGTGCCAGCACCGCCGAGACGGCTGCCTTCATCGAGGCGAGCGGGGTACGCAGGTCGTGGCCCACGGCGGCGAGGAGCGCGTTCTTCGCCTCGTCCCGGGCACGGAGACGGTGGGCGCTCTCCGCCACCTGGAGCAGTTCGATGCGCTCGCTGGTGTGGGCGAGCTCGGTGGCTGCGTAACCCAGCGAGCGGCGGTCCTGGTCCGCGAAGCGCGACCCGGGCGCCACCGCCGCCAGCAGCATCCCGTCGGCGTCCACAGGAATCAGCAAGACGGCGCGGTTCTCCGACCTGGTCTCGACGGTGCGCCGCTCGATCCTCGCCAGGTCGACCATCTCCTCAGGGACCCACGCCGGGATGTCGTCCTCACCGGTGATCAACGCCACTTCAGAGCCCTCGGGCAGAGAGCGGCCGACCACCCTGGTCAGGGTGTCGAGCAAGCTGCTCCGGAGGGCACGTCCATGGTCTCGGTGGTCAGCCGCAGCCGCAACCGGCTCAAGGCCGCGTCGCTGGCCCGGCCCCGGGCGAGCGAGCGCCCGGCGGCGATGAGCACGGATGCCGATGACCGAGGCGGCGAGGAAGGCGAGTAGGTCGAGCACGAGGGCGGTGCTGGCGATCCGCAGCGTTTGGTACGGCGGGACCATGAACCAGTCGTAGGCGACGAAGGCGGTGGCCGCGGCGAGCAACCCGACCGCCGGCCCGGAATAGGCGGCGAGCAGCAGGACGATCGACCGTGTAGGCGGCGCTGATCGCGCCGAACGCCTCCTCGCGTACCGGGATCATCAGCAAGGTCACCAAGGCGACGGCCGCCAGCGTCATCGGGATCGAGAGGGCCTTCGACGGTGACGTCGGCCAGGAGCAGCCGTTCCAACCAGGGCGCGGCCGGCCGGTTCGCCAGCCCGGGATCGGCGTCGCTCCCCTCGAAGGGGACCGCCTGGTCGATGGCGTTTCCCAGCGTGTCCTGGTCGAGCGGCTTGCGGAAGGCCGGGATGTAGGACCACCGCAGCGGCGGAGCCAGGTCGGTGGCGCTGATCAAGGACACCCGGAACGGAGGGTGGGGCACGGCGATCCGGTCGAGCACGTCCCAGGCGCTGCCGTCGTCGAGTTGGATGTCGAGCAGGACGATGTCGGCCACCCCGTCACCGACCAGGCCGACGGTATCCGCCACTCCGGTGGAACGCCTCACCGAGTGATGGACTGCGCGCAGGGCGTATTCGAGGGAATCCCCGACCACCGGGTCGTCTTCGGCGAGCAGCACTCTCATCGCCCCATCGTCCTCCGGTCGCCGGGTGCGGTGAAGTGAACAGGGCGTGAAATCGAGGCTCCGCTGTCAGGCGGAGACTCGGCGATGGGGGCTGGGGGTCCCCCATCGCACAGCGATGAGGCGTCAGCCGAAGAGCCATGAAACGCGAGGTTCCGCTGTCAGGCGGAGACTCGGCGATGGGGGCTGGGGGTCCCCCATCGCACAGCGATGAGGCGTCAGCCGAAGAGCCATGAAACGGAGGTTCCGCTGTCAGGCGGAGACTCGGCGATGGGGGCTGGGGGTCCCCCATCGCACCGCGATGAGGCGTCAGCCGAAGAGCCATGAAACGAGGTTTCAGGCGATGAGACGTCGGCCGAAGAGCCATGTGTAGGGAATGTCGGTGGGATGCCGAGGGTTGAGCCGTATACTCAGGGGCCAGGAGGACTTGCGCGCATGACAACCACCGAGCACACCCATGACACCGCCGGCGCTCCCGTCATCGGGGCCAGCCTCAGCGATGCCGCCGCCGACAAGGTGCGCGAGCTGATCGAGGCCGAGGGCGATCCCAGCCTGATGTTGCGGCTCGCAGTGCGTCCCGGTGGGTGCTCAGGGTTCTCCTACGACATGTTCTTCGACACCGCAGATCGACGACACCGACGTGGTCAGCGAGAACGGCGGGGTCCGTCTGGCGGTCGACGCCGAATCGGCGGCGATGCTCTCCGGGGCGGTCATCGACTACAAGAACCAGGGCCTCCAGGGCGCCGGGTTTGCCATCGAGAACCCCAACCAGCAGCGTTCCTGCGGCTGCGGCCAGTCCTTCTGCTGATCCGCCTCCTGGGTCACGCACCAACATTGAGCGTTTGACCCGCCCATAGCCGTTCACTCGCTCAAAGTTCGATTCGAGCGCTGGGTCACGGGCCAACTTTGAGCGTTTGACCCGCCCACAGCCGTTCACTCGCTCAAAGTTCGACTGAGTAGGGTCGAGGGCGTTGCCTGACCCTGGAGCGTGCCCGTGCCCAAGACCATGCTCACCGTCCCCTCGGCGCCCCAGGCGCTCGGGCCGTATTCACCGGCGGTGGAGGCCAACGGATTCGTCTTCCTCTCCGGGCAGGTAGGGATCGACCCTGCCAGCGGTGAATCCGTCGGTGACGACGTCGTCGAACAGGCCCACCGGATCATGGCGAACATCGGGGCGATGCTGGGTGATGTTGGCCTCGGCTACGACGACATCGTCAAGACGACCATCTTCCTCGCCGACATCGCCGACTTCCCGGTGGTGAACGAGGCGTACGCCGGGTACGTCGGAGAGGCCAAGCCGGCCCGATCCACGGTCCAGGTGGCGGCGCTGCCCGGCGGTTTCCGGGTCGAGATCGAGGTCATTGCCGCCCGGTAGCATTCCCCGGAGATTCCCCATGGAGGTTCCGGCGGTGCAACCCGACGCGATTCTGTCAGCCCTCGGCCTGTCCGCGGTCAACCGGGGGGCCTACGCCGGCGGCTGGCTCGACACCACCGGCGCCGAGCTGCTCAGCGAGAACCCGGCGACCGGCGAGCCCATCGCCGCGGTGACCCAGGCCACCCTCGACGAGTACGAGGTCGTGGTCGCCGACTCCGTCAGGACGTTCGAGGCGTGGCGGATGCTCCCGCCTCCCGACGTGGCGCCCACGTCCGCCGCCTCGCCGACGCCCTGCGCAGCTACAAGGAGCCGCTGGGCGAGCTGGTCAGCCTGGAGATGGGCAAGATCCGCGCCGAGGGCCTGGGCGAGGTCCAGGAGATGATCGACATCGCCGACTTCTCCGTCGGGTTGTCCCGCCAGCTCTACGGGCTCACCATGGCCAGCGAGCGCCCCCGCCACCGGATGTACGAGCAGTGGCACCCGCTGGGCCCGGTCGGGGTGATCACCGCCTTCAACTTCCCTGTCGCCGTGTGGAGCTGGAACTCGTGCATCGCCGCCGTGTGCGGCGACACCATCGTCTGGAAGCCGTCGAGCCACGTGCCCGTTGTGCGCCATCGCCGTGACCAACATCGCCGACGAGGTGATGGACGGCACCGGGTTCGAGGGAGTCTTCAACCTGGTGATCGGCCCCGGCTCCGTCCGTCGGCGACACCATGATCAACGACCGCCGCCTCCCGCTGATCTCGGCGACCGGCTCGACCGCGGTCGGCGAGAAGGTGGGGCTGGCGACGGCGAAGCGGCTGGGACGCTCGCTGCTCGAGCTCGGCGGCAACAACGCCATCATCGTGATGGACGACGCCGACCTCGACCTGGTCACCCGGGCGGCCCTGTTCGCCGCCGTGGGCACCGCCGGCCAGCGGTGCACCTCGCTGCGGCGGCTGATCGTCCACCGCGGCGTCGCCGACGTGCTCGCCAAGCGGCTGGTGGAGGCCTACGGGCAGGTCTCCATCGGCGACCCGCTCGCCGATGGCACCCTGATGGGACCGCTGATCACGCCGGGCGCCGTCGACGACATGATGCAGGCGCTCGACCTGGCCCGCGGACAGGGGGGCGAGGTGCTGGTCGGCGGCAACCTGTTGGAGCAGCCCGGCAACTTCGTCGAGCCGGCGATCGTCAAGATCCCCGCCGACGCCGCCATCGTGCAGGAGGAGACCTTCGCTCCGATCCTCTACCTCATCGAGGTCGACAGCTTCGACGAGGCGATGGCGGTGCAGAACGGGGTGCGGCAGGGCCTGTCGTCGGCGATCTTCACCGACTCGATGAAGTACGCCGAGAGGTTCCTCTCCGCCCAGGGCTCGGACTGCGGCATCGCCAACGTCAACATCGGCACCTCGGGAGCCGAGATCGGCGGGGCATTCGGTGGCGAGAAGGAGACCGGGGGCGGGCGTGAGGCCGGCTCCGACTCGTGGAAGACCTACATGCGCCGCCAGACGGTGACCATCAACTGGAGCGACGAGCTCCCCCTGGCCCAGGGCATCGAGTTCGGCTGAGGCCGAGCACGGCGCTCGGCCTCAGATGCTCATGGCTCTCGGCTGACGCCTCAGCGCAGTGCGGTTGGGTTCCCAGCCCCCACCGCCGGGTTTCCGACTGTCCCGGGCGTTCACCAACGGCTCAGCCCTCGCCGCCGTACTCGAGGTCCAGCTCGGGCAGGCTGCGGGTGAGGCGGACCCGCTCGATCGTGGTGCCGGTGACCCCGAGCACCTCGATGGTCCAGTCTCCGGTGTCCACTTCGTCCCCCTGCTCCGCCATCCGCCCCAGCTCGTCGAGCACCAGCCCGGCCACTGTGGAGTAGTCGCCCTCGGGCAGCTCGACGTCGGCGTCGGCGAGGTCGTGGATGCCGAAGCTGCCTCGGACCACCAGCGAACCGTCGGGCTGCCAGTCCAGGTCGAGCATGTCACGGTCGAACTCGTCGTAGATCTCCCCGACCAACTCTTCGAGCAGGTCCTCGAGGGTGACGATCCCGTCGACGCCGCCGTGCTCGTCGACGACGACCGCCATGTGCTGGCGCTCGCGTTGCATCCGGCGCAGGGCGTCGAGCACCAGCACGCTGTCGGGCAGGGCGAGGATCGTCGACATGTGGTCGCCGACCACGCCACCGGGGCCCACCAGGTCCTTCAGGTGCACCACGCCGACGGTGTCGTCGAGCGACCCGACGTACACCGGTGCCCGCGAGTGCGTGGAGGCGAGCAGGCGCTGCAACCCTTCGACGGCGTCGAGGTCGGCGGCGAGCCCGGTGACCCGGGTCCGGGGGACCATCACGTCGCGCACGGTGAGCGTGGCCGATTCGAAGGTGCCGGCGACGATGGTGCGTTGCTCGGTGGTGAGGGCGCGATGCGTGGAGACCATCTGGCGCACCTCCTCCACCGTCACGTCGTGCCGCACCAGGTTCGGGATCACCACCGAAGAGGCGCACCACGAGGTTGGTCGAGACGCCGAGGAGCCACACGATGGGGCGGGTGACCGTGGCGAGCACCTCGAGCGGGCGCGCCGCCACCAGGCTCCACGCCTCGGGGCGCTGCAGGGCGAGCCGCTTCGGGGCCAGCTCGCCGAACACCAGGCTGATGAAGGCGAGCGCCGCGTGACCAGCAAGAGAGCGACCGGTTGCGCCCAGCGGCCCAGCGGAGCCAACCAGTCGGCCACCGGCTCGGACAGGGTCACCGCGGCGGTGGCGCTGGCCAGCATCGCCGCCAGGGTGATGCCCACCTGGATGGTGGCGAGCATCCGGTTCGGCTCGCGCGACAGGCGGGCCACGGCCCTACCGGTGGCGCCCCGTTCCTCCATCGCCTCGATCTGCGTCGGGCGGAGGGCGATCATGGCGAGCTCGCTGCCGGCGAACATGCCGTTGAGGATGACCAGCACCGCCACCAGCACGAGCTGGACCCAGACCCCGTCCAACCAGCCCTCCAGGGGAAACGAAGGTACCCAAGGTTACGCCGTCACCGCCCCACCGGACGAGTGGTAACGGGTCACGGCACCGGCCGACCTGTTCGTCCTCCCGGCACGGGTAGGGTCGGATCATGCCCGTCGAGCTGAACCACACCATCGTCGCCTCCCGTGACCAGGCCGAGACCGCGGCGTTCATCGCCGGCGTTCTCGGGCTGCCCGACCCTGGACGGTACGGCCCGTTCCTCGTCGTGCAGACGGCCAACGGGGTGTCTCTCGACGTGGCCGACCGACCAGGCGACATCGTCGCCCAGCACTACGCCTTCCTGGTCAGCGAGACGGAGTTCGACGAGATCTGGGGACGAATCCGGGAGCGGGGCGTCGAGTTCTACGCCGACCCATCGCGCAAGCGTCCCGGCGAGATCAACACCAACGACGGGGGCCGGGGCCTGTACTTCGAGGAACCGAGCGGGCACCTGCTGGAGATCATCACCCGGCCTTACGGCAGCGGTGGCTGAGCTGCGGAACGCGGGCGGAGGCGCCCGGTAGGCTGCCCGGCCATGGAGCTCAACGGGATCTCGGCAATCGTCACCGGCGGCGCATCGGGGCTCGGGGCCGCCACCGCTCGCCGCCTCGCCGCCGACGGCGCCACCGTGGTCGTCGTCGACCTCCAGGACGAAGCCGGCGAGGCCACCGCCTCCGAGATCGGGGGCGTCTACGTGCACGCCGACGTCACCGACGCCGAGCAGGTACAGGCGGCGGTGGACGCCGCCGTCGAGGTCGCCCCGCTGCGGGCGCTGGTCAACTGCGCCGGGATCGCACCGCCCGCCAAGACGGTGGATCGGGACGGCAACCCCCACGACCTCGGCCACTTCGCCAAGGTGGTCACCATCAACCTGATCGGCACCTTCAACTGCATCCGGCTGGCGGCGACGGCGATGGCGCGCAACCAACCCGACCCGACCGGTGACCGCGGCGCCATCGTCAACACCGCCTCGGTGGCGGCGTTCGACGGCCAGGTGGGCCAGGCCGCCTACTCGGCGTCGAAGGGCGGTGTCGCCGGGATGACGCTCCCCATCGCCCGCGATCTGTCGCAGCACGGGATCAGGGTGAACACCATCGCCCCGGGGATCATGGACACGCCGATGCTGGCCGGCCTGCCCGAGCCGGCCCGGGTGTCGCTCGGCCAGCAGGTGCTGTACCCGCAGCGACTGGGCACCCCGGACGAGTACGCCGAACTCGCCCACTTCCTGCTCACCCACGGCTACATGAATGCCGAGACGGTCAGGATGGATGGCGGCATCCGCATGGCGCCCCGATGACCGGCGCCGCGCCGGAGGGTGTCAGCTCGTAGCCCGCTCCCGGGCCGCGTCGACGGCGGCGACGATGCGCTTCGCCCGCGTCTCCTCTCGCTTGGCGCTGATGACCCCCCAGAGCAGTTGCTGTCTGGCGGTGCGGCTGAGCGCCTCCCAGCCGGGGCGGGCGTCGGGGTCGGCGGCGAGGGCGGCGGCGAGATCGTCGGGCACCTCCATGGCCTCGACGGGCTCGTAGGCGGTCCACGAGCCGTCGGCCTTCGCCGCTTCCACCTTGGCCAGCCCGGCCGGCGCCATTCGACCGGCGGCGAGGAGGCGGGCGACCCGCTCCTTGTTCGAGCGCACCCACACGCTGCCCGCCCGGCGCGGGGTGAACCTCTGCATCGACCGGTCGGCGTCGACCGTCTTCGCCTGGGAGTCGATCCAGCCGAAGCAGAGCGCCTCCTCGACCAGGGCCTCGTAACCGGGTCTGGGCTTGCCGGTGTGTCGCTTCCAGGACACGACCCAGACACCCGGTGACGTGGCGTGATGGTCGGCCAGCCAGCGTCGCCAGGCGGCCCGTGTGGCCGGGTGCACCTGCTCGGGGTCCGGTGGTCCCGGCCCGTCCGATCCTGGTTGCGTCCCCATGCCGTTCCCAACCTTCCCGAGGTGGGCCCTGCCCGTCAGGTGCATATGATCGCCGAGACGTGAACGGCGCCAGCTCCACGGTATCCGGGTAGCAGCCTGCGATGCGCAGCCTCCTGGTCCGCAACGCCGCCGTCCTGGTGACGATGGACGACCGACGGCGGGAGATCACTGGAGGCGGTATCTACGCCGAGGACGGGATGATCGTCGCCGTAGGGCGGTCGGACGAGCTACCGGCCACCGCCGACGAGATGCTCGACCTCGGCGGCCGTGTCGTCTTCCCGGGGCTGGTCAACACCCACCATCACCTCTACCAGACCCTCACCCGGGCGGTGCCCGGCGCCCAGGACGCCGGGTTGTTCGACTGGCTGCGCACCCTCTACCCGATGTGGGGGCGGATGCGCCCCGAGCACGTACAGGTGTCGACCACAGTCGGCCTGGCCGAGCTGGCCCTCTCCGGATGCACCACGGCGTTCGACCACCTCTACCTGTTCCCCAATGGGAGCAGCCTCGACGACCAGATCGAGGGGGCGGAGCCGGTGGGGATCAGGCTGGTGGCGTCCCGGGGCTCGATGAGCCTGGGGGAGAGCCAGGGCGGCCTACCTCCGGACGACATCGTCGAGGACGAGGATCGGATCATCGAGGACTCGATCGCGGATGATCGACCGCCACCACGACCCGGCACCCGGGGCGATGACCCGGGTGGCGCTGGCACCCTGCTCGCCGTTCTCGGTCACCACCGACCTGATGCGCGCCTCCGCCGAGCTGGCCAGGGACAAGGGAGTCCGCTTGCACACCCACCTCGCCGAGACGCGCGACGAGGAGGAGTTCTGCCTGGAGCGGTTCGGCCGCCGTCCCGTCGAGCTCATGGCCGACGTCGGCTGGCTGGGCGACGACGTCTGGTTCGCCCACGCGGTGTTCGCCGGGGATGGCGGACGTCGCCACCATGGCGGACACCGGCACCGGGGTGGCCCACTGTCCCACCTCGAACATGCGACTCGCCTCGGGGATCGCCCCGGTGCGGCGCTATCTGGCCGCCGGGGTGCCGGTCGGGCTCGGTGTCGACGGGTCGGCATCCAACGACGGGTCCCACATGCTCGCCGAGGCTCGCCAGGCGTTGCTGCTCAGCCGGCTCGCCGCCGCCCCCGACCTCGAAGGCGGCGCCCTGCTCACCGCCCGAACCGCCCTGGAGATGGCGACCAGGGGCGGCGCCGCCGTGCTGGGACGAGGTGACATCGGGGTGCTCGAGCCGGGTCGGTGCGCCGACCTGGTCGCCATCTCGCTCGATCGGCTGGAGTACGCCGGGGCGCTCCACGACCCGGTGGCCGCTGCCGTGCTCTGTGCCCCGGTCGGTGTCGACTTGTCCTTGGTCGGGGGCAGGGTGGTGGTCGACCAGGGCCGGCTGATGGGCGTCGATCTGGAGCCGCTGATCGAACGTCACAACCGCCTGGCGGAGGAGCTGGCCGCCGGCTGATCCGGAGGCTGTCACCCCTGGCCGGTAGAATCTGCGCCGTGGTCCAAGACAATCGCGCAGAAGGCGTTCGAGCTAACCGAGTTGGCCGCCGAGCTCGCTCGCGCAGCGACATCGGCGGGACCACCCGAGACGACTCGAAGACGATGTCGATGGCATGGTGGCCGCCTGGTCTCGTCGACCGACGCCAGGCACCCGATGGCGATGGCGTGCGGCCGTTCTGGCGCACCTGGCCCTCGCACCGGATGATCGACCTGGTCGAGACTCGCTCCGCCGGGTCGTCGCCGACCTCGATGCAGAACGGCTGCGATACGCCCTGGTCGGGGGTGTGGCGGTAGCGGCCCTGACCCGACCACGCCTCACGTAGGACTGCGACTTCGCCGTCATGGATCACATGACGACGACGAGCCGACGGTCGTGCTGGCGGCACTGGCCGGCCGCGGCTACGTGCCCGGGGCGGTCGTCGAACAGGAGGCCCGGGCCGGCTGGCCACCGTACGTCTCTCCGGCCCGGCCCCGGACACGTCGACCACCGACCTGCTCTTCGCCTCGTGCGGTATCGAGCCCGAGATCGTCGCTGCCGCCGACCGGATCGACGGTGTTCGCACCTGGGCTGGTGCATGCCGGTGGCGAGCACCGGGCACCTGATCGCCATGAAGCTCCTGGCCCGTGACGACCGACGGCGGCCGGCCGACTACGACGATCTCCGCTCGTTGGCCGGAGTCGGCCGACGACGAGGACTGGACCTCGGCCGGGAGGCCGTGCGGCTCATCGAGCAACGTGGCTACGGCCGAGGTCGCGACCTCTCCGGTGGCCCTCGTCGCTGCTCAGGGAAGGCTGGCACGGCCGTGAGCGCAGTCGTGGCGGTCGGCATCGTCCTGGTGGCGGGGGAGTCGACCCGGCTCGATCTCGGGTATCCCAAACAGCTGCTCGACGTCGACGGGCGATCGATGGCACGGGTATCCGTCGAGGAGGCCGTGGCGTCTTCGCTCGACCGGGTGGTGGCGGTGGTCGGGCGGGCGGCGGAGGACGTGGGCGCATCGCTGGCAGACAGCGGGGCCACCGTCGTCCTCAACCCGGACTACCGCACCGGCAACCTGTCCTCCCTGCTTGCGGGGGTCGACGCCGCCGGCGAATTCGACGCGGTGATGGTGCTCCTCGGCGACATGCCGGAGGTGGACGCCGCCGTCATCGACACCGCGGCCGCGGCCTGGCGCACGGACCGGCCCTGGGCGGCCTACACCGTCTTCGACGACGGCCGCCCCAACCATCCCTTCGTGCTGTCGGCCGACGCGGTCGGGATGGTGCGTGGTGCCGGCGGCCCCAAGCCCCTGTGGAGGCTCCTGGTCAGCGACCCGCCCCGGCCGGTCGCCGCTATCGGCGTATCCCGGTCCGCACCGATAGACGTCGACACTGCGGCGGACTATGAGGCGCTGCTGCGGCGAGGGGCGTCTCGGGACTGAGACCGGCAGGAGGGGCCTCAGTCGCCGTCCGCCGCCCAGTCGGGGATGCCACCGGGAGGCAGGTCCAGATCCTCGGGCCAGAACTCCAGGCGGCCCGTGCCGTCGAGTCGGACGACGTAGAGCGTCCGGCCCGAGATGAGCAGATGGTCGCTATCGGGGGCCCAGGCGATGAACTGGCCGGACTCCGGCGTCACCCGGTGCTGGTCGGAGCCGTCGGGTCTCATGAGCCATACGTCATGGTGTTCGCCAGGCTCGCCACTGCTCCAGCAGTCCTGATCGGGCGGAGCGCGAAGGCAGTCGTCGCGCTCGGTGGTGAAGGCGATCCACTCACCGTCCGGTGACCAAACGGGCCAGCCATCGGCGCCGGGCGAGTCCGTCAACTGTGTCGTGTCGCCCGTGTCCAAATCGGTGACGTAGATGTCGTAGTCCCCGCCGGCGTGGCCGGAGAACACGATTCGCGAGCCATCGGGTGAAAACGACGGGTACTCGAACCAAGCGTCGGTATCGACTCGATGCAGATCGGAGCCGTCCGGCCGCACCAAATACCCACTCAACGGCGTTCCGTCGCGGTCGGAGTTGAACACGATCCACTCACCATCTGCGGACCAATCAGGTCCCCAGTCATTGGCCGGGTTCGCAGAGAGGTTTCTGGGCTCGGTTCCATCGGACCGGACGACGTAGATCTCGTCATTGTCGTTGATGCCTCGTCGCGAGTCGCGGTAGACCAGCCACTCCCCGTCCGGTGACCACGCTCCGTCGAACTCCGAGCCGGGCTCTGTCGTGATCTGGCGCAGCCCTGTTCCGTCGATCGATGCGACGAAGAGGTCCTCGAAGTCATCGAAGACGACCCGACCGGTCAGATGGTCAGGATCGATCGGCGTCCCCGTCTCCACCGGTGTCTCGCCGCGGCTTTCGCTCCGGATCGGCTGAGTCGTCGGTGGAGTTGTCGTCGACGTCGTGACCGGAACCGGCACCGTCGCCTCAGGCTCGGCCGCCGTCGTAGCCGGCCCGAGGGGCGTAGCTGCGGGCTGGCAGGCGGAGGACGTCACGAGGATCCCGAGGATGGCCACGACCCGCCAACGGATGGGTTCACGCCGGATGAAGAGGTGGCCGCGGATCATCAACCCGGTATTACACCGCCGCGCGGATCGGGGTTCCGACCTTTGGTGGTTGGGCCGCCCCGATCAGATCGGGCGGCGGCGCTTCGAGGTGATGACGCCGGTGTCGAAGCCGGCGAGGTGGAGCGCCCCGGAGAAGCGGGCGTGCTCGATCTTGAGGCAGCGGTCCTGGACGACCTGGAGCCCGGCGTCCATCGCCTTGCGGGCCGCCTCGTCGTGGCGGGACCCGAGCTGCAGCCAGACCACCTTGGCGCCGACCTCGATGGCCTCGTCGACCACCTCGGGGATGGCGTCGTGGCGCCGGAACACGTCGACGATGTCGGGCACTTCGGGCAGGTCGTGCAGGCTCGGGTAGCAGCGGAGCCCGAGCACCTCGTCATAGGCGGGGTTCACCGGGTAGGTGGTCAGCGGCGTCCGCACCAGGTAGCTGGCCACGAAGTTCGACGAGCGCAGCGGGTTGGCCGATACCCCGACCAGGGCAACGGTGCGTGAGGTCTGGATGATCCGGAGCCGGTCGCGGGCGGTCGCCTCGGGGATCTCGACGGCGGTGGTCATGGTGCCGCCTCCAGCGCCTGGGTGAGGTCGGCGAGGATGTCGTCGATCGTCTCCAGGCCCACCGAGATGCGGATCATGTCGTCGCCGATCCCCGCCGCCTCCCGCTCCGCCGACGGGACCTGTTGGTGGGTGGTCGACGCCGGGTGGATCACCAGCGTCTTGGCGTCGCCCACGTTGGCCAGGTGCGATGCCAGCTCGACCGACTCGATGAACCGCACCCCGGCCTCGAACCCGCCGTTCAGCCCGAAGGTGAACACTGCACCGGGCCCTCCCGGCAGGTAGCGCTCGGCCAGTGGGGTCCACGGGTTGTCCTCGAACACGGGGAAGTGGACCCAGCTCACCTCGGGTCGCTCCCGGAGGAACCGGGCGACGGCGAGGGCGTTCTCGGCGTGGCGCTGCATCCGCAGCGGCAGCGTCTCCAACCCGAGCAGCAGGAGGAACGAGTTGAACGGCGACGGGGCGGCACCGATGTCGCGCAGCAGCTCGGCCCGGGCTCGCATCAGATACCCGTACTCACGGAAGTTCTCCCAGAACATCAGGTCGTGGTACGCCGGCGAGGGCTCGGTGAGCAGCGGGAACCGGCCGTTGTCGAACGGGAACCGGCCCGACTCGACGATGACCCCGCCGATCGCCACCCCGTGGCCGCCGATGAACTTGGTGGCCGAGTGGACGACGATGTCGGCGCCGTGCTCGATCGGCCGGCACAGGTATGGGGTGGCGAAGGTGTTGTCCACCATGAGCGGGATGCCGTTGGCGTTGGCCAGGTCGGCGCAGGCGGCGATGTCGAGCACGTCGGCGCGCGGGTTGCCGATGGTCTCTCCGTAGAGCAACTTGGTGTCGCTCGGTGATCGCCTTCTCCACCTGGTCGAGGTCGCCGAAGTCGACGAAGGTGACGGCGATCCCCATCCGCCGGAGGGTCACGTCGAACTGGGTGAAGGTGCCGCCGTACAGCGACTGCGAGGCCACCACCTCGTCGCCCTGCTGGGCCAGGGTGAGGATGGCGATGAGTTGCGCCGCCTGGCCGGAAGCGGTGGCCACCGCCCCCAGCCCGCCTTCGAGCGACGCCATCCGCTCCTCGAAGGCGGCGGTTGTCGGGTTGCCGATCCGGGTGTAGATGTTGCCGAAGTTCTGCAGGGCGAACAGATCGGCGGCGTGCTGGGCGTCCTCGAACACGTACGACGTGGTGGCGTAGATCGGCATCGCCCGCGCCCCGGTCTCCGGGTCGGGCCGCTGGCCGGCGTGGATCGCCCGGGTGTCGAACCCGAACTGGCGGTCGGACATCGAGCCATCGTAGGAGGGTCGTCCCGGCGGTCCGACACACTCGATGGCATCGACCGGTGAGCCACAAACCGACCGTAGCGACGGTGCATGGCTCACCGGTGGATCAGACCTTCGACCGGTGAGCCGCAAACCGACCGTAGCGACGGCGTACGGCTCACCGGTCGGTCGGCTCCAGCGCTGGCCGGGGCCGGCGAGGCGCGGTAGGCTCCCGGGCATGTCGATGCGGTCCCGTTCCACGTGGTGGTGGCGTCCCGAGCGAGGTGCGCCCGCCCGCTGAACCCGCCCGGCCACCGCCCCTCGCTCCCGACCTCCGACACCCGGAGGTCGTTTCCGTTCCCGGACCCGAGGAAGCCGAATGCCCCCCACCATCGCCACCGACCTGCTCACCCCGTTGGGCGCCTATCTGCGGCTGCGCGACGCGGGCAGGGCCTCGTTCCTGCTCGAGTCGGTCGAACAGGGCCGGCTGGGGCGGTTCTCGTGGATCGGAGTGGGCGATCGCCTCACCACGGTCGCCCAGGCGGCCGCCACCGGGTCGCCGATGATCGGCTACCTGGGCTACGACGCCGTCGCCGGCTACGAGCCCACCGTCCCGTTGCCCGACGCCGGTAACGGCTTTCCCGAGAGCCAGCTGGTCGTCGCCGACATCCTGGTCCGGTTCGACCACGGTGCCGGGCTGGCCGAGGTGGTCACCGGTGACGCCGAGGAGGTCGGGGGCCGGCTCGACGGCGGCATCCCCTGGCGTCGCGAGCTGCGAGGCACCCCCGGCCCGCTGCGGCGGTTCCCCGACCAGGCCCGCTACGAGGCGATGGTGCGCCAGGTGAAACGCCACATCACCGCCGGCGACGTGTTCCAGTGCGTGCCATCGCAACGGGGAGAACGCCCTACGTCGGCGACGCCGCTCGAGATCTACCGGGTGTTGCGCCGGGTCAACCCGTCGCCGTATCTGTTCCTCCTGGAGCTCGACGGCCTGGCGCTGGTCGGGTCGTCGCCGGAGCGGCTGGTCGCCGCCGAGGACGGCATCGCCTCGCTGTACCCGATCGCCGGCACCACCGACCCCTCCGATGGCGACGTCGAGCGGCTGCTCGGTTCCGAGAAGGAACGGGCCGAGCACGTGATGCTGGTCGACTTGGGCCGCAACGACCTCTCCCGGGTCTGCCTGCCGGGCACGGTCGAGGTGACCAGGTCGATGGAGGTCGAGCGCTTCAGCCACGTCTCCCATCTCGTCTCCGAGGTGGTCGGGACCATCCGGCCGGGGGTGGGACCGCTCGACGTGCTGGCCGCCTGCTTTCCTGCGGGCACGGTCACCGGCGCCCCCAAGGTGCGGGCCATGCAGCTGATCTCCGAGATGGAGGGGTTCCGGCGGGGACCGTACGCCGGGGCGGTGCTGTACCTGCTGCCCGACGGCACCATGGACTCGTGCATCGCCCTGCGCACCGTGGTGGTCGCCGACGGGGTGGCGTACCTGCAGGCGGGGGCGGGGGTGGTGGCCGACTCCGACCCGACCGCCGAGCACGAGGAGTGCCTGCGCAAGCTGGCCGCCCTGGAGACGGCGATCGACCTCGCCGAGCGCGAGTTCGCCCCGATGGGGGTGGGGTCATGAAGGTCTCGACGCCCAAGGTCCTCATGATCGACAACTACGACTCGTTCACCTACAACCTCGTCCACCAGTTCGAGATGCTGGGCGCCCCCATGGACGTGGTGCGCAACGACGCCGTCACCGTCGAGGAGGCGGCGGAGATGGCGCCGGCGGCGCTGGTGGTGTCGCCGGGGCCGGGGACGCCCGACGACGCCGGGGTGTCCGTGCCGCTGATCCGGCGGCTGGCGGGGTCGGTGCCCATCCTGGGCGTTTGCCTGGGGCACCAGGCCATCGTCGCCGCCTTCGGTGGGCAGATCGGCGCCGCCCGATCCCTGGTGCACGGCAAGGCCAGCGCCATCACCCACGACGGGGAATCCGTCTATCGGGGGCTGCCGCAGGACATCGAGGTGGGTCGATACCACTCGCTGGCGGTCACCGCGCTGCCCGACGAGCTGGTGGTGACCGCCCGCACCGCCGACGGCGAGGTGATGGGGGTCCGCCATCGTTCGTTGCCGATCGAGGGGGTGCAGTTCCACCCGGAGAGCGTCCTGACCCCGCAAGGAACCGACATGGTCCGCAACTTCGTGGCGACGCTGTGAGCGCCAGCGAACTCACGTCGAACTTTGAGCGACTTTGCACTCGCCATGACGCCGTCAATCGCTCAAAGTTGGCGTGGGGAGAGGGTGGAGGACGGCGTGGTGACCGGGTCGACCGTGGTCCAGGAGGCGATCGGCGCCCTTCTTGACGGCACCGACCTCTCCCGGGACCGCGCCCGCCACACGATGGATGCGGTGATGGACGGCGAGGCCACCGAGGCGCAGATCGCCGGGTTCCTGGTCGCCTTGCGCGCCAAGGGGGAGACCGCAGAGGAGATCGCCGGGTTCGCCGAGGCGATGCGGGCCCGGGTGGTGGCGGTGACGCCGCGACGCTCGCCGATCATCGACGTGGTGGGGACCGGGGGCGACGGGATGGGTACGTTCAACATCTCCACCGCCGCCGCCATCGTCGCCGCTGCCTCCGGGGCGGCGGTGGCCAAGCACGGCAACCGGGCGGCCAGCTCGCAGAGCGGGTCCGCCGACGTGCTCGAGGCGCTGGGCATCGCCATCGACCTGCCACCGGCCGCCATCGCCGAGTCGATCGACCGGCTCGGCTTCGGGTTCATGTTCGCCCGGCTCCACCACCCCGCCATGGGTCACGCCGCTCCGGTCCGGGTCGAGCTGGGGACCCGCACCGTGTTCAACATCCTCGGCCCCCTGTCCAACCCGGCGGGTGCCTGCAACGGGCTGTTCGGGGTCCACAGCCCCGGACTTGCCATGGCTCTACGCCGAGGCACTTGGCGGGCCTGGGGGCGACCCGGGCAATCGTGGTGCACGGCCACGGTGGCATCGACGAGCTGTCGCCGACCGGCCCCAACCTGGTGGTCGAGGTGGTCGACGGCGCCGTCTCCGAAGGAACCGTCGACCCGGCCGAGCTCGGGTTCCCGCAGGCTCCGCCCGGCTCGCTCGCCGGAGGGTCGCCGTCCGACAACGCCTCGACCATGCGTGGGGTGCTCGCCGGCCGGAAGGGGCCGCACCGCGATGCCGTGGTGCTCAACGCCGCCGCCGCCCTGGTCACCGCCCGGGTCGTCGACGATCTCCCCGCCGGCGTGTCGCTGGCGACCGACACCATCGATCGGGGTGAGGCGGCGCGCCGCCTCGACGACCTGGTGGCATTCATCCCGGAGCGTCGGTGGTGATGGCCCGATTCGCCGCCGCACTCGCCGCTCCCGGGCTGGCCGCCGTCGCCGAGATCAAGCGGCGCTCTCCTTCGGCGGGCGACCTGCGACCCGACGCCGACCCGGCCGCCCTCGCCGCGGCTACACCGGGGCCGGTGCGGCGGCGATCTCGGTGCTGGTCGACGAGCGATTTGCCGGCAGTTGGGCCGATCTCGCCGCTGCCCGCGCCGCCACCGAGGTGCCGCTGCTGGCCAAGGGCTTCTTCGCCGCCGAGGGCGACCTGGAGACCGCCGGCTCGCATCGGCGCCGATGCCGTGCTCCTGCTGCTGCGCGACCTCGACGACGACGCGGCCAGGGGACTCATGGAGGTGGCCGCCGACCTCGGGTTGGAGACCCTGGTCGAGGCGCACGACGCCACCGAGCTGGCCCGGGCCATTGCCCTCGAGGCGCCGGTGGTCGGGGTCAACGCCCGGGACCTCGACACGTTCGCCATCGATCGCCGGCGCCAGCTCGACCTGGTGGCGTCGATCCCGCCGGGACGGGTCGTGGTGGCGGAGTCGGGCATCCGTACCAGGGCCGACGGCGCCGCCGCCGAGCTGGCGGGCGCAGACGCCATCCTCGTCGGGTCCACGCTGATGACGTCACCCGATCCGGCCGCCAAGCTCGCCGAGCTCCTCGCCCGGCCTCTGGCCAAGGTGTGCGGGCTCACCCGCCCGGAGGACGTGGCGGTGGCGGCGGCCGCCGGGGCCGACCTCGCCGGGTTCGTGCTGGTTCCCGAGAGCCCGCGCGCCAGCCGCCGCCGTGCTGCCGACACCGGACGGGATGCTGTCGGTGGCGGTGTGGGTGGGTCAGGCCGGTCCCGACACCGGATCGGACCTCGACCAGGTGCACACCCGCGAGGAAGGAGCGGTGCGGGGGCGGCATGCCGACGTGCTCCGCCAAGGGCGCAAGGTGGCCAGCTTCGTCGACCGGGCCTGGGGTGGCGACGGCACCGCCCACTGGGCCGAGGCGGCAGCCACCCCTGGCCGGGTGGTGCTGGCCGGCGGGCTCGATCCGGCAACGTGGCCGACGGCGATCGACGCCGTCGCATCCTTGGGCGGTGGACGCCGCCTCGTCGTTGGAGAGCGCCCCGGGCGTCAAAGACCCCGACCGGGTCAGCGCGTTCGTCGCCGCGGTTCAGGGAGGCCGGGGCATGACTCCCGAGCCGGTGGAGACCTACGGCCCGTATGGAGGCCGGTACGTCCCCGAGACGCTGATCCCGGCGCTCGACGAGCTGGCGGCGGCGTGGGCCGAGGCGCAGGCCGACCCCGCCTACCGCGCCGAGCTCGACCATCTCGGCGCCACCTACGTGGGCCGTCCCTCGCCGATCACGCTCGCCTCCCGGTTCGCCCCCGACCGGCAGGCTCTACCTGAAGCGGGAGGACCTCAACCACACCGGCGCCCACAAGATCAACAACGCCCTCGGCCAGGTGGTGCTCGCCGGGCGGCTGGGCAAGCGGCGGATCATCGCCGAGACCGGCGCCGGCCAGCACGGCGTGGCCACCGCCACCGCCTGTGCCCGGTTCGGGCTCGACTGCGTCGTCTACATGGGGTCGGAGGACATGCGCCGCCAGGCGCCCAACGTGGAGCGGATGGAGCTGCTCGGCGCCACCGTGTCCCGGTCGAGTTCGGCACCCGCACCCTGAAGGAGGCGACCAGCGAGGCGATCCGCGACTGGATCACCAACGTGGAGACCACCCACTACGTCATCGGCTCCTGCGTCGGCCCGGCGCCCTACCCCGAGATCGTGCGGGAGCTGCAATCGGTGATCGGCGCCGAGAGCCGGCAGCAGATCCTCGAGGTCGAGGGACGGCTGCCCGACGCCGTGGTCGCCTGCGTCGGCGGCGGCTCCAACGCCATCGGGATGTTCGCCGGGTTCCTCGACGACGCCGGCGTGAGGCTGTACGGCGTCGAGGCGGCGGGGGCGGCGTCGCTGGGCCAGGGGCCACACCGCGGTGCTCCACGGCGCCCGCTCCTCGGTGCTGGTCGACGGCGACGGCCAGGTCACCGACGCCCACTCGATCTCCGCGGGCCTCGACTACCCCGGGGTCGGCCCCGAGCACGCCCTGCTCCGTGACCAGGGGCGGGTCGAATACCTGCCGTGCACCGACGACGAGGCGCTGGCGGCCTTCGAGCGGCTGACCCGGACCGAGGGGATCATCCCCGCCCTCGAATCGGCCCATGCCCTGGCCGTGGTCGACCGATCGACGCCGAGCTGGTCCTGGTGTGCCTGTCGGGGCGGGGTGACAAGGACCTCGCCGAGGTGCTCGCCAAGCTGCGCCCATGAAGACGCTGGTGATCTACCTGATGGCGGGTCGGGATACCCCCGAGCTGGCCCAGGCCGCGGTCGAGGCGGGCGCCGACATCGTCGAGATCGGGTTCCCCTTCTCCGACCCGCTTGCCGATGGCCCGGTGATCCGGGCGGCCGGGGAGCGGGCGCTGGCCGCCGGGATGCGCACCGCCGCCTGCCTCGAGGTGGCTCGCCGAGACCAGGACCCGGGTCAGCGTCACCCCGCTGCTGCCGATGACGTACGCCTCGCTGCTCGAGGCGTACGGCTGGGAGCGGTTCGACACCGACGCCCGAGCCGCCGGCGCCACCGGGTTCATCCTCGCCGACGTCCCCGCCGGCGTGCGCCCCGAGTTCCGCCGGGTGCAGCTCGTGGCGCCCACCTCGACCGACGAGCGGATCGCCTTCGCCGCCGCCGAGACCGACGGCTGGCTGTACCTGGTCACCGTCACCGGCATCACCGGAGTACGCCAGCACCTGTCCCCGGCCCTAGCCGGCCTGGCCGCCCGGGCGCGGGCCCTTACCGACCTCCCGCTCTACGCCGGGTTCGGGATCTCCACGCCGGATCAGGCGGCCGCCGCGGCAGAGATCTGCGACGGGGTCGTCGTCGGCTCCGCCGCCGTGACCGCTGCCGCAGCAGGGACCGCAGGCCCTTGCCGAGTTCGTCGGCTCGCTGCGGCAGGCGCTCGGCGGTTAGCAAGGCCGGTACGACTGACGACTGCGGGCACCGACAGCCGAGCCTCAACGTTCTCGCAATGCGGCCATCCGGGAATCGAGGAAACGGCGCTCCGGTCTCGTTGGGAACGAGGTCGCGAGCCTTGACATAGGCGTCGAGCGCGTCGCCGGGCCGGTCCAGCCTCTCCAGCAGGGCGGCCCGGGTGGAGTGGTAGAGGTGGTACTGGTCGAGGTCGAGGCTGATCGACGATGCGCAGGGCCTCCTCCGGGCCCTGCACCTCGGCGACGGCCACCGCCCGGTTGAGGGCGACCACCGGGGTCGGCGAGTGGGCGAGGAGCTGGTCGTACAGGGCGAGCACCTGGCGCCAGTCGGTTTCGTCGGTGGTGGCGGCGTCGGCGTGGACCGCGTTGATCGCCGCCTGGATCTGGTACGGGCCTGGTCGGTTGCGGCGCAGGCAGGCCCGCACCATCTGCTGGCCCTCGTCGACGAGGGCGCGGTCCCACCGGGTCCGGTCCTGGTCGGCGAGCAGCACCAGTGATCCGTCGGCGGCGGTCCGCGCCGGGCTCCGGGCCTCGGTGAGCAGCATCAGGGCGAGCAGCCCGATCACCTCGGGCTCGTCGGGCATCAGCTCGGCCAGTACCCGGCCCAGGCGGATCGCCTCGGCCCGCAGGTCAGGCCGCATGAGGTCCTCGCCGGCGCTGGCGGTGTATCCCTCGTTGAAGACCAGGTAGAGGACGGCGAGGACCGGGCGGAGCCGGTCGGGGAGCTGGGCCTCCGTGGGTATCCGGTAGGGGATGTTGGCGGCCCGGATCTTGCTCTTGGCCCGCACCAACCGCTGCGCCATGGTCGCCTCCGGCACCAGGAAAGCGTGGGCGATCTCCGGGGTGGAGAGGCCGCCGAGGAGGCGCAGGGTCAGCGCGATCTGAGCGGTGGTGGCCAGCGCCGGGTGGCAGCAGGTGAAGATCAGGCGGAGCCGGTCGTCGTTCACCGGCCCGACCTCCGGCGTGTCGTTCCCTTCGGACAACCAGGCCGCCTCGGCGTGGCGGGCCTCCCTGGTGGACTCGCGCCGGAAGCGGTCGATGGCCCGGTTGCGGGCGGTGGTGATGATCCACCCGGCGGGGCTGGGGGGCACTCCGCTGGTCGGCCACTTCTCCAGCGCCGCCACGAATGCGTCCTGGACCGCCTCCTCGGCGACACCGATGTCGCCGCAGAGGCGGACCAGGGTGGCGACCGCCTTGCCCGACTCCTGGCGGAAGACACGATCGACCTGGTCGGCTTCGAACCCGGTCACCGGTCCTCCAGGCAGTATGGGCTCAGACCTCGGGCTCGTCCTGGAAGGGCCGCACCTCGATCGGTGCCTGGCAGGCGACGGTGGCCTTGGCGGCCCAGTCGAGGGCGGCGTCGAGGTCGGCGGCCTCGATCACCCAGAACCCGCCCAGGTGCTCCTTGGTCTCGAGGAACGGGCCATCGGTGGTGACGACCTCGCCGTCCTGCACCCGCACGACGGTGGCGGTGGATGCCGGGTGCAACCCGCCGGCGAACACCCAGGCGCCCGCCGCACGGATCTCCTCGTTGACGGCGTCGACGTCCTTGTAGTCTGCTCGGCCACCTCGGCCGGCATCTTCTGAAGTCCGGCCTCGTCCCCGATCACGGAGAGCATGTACTGGGTCATGAGTGGCTCCTCGTCCATGAGCCGGCACGGTACCGGCTCTGTTCTCACCCCCTACACGAACCACCTACCCGGAAATCGACAGGTGGGCACAGAACTTTGTGCGGCTCGGAGCGCTAGCTTCGGCAGCATGCGGATCGAGCGTGTGGTCACCGCCTTGTCGTGGATCCCCTCGGAGGCGATCGAGGGGTCGGCCAAGATCCCGTTCGTCATGGGGATCGGCCGGTACGACGACCCGCCGCCGGCGCTGCTCGACGACCTCGACGCCCTCCACGCCCGGGGCGGGTTCCGCTTCGCCAACGAGCTGAAGGCGTGGGTCGACGTCCGCGACGGGGCGATCGTCGACCACGGCTTCTCCGGACGGAGCCTCCTCAGCGACACGCACTTCAAGATCGGCCCCATGGAGATGACCTTCGTGCCCACCGCCTTCCCGATGCTGCAGTCGGTTCCCGAGGCCACCCGGCAGGCGGTGACCTTCGAGCAGACGGCCGGGGGGCGTCCGGGGATGCCGGCGCCGCGTACCGTCCGCGGTGCGCCGTTCGTGCAGGTGGTCGGCCCCAACTGCTGGACGACGCTGTCGCTGACCATCGCCGCCGACGGCACGTCGGAGGGCAGGATGACCGGGGCGAGCACCTTCCCCCGCCACTGGGTGTACGACGAGACCGGCCGCCTCGCCGCCAAGTCGGGGAGGATCGACTTCGACGAGTGGTACGCCGAGGCGTTCGGCCCGCACAGCCCGTGGGGCGGCGAGGAGTCGCCGGCGCTGGTGGCGGAGGTCGAGTCGTCGGTGGAGCGCCGGCTGTCCGGCCGGATCATGCGGGGCGGGTCCAAGCCGGAGATCAGGAAGCTGCCCGCCGGAACCGTCGTGTCGACCCAGGGCGAGTCGGCCGACGAGCTCTACCTGGTGCTCGACGGCATGCTGTCGGTCGAGGTGGACGGCGACAAGATCGCCGAGGTCGGGCCGGGGTCGGTTCTCGGCGAGCGGGCGATCCTCGAGGGCGGCACCCGGACGGCGACACTCCGCACCATCACGCCGGCCAAGCTCGCCGTCGCCAACGTCGACCAGATCGACCGGGCTTCCCTCGAGAACCTCGCCACCCGGCACCGCCGGGAAGAGACCGAGGGCTGATCTCGAACTCAGCGGGCGGGCACGAAGACCCTGGGCTCGGCGGCGGCCTCCCATGGCCTGGCTACCACGTGCCACGAGAGCAGCAGCGCCGACAGCGGCACCGCCACCTGGTTGTCGAACCTCACCCGGTTGTACGAGCCGAAGCCGCCCTTCATCCGGCTGATCAGGCCGTTGGCCAGGGTCAACCGCCAGTGGCGCGGCTTCGCCTCGCTGAACAGGTCGTAGGTGAAACCGTGGCCGGTGATCTCCCAGTGGCGGCCCAGCCACGTCTCCCGGGTGATGCGGGCCACCTCGGTTCCGGAGAACAGGGCGCGTACGGTGCCCTGGGCGACCGGCTCGATCACGGCGCGCCCGCCGGCGGCGAGGTCGACCACGCTCGTGTAGTTGCGGCGACGGATGTGGGCCATCTCGGCGTCGTGCTGGCTCACCCGCCACTCGTTGGAGAACAGCGGGCTGCGCATCTCGACCGGGCCGGACATGTACATGATCCGCAGCGGGCGCATCCGGCAACGGTAGTGACCGGATCCAGGGCGGGCTGCCCGGTGCGGTAACGTCCGAAGGGTGAAGCTCCACCTGCTCGACGGCACCTACGAGCTGTTCCGGTCGCACTTCGGGGCGCCGCCCCGCACCGCTCCCGACGGCCGGCAGGTGGGCGCCACCTACGGGATCATGGCGTCGACGCTGGCCCTGCTCGGGCAGCCGGACGTCACCCATCTCGGGGCCGCCTTCGACACGATCATCGAGTCGTTCCGCAACGACATCTACCCCGGCTACAAGACCAGCGCGGGGATGGATCCCGAGCTGCTCGCCCAGTTCCCGCTGGCCGAGGAGGGGATGCGGGCGATCGGGGTGGTGGTGTGGTCGATGTTCGAGTTCGAGACCGACGACGCCCTCGCCACCGCCGCCCATCGCTGGGCCGACCACGTCGACCAGGTGGTGGTGCTCACCCCGGACAAGGACATGGCCCAGCTCTACGGCCATCCCCGGGTGGTCGGTTACGAGCGGCGCAACCAGAAGGAGGTCGACGAGCCCCAGGTGATCGAGAAGTTCGGGGTGGTGCCCGAGTCCATCCCCGACTACCTCGCCCTCGTCGGCGACTCAGCCGACGGCTACCCCGGGTTGCCCGGGTGGGGGGCCAAGTCGGCAGGGGCGGTGCTCGCCCGCTACGGAAGGCTCGAGGACATCCCGCTGGAGGCCTCCCGCTGGGACGTCCCGGTTCGCGGGGCGGACAAGCTCGCCATCACCCTGCGCCGGCAGATCGGCGACGCCCTGCTGTACCGGTTCCTCGCCACGCTGCGGCGCGACGTCCCGCTCACCGAGTCCCTCGAAGACCTCGAGTGGCGGGGGGTGCCCGCCGAGCCGTTCGAGGAGTTCTGCGCCCTGCACGGCTTCGAGAGCCTCGCCGACCGCGTCCCCCACTGGGCGTGAGTTGAGCTCCCCGTCCCCGGACGGGTCTGCCATGCCCGAGCCCCCTCCTCGGCTGACCGGGCCTGACCTTCGGCCCATGCCGCAGCCACTCCTCCCCGCGATGGGGGGAGGAGAGAGGGTCTCGGCCCATCGCGCCGGGCTGATGGTGCGAAGCCGCCGGGGGGCGAACGGCAGCGCCCGCCGCAGCGCCGTCAGGTTCCAGTCGAGCGCCCGCTGTCGAGCCGGTGACCACGGCAGGCCGTACAGGTGGCGGAGGCGGGGATCGAGGGTCCCGACGGCGGCGAGCGAGACGAACGCCCACACCGGCTTGATCCTGACCGGCACCGCTCCCGATGTCACCAGGTCGGCCACCTCGTCGGCGACATCGGTCCGCAGCAACCGGCCGCTGCCGATGACGTCGTCGACGTAGCGGAGGAGGTCGTCGTAGGTGGCCGGTACGTAGCCGGCGGGGAGGAGCAGCACCTCGGCGGCGGTGAGGTTCTCCTCGTGGTAGCGCTGCAGTTCGGCGGCGGACAGGTCGCCGACGGTGAGCCGGTAGAAGTCGAGCACGCTCACCTCGAGGGCGGCGTGCACCCACAGGAGCTGGTCGAGGTCGAGGGCGTCGTACCACTCCCCGGTCACCGGGTCGACCCCCTTGATCACGGCGTGGAGGCGGTTGATGCGGTCGGCGACCTCGAGAGCCGATCTGCGGGTGCCGAAGGTCAGCTGGCTCTGCAGGGTGACGGTGCGGATCAGCCGCGCCCACGGGTCGCGCCGGTAGGCGCCGGTCTGACGGGCCCCGGCCGCCACCAAAGGGTGCGCCGCCTGCATGAGGAGCGCCCTGGCGCCGCCGAACAACGTGGTCATCTCGCGGTTGACCCGCCACATCATCGAGTCGCGGTCGAAGAGCCCGTGGTCGCTCACTCCCGTGAACCTAACGGATGCGTCGACAGTGGCAGGCGGGCGGTTCCTCGGACGGCCGGCGGCGGGGTAGGGCCCCGCCTGCCGGAGGAGGGCGGCGTCAGCCGCCCGTGCAGTCACAGAGTGGTCGCCCATCGCACGAACCTAATCTGCCCGGCGTGACCGTGGCCATCGAGATCTCCCAGCTCCACAAGTGGTACGGCGACGTCCACGCCGTCGACGGGGTCGACCTCTCCGTCACCGTCGGCGAGGTGTTCTGCCTCTTGGGACCCAATGGGGCCGGCAAGTCGACCACGGTGGAGATCCTCGAGGGGCACCGCCCCCGCAGCTCCGGCGAGGTCTCCGTGCTGGGGTACGACCCCCAGACGGGGGGCCGCCCGTTCCGCGAGCACATCGGCATCGTCCTCCAGCAGCAGGCCATCGAGGACGTGCTCACGGTGCGCGAGGCCATCGAGCTGTACGGCTCGATGTTCCCCAAGCGGCGCGACCCGGACGAGCTGATCGGCCTGGTCGGGCTCCAGGCAAAGGCGGGCAAGCGGATCAAGACGCTGTCCGGGGGCCAGAAGCGGCGGCTCGAGCTCGCCATGGGGATGGCGGGCGATCCCGATGTGCTCTTTCTCGACGAGCCCACCACCGGGTTCGACCCTTCGGCCCGGCGCCAGGCGTGGACCGTGGTCGAGGGGCTGGCCAGCCTCGGCAAGACGGTGCTGCTCACCACCCACTACATGGACGAGGCCCAGCAGCTGGCCGACCGGGTGGCGGTGATCGCCGCCGGGCGGATCATCGCCGAGGGCCCCCCCGAGACGCTCGGCGGGCGGGCCTCGGCGTCGACCCGGGTCAGCTTCCGGGTCGGGGCGAGCCGGCCCGTCGACCTTCCTCCCGACCTTGTCGTGGAGCGCACGGAGGACGGCGAGCTGCTCTTCTCCACCGAGAACGCCACCGCCGACCTGCACCGGTTGACCGGCTGGGCGGTCGATCACGGCTACACCCTCGACCACCTCGAGGTGCGCCAACCAAGCCTCGAGGAGGTCTACCTCGACCTCATCGGCGAAACGGCCACCGGATGAGCCGCCCATCCGACGGGACACTCGTCTTCGGCCAGGTCCGCTACCAGAACACCATCTTCTGGCGGACGCCGGTGGCCGCGTTCTTCACCTTGGTGTTCCCGCTGATGTTCCTCATCGTGTTCACGCTGGTCTTCGGCAACGAGGAGATCCCCGAGCTCGGGGTGACCACCGCCCAGTTCTACGCGCCGGGGCTGGCGGTGTTCGGCGCGGTGTCCGCCACTTACACCAACCTGGCCATCGGCACCGCCATCGCCAGGGACACCGGCATCCTCAAGCGGGTGCGGGGCACGCCGCTGCCGCCGTGGATGTACATCGCCGGCCGCATCGGGTCCGCCTCCTACCTGGCGTTCATCGCCGCCGCCATCATGCTCGGGGTGGGGATCGTCTTCTTCGGGGTCGAGCTGTACCTCGAGGCCCTGCCCTCCCTGCTGGTGACCTTCGCCGTCGGGGTGGCCTGCTGGTCGGCGTTGGGGATGCTGGCGGCGGCGGCCAGCCCCAGCGGCGACTCGGCGCCGGCGGTGACCAACGCCACCCTGCTACCGCTCGCCTTCATCTCCGACGTCTTCATCCCGCCCTCCGGTAACACGCCGGAGTGGTTGGGGACCGTCGCCGACGTCTTCCCGCTGAAGCCTTTCGTCGTCTCCTTCCAGGACGCCTTCGACCCGCAGGTGGTTGCCGCCGCCGACTCGTGGCTCGACTTCTTCCACTGGTCCGAGCTCGGGGTGATGGCGGCGTGGTGTGTCGTCGGCGTCGTCCTCGCCATCCGCTTCTTCCGGTGGGAGCCGAAGGGCGGCGAGCGGGTCGGTCGGAAGGCCAAGGTCGCCGCAGAAGCCTGAGCGGGCTCAGGCCGTGGCGTCGAGGGCGGCCTGCAGGGCCGGGTCCTCTCCGGCGAGCAGGTCCTCGATGGTGAAGGGAACGGGGATGTCGGGGGCGATCCACGGCCGGTCGTCGTCGGCGCCGCCGAACGGCCAGTAGCGCGACGAGATCTCGATGCGGATCCCGCTGTTGGGGAGCTCCACCGGCCGCACGTCCCCGTACAGGTTGGGCGAGCCGCCGGTGGGCTCACCGACGAAGACGGCGGCGGTCGATGTGTCGAGCTCGGTGGCGAAGTTCGTCGCCGCCGAGAACGTCTGCCGCCCGATGAGGACCATCAGCCCGCCCGGCCGGTTCACCCTGGGGTCGTCCTGCAGAACCCTGAGCAGCGGCCCGTACGTGGTGTTGTCCCCGCCCGGGTTGTTGCGGAGGTCGACGACCACCCGGGTGGCTCCGTCGTCGAGGCCGTCGACGATCGCATCGGCGGCGTCCTGGATGGTGGCGTCGCCGCTCTGAGGGCTCACCTGGTTGTACTGGAGGTAGACGACCGGGCCTTCGCCGCCGGGCAGCGTCGTCCACCAGAACGGCTCGTTCCGGCGGGAGAGGAAGAGCGGCTCGGGACGGATGGGGAGACCGACCGGGCCGGTGCCGCTGCGGGCGGCGAAGGTGTCCCAGTCGACGATCGGTGGGTCGACGCTGACCGAGCCGCCGCCCCGCGTCTCCAGCTCGAAGCCGGGCCGGTCCGGGTCCTCCACGACCCCGGTCGCCGCCAGCACCTCCGGGGTCATCAGGAGCATCGGCAGCACAACGTCGATGGTCGAGTCGTTGTCGTGCGAGGCGTACGGGCGGACCCGGGCGATCGCATCGTCGATCCCGGTCGGGCCGATGGCCACCACCCGGGCACCGACCAGATCGGGGTCGTCGGAGCCGACAACGCGGATCCCGTCGGGGAAAAGGTACAGCCGCAGCGAGTAGAGGTGGAAGCCGGCCTCCGAGGGATAGACCCCGGTGTGCCCGTCGATCATCGCCGCCAGCCGCATCACCTCGACCACGGCCTCATCGCCGGTCATGGCGGCGAGCCGCTCCGGGGCGGCGGCGAGCTCGGCGTCGAAGTCTGCCTCGGGTACCCGCCAGAAGGGTTCGGGGTGGATCAACCGAACGAAGGTGCCCAGGGTCTCCATGTCCGCCGCCCAGGCCGCCTCGGAGCCGGGCACCGGTGCGGTCGTGGTCGTCGTCGCCGCGGGGGTCGTGGTCGGCGCGTCTCCGGTTGAAGCCGAACCGACCGCGGTGGTGGCGACCTGGTCGGCTGCAGCCGGCTCCCCTCCGTCGCTACATGCGGTGGCCAGCACGAGGAGACCGACGACGATGCACCCGATCCATCGCTTCACCACTCGAAGATACCACGGGCCCGTGGTAGATATCACGGACCCGTGCTATCGCCGAGCTGCCGACTCACTCTGGAGCTCGGCCAGGGTGGCGTCTCCGGCGTCGAGCAGATCGGCCAGTGCCCGGATCACGGTGGCTCGCTTCGACCCGAGGTGCTCGCTGAGCCTCTGGTCGACCCGGCCGAAGTGACGCTCGGTCTCGTCGTGGGCGCGGTGCCCCGACCGGGTCAGTACCAGGAAGTACGATCGTCCGTCGTCCGGGTTGGCGATCTTCGTGGCGTGGTCGTGTCCGACCATCGCCCTGATGCCGTCGAGCGCGGTGGTGACGGGCATCCCCAGGTGCCGGGCGAGCTCGGTCGGCGACACCGGCTCGAGCTCGCGCAGAGCGCTGTACATGGCGTATTCGGCCGGCTGCAGCGGCGCTCCGCGGAGCGCCATCCCCACCAGCGTCCCCGCCTGCTGGGAGGCGGCGAACACGTAGAACAGCGGGGACAGGGTCGAGTTGGCGGGTGCTCGTCCGGCCATGCCGCCACTGTAGAGAGCCGCGTTGCAGCCGGACGGCCATGCCGGGCCGGCCTGCTGGCAGACTGGCGCCCGTGTGCGGCCGATTCGTCCAGGCAGCCGAGCCCGAGGTCTACGCCGAGCTGTTCTCGGTCGATCGGATCATCGCCCCGCTGCTCCCCGCCTCGTACAACGTGGCGCCGACCGACCCGGTATACGCCGTGGTCGAGCACGACGGGGAGCGGTTGCTGACCTCGTTCTCGTGGGGCCTGGTCCCTTGGTGGGCGGAGGACCGGCGGATCGCCGCCCGCAACATCAACGCCAGGGCGGAGACCGTCGCCGAGAAGCCGGCGTTCCGCGACTCGTTCACCGGGCGGCGCTGCCTCATCCCCGCCGACGGCTTCTACGAGTGGCAGGTGAGACCAAGAGGGAAGCTGCCGCACTACGTGCACCCGTCCGGCGGCGGCGCCATGGCCTTCGCCGGGCTGTGGGCGTCGTGGAGAGACCCTGAGGCCGACGAGCGGATCCGCACCTGCACCATCATCACCGGCGAGCCCAACGACACCGTGGCCCCGATCCACGATCGCATGCCGGTGATGTTGCCCGGGTCGGCGTGGGCGCCATGGCTCGACCCGGCAATGGTCGACACCGAGGTTCTCCTCCCGCTGCTGACCACCGCCCCGGCGGACTCGATGGCGGTCCACCCGGTGTCCACGATGGTCAACAAGGTCGCCAACAACCTCCCGGAGCTGATCCGGCCACTGACGACACCGGCCGCCGAGCCCCTGCCGTTGGAGATCGCCGACCGATGAACACACCGACGGCGGAGCGGCCCGCCCTGTTCACCGTCGCTTTCGTGACCCTGTGGCTCGTCGGGTTCTTCCAGGAGATGTCGTTCGGGCTGATGATCCACCTCCCCGGGTTCCTGGAGAGCATCGGCGCCACAGAGGCCCGGATCGGGTTGATCTACTCCGCCGGGGCCGTGGTCGCCCTCGCCCTCCGCCCGTTGATGGGCCGGGTCATCGACCAGGTGGGGCGCAAGCGGATCTTCCTGGTGGGTGCTCCGGTGCTGGCGCTGTCGTCGGCTGCCTGGCTGGCCGTGGACGACGTCGGGCCGTCGGCCTTTGCCGTCCGGATGGTGTACACCTCCACCGAGATCCTGCTGTTCACCAACCTGCTCGCCTTCGGCTCCGACATCGTCCCCGAGGCCCGCCGGGCCCAGGGGTTCGCCCTGCTCGGCATCTCGGGGCTGCTCCCCATCGGGCTGGGCTCGCTGATCGGCGACCTGGTGGTGAGTGACGGTGACTTCGACCGCCTCTTCGTGATCGCCGCCGGGCTCGCCGTCATGGGCTGGCTGCTCGCTTGGCTGCTTCCCGACATCGCGTCACGTGACCCGGAACGGACCGTCCACCGCGGGTTCCTCCATGTCCTCGGTCAAGGCGATCTGCGCCCGCTGTGGCTGCTCACCTGCACCTTCGCCGTCGGGATCATGACCCTGTTCACCTTCATGCGCACCTATGTCGACGAGGTGGGCTTCGGCTCGGTGGGCCTCTACCTGGGGACCTACGCCGCGGTGGCGATCATGGTGCGGTTGTTCGGCTCCTCCCGCATCGACCGGATCGGCCTCCTCAGGATGCTCGCCGTCGCCGGCACCTTCGTCGGCTTCCAGTTCCTCGTCCTCGGCGTCACCGCGTCGGTGGCCGGGCTGCTGGTAGCCGCCGTCCTCGGCGGGCTCGGGCACGGCTTCCTGTTCCCGTTGATAACCACGTCGTTGGTGAATCGCACCAGGTTGGAGGAGCGGGGCACCGCCCTGGCGATCTTCTCCGGGCTGATCGACGTGGTCTATCTCCTTGGCGCCCCCGCCGTCGGCGTCCTGATCGTCGCCTCCGGCTACCCGACGACCTTCTCGACCGTGGCCGTCGTGATCTTCGGCGGATTGGCCGGGTTCATCCTGTGGGAGCGGGCGCGGCGGCGGGCGGCGCCGGTCAGCGACCCGGTGTGATCGTCGCCGCCACCCCTCCGACGACGGCGCCGACTCCGCCCAACACCATCGCCTGGCCGACCCCCCCGAGGCCCGGGAACAGCGAGGGCTCGGCGAGGGCCCCGGCCAGGTTCATCACCAGGGCGACGAAAACGGTGCTGATCCACCCGGCTACCGCGGCGACGGCGGCGAACGACGGCGACACCGGACCCGACGCCAACCGGTAGCTCACCGGGAAGGCGGCGGCGGTGAGCACCGGCAGGACCACGTAGTCGGCCTCGGGCCGGACGAACGAAGCGACCACCCAGGCGACGGCGAAAATCGCCGATAGGAACGTGTAGCGGTTGCGACGCTCTTCGGTGGTGGCGGTCACGCCGACCTCAGCCGTCGACGGCGAACGTGGCGGTGATGGAGACGGTGACGATCTGGTCGCCGGCGGCGATCGGGGAGTGCATCTCCATCGCCGCCATTGCCATCCGGGGGAGCGGGCCTGCGGCGGCAACCGTCTCGTCGATGTCGGTCGCCAGGCCAAGGGTGAGCCCGGCGTGGCCGGCGAGCTGCTCGGCGCGGGACAGGGCGTCCTCCCAGGCGAGGCGGCGGGCGGTGGCGGCGAGGCCGCTCTTGTCCGAGATGTCGAAGACGAGCCCGCCGACCCTGACGTCGTCACCCGACGACGTGCTGGCGGCATCGAGGACCTCGCCGGCCCGGTCGAGGTCGCGGACCACCACGGTCACCGAGTGCTCGGCGCGGTAGCCGATGATGCGACGGTGGTCGTCCGGGTCGTGCTCCGGCTCGAGCGCGTAGCCGGTGCTGGACACATCCGCCGTGGCCACTCCGGCACCGGCCGCCGCCTGGCGCAGCCGGGTGGCAGCGGAGGCGGCGTCCCCGACCGCATCGGCCACCAACGGCCGGCTGACCGACACCCGGGTGGCGATGGTGAGCATGTCGGGAGGCCCGGCGGCCTCGCCTCGACCGGAAACCGTGATGCCTGCCACGTCGCCACCGCCTCTCCCGGGCCTGCTCTGACGAACGGCCCATTCTGCCCGCTGCGGCGCGTTCCGGGCTCCACCGGCCGGGCGGCGGTAGCCTGCCGCCCCATGGACTGGATCGGCAACCCCGACATCTGGATCTCGTTCTTCACCCTGGCGCTGCTCGAGATCGTGCTCGGCATCGACAACATCGTCTTCATCTCGATCCTGTCCGGCAAGCTGCCCGCCGACCAGCAGGCCAGGGCCCGCAACCTCGGTCTCATGCTGGCGATGGTGATGCGGATCTTGCTGCTGGTCGGCATCTCCTGGGTGATCGGGCTCACCACGCCCTTCTTCGAGGTCCTCGGCCAGGAGATCTCGGGTCGGGACATCATCATGCTGGTCGGCGGCCTCTTCCTGCTCACCAAGGCGACGTTCGAGATCCACGAGAAGCTGGAGGGTCACGA
>CAWEUW010000006.1:0-165172 GCA_963812375.1 uncultured Acidimicrobiia bacterium | reverse complement strand
GTCCCCCGGAGCAGCGGGCGGGCCGCCCGGATCGCCGACGTCATCGACCTGGTCGGGCTCAACGGCCTCGAGGACCGCCTGCCCGGCGACCTCTCCGGAGGCGAGCAACAGCGGGTTGCCCTCGCCCGGGCGCTGGCCCCCGCCCCCGCCGTCATCCTGCTCGACGAGCCCTTCTCCAACCTCGACGCCGACCTGCGCGGCCGGGTGCGTTCGCGAGGTCCGCCAGATCCTCACCTCCGCCGGCACCACCGCCGTCTTCGTCACCCACGACCAGGAAGAGGCGCTGGCGATGAGCGACCACGTGGCGGTGATGCGCCACGGGTCCGTGGTCCAGGTGGGGCCGCCCACCGATCTGTACCGGAGGCCGGCCGATGCCTGGACCGCCCGTTTCCTCGGGGATGCCGACCTGTTCGAGGGAATCGCAGCCGCCGGGCGGGTCACCGTCGGGGCCGGGACCTTCGCCACCGGGCTCGACGGCCCGGTTACCGTGATGATCCGGCCCGAGACCGTTGGCGTGGCCGCGGACCCAGCAGGGGTCGGGGTGGTGAAGGACCGTGAGTACTACGGCCACGACCAACTGGTCACCGTCGTCCTACCGGACGGATCCAGCTGCGCAGCCGAATCGGCCCCGGCCCCGATCTGGCGCCCGGCGACCGGGTGGCACTGGCCGTCGACGAGGTGCTGATCTTCCCGCGGACCTGACGTCTCAATCGGTCGCTATGGAGAAGCGAGCCTCACCTCGGCGGCGCCGGCGACAGCTCAGCGAGCGGCCTCGTGGGCGTCGCGCAGCCAGCTCTCGGTGGACGCCACGTCGCCCAACGTCGAGTTCCACAGCGGAGCCCGCTCGGGGTGGTAGCGCGATCCGATCGGGACCGAGTACAGGCCCTCCTCGTCGTACGTCCGCTCCCGCTTGAGCAGCCGGCGGAAGTCGGCCAGGGCCACGTCGTAGTTCGTCGTCGCGGGGCATGTGCTCGTAGATGCGCCCCGAGAAGATGTCGGTGAGCGGGTCCCGGTACCGGTTGTGCACCAGGAAGGCGAACGCCAGCGGGTTCTCCCAGAACGTGTCGATCATGTCCTCGAGGATGTCGATGCCCTTCTCGACGGTGACCATGTAGTCGTGGAACGGGTTCGTCGTCCTCGCGGCCCTTCCCGTCCAGCCAGCCGACGATGGGATCCATCACCATCTCCGACTCGCACAGGGCGACGAAGAGCCCGAACGAGAAGATCGGGTCGACGAACCGGTGGGAGTCGCCGACGCAGATGTAGCCCGGGCCGGCGAACTTGCGCACCTGGAAGGAGTAGTTGGGCACGGTGTGCGCCGGCTCGACCAGGTCTCCCTTGGGAACCCGGTCCGCCAGTCCCTTGTTGAGCTCGTGGATCTCGCGCATGCACGTAGTCGTCCCGGGACTCGCCCTTCTCCTTGAAGTAGGCGGCGGGGGTGACGATGCCGATGCTGGTGACGTCGTCCTCGATGGGGATCGCCCACGCCCAGTGGTACTTCTTGGTGTAGAAGATGTGGGTGTTGCCCGGCTGCTCGTTGTAGCCCTCGCCGTGGTCCCGCTCGTAGTCGGTGATCTGGGAGAACATGGCGATCTGCTTGTCGTACGACCCGAGGTACTTGGGGCCGGTCACCTTCTTGTTGGCCAGGAAGCTGGCCTGGCCGGAGCAGTCCAGGGTGAGCTCGGCGGCGATGGTGATGGTGGTGCCGTCGGCGGTGTCCACCACCACTCCGGTCACCACCCCGTCGTCGACGATCGGGTCGGTGACCCGGCCGTGGATGAGCTCGGCGCCCCTCTCGACGGCGGCGTCGAGCAGCATCTTGTCGAAGGTCGAGCGCCGCACCTGCCAGGTCGGGTGGTTGTGGAGGCCCTGCGTCGTCGCGGCGGCTCATCGGGATCCACCAGTCGGGGTTGCCCCTGGTGCCGAACACGGTGACACCGTGCTTCACCGGGTGCTTGGCGGCCTTCATCTGCTCCTCGAAACCGAGCCGGCGGACGATCCCGCCGCACTCCCCGGTCATCGACTCGCCGATGTGGAACCTGGGGAACTGCTCCCGCTCGACGATGATCGGGGTGATGCCGCGGTCGAGCAGCTGCAGCGCTACGGCCGACCCGGCCGGCCCTCCTCCGATGATGACGACCTGCGTAGTCCTGTCTTCGGCCATTGTGGAGCCCCCACTGGTGAGATCGCGTTCACGCCGCCGGTCTCCCGACGACGACGCTGCCTACCTTGCCAGCCTATCGCCAGGGCCGCAATGGGTCAGCAGGCCCACATCGAGCCGGCGAGTCGGACCGGGAGCCCGGCGCCGCCCGTAGGATGCCGCCGTGTCGCTCGCCTCCGCTTCCGCTGTCCGACCTGTGGGCAGCGGAGCGTTCGAGGCGGAGATCTCGCCCGGTTGGGACATCATGGGCAATGCCAACGGGGGCTACCTGCTGGCGATGCTGGCCCGGGCCGGAGCCGACGTCGCCGGGAAACCGCACCCGGTCACGGTCACCGGGCACTTCCTCGCCCCCGGGAAACCGGGCGGGGTGGCCATCACCGCCGAGCTCGTCCGCTCGGGAAGGCGCTTCTCGACCGTCGCCGCCACCATGGCCACCTCGGACCGCCGCCTGCTGGCCATGCTGGGGACCTTCACCGATCTCGACGCCGGACCCGAAGACGACGCCGTGGTCCGCCACATCTCCGGCGCCACCCGAGCTCCCGCCGCCCGACCGGTGCGTGGCGATCGAGCCCACCGACACCTTCCCGCCGCCGTTCACCGGGAAGGTCGACCTCAGGTTGCATCCAGAAGATGTGCCGTACGTCGCCAGGCCGACGGGTCGCATGGCGATCCGCGGCTGGTTCCGGCTGCCCGACGAGGAAGCGATCGATCCGTACGGGTTGATCGTCGCCGCCGACGCCTTTCCGCCGGCGATCTTCAACGGCGACCTCCCCGTCGCCTGGACGCCGACGCTGGAACTGACGGTGCACGTCCGCGCCCGGCCCGGCAACGGCTGGTTGGCAGCAACCGTGGCCACCCGGTTCGTCAGCGACGGTTTCCTCGAGGAGGACACCGAGATCTGGGACGAGTCGGGGCGACTGGTGGCGCAGAGCCGCCAACTCGCCCTGGTCCCCCGCGCCTGAGGCCGACGCCACCGTCGCCTACGCTGCCCCGAACCGGAGGAGGAAACCGATGCGCCCCAGACTGATGATGATGCTCGCCGTGACGCTCGCCCTGGTGGCGGTCGCCTGCGGCGGGGACGACGACACGACGACCACCGCCGGCGAGGCTGCAGCCACGACGGCGGCACCGGTCGACCACCGCCGCCGCCGCGGCCACCACGGCGGCACCGGCCACCACCGCCGCACCCGACGAGTGCGCCGTGGAGAACCTCGAGCTGCTCAGCCCGGGCACCCTCACGGTGGCCACCAGCGACCCGGCCTTCGGGCCGTGGGTGCTCAACGACGACCCCAGCCTGGGTGAGGGGTTCGAGGCTGAGCTCGTCTACGCCTTGGCCGAGCAGATGGGCTTCACCGCCGACCAGGTGACATGGGTCGCGGTCGGCTTCGACGAGGCGATCGCCCCCGGTCCCAAGGACTTCGACTTCAACATCCAGCAGTACACCATCACGCCGGAGCGCGACGAGGTGGTCGACTTCTCCGACCCGTACTACACCACCAAGCAGGCGCTGGTGGCGTTCGCCGACAACCCGATCGCCGAGGCGACCACCAACGCCGAGCTCCAGGAGTTCTCGCTGGGCGCCCAGATCGCCACCACCAGCCTCGACTACATCGAGAACGTGATCCAGCCGACGACACCGAGGCGAGCGTGTTCGACACCAACTCCGACGCCAAGGCGGCGCTCGACGCCCAGCAGATCGACGGCATCGTGTTCGACCTGCCCACGGCGCTCTTCATCACCGCAGTGGAGATGCCCGACACCGCCATCGTCGGGCAGTTCGGCGAGGCCGGGGACAACCCGGAAGGGCTCGGGATGCTCTTCGCCGACGGCAATACGCTGGTCGACTGCGTCAACGTCGCCCTGGCCGCTCTCGCCGAGGACGGCACGTTGACCGCGTTGGAGGAGGAGTACCTGGTCGTCGGCAGCGACATCCCGGTGATCACCCCCTGACGGGCACCGACCGCCCGTGATCGGGTCGGGCCCTCCGGCGATCGAGCTGCGGCGACCCGGACCCGTCCGGGTCCCGGTGGCGCGACCTGACCACCGAGCACGGGGCGCGGGGGGCGCTGATCGCCGCCGCCTCAACGGTGGTGGTGCTCGGCCTGGCGGTGTGGTGGGTGCTCAGCTCGGAGGCATGGCCCGCCGTCCGGCAGCAGTTCTTCAACCCGGAGAACTTCGCCGAGGCGTGGCCAACGGTCGTCGGCGGGTTCTGGCTCGACGTGAGGATGTTCCTGATCGCCGAGGTGGCCATCCTCGCCTTCTCGCTGCTGCTGGCGATGGTGCGGGCGCTGCGCGGCCCGGCCTTCTTCCCGCTGCGGACGCTCACCGTGGTCTACATCGACGTGATGCGGGGCATCCCCATCATCCTGATCATCCTGCTGCTCGGGTTCGGGATCCCGGCGCTCGACCTGCCCGGGGTCCCCCGGAGCCGCCTGTTCTGGGGGCTCACCGCGCTGGTGCTGTCGTACTCGGCCTACACCGCCGAGGTCTACCGGGCCGGCCTCGAGTCGGTGCACGAGAGCCAGCGCATGTCGGCCCGGGCGCTCGGGCTCACCCAGGTGCAGGCGCTCCGCCACGTGCTGGTCCCCCAGGCGGTGCGCAACGTCGTTCCTGCGCTGCTCAACGGGTTCGTCAGCCTGCAGAAGGACGTGGCGCTGGTCTACATCCTCGGCATCCGCGAGGCGGTGCGGGAGGCGCAGATCTACACCGCCCGCACCTTCAACTACACCAGCTACATCGTGGCCGCGGTGCTGTTCCTGCTGGTGTCGGTGCCGGTGGCCCGGTTCGCCGACTGGTACACCGAGCGGGACCGGCGTAGGAAGCGGGCCGGATGAGCGACGCGGTCAGAAGTGGCGGGCCCAAGCTCGAGGTACGCGGCGTTTCCAAGGCATTCGACGGGAAGCCGGTCCTGGTCGACGCCGACCTGGCCGTCGCCGAGCACGACGTGGTGTGCCTGATCGGCGCCTCGGGATCGGGGAAGTCGACGATGCTCAAGTGCATCGACCTGCTGGTTCCGGTCGACCGGGGCCAGGTACTGCTCGACGGCAAGGTGATCAGCGGCCCGGGGGTCGACGCCGACGCGGTGCGGCAGCGGATGGGGATCGTGTTCCAGGCGTTCAACCTCTTCCCCCACATGAGCGTGCTCGACAACGTCACGCTGTCACCCCGCCGGGTCCACGGGACCGGCCGTGCCGATGCCGAGGGACAGGCCCGGGAGCTGCTCGACCGCTTCGGGCTGGCCGACAAGGCGGAGGAGTACCCCGACCGGCTCTCCGGCGGCCAGCAGCAGCGGGTGGCGATCGTCCGGGCGCTGGCCACCCGGCCCGAGGTGATGCTGCTCGACGAGGTCACCTCCGCCCTCGACCCCGAGCTGGTGGCCGAGGTGCTCGACGTGATCCGCCGGCTCAAGGCGGACGGGATGACCATGGTCATCGCCACCCACGAGATGGGCTTCGCCCGCGACATCGCCGACCGGGTGTGCTTCCTCGACGGCGGCGGCATCCTCGAGGAGGGCCCGCCCGAGCAGATCTTCACCGACCCCGGCGAGGTCCGCACCCGCCGCTTCCTCCAGCGGATCATCGACGCCGGCAGGCTCTAGCTCGGGAAGTGGCGGTCGTGACGGGTATGGTCGGCGGGTGACGTTACGGGTCTACGGGAGGGTCGCCCGCCCGCTGGTGCTCACCGACGAGGACCTCGCCCTGATGCCGGCGCCAGAGGAGGCGGTCGACGGGGTGGTGGGGTCGGCGGTGGCGGTGCGCCATGTCCTCGCTCCGGCCGAGCCGGACCCGGAGGCGACCCACTGCACGGTGATCGCCGCCGGTGGCTCCTACCGGGCGTCGATCCCGCTGGCCGACCTCGAGGCCGGCGGCTGGCTGTCGTATGCCACCGATGGTGGGCCGCTGCCACCCGAAGCCGGCGGTCCCTACCGGCTCATCGTCGCCGGCGGCGCCACTCTGTGCTGGAACGTCAAGCAGGTCGCCGAGCTGAAGTTGACCGCCGGCAGCGAGCCCGACGACGTCCCCGCCGAACCGACCCACTGAGAGGCGTCGATCGGCGGGCGACTCCGGTGACCACCAGTCCCGGTGCCTTCACTCGGCGAGCGCCGCCTCCAGCAGCGCCACCACCTCGGGATCACCGGCTCGGCGGGCCCACTCCAGGGCGTCGCCCTCGGATTGGGCGCACCCCGAGAGGCAGGCGGCCCGGACCGTCGGGTCGGCGCCGGCGTCCAGGAGCACCCCGACCATCTCCGCCGGCTGACCGGAGAAGATCGCCGATAGCAGCGCGGTCTGGCCGATCGACGACGGAGCGTCGACGGCGGCGCCGAGCTCGAGCAGCGCCCTGACCGCATCGAGGTGCCCCGCCCGGGCGGCGATGGCGAGGGCGGTGGGGCCCTCGTCGACCGGGTAGCCGTGGCCCCCGGTCGTGCTCTGCGACGGGGCGTCCAGCTCGACGCCGGTTGCCGTGATCACCTCCAACACTTCGACGCTGCCGGCGTAGGCGGCGTGCTGCAGCGTGTTCATCCCGTTGGTGGAGGTTGCGTCCAGGTCGACGCCGGCCTCGACGAGCGTCGCCAGGGCGGCGGGGGAGTCGGACTCGGCGGCGAGGTGCCATGCGGTGAGCCCGCCGAGGTCGGTCGCACCGAGGTCGGCGCCGGCGTCGATGAGCAGCTGGACCATTGCTGCGTCGTCGAGCAGCGCCGCCCGCAGCAGCGGGGTGTAACCCCGGCTGCGCGGCTCGTCGGGTGGTGCGCCGGCGGCGAGCAGGGACCGGGCCAGGTCGTAGTCGCCGGCGACCACGGCGTCGGCAAGAGTTGGCCCGTCCGATGAGCTTTCGTCGCCGGCCACCGTCACCAGCACGGCACCCCCGACGAGCGCCGCCGTCACCACGGCGCCGGCCACCACCCGCATCCGGCGCACTCGATCCGGTCCCACCGCGGTCACCTTCCGGTTCGTTTGGCGGCGATGCGGCGGTCGCTCTCGTTGAGGTGGCGTTTGCGCACCCGGATCGCCTTCGGGGTGACCTCGACCAGCTCGTCGTCGGCGATCCACTCGATGGCGATCTCCAGGGTGAGCAGGCGCACCGGGTCGAGCCTGATCGCCTCGTCCTTGGAGTGGGTGCGGATGTTGGTCAGCTGCTTGGCGCGGGTGGCGTTGACCACCATCTCCTCGGGGCGCGACGCCTCGCCGACGACCATCCCCTCGTAGACCTCGGTCCCCGGCTCGACGAACAGCTCGCCCCGCTTCTGCAGGTTGTCGAGGGCGAAGCCGGTCGCCCCGCCACGACGGTCGGCCACCATGGCGCCGCCCATCCGGTGGGGAAGCTCCCCCGCCCACGGCATCCACCCGGCGTGGTGCTGGTGCACCAGCGCGGTGCCCCGGGTCGCCGTCATCAACAGCGAACGCAGCCCGAGCAGCCCGCGGGCCGGCGCCTCGACGGTGACGATGGTGCGGCCGGCGCCGCCGGGACGGAGATCGGTCACCTTGCCCTTGCGGGGGGCCACCGACTGGGTCACCGTCCCCACGTGGTCGTCGGGGACGTCGATCACCGCCCGCTCCACCGGCTCATGGGGCACGCCGTCCATCTCCCGCAAGATCACCTCGGGCCGGCTGACCTGGAACTCGTAGCCCTCCCGCCGCATCGACTCGATGAGCACCGCCAGCTGCAGCTCGCCCCGCCCCGCCACCTCGATCACCTCGGGCGACGAGGTCGGCCCGATCCGGATCGAAACGTTGCCCCGCACCTCACGCTCCAGCCGCTCCCGGATCTGACGTGACGTGAGGTACGTCCCGTCGCCGCCCGCCATGGGCGACGTGTTCACCCCGAAGGTCATCCGCAGCACCGGCTCGTCGACCTCGATGCGGGGCAGCGGGCGAGGATCGTCCGGGTCGGCCAGCGTGTCGCCGATCTCCACCTCGGGGAACCCGGCCACCACGAACAGGTCGCCGGCCACCCGCTCGTCGACCGGGTCCCGACCCAGCCCGGTGAAGCCGAGGAGCTGGGTGAGCCGCCGGCGGCGAGGCGCCTCGCCGGGGTCGTCCTGGCACAGGGCCACGTCCTCGCCGGCGCGCAGCGTCCCCTGTGCCACCCGCCCGATCGCCAGCCGCCCCAGGTAGTCGGAGGCGTCGAGGTTGGTGACCAGCGCCTGCAGCGGTGCCTCCGGGTCACCGGCCGGAGCGGGGATCGTCGCCACGATGGTGTCGAGCAGGGCCGACATGTCGGCGTCGTCGGCGGGGACGCCGGTGCCGGCGACGCTCCTGCCCAGGCGGGCCACCGTCGACACGATGGGGAAGTCGATGTGGTGGTCCTTGGCGTCGAGGTCGAAGAACAGCTGGTACGTCTCGTCGACCACCTCGTCGAGCCTGGCGTCGGCCCGGTCGACCTTGTTGACCACGACCACCGCCGGCAGGTGGCGGGCGAGTGCCTTGGACAGGACGTAGCGGGTCTGCGGCATCGGCCCCTCGGAGGCGTCGACCAGCAGCAGCACCCCGTCGACCATGGTCAGCGCCCGCTCCACCTCGCCCCCGAAGTCGGCGTGCCCCGGGGTGTCGACCAGGTTGATCCTGGTGCCCTTCCACACGATCGACGCCGCCTTGGCGAGGATGGTGATGCCTCGCTCCCGCTCCTGGTCGCCCGAGTCCATGACCCGCTCCACCTGGGCCTGGTGGTCGGCGAACACCGCGGTTGCCCGGAGCATGGCGTCGACCAGCGTCGTCTTCCCGTGGTCGACGTGGGCGATGAGCGCGACGTTGCGAAACGAGCCGGTACCCCATTGCGACGATGGTACCGAGACGATGACGGCGACTGCGTGGCAGTAGGGTCCGGCAGGTCGACGTCGACCGGAGACCGGATGCAATTTCGCCCTCAGGGTGCTGATCAGCGCCGCCGCGGTGTGGCTGGCCACCGCGGTGGTGCCCGGGCTCGACTGGTCCGGTGAGTGGTGGCAGATCCTCCTCATCGGGCTGGTGGTCGGCCTGGTCAACACGGTGCTCAAGCCCATCTTCACCGTGCTCAGCATCCCGTTCCTGGTGGTGACCCTGGGGTTGTTCATCGTGGTGATCAACTGGGTCCTGCTGGCGATCGTGGTGTGGCTTTCCGCTCCCGAGCGGCTCGACCTCGGGCTGACCAGCGCCGACGGCTGGTCGACGTTCTGGGGCTCGGTGGTCGTCTCCGTCGCCTCGTGGGGTCTGTCGGTGATGACCTCACCGGTGCGCTGAGCCCCGGGCGGCGAGACCGCACCCCTGGCAACCGCCACCTCGGTCCCGTACGGTCGCCTCGATGCCCGTCGCCACCGCCGAGCCCGACCTGCTGCGCGGCCTCGCCGTTGCCGTAGGCGATGCCGCCGACGCCGCCCTCACCATCGCCGGCTCGGCGGCCCGCCTCTCCGGCGACATCAGCCCGGTGCTCGCCGTCGACCCGGTCGCCCGATGGGGCGCCGCCTGGGCCCGCTCCCTGGCGGAACGCGCCGACCTGCTCGAGGCGATGGCACCGGTCGCCGGGCGCCTCATCGACGCTCATCACCTCACGGTGAGGGCCAACGCAGCGGACCACGCCCTCACCACGACGCTGGCCGTCCCCTGGGAGGACCTCGACGGGGCGGTGAACGCCGCCGCCGGCGCCGTCGACTGGCTGCTGGCCCACCAACCAGCTCCGGTCATCGCCGGGTTCCTCGCATCCCTCGACGCCGCGGTGGCGACGGCCCTCGCCCGGCGCCGGCCCGAGATCGCCGATGTCCCCGGTGTACGGCTCGACATGGTCTTCGCCGCCAACCGGAAACGCATCGAGCTGGCGATCGCCGAGATCGACGGGCAGCTCGCCGGCGCCGACCCGGGCACGACGGTCGACCTCGCCGCCGAGCGGGAGATGCTGATCGGGATGCTCCGACGCAACTTCGTGATGTTCGACTGGTCGGGCGACGGTCACCTGGCCGAGTGGGTCGGCCCACTCGACGCCGACCACGTCGCCGTGCTGGTCCCGGGCATGTCCACCGACAAGCTGGACGTCGACCTGACGGCGGCCAACGCCGCCCGGATGTTGCGGTTCGACACGAGCGGCGACCTGGCGGTGGTGACCGCCCTGGTATACGACGCCCCCGACCTCGTCGACGCCACACTTCCGTTCGCCGCCACCAACGGCATCGACGGACTGGCCCGGTTGGTCGAAGTCCTGCCCGTCTCCGACCGGCACCTCACGCTCGTCGGACACTCATACGGTTCGCTCCTGCTCGGCACGGCGCTGGCCGGCGGTCTGGCCGCCGACCTCCCGCCCCGCCACGACATCGTGTTCATCGGGTCGCCCGGCACCGGCGTCGACACCGCCGCCGACCTGGGCATCGACCCGGGCCACGTCTGGGCGGGTGGGACCGATGACGACATCGTCATCCGGCTGAGGAGCCTCCCCGGTCTCGCCGCCCTGGCCCCCCTCGGCCTCGGCACGGCGCTGGCCGGGTGGGCCGTCGACGAGCTCTACGGGACCATCCCCACCGACCCCGGTTTCGGGGCACGGGTGTTCGCCGCCGGCGACGGGGGCACTCGGACTACCTCGCCTCCGAAGTCGTCACCACCGACGACGGGCGCGTCTGCCGCTCCGTCGAGGCCGCCTCGATGGCGCTGACTGCCATCGTCGCCATCGCCACCGGCCGCACCCGTCGGAGGCACCGGGGCGGCTCGCCGGGCCGCTGACCGAGCCGCCGATTCTCATCCGTTCTTCACCCGGCGGCGGGCCAGTGACGGCACCGGGGTGCGAACATGGCTCCGGTCGCCGTGTCCCCTCCACCCGGCACTCCCCTCGCCGCGGCCAACAACCCGCAAGGACCACCATGACCGATCCGACCCGGCTCCTCGTCATCGAGGACGACCGCGCCGTCCGCCAGGCGCTGGAACGTGCCCTCACCTTCGACGGCTACGAGGTGAGCACCGCCAACGACGGCTCCGAGGGACTGGCCAAGGTGCTCGACGAGCAACCCGCCGCCATCGTCCTCGACGTGATGATGCCCCACATCGACGGGCTCGAGGTGTGCCGGCGCCTCAGGGCCAGGGGCGACACCACCCCCATCCTCGTGCTCACCGCCCGGGACACGGTGGGCGACCGGGTGGCCGGGCTCGACGCCGGTGCCGACGACTACCTGGTCAAGCCGTTCGCCCTCGACGAGCTGCTCGCTCGCATCCGGGCTCTGTTGCGCCGGTCGTCGGGCTCGACCACCGACGTCTACCGGGTCGCCGACCTGGAGGCGAACGTCGCCACCCGCGAGGTCACCAGGGGCGGAGAGCCGGTGACACTCACCAAGACCGAGTTCGACCTGCTCGTCCTGCTGATGGAGAACGCCGGGCGGGTCCTCAACCGGGCGGTGATCTACGAGCGCATCTGGGGCTTCGACTTCGAGACCAGCTCGAACTCGCTCGACGTCTACGTCGGATATCTGCGCCGCAAGACCGAGCCGGAGGGAAGCCCTCGACTCATCCACACGGTGCGCGGCGTCGGATACGTCATCCGCGCCCCCAAGCCGTGACCCTTCGTGTCCGGCTGGCGCTGCTCACCGCGGCAGTGGCGGTGCTGGTGGTCGTCACCGGGGTTGCGGTGGCGAGGACCGTGGCCCGGGCCGAGCTGCTCCGCCAGATCGACCAGAGCCTGATCCAGCGCGCCACCCTGCTCGCCCAGGGGAACCTCGGGCTGGGCGCCATCGAGCCCGACGCCGAGGCCGGCCCCGACGACCCGTTCGGCCGGGGCCTGCGCGGGTTCGACGCCCTGTACCTCCAGGCGATCACCGCCGAGGGGGAGGTGGTGGCACCGTCCGACCAGCTGGTGGCGATCCCGGTCACCGAGACCGATCTCGAGGTGGCACGGGGCGAGCGCAGGGGCGTGTTGCGCTCCGTCGACACCACCGAGGGGGCGGTCCGGCTCTTCACCGCGGACGTCGGCGACGGGGCCATCCAGGTGGCCCGTTCGCTCGACGAGTTCGAGCGCACCATGCAGGGGATCACCTTCCGCCTGCTCGGGATGGGGCTCATCGGGGTCGTCGGCGCCGGGCTGGCCGGACTGTGGGTGGCGAGGAGCGCGCTGCGACCGGTGGACGAGCTGACCAGGACCGTGGAGCACGTCACCGCCACCCAGGACCTCGACACCACCATCGCCGTGGTGCACGACGACGAGGTCGGCCGGCTGGCATCGGGGTTCAACCAGATGATGCAGAGCCTGCGCCGGTCCCGGCTCGACCAGGAGCGGCTGGTGCGCGACGCCGGCCACGAGCTGAGGACCCCGTTGACGGCGTTGCGCACCAACGTCGAGATGCTGGCCCGGTCCGACGGGATCCCGGCCGATCAACGTCGCCAGCTCGTCGATGCCGCCGCCCAGGAGATCGGGGAGCTGTCCAAGCTGGTCGGCGAGCTGGTCACGCTGGCCGCCGACGCCGACGCCGCCGACGAGCCGCTGGCCACGGTCGACCTCGAGGACCTCACCGCCGAGGTGGTGGCCCGGTTCGAGCGAAGAACGGGGCGGACCATCACGCTCGAGTCCTCGCCGAGCGAGACCACCGGGAGACCCGCGGCGCTGGAGCGCGCCGTCTCCAACCTGGTGGACAATGCCCTCAAGTGGAGCCCGCCGGACACCGCGGTGCGGGTGACGGTCGCCGAGGGTGGCGTCGCCGTTTCCGACGCCGGGCCGGGGATCTCCGACGAGGACAAGCCCTATGTCTTCGACCGCTTCTACCGGTCGACGGAGGCGCGCACCACGCCCGGGTCGGGACTGGGGCTGGCGATCGTGGCCAAGGTCGTGGACCAGCACGGCGGCACCGTGTTCGTCGAGGACGCCCCGGAGGGCGGCGCCACGGTCGGTTTCCGCATCCCGGGTTGACCGACGCGCGCACCGCCCGGGAGTGGGTCGTCCTTGGGTCGCCGCCCCGAGGCGTCCTAGCCTGGTCAGCAACGAACCCCTCGAGGAGGCTGCTCATGCACATAAGCAGGATCATCGCGTTGTTGGGGGTGATCGTCGGCACCGTCGGCCTCTTCCTCAAGGCGCTCAGCAGCCCCGGTGAGTCGAACCTGGAGGCTCTGTCGGAGAGCGTCGAGGAGCTGCCGGCGTCGATACCGACCATCTGGAGCGGGTTGGACACCTGGGCGAAGATCGCCGTGGTCGTCGCCATCCTCATGGTGCTCGCCTTGGTATTCCAGCCACCCCGGAAGAGCCCGTTCGGGGCCTCGGCGGCCATGATCGTCACGGTGATCGGGGTGGCGTTGACCGTCTACGCCGTGGTCAAGTGGCTGGAGGCCGGCGACAACGCCGACCAGATGCAGGCCGCGTTCGAGCAGATCGCCGACGCCGGGCAGATACCGGAGGCGTTCGACGTCACCACCGGGCCCGGGTTCATCGTGCTCGTGGCCGGCACCCTCCTCGATCACCATCGGCGGGCTGCTCGGCTTCCGCCGGCGCGGCGAAGTCGTCGCCATCGAGCGTGTCGACGAGGAAGGCTCGCCGGACGACGGCGTCGTCACCACCGACAGCTGAGGCCTCGGCGACCGCTCCGTCCCTCAGGTGAGCTTCGCCGCCACCAGGCCGGCGATGTGGCCGCCGATCGCCAACGAAGCCGTCGCCGCCGGCGAGGGAGCATTGAGGACGTGGACGGCGTCGTCGGTCTCCTCGACGGCGAAGTCGTGCACCAGGGTGCCGTCGGGGGCGATGGCCTGGGCGCGCACTCCGGCCCGGTAGCCGCCCAGGTCGCCTTCCACCAGCTCGGGCACCAGCTTCCTCGCTTCGGCGGCGAAGGCGGCGGGCGACACCGATCGCCACATCTCGCCGACCCCGGTCCGCCACTTCGCCCGGGCCAGCTTGCGGAACCCCGGCGAGCGCAGCACCGCGCCCATGTCACCGAACCGGACATCCCGCCGGCGGTATCCCTCCCGGGCGAAGGCGAGCACCGCGTTGGGGCCCACTTCCACCCGCCCATCCGCCGACCGGGTGAAGTGGACCCCGAGGAACGGCAGGCTGGGGTCGGGCACCGGGTAGATCAGGGTCTTCACCAAATGGCCGCGGTCCGGGCGCAACTCGCGGTACTCGCCCCGGAAGGGCACGATGCTCAGGTCGGGGGTCACTCCCATGAGGGCCGCCACCCGGTCGACGTGGAGGCCGGCACAGTTGACCACCACCCGGGCGCGCACCGGCCCCTTGGGCGACTCCAGCCGCCAACCGGCCGGCTCACGTCGGGCGGCGGTGACCTGCCACCCGGTGCGTATCGACGCCCCTCCCTTCTCGGCGATGGCCGCGTAGGACCCGGCGACCTCACCGAAGTCGACCACGGCGGCGCCGGGCACGTGGAGGGCGGCGACCCCGGCGGCGTGGGGCTCGATGCCGGCCAGCTCCGCCGGGCCGATGCGCCTCGACTCCACCCCGTTGCCCCTCGCCCGGCGCTCCAGCTCGTCGAGAGCCGGGATCTCGACAGGTGAGGTGGCCACCACGACCTTGCCGCTCATGTCGACCGGGATCCCCTGCTCGGCGCAGAAGTCGAGCAGGAGGCGGCGTCCCTCGGTGCACCATCGCGACTTCAGCGATCCGGGCTCGTAGTACAGCCCGGTGTGGATCACCCCACTGTTGCGCCCGGTCTGGTGCGATGCCAGCCGGTCCTCCTTCTCGACCACCACCACGGCGGCGCCGGCGGCGACCCGGCTGAGGGCGGCGGCGGTCGACAGCCCGATGATCCCACCGCCGACGACCGCCACGTCGTGATGCTCCATCCCGGCATCATGGCAGGTGAGGTCCAGTGGTTACCGTGCAGGTCGCGCCGAGACGAGGAGGATCGATGCAGTTGGGGATGGTCGGGCTCGGCCGGATGGGCGCCAACATGACCGAGCGGCTCACGCGCGGCGGCCACCAGGTGGTCGGCTTCGACCTCTCTCCGGACGCGGTGAAGCGGGTGACCGACGCCGGCGCCGCCGGTGCCGGCTCGCTGGCGGACCTGGTGGCCGCGCTCGATCCGCCGAGGGCGGTGTGGATCATGGTGCCCAACGGCGACCCGGTCGACGAGGTGATCGCCGGACTGGCGCCCCACCTCGACACCGGTGACCTGTTGGTCGACGGCGGCAACTCGAACTACAAGGCGACCGTCCGCCGCGCCGCCGAACGCGCCGCTGCCGGTCACCATCTCGTCGACGTCGGGCGTTTCCGGAGGGCATCTGGGGCATCACCGAGGGCTACTCGATGATGGTGGGTGGCGAGCCCGAGCAGGTCGAGCGGCTTCGCCCCGTCCTCGAGACGCTGGCTCCGACGCCGACCACCGGATGGGGAAGGGTCGGCCCGGTGGGGTCCGGCCACTTCGCCAAGATGATCCACAACGGCATCGAGTACGCCCAGATGCAGGCGTACGCCGAGGGTTTCGCCGTGCTCCGCGCCAAGGAGGAATGGGGCTACGACCTGGCCGAGGTGGGGACGATCTGGCGCCACGGCAGCGTCATCCGCTCCTGGCTCCTCGACATGGCGGTGCTGGCGCTCGAGGAGAACCCGGCGATGGCGGGCATCGCGCCCTACGTCCCCGACTCGGGTGAAGGGCGGTGGGCGGTCACCGAGGCGATCGACCTCGACGTCGCCGCGCCGGTGATCACCCTGTCCCTCCTTCGCAGGATCGGGTCGCGCGACGAGGTCGAGTTCGCCGACCGGCTGCTCTCGGCGATGCGGGGCCAGTTCGGGGGCCACGCCGTGAAGCGGGAGGAGTGATGCGCCAGATCGACCGTCACCTCTTCGTCATCTTCGGTGCAACCGGCGACCTGACCAGGCGCAAGCTGCTCCCCGCCCTGTACCGGGTGATGACCGAGAACGGGGTGGAGGACCGCACCGTGATCCTCGGCGTCTCGTCGAGCCCGCTGAGCGACGACGAGTTCCGCGACCTGTGCCGCACAGGCACTGGGCGACGCCGGGATGGCCGACACCGCCACCGATCCGTGGATGGACGAGCGCATCTTCCACCACCAGGTGCCGCGCGGCGCTCCGCTCGGCGACCTGAACGCCAGGGTCGAGCAGATCGAGGGCGATGCCGGCCTGCCCGGCAACCGTGTCTTCTACCTGGCGCTGCCCCCCGAGGTGTCGCCGAAGACGATCGCCGCCATCGACGAGGCCGGGCTGAACCGGGCGCCGGGCTGGACCCGGCTGGTGATCGAGAAGCCCTTCGGGCGCGACCTCGAGTCGGCCCATGCACTCAACGCCCTGGTGCACTTCCACTTCGACGAGTCGCAGGTCTACCGGATCGATCACTACCTGGGCAAGGAGAGCGTCCAGAACCTGCTCACCTTCCGGTTCACCAACCCGATCTTCGAGACGACGTGGACCCGCGACCGGCTCGAGTGCGTGGAGATCACCGTCGCCGAGAGCCTCGGCGTCGAGGCCCGTGGCGGCTACTTCGAGACGGCGGGCGTCATCCGCGACATGGTCCAGAACCACCTGACCCAACTCCTCACGTTGGTGGCCATGGAGGCACCGACGTCGTTCAACGCCGACGCCATCCGCCAGCAGAAGGTGCAGGTCCTCGACGCGGTCCGGTCCATCGACCCGGCAGGGGTGGTGCTCGGCCAGTACACCGCCGGCGAGCTCGAAGGCAAGCCGGTGCCCGGCTACCGGGAGGAGGAGACGGTGGCACCCGACTCGTCCACGCCCACCTTCGCCGCCCTGCGGGTGTACGTGCACAGCTGGCGGTGGGAGGGGGTGCCCTTCTACCTCAGGACCGGGAAGCGGCTCCCCGACCGCACCACTCAGATCGCCGTCACCTACAAGCCGCCGCCGGTGTGCATCTTCCACGGGATGATCGACGACTGCCCGATCAGCCCCAACGTCCTGATCCTCACCCTGCAACCCAACGAGGGGTTCGAGGTGCGCTTCGAGCTCAAGGAGCCGGGGAAGGCCAGCGTCGTGACCCAACCGATGTCGTTCGACTACGCCGACCGGTTCGACCTGCTCCCCGATGCCTACCAGACCCTTCTGTTCGACGTCATCACGGGCGACCAGACGCTCTTCGTTCGAGCGGACGAGGTCGAGGCGAGCTGGCGGCTGTGGACCCCGCTGCTCGACCGTGCCGATCTCCCGCTCCACCCCTATCCGGCGGGGAGTTGGGGTCCCGAAGCCGCTGCCGGGCTGCTCGCCAAGGAAGACGACCAGTGGACGATGCGACAGCGCTGGTGACCCGATCAGCAGGATTCGGCGATCGGTCGCCCGGATCCGGGCATGAACCGCCCGATAGCGCCGCTGCGTAACTAGCTTGGAAATGCATGGTGTCGCTCACTACAGCGTGGTCACGGTGACCACCGAGGCCGACATGGTCGCCCGCTTCGTCTCCGGGGACCCGGAGGCGGTGCGCGACCTCTACCGGAGGTACTCACGTCCGATGTTCTCGGTGGCGCTTCGCTCGCTCGGTGATCGGGGATTGGCCGAAGAGGCGGTGCAGCAATCCTTCCTCCAGGCGTGGCGGGCCGCCCCACGCTTCGATCCGTCGCGCGATGTCGCCCCGTGGCTCTTCACCATCACCCGGCGGGTCGCCGTCGACCTGTTCCGGCGCGAACGCCGCCACAGCCGCCAGACCCCGCTCGACGATCAGCTCGCCGAGCTCCCCCCGGGGCTCGAGGCGACCTGGACGGCGTGGGAGGTGCGGCGCGCCCTCGACACCATGCCGCCCGAAGAGCGAACCGTCGTCGAGGCCACCCACTTCCTGGGGCTCACCCACGAGGAAGCGGCGATGACCCTGGGAATCCCGGTGGGCACGGTGAAGTCACGATCCCACCGGGCCCACCGACGCCTCGCCGAGCTCCTGCTGCACCTGCAGGAGGCGAGCGCATGATCTGCAGCGAGTACCTGGCGGGGCGGCTCAGTGGTGACGACAGCCCCGAGCTGGCCGCCCACCGCACCGTCTGCGCCGCCTGCTCCGCCGGCGACGCCGAGCTCGCCCTGGTTCGCGGGCTCCTCGCCGACCCGGACACCTGGGCCGAGCCCGACCCCCGGCTCGAGGATCGCGTCATGGCGGCGGTGACCGCCGCCGAGAGACCGTCGAGGCGGATCCTGGCACCCGGAGTCGGGTGATGTCCCCAGCCCGCCGCCGGTGCTCCGGGTCGCCGAGGCGCCCGCCCGGAACCGTTGGGCATGGCTGGGCTGGGCGGCGGTGGTGGTCGTCGCCACCGGCGTCGCCATCACCGTGCTCCGCGCCAACCAGCCCGACTGGGAGGTCACCCTGAGCGGCACCGGGCCGACCCCGGAGGCGTCGGCCACCGTCGTGGGTTGGTCGACCGACGCCGGGACCCGGATGCGGCTCGACGCCGTCGACCTGCCCCCCGCCCCGGAAGGGTACGTCTACGAGCTGTGGATGAGCAGCGACGACATCCACCTCTCGGCCGGGTCGTTCCGGGCCGGCGATGCGGTCGACCTCTGGACCGGTGTGCGGCGAGCCGACTTCCCGCACATCTGGGTGACGTTGGAGCCGATCGACTCCGACGCATCGGCCAACGGCGAAGCGGTCCTCGACGTGGACGCCTGACGCCCGGGTCAGCTCCCGGAGGTGGGACCCGCGGCGGGAACCACGCCGGCGGCACGGATGCCGGCCATGACTGCAGGAATCGAGGTCCGGGGGAGGGCGGTGCCGTCGACGAGCACGACCGTCGAGCCGGCCGCCTCCATGTGACTCCGGGAGAGATCGACCAGCTCGGAAGACCGCTGCAGGAAGGCGCGCCGGCTCACCGCGGGCTTCCCGGCCATGCGCTCCGTCCAGCCGATCTTCTCCAGCCGGTCGAAACACACGTCGATCGGCGCGGAGACGACCACCAGGACGTCCGGCACCGGGATGAGATCGAGGTAGCGGTCGAGCTCGGCTTTGTCGAGGTCGGCATCGAACCCGGCGGCGAACAGGCTGGTGACCCGGTTGCACAGGCCCTCGTCGAGCAGGAGCCACTCACGGTCGCCCAGCGTCTCCTCGGCGAGCTGGAACCCGATGAGATGGTTGAGCAGCATCCCCATCACCCGGTCGGCCCCGGCGTCGTGGTTGTGGGCGGTCGTTCGCCTCGATCATCGCCGCGGCCAGCTCGGGCCGCTTCACGATGGCACGGGAGAGGATGGAGACCCGGTCGCTCGACCTGACCATGGCCCGTTTCCATGCCGAACGCCAGTAGCGGCCCACGGTCCGGGCCATCGCCCGGGTCACCGGGTCCCGGCCCTGGCGGGCGATGGCGATCCTCCCCACCGGGTCGAGGCGCTGGAGCCGGATGCCGGCAGCGGGCGCGTCGGACTCGAGCAGTCCCAGCGTGGTGGACTTACCGCTCCCGGGAACACCCAGGAACTCGATCAGTCGCATTCGATCGCCCCCCGATACCCGCAGCCTTCCGGAGGTGCGTTGGGGAGACACTAGGAGGTTCGCCATCCCCTGATGATGGGCCGGGCGACCCGTTCCCCGGGAGCTCCGGCCCGCCCACCGGGTCGTACACTCGCCGCCATGGGATGGCGACCGGTCGGGGGGCTGCGATGAGGAACCGGCGCGCCCGTCGCCAGAGCCGGCTCCACCCGGCCCGGATCGGACGTGGGCTGACCTGGCGTTGGCGGATGGCGACCGCCTCCCGAAGGGCGCTCCCGGACTTCGTCATCCTCGGTGCCCAGCGCAGCGGGACGACCTCGCTGTTCGACCACCTGACCCACCATCCCGACGTCCTCGCCCCGCACCGCAAGGAGATCCACTTCTACGACCTGCACTACCGCCGGGGGGTGGGCTGGTACCGGGCCAACTTCCCGACGAAACGTGCAATCGGCCACGGACGGGTCACCGGGGAAGCGACCCCCAACTACCTCGTGCACCCCGACGTGCCGGGGCGGCTGGCCGAGGTGACGCCGGACGCCAAGCTCATCGCCATGCTCCGGCACCCGGTGGAGCGGGCCCACTCCGCCTGGCGGCTGCGGACCATGGAGGGACGGGAGACCGCCACCTTCGAGCAGGCGGTCGAGAAGGAGCAGGCCGACCCGCTTCCGGCCGGCTTCGGCGACTACCACGACGATCGGCAAGGCGTCGGTGACGCGCTGCGGTTCCTGTACCTCGCCAAGAGCCGCTACGCCGAGCAGATCGAACGCTGGCTGACCCACTTCCCACTCGACCGGTTCCTGTTCATCCGGAGCGAAGACCTCTTCTCTGATCCCGGGCCGGTCCTCGACGAGGTATGGCGGTTCATCGGGGTCCGACCGTGGGACGGCGCCTCCTTCCCGGCGATCAACCAGGCCACCCCTGCCGACATCGACCCCGAGCTCCGAGCCCGGTTGGAGGCCTACTTCGCCCCGTACAACCGTGACCTGGAGCGGCTCATCGGCCGCCCCTTCAACTGGGACGACCAGCGAGCCTGACCTCTCCGGGGACGCGCAAGCCGGGATCGGACCGGGGTGGGGCGGCCGGTACGCTGCGGGCCATGCACGATGACCTCGCCTCCGCCGTCGACGCCTCGTTCCCGTCAATCCTCACCGAGCTGGAGGCAATGGTCCGCATCCCGTCGGTGAGCGCGCCCGCCTTCGACGCCGCCGAAGTCCGCCGTTCCGCCGAGCACGTCGCCGAGGTGCTGCGACGCCACGGATTCACCGATGTCCGGCTCCTCGAGGTCGAAGGCGCCCACCCGGCCGTGTTCGGCGAGATCGAGGGCCCCGCAGGCTCCCCGACGGTGCTCCTCTATGCCCACCACGACGTCCAGCCACCGGGGCCTGACCACCTCTGGACGTCTCCGCCGTTCGAGCCGGTGGAGCGTGACGGCCGGCTCTACGGGCGGGGGAGCTCCGACGACAAGGCGGGAATAGCGGTCCACCTCGGGGCGGTCGGCGCCCACGGCGGTCGCCCCCCGATCGGCGTGAAGGTGTTCGTCGAAGGTGAGGAGGAGATCGGCTCGGAGCACCTCCCCGTCTTCCTCGATCGATACCGCGACCTGCTCGCCGCCGACGTGTTCGTCATCGCCGACTCGGCCAACTGGCGGGTCGGGGCGCCGGCGGTGACCGTCTCGCTGCGCGGGTTGGTCGACTGCGTGGTCGAGGTGCGGACCCTGGACAAGGGTGTCCACAGCGGCCAGTTCGGAGGCGCCTTCCCCGACGCCCTCACCACGCTGTGCCGCCTGCTGGCGACTCTGCACGACGACGCCGGGAACGTCGCCATCGCCGGCCTGGGCGGATATTCGGTGGACCCGCTCGACCTGACGGAGGAGGAGTTGCGGGCCCAGGCCGGGGCGTTGCCCGGCACCGAGCTGATCGGCGCCGGCACGCTCACCGAGCGGATGTGGACCCGACCGGCCTGCTCGGTGCTCGCCATCGACGCCCCACCGGTCGCCGAGGCGATCAACCAGCTGCTCCCGTCGGCGCGGGCCAAGGTGAGCGTCCGCATCCCTCCCGGCACCGACCCTGCCGTGGCGCTCGACGCGCTGGAGGCGCACCTGGTGGCCAACGCCCCCTGGGGCGCCGAGGTCGGCGTCACCCGCGGCGCTGCCGGCAGCCCGATCGCCCTCACCACCGAGGGGCCGGCGTTCGACGCCTGGCGCGCCGGATTCGAGGCGGCGTGGGGCGTCCCGTCGGTGGAGATGGGCGAGGGCGGGTCGATCCCGTTCGTCGCCGAGTTCCAGAAGGCTTACCCGGGTGCGGCGATCCTGCTCACCGGTGTCGCCGACCCCACCAGCCGGCCCCACGGCCCCGACGAGAGCCTCGACCTGGCCGACCTCCGCAACGGCATCCTGGCCGAGGCGATCGCCCTCAGAGTGCTCGCCGGTTTCTCCTCCCCCTCCGGGGGAGGAGTGTCCGCAGCACCGGCCGAAGGCCAGCTCGGCGGACGAGGAGGGGGTACAACCTGAAGGTCCCGAGAACCTGAGCCAGCACTCACCCGCACGCCGGATCAGGGCGACCGCTTCCGTCGTGCCGCGCCGCCTCGTAGATGGCGATGAGCCGGTCGACGGGCGTGGCGGACGAGCGTGTCGCCGATGACGTCGAGCGCCAAGTCGTCGACCTTCCTGAACCGGATGCACGTCTTGCCCATGTCCAGCTTCTTCCCGGTCTCCTCCCAGCGGCGGCGGAACTCGTCGTCGCCCAAGAGATAGAGCGACATGTAGTTCTTCTGTGAGGCGAGGGCGACCAACCCGAGCGGCTGCTTGTTGTAGGTGTCCGGGTACCGCTCCAGCGGGATCTCGTAGACGATCATCCCCCAGTTCATGCCCTCCACATAGCCCTCGGGCAGGTGGTCCAGGATGAACCGGCGCACGGTGGCGATCGCTTCCCGCCGCTCCTCGGGCAGCTCGGCCAGGTACTCGTCGACGGTGGCCGCCTTGCTCGACACCATGTCGGGCCTCCTTGTCCGTGTCCCGGAGGCTACCGGCGCCGCCCGCTCCGGTCACGGCGCCAACACCACCTCGATCCGGGGGACGGCCTCCTCGACGACCTCGACCCTCGCCACGTTCGACGCCCGAGCCAGGTCGCTCAGGCCGGCGCCGAGGCCAGTCATCTCTCCGGCGGCGACCGCCACGACCAGCCGGTCGACGGGAGCGCGCATCGACACCTGTGCCTCGGTCTTCGTCCGGCGCACCGCCGCCAGCACGTCGGCGAGCCGCTCCAGCACCGCCGGGTCGCCATCCTCGGCAGGCGACTCCGCCGAGGGCCACCGCGTCCGGTGGATCGAGCCCTGCCGCCACCACGACCACACCTCCTCGGTGACGAAGGGGAGGAAGGGAGCGAAGAGCCGAAGGAAGGTGGACAGCGCCGACCGCAGGGCGCGCCGTGCCGACTGCGCTCCCTGAACCGCTTCGTCGGCGCCACCGCTCCCGTAGGCCCGGCCCTTGACCAACTCCACGTAGTTGTCGGCCCACCACCAGAAGCTCGCCCTCGGCCCGGTCGAGGGCCCGGGTGTAGTCGAAGGCGTCGAGAGCCTCGGTGCACGCCTGCACGGTCGCCGCCAGCCGGGTCAGCATGGCACGGTCGACCGGCTCGGACACCGCACCGTCGGCGGGCTCGACCTCGTCCGGATCACCCAGGCCGAGGACGAAACGCGAGGCGTTGAGCAGCTTGATCGCCAGCCGCCGCCCTACCCGCATCTGCCCCTCGTCGAAGGTGGTGTCGACGCCCGGCCGGCCCCGAGCCGCCCAGTAGCGCACCCCATCGGCGCCGTGTCGGTCGACGATGTCCATCGGCGTCACCACGTTGCCCTTCGACTTCGACATCTTCCGGCGCTCCGGGTCGACCACCCAGCCGGAGATCGTCGCCAGCCGCCAGGGCAGCTCGCCCTGCTCCAGATGGGCCCGCACCACCGAGGAGAACAGCCAGGTGCGGATGATCTCGTGGGCCTGGGGACGGAGGTCCATCGGGAAGGTCCGGGCGAACAGGTCCGGGTCCTCCTCCCAACCGGTGACGATCTGCGGTGAGAGGGAAGATGTCGCCCAGGTGTCCATGACGTCGGGGTCGGCGACGAACCCGCCGGGGACCCCCGCTGCGGCTCGCCGTAGCCGGGAGGCGCCTGCGATGCGGGGTCGACGGGAAGGTCGGCCTCGTCGGGGACGATGGGGCGGCCGTGGTCCGGCCGTCCCTCCTCGTCCACGGGGTACCAAACCGGGAACGGCACTCCGAAGAAGCGCTGCCGTGACACCAGCCAGTCGCCTGCCAAGCCGTCGACCCAGTGCTCGTAGCGCACCTTCATGAAGTCGGGCACCCAGGACAGCTCGCCGCCGCGCGCCGGCGCAGCTCGGCGCGGAGGTCCGGGTCACGGCCCCCGTTGCGCAGGTACCACTGGCGGCTGGTGACGATCTCCAGCGGGCTCTCGCCCTTCTCGTAGAACTTGACCGGATGGGTGATCGGCCGAGGGTTCGGAGGCCATCTCGCCCGACGCCGCCAGCATCTCCACCATCGCCCGCCGCGCCTGGTCGACCCGCTTCCCGGCGAGCGCGGCGTAGGCGGACCGCGCCCGGTCGCCGGTCAGCCACGCCGGGGTGTCGGCGACGAAGCGGCCGTCCCGCCCGACGACGCCCCGCGTGGTGAGGCCGAGCTCGCGCCACCAGACGACGTCGGTGGTGTCGCCGAAGGTGCACACCATGGCGACCCCGGTGCCCTGCTCGGGGTCGGCGAGGCGATGGGAGACCACCGGCACCTCGACCCCGAAGAGCGGGGTCCGCGACCGTCGAGCCGACCAGCTGCCGGCAGCGCGGATCGTCCGGGCTCATCACCAGAGCGACGCACGAGACCACCAGCTCGGGCCGGGTGGTCTCGATCTCGATCGGCCCGCGGTCACCGGCGAAGCGCAGCCGGTGCAGCGCCGCCGGCCGCTCCCGCTCCTCCAGCTCGGCCTGGGCGACCGCCGTCTGGAAGTCGACGTCCCACAACACCGGCGCCTCCTGCTGGTAGGCCTCGCCGCGCCCCAGGTTGCGGAGGAAGGCCCGTTGCGCCGCCCGCTGGGCGCGGTCGTCGATGGTGGCATAGCCGTGGTCCCAGTCGACCGACAGCCCGAGCCGTCGCCACATCTGCTCGTAGGCGGCCTCGTCCTCGACGGTGAGCCGGTGGCAGAGCTCGACGAAGTTGCGCCGGCTCACCGCACGGGGCGGGTCGAACGGCGCGGTCGGGGGCGGCCAGCCCGGGTTGGTACGGGAGCGACGGGTCGCAGCGGACCCCGTAGTGGTTCTGCACCCGGCGTTCGGTGGGCAGGCCGTTGTCGTCCCAGCCCATCGGGTAGAAGACCTCGTCGCCGCGCATCCGCCGGTAGCGGGCGATCACGTCGGTGTGGGTGTACGAGAACACGTGGCCGACGTGGAGCGAGCCGCTCACCGTTGGGGGCGGGGTGTCGATGGAGAACACCTCGGAGCGTGGCCGCGACCGGTCGAACCGATAGGTGCCGTCGGCATCCCAGCACTCCGCCCAGCGCTCCTCGAGGCCGTCGAGGGTCGGCTTCTCGGGGAATCGCGGCCATCGGTCTGCCAGGCTACCGGCGCCCTGGAGCGGACGAGACATGCTACAGTATGCACATGCTCAAGGAACGACTGCAGGTCTTGATCGGGACGGAGCAGCGGCGCCGGCTCGAACGGGAAGCGATGGCCCGCGGCACTTCCGTAGCGACCCTGGTGCGCGAGGCGATCGACTTCACCTTCCCGCCCGAGCACGCCCACCGCGCCGAGGCGGCCGCCGTCTTGCTCACCGCCGAGCCCATGCCGGTCGGTGATCCTGACACGCTGGCTTCCGAGATCGACGAGCTACGCAGCCGCTTCACATGATCCTGGTGGACACCACGATCCTGGTGTACGCCGTCGGCGCCCATCACCCGCTCCGGGAGGCCTTGCCGGCGCGTGGTCGCCGCAATCGGTGACGGAAGGCTGGCAGCGACGACGACGATCGAGGCGATCCAGGAGTTCGCCCACGTGCGAGCCCGGCGGCGTGGTCGCCGAGATGCGCGTGATCTCGCCCTCAGCTACATCCACCTCCTCTCACCGCTCACCCAAGTCGACGGCGAAGACCTCACCCGCGGGCTCGAGCTCTTCACCACCCACGAAGAGCTGGGTGCCTTCGACGCCGTTCTCGCCGCCATCGTTCTCCGACGTGACCATCTCGTCGGCCTCCTTTCCACCGACCGGGGCTTCGGGTCCGTCGAAGGGCTCCACCACGTGAACCCGATGGACGAGAGCGCGGTCGACGCCCTGATCCGAGCGTGATCGGACCGCCGAGCAGGCGGCGACAGCGCAACGCCGGCCCGTCCTGGACGGCTCGCGTCCGCCGACCGACCGCCGGGCGGCACCGGACGGCCCGGGCGACGACACTCGCGGGCACGCCGGTCACATCGCCCGCGTCGAGGATCTCACCGTAGGGAGGTCGCCCGATGGAACGGCCTGTCTCCTCCGTCCGGCCGCTGTTGATCGCCGCCGCCGCCGGTGGCGCCGTCTCGTTGTCGGCCGGCGTGTACGGCCGGCTCCACGCCCCCACCGGCCAGGCCATCATCGACTTCGGCTTCCCCTCGGTGATCTCGATGAAGGCGTGGCTGGCGACCGGCGCCTTCGTCCTCGCCATGGGCCAGCTGACCTCGGCCCTGTGGATGTGGGGTCGGCTCCCCTTGGTGGGGGCCAAGCCGCGCTGGCTGCCGACTCTCCACCGCTGGTCGGGGACGGCCGCCTTCCTCCTCACCCTGCCGGTGGCCTACCACTGCCTCTGGGCGCTGGGCTTCGAGGCGACCGACGCCCGGGTGGTGACCCACTCGATCCTCGGCTGCGCCTTCTATGGGGCCTTCACCACCAAGCTCCTCGTCCTCCGCTCCGACCGGCTGCCCGGCTGGGCGCTGCCCCTGGTCGGCGGCACGCTGGTGACCCTGCTGACCGGGTTGTGGCTCACCTCGTCGCTGTGGTACTTCACCTCCGTCGGCTTCCCGGGCCTCTGACGATGCGCCGGGTTACCCCGACCCTGGTGATCTGCATCGTGGCCGCCACCGACAACCGCCGCCGCCCTGGCCCGCCCGGGGTCGCCGTCGACGGACGGCTCCGAGCAGCCATCGGAGTACTCCTCCTCGGTCCCACCGGAGGCGACGGACGGTCGGCTGGTCATCGCCGACTTCGCCTTCTCCCCGGTGACGGCGTCGGCGGGGTCGACGGTGGTCGGTGGTCAACGAGGACGATGCCACGCACACCGTCACCTCGTCCGACGGCTTATTCGACACCGGGCGGATCGAAGCCCTCGGCGAGGCCGAGATCACCGCCCCGGCGTCAGCCCGGAACCTATCGGTTCTTCTGCGCCATCCACCCCTCGATGGCAGGCATCCTCGTCGCAGGCTGACACTCCGGGGGATACGGGCTGACCGGTCTCGACGGGCTATACCCCTCCCCGGGCACCCGTGCCGGCCTTCGGCCCCGTGCCGCTCCCATCCCTCACCTCTGAGTACCGGTCACGCAGATTTCCTCGACCTCGATTCGGGAATCGGCCGCACGATTACAGCGTTACGATTGTCCAGAGTCCTTCTCGATCGGGCCGGGACTCGACTGCTTTCGAAAGGATGAGACGTGGCCGAGATCCTCACCCAGACCCTCCCCGTCCTGCCGCTCCGCAACGGGGTCGTGTTTCCGAACATGGTGGTGACCGTGTCCATCGAGTCGGAAGAGGCCAGGCATGCCCTCGCCGCCACCGAGTCGACCTCCGGCCGCCTGGTGCTCGTGCCCCGGATCGATGGTCGCTACTCGCCGGTGGGGACGATCGTCACCGTCCAGGAGGTCAACAGAGACAACGGCGTCACCGCGCTCATCGCCGGGGAGACCCGCGCCCGCATCGGGAGCGGCCAGAACGGCGACAACGGGGTGCTGTGGGTCGAGGTGGAGCCGGTGGAGCCCGACGTCGACCCCGATGAGGCGCTGACCCGAAAGGCCGCCGAGTTCCGCGCCGTGGTGGGCGAGATCATGCAGCTCCGGGGCATCGGCCCGATGGCGGAGCGCATCCTGGACATCGACGACCCCGGCCAGCTGGCCGATCTCGCCGCCTACTCCCCCGACCTCGCCTTCGAGCAGAAGGTCGAGATCCTCGAGACCCTCGATGTCGCCGAGCGCCTCGACAAGGTGCTCGGCTGGATGGACGAGACGCTGGCCGAGCTCGAGCTGCGCAGCCAAGATCCGCGAGGACGCCGCCGGACGGCATCGAGAAGCGCCAGCGGGAGTACCTGCTGCGCCAGCAGATGGACGCCGATCCGCAAGGAGCTGGGCGAGGACGGAGGCGACGTCGTCGGCGAGTACCGGACGAAGCTCGCCGAGGCCGACCTGCCCGCAGAAGGTCCAGGAGGCGGTCGAGCCGCGAGATCGACCGGCTGGAGCGCATGTCCGAGCAGAGCCCCGAGCACAGCTGGATCCGCACCTGGCTCGACACGCTGTTCGAGCTCCCGTGGGACGAGCGGTCCGAGGACCACCTCGACCTGGCGAGGCCCGGCCGTGCTCGACGCCGACCACACCGGCCTCGACGACGTCAAGGAGCGCATCGTCGAGCACCTCGCCGTGCGCAAGCTGCGCGCCGAGCGCGGTCTCACCGCCGGCGAGGAGGGCCGGCGCGGCGGGGCCATCCTGCTCCTGGTCGGCCCTCCGGGGGTCGGCAAGACGTCGCTGGGCGAGTCGGTGGCCCGCGCCCTCGGGCCGCAAGTTCGTCCGGGTCGCCCTCGGCGGCGTCCGCGACGAGGCCGAGATCCGCGGTCACCGCCGCACCTACGTCGGCGCCCGCCCGGGCCGCATCGCCCGGGCCCTCATGGAGGCCGGGACGATGAACCCGGTCTTCCTGCTCGACGAGATCGACAAGGTCGGCGCCGACTGGCGGGGCGACCCCGTCGTCGGCGCTGCTCGAGGTGCTCGACCCGGCCCAGAACCACACCTTCCGCGACCACTACCTGGAGGTCGACCTCGACCTGTCCGACGTGCTCTTCATGGCCACCGCCAACGTGCTCGACACCATCCCGGCGCCGCTGCTCGACCGGACCGAGGTGATCCGCCTCGACGGCTACACCGACGACGAGAAGGTGGCGATCGCCCGCGACCACCTGCTGGCCCGCCAGGTCGAGCGCAACGGGCTCGAGCCCGGACGAGGTCGAGGTGACCGACGATGCCCTGGCCGCCGTCATCGACGGCTACACCCGGGAGGCCGGCGTCCGCGGCCTGGAGCGGGAGCTGGGCAAGCTGGTCCGCAAGGTGGCCACCAAGATCGCCGCCGAGCGATGCCGAGCACGCCGGTGGTGGTCGACGTCCGACGACCTGCAGGAGCTGCTCGGCCAGCCCGACGGTCCATCACGACGAGGCGGCCGACCGGACCGAGGTCCCCGGGGTGGCCACCGGCCTGGCCGTCACAGGCGCCGGCGGCGACGTGCTGTTCGTCGAGGCCACCGCCATGGACGGCGAGCCCGGGCTGACCATCACCGGCCAGCTCGGCGACGTGATGAAGGAGTCGGCGCAGATCGCCCTGTCCTACGTGCGCTCGCACGCCGACGACCTCGGCATCGCCGCCGGAGCGCTCGACAAGGCGGTTCCACCTGCACGTGCCGGCCGGGGCCGTCCCCAAGGACGGCCCGTCGGCCGGCATCGACCATGACCACGGCGCTGGTGAGCCTGCTCACCGGGCGCCAGGTGCAGCCGACACGGTCGGCATGACCGGCGAGGTCACCCTGCAGGGCCGGGTGCTCCCCATCGGCGGCGTCAAGCAGAAGGTGCTGGCCGCCCACCGGGCCGGGCTCGGTGAAGTGGTCCTCCCGGCCCGCAACGCCCCCGACCTCGACGACGTGCCTGAGGCCGTCCGCGACGAGCTGACCTTCCACCCGATCGACGACGTCCGCCTGGTGCTCGAGCTGGCGCTGGAGCCGGCCGCCGAGTCGGTGTTGCAGCCGGCAGACGAGACGCAGCCCACTGCCGCCTGACCGTCCCTCCCACGCCGGTGCGGTGGAACTGCCCGGGACGTAGAACCGGGCCGTGACCCGCCAACGAGGCTGGGTCCGGCCCGGTTCGCCAGCTCCCTGCGGGGACGGGGCTGGGCGACTTGCTGGATCGGTCAGTCGTCTTCCTCGATGCGGAGCTCGGGGGTGCCCCCGGAGGTCTCGTCGGCCCGGAACCGCGACTCGTGGTCGTCGCTCTCGAACTCGACCTCGACCCGGTCGGGGCCGTTCTCCTTGATCTCGATGGAGAACCCCGAGTTGGGGGCGGCGCCCACCAGCTCGACCACTCCCGGACCGTAGGCGATGGTGACCCAGCCGCCCACCAGGTTGTAGGTGGCGGTGGCGGTCGGTTCCGGCGTCGGATCCTCGGTCGTGGACGTCGTCCCGCCGTTCGAGGTCGAGGTCACCGAACCGCCGTTGCTCGACGACGTTGCGGTCCCGCCGTTGGACGACGAGGTCGCCGTCCCGCCGTTCGAGGTCGAGGTCCCCCGGCGGCCGTTCGACGTCGACGTGTTGCCGTTCGACGACGAGGAGGCGCCCCGGATCACCTCGGAGGTGTCGGCCCCGGTCGAAGCCGACGAGTCGTCGGTGGCCGATGCGGCGGCAGGAGGCGTGTCGACCACCTGGTCGGCGACGTTGCCCACCGCGGCGACGGCGATACCGGTGGCAGCGATCGTGGCCACCGCCCAGGCGACGATCATCCCTACTCTGCGGATCATGGTTCGGTCCGTTCTCTCGGCGGAATCCTGAAACGTATGGGGCGATGATGCGGGACCGACCGCTAAGCGGACGCTAAACCAGCGCCAAGCGTGGAGTCTGGTCGACCGACCGGGGTGCAGCGGCCCTGCCGACGGTATCGTCGGGCCACATGGTTTCGGTGCTCCTCATCGAAGACGACCAGCGCATCCGCCAATCCCTGGCCACCTCGCTGGCCGACCTCGGATACGACGTGCGATCGACCGCAACGGGCATCGCCGGCGTCGAGGAGGCGGTGACCTCGGCTCCGGACGTCGTCGTCCTCGATCTCGGCCTTCCCGACGTCGGCGGTGGCGAGGTTCTGAAGATGATCCGGTCGGTCGCCTCGGTCCCGGTGATCGTCGCCACCGCCCAGGACGACGAGCAGGGGATCGTGAGGCTGTTCGACGCCGGCGCCGACGACTACGTCATCAAGCCGTTCTCCGCCGACCATCTCGCCGCCCGGATACGTGCGGTCCTTCGTCGGTCGGGCGGAGAGCCCGCCGAGACCGAGATCCGCATCGCCGACCTCGTCGTCGATCTGGCGGCACGCGACGCCAGCCTCGACGGGCGGCCGCTCGACCTGACCAGCAAGGAGTTCGAGCTGCTCGCCTACCTGGCGGCCCGCCCCGGCGTGATGGTCCCCAAGCGGGAGCTGATGGCCGAGATCTGGCGCCAGCCGTACGGTGGTGCCGACAAGACGGTGGACGTGCACCTGTCATGGCTCCGGCGCAAGCTGGGCGAGAACGCGGCGGAGCCCCGGTTCATCCGGACCAAGCGGGGGGTCGGGGTCAAGCTGGTCGATCCCTCGGCGTGAGGCTCCGGCTGATCGCCGTCGCGGTGGCGGTCGCCTCCCTCACCGTTATCGCCTTCATCGTCCCCCTCGGCTGGCTGGTGCACGAGCTGGCCAACGACCGGGCGCTCACCGAGGCCGCCCGCGACGCCCAGCTGGTCGGCGTGCAGATCGCCACCGCCGGGGGACAGCAGGCAACCCTGTCCAGCATCGCCGATGCGGGCACCATCGGCGGCAACGACCTCTCCCTCGTCCTCAACGACGGGACGACGGTGGGGGCCGAGCTGCGTCCCGGCGAGGAGGTGGACCCGGCGGTCCAGACATCGGCGGGGTCGATGGAGGTCGAAGGAGGGATCGCCGTGTACGCCCCCGCGGTGGGCGCCGGGGGCGAGCCGTTGGTGGTACGGGTCTTCGTCGCCGAGTCCGAGCTCGACCGTGGCGTCCGGGCGGCCTGGCTGGTCCTCGGCCTGCTCGGGCTGGGGTTGGTCGTGATCTCGGTGGCGTTCGCCGACCGCCTGGCGCGCAGCTTCGTGCGGCCCATCGAGGACCTGTCCGACGCCGCCAGCAGCCTCGGCGCCGGGGAGCTGACCACCAGGGTCGAGCCCGCCGGCCCGCCTGAGATCCGGCAGGTGGGCGCCCAGTTCAACGACCTGGCCGAGCGGGTTGCCCGGTTGCTGGAGTCGGAGCGGGAGACGGCGGCCGACCTCTCCCACCGTCTGCGCACCCCCATGGCGGCTTTGCGCCTGGACGCCGAGCGCCTCGAAGGCGGAGCCGACCGGGAGCGGGTCCTCGACGACCTGTCCGAGCTGGAGCGCGTCGATCGACTACGTGATCCGGGAGGTTCGCCGTCCCGGCCGTGTCGACGAAGGGGTGGTGACCGACCTGGCGGAGGTGGTGAGAGGGCGGGTGGCGTTCTGGGCGGCGCTCGCCGAGGAGCAGGGCAGACGGGCGGTCAACCTCCTCGACGACGGTCCACTCCCGGTTCGGGCGCCCCCCGAGGACCTCGAGGCCGCCGTCGACGCCCTCGTCGGCAACATCTTCGCCCACACCCCCGAGGGGGTCGCCTACGCGGTGACCTGCGCCGGCGAGGACGGCGTGGCGCGGTTGATCGTCGAGGACGCCGGGCCGGGAATGGGGATGGAGGCACTGGAACGAGGGCACAGCGGAGGCGGGTCGACCGGGCTGGGCCTCGACATCGCTCGCCGCACCGCAGAAACCGGTGGGGGCTCGCTCACCGTCGGAGCGAGCCCCCTCGGTGGGGCGAGGGTCGTCCTGGAGATGCCCTCGGCGTCTCCAGGCTGAGCCGGTTCAGTCGTCGTCGCCGCCGCCGTGGTCGTCGCCACCGTTGTCGTCGCCACCGTTGTCGTCGCCACCGTTGTGTCGCCGCCGTTGTCGTCACCGGGCCCGTCGTCCATCCGTTGTCGTCGCCGCCGTTGTCGTCGAACGACGTGCTGGTGACGTCGGTGTCGTCGTCGAACGACGTGCTGGTGACGTCGGAGGACGTGCCGGTCACGTTCGCGTCGGTGGTGCCGGTCCGCCCGGGAGCGGTGGTCGTGGTGGCGCCGGAGACCGTCCGGGTCCGCACCCGGATCTCCACGTCACCGTCCTCGAGCTCGGCGTGGAAGTCGACCCGCGTCCCCGCCTTGCGGAAGGTCGACCTCGATCTCGGCGCCGCTGTCCACGGTCACGACGTAGCTCCAGCCCCGGGCCGGGGACACCGACTCCACCGAGAGCGCCTCGCCGGTGCTGCCGAAGGTGACGGACGCCGGCCCGGCCCGCCGCCGCCGTGGTCGTATCACCGGTCGCCGGAGCGGCGGAGACTTGCGTTTGGGTCGTCTCGACGGTGTCGACGGCATCGGTGGCCGAGGAGTCGCTGGTGGCGGCCCACGCCGCCCCGGCGACCAGGAGCACGCTGGCGCCGATGGCGATTGGGATGAGCTTCTTCATGGTCTCTGCACCTTTCCTGGGTGTGGCTACTATTCGATGAGCGTGCCGGAGTCCACGTAAAGGCCGCAGCTGGTCGCCGATAAGGGATGGGTAAGGGCCTGTCCAGGGCTACGGTCGGGGCGGGGCGAGTGGGACGGCGGGCCGACGGGTGGCTCGCTCATCAGGGGAGGTGTGCGTGGATCGAGCCGGTGAGACCGGCACCACCGAGGTCCCGGTGGCGAGCCGTTACGTCTCGGTGGTCATTCCCACCCACAACCGGCCTGGCCTGCTCGGCGATGCTGTGGCGTCGGTGCTCGACCCAGGATGTCCCGGTCGAGGTGATCGTGGTCGACGACGCCTCCATCCCGGCCGTGGCCGGTTTGCCCGCACTGGACGACCCCCGGGTCAAGGTGGTCAGGAACGAGCTCGCCATCGGCCCGACCAAGGCCCGCAACCTGGGTGTAGAGCTGGCCAGCGGCGCCTTCGTCGCCTTTCTCGACGACGACGACACCTGGCTTCCCGGCAAGCTGAGCCGCTGTCTCGAGGTCCTCGACGCCGCCAGGGGGTTGACGTGGTGGCCCATCGCACCGTCTTCGATGCCCGCCAGGCCAACGGCACGAGATCCGATATCCATGTCGTGACCGATCCGCTGACTCGCTTCGGAGTGCAGCAGACGCCGCACCTGGATGGCGTCGTCGTTGACGCCCGTCTCGCCAAGGAGGTCGGGTTCGACGAGTCACTCGACGCCGCCCAGGACGTGGACTTCATCATCGAACTGGCCCGCAAGTCACCATTCGCCATGGTCGACGACGCCCTCGCCCTTCGCGGCAACGATGGCGAGCCCAGCGCCATCGGTCTCGACCGGCGGATCGTCGCCAGGGCCAGGCTGCGCGCCAAGCACCCTGACGTGCTGTACCGGGACGGTCCGAGCCGGTCGTTCTACCACGTCAGGCTCGGGCACCTCTACCGGCGCGCCGGCGACCGCGGCCGTGCCATGCGGAACTTCCTCGACGCCATCAGGTACGACCCCGCCCAGGGACAGGCCTGGCGGGGCGTCTTCCTCACTCTGCTGCCCGTATCGGCCGTCGCCTGGCTCAGTGTCGAACGTCGGGCGCGGGCGGTTCGGTGACCACGCCAAGGCTGACCATCGGGATGCCGGTGCGCAATGGCGCCGGCTACATCCGTGAGGCTCTCGACTCGGTGCTCGCCCAGACGTATCAGGACTTCACCATCCTCGTGTCCGACAACGGGTCCGTGGACGAGACCGTCGCCATCGTCGAGGAGTATGCCGCCCGGGACCAACGGATCAGCCTCCAACGGCATGCCACCAACATCGGCGCCCACCGCAACTACAACTCGCTGGTCACCGCTACCGACAGCGAGCTGTTCAAGTGGATGGCCCACGACGACCTCATCGCCCCGACCTTCCTGAGCGATTGCATCGCCCTGCTCGACGCCGACCCGAGCGCTTCCCTGGCTTTCGCCAACTCGGTGCAGATCGACGAGAACGGCACCCACGGCGCCGACCTGTCCAGCAACCAGTCGTACGACGACTCCTCCCCCTACCAGCGGTTGCGTCGTTACGTCTCCGACCGCACCAAGATCCCGCAGGTGTTCGGGGTCATCCGCCGCTCGGTCCTCGAGCAGACTCCACTGCTGGGAAGCTACCCGAAGTCGGACACGGTGCTCATGTACGAGATGGTGATGCGCGGGAAGTTCGCCAAGGTGGAGGCGCCGCTGTTCCTCAACCGAGAGCACCGGAACCGGCAGGGTCAGCTCGGGCTGCGGGAGCGCACGTCCTGGTACCACCCCGACCGGACGCGGCCGATGCTCCCCCGGTGGAATCAGCTGTGGGGGTTCCTGCGAGCGGTGCTCCGGGTGCCCATGCCCGCCGGCGAGAAGGCGAAGTGCCTGGGGTTCGTAGGATGGTGGGGCCTCAACCACGGGGCGGAGCTGGTCGGTGACCTGTGGTTCGGCGTCCGCGCCACCGTCAACCGGCGAGAGCCCAGCAGCCAGCAATGACCGACGACAGCCGCGGCCTCGGCCGGTTGCCCACGTTCCTCATCGTCGGCGCCATGCGGTGCGGCACCACGTCGCTCAACGGCTACCTCCGCCAGCACCCCCAGGTGGCGATGGGAATCACCCAAGGAGATCCACTTCTTCGATCGCGAGTTCGACCGGGGTCTCGACTGGTACCGGTCCCACTTCACCACCGACCCCACCGTCGGCGCCGTCGGCGAGGCGACCCCCAACTACCTGTTCGACCCGGTGGCGCCGTCGCGTATCGCAGCCACCCTCCCCGACGCCCACCTGGTCATCCTCCTGCGCAATCCGGTCGACCGCAGCTACTCGCACTACTGGCACGACCGTTCGCGGGACAAGGTCGACGTGACGTTCTCCGAGGCGGTGAGCGCCGAGCTGGAAGGTTCGGACCGGTACCGGTATGTCGACCGGAGCCGGTATCGCGGGCAGATGGAGCGGCTCTACGCCTCGGTCGACCGCTCCCGGGTGTTGGTGGAGACGTTCGAAGACCTCACCGCCGACCCCGGCACCGTGTTCGCCTCCGTTTGCCGCTTCATCGGTGTCGACGACGACGTGCGCCCCGAGAGCCTCGGCGACACCGTCAACGCCTACACGGAGTTCCGCTCGGTGCGGGTCCGCCGGCTCTCCAAGGGAATGCCCAAGGGGATGAGCCGCCTGGTGGGCCGCCTCAACCAGCGCCAGGCCGCCGGATATCCCCCGATGGACGAGGAGACCCGCCGGATGCTCGCCGCCGAGTTCGCCGAGTCCAACGCGGGCCTGGACGACCTGGTGGGCCGCCAGCTACCCGTCTGGGCCTAGGCCAGCCCGTTACCTCCTGGTTTCGGGGAGGTAACCGTCGACAGGGATCCTGGGGGCCTCAGGTCCGCGACATGGCCTGGGTGAGCGCTCTGTCGACGTAGACGGTGGCGAGGTGGCGCTTGTAGTCCTCCGAGCCGTAGAGGTCCTCGAGCACCGTCACCCCATCGACCGCCTTGTCGGCGGCGGCGGCGATCGCCTCCGCCGACCCGTCGCTGCCGATGATCGCCTCGGTGGCGGCGGCGGCCAGCGATGGGGACGTGCCGACCCCGGTCAGGCCGATGCGGGCGTCGGAGACGCTGCCGTTGTCCTTGCGCACCCAGGCGGCGGCCCCGGCCACGGCGTAGTCGGAGTGACCGCCGCGCCGGCCCATCTTGTCGTAGGCCGAGGCGCCGCCTCCCTTGGGGATCCGTACCTCCACGAGGATCTCGTTGGGCTCCAGCGCCGAGGTGAGGGCGTCCACGAAGAAGTCGGCGGCGGCGATCTCACGCTCGCCCCCCGAAGACCGCGCCACCATCGTGGCACCGCAGGCGATGGCGCCGGCGGGCTGGTCGGCGGCGGTGTCGGCGTGGGCCAGCGACCCACACGGTGGTGCCCCGGTTGCGCACCTGGACGTCGCCGGTCCACGACGCCGCCTGGGCGAGCGCCGTGGCGTGCTCGGTGGTGAGCGGGTGGCTCGCCGTGGTCCCATGGCGGACCAGGGCGCCGATGGCCACGTGGTCGCCACGGTCCTCGACCTGGTCGAGGCCGGGGATCCTCCCGATGTCGACCAGCGTGCCGGGAGCGACCAACCGCAGCTTCATCAGCCCGAGCAGGCTCATCCCGCCGGACAGCACCTTGGCCCCGTCCGTCTGGTCGAGGACGGCCAGCGCCTCGTCCAGGCTGGCGGGAGCGACGTACTCGAAGGGTCTCGGATACATGGCTCAGCCCCTCGCTTCCTGGATCGCCTGCCACACGTTCCGCGGCCGCAGCGGCATGTCGATGTGTCTCACCCCGAGCGGGGCGAGGGCGTCGACCACGGCATTGACCACCGTCTGCGCCGACCCGATCGTCCCCGCCTCGCCGATCCCCTTCACCCCCATGGGGTTGACGTCGGTCGGCGTCGTGGTGTGGCCCAGCTCGAAGCTGGGCAGGTCGGCCGCCGTCGGGATCGGGTAGTCGATCAGGGTGCCGGTCAGCATGTTGCCCGCCTCGTCGTAGCGGGCCTCCTCGAACAGCGCCTGGCCGATGCCCTGGGCCAAGCCTCCGTGGACCTGGCCGGCGACGATCATCGGGCTGATCACGTTGCCGCAGTCGTCGACGGTGATGTAGCGGAGCAGGTCGACGTTGCCGGTCTCCGGGTCGACCTCGACGACGGCGAGGTGCGACCCGAACGGCCAGGTGGCGTTGGACGGGTTGAACACCACCGACGCCTCCAGCCCCGGCTCGGTGCCCTCCGGCAGCTTGTGCGCCATGTAGGCGATGTTGGCGATGTCGGCCCAGGTGACGGCGCTGTCCGGCGATCCGGCGACGTGGGCGCCGCCGTCGGCGAACACCACGTCCTCCTCGCTCGCCTCCAGCAGGTGGGCGGCGAGGGTCGCCGCCTTGGCCCGTACCCGGTCGGCCGCCTCGTAGGTGGCGCTGCCGTCGACCGCGGCGGAGCGCGACCCGAAGGTGCCGATGCCCATCGGCGAGTCGGCGGTGTCGCCGTGCCGCACCTTGATGTGCTCCACGGGGATGGCCAGCCGGTCGCTGACGATCTGCGCCCAGGTCGTCTCGTGGCCCTGACCCGGTCGGTCCGGTCCCGATCTGCACGGTGGCCGTCCCGTCGGGGTTGACCCGCACCAGCCCGGTGCCGCTGAACGACGCCGGCAACCCGTAGGTGGACCACGAGAAGCCGAGCTCGGCCAGGCCGGCCGGGGCGAACCCGCAGACCTCCACGTAGGTGGCGAGCCCGATCCCCAGGTACCGACCCTCGGACCGGGCCCGCTCCTGCTCGGCCCGCAGGCCGGCGTAGTCCGCCGATGCGATCAGGGCGTCCAGGTTGTTGGCGTAGTCGCCGGTGTCCATGGCGAACCCCACCGGCGAGACCGCGCCCGGGAACTGGTCGTTGGGGATGAAGTTCTTCTTGCGAACCTCGACCGGGTCCATGCCGATCTCCCTGGCGTACATGTCGATGATGCGCTCCAGGTAGTAGGCGGCCTCCGGACGACCGGCCCCTCGGTAGGCATCGGTGGTGTTGGTGTGGGTGGTCACGCAGTCGACCTTCCACCACGTCGGCATCTTGTACTGCCCGGATCCGACGAAGAGCCCGAGGAAGGGGATGGCGACCGTGAAGTTCTGGGTGTAGGCGCCCATGTCGGCGATGCCCTCGAACTGATAGCCGAGGATCTCGCCGTCGCTGGGTACCGACCACCGTGGCGGTGCCCACCCAGCCCCTTCCCTGGATGGTGGAGTTGGCCGCCTCGCGGCGGGTCTCGGTCCACCGGACCGGGCGGTCGAGTTGCATGGCCGCCCACGACACCAGGACCTCGTCGTTGTAGACGTTCAGCTTGCAGCCGAAACCGCCGCCCACCTCGGGAGCCACCACCCGCACCTGGTTGATCAGCAGGCCGAGCGTGGTACCGAGGGCGCCGGCGAGCGCATGCGGGATCTGGGTGCTGTCGTAGACGGTCAGCTGCCCGTAGCCCCGGTTGTACTCGGCGACCACGGCACGGGGCTCGATGGGCACCGGGATGAGTCGCTGGTTCACCATCTCCTGGCTGACCGTGACCGTGTCTTCCCGCTCCTTGGCGGCGTCGATGTCGGCCTTGACCTGCGCCTGCGCATCGGCCTCGGCGCCGAACGGCCCGACCCACGAGATGAGCACGTTGGACTCGAGCGAGTCGTGCACCTTGGTGGTGTCGGACAGGGCGTCCTTCAGGTCGATGATCGCATCGAGCGGGTCGTAGTCGACGACCACGGCGTCGGCGGCGTCCTGGGCCAGGTAGCGGTCGTCGGCCACCACCATCGCCACCGCCTCGCCGACGTGCTTGACCATCCCGTCGGCGAGCAGAGGTCGGAGGGCGCCGACCGGGACCTGGGCGATGAGAGTGCCGAGGTGACGTACGTCGTCGATGGTGTAGACGGCATGGACCCCCGGCATCGCCTCGGCCGCCGAGGTGTCGATCGAGGTGATGCGGGCGTGGGCGAACGGGCTCCGGGTGAAGGCGGCGGCCAGCTCGCCCTTGAACTTGATGTCGTCGGTGTAGGTGCCGCGTCCTTGGATGAGGGCGGGGTCCTCCTTGCGGCGGACCACGCCGCCGAGGGCGCTGGTGGTGGTGGAGCCCATGGTGGCGGTCATCGCTCGCCCTCCCAGTCGGCCGGTTCCGGCTCTTGTCCGCGCATCTTCGCCCCGGCGTACTGCACCGCCCTCACGATGTTGTGGTAGCCGGTGCACCGGCACAGGTTGCCGTCGAGGCCGTGGCGAATGGCATCCTCGTCAGGGTCGTTGTCTTGGTCGAGGAGGTAGGCGGCCTGCATGATCATCCCGGGGGTGCAGAAGCCGCACTGGAGTCCGTGGCGCTCCCAGAAGCCCTCCTGAACCGGGTGGAGCTCGCCGTTGGAGGCGAGCCCCTCGATGGTGGACACCTCGGCCCCTTCGGCCTGGACGGCGAGCATCGTGCAGGACTTGATGGAGACGCCGTTGACGTGGACGGTGCAGGCTCCGCAGTAACCGGTGTCACACCCGACATGGGTCCCGGTGAGGCCCAGATCCTCCCTGAGGAAGTGGACCAGCAGGGTGCGGGGTTCGACGTCCCCCGACACCGCCCTGCCGTTGACCGACATGGACAGTTGCATGACACCAACCTCCCGTCCGACGCCCTGCAGGCAAGCTAGCAAACGGTGGAAAGTCGTGCCGGTGTCGAGATCGCGGTGGCTTGCCAGCGACCGTCTCTTTGCCGGTCGGTGACCTGGCGGGCGATGTCGGCGACCACCGGTCCCCACCCACCCAGCTCACCCGGAGCCTCGGCCAACCCCAACAGGGTGCTCAGATCCACGGTGAGGTCCACCATCCCCCGACCCAATGGCTTGCTGTGCCCGGTGAGCAGGTCGACGGCGACGTCGGCTCGCCGCTGATCCATGGTGCGCCCGTCACCGTTCGGCAGCATCCGGGCGAGGTGGTCGATACGTTCCCGGGCCGCTGCCGCCACATCCGGTGGCAGATCCAACAGCAACAGGTTGGCGGAACCCGCCGGATTGGCTTCCAACACGACCCTGCGGTCCTCGACGGCGTGCTGGAGCCGCCTCTTGGCGTCCTCGGGGTCGGCGACCAGACACAGCTTGCGCAACAGAGCCCGCAGCTGACCGGTGGTCAGGTCGGGTGCCCGGTCGGCGACCTCGGCCACCACCCGACGCGCTGCTCGTTGGTCGAGGTGAGCGGTGCCGTCAACCAGGACCCGGGCGCGACGCCCATCGATCCGACCTTCGCCCAGCATCTCACCGACCTCAGGGAGTCGTTCGGTCACATCATGAGCGAAGGCGACCTCGTGTTGCGCCGCGGTCCTGGTCAACCGCAACGCCGCCCCCACCTCCAGGGCGGCGTTAGGGTCAGGAGTCCTCGTCGCCGAAGAGGCGCTTGAAGAAGTTGCCCGACGGTGGAGACGAGGCTGGAGAAGAAGAGGCTGACCCCCTTGACCTCCGGGGCCGCCACCGCGGCCGCCGCTTGCGGGGTCTCGGCTGCCAGCTTGGCGTCGAGGCACTTCACGAACTCGGCGATCAACCGGTTGGACATCTCCTTGATCAACCCGGTGCGCCCGAACTGCGCCGCCGCCCCAGACAGGATGATGTCGGCGTCGACGTTGATCCGGGTGCCGGTCTCGATGGTCTCCAGGCCGTACTGCATCTTGACCTGACCCATGCTCCCGCCCTGGCGGTCGGCCCCTTCCCGACCACCGCCCCGGTGCGGGCGGCGGGGTCGCTGGTCATCGTTGCCTCCCCCTCGAAGGTGGCGGTCATCGGACCCAGCTTGGCCGCCACCTTGCCGGCGTAGACCCCGTCGCCCTTGTCCTCGGTGACGTCGGCGCCGGGGAGGCAGCGGGCCAGCTCGGGAACGTCCTGGAACAGCGCCCACACCTGTTCGACGGGGCGGGCGACGTCGATGACCTCGGTGATCTTCACTGCTCCGCCTCCTCACGCCGCCGTCTACCCGACCGCCGTCGACTCTACAGCCGGGGTGTTCGCCCCGACGGGAGGCCGGCGGGCGGCCGGTAGGGTTCCCGGCGGTGAGCAGCTCCCTCGATCGGACCTTGGGACGGGTGCGCTCCGAGGGACGGCTGGCGTGGGGGCGGCTGACCGCATCGGGGCGGCCGCTACCCGACTTCGTCGTCATCGGCGTGCAGCGCGCCGGCACCACCAGCCTCTTCCGCGACCTGAAGCAGCATCCCCAGGTCATCGGTGCGGCCACCAAGGAGGTGCACTACTACGACTACAACCACGGCAAGGGACAACGCTGGTACCGCTCCCACTTCCCCACCCGGCGGGCGCTGGCCCGGAATCCCGGGCAGCCGCCGGTCACCGGCGAGGCCACCCCCAACTACCTGTTCCACCCGCATGCCCCGTGGTGGGTGGCTGCCGAGCTGCCCGAGGCACGCCTCGTCGTCATGCTGCGCGACCCGGTGGCGCGCGCCCATTCACACTGGAAGCTGAACCGCCGCATCGGGTTGGAGGAGCTGAGCTTCGAGGAGGCGCTCGACCGGGAGGAGGAACGGATCGCGCCCGACCGGCGCCGGCTCGCCGGCGAACCCGAGTACGCCGCCTACGACCTCTTCCACTACTCGTACGTCGACCAGGGGCGAGTACGCCGAACAGTTGGAGCGCTGGTTCGCCGCCGTACCCCAGGGACCGGTTCCTCGTCGTCGACAGCGAGACGATGGATCGCCGGCCCGACGAGACCTTCGCCGCCGTCACCGACTTCATCGGGGTCGAGCGCTGGCGCCCCCCGAGCTTCAGCCACGCCCATGGCAGCACCGGCAGCGACCTCGCCGAAGCGACCAGGGCGAGGCTCGACGCCCACTTCGATCCCCACCGGCGCAGGCTCGCCGACCTGCTCGGCGACTGACCGGGCCGCGAGTGACCGTCCCCCCGACACCGGTTGCCCGGGCCGCCTTCCTCGACGGGCTTCGCGACCTGGCACCGCTCAACCTGGGGACCGTCCCGTTCGGGCTGATCGTCGGGGTCGCCGCCGCAGCCTCGCGGATGGGCGCGCTGGCCGGCTGGTCGACGTCGCCGATCATCTTCGGAGGCTCCGCCCAGGTGGTCACCATCGACCTCTACGACACCGGGGCCGCCGCCATCGTGATCATCGCCACCGCGCTGGTGGTCAACGCCCGCCACGTCATGTACTCGGCGGTGCTCGCTCCCTGGTTCCGGCCGTTCCCTGCGTCCTGGCGCTATGGCCTCGCCTACCTGATGACCGACCAGCTGTTCGCCACCGCGGTCACCCGATGGCAGGCCCCCGAGGGCGTGATCTACGACACCGTCTACCACCGCTGGTACTTCCTCGGCGGCGGGTTGTGCCTGTGGCTGCCCTGGCAGATCGCCAGCGCGGTCGGGGCCGTGCTGGGCACGCAGGTACCGGCGGAGTGGTCGCTCGACTTCGCCATCCCGATGGTGTTCCTGGTCCTGCTGATCCTGGCGGTGCACGACCGGCCAGGGGTGGTCGCCGCGGTGGTCGGTGGCGGGGTCGCGCTGCTTGCGCGGGACGTCCCGCTCAACCTCGGATTGGTGCTGGCCACCGTCGCCGGCATCCTCGCCGGCCTCGTTGCCGAACGGTGGCGGTCGATGAGCCCGTGGCTGATCATCGTGATCATCGGGATCGGGACCTACCTGTTCCGCATCTCGTTCATCGCCATCTGGGCCAACCGCGACGTCCCCGAGTGGCTGGCGGCGCCGCTGCGGTACGTCGCCCCGGCGGTGATGGCTGCCCTGGTGACCCCGGGGATCCTCGCCCCCGAGGGCACGGTCGACCTCACCACCGGTAACCCGCGCTTCTTCGCCGGCCTGGCGGCGACGGTCGTGGCCGTCGTCACGCGGTCCGTGGTGTGGACCGTCGTCGCCGGCCTCGGCTCCGCTCTGGCTGCTCCAACTCTGGCTGTGAATCGGACGCGGGAGTGCCGCCTTCCGAGCCGCCGAGCGGATCCGGTGACTGATGCGGTGACGTTCGCCGACGACCCTCATGGCCAACGAGCCAATGGGGAGGGCACATGGGTGCGGGGCGGATCTATTCGTCGCGGTGGAGTCGGACATTCGTCGCTGGCTCTGTCCTGTCGCTGTTGTCGGTGGTGCTGATCGGACCGGCGATCGCCGCACCCGGTGACCTCATCCGTCTTCTCCACGTCCGACACCGGCGAGAAGGGCAATGGGACGCGAGTTTCATCCGCGGATGTCCGGCCGGATGGCACTCGGTCGCCTTCAGTCTCGTCGCCACGAACCTCGACCGCGGACGTCAGACACGATCGCCGGACATCTACGTCAAGGATCTCGCCACGGGCGAGCATCGTCGCTCGCCTCGACCGCCGAACCGGGCGAGAAGGCAACGGCTTCAGCCTCCGTCCCGTGTTGTCGGCGGACGGCACCAAGGTGGCTTTCAACTTATCCGCGACCAACCTCGACCTGACCGACACCACCCGGACGTTCGACATCTACGTCAAGGACCTGGTCTACGGGCGACGCTCATGCTCGCCTCAGTTCACGACACCGGGCGAAGGGGCAACTTCGATCAGCTACTTCCCAGCTCTGCGGCGGACGGCAGCAGGGTCGCCTTCGCTTCGCTCAGCACCAACCTCGACCCGGCCGACACCGACATGGACGCCTGACTTCTATGTCAAGGACCTGTCACCGGCGACATCATCTCGTCTCACGTCTGCCAACGGCGAAAAGGCGACGACTACACCTCGATCCGCAGCTTGTCGGAGATGGCAGCGACGTTGGCGTTCTACCTCGCAGGCCACCAACCTGGATCCGTCCGACACCGACACGATCCCGGTACATCTACGTCAAGGACCTTGGTCACCGGAGCGTCGTCTTGGGCTCCACGCCCGGCACCGGCGAGAAGGGCAACCTCGAGCTCGCAGCCAGCTCGTCCTTGCGGCTAACGGTGCGACGGTCGCTTTCGATCTCGGATGCGACCAACCTCGACCCGCCTGATCACCGATGTCCATCGGGACGTCTACCTGAAAGATCTGGTCACCGGCGAGATGACCTTGCGTCTCAGCGACTTTGACGGCAAGCACGGGCACGGTTCCACAGCTTCTCATCCACGCATCTTCGGCGGATCGGCCTCATCGTCGCTTTCACCTCAGGCGGCGACCAACCTGGATCCGTCGGACACCGACGGTTCGCACCGACGTCTACGTCAAGGACCTGGTTACCGGCGAGCTCTTCCTGCGTCGACATCGATCACGGGCATCAAGGCAACGGTCGAGTGCATTCGATCCCAGACTGTCGGCCGACGGCGTCTGAGGTGTTCCATTCAGTTCGGGTGCCACCAACCTGGCGCCCGGGACGGCGACACGTGACCGACGGGTACGTCAAGGACTCGCCTTCACCGTACCGTGCCGGTGGTCTCGGGCGACCATCGTCGGGGACTGCTGGGCGACGATGTGATCGTCGGGACGGTCGGGCGCGACGTGATCGCCGGGCTTCGGTGGAGCCGACATCGTCGACGGCGGCGGAGGTGACGAACGATCCTGCGCCGGCCGGGACTGACGTGGTCCATGCGGGGGCGCGGGCGACGACACGCTGCGACGGCGGTCCGGCGCCGACCTAGCTCAAGGGTGGCGCCGGGCAACGACATCCTCGGCGGCGGCCCGGGTAGTGACACCTGCGGGGCGGCGCCGGCACGACACGCTGCGCTGCCGGCTCGGGAGCCGATGTTGGCACGGGCTCGTCAGACGAAGCGGGCGGCGGCGAAGGCGATGGCAGCGGCCGACAGAACGGCTCCGATCGTCCCGAACACGAAGACCCGCGCTTGTTCACGGAGTTCGGCGTGGAAGCGGTCGACCTTGTCGTCGAAGCGGTCGAGACGATCCTCGAACCTGTCCATCCGTAGCTCGAGGCGACCGACATCACCCCTGGTGGCGACGTCGTCCGGGTCGCCCATGGGCAGCAGATCGATCATGGTGCTGGCGGCACGGTCCCCGAGGACCTCCGCAACCGAGCATAGAGGTCATTTCGGGCGCTGGGCGACACTGCCACAGCCAGCTCCTTCCTGGCTTCGTCCAGGATGGCGATCGGCTGTGACAGGTCTCAGGTCGCTGCGCCGGGTCAGGCGTCCTCGGGGCGTTGGGCGTGGATTCGGCCCTCCTGACCCTTCAGCGACATGCCGGTGCCGACGCCGTAGCGGACCCGCACCATCTCGGCGAGGATCGACACCGCCACCTCGGCGGGCTGCTCGGCGCCGATGTCGATGCCGATCGGGGCATGGATGCGGGCGATCTCGTCCTCGCTCCAGCCCTGGTCACGCAGCCGCTCCACCCGCATGGTGGCGGTGCGCCGGCTGCCGAGCGCCCCGATGTAGCGCACCGGCGCCTTGTGCACCGCCGGGAACACCGGATCCTCGAAGCGGGCGTCGTGGCTGAGCAGCACCACATAGGTGCGGTGATCGAGCTCGAACTGCTCGAAGACCGCATCGGGCCAGGCGACGATCAGCTCCTCGACGTCCGGGAAGCGCTCCGGGGTCGCCCAGGTGGCCCGGGCGTCGGCGACCACCACCCGGAACCCCAGCTCCGGGGCGATGCGGGCCAATGACTGGGCGATATGGCCCGCCCCGAAGATGAGCAGCCTGGGCTGGGGCGCCACCGTCTCGATGAAGACCTGCCGGTCGCCGTAGGCCAGGGTCCGATTCTGCTCGTGACGCATCAGCTGGATGGCGTCGCCGGCGACGTCGTCGCCCAGCCCATCCGGCAGCGACCCGGCGAGGACCCGACCCTCGTCGTCGAGGACCGCCTTGGCACCGACGCCGGGCCCGTCGACCACCGTGGCGACGGCGCCGAGCCGCTCGGCAGCGATCAGCACACCCAAGGCGTCGGCGACGTCGTTCACCATCACATGCTCCCGGTCTCCGGCCCTCGCTGCCATCAGCGTGAGCTGAGCGTAGTGGGACTGTCGAGCGACAAGCCTGGAGCCGTTGCCGTAGTCTGCCCGGCACGCACCCGCCTGCTCCCGTCGGGATCCCGGGCGACGCCAGCGAGGTAGATCGATGTCGCATCCCGATCCGGCGGCCGCCCCCGACCTGAGGCCATTCCGGGTCGGCGACGTGCTGGAGAACCCGGTGACGAGGGAGTTGGCCCGCATCCTGGAGTTGCCCGACGAGAACCCCGAGCGTCGAACCAAGGCCGAGCTCCTCGCCGTGGTCGGCTCTCGGGTGGTCGGCGAACACCTGCACCCCGGGGTGGTGGAACGCTTCACTGTCGTCGAAGGCGAGCTGACGGTACGGCTCGACGGGGTGACCTCAGTGCTCAACGAGGGCGAGACGGCGGAGGTACGCCCCGGCCAGTGGCACGACTGGTGGAACGCCGCCGATCGTGACGCCCGTGTGTTGGTCGAGATCACCCCGGGCGATCGTTTCGGTCACGAGACACCTCGGCGGTATACGACTTCGAGACCGACGAGACGTTGAATGAGACGCCGGGGATGACCCCGGGGCGACCGTGTCAGGCACGATGTGTGTGGCGTTCGATCCAGCACGGACCGCCGCCGAGGTGCGGGTGAGCGAGCTTATGTTGTTCGATGACGAAGCCGAACTCTCAATCGTGCCGTGACCTGCCCTGGTCGGGTGAGCCGGGCGGTCCTGACGCTGACCTTCTCGGCGGCCGGGCGGCGACGAGGCGGAGCCGACAATGACCACAGCGCCAGCAGCCGCTGTGAACACGACGATTGCGGCGGCGACCACGACAGCGGCGTCGACCACGACCACCGCTGGCCCCACAACGACAACCCGGCCACCCGAGGAGATCGCCGGCGCCCGATACGAGGCCGACGTCGCGCTCATCAAGGAGCTGTGGCGCAGCTACTCCGACTCATGGTCCATGTCGGAAGAGGCCGGCTTCGACTTCGCCGTTGCCCACAACTACCCGCCAGGTGAGTGCACCGCTGACGACTTTCGAGCTTCCGGTAACTACTCCGACGAGAACCACTACGAAGAGACCATCGTGGACGCCGACACGATCGAGCGCCATGACGGCTGGGTAATGCCGGCGGGACCGGGTCAGAGTGAGGTGCCGAAGGGAGGGTGTACGTGTACACAGCCCAAATCACCAACCCGCTTTTCGTGGGCACCGCCGAGATCCACGCGACGATCTGGAAGGGTGAGGCCTACTTCTTCATATCCTGCTAGGCCCTAAAGGTACGATTCCAGCCGTTGGTCCGAAACTCTCCCCAAGACGACCTACTTCAAGTGAACCTCCGACTTCGCCGAGATGCCCGAGGACCTGGTGGACCGGTACGACGTCGGCCCCAAGCCGGCCGACGGCGTTCGTCTACACCCCGGGGTAGGGAGGGCCAACCAGGTCCGCACCGACTGGATGCTGCTTTGACCCGGCGAATGGTTAGGTGGCACTAGCGCACCGCTAACCGAGCCTCCAGCATCGTGGTCGGGGCAAGAGCACCGGGAGTTCCTCAATGACCGGTTCGACACTTGAGGAGGTCACCAGTCCCCAGGGTGTGGCCGCGTGGATTGGCTGCGCCGTCATCGCCCGGGAGGACGGGGCGGCGAGCTACGCCTTGAACCGAGGGGACGTATCTTATCAGTTGGTGATGGCTGTTCGCTTTCTCGGCGTTGGTCGCCTACGCCCTGCTGGCCGCATCGGTGCTGTTGGGGCTGGTGCTCTCCCTCGGCGTGCTCGGGAAGTCGGGCACGAAGCTCTCCGACACGCACGAGGCGCTCTCCTGTCGGGGCACTGCTCGCCACCCTGGTCGACATGACCGGCATCGCCTTCGACGGGCTCGTCGACTTCGACCCCGCCGCCATCCTCGTTCCCGGCCGGGCGCCGTGGCGGCCGGTCGCCGTCGCCTGCGGCGTCCTCGCCTTCTACGGGATGCTGGTGATCATCTTCAGCTTCCACATCCGCAAGCACATCGGGCAGGCGACCTGGCGGGCGGTGCACTACCTGTCCTTCGGGGTGTTCCGCGCCGTGCTCATCCACGGTGTCACCGCCGGCAGCGACACGGCCCACCCGGCGGTGTTCGCCCTCTACGTGGGCACCGCGGCGGCAGTGTCCACCCTGGTCGCGCTGCGCAATTCCACGGCCGTACGCGACCGCGACCCCAGCGGACGCCGGCCCCCCCGGCACCCCGCCGCCCCCTCCAGGCGCCCGACCCGGGCACGACCTCCGACACCGACCCGACCCTCGAGCTTCCGGCGGGCCCCCCGGTTGGTGCGCACCGCCACCTCGGGAGGCGGGCGGCGAGCGGCTAGTTGTCGCTGAGTTGTGACGACTGGGGACGTTGTCCCTGGCGGGCTGGTGCGATGGGTTGAGTTCTCCGAGCGAGACTGTGGGTTGACAGAACTCACGTCTCCCAAGGAGGGCTCGTGGCTCACGCTAGATCGCATCATCCCACGCAACGCGCCGCGACGCCGGAGGGTCGGCGGCGGATGGTGGTCTGTGTCGTCGACCGGAGGTGGAAGGTTGAGGCCGTCGCGGAGCGGGACGCGGTGAACTGGTCCCCCACCTCCATGGCCGCCTCCGGCGGCGTGTGAGCCCGGCTCGCTCTCGCCATCGGCTCCTGGCTGCTGAGGCGTCGGGTTGCACCTGCCGGGGTGCCGTCGACCCTGGGCGATTTCTCTCCGGGTCGGGGCCCCTAACGGTGACCCCATGCGGCTACGGGGGGGCCCAGCCAGAAGTGTGTTCGCTACTGGTGTGCGTGCCGGTGATGTGGGGTTGGGTGGGGTCTTGCGATCGTGGCGTGGGTCGGTCGCTGACCAGGTGGGATGGGTCCAGGCGAGCGAGGAGGCTCCGTACCGGTGCTGACGGCTTGATGATCTGGACGGCAACACCGGTGTGGTGCACCCGGGTGATGGTGTCGCTGATGGGTTGAAACCGGCCTCGTCGATGAATGTGACGGCGGCGAGGTCGAGCGCCAGTCGGCGCATTCGGCGAAGGCGCGGCCGGTGAACCGGTCGAGGGCTCTTTGGACGTGTCCGCCGTTGCGGCATCGAGGTGGCCGGCGACCTTGACGACGCCGGTCTCGCCGGCGACGAACTGAGCAACGCGGATTGTCGACTGCGCTCGAGGTGCTCCCCATTGTCGTGACGACGGTCGCTCGTCGTCTCGGTCCGGTATCGGTCACGGTGTCTACTCCAGGTAGAGGAGGTCGTCGATCAGGCGCTCCTCCACGTGGCGTCCCTCGGGGTCGAGCCGGAAGTGGGCGAAGTCCTTGTCGAATTCCACATCGATGAGGGCTGGGCCCTGCCGGTTCTTGTCGACCGAAACGACGATCATCTGCTTGAAGCTCTCCGAACGCACCGGGTCGTGAGTGCTGTGGAGTTGGAGACCGCCCGGTACTTGTCGTTGAGCATCACGACGACGTCGGCCTCGTAGCCGATCCCGAGGCGCCGCGCAGATGGTGGAGTCGGGCGCGGCGCACCTCGAGCACCGATGCGTCGCCGACAACGGTGGCGATGACACCGACTCCTTGGGTGAGCGCCAGGTCTTTCAGCCCCGAAGCGATTCCGGCCGCCCGTGCCTCGTCGTCGCGACCGTCGTGGGGCACCCTTTGCAGGTAGTCGACGAACAGCGTCGAGGCGTCTCCCGTGGTCACAACGAGCCTGTTCAGTTCATCCAGATCCGTCGCCGTGTTGGTGGCACGCACCAGATGGAGCCGTTCGCCGTAGTCATCGACTCGGGACCGGGCCGCCCTGAGGAGGAGGTTGCCGGCGACCTCGTCACTGAGCCGGCGATTGCCGCCTGACACGGCTCGGATCGCGTCGCGGGTGCTCAGGGATGAAGAGAAGGATCCGTCTACCAGCTCTCCGACTTCGAGCATCAGGAGCCTGGCGAGCAGGTCCTCCTGGTCGTGCTCGTAGCAGGCGTAGATGACGGTGTCGCCGGCGGCCGCCATGTTGCGCGCCCACTGCAAGGTCATCGCCGTCTTGCCCACACCGGGCACCCCACCGACGACGGTGAGTTCACGGGTTCGGAGCCCCCCGCCCAGTGCGGTGTCGAGCGGTTCGAAACCGGTGCGGAGCACGCCGCTGCCCCGGAGCTGTCGCTCTCCGAGGTCGGCGAGCACCGCGGATGCGGTGCGGCTGGAGCCAGGCGGCCCCATCGGATCGATCATGATTGGACTTCCTTCCGTCTAGGAGCCGATGGCTGGGCCTAGATCGCGGAAGATGCGGATCGCCGCGGGGCCGAGAAGAACGATGAACATGGCGGGGAAGATGCAGAACGCCAGCGGGAAGATGAGCAAGACCGGGATCTTGAGGGCCCGTTCCTCGGCGCGCTGCTTGCGCTTGTCCCTGAGCTCGTCGGACTGGACGCGGAGGACGCTGGCCATCGGGATGCCATAGGTCTGCGACTGGATGACGGCGATGACGAAGCTGTCCAGATCGCTGACGTCGGTGCGTGCGCTGAGGTTGCGCAACGCCTCGGCCCGAGGGACTCCGAGCTGCATCTCCCGAAGGAGCCGGTGAAGCTCTTCGGCCACCGGCCCGTCGCCCGCATTGGCGGTTCGGGCGAGTGCGGCTTCGAAACCGAGTCCGGCGTCGACCGTCATCCTCACCTGATCGAGCGTGTCGGGGAGCTCGAGCCGGATGCGGTCCTGCCGGGCGCGGCCCCGTCTGGTGACGACGAGGTCGGGGAGGTAGTAGGCGATCAACCCGCCGCCGACAGCGACGAGCAGACTGAACCGTTCTATCTGGCCCAAGGCGCAGCCATGAAGCAGAGCACGGTCAGAGTTGCGGCACCGAACTTGGCGGCCAGCAGTCTCTCCACGCCGTAGCGACTGGGGGACCCGGCGAGCGTGAGCTTGTGGCGCAGCGACTCGATGCGGGACTGCGGCGTCAGGCGGCTCAATCGGGAGCCGAGCGCAACGAGCGCCGGTTTCCCACTCGTTCGCCGGCGGCCCGCTCCAGCACGACCTTGCGAGCGTCGGTCAGGTGACCGAGCACGGTCGTCTTGGCGGTGCGCGAGCCGGCCAACGAGACCCACAGGAGCGGGATCGATGCGGCGACGGCCATGGCGGCCAGGATGATGGAGATGGGTGGCATGGTTGGCTCCTTCAGAACTTCGGTTTGGTGATCTCGCGCATCCAGAAGATGCCGCAGACCATGGCAATGAGGCCGCCGGCGATCATGACCTGACCGGGAGGCGAATCGGTGAGCTCGGCGAGGTATGACGGGTTGATCACCGAGATGAGGGCTATCAACGCCACGGGCAGTATCCCGAGCACGACAGCCGAAACGCGGCCTTCGGCGCTCAGCGACTTGATCCGGCGGCGGAGCCGGTTGCGATCGCGGATGGTCCCGCCGACGGAGTCGAGGATCTCGCCGAGGTCACCGCCGACCTCCCGGTTGATCTCGATGGCCTCGACCACCCATTCGAAGTCCTGGCTGCCCACTCGGAGCGCCATGGCGCGCAGCGCCTCGTTGGTGTCCCGGCCGAGGTGGATCTCGACCTTGACGCGTTGGAACTCTTCACCGGCGGGTGCGGGGAGCTCCCCGGCCACATTGTCGATCGCCTGCATCAGGCCGAACCCGGCCCGGATGCCACCGGCCAGCAGCTGGAGGGCGTCGGGCAGCTGGTCGGCGAAGGCGGCCTGTCGTTTGGATGCCTTGCGCTTCAACCAGAACCGCACGGTGACGAGGGTGAGGCCGCCGAGTAGCAGACCGGCGGCGGGACCGACCAGAACCAGCCCGAGAGCCGCTCCACCCAAGGCCAGACCCACTGCGATGACCACCAGCTCGCCGGGACGGAGCCAGACACCGGCCTTCTCCATGAGACGAGCCATCGCCCCTTCCCGGTCGGGGCGTCGGTGCAAGCTTCGCTCGGCCAGCCTGGTCGCCTCCGCGGCCAGAGCGGTCAATGCTCCGGTCTTCGGCCCGGTGGCAGCCGCCGTCTCCACTTCCGACCGCAGCACCTGCGGGGTCGAGCGGTCGCCGACTCCGGTGAACAGGACGAGTCCGGCGATGGCGAGGAACACGGCGCCGAGGCCGAGTAGGAGTCCGTTCCTGGTCTCGAGGAACCCGAGGCTCGGGAGGAAACCCTCACGGGTGTCGAGCGGCGGAGTTACCGGTGGGTCGGCGGGGGCGCTGTCGACCGGCGCAACCTGGGGGCGGCCGGGAAGTCGACCGGGCGCTCGGCGGTGACGGTCTCACCGTCAACGTTCACCGACACGGCAACGGAGGCCGGCCCCGACACCTCGGAGGTGTACGCCACTTCGTAGCGGTTGGTGATCTGCGCGGCGACGTCGGAGAAGATGCCGGTGAGAGCGTCCGGGTCGGTCGCCGCCGCCAGGCTGCCACGCGCGGTGCGGGTCAACGTGGCGAGGGCGGTGTTGTCGCTTTCCGGGGATCTGAGCTCGACCGCATAGAAGGCGGCGCCGGCGTCGAGCACGGCAGCGCTCGCCTCCGTGAGCGTGCTCCCGCTGACGGTGTCTCCACCGTCCGAGAGCAGCACGAGGACGCGGCGGCCCTTGGTACCGGCGAACAGGTCGGTGGCGACGCCAATCCCGTCGTACAGCGCGGTCTCGCCAGCCACCTCGAGCCGCTCGATGGCGGACTCGGTGTCTGCAGGGTCGATGGAGAACTCGCTGAGCACTGTCGGCTCGTCGGCGAACGTGACCACCGCCGTGCTCACACCCGGGGGGAGCGCGTCGACGAACCCGAGAGCGGCGCCGCGAAGCGCCTCGACCGGTTCACCGGACATGCTGCCGGAGCATCGAGGACGAGGACGACGCTGAGGTCGTCGCCTCCCAGCGGGGTCACCGTGGCCGGACGGGGAGTGCCGTTCTCGATCACGGTGAAGGCATCCGGAGCGAGGGGGTCGCCCGACAGCGACCCGGGCATGGCGACCACCATCGACACTTCAGGGTGGCGCGAGGTGTCGATGTCCTCGATGACGAGAGCCTCGTCGGGGTCGGCCTGTGCCCAGGCCGCGGTCGGGGCGAGGGCTGCGGCGAGCAACCCTGCGATGAGCAGACGCCGCATCAGCGCATCCTCCCCGGAGCCACCAGGTCGAAGTCGGGCATACCGAAGGCGTCGGCGGGCAGAGCGATCCCCAGGTCCTTGAGCCGATCCCCGAACCGGGGGCGGAGACCGGTCGGCTGGATGGTGCCGAGGAACCGTCCGTCGTCGCCGATGCCGGCGGCGTAGTCGAAGGCGAAGATGTCCTGCAGCCCGATCTGGTCGCCCTCCATGGGAACCACCTCGGTGATGTGGGTGATGCGCCGGCTGCCGTCCCTCATCCGGGACAGGTGGACGATCACGTCGATGGCCGAGGCGATCTGCTCGCGGATGGCCCGCGACGGCAGGTCCACGCCGGCCATCAGCACCATCGTCTCCAGGCGGGAGAGCGTGTCCCGCGGCGTGTTGGAGTGCACGGTGGACAGCGAGCCCTCGTGGCCGGTGTTCATCGCCTGGAGCATGTCCAGGGCTTCGCCGCCTCGGGCCTCACCGACCACGATGCGGTCGGGGCGCATCCGCAGCGCGTTGCGCACCAGGTCGCGGATGGCGATCTCGCCCCGGCCCTCGATGTTGGGTGGGCGGCTCTCCAACCGGATGACGTGCTTCTGGTGGAGCTGCAGCTCGACGGCGTCCTCGATGGTGACGATCCGCTCGGTCTCGGGGATGAACCCGGAGAGCACGTTGAGCAGGGTCGTCTTGCCGGTGCCGGTACCTCCGCTCACCAGGATGTTCAGCTTGCCCCTGACGGCGGCTTCGGTGAGCTGGGCGACCAGCGGGGTCATCGTGCCCATGGCGATCAGGTCGTCGACCTGGAGCGGGTCGGCGGAGAACTTGCGGATGGTGAGCACCGGCCCGTCGACGGCCAGCGGGGGAATGACCGCGTTGACCCGCGATCCGTCGGGAAGGCGGGCGTCGACCATCGGGGACGACTCGTCGATGCGCCGGCCCACCTGGGTGACGATCCGGTCGATCACCCGGCGCAGGTGGGGGCGCGACATGAACCGGGTGTCGGTTTCGATGAGGCGCCCGTCGCGTTCGACGTAGATGTTGGTCTCTGCGTTCACCATGATCTCGGTGACGGTCGGGTCGTCGAGGTACATCTGCACCGGCCCGTATCCAAGGATGTCGTCACGGATCTGGAGCGTGACCGCCCGGCGCTCGTCGTCGGTGAGCGGCGCCGCCTCCGACCCCATGGCACCGGCGAGTTCCTCGCCGACGAATCGGGCCAGTTCGTCGGCCGACAGCGACGGGTCGTACAGGCGGGCACCCAGCTTCGAGAACAGCGCCTCCTGGGCCCGCTGCTTCATCCGCACCAGCGGGTCGGTGGTGACGGCGGTAGCCGGTTGAGCCGGCGACGGGCTGGTCGACCGTGGTGGCCGCGGCGGCTCCGGTCGGGACGACCGGTGTCGGATCGGTCCTCTTCAGGCGATCGCTGAGCTTCATGACTTCCTCCTGAAGATGCCGCCACGGTCGTTCTCGACGTGGTGGAAAAGGGCGGTGGTGGCGGCAAGGCTGCGCCCCACCCGTGACTTGGGGGCCTGCTCGACGAGAGCGACCCCCTGGTTCATCGCCAGCGGCACGTCCTTGCCGACCGGGACCTGAACCTGCACCGGGAGCCCGACCAGGCCGGCGGCCTCGTCGGCGGTGACCCCGGCCTCCATGTCGGACCGGTTGAGCACGAAGTGGCGGGCGGCCGTGTCGAAGCCGAGGGCGTCGACGGCGTCGATCACCTTCCGCAGCGCCCGCAGGGACGAGACGGACAGGTCGCACAGGAAGAGCAGATCGGTGGACGCCTCGATCGCCGCCAACGTCGCTTCGGACAGACCGGCGCAGGTGTCGACGATCACGAAGTCGAAGTCCTCGAGCCAGGTGGCGGAGCGTCCGCTCCACCGTGGCCATCCCGACCAGCTCGCCCTCCGCCGGGGATCCCGGGGCGGCGAGGACGAACAGGTTCTCACCACGTGGGGTGAGGAACACCTTCAGCGTGGTGGCGTTGATCCCGCCCACCGAAGACGACAGGTCCCCGATGGTGTGCTCCGGCGCGAGCGCCAGTGTGTCGGCGATGTCACCGAACTGGAGATCGAGGTCGACCAGCGCCACCCGGCCGGCGCCCGCAGCGGCCAACCCGACGGCGAGGTTCGAGCTGAGGAACGTCTTGCCGACGCCGCCCTTGGGGGCGACCAACGTGATCACCCGTCCCCGGGCGGGGGACATGCCGGACTCGGCGACCAGGTTGTGCCGCCGGCGGGAGGTGCTCTCCACCACCCGCTCGAACACGTCCCTGGTCTCGTCCTCGTCGGCGTCGGGCGCCACCACGGCGCGCACCCCGGCGCGGAGCGCCTGCTCCCACACTGCGGTGGTGGGATCGGCCACCAGAACAGTGGCGATCTCGGGACGCTCCTCCTCGATGACGGTCGCCAACTCGAGGGCGACGTCGAGGGCGAGCCCGGGGCCGAGGCCGACGACGGACGGTGCCTCGGACGCCAGGTCCTTGACCGCCTGCAGGGGATCGGTGTACATCAGGTCGGACTGCCACCGGGAAACGGTGACTTCGGGCCGATGCCCGCAGGCGCGACGCACCTTCTGCTCGAAGGCGACGCTGCTGGTGGCGAGCAGGATCGTGTTCACTGCGCCGTCCCGGTGGTGACGTCGTCGTAGATGGTTCCCCGGCTCTGGATGCGGGTGCCGTCCTCGGGCGCCTCGTCGTCCTCGTGGCCCAGCCACACCATCCCGAACTCTGCGGTGAACACGAGACGCTCGGCTTGAGCCGGGTCCACCCCGAGGGTCACCAGCAGGTTCCCGGTCGGAGCGAGCTTCGGGGGCGGAGTCGTCGGTCGACTCGCCTTCGGTCTGCTCCTCCTCGGCGGGCAGGGTCTCCACCTGGACGTTGGTGACGATGACCTTGTGGATGATGATGTGGGTGCTGTTGGGCGACTTGACGGATTCGCCACCCTCGACGGCGACGACTTCCTGTTCACCCTCCTCGCCCTCTTCACCCTCGACGATCACACCGTTGGCCTCGAAGGGCTCGAACGACGCGAACACGGCGACCTGGTCACCGGGAAGGAGTGCGCCACCGACGGCTCGGTCGGGCGACAGCGAGACCGTCACCTCGACCAGGCCCTCGGGCACCTCGAGCTCCTCGGACTCCTCGAAGGTGTCCGGGGCCACGAACCGGGCGCTGGTGACCTGCTCCCCGGGCATCAGATCCACCGCGGTGACCTGGTCCTGGAGATCCCCGAGGCTGGCGACGCTGCCCGCCACCTGCACCGAGGCGGGGATCATCTCCACCGCCACCCGGTCGCCGATCGAGCCCGCCGGGGTGCCCGCCGGGACCGTCTCGGAGACGACGAGCACCTCGACCGCCTCCTGTCCCTCGAGAGCCCGCTCCTCGGCGCTGCCGACATAACGGACCAGGGCGAACGTGCCCAGTCCGGCGAGGGCCAGTGCCGCCGCCACTCCGATCCATCTACGCTTCATTGTCTGTCTCCTGTTCCGTTCTCGTTGGTCTGTCTGGTTTACGTTGTTCGATTTGAAGTTCCGGTGCGTCACTCGACGAACTTGACGATGTGGACGCCGAGATCGGGGCCGCCGAGCTCTCCCTCTTGGACCGCCCAGTCACCGATGAAGTAGCCCTGGACACAGCGGCTGTTGCCGTTGCACGGGTACGCATTGTCGATCAGTGACTTCTCCCGGTACTGGCCGGTGAAGTAGTAAGCGGTCAGGTAGTAGGCGCCGAAGCCGAGTATCCGGTACTCGGCGTTGCTCCCGGTGCCACTGAGATCGTCGAAGTAGGGGATGAGTACGACGGTGCCGAGCAGGCCTTTCATGTCGTCTGAGCAGCAGCGCTCCATGGGGACGAACCGGTGTCGACGCTCACCCAGTCACCGACCGTGCTCTCCGCCTGGCAACCGGTGGTGGGGTCGAGCCAGCCGAAGCCGCCGGGGAGATCCTGACCGCTGGGGGAGTCGTGGCAGGTTCCCTCCTCGCCCGTGGACGTAGATCGTGGTGTAGCGATCCCGGTACGGGTAGCCGGCGGTGGGCGGCAGCTCATTGTTGAGCGCCGAGCTGCCGTGGTGGAGGAAGCCGCCGTCCTCTACGAAGCCCGGCTCGCCGAAGGACTCCCACTCGCACTGGGAGAAGATGATCGGCAGTGTGGCCAGACCGGCCGGCGAGCCCCACGCCACGGTGGCGTCAGAGGTCACAGTGAGCCCGTCGTACCCGATCGCACCGGCGAAGGTCATGTCGAACTGGTTGTCGCCGTCGCTGGTCTCGGTCGCCGTCTGCACCTTCACCTGTTGCGCACCGAGGTCGATGTCGACCAGCGACGCCCAGGCGGCGGCGTCCTTGGCGTTGGCGTCGGCGTACTCCTCGGCGAGCCCTCGCTCGTCATAGCCGGCGTCGCACTTGCCCTGGGCGCAGTCCTCGGCGATAGCGAGGGCGGCGGCGTCGGCGCCAGTCTGGAGCTCCCGCTCCTCGGCCCAGATGCGGGCGAAGTCGAAGGCGAAGGCGGTCATGGCGAGCAGGACGGCGATGGTCACCGCCACGAACACCATGGTGGCGCCACGCTCGTCGGACCAAACCGACGGGGGCGGCATCAAGCGCCGCATCGCATCACCCCGGTGCCGGTGAGCGTCAACGGCGACGACGGAAGGAAAGGAACGAAGAACTGGAACGGGTAGTTGACCCGCATCTCGGCAGGGTCGCCAGGCGTGCATGTGGTGAGGTCGAAGGTGAGCAGCTCGGTGCGCAACGACGAGGAGGCGGCGGCGATGGCCGCGTCCTTGGCGGCGTCGGCGTCACCGCTGATGGTGAGCTCGCGGACGCCCTCACGGGCGGCGTGGGTCAGGGTGACCTGGTTGTTGTATGCCCTGTCCGAATTCGATGATCCCGAACACGAGCATCAGGAGAAGAGGCAGGACGATGGCGAACTCGACCATGGCGGCACCACGCTCGTGTAGCGATGTGGTTTTGGGAAGGGCCATGGGAGTCTCCGACAGTCGAAAGGTGGAGGGTGTTTGGATCAGAAATGCTGCCTGAGGAACCGGGGTGCCCGTCTGGATCGATGGTGCCCCCGGTCCCGTCTCAGGCTCAGCTGTTGGGCAGTCGGGCCCGCGAGTGGCCGGCATGTTGTCCTCCGCCGCGTTGAAGGCGGTGAAGACGTCCACACCGAGGGCAGTGATGACGAGGATGGCGACGATGGAGATGAGCGCGACGATGATGCCGTACTCGACCATCGTGGCGCCCCGCTCGCCGAGACGGCCCTGGACCGCCGGCGTCTGCGCGGCCGCCCGAAGGGCGTTGAGGATGGCGAACATCTTGATGTTCCCTTTCTGACCGGACCCGAACGGGTCGTTGAATGACCCAGTGCGGGTCTCTATTTCATCCCGAAGGATGAACGGTCAGGCGGTCTCCGCCATCGCCACAATTGATGAATTCGCCTTGGGGCCCGGGACCCATCCAGCGCTATAGGCAGCGACGATCGCGGCGAGCTGCGAGGTGACCCCGAGCTTGAGGAGGATGGCCCGGATCTGGGAGCGGACCGTGGCCACCGACACATACGAGCTCTCGGCGATCGTCGGCGACGCTCTGCCCATCGCAGATGGCGGCCAGCACGTCGCGCTCCCGCCCGGTCAATGTCTCGAAGCGACGCAGCTCGTGGAGGCGCCTCGAACGCTCCTGGCGCAGGATGCCGATCAGCTCGTGGCGTTCGTCGTCGCCGATCAGTCGCTCGCCGGCGGCGGCAGCACTCAGCGCAACCAGGATCTCGCCCGTTGAGGTCCCCTTGCTCAGCACACCGGCGGCACCGGCCTCCAGGCAGCGCGCCCTGGTCAGGTCGGAGAAGTCGCCGGTCAGGACCACGGTCTTCACACCTCGGAGCCACATGGCTCGCATGATCGGTTCGGAGGTCCCCAGTTCACCGAGGTGGTAGTCGACGAGGGCCACCGTCGGTGGGGCCTCCTCGAGCTGTGCGATGACCGACTCCATCGAGATTGCCGGGATGGCACGCGCCTCGATACCGAACCCAACCAGCACGCCGGCGAGCCCCTCCGCCAAGACCGGGTGGTCGTCGACGATGGCAATCGATATCTCGGTGCCATTGCTGATCGGGTCTCCCGAGGCCGAGGTCGCCGCACCGCGCGCGTTTGCCACAGGTCGTTCCATCACGGATTGCACAACGGCCTCTGGCCCTCGGTCTCTCAACGACATGCAGTCGGGACGCAGCTCGACCCTTACGGGGGAGCTACAACCGGATGATCCCAGAACCTGCCTCGACCCGGTATCCGCCGGGCGAATCATTCTTCGCGATGAAGCCATTCGACGCCTATACGTTACCGAGTGGGGAAGGCCGCGGTCATCAGCGCAAAGCCGCACTTGCCGCGGGGCACCAGAGGCACAAGCTGGCCCTCGCCATACCGGAGATGGGCGGAACGCCTTGTGCCGCAAGGCATTCAGACCCACAAGAACTCGAACGGGAGACCAAACACGCCGGACAGGCGCTGCCCTTGGTACGGATGTCGGGATTTCAGGCGCTCAATCTGCTGAACCCGGAAGCATGCCCCTCGGACCCAGAGGAGGGGTGAGGCGTGACTGCCAGCGTGTCGGAGACCAACTAACGGATTCGCACGGCGAGGCGCCGGCAGACGGTAGTGCGCCAGCCCGTCTTGCCCCGGTACACCGATTTCGAGTCACGCTCAAAGTCGCTGCGATCCGATCCTGGCGACATCACGGGGCCGCCGACGCCGCAGTATGCTTCTGGGATTGCGTCCTTCCCAGGCCGCAACGCAGCGACCCCGGAGGCTCTCGGGCCACCGGGGCTTGCTGCTATCAGGGGTCTACCGCAGGCCCGGGGAGTTCCGATCCCGGGCCGAGAGGCAGCCGACCACCCGTCCGGGCACGCAATCGAGCGGGCGTTCTTCGACCCCTCGCGCTTCGATCAGCGGGCCGCTTGGCCGTGGAGTCGGGACGGCCCATAGGGCCGGTCCACCCGTCGGGTGGGGCTCGTCGGGGACGACCAAGAAGTGTTGGTCGACGACCTCCACTCGTTCCGGCCCGGCCTGGCCGCCGACCGGGTGGACAGTGCCGCCGTGCTCGTCAGCTGAGCGGCCCCCCTGCGAGATCGACCTCGAAGCCGTGAGGACGAGCGCCGGGCTCAGCCCTCGAGGGGGCGACGTCGCCGGCGGTCGGCGACGAGGACCGCCGCCCCGATCAGCAGCATCACGAGGCCGAGCCAGGCGAGGTGGTCCATGTCGGAGCCGGTGGCGGGCAGTTGCGCCTGGGCCAGTCCGAAGTCGGCGTCGAGGAAGTTCTCGCCGACCTGCAGGGTGACGGCGTACGAAGCTGGGGTCGTCAGGGTGAGGGCGCTGTCGACCGAGGAGAGGTCGAGGGTGACGACATAGTCTCCGGCCACCAGGGCGGTGACCAGGTAGTCGCCGTCGGGTCCGGTGGCCACCGTCACCGGGACCGCGGTGGCTTGGGTGGTTGCCGCCAGCGCCGCCGTTGCTGCCGCACCGGAATCGACCGTGACCAGCGCCTCGGGGATACCGACCTCTCCGGCGTCCTGAATCCCGTTGCGGTTGTTGTCCAGCCACACCGTGTCGCCCACAGAGGCCAACCCTTCGTCGACGCCGAAGTAGTGCGACGGGTCACTGTCGGTTACCGGCGTCTCGACCTCGAACGGGTTGGCGCCTTCGACGGTGGCGACGTTTGCGTACTGGCCGACTTCGGCGGTCCCGGTGGCCTCGTACAGCCAGGTCTCCTCTAGGTCGAGCAGTTCGTCACCGTTGTCGTCACCGCCCTGGAACACCGGGGTGACCCCTTGGTCGTCGGTCACCACGATGTCGCCCACCGGGAAGTCACCGGGGTTGGTGACCTCATACCTCCACGTAACCGGGTCACCGACCGGGATCTGCGGACCAGTGGGGTCGTCGGCGTCCTCGCCATTGGTGAACTTCTCGATGTCGACTACAACGATATAGCCGAAGTAGTGCGACGGGTCCTCCGCTGTGACTGTCTGCTGGAGCGAGTCGATGCCAGTGACGGTGGCGGTGTTGGCGTACTGGCCACGCTCGGCCGTCCCCGTTGCCGTGCACCGCATCTCCGCCCCGACCTCGAGGGTGTCCTGCGGACAGGTCACAGTACCGATGACGTCGTCCTCGAGGACGATATTGGTCAACGTGTCGTTGCCAGTGTTGACGACGTCGTAGGTCCACACCACTTCGCCGCCCTCGGCAATGAGCGGACCGGGCGGCTCATTGGCGTCGTTCCCGTTCGTGTACTTGAACAGCGAGATGCCGGATTCGGCACCGAAGTAATGCGAGGGGTCGAGCGAACCCACCTGCTGACCGAACGGGTCCAAGGCCACCGCAATGGCGGTGTTGGTGTACTGCCCCAGCTCGGCCGAGCCGGTTGCGGTGCACAACGTCGAATCCCCTGGGTCGAGCTCGGTGGCTTCGCACGCCACCACCGCCTGATCGCCCAGGCGGGGATCGACCACGGTGAGCTCCGTGAGCGGCGATGTGCCGATGTTGGTCACCTCGTAGGTCCAGGTGACGTCGCCACCGAGGGCGATGAAGGGACCGGTGGGATCGTTGGCGTCATCGTCGTTGGTGAACTTGACCAGATCGATGGCCGGTGTGACCCCGAGATAGTGGGAGGGGTCTGAGTCGGAGAGCGGCTGGCCGAGCACATCGGTGGCATTGACTGATCCGACCGCCACCTTTTGATCGCCGAGCTACAGCCACGCCGGCGATGTGGAGTCGTACCGGGCGGCCAGGTACCAGGCGCCGTGACCGATGAGGAGCGGGCACGGTGGGTGAAGCTGGTGCCGGTCGGGTGCGTCGAGGGTGCCCATGATTGGCGCGAGCGTGGGGCTGGCCGGGTCGAGTGCGGCGACTGCGGCACCCGTCGCCGGGAGGGTCTGATGGCTTTAGTCGATGGACCGCGCCCTAAAGATCGTCATCACCGGTGATACCGCTTCGGCCGGCACGGCGTCGGCAACCAGCCGGTGACGTCACCGCCAGCCGAGGTGCGTGGGCGGCTACGAGCCGCTTGCACGCCGCCGGGCGATGATCACCACGAGGGACCCGAGCGCGAGGAGGGCCAAGCCGACGTAGAGCAGCTCTGTGAGATCGTTGCCGGTCGCTGGCAGGGTGGCAGGGGGATCGGTGGTGACCGGGGTCACCGTCGATGGCGGTGGGGGGCTGGTGGTCGGGGGACTGGTGGTCGGGGGGCTGGTGGTCGGGGGGCTGGTGGTGGTTGTGACACAGCCGGGCGCGATGGTGATGGTCTGGGGTTGGGTGGCGGTCAGGCTTGGTTCGGTCGCGTCGACTACCTGCACGGTGAAGTCGAACGTTCCCGCGGCGGTCGGGGTGCCGGTGATCACCCCGCTATCGGCAGCCATGGTTAGGCCCGGTGGCAGGGTCCCCTCGGCCACCGACCAGGTGAATGGGGCGGTGCCACCCTCGACGGCCAGCACGTCACCCGTGTACGGCTCGCACTCGGTGCCGTCGGGCAGCTCTGTGCAGGAGATCTGTACCGCGCCACTGATGTTTTGATTCCAGGAACTGAAGGTGTTGCAGATCAGCGTTGCGCTCGAGGTCGGATGGTCGACGTCTATCCCGATACCGGTGGGGTCGGCGTAGTCGTCCTCGACGGTGCGACCGATCTCATTGAAACTGATCGTGATGTTGTTGCTGTTTGCCGAGACTGACACGCCGATGTCGGTGTTGGTGCCCGTGATGATGTTCTGATCGACCGTGACGTTGTTCGCCCCGGACAGCAGAATGGCGGTGCCGTTGCCTCCCCCGTCGGGTGGGCCGTACTGATCGCCGCTGCCGATGATCTCGTTTCCGGCGATCGTGCCCGCCGCACCCACGTACGACACCGCGTTCTGCGCAATGAAGCCCGGCAGAGCATGGGGTGGTCCCGCGGTGCTGCCCGACAGGTCCATGGTCATCAGAGCACCCAACGAGCGTGCCTCGAACCCGCTCTTCTGGTAGTCCCTCACCTCCGTTCCGTCGCTGATCGTGACGGTGCGCTCCGCCGACACGGCGTCAGCCCGGATGGCCCGGCCTGTCTGGTTGGAGGGGCTTTGGGGGTTCGGCTGTTGCCAGATGTGATCAACGATGACATTGCTCACCGAGCCGCCCGCATCGTTGAACCAGATCCCATACAGCACGTTCGTGCTAATCGTCGAGATCACGAACCCGGCCTCAGGACCCGAGATCGTCACGTTCTGGATGTTCATCGTCTGGCCCGCCGTCTCGTTGGTGACGATCCCCCCATGCCACTGTGCATTAGCGGAGTCCGTGGCGCTGATCGTGAACTCGCCGCCGCCATCGACGGTCGTGATCCCGGGTGGCACCGTCAGTGGTGTCTCCACTGGCCCGCAGTCGTCGGTCAACGTAAACGTGGTCCCGTCGGTCGTCCCCGTGCAGACCTGTGTGATATCTCCCCCAGGAATCGCAGCCGCCGGCGACGCTGACACCAGCGCCACGAACGTGCCAGCCAGCGTCGCCACTACGGCCACCACCGCCATACGAGGAATTGCAAGCAGCGTTGACCGAGAGCGTGAACGGCCCGACGAGATCTCCGACCCAACGCTTCGACGCGTGGCTGAACCCAGGCCGGCGAGGTCATGTCGCTGGCGTCGGGCAGGACGGGTCACGGCTTCAGACTTACAGGCAATGTCATTCCCGTCAAGGATCAGGCGGTTTCCTGCGGTGGAATCTCGAGCAGGCGTGTCCAGGGGTGTGGCCGATCCGAGCCCCCACAGGCTACAGGTTGCGGGTCGGGGTTGGTCGCTGCGGTCGTCATTGCACCCCCCAGCCAAGCCCGGCTACCGTACTCCACCCCGGCGGGTTGCTCTCATGAGCGTCCCTTGAACCGGGCACTGGCGGCGAGCCTCGACCTCCAGGTCGAGGTTCGCTATCGTTCAGTCGGCATCCGCTTCTGCTCCCCTCCCCGCCGCCGGCGCATGCGGCGACCAGGACGAGGAGCACGGCGAGCCTTCTCATCCGCTTCAGGTCGCCGGGGTCGCTCATGCGGGACCGAACCTCCAGGTCCCCCCGGAACCTACCGCGGGAGCGTGCGCGATGCCGGGGATAAGTGTCCGGGCGGTGCCCTTGCCGGGCCCTAGACCACGCCACGTCGAGCCTCCGGGAAACCTCGTCGTGTCCCGATCAGGCAGTACAACCCCATGGTCCCCCTGAGGGAAAGACTCTCGAGGAAGGACCGGCGGGGCCCGCCTGGATCGCGCTTACCGAGGACTGCGTGCCTCCGTCGTTGGGGGGTGCACCGCCCGGACGGTTCGGACTCTACGCGTCGGCCGTCACGGCCCACGGGTCGGGGTTCTCGTTCGGGGCTCGGCATCGGCCCGTAGAGGCGATGCTATCGGCGTGGTGAGGTTGTCCGGGCGGTGCCCTTGCCACGCCATGCCACGCCACGCCGAAACCGGAGCCCCGTCGTGTCCCGGTTAGGCGGTGAGGCAACCCATCATCCCCATGAGGGCAAGGCTCTCGAGGGATCAGCGGGCTATCTGGTTACCGGTTACCGGGGGCTGCGTGCCTCTGTCGTTGTCGTTTGCACCGCCCGGACCATCGGGACTCTACGCCGCCGGCGGTGACCCTTGCCGAGGTGTTCAACCGGTGGCGGTGGTGTCCTGGTGCCCGGGCGTTGGGAGTGTCACCGGGCTCGCCGTTGAGAGTGAAGCCTCCAACGCCATCTCCGATGACGTGGCCGCCGGAACGGAAGCTGGCGTCGTGGCGATGGTCACCGCCCCCATGGCGAGGGCCGCCAAGATCATCACGGTGAACCCCAGCCGCCTGCTCGTCAACATTGAGACACATCCCTTTCACGGACTCTTGGTAACTCGAGCTCGGCCGACCCGCAGGGGGTTGGCCGTCGCCTACTGGTATGACACCTGAGCGACCGATTTCTTACACCCGGTCGCCGGACTTCTCGAGGAGGGGGTGGCCCCGGGCTCTGCCGGGTCTCGGGGTGAGCAGCCCGGGCCGGTGACGGAATCACCGACCCGGCGGGGTGTCCGTGCACGGTGGGCCTACCCCGGAACACCGGCAAGGGGGTGCCGGGGATCCTGTTGCCGGCCGGCGGTCACCCTGGCCGGGTTCGTAACCGGTCGGGGAGGTCGGGGAAGAGGGCCAAGCCCAGTTCGGTGACCGCCATGATGCCGATGGCGATAGCCATGATCCAGTCGTCGGTGATGGCGAACGTGGCGGCGATGCTGAAGGAGAGGCCGGCGGAGAGCAGCCATCGTCGCTTGCTGACTTGGGCCGTCTTCTCCCGGTCGACGCCGAGCAGCCAAGCTCCAGCGAGCACCAGGGCGAGGACCAGGGTGATGACGGCGAGGATGTTGAGGACCAGGTCCACGCTCATCCGAGTCTCCATCGCATGAACCCGGTGATGGTGAGCTCGACCAGCCGCGACACCACTTCGGGGGTGAACGGGGGAGCGGCGGCGTCGGTGAGAATGGGCACCTCCGATGCTCGGTGTTGCCGCCGGCCCCGGTTACCAGCACCTGGGCCCGTGGTGTCTGAGGGGGAAGCTACACACCGCGACGTGGACGATGCCGACCCGTTCCCTCATGAGTGCTTTAGGCGACACTCACTTGGGCGAGGGTGACCTCGCCGGGTCCCCAGGCGAGCGCCCACATCGAGTGCCGCCCTGGTGACGACGCTATTCGTCGGATCCGCCCCCAGTTGTATCCGCCGTCGTTCCAGTAGCCGTCTGTGTGCAAGGGTGCCGCTGGCCCCTGGCTCGGAGCTTCCCCGGGGCCGCGGAGCGTGTCGGAGTGGAAGCTACCCGCGGGACGGTGGGCGATGGCGTCCGCGGCGCGGCTGCGGGACAGGCCGGGGACACAAACGGGACACAGGAAGTGTGTCCGGGGTAGAGAATCGTAGAGAACGTGCAATCGGCTGAGAGGATGGAACCCGTTGCTCCGTAAGGGTTCCCAGCCGAAACCGTTGCAACGCAACGACCGCCGAAACGGTCGTCACCACTTCTCGATGAACACCTGGATGGTGCCGCCGCAGGTGAGCCCGACCTCGAATGCCTCGTCGTCGGCGATGCCGTAGGTGACCAGCTTGGGCTCGCCGCTGGCGATCACCTCGGCGGCGTGGAGGGCGACGTCGTTCTCCACGCAACCACCGCTGACCGACCCCTCGAGATCGCCGGCCGACGAAACCAGGAACTTGGAGCCCTCGGGCCTTGGCGCCGAGCCGATCACCTTCACCACGGTGGCGACGGCGACCTCCTTGCCCTCTTCGGTCCAGTGACGATAGATGTCGAGGTCGGTCTTCACCCGGGGTCACCTCTCCCCTCGATGCCGTGGCACCGACTCTAGGAGCCGCACCACGCTGCGGAGGTCGACGACGTTGGCGGCGGGCAGGAAGTCGTCGACGTAGGGCAGCACCGTCCTCAGCCCTCGGGTCTCGGGCGCGAACCCGGGCCGGCCGGCGTGCGGGTTGAGCCAGATGACCCGATGGACCGAGCGGGCGAAGCGAGCCATCTCCCGGTCGAGCAGGTCGGGGTCCCCGGTGTCCCAGCCGTCGGAGATGATCAGGCCGATGGCGCCCCCTCCGGTCACCCGACGGCTCCACTCACGGTTGAACGTCTCCAGCATCTCCCCGATCCTGGTTCCCCCGGACCAGTCGTGGACGGTGGACCCCACCCGCCGCAGCGCCGCCGCCGGGTCGCGCTGGCGCAGGTCGCGGGTGATCCGGGTGAGCCGGGTGGCGAACACGAAGGTCTCGACGTGGGCCACCCTGCCCTGGGCGGCGTGGGCGAACACCAGGAGCATCTCGGTGTACCGCTCCATCGACCCGCTGATGTCGGCGAGGATGACCAGCGGCCGGCGTCGCGGCCGGCGGTGCGACATCTCGATCGGCAGCAGGTCGCCCTCGGGCCGGTGGAGTGAGCGCAGCGTCCTCCGCATGTCGGGTCGGGTTCCGGCACCCGGGCCCCAGCGACGCGAGTCGGTGTCTGCGGGGCGCCACATCATCCTGGCGATCAGCAGCCGGACGTCCTCCCGCTCGGTTTCGTCGAGCGTGGCGAAGTCGCGGGTGGCGAGCCGCTCGGCGTACGAGCCGCCGACCGTCTCGCTCAGCTCCTCGATCTCGGTGGCGGCGTCGGGGGCGACGGCAGGGAGGAGGATGGGGACGCTCACATGCCGCTCGGCCGGCGGCGGCGGCCCGGGCCGCTGCAACACGACCTCGTCGGGCGACCGGCCCGCCCCGAAGAACAGGTCGAATGCCTCGTCGAAGGCGGGGCGCTGGGTGGTGCGGGTGATGATCGAGGCCCGCAACGCCAGGTACAGGTCGTCGCGCGAGTCGAGCCCGACCACGTCGATGACGTCGGTGAGTCGAGCCGACGTACCCGGGCCCAGCCGCAGGCCGGAGGCGCGCAGATAGCGCACGAAGTGGACGATGTTGGCGGTCAGCGCCGAGGGCGACGCCCCCGGCGACGACCGGTCGCCGCTACCCGGCGGCCGATTCGACGATCTCGCCGACACCGAGCGCCCTCACCCTGGCGATGTCCTCCTGGTACTTGAGTACCACCCCGAGCGTGTCGTCGGCGACCGGGGCGGTCAGGTCGCCCTCGCCGAGCACGGTGAGCGCCGCCGCCCAATCGAGCGTCTCCGCCACCCCGGGCGGTTTGAACAGCTCGAGCGAGCGGAGTCGCTGCATGGTGGCGGCCAGCTGGCGGGCCAGGCGCTCCGGCACGTCCGGGGACCGGCGCTGCAGGATGGCGACCTCACGGGCGAAGTCCGGGTAGTCGATCCAGTGGTAGAGGCAGCGCCGCTTGAGGGCGTCGTGGATCTCCCTGGTCCGGTTCGAGGTGATCACCACGAGCGGACGTTCCACCGCCCGCACTGTCTCCACCTCGGGGATGGTGACCTGGAAGTCGGACAGCAGCTCGAGCAGGTAGGCCTCGAACTCCTCGTCGGCCCGGTCGAGCTCGTCGATCAACAGCACGGTCAGCTCCCCTCGCGCCCCGGCCTCGATCGCCTGCAGCAGCGGGCGTGCCACCAGGTAGTCGCGGCGACATGATGTCGGAGACATCGGGATGGCTGCCGTCGTGGCGTGCCTCGATCAGCCGGATGGCCAGCATCTGTCGGGCGTAGTCCCACTCGTACAGGGCCTGGGAGACGTCGAGGCCCTCGTAGCACTGCAGGCGGATCAGGTCGGCGTCGACGATCGAGGCCAGCGCCTTGGCCACCTCGGTCTTCCCCACTCCGGCCTCGCCCTTCGAGGAACAACGGTCGACGGAGTTGCAGGGCGAGATGGACGGCGACGACCAGGGATCGGTCGGCGACATACCGCTCGGCGGCGAGCGCCTTCTCGACCTCATCGAGCGTGGCCGGGATCACCCTCGGCAGGCTACCCGGGGTCCGGCGATGGCGCGGGCGCCTCGGCCGGCGGATCCATCGGGGCGTCGAGACCGGCGACGATCTGCTCGACCTGCACCTGGGTGTCGTGGATGCGCCGCCGGCAGATCTGCACCAGCTCGGCCAGCGCGCCTGACCTTGACGGCGAGCACGTCGACGTCCACGTCCTCGGCCTCGATCTCGTCGAGGATGGACTCCAGCTCCTGCATCGCCTCGCCGTAGCCGATCTCGCTCACCGAGCCGTCCCTTCTCCTCGCTCAGACCCCTCGACCACGCTGTGCAGTGCACCCCCGGCGACCGTGGTGACCACATGATCGCCGATGGCGACATCGCCGGGAGACCGCACCAGCGAGCCCATCGACGGTCCGGGTGACCGACCAACCGCGGGCCAGCATCCGCCCGGGTCGTGAGCGCGTGCCACGCCGGCCAGCCCGTCGAGCCGGCGGCGCTCCCTGGCGAGGGCCCGCGGTGCAGCCATCAGGCGTCTGGCGGCGCGGTCGGACCGAGCGGCAGCGGTATCGAGTATCGCGGCGGCGACTGCGGCCAGGACGGCGACGCGTCCCGGTCGGTGCGCCGGTCATGCCCGCGCAACGCGCCGTGGCGGCAGTGTCGAGGCGGTGGGCAGCCCGGGCGAGCTCGATTGGTGGGAGGCGAAGCGGGTCGACGTGACCGTGGCGAGACGCCGCACGCGGTCGTCCAGGCTCCGTCCGGCGCGCAGCGTCACTCGCTCCGACACGTGGTGCACGCCGCGCTCGGCCACCGCCAAGCGCTCGGCGAAGCCGCGGACCATGCCAACGACCAGCTGGGCGCACGCTGTCGGGGTCTTGACGGCCCTGGCGGCCACCCGGTCGGAGACCGTCTCGTCGATCTCGTGGCCGATGCCGGTGAGGACGGGGAATGGCGCGGTAGCCACGGCCCGGGCGACCGGTTCGGAGTCGAACACGGCGAGGTCGGTCTGAGCGCCGCCACCCCGCACCAGGGCGACCACATCGGGGCGTGCGCCGCCAGGGCGGCGAGGGCGGCGACGATCGACTCGGCGGCGCCCATGCCCTGGACGGTGGCGTGGCTCTCCATCACCACGAACCCGAACCCGCTGTGGCGCAGCTCGTCGAGGAAGTCGGCGTGGGCGGCGCTGCCCACGCTGGTCACCAGACCGATACGCCTCGGCGCCACCGGCAGCGGCAGCGACACCTGGCGGTCGAGCAGCCCGGCGGCGGCGAGCCCCTCCAGCACCTGGCGGCGCTCGGCGGCGAGGCGTCCCAAGGTGTACTCGGTGTCGATCCACCGCATGCGCAGCTGGACCACGCCGCGCCCCGGCTGGTGCCCGACCGTCCCCCTGATGCGCACCTGCATCCCGTCGACCATGCGGCCGGCCGAGACCCGCATCAGGGCCCGGTTCACCGCCTCCTTGTCGCCGGCGAACAGCACCACGGGTAGCTGGGGCACCGGCTCGCCGGCGTCGGCGTCGACCAGCGTGAAGTAGACGTGGCCACTGGGTGGCCGGTTGAGGTTGCGGATCTCGCCGGACACCCACACCTCGTCGGGAAAGGCGCGCTGCAACGCCCGGGCGATCACCCGATTGAGCTCGGCCACCGTGTAGGTCGAGTCCATCTCCCGGAAGCTACCCGGTGAGAACGACACGGCCGAACAGGAGCGGCATGACGCTCGGGCCAGTTGTGTCTGCCGTCGGTATCCTCCGGTGCCGTGACCTGCCCCAACTGCGGTGCACAGAACGACACATCGAACCGATTCTGCTGGGAGTGCGGCCGTTCCCTGGAGGCACCGTGCGAGACGTGCGGGGCGCTCAACCCAACGGGCAAGCCCTTCTGCGGCACCTGTGGCTCGGCGTTGCCGGGGCCGGTGGCGACCGTCGATCCGGCCGGTACGCCGAGAACCGGTGACGTCACCGAGCGTCGCCTGATCACGGTGCTCTTCGCCGACCTGACCAACTACACGACCTTCTCCGAAGGCCGCGACCCGGAGGATGTGCGCGCCTTCCTGACCACCTACTTCGAACGAAGCAGTGAGGTCATCGCCCGGTTCGGTGGGATCGTGGAGAAGTTCATCGGGGATGCGGTGATGGCTGTGTGGGGAGCCACCCAGGCGAACGAGGACGACGCCGAGCGGGCGGTGCGAGCCGGGTTGGAGCTGGTCGACACGGTCGCCAAGGTCGCCGCCGACGCCGGAGCGAACCTCACGTTCCGCGTCGGCATCCACACCGGCGACGCGTCGGTGGGGCCGGGCGGCCGAGCAGATCGCGATGGTGGCCGGCGACAACGTCAACATCGCCGCCCGGCTGCAGACGGCCGCCAGCCCGGGCACGGTGTTGGTAGGAGCCGGGACGTACCAGGCAGCACAGCAGGCGATCGAATTCGAGCCCGCCGGCGAGCACGAGGTCAAGGGCAAGGCCCAGCGGGTTGTCGCCTACCAGGCGATACGGGTGGTGGCGGAACGGCGTGGCGTCGGTCGTAGCGACCAACTGGAGCCGCCGTTCGTCGGCCGGCGCGAGGAGCTCCGGCTGCTGAAGGACCTCCTCGGCTCGGTCGGGCGCGACACCCGTGCCCGGATGGTCTCCGTCATCGGAGAGACCGGGACTGGGGAAGAGCCGGCTGGTGTGGGAGTTCCAGAAGTACATCGATGGCTTGGTCGACGAAGTCTTCTGGCACGAGGGCCGCTCGCTCGCCTACCGAGAGGGGGTGACGTTCTGGGCGGTGGCGGAGATGATCCGCACCCGAGCCGGGATCGCCGACGACGATTCAGACGACGTGACGCGGGCCAAGCTACAGGCGGCGCTCGACGAGCACCTGACCGACCCCGGAGATCGTGATTGGGCGATGCCCCGGCTGGCGGCCGTGCTCGGCGTCGGGACCGCGCCCGAAGGCGAGCGGAGCGAGCTGGACGCGGCGGTGCGTGTCTTCTTCGAGGGCGTAACGGCGAAGGGGACGACGGTGCTGGTGTTCGAGGACGCTCATTGGGCGGACGCCGCCCTCCTCGACTTCATCGACGAGCTGCCCGAGTGGTGGTCGGGCGTGCCGATCCTGGTGGTGGCGGTCGCCCGCCCCGAGCTCACCGAACAGCGCCCCGCCTGGGGCGCCGACCGGCCGGGCACGATCACCGTCCATCTCGGACCGCTCGAGCCGTCCCGAGATGGTCGAGTTGGTGAACGGGACCACTCCCGGTCTCCCCGAGGACGCGGTCGCCGCCGTGGTCGACAAGGCGGCCGGCGTGCCGTTGTACGGGGTCGAGTTGCTGCGCATGCTCATCGCCCGCGGAGACATCGTCCCCAGTGGTGGCGGATACCAGCTGGTCGGCGACCTCCCCGATGAGGCGGTGCCCGACTCACTGCAGGCGGTGATCGGGGCTCGTCTCGACCGGCTGGGACCGGACGAGCGGGCACTCCTCCAGGACGCCGCCGTACTGGGCCAGACGTTCTCGGTGGCCGGGCTGGCAGCCATCGACGCTGCAGGTGGCGACCTGCACCCGGCTCGGCTGGCCCAACTGATCCGTCGCGAGTTGATCGAGCCCGTGCGCGACCCGCGCTCGCCCCAGCATGGCCAGTACCGGTTCATCCAGAGCATGATCCGCGACGTCGCCCTGGGCCGGATGAGCCGGGACACACGGCGCGCCCGCCACCTCGCGGTCGCCGCCTTCCACGAGCAGCTCGCCGACCCGGAGCTGGCCGTGGTGGTGGCCAGCCACTACCTCGAGGCGCTCGACGCCACGCCGGCCGGCACCGATGCCGACGCCATCAGGGCCAAGGCGCTCGGCTCGATGGCCGCCGCCGCCGACCGGGCGGCCGACCTGCGCGCCCACAGCCAGGTGATGTCGATCTCCAGCCAGGCGCTGGCGCTGGCCGACACCCCGACCTCAAGGTCCCGTTCTGGGAGCGGATGGCGGAGGCGGCGAACAAGCTGGCACTCCGCGACGAGTCTGTCCGTTACGGCCGCCTCGTGCTGGACCATGCCCGAGGCAGCGCCGACCGACATGCCGTCACCCGGGCGGTGCGGATCCTGGCCACCATCTACGCCGACGAGTGGCTCCCCCAGGAGGCTCTCGCCCTCCTCGAGCCTCATCTGGCCGAGCACCCTGACCTCGACGAGGATCCCGAGCTGGTCCGCGCCGCCGCCTTGCTCGCCCGGGTGCTGCTGTTGGTGGAGGCGGACGACGCGTCCGTCGTCACCGCCGCCGACCGGGCGATACACGCCGCCGAGCTGTCCGGGCTCACCGACGTGCTGGTCGACGCCCTGATCACCAAGGCGACCGCACTCGGCGAGCCGGGCGGACTGGTGGAGGCACGCATCCTGCTCGAGGGGGCCATGGGCCTGGCCGACCGCCACGCCCTCGGGTTCTCCGCATACCGGAGCCGCAACAACCTGGCCCACCTGTTCGCCGCACTCGACCCGCAGGCGGCGCTGCAGACGACCCTCGAGGCATTCGACCTCACCGTTCGCGCCGGCAACCGCGCCTCGGCGCTCTTCGTCAGTTCCGGTCTGTCGTTCATCTACCAGCGGATGCTCGACCTCGATGCCATCGAGCATCTGCTGGCCGAGCCCATCCTCGCCGACCCGCCCGGCAACACGGTCAGTGCTCTGCTCGAGCCACGCGGCTTCCTGGCCTGGGTGCGCGGCGACACCGCCCAGGCGGTGGCACTGCTCGCCGAGGCGGCCGGCCTGCTCGAAGGCGAGGCGGATCCCCAGCTCGCCGCATTGCGGGCCAATCTACTGACGACAATCTCGAGGCTGGGCGGCAATGCAGAAGAGGCGTTTGCCATCGGCCGTGGCCTGGGGTCGGCGAGGGCTGGAGCCAGTTCCTCGGGCTCGACAACGCACTCTGGTCTGTAGCCATTCTGGGAGACCGTGAACGGGCCGCCGAGACTGCTCGAGCTGATCGACCGATACCACGGCCAGGTCCTTGGCTGGCCCACCGTCCTCGGTTCCATCGTCGGCATTCCGCCGGACGAGCCCCTGCCGGCCGCCGACATCGACGAGACGGTCGGGAAGTTCGACGCCGACTTCATGGCGCTGTGGTCGATCCAGGCGCTCTTCATGGCGGCCCTGTTCTCGCCGCCGGCGCACCCGGATCGGGAGCGCTGGGTCGAGGAGGCGCAGGCGGCGCGCCGGGGACTTCCCCGGGATCCTCGACCTGATCGACCGCTATCTGGCCTGAAGCGCGTCCAAGGCGTCGACCACCCGGTCGACCTCTTCGAGCGTGTTGTAGTGGACGAACCCGATCCGCACCAGGCCGCCGGTGTCGAGCACGCCGAGGCGGCGCATCACCTCGAGGGCGTAGTAGTGGCCGTCCCACACGAACACCCCGGCCCGGCCGAGTCTCTCGGCGACCCGGCGGGGGTGCTTCCCGTCCACCGCGACGGCGAAGGTGGGGGTGCGGCCCTCGACGTCCGGCACCCCGTGCACGGTCACCGACGGCTGCCGAACGACCCCGTCGAGGAAGCGGCGGGAAAGCCCCGCCTCGTGCGTGCCGATGAGGCCCATGGCGGAGCGGATCCGGGAGCGCCGGTCAACCCCCTCGCCCAATGAGGCGAGGTAGTCGACGGCGGCGGCTACCCCGGCCAGGCTCTCGAAGCTCTGGGTGCCGCTCTCCCACTTGCCCGGGGCCTCGCTCGGGGCCGGCCTGATCTTCGACCGCGTCGAGCCCGGCCAGCAGCTCTGCCCGCCCGTACATGATCCCGGTGTGTGGCCCGAAGAACTTGTACGCCGACGCGGCGAGGAAGTCGCAACCGGTGGTGACGACGTCGATGAGCCCATGGGGGGCGTAGTGCACCGCATCGACGAAGGCGAGGGCCCCCACCGAGTGGGCGGCCTCGACCACGGAGGCGACGTCGACCACGGTGCCGATGGCGTTGGAGGCGTGAGTGACCGCCACCAGCCGGGTGCGGTCGGTGAGGGCGGCCGCTACCGCCTCGGGGTCGAGCCGGCCGTCTCGAGGGTCGAAGTCGACGAGGCGGACGGTGGCATCTGCTTCGGCGGCCGCCTGCATCCACGACGAGACGTTGGCGTCGTGATCGAGAGTGGTGCAGATGATCTCGTCGCCGGGTCGCCAGGTGCGGGCCAGTGCCCTCCCCAGGGCGAGCGTGAGTGACGTCATGTTCTGCCCGAAGACGATCTCGTCGGGCCGCTCCGCTCCGAACAGGTCGGCGGCGGCGGCTCGGGCGGAATCGACCACTGCCTGGGTCTCCTCGCTAGTGACGAACGGGCCCCCGAGGTTGGACCCGCCACCGGCCATGAACCCGGCGACGGCCTCGATCGCCGTGTCCACCACCTGGGTGCCGCCGGGACCGTCGGCATAGACCACGGGGACGCCGCCGAGAGTCCGGGCCAGGGCGGGGAAGCGGGAGCGGACGGCAGCAGGGTTGAGCACAGAGGCTACGCCGCCAGGCGGAGACTCGGCGATGGGGGTTGGGGGTCCCCCATCGCACCGCGATGAGGCGTCAGCCGAAGAGCCATGTGACAGAGGCTACGCCGCAGGCGGAGGCTCGGGCGATGGGGGTTGGGGGTCCCCCATCGCACAGCGATGAGGCGTCAGCCGAAGAGCCATGTGAACAGAGCGCAGAGGCCACCACTAGGGGGCCGGTCCTGGCCCGTTACATTGTCCGGGTGCACGACGGCCCCGTCATCGTCCCGGTGATCCTCTCCGGTGGCTCGGGAACCCGATTGTGGCCCGCCTCGCGGACGGACACCCCGAAACAGCTCCTCAACCTGGTCGACGACCACACGATGCTGCGCGCCACACTCGACCGGGTGGCCGGCATCCCCGGCCATCGGTCGGCCGTTGTGGTGTGCAGCGAGGTGCAGGCGTCGTCGTGCCGCCACGAGATGGAGGCGGCAGGCCATGGCGACGGGCGGGTGATCATCGAACCGGTGGGCCGCAACACCGCGCCCGCGGTGGCCGTTGCCGCCCTCGCCATCGACCCGGGTTCGGTGATGCTCGTGATGCCCGCCGACCACGTGCTCCGCGACCATGTCGCCTTCGCCGAGGCGGTGGCCGCCGGAGCCGAGGCGGCGCTGACAGGTGCCCTGGTCACGTTCGGTGTCGTCCCCACCCATCCGGCGACGGGGTACGGCTACATCCGGGTGGCGCCGGGGTCCACCGGGTTGAGCCCGGTTGCCGAGTTCGTCGAGAAGCCGGAACTCGCCGACGCCGAACGGTTCGTCACCGACGGCGAGCACCTGTGGAACAGCGGCATGTTCATGTTCACCGCCGTTCGCTACCTCGACGAGCTGGCCCGCTTCGAGCCCGATGTCGCCGCCGCGGCCTCGGCGGCCATGGCGGCGGCAGTGACCGAAGAGGACGGGTCACTGGCCCTCGACGGCGATGCGTTCTCGCGCTCCCCGTCGATCTCGATCGACTACGCCGTCATGGAGCGCACCCGGTCGGCGGTGGTGGTCCCGCTCGACGCCGGATGGAGCGACGTGGGGTCATGGGCGTCGCTGATGGACGTGGCGATACAGGACGCCAGCGGCAACGTCATCGTCGGCGACGTGGTGGCCCAGGATGTCGACGGCAGCTACCTGCGAGCCGACGGGGGGCTACTCGCCGTGGTCGGATTGTCCGACGTGGTGGCGGTGACGACTCCGGATGCGGTGCTGGTGGCGGCCAAGGACCGCGCCGAGGACGTCAAGCAGCTGGTCGAACACCTCCGGCGGCGGCGCCGCATCGAAGCCGACCAGGGGCCGACCTCCGCCCAGCCGTGGGGCACGTCCGAGATCCTGGCCCGTATCGGGGACGGGGTGGTCACGGCTCACACTCTCCGCGCCGGGTCCACCGCCGGCTTCGAAGGTGGCGTCGGCGTGGTGGTCGAGGGCACGGCACTGTCCGAAAGGGCCCGACTGGCGCCCGGCGCCGTGATCGACCTCGGCCCGGACAGCGAGGTCTCCAACCCGACCGACTCCGACGTCACCGTCCTGGTCATCACCTGGCCGACGCCTGACGCCGCCGACGGCTGACCTTCGGGGAGAGCGCGATGGAGGTCGTCCTCGCCCTGTTGGTCGGAATCGGGTTGGGGTGGTTGCTCGGTCGCCGTTCGGCGACGTCCGACGAGCCCGGCGCCTCGTCGCCGCGGAGTCCCCGCCCCACCAAGAAGCAGCGCCAGATCCTGGCCACGCTCCCGCCCGATCCGCCGCTACCCACCATCGAGGATCTCGTCGCCGAGGAGCTCGAGGAGACCGGGGCGGGACGGATCGCCGGTGCCGCCGCCCTGCAGCCACCCGTGGCGCTGAAGGTGTTCCGCCGCGACACGCCGGGCTTGGAGGGCGTGCCGTCCGAGCATCTCCGCTTCTTGGTCGACGACGGGGTAGACCCCGCAGCGGCGACCCTGGACCAGGTCCGCCTCGTCGCCGACGCGGACGAACCTCGCGCCTGAGGTTCCTGGTACTGCAGCGGCAGGCAGCAGAAGCTCAGGTCTCAGAGATCGGGCAGGGGGGCTCGGTACACTCGCCTTGGTGACCACCGAAGGCTTCTTCCTCGGCGGTGAGATCGACGCCAGCGGCGAGCGCACCGACGCTGTTGTCGACTACGACCCCGCCGACCTCACCACCCACGGCGTCATCGTCGGCATGACCGGCTCGGGCAAGACCGGGCTCGGCGTCATCGTGCTCGAGGAGGCGCTGCTGAGGGGAATCCCGGCGCTGATCCTCGATCCCAAGGGCGACATGACCAACCTCCTCCTCACCTTCCCGGAGCTGGCCGCCGCCGACTTCGAGCCGTGGATCGACCCGGCCGAGGCCAGGCGCCAGAAGCTGTCGCCCGCCGAGCTGGCCGCCAGGAAGGCCGAGCTGTGGCGGGACGGGCTCTCGCAGTGGGGTCTCGACGGCGACCGCATCGCCGAGCTACGGAAGGCCGTCGGCTTCTCGGTCTACACCCCGGGCTCCAGCGCAGGTATCCCGTTGAACATCGTCGGCTCGCTCGCCCGCCCCGACCTCGACTGGGACGTCGAGGCGGAGAGCCTCCGCGACCAGATCCAGGGCTTCGCCTCCGGGCTGCTCGGGCTGCTCGACATCGACGCCGACCCGATCTCGTCCAAGGAGCACATCCTCGTCTCCAACCTGGTCGAGCATGCCTGGCGCGCCGGGCAGGACCTCGATCTGGCGCAACTCGTCGGCCAGATCCAGGACCCGCCCCTGCGCAAGCTGGGCGTCTTCGAGACCGACGCCTTCATCTCCCCGAAGGAGCGCCAGCAGCTGGCGGTGACGATCAACGGGCTGCTCGCCTCGCCGGCGTTCGCCGAGTGGACCTCTGGCACCCCCATCGACATGGCGAAGATGCTGTGGGGCGGCGACGGCAGGCCGCAGGCGGCGATCGTCTACCTCGCCCACCTCTCCGACCAGGAACGCCAGTTCATCGTCACCCTGGTGCTGTCGGCACTGGTCACCTGGATGCGGGGCCAGCAGGGCACCGGCGACCTACGGGCGTTGATGTACATGGACGAGGTGTTCGGCTTCGTGCCCCCGGTGGCCGAGCCACCGGCGAAGCGACCCATCCTCACCCTGTTCAAGCAGGCCCGTGCCTTCGGCGTCGGGGTGCTCCTCTCGACGCAGAACCCGGTCGACCTCGACTACAAGGCGATATCCAACGCCGGGACATGGTGCATCGGCCGGCTCCAGACCGAACGGGACAAGCTGCGCATGCTCGAAGGGTTGAGGAGCGCCGCCGGAGACGTCGACGTGTCGACTCTCGACGCCGCCATCTCGGGGTTGGACAAGCGGCAGTTCATCCTCCACCGCACCGGGGGCGATGCCCCGGTCCGCTTCACCACCCGATGGGCGATGTCCTACCTGGCCGGACCGCTCACCCGCCGGCAGGTGGCGACGCTGATGGCCGGCCACGAGGGCGGTGCCGCCCCGGACGAGCGCGACGCCGCCGGCAGAGCCGGCGGGTGGAACGGCGGTCGCCACCGACGCCACGCCACCCGACGCCGCGGCCGCAGTCGAGCCGGCGCCGGCCCCACGATGCCCGACACCGACGACGACACCACCCCGGTCATGCCCGCGGTGGCAGAGGGAGTCTCCGTCCGCTTCCTCCACCCCAGCGCCCCGTGGGCATCCGAAGTGGGCGCCGACCCCTCGTCCACGACGCTCCGCCCTGCCCTGGCGGTGCGGGTGCGGCTCACCTACGACGAGACCAGGGGCGACATCGTCGAGCACCAGGAATGGGAGGCCGTCGTGCCGGTCGGCGACGAAGTCGACGTGACCACTGCCCGGCACGTCGACTACGACGACCGCGACCTCACCGAAGCCGCACCCGCCGGCGCCACGTACCTGATGATGGCGGCACCGCTCGACACCAAGGCCTTCTATACCCGGGCCTCGACCGCATCTGGTCGAGCACCTCTACCGCACCCGGACCCTGGCGGTGCCGCGCAACACCGAGCTGAAGTTGTACGGGCGACCAGGCGAGGCCTCCTCCGAGTTCGCCGCCCGCTGCGACGCCGCCGCCCAGGATCGGGCCGACGAGGAAACCGGCAAGCTGCGCGCCAAGTACGAGGCCAAGATCGCCGCCGCCCGAAAGCGCTTGGAGAAGGCGGGCAGCCGCGTGTCGCAGCTGGAGGCCGACGTGTCAGGGTCGCGCCAGGACGAGGTGATGGGCGGCGCGGAGACGCTCATCGACATCCTCACCGGCAGGGCGAGCACCCGCGCCGCCAGCCAGGCGGCACGACGCCGCAGCGCCACCCGCGACCGCGAGGCGCGCCTGGAGACGGCCAAGCGGACCGCGCTCTCGGAGCGCGATGCCATGGCAGAGCTGGACGCCGAGCTGGCCGCCGAGGTGGAGGAGATCGACCGCAGGTGGGCGGAGGCGGCCGAGCAGGTCGACCAGATCGAGGTCGGGCTCGAGAAGTCGGACATACACCTCGACCAGATGGTCCTGGTGTGGATTCCGACTCAGCGTGTGGCCAAGGCCCACATGAGGTCGCGGATGGTGACGATGCCGAGCAGCTCGCCGTCGCCGTAGACAGGGAGGTGGCGGTAGCCGGTCTCCATCAGCCAGGCGACGGACTCGTCGACAGTGGCGTCGGGGGGAAAGGTGTCGGGTGACTCCGCCATCCAGTCGGCCACGGTGTCCGAGTCGAGGTCGGCCCCACCGGCCACCGCCGAGACGAGGTCGTGCTCGGTGAACAACCCCACCAGGTTCCGGCCGTCGACGACGGCGAAGGCGTCGATGGATCGCTCCACCATCATCGTCGCCGCCTCGACGAGCGTGGCCTCGGCGCCGATCAGATCGGCGGCACCCGAGACGAGACCGGCGAGCTGCATGCTCCAACCCTTCCACGACCTGCTCCGACCTTACCGGATTGACCGCGTCGACCACGGCCGGCGTGCCGGGAGGAGGAGTTGAAGGCGGTGGGCGGCCCGGGCCCGGGTAGACGGCCGGCTGACCGGCCGGCTCAGACCAGGTCTTGCTCGCGGATCCCGAACGACGGATGGCGGAGCCGGCACAGCGCCAGCTTCTCGAGCTGGCGGATGCGCTCCCGGGTGAGGTTGAACTCCTCGCCGATCTCCTCGAGGGTGCGGGGAACCCCGTCGTAGAAGCCGTAGCGAAGGGCCAGGATCCGGCCCTCCCGCACCGGCAGGCGGTCGATCGAGCTTGCGCAGGCTAGTCGGCGATGTCGAGCTCCTCGGTGACCTGCACCGGGTCGGCGGCATCCTCGTCCTCGATGAAGTCACCGAGCTGGGCGCCGTCCTCGCCGACCGGCTGCTCCAGCGAGACGGTGTCGGCCACGCCGAGGGCCAGTTCGACCTTGTCGACGTTGACCCCCGCCTCCTCGGCGATCTCCTCGGGGCGGGGCTCGCGGCCCAGCTCGGCCTTGAGGCTGGCCTGGGCGGCCCGCACCGCGGCCAGGGTGTCGTGGAGGTGCACCGGGATACGGACGGTGCGCGACTTGTCGGCGATGGCGCGGGTGATGGCCTGGCGAATCCACCAGGTGGCATACGTGGAGAACTTGAAGCCCTTGCGCCAGTCGAACTTCTCGACGGCCCGGATCAGCCCGAGGTTGCCCTCCTGGATCAGGTCGAGGAAGTCGATTCCCGGAGGTGTTGGCGTAGCGGCGGGCATTGGCCACCACGAGCCGCAGGTTGGCGGTGAGGAAGGCGTCCTTGGCCTCGCGGCCCTGGCGCTCCTTGCGGCGGAGCTCCATCTCCTCTTTCTTCTCCTTGTACTCGCCGCGCCCCGAACTGGCGTACCGGCGTCCTCGCCGGTCTCGATCCGCTGGGCAAGCTCGACTTCCTGCTCGGCGGTGAGCAGGTCGTACTCGCCGATGGCGGTGAGGTACTGGCTGACGAGGTCGGTGGTGAGCCGGCCGCGCTCGTCGGTCAGCTTGTTGCGATCCTTCTCACGGCGCGAGCGGGTCAGCGTGTCGCGCTCGATGCGCTCCTTCGCCTCCTCGCGCTCCCGGACCGCCCGGTCCAACACCTTGTCACGTGCGTTACTCGTCATCGATCGAGATCCTCATCAATCCGTAGTCCTCCACCCGTTGTCAGCCTGCTCGCGCCGCGGCCGTCTCGTGAACCATGCTCGGCCGCCCCCATACCTGTCCTGTCCCTCCGGTCCAGCCCACGAATCCATCCAAACAGCGCGCCGGTGGACTCGCCCCCGAACCTCCATCGGACGATCGCCGACGGTGCCGCCCGGTTTCGAACCCCCGGATATGCCCTCCAAGGAACCGGATCCGGCCCGCGGAGGCTCGTGAAACGCGTCACAAGGCCGGATGTGTGTTCAATATCACACAGGTCGCCGCGTTTGTGAACCCATTTTCTCGGGTTTCTGACGGCAAGGTGTACAACAAGGCCCGGTCCCCGGGCATTCCTCGTCGGCGCGCTCTTCCGCCCGCCGACGCGGCCGGCACAGGTACGGTGGAGCCGTGCCCAACCGACTCGGGGAAGCCTCGAGCCCGTACCTGCTGCAGCATGCGGACAACCCTGTCGACTGGTACGAGTGGGGCGCCCGAGGCGCTTCACCGCCGCCCGCCGGGCCGACCGCCCTGTCTTCCTGTCGGTCGGCTACGCCACCTGCCATTGGTGCCACGTCATGGCGCACGAGTCGTTCGAGGACCCGGACACCGCCGCGTACCTCAACTCGCACTTCGTCAGTGTCAAGGTCGACCGGGAGGAGCGGCCCGACGTCGACCGGGTCTACATGGACGCCGTGCAGGCGATGACCGGCCAGGGCGGCTGGCCGATGAGCGTGTTCCTCACCGCCGACGGCGAGCCCTTTCTCGCCGGCACCTACTACCCGAAGGCCGACCGCGGCCACCACCCGTCGTTCCGCCGCGTGCTGGAGGCGGTGGTCGACGCCTGGTCGGAGCGACGGGGCGAGCTGCGCGACCAGGCGCGGAGGTTGACGGCAGCCGTGGGCGCCCGGATCCCGGCCGCCGGCGCCGCCCCGCCGGCCGACGCCCTCGACCGGGCGGTCGATGCCTGGGTGGCCTCGTTCGACCGGAGCCACGGCGGGTTCGGCGGTGCCCCCAAGTTCCCGCAGGCGCCCAATCTCGAGCTGGTCGTGCGCCTGCTCGCCATGGGGACGCCCCGATCGAACCGCCGAGCTGCGAGCGATGCTGACGGTCACCCTCGACGCGATGCACGCCGGCGGCATCTACGACCACCTCGCCGGCGGGTTCGCCCGCTACGCCACGGATCGGGCGTGGCTGGTCCCGCACTTCGAGAAGATGCTCTACGACAACGCCCTCCTCGCCCGGCTCTACCTGCGTGCCTGGCAGACGACCGGGATCGACCGGTACCGCACCGTGACGATCGAGACCCTCGACTACCTGGTGACCGACCTCGCCGACCCCGATGGCGGCTTCCACTCCGGCGAGGATGCCGACGCCGCAGGGGTGGAGGGAAGCCACGCGGTCTGGGGCTGGGACGAGCTCGCCGACGTCCTCGGCGACGACCACGAGTTCGCCGCCTTCGCCTATGGGGCAACCCCTCAGGGCAACTTCGAGGGTTCGAACGTGCTCCACCGGCCAGTCGCCCTCGAGGTCGTCGCCGAACGGTTCGGGATGTCCGTTGACCAGGCTTCGGATCGCCTCGGCTCCATCCGCCGGACGCTGCTCGAGCGCCGCAGGAGGCGGGTCCTGCCGGCGGTGGACGACAAGGTGGTGACGGCGTGGAACGGCCTGGCACTGCGCGCCTTCGCCGAAGCTGCCGGGGCGCTCGCCGACGACCGCTGGCTCGACACCACCGTGCGTCTCGCCACCTTCATGGTGGAGCGCCTCGCCACCCCGGACGGCGGCCTGCTCCGCTCCTGGCGGCACGGCCGACCCGGCCCACGCGGATTCTGCGAGGACTACGCCGCAACCGCCCTCGGGCTGTTCGCCACCTATCAGGTGACCGGTGAGCGGCGCTGGTACGACGAGGCGGCTCGGCTGGTCGCCGAGGCGGTCACCCGGTTCGCCGACCCCGAAGGAGGGTTCTTCGCCTCCGAGGCGGGCGACGCCACCCTGATCGTCCGGCCCCGCAACCTGTTCGACAACCCGACCCCCTCCGACAACTCGATGATGGCCGAGGCGCTGGCCATCCTCCACGGCTACACCGGCGATCCTTCCCTGATCGAGCGGTTCGACGGCGTCGTGCGAAGCGCAGGAAGGCTGATCGAACAGCACCCGACCGCGGTCGGCCAGCTGATGGCGGTGCTCGCCTCGGCGCCCGGGACCGGTCGCCAAGTCGCCGTCGTCGGCCCCCGGGATTCCCGGCGTCCCTTGGAGAGGGTCGTGTGGGGCCGCTACCGCCCCGACGTGGTGCTGGCCGTCGCCGACCGAGCCGACCCGGCGGTCCCCCTCCTCGACGGGCGGACGCCGCCGGGCGAGGTTGCCGCCTTCGTCTGCCGGGAGATGGTGTGCGACCTGCCCGTCTCCGAACCGACCGCCCTGGCGAGCAGGCTCGACGGCTGAGCCGCACCCGGTCAGCCGGTGATCGTGCCGTACTCGGCGACGGCGACGTCGCCGAAGCGGGCAACCACGGTGACCCGCTCTGTGCCCTCTGGGATGTCGGCGACGGGGATGGAGATGTCGAAGCCGGACATCGCCAGGGCCTCGCTGTCGAACCATTCCGGGACGTCGCTGCGCTCCAGGTTGGGGGGGCCGGTGAAGGCGAGCTCGTCGCCGAAGAACACCAGTATCTCGGTGGGCACCTCCTTCGCCGACGTGTCGGCCGACCATCCCTTCACCTGGAGCTGGTCACCGGCCACCGTGCTGCGGTCGATGACCACGCGCCGCGAGGTCGGCGGGCTCAGCGGGAGCTCGTCTCCGTCGGCGTCGTGGAGCACGAGCCGGGCGACCGTTCCCCCGCCGGCGGCGACCCAACCGCCGTCCGGGCCGGGGATCAGGAGCACCACCTCGTTGGCGCCCGGGCGGAACGCCGCCTCGGGGACCACCGCGCTGAAGTCCGCGGTGCCGGCCCCGGCCCGCACCAGGTACCCGGCGCCCGCCACGGTGCCGTTGACCGAGACCAGGACATCGCCGGCGTCGATGGTGTCAGGGAGGCTCACCCGACCGGTCAGCACGGTGGGGACGATGCCGGCGCCCGGGTCGAGGTCGGCGTACCGTTCGGCCTGGTCGAACTCGGCCACCACCCCGTCGACCGACCGGGGGTCGAGGGAGACGGCCGGCTGCCCGACGAGGTCGGCGTAGGGCCCCACGGCGGCGATCCCGGCCCAGCTCGTCTGATCGGCGATCAACTCGTAGTTGTCCGCGATCTCGGCGTCGAGGCCGTCGACCGGGCCGCCCAGCGCCTCCCGGTGGCCGGTGAAGTGGTCGTACACATGGGGGCGTTCGGTGGGGAGATCCGGGTCGAACAGCGATCGGCCGGCCATCTCCCACTCCGGCCCGAGCTCGACGTCGAGCAGGTCGACCACGGTGGGGAGGACATCGATGACGTAGGCGCTCTCCAGGTGGACCTCACCGCCGTCCTGACCGGGGATGCGGATGAACAGCGGCACCCGGTACAGGGCGTCGAGGTTGCTCGGGGTCACCCAGCGGCGGTGTTCGCCGGGGACGAACGATCCGCCGTGGTCGGCGGTGACCACGACGATCCCTTCGTCCCAGATCCCGCTCTGCTCGAGCGAGTCGAGGATGCGACCCAGGAGCCGGTCCACCAGCCCGGTTTGGAACAGGTGGCGCTGGAATCCCTGGGTGGCCCGTGTCGGGTCCTCGACCCAGTAGCCGTTCTCGACCCCGGTGACGCTGGAGCCGAGATCCTCGGGACGGTCGTACTGGGTGCCGGACGGGTTGGCCTGCCACGGGATGTGCGGGGCGACCACGTGCAGGTAGTGGAGGGTGTTGGGGGCTGCTCCGACGAGGTTGTCGGCGGTGGTGAGCATCTTGTCCACCCAGGGGAGCCGTTCCCCTGATGGCGCCAGGGGAAGGCCGGCTCCTTCGCCGATGTCGCCGCCGCCGCCACCGCCGACGAACCCTCCCCACCGGCCGTCGATCGCCGGGAGTCCGGCCGGTGACCAAGGGTGGTTGGGTGAGATGACCCCAGACGACCGCGGCGTCGGCAAGCAGGGCCGGAACCCCGATCTGGTCGTCGGCCGAGGCGGCGCTGGCCCCGCCTTCGCCGGCGCACACCGAGTTGGGGCACACGCTGGTGATGGTCTCCTGCACGTCCATGGCGTAGCTGTCGCCGAGCATCGTGTAGATGCTCAGTGGATGGTCGCGTGACGTCGGCCGGGCCCCCTCGGCGAGCTTGCCGGTGACGAGGATGGGCACGCTGTTGGTGGTGGCGATCGAGTTGGACTGGCCGTTCTTGAACCAGTGGGAGCCGGCGGCGAGCCTGGCGAAGTTGGGGAAGAGGTCGGCGTTGACGGACCCGTCGGTGGCGAGCAGCGACGACAGCGGCAGCTCGTCGAAGACCAGGATGACCACCGGGGTGGCGGCGTCGACCGAAACCGAGGTGTCGACGGCCGCCTCCGGCTGCCAGACCAGCTCGGAGGCATCCGAGAACCCGAGGAACAGCACCGGGGCGGCCACGGCGACGAGGGCGAGGATGCGGAGCCAGGTGCGGGCCCATCCCACCCGTGCCTCCAGCCAGACGACCCCGCCGGCGACGAGGATCGCCAGCACCACGGTGACGTTGCTGCCCGGCATCACCTGGTGCATCACCGCCGAGGCGGCGACGAAGCCGGTAACGGCGAGCAGGGCCCGGTAGGCGATGTCGCCGGCCCGGCGCCCGATCCCCCCGGCCACGAAGAGGATGGCGGCACACAGCAGAACCGGGCCCAACGTGACCAGGGCGACGAACAGCAGGATGCGAAGCGTCCCCGCCCTGGCGGCGATGAACACCTCGGGATTGGACCCGTAGAGGTCGAGGACGGGTTGGATCATCCCCACCCCGAGCAGCCCCCACAGCGTGAGCAGGCGCCACCAGATCGACTCGGGCCGATCGGGAGTCCTCACCGGCGGCGTCTCGACCTCCATCAACGGAGCCCGGGGTCACCGACCGACCCGAATGTCGATGTCGAACCGGTGTCCCTCGATCGATCGCTGCGGCCGGGCGATCTCGACGCACCGACGCGCCGGGGCCCACCGGGACGGGCCCGATGTCCCAACTGGTGCGGGTTCGACACAGCCACCGGTCTCCTCGAGAAAGTGCCCCTCCGTGCACCCCGGAAGAGGATCCTGGGAGGTGCGGAGGAAGTCCGTAGAGCTTACGATCGATGGGGGACAAACCGATCGGCGTCACCCGCCGACCGAGTAAGTGAAAGCCGGGGCTACGACCAGGGCCACCGTATGCTTGCCGGCCATGGCGGCCGACCTCACGCCCTGTGTGTTCTGCGGGACGCCGCGGCCGCTCGACGTGCCCCGCTGCCCGACCTGCAAGCGGGGTTGGATCGACAGCCATGTCGTCACCTCGACGACCCGACCATCGTCGGGCCAGGATCCAGAGCCGGCGCCAGCTCCTCCCACGCCGACCGGCACCGATGACTCGGCAGATGCCCCCGTGGCGGCGGCGGCAGTCCCCGTGGCGGCTGCCGCCGCATCGACCGTCCCCGAGGCTCCCGCCGAGCCTTCGCCTGCCGAGCAGGAGGACGACCCCCGGCCGGCCAAGGCGAACCGGCGAGTGGACGCAGATGCCGCCGAAGTGGAGGCACCGCCGGCGGTGGCCGCCGCAGCTGCAACCGCAGCGACCGTCCCCGAGGCTCCCGCCGAGCCGTCTGCCGAGCACGAGACGAGGTCGAGGACGACCCGGCGGCCCAGGCGAACCGGCGATGGCTACGCAGATGCCGCCGAAGTGGCGGCACCACCGTGGCTGCGCTGCAGCGAGTCGACCGTCCCCGAGGCTCCCGCCGAGCCTCCGCCCGCCGAGCACGAGGACGAGGACGACCAGGCGACTCCCGGAGAACCGGCGACGGTGGACGCCGATGCCACGGAAGTGCAACCATCGCCGTCGCTGCTGCTGCTGCTGCGGCTGCGGCGGCGGCGGCGACCCGACCCTCGTCACGCCCCGGCGACGTCGGCCCGCCGAACGACCGACCCGGCGACCGGCCCCCCAACGACCGGCCGGCGAGCGAGCGGCCGGTCTCCCCGACCCCACCCGCCCATCCGATCGACGACGCCTCGCTCCACCTCGACGGCGGCGTCGGTGATCCTCCGCCCGCACCCCGCCGGGGCCGCACCGGGCAGCGGCTGCTCATCGCCGGCGTGGTCGCCGTACTGATCGCCGGCTGGTTCGGGGCACTCACCCTGATCACCCGGGACGACCCGGCGGAAGTGGCCGGCACCACCACGACACCAGCCGTGAATACGTCGCAGGCTGTCGCCGGTCCGAGCACCACCCTCCCCGAGCCGACCACTACGAGGCCCGAGCCCACCACGACCACAGTCGATCCCACCCTGCTCACCGGTCCGTTCCCCGAGGTGGGCAACCCGGTGGACATCAGCGACCTGCGACTCGGCGCCTTCGCGGTGAGCCCGATCGAGTTCGGCGACCCGGACGGGCTGGGCCGCCTGGTGGCGACCCTGGGGCAGCCCGAATCGGCCAACACCGTCGACGACGGCGGTTTCGGCCTGTGCCCGGGCGAACCCGGGTTCACCGCCACCTGGGGCCCCTTCACCGTCCTGTTCACCGGCACCCCCGAGGACGGGGCCCTCGCCGGGTACCGCCTGGACAACGAGCCGGCCGCCCACCCCACCGCAGGGCTGTCGACCCTCTCCGAACTGTCGCTGGGCGACACGATCGAGCACCTCGAGTCGGTCTATCCGGAGTTCGACATCTCCTACGAGGAGATCGACGGCTCCCTCCACTTCATCCTGGTGCGCTCCGACGGGGTCACCCTCCTGTGGGGGCCCGTCTCCTCGAGCCGAGCCGGACGGGTCGGTGCTCGGGATCTACTCGCCCGACCCCTGCGATGGTGGCCCGACACCCTCCGGGTGAGGTGGCGTCGGACCTGCCGGACGAGGCCGAACAAGTCCGACGCCACCGTATGATGAGCGGGCCCCTCGCCCCCCGGTGATCCATGACGCCCCCAGCCCGATGAAGCCCGATACACCATGAACAAGGCCGATCCATACCCCAACCGGCTACGCCGCGCCTTGGCGTGGCCGAACCTCGTGTCGGTGGCGATGGGACTGGGAGCGTTCGCGGTGGGGCTGCGGCTGTGGCCCACCACCACCGGGACCATCCTCGCCGCCGCGCTGGGCGGGGTGGTGGCCGCGCTGTTCTGGTTCGCCTGGTACCTCGCAGGTGGGACCCGGCCGGTCGGCAAGTTGCTCGACCTCCCCAACCTGGGGAGCATCCCCGACACCCCGGGCTCACCGGCCCCGACCCTCACCACGCCGACCTCGTCGGCGGCGGCGGCGTACCAGCGGGCCGCCAGCCGGATGGAGGCACTGACCCGGGGGCGGATCCTCCTGATCGCCGGCGTGGTCGAAGGTCAGGGGGCCACCACCGCCGCCCTCAACCTCGCCGTCGCCGCCACCCGGGCCGGCCGGCGCACCCTGCTGATCGACGGGGACATCACCGACGCCAGGCTCAGCAACTTCGGCCACACCGGCGTCTCGCCCGGGCTCGTCGAGCTGGCCAAGGGGCAGGCGACGCTGGGCGAGGCCTCCCGGCTGTGGTCGGTCGACTCGACCAGTCGCTTGCCGTTCATCCCGGCGGGGCAGGCTGACCCCGACGCCCCGGTGCTGCAGCGCTCGGAGGTGGCGGCGGCGGTCGAGGACGTGGCGACCAGTGCCGACGTCGTCCTCATCGACACCCCGGTCGAGGGTGGCCCGGCCATCGACGCCCTCGGGGCGCTCGCCGACGGGACCCTGCTGGTCCTCCCCCGGGCGATGGACAAGGGCACGGTGAGCCAGTCCGTCGACCGGCTCCGCAGCCTCGGCGCCCCCCCGATCGGCTACCTGGTCAACGAGGCGGCACCGACCCCGCCATCCGCCCACCAGCACCCGGTCCTGCGCAGCCTGAAGCGTGGCCTGGCCACCGCCCTCCTGGTGATGGTGGGGTACGCCCTGTTCAACGGGGTCCAGATCTGGAACTCGTGGCGCAACGTCGACCGGCTCAGCATCGACATCGCCGCCGCTTCGGAGGTCCTGCCGCTGCCCGACGACGGCATCGATGTCAGCGAGCTCCCCGAGGCGGCGGCCAATGCCGTTGCCGCTCTCCCTACCGCAGAGGGCGACTTCCTGTCGCTGCTCATCGTGGGCAGCGACCTGTCCGGACAGCTGGCCGACGTGATCATCCTCACCATCATCCCGGCAGACGGCGGCGACCCCGTCATGGTGTCGATACCCCGTGACCTGTACATCAACAACCCGTGCACCAACAGCCTCGACAAGATCAACGGCGCCTTGGAGGGCTGCCCGGACAAAGGCATCGAGGGACCGGCCCTGGTGGCGCTCGCCATCCGCCAGTTCACCGGCATCGAGATCGACCACTTCGCCCTGTTCGACTTCGAGGGGTTCGAGGAGATCGTCGACCAGGTGGGCGGCGTGGAGATCTGCGTCGACTACCCGGTGCGCGACTCGCGTGCCGAGTTGCAGCTCCCCGCCGGCTGCACCAACGCCACCGGGGCCCAGGCCCTGGCGTGGGTCCGCTCCCGGCGGACCCAGGAGCTCGTCGACGGGCGCTGGCAGACGATGGAGGGGGTCAACGACCTGACCCGCAACCAGCGCCAGCAGGACGTGATCCTCCAGGTGTTCGCGGAGCTGAGCCGGCTCGACTCGTTCGAGGATCTCACCCGAACCGTCGCCGGCCTCACCGGGGCGTTCAGCATCGACGAAGGCTTGGGCATGGGCGACGCCCTCAGCCTGATGTGGAGCATGCGGGGGATCGACGTCGCCGAGTTGGAGCGCCTCGAGATCCCGGTCGCCGACGAGCTCACCTCGGCAGGGGAGATGGTCCTCGTGCCCGTGCTGCCCTTCGACCAGGTACTCAGCGAGGCCTTCCCCGACCTCGCCCCCACCCGGACCTCCTGACAACCCCCGGGCATGGCCGATCGCCAAACCCGGGCTTTGTCCCGGCCCCCCGTACAATGCCGGTCGTGGCGCCCCGGATGACCAGCCAGGAGCTCCTGTGAGCGACCGATTCGATCCCAACGACCCCTTCGCCGGGATCGAGCCCTACGAGGGGCATTCCACCCCCGGCGGGGGACCACCGGCGGGACCGCCATCCAAGCAGGGGCCCGGAGGCCCTCCCCCACGGTCACCGCTCCTCACCGGCATGGTGGTCGGGTTGCTCCTGGTGGTGGCCAGCATCGCCCTCTTCCAGCTCTTCAGCAGCGACAGCGGCGGGCTCGGCGAAGCCGGCGGCACCACCGTCGCACCCGAGGGGAGCACCGGCGCACCGGACGGCGGAACCACGACCCCGCCCGATGACAACGGGACGGCGACCACCGGGGAGCCGAGTGGCACCACACAGGCGGGGAACGGCGGCGGGACTCCGTACACCGCCCAGGGCGACCCGGTGCCCATCGAAGAGCTCACCCTCGCCGCCGACGGGATCGGCCCGGTCCTGCTCGGGCAGCCGGCCGAGGAGGCCATCGGGCGGCTGATCGCCAGCCTCGGCGAGCCGGGCTCGGACACCGGCCCGCGGACCTCGACCGGCGAGTACGGGGTGTGCGACGGTGACATCGAGCGGATCGTCGCCTGGGGACCGTTCGCCGCGGTGGTCGTCGTCGACCCCGACGGGCAGGAGTTCTTGGGCGGCTACCGGCTCGACCTGTCGTACGGCGGGTTCTCCAGCGAGGCGGCCGAGCTGGCAACGCTGTCGGGCATCAAGCTGGGCGACTCGTTCCGCAACGTCGAAGAGGTCTACGACGGTTTCGACGTCGAGCAGGCCGACGACCCGGAGCTCGGCGAGATCTGGACGGTGAGCAGCAGTCAGAGCGGCAACCTCCTCCTGTGGGGCCCCTTGGCGGAGGGCGCCGTCCGCGGCATCTACTCCCCCGACGCCTGCACCCGCTTCTGAGTGCCCGGCGCCGCAGGTCAGACATCATTGCTCGGAGCCGGGCGCCGAATCCTCCGGAAATCGTCGCCATCCGGGACCGGCCTCGAGGTGTTCGACGATGTCACCGAGGACGTCGTTGAGCTCGCGGTAGATCTCCTCGTTGTCGAATCGCACTACCTGGATGCCCTGTCCGGCGAGCCATACGTCGCGTTGCTCGTCTTGGTCGACGTCGTGCTCGGCGCCGTCGACTTCTATCGCCAGGCGACGCTCCGGACAATAGAAGTCGAGGATGGCGCGACCCACCACGTACTGGCGACGGAACCGGTACCCACCTAGCTGCCGCCTCCGCAGCTCGCTCCACAAGATCACCTCGGCCTCGGGCATGGCCTGACGGAGTTCGGCAGCCCGCAACTCGATCCAATCCCGATCGGACTTGGCCACCCGTGCTCAATACCTGCCACACGAACGTGTTTCAACCCCTTTCTCCTCCACACGATTTCTCCTCCCCCCGTGGGGGAGGAGTGGCTGCGACACGGGCCGAAGGCCAGCACGGCAGACGAGGAGGGGGTTGGCCGCCGCCGCCCTCCCCAGAACCCCCTCCCCAGACGTGCCGCTCGCTGACGCTCGCCCTCGGTCCCCTCCCCCAAAGGGGGAGGGGAAACAAGGGGGGAGGGGACAAGTGAGACATCGGAGGGGGTGCCTGAGCGCCAGCCGTTACACTCGCCGCCGTTGCCGGACGAGAGGCCGCTGAGGCGATGCGGACATCCCGGATCAGGACGGCCGGATGGGGCGCTCTGCTCGGCGCTCTCCTCGCCCTGGCGGCGATGGCCGTGCTCGGTGGCCGCTTCGCCCTTCCCACCGCCACCGCCACCCCGGTATCGGAAGGGTCGGCCGCGGCCGATCTCGCCTTCACCGCCTCCACCGGCTGGACCTATCTCCTGGTGATCGTCGCCGGGCTGGTGTCCGGTGCCGGGGTGGCCGCAGCCGTCTACGCCTTCGGGCGGGAGTCGGAGCCCGACGCCCCCCGTTTCCCGCTCCGCTGGCTCGTCCCGGCCGCCGCCGCGGTGTTCGCCCTGTTCGGGTATGCGGTCATCCGGGCCACGATCCTGCTGTTCGGCGAGAGCGTGGACGGCATCGTGACCATCCCGCTGACCGCCATGATCGTCGGCGGGCTCATCGGTGGGGCGGTGGCGGGAGCGGTCACCGCCGGCGTCGTCGACCGGCTCGCCCGGCCCGAGGTCCTCGGGCTCGGCGGCGAGGCCTGGCCGGCCAGCCCGGCGGCGCTGATCCGCGAGGCGAGCCGGGCGATCGGCACTTCGATCATGGCGCTCGTCCTCGTAGCCGGGTTCGCCGTCGCTCTTGGCCGAGTTGCTCCTCGCCCTCGAGGGGACCGCCGCCATCATCGTGTTCTCCGTCGCCGGCGCCGTCGTGCTGGGCGGGGCCACCCTCCTCGCCTACCGGCCCTGGGAGAGCCGCTCCGAAGAGCCGGCCTGACGCGGGTCGCCGGGCGTCAGGCGTCGTCGATCGCCTGGACCACCCTGCTGCCGTCGTCGAGCACCTCGTAGCGGACCACCACGGGCGCCCCGGTCTGGAGATGCTCCGAGAGGTGCCCGATCGGGGCCCCGTCGGCGAACACCACCCCAGGGGCGACCTCCAGCTCCAGCAGGTCGCCGGCGGCGGTCTGGATGGCGAACCGATCCACCGTGACGATGTCGCCGGTGACGTCGACGACGACCCCGGTGGCCTCCTCGGTCTCGGTGCCGGAGCAGGATGCAGCCACCAGCCACAGGCCGGCGACGACGACCGCCACCCGCCCGGCTCGCACGGTCAGACCGGGGTCTTGGGGACGGCGGCGGTCCGTTCGTACCGCTGCTCGTCCGCCCACCAACTGAAGAAGATCCCGGCGATCACACCCCACAGCACCAGCCCGCCGCCGAACTTCATCACCAGCCCGGCGAACATCTGGTCGTAGTGCGCCGAGATCCCCCACAGCCGGGGCAAGGTCTCGTAGATCGGGAACAGCGGTCGCTCCCCGAGGATGAGGAACGCAGAGGGGATGGTGGGAACCAGCGACTGCAGGAACAGGTACCCCATCGCCTGGAAGGGCTCGAGCTTGGGCAGGTCGGGGATGGGGCCGATGACCGGCCACCACATGAATATCGACGTCCAGAAGAGGGCGGCGTGGGCGAGGAAGTGGGCGAAGACGTTGGTGATCATCAGCTCGACGACCGACGGCACGTGGAGCAGCCCGAAGAGGGCGTTGAACAGCAGGAGCGCCACCCACGGCTTGGTGACGATGCGGAGCACCGGCATCACCGGGCGGACCACCCAGCGGAGCAGCCACCAGGGGACGCCCCACAGGATGAGTGGCGCCGCCACCAGCGACACCACCAGGTGCTGCACCATGTGGATCATGTAGAGGCTGTTCTCGCCGATGTCGTGGACCGGCCAGCCGGACACCAGGAGCAGCGAGATGATCCCGGTGTGGAAGCGGATGCGCTGCGCCCGGGTCACCGCCGGCTCACCGCGGGGGGCGAGCACCGGGGCGAGCCGCCGGATGCCGTACTCGTAGGCGATGGCGGCGCCGACGATCAGCCCGATGACGTCCCAATGCACGTGGAACGGCGCCACCTCGGCGAAGGTCGCGCCGGCGGTGACCGCCATACCCATCAGAGGGCGTGGAAGGTGAGCAGGACCACGCCGAACAGCAGGATCACCCCGATCGCCCCCACCATGAAGAGGCTGCGGTACAGCGGCTTGTCGAACTTCAGGTGCATGAAGAAGCCGGCGACGATGACGAACTTGGCGGCGCCCAGCGCGATCAGCAGCCACACCAGCACGTTGCCCGAGAGGATGTCGACATAGGCGATCGACACCTCGGCGGCGGTGAGCACCGCCAGGATCAGGGCGATCATCCAGTACAGGCGGGGGGTGGGCTCGACGTGCTCGGCCATGGTCACACCTGCAGCAGGTAGACGACGGTGAAGATGACGATCCACACGATGTCGACGAAGTGCCAGTAGAGCCCCACCAGCTCGACGTCGAGGCCCCGGTCGTGATGCAGCCGGCCGCCGGCGCCGAAGATGACCATGGCGGTGAGCATCACCACCCCGAGGGCGACGTGGACGCCGTGGAACCCGGTGAGCATGAAGAACGACGACCCGAACGGGCTGGTGCTCAACGTGAGGCCCTCGTGGACGAACTCGGTGAACTCGAAGATCTGCCCGGCCAGGAAGGTGGCGCCGAGCATCGCGGTCGCCGACAGCCAGATGCGGGCCTGGCGGGTGTCCCGGCGCTCCCAGGCGTGATGCGCCAGCACCATGGTGAGCGAGCTCATCAGCAGGATGAACGACGACGCCGAGGTGAACGGGATGTTGAACAGGTCGACGCCCGGACCGTCCCGGGTCGTGTTCCGGTAGAGGAGGAAGGTGGCGATCATCGAGCCGAAGAAGATGCACTCCGACCCGAGGAACGCCCACATCGCCGTCTTGCGAACCCGGTAGGTGTCGTGGGCTTCCTCGTGGTCGTCGGGTACCGATTCGACCAGGGTGTGGGTGGACATCAGTGCGCCCCGCCCTTGGTCACCGGCTCCAGCGACCAACCGAAGAAGCCCCACAGGGCGACCACGAAGCCGGCGCCGACGGCGATCCAGCCCCAGTTGAGGTAGATCAGCCCGTAGCCGAGGGTGACCAGGCCGACCGCGGCCAGCGCCGGGTAGTAGGACGGCGACGGCATGTGGATCGCCTCGTGGCCGTCCTCCTCCTCGTCGGCATCGAGCGAGGAGTCGGCGCCGGTGACCGCCGGCACCAGGACGGCGTGGCCTTCCTCGTCTTCGGTGTACTTGGTGTGCCAGAAGTGGTCGAGCGACCGGACCAGCGGGACCTCGTCGAAGTTGTGCTCCGGCGGCGGCGACGGGATCGACCACTCCAGCGTGCGCCCGTCCCACGGGTCGTTGCCGGCGATCGCCCCGCTCTTGCGGGCCTTCACCAGGTTGTAGATGAAGATGAGTATGGAGAAGGCGATGATGTACGACCCGATGGTCGCACATGGCGTTCCAGAACTCGAAGCCGAGGCCCGCCGGGTATCGGTAGGTGCGCCGGGGCATCCCGTTGAGCCCGAGGATGTGCATCGGGCCGAAGGTCAGGTTGAACCCGATCAGCATCAGCCAGAAGTGGATCTTGCCCAGCCGCTCGTCCAGCATCCGCCCGGTCCACTTGGGGAACCAGTAGTAGACCCCGGCGACGTACCCGAAGATGGCGCCGCCGAACAGCACGTAGTGGAAGTGGGCCACGACGTAGTAGGTGTCGTGCTGCTGGTAGTCCGAGGGCACGATGGCGTGGGTGACCCCGGAGAGCCCGCCGATGACGAACATGGCGATGAACCCGAGCGAGAACAGCATGGGGGTCGACATGCGGAGCCGCCCTCCCCAGGTGGTGCCGATCCAGTTGAAGATCTTCACCCCGGTGGGTATGGCGATGATCATGGTGGACACGGCGAAGCCCGCCTCGGCGACCGGCCCCATCCCGCTGGTGAACATGTGGTGGGACCAGACCCCGAACCCGATGAACCCGATGGCGGCGCCGGAGAACACCACGAACTCGTAACCGAACAGCGGCTTGCGGCTGAACACCGGCAGGATCTCGGAGACGATGCCCATCGCCGGCAGGACCAGCACGTACACCTCGGGGTGCCCGAAGATCCAGAACAGGTGTTGCCACAACAGGGGGTCGGCGCCGGCCGCCGCCTCGTAGAAGGTCGCCCCGAAGTTGCGGTCGAGGAAGAGCTGGAACAGCCCGATGCCGATGGAGGGGAGCGAGAACAGCAGCAGGAAGGCGACCACCAGCGACATCCAGGCGAACACCGGCATCCGCAGCATGGTCATCCCCGGCGCCCGCATGGTGAAGGCGGTGGCGATGAAGTTCACCGACGAGGCGATGGAGGCCACCCCGAGCAGCTGGAGCCCCACCGCCCAGAAGTCCATCCGCACCACCTCGGTCAGCTGCTCCGAGAGCGGGGCGTACCCCACCCATGCGCCGTCGGGGGCGCCGCCGACCAGGAAGGACGAGTAGATCATGATCCCGGACAGCAGGAACAGCCAGTAGCTGAAGGCGTTGAGCCGGGGGAAGGCGACGTCGCGGGCGCCGATCATGATCGGCAGGAAGTAGTTGGTGAACGCCGAGGCGATGGGCATCACCACCAGGAACACCATGGTCAGCCCGTGCATGGTGAAGAGCTGGTTGTAGGCCTCGGCGCTGAGGATGGTTCCATTCGCCTCGGCCAGCTGGGTGCGCACCAGGAGTGCCTCGATGCCGCCGACGATGAAGAAGGCGAAGGCGGAGACGGCGTAGAGCAGCCCGATCCGCTTGTGGTCGACGGTGGTGATCCAACTCCAGGCCCCGGTGGGGCCTTCGTGGGCCACCGGCTGCTTCTGTGCGACCGCGGTCATCCCCAACCCTCCAGCAGTGCGACCAGCTCGTCGATCTGTGCGCTGTCGAGACCGTAGCTGGGCATCCCCAGGATCCGCCCGGTCTCCAGGTCGTTGCGTTGCGGCATCATCGGCTTCACCGCGGACGGGTCGTCGATCCACTCGGCGAGGTGCTCGGCGGTGTTGGTGAGGACGGCGGCGGCCAGGGTGGAACGGCTCCCGAAGTGGGTGAGGTCGGGGCCGTACTGCGCCGAGAAGGTGGTCCCGTCGACCTCGATGGTCTGCTCGTCGCCGAGGACCGAGACGCCGCCTCCGTCCTCGGCGACCGTCGCCTGGTGGCAGGCGGTGCAGACGGCGGCGAAGGTCTCGAAACCGGCGGCGGCGGCTCCCTCGGCGGGCACCTCGGCCGGCTCGAGCTGCCCGGCCGCCCACGCCTCGAAGTCCGCCGGGGTCTGGACGAACACCCGCAGTCGCATGTCGGCGTGGGACAGGCCGCAGAACTCGGCGCACTGCCCGGGGATGACTCCTGCCCCGAACCCGAAGTCCTGCTCGGCGACGCCGGGGTCGGCCTCGAGCCCCAGCTCGGTGACGAGCCCGGGGACCACGTCCCGCTTGCCGTTGAGCGGCGGGACCCAGAAGGAGTGGATCACATCACGCGAGGTCATGGTGAGCTGTACCGGCACCCCGGCGGGGATGTGCAGCTCGTTGGCGGTCACCAGGCTGTGCCCGTCGGTCGACACCAGGTCCGGGTACTCGAACTCCCACCACCACTGGTGGCCGGTCACCTGGACCTGGATGACGTCGGGACCTTCGGCTTCGGCCCGGACCTCGAAGATGCCCCGGACCGTCGGCACCGCCAGCACGGCGAGGATCACGGCGGGAAGGATCGTCCACCCGATCTCGAGCGGGGTGTTGCCGTGGACCTGTCGTGGCTCGCGGTCGTCCTCCTTCCGCTCGCGGAACCGGACGATGCTGACCACGAACACCGCCATCACCAGCACGAAGACGACCACCGCCAGCGAGAACACCAGGTCCCACAGGTCGTCGATCTGGCGGGCGAACGGGCCTTCCGGGGTCAGCGCCGACTGCGGCCCTGAGCCGGAGCAGGCCGCCGTCGAGACGACGGCGATGACCAGCAGAGCCGGGCGACCGAAGCGGCGGGCCGGCCGGAAGCGGTCGCCCCCGATCGGTCGGAGGATGAATCGCGCCGCTCGGGTGGCATGGCGGCGAATCGTACCGATCTAGGCCCGGTCGGCGGAAATCATCCGAGGGCGGCCTCGAGCTCGGCGCGATCGAGCACTCCCTCGTATCGCGCGGCGACCTTCCCGTCCCCGTCGACGACGAAGACCCACGGCTCCGAGGGGAGGTTGTACCACTCCGGGCCGACCGCCGGGGCGAGGTGGGCGGCGTCGGGGGCGAAGTCGGGTTCGGTCAGCCCGGTGAACACCTCGACATGGACGAACTGGACGTCGGGATGGCCCGGCGCCACGTCCTTGACGATGTCGAGCAACGGCCCGCACGCCGCCGAAGTGCAGAACGCCGGGGTGCTGAAGACCACCACGGTGGTGTTCCCGTTGCCGATCGCCTCGTCGAGCGACAGCTGGTAGAACGCCGGGTCGGGATCGTCGTCGCTGCTCAGCTCGTCGATGGTGGAGTCTTCGAGGGTCGGGGTGACGGGAGCGGGTGCAGCCTCGCCCAGTGCCGGGGCGTACGGGTCCTCCTGGACCTCGAACGGGATGGGAGCGAGCGGCTCACTTCCCTCGGGAGTCACCGTCGCCGTCCAGATGCCTGGCTGGTCGAAGTCGAACTCGGCGCGGTACAGGCCGGTGGACCCCTCGACGATCCACAGCCAGGTGCCGTCCTCGGTGACGGCCCGGTCGGGCTCGCCCTCGGGATGCACGGTGATCGACACCGCCTGGTCGGGGGAGCCGAGCCGCCGCCCCGAGGCAGTCACCGAGCCCCACCAGCAGCCGCTCCGTTCCCAGACCGATGTCGGAGGAGGCCCGGATGGCGACGACGTCGGAAGGAAGGGTCTCCGACACCGCCGCCATGGTCGTCGCCGCCGCCCCGGTCGTGCCTGGGTCGGCGGCGTCGCCCTCGCTCCGCCACACGAGGCGATCGCCAGCGCCAGGGCCACTGCGAGGATGAGCCGGGACGCGGTCACGGCGTCAGGCGCCGGGAATGGTCGTCGCCGTCGGGTTGGTCGACTCGATGGTGGAGAGGATGTCGCCGAGGGCATCGAAGAAGGCGGGGACCGCCCAGGCCAGCACCCGCAGGCCGATGAGCAGGACGATGACGGTGAGGGCAGCTCGGATCCACGACAAGTAGGGCCTGTCCCGGTCGAAGAGAACGGCGAGAAACCGCCGGTACGACCCGTAGAGCCCCGTTGCCGGCTCTGCGGCGGCGGGAGCAGGGGCGGTCACCACCATCACCGGCGCCTGTCCGACCACCGGGACCGCCTCGGTGGGGGCGTCGACCAGCTCGGCAGGCGGTGGACCGGGCATGTCGGCGGGGCGCTTCGCCGGACGGGTCGCCGCCGCCGCGGCGACCACCGGAATCCGGTCCATCTCGTCGAACACGCTCCTGGTTTCCGGGACGGGCGGCGGTGGGACGGCGACGGCTCGGCGGCGGGCGCCTTCCCGTCGACCGCGCCCCCGGTACCAGCCACGGCGGCGAGTGGGGCGACGGCCTTTGCCGGGACCCCACCACGGCGCTTGCGTCGATCGGTGCGGAGGGCCCCTCGCCGGTGAGCTCCTGCGGCTCCACCCCGAACGCCTTGGCGAGCAGGGCGACGGTCTCCCCGTCGGGAACGCGCTCGCCACGCTCGAGGGAGGCGACGACGGTGGCCGTGGTGCCCAGGGTCGAGGCGAGCTGGCCCCGAGACTGGCCGAGCGCCAGCCTCCGCCGCTTGATCTTCTCGCCGAGTTGGCTCAAGGGAACTCCGGGAAGGGGTGCCCAAGGATATCCCACCTACGAGCCTTTTCCGAGGCCGGGCGATGCCGGGCGATCGGCGACGCCGGTCGGTCGAACCGCCGGTAGCGGGTAAGTTACTGGTGCGACACGAGAGGACGGCGATGGCCGAGACCAAGCTGATGGTGTGGATCGACCAGGATCTGTGCACCGGCGACGGCATCTGCGAGGAGATCTGCCCGGACGTGTTCCTCGGTCGCGACGACGGGCTGTGGGTGGTCAAGGAAGAGGCCTCGCACTTCGGCTCCGCCATCGTGTTCGACGGCAAGGCCGCCCCCGACGGATCGCGCGGCGTTGCCCGGGTGCCCGACAAGCTGATCGACGACGTGGTCGAGGCCGCCACCGAGTGCCCGGGCGAGTGCATCATGATCGAGCCCTACGACGCCGCCGTTGTCGCCAATCGGGGGGCCTGAGCCGTCCGGTCCTAACCGGTGATGTACTGCTCGAGTTGGGCGATCAACGACTCCTGCTCGGAGATCACGTGCTTGACCACGTCCCCTATGGAGACGAGACCGACCACCCGGTCGTCCTCGATGACGGGCAGGTGGCGGACGCGCAGCTCGGTCATCAGCGTCATGCACTCGGTCACCGAGTTGCTCGGCGTCACGGTCTGCGGGTCGCCGGTCATGATCTCGGACACCGCCGTCCGCCTGGAGACCCGGTCGAGCAGGATGACCTTGCGGGCGTAATCCCGCTCCGAGACGATCCCGACGAGGCGCTCGCCGTCCATGACCAACAGTGCGCCGACGCCGTGCTCGGCCATCACCTGGAGCGCCTTGTAGACGGTGGTGTCGGCGGGGATCGACCACACGTCCCGCCCCTTGACGGCGAGGATCTGGGCCACGGTCGCCGGCAAGGGCGCTCCTTCTCGTCGGCTACCCAACGGTACCAACCTCGTCGTCTCGTTCGCGCCACGTGGGATCTCGCCGAAGATGCCCTGCTTGGATGTGAGGGATGACCGTGCCGCCAGCAGACCGCACAGACCGCGCCCGAGCAGGACGGAGCCGCCGGCGCCTCACCGCCACCGTCACCGACCTGCAGGTGGTCCGCCAACGCGCCTATCTGGTCGGGGTGGTGCTGGGCGACGCCGACCGCAGTCGAGGCCGAGCACAGCCTGGTCGAGCTGGCCCTGCTCACCGACACCGCCGGATCGGACCCGGTTCAGAGCGTGCTGGTGCGCCGCGACCACGCCGACCCGGCCCGGCTGATCGGCTCGGGGAAGGCGTCCGAGATCGCCGCCGAGGTCGCCGCCCTGGACGTCGACGTGGTGGTGTTCGACAACGAGCTGAGCCCCGCCCAGCAACGCAACCTGCAGCAGTCGTTCCATGTCGACGTGGTCGACCGGGTGGCGCTCATCCTCGACATCTTCGCCCAGCACGCCACCAGCCACGAGGGTCGGATCCAGGTGGAGCTGGCCCAGCACCGGTACCGGCTCCCCCGGCTCCGCGGGCGAGGCTTGGAGATGAGCCGCCTCGGTGCCGGCATCAACACCCGCGGCCCGGGTGAGACCAAGCTGGAGACGGATCGCCGCCGCATCCTGGAACGAGTCTCCAAGCTCGAGGGTGAGCTGGCCACCATCCGACAGGCCCGGGCCACCAACGCCAAGGCGCGCCGCCGGTCCGAGATCCCCGTGGTGTCGCTGGTCGGGTACACCAACGCCGGCAAGTCGACGCTCTTCAACCGGCTCACCGAGGCCGGTGTGCTGGTCGAGGACCGGTTGTTCGCCACCCTCGACTCGACGGTGCGGCGGATGGCGCTGCCCGGCGGCAAACCCGTGCTGGTCGGCGACACGGTGGGGTTCGTCCGCCGCCTCCCCCACCAGCTGGTCGAGGCATTCCGGTCGACCTTGGAGGAGGTGGCGCAGTCGGCGCTCCTCGTCCATGTCGTCGACGCCTCCAGTCCCGACCCCGACGGCCAGATCGACGCGGTGCACGTGGTGCTCCGCCAGATCGGAGCCGGGACCGTCGACGAGCTCCTCGTGGTGAACAAGACGGACGTGGCCGACCCGGTGATGGTGGAGCGCCTGATGGCACTCCACCCCGGCGCCGTTGCCGTGTCCGCGGCATCAGGGGACGGGATCGAGCGCCTGCTCGACGCGGTGGCGGCAATGCTGGAGGGGGCGACGACCCTGGTCGACCTGGTCGTCCCCTACGACCGGGGCGACGTGGTGGCGAGGCTGCACGAGATGGGCGACGTCGTCGGCGAGGACCACGTCGCCGCCGGGACCCGGCTCCGGGTGAAGCTGCCCAAGCTCGACGCCGACCGTTTCGTCGACTACCAGGCCACCTGAGGCGACGCGACGACTGCAGACGCCGCCACCGGTGGCGCGGGCTCATCCACCGCCCGGTACGGGTGGCAGATGAGCTGGCGCCAGTGATGACGGGGCGTCAGGCCGCCGGCTACCGCCGTCCCCGGCTCAGGCCGAACGCGGTGCGCGTGAGGGTGTCCTCGGTCCCGACGAAGCCCTCGTTCGGGTTCAGCGTGTCTTCCCCGTAGTCGACGTCGGTGTCGTCGGCGGTCCCGCCGACCCCGTCGGGCCCCACCGCGTACAACAGCGGGAAGTTGCCCCCCTGGTCCATCAGGTTGGCGGCGTCGTTGAACTGGTCGACGTGCCAGCTCCCCAGGTAGTGGCCGGCCTCGTGGGCGACGATGTTGCCGAGGACCTGACCGACGAACGCGACGACGTCGGACTGGGCGGTGATGTAGGTGTTCGCCGACGGGTCACCGAACTCGCCTGCCGGGTCGGACAGGATGTCGAGCAGGATCAGCGCCGACTCCTCGTGGCCGAAGTTGCCCGGATCGATCGACTGGGCGATGCCGATGGTGGGGATCCCGGATTCGGCGATGGTCCCGCCGACGATCAGGCGGCTCACGTTGTCGGTACCGAAGGGATCGGGGTGGTCGGCGCTGTTCAGGATGGTGACCGCGAAGAGCGGATTCCCACCCGAGGCGGCCAGGTCGGCGCGGAGGTTCTCCTCCACCGTGGCCATCGTGGCGTCGATCAGCGCCCCCTCGTCGGCGCGGGTGAGCCCCCAACGTCGGAGGAACCGGGCCAGCGGCGACAGCTCGACGACCCCGGGCCCGCCGAAGATGCTGGTGTCGATCTCCGCCCCGTCGAAGTCGACGAACAGCGTCTGGGCCTGGCCCGGCTCCTGCTCCCGCTCCGGGCGCCGCAGGGCGGCCCGGACCTGATAGCCACCGACGTCGCCCGCCACCGCCAGGTAGTGGATGCCGGTGGTGTCGGCGACGTGGTCGAGCGTGGCGTTGCCACCGCCGGGAAGCGGCGACTCCGGCGGGTAGATGAACGAGGCATCCTGAACCGAGCCCATCACCTGCTCGCCGTCGGGCTCGAACATGCCGAGTAGCGTCCCCGCACCATTGACGGTGGCTCCCAGGATGTCCCCGGGGCGAAGGGCGAAGCCGTACACGTCGACGTCGATGGCATCGAGGCCGAGGTTCAGGGTGTACGTCCCCTCGCTGCCGGCACCGCTGCCGCTCCCCGAGTCGAACGGGTCGCCAGGGAAGTTGGAGAACCCGGCAACCATCACGTAGTAGTCGCCGGCGGCGGGGAGGTTGAAGACCACCTTGCTGTCCAGGTTGTCGGGGAAGCTCTCGTCGTCGTTGAAGGCGATGAGCGTTCCCGTTGCGTCGAACAGCGAGACCATCGAGTCCAGACCGGAGCCGCCGGTGTCGATGTCGGCGACGACGAGCTGGCCGGCGGTCGCACCGACAATGGCGTAGACGTCGAAGTCGCCGCTGCCCGAGCCGGCGCTGCCGTGCGGTCCGTCACCCACCTCGGCGGTCACGGTGATCGCCCCCGGGGCCCCGCCCAAGCCGGTCAAGTTGGCCAGCGGGATCGATCCGTCGTCCTCGACCGAGGAGATCGACGTCGGGACGATTGTGGAGGCGGCCACGTTGCCCGACACCAGCAGGTTCGGCCTGGCCCTCGCCGACGTGGCGAACCCTCTGACGAGCTCGGCGGTGGCCAGGCTGTCGTTCTGGCCGTGGACGTCGTCGGGCTCGAGCTCCTCGTACCCGATCTGGTTGGCGGAACGAGGCTGGGCGGCGGCGCGCAGCTCACCCTGGGCCTCGGCCACCGCTCGCCAGTACGCCCAGTCGACCGCAGCGGGATCGGTGACCAGGGCGAGGTAGGGGTTCACTCCCGTGGCCGCCGCCGGGTCGGCGAGGGCGGCCGCCGACGGGGTCGCCTTGGGGACCTGCTGCAAGCCGGCCCGTTGCCACTCCAGGGTCGTCTCCCGGTCCGGTGGCGATCCTCCCTGCTCGGCACCGGCGGTGCCGACCGGCACGACGAGAAGCAGAGCCATGGCCACGACCAGCGCCCGCAGTGACAACCTCATTCGCCCTCCCTCGGTGGCAGTCCCCGACCCTACTCGAATCGGTCAGGCAGATGCTGGATGAACCGGCTTTGCGCCCCCGAGACATGGAGACCGTCCGGAGTGGCCCCGCTCCACGGCGACGAGCTCGCTGCCGGTGAGCGGCTTCAGAGCACGTCGAGGATGCCGGGCTGGTCGGGTGGCTCGGGGACGGTGGCGGTCCCTCCGCCTCCGCGGTCGGTGTCGACCGGGAAGAGCGAGGCGACGAACACCACCTGGATCACCAGGGCGGCGGACCCGGCGATCGACAGGCCGAGCGCGGTGGGCACGCCGGGGACGATCGGGATCAGGGCGCCGATCACCCAGGCGATCTGGAACATGGTCTCGCTGTTGGTGAAGGCGCGGCCGCGGATGGCGATGGGAGCCGCCGCCTGCAACAGCCCGTCGAAGCCGAACTTGGCGGTCCCCCAGGCGATCCCGGCGGCGGCGGCCAGGGCGGCGGCCGCCGGCAACCCGAATGCCTGGGCGGCGATGAAGGCGGCCAGCGCCTCCACCGCCAACGCCGCGATCACCATCGGCTCCTCGGCGATCCGGCCGTCGAGCAACGGGACCAGCATGGCGGCGACCACGTAGCCGAACCCGGCAGCCGCCACCAGGAACCCGAAGTCGAGCGCCGCCGCGTCGCTGTCCCGCAGGGCGAAGGCGACCAGGACCACGAGATATCCGTTGAGCAGCCGGACCGCGGCGGTGGCGAAGCGGGTGAGCCGGATCGGTCGGGCGAGCCCGGTGCGCTGGCCCGGGCGGACCCGCGCCAGTGGCTCGACCTCGATGGGCGGCAACCGCCCGGCGGCGATGGCCGACACGGTGAAAGCCAGCGCCGCCACGACCAGCACCAGGCCCTGTCCGCCGATCCAAACGGCCGCCAGGCCGACCAACCCGGCGACCGCCGCCCCGTACACGCCGAGCCGGGCGATGGCGGCGTTGGCCGAGATCAGCTCGTGGGGGCGCTCGAGGACCGTGGGCAGCACGCTGGAGCGGCTGATCCCGTGGAACCGGGACAGGACGAGCATGACGAAGGCGAGCGGGAACAGCATCACGGTGTCGAGGGCCGGGATCATCACCAGGGCGGCTCCGGCGCGCAGCGCCGAGCTGAGCACCAGGCCGCTCCGGTAGGCGCCGGGGAAACGCTCGTACAGCCTCCCGAGGAATGGACCGAGCACGACGAACGGGGCCAGCGTCAACAGCAGGTAGAGCGCCAGGTTCTGGCGCGCCTCGGTGGACGGCGGGGTGAAGAAGAGCGTGCCGGCGAGGGCGACCCCCACCAGGGCGTCCCCGGCGAACGATCCGACGTGCGACCTCGCCAACCGGGCGAAACCCTCGCCGCCGCGAGCCGAACGAGGCCGTGACCCGAGCGGCGACGGTCAGCGACGAATCGCGCATCTTGCCGGCCAACCCGCGACCGGAGGCGGGCTCGTCGTTCCACCCGGCGGGCCTGGTGGCCCTGCGCACCCGTCACGTGCCCAACGTAGCGCCGGACCGGGCCCGAGCGGTCAGGCGACCTCGCCGCGTCCCATCCTCCGCAGCGCCGCGCGGACCCGTTCGGCCACGTCGTCGAGGCGGGCCGGGTCGGGCGACGGGTCGGCGTTGGCGAAGTCGACGTCGGCCATTCGGTCGATGGGGACCACGTGGATGTGGAGGTGGGGCACCTCCAGCCCGACGATGCTGAGCGCCACCCGGGCCCGCCCGAACTCCTCGTGCAGGGCTTGACCGATCACCTGGGCGACGACCATCAGGTGGGCCAGCAGGTCGGGATCGGCGTCGGTCCAGTGGTCGACCTCCTCGCGGGGCACCACCAGCACGTGCCCGTCGGCGAGCGGGTTGATCGACAGGAAGGCGACGCAGCGGTCGTCCTTCCACACGAAGCGCCCGGGTAGGTCGCCGTCGATGATCATGGTGAAGACGCTCGCCACGAGCGACACGTTACCCATCGGTCCGAGAGCCGGAGGGTTCGGGATCGGTAGCCCCCGGGTACCGTAGGGTGCCATCGGGGGAGAGGTGATCACGGACTCGTACCGAACACCGTGGATGCTGGTCGCCGACGTGGACGACACCCTCACCGGTGACGACGAGGCGCTGGCAGCGCTGCTGGCGGCGCTCCGGGATGCCGGCTCGGTGCGGCTCGTGCTCGACTCGAGCCGGCCGATCGCCTCGGTCGCCACAACGCTGGCCGGGCTGCCGGTGGAGGTCGCCCCGGACGCCGTGGTCGGGGCGCTGGGCACCGAGGTGGTGATCGGGGGTGAGCCGCGTCCAGAGTGGCAGGAGCGCTTCGCCGGATGGGACCGGGCGCCGGTGGACCTCGTGATGGCCGCCCTCGGCTGGCCGCTTCATCCCCCTGAGCTGCAGACACCCTACAAGGCGAGCTTCGCGATACCACCGGCCGGCCGGTCGGAGGCGGAGCGCAGGGTCGCCGCCACCGGGCTCGCCGCCCGCTGCTTCTACGGCGACGCCGACTTCTTCGACGTGATCCCCGCCGGCGCCGGGAAGGAGGCGCCGTTGGGGTATCTGGCGACGCATCTCGGTGTCGATCGTGGGCGGACCGTTGCCGCCGGCGACGGGTCCAACGACATCTCGCTGCTGATGTCCGCCCCGCATGCGATCTCCGTCGGCAACGCCACTCCTGCGCTCCGCCGGGCGCTCGGCCGCAACGGCGCATACCAGGCGGAGACGGCGCACGCCGGAGGGATCCTCGAAGGGCTGCGGGCGATCGGGGCGCTCCCCGGTGACGGCTCATGACCGGTCGTCAGGGGGAACCTCCTGATGATGTCGCTCCACGGCTACGTGGGCGCCGAGGCCGAGATGGGGAAGCCCGACACCGGCGGCCAGGTGGTGTTCGTGCTGGAGCTGAGCCGCCATCTCGCCGGCCTCGGGTACCGGGTCGACATCGTGACCAGACGGTTCGAGCGCCAACCGGCCACCGATCGGATGACGGACCTGGTCTCGGTGTGGCGGATCCCGTTCGGCGGGAGGGACTTCGTCCGGAAGGAGGACATGCACGACCACCTCGGCGAGTTCGTCGGCAGGTTCCTCGCCGATCCCCGGGTCGAACGCCGCCGTTACGACGCCGTGCTCACCCACTACTGGGACGCCGGTTGGGCCGGACAGCGGATCGCCGAGGAGCTGCGGTTGCCCCACATCCACACGCCGCACTCGCTCGGGTCGTGGAAGCGGGACGACATGGCCAAGTCGGGCGACGACCTCTCCATCTACCGCTTCGAGGAACGGACCCGCAAGGAGTTCCTCGTCTACCGGTTGTGTGACCACCTGATCGCCACCACCCAGCAGCAGGTCGAGTTGCTGGTCGACGACTACGAGGTGCCCCGCGCCCGGGTGTCGATGATCCCTCCGGGCATCGACGAGTCGGTCTACACGCCGGTCCCCATGGCCGAGGTCCGCCGGCTCCGGGCCCGGCTCGGCTTCGGGCCCGACGACGTCTATGCCGTCGGTCGGGCGGCGGCCAACAAGGGATACGACCTCCTCATCCGTTGCCTGCCCGAGCTCCGCCGCCTGGTACCCGACGTCAGGTTGCAGCTGGCGGTGGGTGCCGACGGCGCCCGGGACCGCCGGTTGGTGAGCCGCTGGTCCAAGATCGCCGCCGACCTGGGGATGGCCGATGCGGTCGAGTGGCGGGGCTATGTCCCCGACGACGACATGGCGAGCCACTACCGGGCGGCGCCGGTGTTCGCCCTGCCCTCGCGCTACGAGCCGTTCGGGATGACCGCGGTGGAGGCGATGGCGTGCGGCACGCCGACGGTGGTCACGGTCCATGGCGGGCTGCAGGACCACATCCAGTTCGGGCGCGACGCCCTCTGGGCCGATCCGAGCCGGTCGGTCGAGTTCGCCTCGGTGCTCAGCCTGCCGCTCCGCTACGAACGGCTGCGCCAGCAGCTCTCGGTCGAAGGATCGCGCACCGCCAGGGCCGAGTTCGGGTGGCGGGGCATCGCCAAGCGGACCGCCTCCGTCGTGGAACGGATCCGCGACGAGCACTCCCGCCGCCAGCTCCCCGATCAAGGGCCGGTCTGCCCCGGAGGGCGACGCCTAGCCGAGCGCGGCCGGGTCGAGCACTCCCACGTCGGTCGGGGTGGCTCCGCGACGCAGGATGAGATAGGTGTGGAGGTAGCCGGCGGCGCTCCACGCCTGATGAGCCTTGCCCATCGGCCTCCCGGTCCTCCCGTGGAGCCACTCGTTGAACTCCCAGTCGCCGCCGAGACCGTGGCGGCAGGCCTCGGCCAGCGAGAGCAGCTCACGGTGGGCCAGCTCCTCTCGGCCGATGGCGTGGAGGAACCGCACCCACAGGGCGCCGATGAATGGCCACGCACCGCCGTTGTGGTAGTGGTCGGGCAGGTTGAGGAAGTTGACGATGAAGTAGTCCTTCCAGTCGTCCGCACCTGAGTGGATCGGCGGGTAGATGCAGGCGACCGGCGACGGCTGGTTGATCCCCACCCCCCACAGGAACTGGAACAGCCGCTGCTGCTTGACGTCGTCGAGCAGTCCCGACAACCCGGCGAGCAGGTTGGCCAGCACGTCGCACCGCCACGAGTACCCGAAAGGGGTCACCTGGGCGAGCAGGTAGCGGGCCTCGCCGGTGGAGAACCGACCGCTGGTCGATCCGGCCAGCTCCATCAGCTGGCCCCCGGTTGGCCAGAAGACGTCGACGATTCTGCGCCGCACCCCGTCGGCCAGCAGTCCCCACGGACCGGGGTCGCCGGAGAGGGCAGCGGACAGCGAGGCGCCGTCGCGGCAGGCCCGGTACCACAGCACTTCGTCGTAGAGGACGTTGTAGCTGCGGGGGAAGAGGTCCATCCAGTCGGACGACTCGGGGATCTCGAGGAGCCCGTCGTTGTTGGAGTCGTGGGCGGCCAGCCAGCTCATCGCCCGCTCCACCCCGGGATACATCGCCTCGGCGAAAGCCCGGTCGCCCCGCAGCAGCGAGTAACGGGCCACCCCGATCACCCACCACAGCACCGAGTCGATGCTGGCGATGCCGCCGATGCCGGAGTAGTCGGGCACCTCGCCGTGGATCCGGACGTAGGCGGGGATCTGGCCCGCCGGGGTCTGGTGGGCGCCGAGCACCTCGAGGGTGCGCCGGAAGGTGGCGTCGAGACCGGGGTCGTCCAGCGCCATCGCCCACAGCCCGCTCATGATCCCGTCGCGGGCCCAGACGGCGGCGTAGTTGGCGTCGTGGTCCATCAGCACGTTGTCCGACAGCGACGCCGCGGTGAAACCCAACGGGGTGACGTTCCGCAGCAGCGAGAGCCGGGCATGTTCGAATGCCTCGTCGGCGAGATCGCCGGCCACCGGCGAGGGCGCCACCCCGAGGGCGGTGTCGAGGGCGTCGATGAGCCGGGATCCCTGGCCGGGCGGAACGAGAACGGCGCCTTCGGCCGGCTCCCCGTCGCCGACCAGTACGACCGACCAGCCGTCGGACCGGGTCGTGTCGAACCGGTCGGAGGGAGCCACCGTCACCACGCCGAAGGGTGGGATCATCAGCGACTCGGCCAGCCAGGCGACCGCTGCCTGCTCGTCTTCCTCGCCTGGCCCGGCCCCGGCCTCGTGCGAGGGGCCACCCGGCAGCAGCCTCGCCGGTGGCGAGCCTGGTGATGCGCTCCCCTCCGTCGGCGATCAGGTAGTCGGGATCGGGCAGCTCCGGCTCGGGCCTGGCGCCGACGCCGGCGAGCACCAGGCGCGGCCGCTGCCCGCCGATACGGTCCGCCACCCGATGCAGGGTCTCCTGGTCGAACGAGGCGAAGGCCCGAGGATCCACCACCAGCAGGCGCAAGGTCGGCGGAGTCGCTCCCGTCGACGTCATGGCCCCGAACCCTAACGGGGTGGGCTTCTCAGAGAACCGCGGCGGCGAACTCGGCGAGGGGGCCGCGGACGGTGCGGTCGAGGGTGACGTGGCCGAAGAGAGGGCTCCCCTTGAGCTTCTCGATGAGGGCGGCCAGGCCGCCGAACGGCGACACGTACGGGTTGTCGACCTGGGTCAGGTCGCCGCAGAGGATCAGCTTGGAGTCGGCCGCCATCCTGGTGAGGATCACCTTGAGGGTCGGCAGCTCCAGGTTCTGCGCCTCGTCGACGATCACCACCTCGTCGGTGATCGACCGGCCCCGGAGGTAGGTCACCGCCGCCATCTCCAGCACGTCGCGGTCGAGCAGCTCGTCGACGGCGCGCTTGGCGGAGAGCGAGTCTGCGCCGGAGAACATGGCGTACAGGTTGTCGTACACCGCCGCCATCCACGGCGCCAGCTTCTCGCCGAGGTCACCGGGGAGGAAGCCGACCTCCTGGCGCCCCACCGCCACCAGCGGCCGGTACACCGAAACGCGGCGGTAGCGCTCCTGCTCCAGCACCTGTTCCAGGGCGGCGGCCAGGGCGAGGAAGGTCTTCCCGGTGCCGGCGGTGCCCATGATCGACACCGCCGGGATGGCCGGGTCCAGCAGCAGGTCGAGGGCGAAGGCCTGGCGCACGTTCTTCGCCTCGACGCCGAAGGCGTGCCGGTGCGTCCCCACCTTGGTGACCGTGGCGCCGCCGGCCGGCGCGTCGGGATCGGCCACCCGGCCGAGGGCCGAATGGGATTCCGAGGCGCGCAGCACCACGTACTGGTGGACCATCAGCCCGGCGCGGTCCAGCTCGACCTTTCCCTCGGAGAACAACCGGTCGATGGTGTCGTGGTCGACATCGACCTCGGTCACGCCGGTGTACGCCTCGTCGACCCGGACGGTGTCGGCGCGGTAGTCCTCGACCGGCACCCCGAGCTGGGCGCCCTTGATGCGGAGGGCGGCGTCCCGGGTGACCAGGACGGCAGGCCTGCCTTCGTCGACCAGGTTGAGGCATGTCGAGAGGATGCGATGGTCCGACGTCCCAGGGTCGAGGACCTCGGGAAGCCGGCTCGACCGGATCCCGTTGAGCTCGATGCGCAGCGAGCCACCGCCGTCCAGCGGCCGCGGCGTCCCCAACCCACCCGGCCCGGAGGCGCCGAGTTCCTCGAGGAGCCGGATGGCGCCGCGGGCGTTGGCACCGACCTCGTCCGACCTCGCCTTGTGGCGGTCGAGCTCCTCGACGACCACCAGAGGCAGCACCACGGGATGTTCGGCGAAGCGGAGGACGGCGTGGGGATCGGCCAGCAGGACGCAGGTGTCGAGTACGTAGGTCCGGTCGTCGCCAGACGGCTCGCTGCCCGTCGGTTGATTGCTGTCCCGGTCGTCCCGCCGCAAGATCTCAGCGTGCCCGGACGGGTCGCGAAAAGCAAGGACCCGGGGCAGGGGCCGGCGAAGCCGCTACCGTCGCCGGATGCTGCTCGACAACGGCGTTGTCCGGACGATGGACCCAGCCCACCCCGTGGCGTCCCGCCTGGCGGTGTCCGGGGATCGGGTGGTCGCCGACGACGACGGAGGCGCCCGGATGGACCTGGGCGGCCGGTGCGTGGTGCCCGGCTTCACCGACTCGCACGTGCACTTCCCCACTTGGGCGGTCGCCCAGCGGCAGGTCCGGCTCGAGGGCTGCCGGTCACGCCAGGAGGCGGTGGAGCGGGTGCGGGTGGCGGCGGAGCGTGCCACGCCGGGCCGGTGGCTGGTCGGCTACGGATGGCGGCACGGCGACTGGGACGACCCATCGCCGCCCAGCCGCCACGACCTCGACGCGGTGACCGGGGATCTCCGCACCGCGTTGTGGTCGCGTGACGACCACTCGCTCTGGCTCAACACGGCGGCGCTGGCGGCGGCCGAGCCGGAGGATCTCGCCGCCTCCGGCGGGGTGGTGCCGCGAGGCGACGATGGCGGGCCGACCGGGTACCTCGGCGAGCATGCGGCGTGGGCGTTCCGGCGCCACATCGTCATCACCGAGGACGAGTACGTGGACGCCATGGCCGATGGCATCGCCATCGCCCACCCGCGTGGGGTCACCGCGGTCCACGACAAGGACGGCTGGATCGGGGCCGCCCGGATGTGGCAACGACTGCACGAGCGAGGGGACCTGGCGATCCGGGTATGGCAGTCGCTTCCCGTCGAGCGGCTCGACATGCTTGAGGCGCTGGGCATCCGGTCCGGCGTGGGGGACGAGTGGCTCCGGCTGGGGTACATCAAGATGTTCATGGACGGGTCGCTCAGTTCCGGCACCGCGGCGATGCTCGACGGCTCCGGCGTCGCCATGACCGGCTTCGCAGAGCTCGTCGAGACCATCCGTCGGGCCACCTCGGCCGGCTGGCCGCTCGCCATCCATGCCATCGGGGACGCCGCCAACCGCACCGCCCTCGACGGCCTCGCCGCCACCACCGACCTCTGGCAGGCGGCGGGGATGCGGCAACGGATCGAGCACGCCCAGTGCGTCGACCCCGTCGACGTCGCCCGCTTCGCCGCGCTCGGGGTGGCCGCCTCCGTGCAGTTTCGCCATGCCCCGTCCGACCGGCACCTGGTCGACCGGCACTGGGCGGACCTCACCGGCGCCTATGCCTACCGCTCGCTGGCCGAAGCGGGAGTGGTGCTGGCCAACGGGTCGGACGCCCCGGTCGAGGAGCTCGACCCACTCGCCGGGATCGTGGCGGCGGTGTGCCGCACCCTCGACGACCTGCCGCCGTGGAGGCCCGAGCAGGCGTTGACCGTGGAGCAGGCGCTGGCCGCCTCGACGGTCGGCCCGGCCTGGCTGGCCGGGGACGAGCACCGCCGCGGCAGGCTGCTCCCCGGCTACCTGGCCGACCTGGTGGTGCTGAGCGCCGACCCCGTCTCCGTGCCGGCCGACGAGCTCCCGCCGTCGAGGTGACGGCCACCATGGTCGGCGGCCGCTGGGTCCACAACCCGCCACCGTGGAATTGACTGAAATCCCCGGCGAGCTGCGCTCGCCTCCTCCCACAGATGGGGCCCCAGCCCCATCGTGGGCCGTGCGTGCCGGTACCGGCGACGGTTCAGGGAGCAGTGGCCGGTGGCTGCGGTCGGGCGAACCGGCGACGGGCCTCGGCCACCTCGTCGCGGGTGGCGCATCCGACGACGTGGTCGTTGACAATGCCCATCGCTTCCATGAAGGCATAGACCGTGGTGGGACCGACGAAGCGGAAGCCGCGCCGCTTCAACTCCTTGGCCATCGCCACCGACTCGGGCGTGGTCGGCTCGAGCAACGGCAGCGTCTCCTCCGGCTCGAACGACCAGCAGAAGGCGCCAAGCGTGCCCCACTCGTCGATCACGTCGAGCGACGCCCTGGCGTTCAGATCGTCGCCTCGATCTTGCCGCGGTGACGGACGATCGTCGGGTCCTCGAGCAGCCGGCGCACGTCGTCCTCGCCCATCACCGCGACCTGCTCGGGGTCGAAGCCGTGGAAGACCCGGCGGAAGTCGTCGCGCTTGCGGAGGATGGTGAGCCAGCTGAGCCCCGACTGGAACCCCTCCAGGCACAGCTTCTCGAACATCCGGTGGTCGTCGTCGACCGGGAAACCCCACTCGGTGTCGTGGTAGGCGAGGTAGTCCGGCGTCGACACTCCCCACCAACAACGGGGGACCCCGTCCTCCCCGACGGTCAGCGGCTGGTCGATGCTCACTGGATCGGCCCGGCCGGGTCGCCCTCCACCGCGGCTCGCTGTGCGTGGCGGCTGTGGTCGAGCACGAGCGTCATCAGCTCGGCGGCGAAGTCCGGATCGACCCCCATTCGCTCGGCGTCGGCGGCGACCTCCGCCACCAACTCGCTCTCCCGATCGGGAGACCGCAGCGGAAGCCCCTTCGTCGCCTTGATGCGGGCGATCTCGATCGAGCTGTGGAGGCGGCGGGCCACCAGGCGAACCAGCTCGCGGTCGATGCGGTCGATCTCGTCCCGCAGCGAGGGGATGCCGAGCCGGTCCATCAGCGTCCCGAAGGCGGCGAGGTCGAGCTGCGACCCGTTGCCCGCCTCCGCTCGCTCCGGGTCGGGATGCACCAATACGACGAGCCCGTCGGCGCCTACCGACCTCCCCGCCAGGGCCAGCGGGGCGATGAGGTCGGCCCCGTCGCGCACCGGCGCCGGGTCGATCACCACCGGGAGGTGGGAGAGTCGCTGCACCACCGGGATGGCGCCGATGTCCAGCGTGTCGGAGGTGCGGGGATCGAAGCCCCGGCTCCCCCGCTCGCACAGGACGACCGCGTCGTTGCCCTCGCTGAGCACGTACTCGGCCGCCATCAGCCACTCGTCGATGGTGGCGGCGGGGCCTCGGTGGAGCATGACCGGCTTGCCGACCTTGCCCACGTCGCGGAGCAGCGAGAAGTGCTGCATGTTGTCGGGGCCGATCTCGAGCATGTCGACGTGGCCGGCGGCGACGTCCAGGTCCTTGGAGTCGACCACCTCGGTGAGTGTGGGGATCCCGGCGGCGTGCCCGGCCCGCTCCAACAGCCACAGCCCCTCATCACCGAGACCTCGGAACCCGTTGCCCAGGCGGTTGGTGGAGGCACGAAGCATCGAGGCGCCGGCTTCGGCGACACCGAGGGCGACCGACACGATCTGGTCCTCGCCCTCCACCGCCACCGGGCCGGCGATCACCGGGTAGGAGCCGTCCCCGAAGCGAACGTCGCCGACGTCGACGAGGGACGTCGACAGGTCGTCGGGACGTCGGTGGCTCTTCAGCGGGATGGGTTCCGAGGGCTCGGTCATGGTCTCTCCTGGGTGACCGGCCCCGGGAACACGAAAGCCCGAAACCGGTCCGGTCTCGGGCTGTGTGGGTGCTTGTCTGCGAGTGGGTTCAGCGCACCGCGGCCCGAGCCGGAGCCCAGGTAAAGCGATACGAACGCCACGCGCGAGTTGCCCATCACCGTCGAATCTACCCGCACCGTCACCGAGCGGCAAGGGTCGACTCGGGGCATCTGCCCAACGAACTTTGAGCAGTTTGCAGCGCTATCCGATGTCAACCGCTCAAAGTTGTGGGCACCTACCCGTTGGCCGGGAACTTTGAGCACTCTGCATCGCTATCCGATGTCAACCGCTCAAAGTTGCGTGGCATCATGGCCCGATGCGACTCGAGCTACCCGAGGCGATCGCCGCCACCGGCGTCGTTGCGGTTGTGCGCAAGCCCCCTCTCGGCGTGCGGCAGGTGGTGGAGGCAGTGGCGGAGGGCGGGATCCGGGCCACCGAGGTCACCCTCAACACCCCGGGGGCGCTCGAGGCGATCAAGGACCTGGTCACCGACCCGCCCACCGAAGGGATGCTGATCGGGGCGGGCACGGTCCTCGAGGTCGAGGACGCCGAGGCGGCGGTGGGGGCGGGTGCCCAGCTGATCGTCACCCCGGTGGCGTCGGTCGACGTGGTCAGCTGGTGCGTCGCCGCCGGGGTCCCGGTGATCCCCGGCGCCCACACCGCCACGGAGATCTACCGGCGTGTGGCGGGCAGGCGCCACCGCGGTCAAGGTCTACCCATACGTCACCGGTGGGATCGCCCACCTCAAGACGCTGATGGGACCGCTCCCCGACGTCCGCTACATGGCCTTCGGAGGGGTCACCGTCGCCGACGTCGCCGATGTGCTGGGCGCCGGCGGCGTCGGTGTCGGGATCGGGGCGTGGCTCACCGATGAGCCGGATCCCGCGGAGATCACCGATCGGGCGTCGCAGGTCATCGAGGCGGCGGCCGTGTTCCTGGCGCCTTAGCCGGGCGTCAGGAGCTGTCGCCTGCCGGACCCGGGGCATGACCCGGCGAGGGCCCGCGCCGCCGCACCTCGTCGACGTGGACCAGCGCCTCACGGAGCTCGGCCAGCCACTCCTCCAGATGGTCGCCGACCATTCGCACACACCAAGCCAGGGCGTGGCTGCGGCTGCGGGCGACCCCCGACTCGACCAGCGTGTCGAGCACTCGGCGCTCGGAGACGCGCAGCCGGGTCATCGCCGGTATCGCCATGTGCGTGTACAGACGGCGCGACTCCCCGGAGCGGACACCCCAGGAGACCTTGCGGCCGAACCGCGTCTCGGCGGCGGCGGCGATCTCCATGCGCCTTCCCCGGGTGTCCTCCCGGAAGGCGGCCATCCTCGCCTTGCGGGCGGCCATCCGCTCGTCGTCACTGACCTCTCCGACGAGCTCCGGCTCCCCGATGTCGAGCACCACCAGGACCTCGTCGGCGTCGGCGGTCACCTCGTCGACCACCCAGTCCCCACGGTGCGACCGGAACCACTCTGCGATCTCTTCGACACCTGTCATGTTTACATGATTACACACACTCAGCAAGCGTGTCAACATGCTGGTCGATCGGGTAGACACGACGCCGCCCTAGGATCGCCGGCCATGGTCGCCCGGAGGGTCCTCGTTGTCTGCGGTACTGGCGTCTCGCCATGTCGGCGTGCGGCGGTGACGGCGACGACGCCACGACCACGACCCGGGCCACCACCACCTCCGCGGCACCGACGTCGACCGTCCCGGCTACCGCGGCTCCGGCCACCACCTCCACCACCACGTCTGCCGTTCCGCCCACCACCGCCACCGCGTCCGGTGTCTCCATCGACGTGGTCGTCACCGATGACGGGATCGACGCCGAGGACCGGTATGACGTGCCGCTGGGCGAGGAGGTCACCATCACCGTCACCTCCACCTTCGCCGACGAGGTGCACGTGCACAGCTACGACCTCTTCGCCGAGCTCGAGCCCGACGTGCCCGGGCGGATCACGTTCGTCGCCGACGTCCCCGGGGTCTTCGAGGTCGAGCTGGAGAACGCCGGCGTGCCGCTCTTCGAGCTGGTCGTTGAGTAGGCCGGATCAGTACCGCAACCTGTCGACCGCGGCGGCGGCGAGGATCGGGGCGATGGGCTCGAACCGGGCGAACCGGGGGTCGCTGGTCTGCCCGGACACGTACCGGCTGTAGATCTGCTCGATGATCACCGCGATCCGGTACAGCGCCAGGCCCTCGTAGAACCTGACCGTCGACAGGTCGAACCCGGTGGCGTCCCCGTAGGCGGCGATCACGTCCGAACGCGGCAGCACCGGGGCCAGCGTCACCGCCCGCTCCCCGAAGATCGGGTACGTGGGCCCTTCGGGGTCGACCCAGTAGGCGAGCAGGGTGCCCAGGTCCACGAGGGGATCACCCAGGGTCGCCATGTCCCAGTCGAGCACCGCCACCAGGTCGCCCCCGTCGCCGACCATGGTGTTGTCCAGCTTGAAGTCGTTGTGGAGCACGGCGACGGCCTGCGGCGCGGGAGCAGTCGCCCGCAGGAGCTCGGCTGCGACGGTGCATGTCGGCCACCGACCGGGTGGCGGCCGCCTCCCACCGCCCCGCCCACCCTTCGATCTGACGGGTGACGAAGCCGTCGGGTCGGCCCAGCTCGCCCAGTCCCACGGCTCCGGGATCGACCCGGTGCAGGTCGGCCAGCGCGGCCACCAGGTTCACCGCCAGTCGCCGCTGCGATGCCCGGTCGTCGTACCCGGGTGGCCACCGGTCGCGGATGACCCACCCGCGGCGGCGCTCCATCACCACGAAGGGCTTGCCGATGACGTCCGGGTCGTCGCAGTAGTGGAAGGCGCGGGGAGCCAGCGGGTAGGCGCTCCACAACCGGGACAGCACCCGGTACTCCCGGGCCATGTCGTGGCCGGCGGCGGCCACGGGCCCGAGCGGCGCCCGGCGGATCACCAGCTCGACGTCCCCCGCCACCGCCCGGTAGGTGAGGTTGGCGGCTCCGCCGGGGAACTGGTCGAAGGTGACCTCACCCTCGCCCACGAGCTCCGGGAGGTGGCGGCGCAGGTGTGCGGCGAGGGACCGCTCGTCGAATCGCTCCTCTGGCCTGATCGGAGCGGTGTCCTCCGGTGTCACCCCCCGGTCACGCCCAGACGAGGACATCGACCGCCATCGCCAGGAAGATCCCGGCGAGGTAGAGGTTGGTCCAGCCGAAGAACCTCATGGCCTCGGACGGCAGCCGGCGCAGGCGGAGCGCGGCGACCACCAGGGCAATCCCGAGCACCACCGCCACCGACAGATAGAAGAGCCCGACGACACCCACCGTGTACGGGAGCAGGGAGACTCCGGCGACCAGCATGCTGTAGCGGACGATGTGGTCGAGGGTTCGTTCGACGCCGACCACGACCGGCATCATCGGGACCCCTGCGGCGGCGTAGTCGTCGCGGTAGCGGAGCGACAGCGCCCAGAAGTGCGGCGGGGTCCAGTAGAAGACGATGGCGAACATGAACCAGGCGGGGAGGGCCAGCGAACCGGTCACCGCCGCCCAGCCCACGAGAGGGGGCACGGCGCCGGCGGCTCCCCCGATCACGATGTTCTGGGTGGTGGTCCGCTTCAGCCACATGGTGTAGACCAGCACGTAGAACGCCAGCCCGGCGGTGGACAGGAGGGCGGCGAGCAGGTTGGTGGTCGCCCACAGCCAGGCGAACCCGGCGATGCCCAACGCCACGCCGAAGACCATGGCGTGACCCGGCGTCACCCGATCGGTGGGCAACGGCCGGGAGGCGGTGCGCCTCATCACCCGGTCGATGTCACGGTCGAGCACCTGGTTGAGGGTGTTGGCCCCGGCGGCCGACAGCGTCCCGCCCACCAGGGTGGCCACGATCAGCCCGAGCCCGGGCCAGCCCTCGGCGGCGACGATCATCGCCGGCACCGTGGTGATGAGGAGGAGTTCGATGATGCGGGGCTTGGTCAGCTCGACGTAGGCGCGGACGCGGTCACCGGCGGTGACCACGGCACGAGGATCGGTGATCCTGGCTTCACTCATGGCTCTCGGGGTCCCCAGCCCCAACCGCCGAGTCTCCGCCTCCGGCGAACCCTCACACTCATGACTTCTGGGCCTCGAGCTGCTCGGCGGCGATCACCGAGGCTCCGAACACGATCCACACGATCCACAGCGTATCGGCCAGGAGCAGGTGCAGCACCTGGGTCTCCACCGGCGTCAGCAGGGCGATGTTGACGACACCCATGGCGAACTGGATCGCCACGATGACCGCGATGGCGCGTCGCCACGGCTCGGCGGCGGCGCCGGCGAGCGCCCTGGCCCGGGACAGGAGCACCACCGCCACACCTCCGACGATGGCGATCATCGGGTGCAGCACCCGGAGGTCGGCGAGGAAGTGGCCGGAGCCTGACGACTCATCGGCAGGGAACAGCGTGTCGGCCAGCGCGTTGAGGGCGCCGGAAGCGGCGACCACGAGGAGGACGACGGCACCGGCCAGGAGCAGCCGGTCGGCGGTCCGCCCCAGGTCGACCCGCGGCGGGGCACCCCCACGCGCCAACCACACCACCAAGGTGAGCGCGGCCAGCAGCAGGAAGGTATTGGCCAGGTGGACGGTCATGGCCACCACCCGCCCGATCGAGGCGTCCTGGTCGACCCAGCCGAAGAGCACCAGCAGCGCCCCGATGGCGACCTCGGCGACGAAGAAGGCCCCCGCCCAGGCGAGGGCACGGCGGATCGGCGCCCCGCGCTCGGTGCGTCGGACCACGGTGACGACGAGGGCGACGAGCAGGATCCCGAGGATGGCGGTCGACGCCCGGTGGGCGAACTCGATCGTGGTGGCGCCCTCCGCCGACCAGGGGATGATGTGGCCCTCGCAACGGGGCCACTGGTCCCCGCAGCCCGCGCCCGACTCGGTGGCCCGCACCACCGACCCGCCCAGGATGACCAGCACGGTGAAGACCAGCACCCCGGTGGCGAGACGCCGGACCACGGTGTCGGTGGTCTCCGATGACCGGGTGGCGACCATGCCGGCAAGGGTACCGGGTGCCGCCGGCGGCTCCGGTCCCGGTGCCGGAGGTCGGAGCCGAGCCGCTACGCTCGACCCGCCAGGAGACCTTCCTCGGAGGTGGGTGAGTGGGCCGACCGGCACCGATCGACCAGCAGCATGTCGCCGAACTGGCGCGCCCGTTCGGGAGCAGCCGGACGCTGCCGGCGGCGGCGTTCACGTCGGCCGAGGTTTTCGAATGGGAGCGCTCCGAGATCTTCGACCGGACCTGGATCTGCCTGGGCCGCACCGACGACCTGCTCGCCCCCGGCCAGGTGCGAGGCGTCGACCACGGCGCCGAGTCGATACTGCTCACCAGGGACGCCGACGGCGCAGTACGCGGGTTCTCCAACGTGTGCCGCCACCGGGGCCACACCCTGGTCGAGCCCGGCGAGGCCATCGACGCCCGGCTGGTCCGGTGCCCCTACCACTCGTGGTCCTACCGACTCGACGGGTCGCTGCGGTCGGCGCCCACGCTCACCCAGGCTGTCGACTTCGACCCGGCGATCTGGCCGCTCTCCGCCGTGGCCGTGGGCGACCTCATGGGCTGGCTCTTCCTCGACCTGTCCGGGGAGGCGCCTCCGCTGGGGCAGACCTACGGCGGACTTGCCGAGCTGTTCGCCCCCTACGAGCCGGGCCGCCTGTCGATGGTGGCGCGCCATGCATACGAGGTGGCCGCCAACTGGAAGTTGATCGTGGAGAATTACCACGAGTGCTACCACTGCAACACCATCCACCCCGAGCTCTGCCAGGTCAGCCCGCCCGACTCGGGGCGGGACATCGAGCCCGGCGGCCTGTGGTGCGGCGGGGAGATGGAGCTCAAGGACCATGCGGTCACCATGTCGCTCACCGGCGCATCGGAGGGAAGGAACTTTCGGCGGCTCGACGCCGACCAGGCGCGCAAGGTGGTGTATGTCGGGCTGTGGCCGAACCTGCTCATCAGCGCCCACCCCGACTACGTGATGACCCACCGCATCGTCCCGCTCGGCCCCGGGCGCAGCTTCGTTGAGTGCGACTGGCTGTTCGCCCCCGAGTCGCTCGAGTTGGACGGGTTCGACCCCGCCTACGCCGTCGACTTCTGGGACATCACCAACCGGGAGGACTGGAACGCCTGCGAGCACGTCCAGAAGGGCGCCGGCAACCGCGGCTTCGCCCCCGGGCCGCTGAGCCCGTGGGAGAGCACGCTGCACCAGTTCCACTCGATGGTCGCCGCCGCCTACCGCGGCGGGGATGTCACCGGTCGTCCCGGAGAGCAACCGTTTCGAGGACGTCGGCGGCTAGGAGTCCCAATGGGGCCGGTTCCAAGGATACGTCACGACGGCAGGCGGCCAACGGGCCTGGTTCGGCTGCGCCGAGGAGCGGTTCTGGTTCAACCGGGTGCGGGTCAGGCTGGGTGCCGGACACTCCACCCCATCGCCTCGGCTGCGGCGGCCATCCGTGAGTCGTACGACACCAGGCAGGCGAGCGATCTCCTCGAACATGGCGGCCGTGGCGAGGTGGATGGCATCCAGGGTGCGAAGCGTGTTGGGTTCGAGCCGGCCCGCTCGGACGAGCACACGATCGTTGATCCGGACCAGTTCCACCTCTGCGAGGACCTGCTCGGCGCGGCGCAGGCCGATCTTCGCCGACATGGATCATCGCCCGGGCGACCTCCGCCTTGGCGAGAGCGCTCGACACCAGCACTCGGCGTCGTAGGAAGCGTCGAAGGGAGGCCGACTCCGACTCGCGTACCACCAGCTTGACGATCGCCGACGAGTCGAGGTAGGTGACCCGGTCACCGCTCATCGGCGCGCAGTCGGGCGAGCACATCGGACGGCGTCTCGATCCCCGCGTCGAGCTCGAGCGGTTCGGGCAGGTCGTCGACCGTCCCGGTCGCCTCGTCGAGGTCGCCGGCCGACCGCAGCTGCTCGAGTGGTGGCGCCTCGGGAATCGGAGTGAGCAGCGCGACCGGCCGGCCGCGATCGGTCACCTCGATGGTCTCCCCGGCGGCGACCCGGCGAAGGTACTCACTCGCCTTCTGCCTCAGCTCACGGATACCGACTGACGTCATAGTGCTACTTGTAGCACATTCATCCGGAGCCCGGCCAGCCCTCTCGAGCTCGCGAGGCGCTACGCGGTCCAGTCGAGGTAGCGCTCGCCTGCCCAACCGGTCAGGGCCCACAGGCCGAGCGTGAGGACGGGAACGGCGATCACGGTCAGCGGGGACGATGCGGTTGCGGATCATCACCGCCAGTCCGACGGCCCAGACGGCGCCGAGGGCGAGGATGGCCCACAGCGGCATGATCAGCCCGCTCACCATCACCACGAAACCGACCCCGAGCTGGGCGACGAAGCCGAGGACGACGAGGACCCGCGGGAGCAGACCCTCGGGCACGCTCAGGCCTTGGCCGCGAGGTCGCCGAGGATCTGCTGGCTGGCCAGCCGGCCCGGGGCCCCCATCACGCAGCCGCCGGGGTGGGTGCCGGAACCGCACTGGTAGTAGCCGTCTATCGGGGTGCGGTACTGGTTCCATCCCGGCGCCGGGCGGAAGAAGAACATCTGGGGGGCGAGGAACTCCCCGGCGAAGATGTTGCCCTCCGACAGCCCGACCACCCGCTCGATGTCGAGCGGCGTGACCACCTCGCGGTGGAGGACCAGGTCACCGAACCCGGGGAAGAACGACTCCAACGTCGCCTGCACCGTGTCGCCGAAACCGTCCCGCTCGACGTCCCAGTCCCCACCACCCTTCAGGTGGTAGGGGGCGTACTGGACGAAGCACGACATGACGTGCTTGCCCGGAGGCGCCATGTCGGGATCGATGGTCGACTGGATCGAGGCGTCGATGTAGGGCTGCGACGAGTACCAGCCGTACTTGGCCTCGTCGAAGGCCCGCTCCAGGTAGTCGATCGACGGGCCGATGTTGGTGAAGCCGCGGAAGTGGGCGCCGTCTTCGGGCAGGCCGGGGAACCGGGGCAATCCGTCGAGGGCGAAGTTGACCTTGGCCGAGGTCCCCTGGAACTTGAACCGCCGGATGTTCTCCACCAGGTCGGCGGGCAGCTCCCGCGGGTCGACCAGTCGCATGAACGTGTGGCGAGGGTCGAGCGAGCTGACCACGGTGCCGGCCTGCAGCTCGGTGCCGTCTTCGAGGGCGACGCCGGTGGCCCGCCCGTTGGCGGTGGTGACCGCATCCACCGGTGCGTTGAGCAGGATCTCGGCGCCGAATCCCTCGGCGGCCCGGGCCAGCACCTGGGTGAACCCGCCGTTGCCTCCCTTGTGGAAGGCCCACGCCCCGAAGGACCCGTCGTGCTCGCCCAGCTTGTGGTAGAGCAGCACCAGCCCGGAGCCCTGGGACCGGGGCCCCACCTTGGAGCCGATGATCGAGGACGACGCCAGGTAGCCCTTGAGCAGCTCGTCCTCGAAGTAGTCGTCGAGGAAGTCGGCCGCCGACCCGGTGAGCAGCCGTACCGCGTTGTGGAGCACCCGCGGTTCCAACGAGCGGAGGTGGCCGGCCAGCTCCGCCATCCGCATCAACTCGTCCGGGTCCTTGGAGAAGATGTCCGGCGGGATCCGGTCGACCAGCGGCTTGATCGCCTGCGCCACCTGGGTCACGTCGTGCTCGTACTGCTCGTAGGCGTCGGCGTCGGCTGCAGAGCGGCGGGCGATGGCGTGCAGGTTCTCGAAGCGATCGGTGCCCATCAGCAGGTGGTCGCCGTCGTAGCCGGGAGCGAACCCCGACGGCATCAGCAGCGGCATGAACCCGAACCGGGTCAGCTCCAGCTCGTGGATGATGTCGGGGCGGAGCAGCGACAGCGCGTAGGAGAAGGTGGTGAACTGGAAGCCGGGGTACAGCTCCTCGGTGATGGCGGCCCCGCCCACCAGGTGACGCCGCTCCACGATCAGGGTGCGAAGCCCGGCCTTGGCCAGGTAGGCGCCGTTGATCAGGCCGTTGTGGCCGGCCCCGATGACGATGGCGTCGTAGCTGCGTGACGTTGGCATGGGATCCTCAGGCGGTCTTGTGGTCGGGCTTGTACAGCGGCAGCCGGGCGGCGTAGGCCCCGACCCGCTGGTAGCGGTGGTTGATCTTGACCTCCAGGTCGACCCTGGTGCCGGTGGCGGCCATGTCGGGGCGGAGCCGGGCCAGGGCGATGTGGCGCTGCAGCATCGGGGAGTACATGAAGCTGGTGGCGTACCCGACCCGGGCGTCGTCGGCGTCGTAGAGCATGAACTCCTCGGTGACCGGGATGTGGTCCTTGGGCGGGATGAGCCGCGCCTCGTTGTACAGCGTGTCGTACTCGTGCCAGTCGACCACCAGCCCGACCATCTTCCAGCGTGACGTCCCTTCGGCGCGCTCCCGCGCGATGGCGGGCCGCCCGATGAAGTGGCGGTCGTCGGTGTCGAGGTCGCGGAACATCCACCCGAAGCCCAGCTCGAGCGGGGTCGAGCGGTGCTCGTCGTTGAAGGCGAACCGGCTCGACTCGAAGTCGACGTCGATGAGCAGCAGCCCGGCCTCGATCCGCGCCATGAGCAGGGCGATCTGCCCGAACGGCATCAACCCGTGCCCCGATCCCGCCTCGGCGACGGCGTCCCACACGGCGACCGCCTGGTCGGCCGGCACCCAGACCTCGTACCCGAGCCCGCCGGTGTAGCCGGTGCGGGAGACGGTGACCGGGATGTCGGCCAGCTTGGTGGGGGTGAGGTCGAAGAAGGCGAGGCCGGCCACCTCCGGCGCCAGCGGGGCGAGCACGGTGCGCGCCGCCGGGCCCTGCACCGCCAACGTGCCCCACTGGTCGGAGACGTCGTCGATCTCCACCGCCTCGTACCCGATCAGCGAGCGCAGGTGGGCCAGGTTGGGGCGGGCGGCGCTGATCATGAACTCGTCGGGGGCGAGCCGGAGCACCACCCCGTCCTCGACCACGAAGCCGCGGTCGTCGCACCACACCGTGTACTGCGCCTGCCCGGGCCGGCACCTGCGGATGTCGCGGGCGAGGACCCCGGCGAGGAACCGCTCGGCGTCCGGGCCGCTGACCAGGTACTTGTACAGCGGCGAGGTGTCGAACATGCCGACGGCATTGCGGACGGCGAAGTACTCGAACTTCTCCGACATCTGGTACTTCTCGGCGACCAGGTACCCCGCCCAGTGGCTCCACAGCCCGGTGGTGTTGGCCGCTTCCACCCGGGGGTGGAACGGTGTCGTCAGGTACAGGAAGTCCCTCCAAGCCGCGGCGCCGCCAGCCTAGAGGCGCCGACCGCCGGCGACGCTGGCGGCTACGCTTCGCAGGCCATGAGCGAACCGCATCGCGCCGTCGCCACCATCTGGTGGGCGATGGTGAGCACCAAGACCGGCTGATCCGCCGCTTCCGACCAGGCGTCCAGGGAAGCGGCGGGACAGGACGCACTCCGACGGCCCCGAGATGACTTGAGCGGGCCGTGGCGGTGCGCTCCTCCCCGCATCACACAGCGAGGAAGGAGAACAGGTCATGCCGATGCCACACCGCATCCAGATGCAGGTGATCAAGCGCCGGCTGGTGGGCAAGGAGGGCACGGAGCGGGTCCGTGAGCTGCGGACGATCCTCGGCGAGCTGCCCGACTACCGCAACGGCCCGTACGCCGACATCCGCAAGTGGGTCAACGAGCAGATCGAGGCGTCGCAGGTCCGGGCGAAGGTGGTCCACCGCGACTCGATCTCGGTGCGCCGCGAGGGAGCCGCCCAGGTGGCGCTGGTGGGGCCGCCCAACGCCGGCAAGTCGTCGCTCCTTCAGGCGTTGTCCGAGATCCAGATCAAGACCGGTGACTACGCCTTCACCACGGTGCGCCCGGTGCCGGCGCTCACCAGGATCGGCGGGGTGCTGGTCCAGTTGGTGGAGATCCCCGGTCTGATCGAGGGCGCCAACGACGACCGCGGCGGGGGACGTGCTCTGCTCGGGGTGCTGCGCAACGCCGACGCCGTCGTCTACTGCCACGAGGCCACCGCACCGCTCGATTCGCTGGCGGTGGTACGCGCCGAGGTCGATCGCCGCCGGGATCGACCTTCCTGCGGTGCTGGCCTTGACCAAGGCCGACGAGGTCGACCCCGACCGCATCGATGCGCTCCGACGATCGGTCGACCTCGAGGTGGTGGCGGTGTCGATCCTCGACGACGCCTCGCTCGACGAGTTGCGCCTGGCCATCTGGGGGCTCACCGGGCTGATCAGGGTGTGGCTCCACCACGACGGCGAGGTCGACCCGCGCCCCCAGCCGATGCACGCCGGCGCCACGGTCGCCGACGTGGCCGACCGGGTCCATCACGAGCTCGGTGCCACCGCAACAGGTGCCCGCATCTGGGGCCCGTCGGCCCGCTTCGACGGCCAGCGGGTCGGCCGTGACCACGTCGTGCAGGACGGCGACACGGTGGAGGTCCTCAGATGAGTGCATCGACCGGGTAGGACCGCCGGGGCCGGCTCATGGGGGATCGATCACCGGCTGCGCCGGCGGCTCCGGTGGCACGACACCGTGCGGCGGCTCGCCGTGCTTGGCGGTGTAGGCCTCGACGTAGGCGACGACCGCCATCGGCAGCGTGTCGAAGATGCGGTCGGCGCCGATCGCCTCGACCAGGCCGGCCCGCTCCAGCTCCTCGTACATCTCGTGCTTGACCCGGGCCAGGGCGAGCTTGATCCCCCTTTCCTCCAGCTCGGCCCGGATCTCGCCGAGGGCGTCGATCGAGGTCAGGTCGATCTGCACGTTGGCCTCGAAGTTGAGCAGGAACCACTCGACGGGCCCTTCGGCCGAGTCGAGTGAGGCGAGCGCCCGGCCCTTGAAGTCCTCGGCGTTGGCGAAGAACAGCGGGGCGTCGTACCGGTACACCACCAGCCCCGGCATCTGGCGAGCGGCGGGGTGGTCGTCGATGTCGTGCATCCCGGCGACCCCGGGGACGTACCCGAGCACCCCGTCGTGGGGTCTCGCCACCCGGCGCAGCAGGTCGAGGATCGACAGCCCGACGGCCACCAGCACGCCGTACAGGATGTCGACGACCAGCACCGCCACGGTGGTGGACAGGGCGAGGATCAGCTCGCTGTGGCGGAAGCGGGCGATGCGCCGCAGCTCGGCGACGTCCACCAGCTTCACCGCCGCCCAGATCACCACCGCCGCCAGCGCTGCCTCCGGGAACTGCTCGAGCGCCGGGCCGAGGAAGAGCAACGTCACCGCGATCACGCCGACCGCCACCAGCGAGAACAGCTGGCTGCGGGAGCCCAGGGAGTCACCGATCACCGTGCGGCTCCCCGAGCTGCTCACCGGGAACCCCTGCACCAGCCCGGCGGCGGCGTTGGCGCCTGCGAGGGCGAAGAGCTCCTGGTTGGCGTCGATGCGGTACCCGCCCCGGGCGGCGAACCCCCGGCCCTCCAGCGTGTTGTCGGTGTAGGCGACCACGGTCACCCCGACCGCGGGTAGCAGCAGGGCGGTGAAGTCGGACAGGTCGGCGGCCGGCCAGCGGACGGTGGGCAGACCCGACGGGATCGACCCGACCAGGCTGATCCCTTCGTCGGCGAGGCCGAACACGCCCACCACCACCGTGGCCAGGACCATGGCGACCAACGGGATCGGAGCCTTGGGGAAGAGGGCGCTCCCCACGAACAGGAAGACGAGCACCCCGGTGGCAAGGAGGAACGTCGCCCAATGGGCCTCGGTGATGTTGGTGACGAACGAGAGGATCGTCTCTGGCGGGGTCTCGCCCTCCAGCTCGATCCCGGCGAAGGAGTCGAGCTGGCCGGCGATCATGATCACCGCCACCCCGGCCAGGTACCCGACCAGGACCGGCTTGGACAGGAGGTCGGCGAGGAACCCGAGGCGGGCGATCCACGCCACCAGGCACAATGCCGCCACCACCAGGCCGAGGGCGGCGGCGAGCGTGGCGTAACGGGAGGGGTCGCCGGCGGCCAGCGGCCCGATGGCGGTCGCCGTCAGCAGCGCCGTCGTCGACTCCGGGCCCACCGAGAGCTGCCGGGACGACCCGATGAAGGCGTACACCGTCATCGCGCCCAGGGCGGCCCACAGCCCGGTGACCGCCGGCAACCCGGCGACCTCGGCGTACGCCATTACCTGCGGGATGAGGTAGGCGGCCACGGTGACCCCGGCGACGAGATCGCCTCGCAACCAGGGACGCTCGTAGTGGGCCAGCCGATCCAGCCCCGGAAGGAGGTCACCCCCTCGCATCCACGCAAGCTAGTCAGCCGACCCATCCGGCGCCGGTGGTCCGGAGTTGACCGAACCGGTCCGTATCGTTGAAGCGTCGCTATGGTTCTTGTCGTTGCTTGGTGATATTTTGCGGGTCATGACAACGACAACACGAACCCGGCAGGGACGGGTCGGAGAAGCGTCGGTCTGGCTGCTGTGCACCGCCGGCCCGGCGGTCGCGATCGCCATGGTGGAACGGCTGGCTCCCCCGGGCGTCACCTGGGGCGACCTGTGGAACTGGCTCGAAGCCACTCCACCGGAAGAGGCGATGATCGCCCTCGCAGCGGTGGCGGTACGGCTGGCGGCGGTCTGGGTACTGGCTGAGCACCACGGTCACCGGCCTGGCGATGCTCAGTGGCCGTGCCCGGATGACGGAGGCGGCCTCCCGGTTCGCTCTCCCGGCGGTGCGGCGCCTCGCCCTGGCGACGGCAACGCGGGTGGCGGCGGTGACCCTTGCCGTCACCCCGGCTCTCGCCCCGGTGACGGCCATCGCGCTGGAGCGACGCCCCCGTCCTCGGTGGCGGCGTGGGCGGCGGACGAGCCCGACCACCCGCTGCCGCCCTTTCTCATCATCGCCCCTGGCGGAGGCGAGCTCCCAGCCGCCGTCGACGAAGCAAAGACGACTGCCGAGGAGGATGCGACGACCGACACCCGGCCCATGCCGATCCCGCCGTTCCTCCTCACCGAGGGCGGCACCGTGGCCCCGGTCGACACCGCCTCCGTCACCGCAGGCGATCGGCGCAACGTCGTACACCGTGGTGGCCGGCGATCATCTGTGGGCCATCGCCGGCAAGAGGCTCACCGAGGTGCGCGGGCAGACTCCCGACGAGGGCGAGCACGCCCGCTACTGGGTGCGGCTGGTCGACGCCAACCGGGGGCGCATCAGATCCGGCGACCCCGACCTGATCTTCCCCGGCGAGGTGATCGAGCTGCCGGAGGTCGAGCCGGCCTCGGGCTGAGCGAAAGGCCCGGTGGCCCTGCTCAACCGGACTACGGAGCGGCGACGCGTTGCGCCGGGTTGGCGTACGCCGTCACGCGAAGGTCGACAGGCTCCCCACCGAGGAAGAAGGTGAGCAGCGTCAGATCGACGGTGTCGGTGAGGGTGACCTCGATGCCGGTATCACGGAATCCGATGACCGCCTCGGCGGTGCCGATGCGGGACGCCAGGTACCCGGCGGCCAGCGAGCGGGCTTCGGGACGATCCAGCGCCACCGCGCCCGAAGCGCGGAACTCGTCCTCGTCGATACCGTTGGCGCCGGCGATGGCGGCGGAGTCCGCCAGACCGGCGAGCGCCTGACGCTCGGTGAACACCCTCCAGGTGTCGACGGCCAGCCCGGCGAAGGCGAACAACAACGCAACCAGCCCGATCCCCCAGATCGTCACCGAACCCCGTTCTCCGCTCACCCGTCCTCCCGGTAGCTGTCGACGACCTCGGTGTGCGACCAGGTACGCCAGAAGCCGCCCCCGACGTTGCCGACCAGCGGCACCACGATCGCCGGCACTCGCATGGTCACCGATGCGGTCACCGAGCCACCGGAAGCCACCGAGCCCGTGACCCGCACGCCGCGGTACGCCTCTTCATCCCAACCGTGGTTGACCACGATCTGCCGGGCGACGGCGTCGGCGGCGGCCACCCCCACCTCGAGGTCCGTGGACAGAGCCACCTGCCTCGCCGCCTCCTGGGCTGCCAGCTCCCCGGTCGATCGGGCGTCGATCCAGCGCGGGATCTGGGCGAGGCCAACGAGAGTGGGCAGGAGCAGGAATCCGATGACGAGCATCATCTCGAGCGCCGACGCTTCTCCCCGTTCGCTCCGGACGACCCCCTTGACATGCTCCAGGCTCATGGCGATGCCGGGACCTCCTGGATCGCCGTCGCCGAGAGGTTCAGGGTCAGCGTTGGCACGCCGGGCATGGGGCTGCGGAACCTGGCCACCGCCGAGGCGACCAGCCGGGGACCGGCCGGGCCCTGCCGGGCCACGCATCGGAAGGTGACGCCGTCGCCGAGCTGTCCGCCCAGCAGGTCGTCCCGCACCTCGGTTGCGGTTTGCAGGCACAGTGCCGGGCCGCCATCGACCCTCGAGCCGGTCCGCACCGCCTCGTCGAGAGCGGATCGCACCACCGCCTGGCCGTAGAGGAACATGAAGAGATGGACGATCGCCACCGCCACGACGAAGGTCGCCACCACCGCCAACATGATTCCGATGCCGATCTCGCCGCGCTCGCAGTCGCTCGAGCGACCCCTCAGCCATCACCAGCGAACCGCCCTCAGGGCCCCAGCCGCTACGAGCCCAGGATCCTCGCCTTCACGTCGGCGAACACGGAGCTGACCAGGTCGTCGAACATGACGTTGATCGCCAGGATGGCGACCACCGCCAGCATCGTCCACGCCAGGATCGAGGCGGTGTTGACCTCGCCCCGCTCCGGCTCGACCGGGGTCAGGAGCAGTGCCAACCATGTGGCCATTTCGGTTTCCTTTCGTTTCGGCCCCGCAGGGCAGGCTTGCTGCATTCCATCGAGGTGGGCCGGGCTCATCCGCCCGTCCCGAAGATCAAGGTCGGCACCGGCGCACCGATGAAGAGGAGGAGCACCGGCGCCAGGATGAGCACGATGGGAATCACCAGCCAGAGCCGCCTGCTGGCTGCCTGGCGTTGCAGGTCGTCACGGCGTTGTGCCCGCAGGTCGACCGACAGCCCGAGCAGGGCATCGCCCAGATCGGCGCCGCGATCCTGCGCGGTCGCCAGCACGTTGTAGGTGCGGGCCGCCTCGGGCTCGGCGGTGAGCTCGGCCGCCCGGCGCAGCGCGTCGGTCATCGGGAGCCCCGAGGCGTGGAGCCGGAGCACCTCGGCCAGTTCGTCGACGAACACCCCGTTGGCCCGGTCGACCACGTGGCGGATGGCGTCGACGACACCCCCTCCGACCCTGGTGCGCAGGGCGATGAGCTGGTTGAGGGTGTACAGCTCCACGCGCATCCGTTCCCGCCGGGCGGCGATGGCGGCGGTGACCCGGCTACGCGCCTGGGCGACGCCGAGCACCAATCCGCACAACCCCAGGAGGACCATCATCCGGGTGCCGCCGAACATCAGCCCGAGCCACCGAAGCACGCCGCCAGAAGGGCCGCCCGCCCGAGAGAGCGGACGCGGAACTCGCGGATCCGATCCTGGGCGTCGAGGCCGGGGTAGAGCCCGGCGTGGCGCAGGCGCAGCGCCAACCGGCGGTCGTCGGTGGCTCCCACCAGTGCCGAGAGCCAAGCAACGAGTCGCGTCGACGATCGGCCCGAACAGGTCGACCAGGGTCGATCGGCCGGTTGCGGCGCCGGCCTGGCCTCCCACGTCGTAGGAGCGGGCCAGCCGGGTCCTGGCGACGGCTGCATAGGGACGGAGCCGAGGGGCCAGTCGCCGGTACGGCTTGAGCATCACCCAGCTCATCGCCGTGACCGACACCCCGGCACTCACCGCCCCGAACAGCGCCAGTCGCTCCATCAGCGGCTCACCCGGCCGTCGGATGCGACCGCGCCACCACCGAGCACCCGTGGCTCGACGCGGGCCCGGGAGACGAACCTCAGCACGAGCACCCCGAAGCCGGTCCACAACGCCCCGATCAGGACGACGAGCTGACCGGTCGAGCTCTGGTAGAAGGCGCGGTAGTCGGGCGGGCCGGTGGCGAGGAAGACCAACACCATCCAGGGGACCACCACGACGAGGAGGCTCTCGATCTTCTGCTCGAACCCTGCGGTGCGGATCTCGGCGAGGGTGCGGAGGTCGCCGGTGATGGTGTCGATGAGGTCGCGCAACACCTCCGGCACCAGGTCACCGCCGAGCTCGTGGGCGAGGACCATCACTTCGATCACCTTGTCCGATGTGGGATCGGCCAGCTCCTCCTTGACGATCTCGAGCGCCGGGACCACGCCGAACATCCGCGCTTGGAGCGGGAACCGGTCGAAGGCGTCGCGCAACGGCAAGCGGGCCCTCCGTGGCCAGGGCCTCGACCGCCTTGCCGAGCGTCGCCCCCGAGGTGACATGGGCGAGCAGGTCGCGGATGCCGTCCGGCCAAGCCGCCTGGATCTCGGCGATCCGGTCCTGACGGCGTTTGCCGTACCAGGCAGATGGCAGAAAGCCGGCGGCGACGGCGGGCACCAGGGCGATGATCACGCTCTGGGTGAGCAGCCAGAGCAGGGCGAAGGTGACCAGCGCACCGGCGATCGACCCCAGCCGGAACTGGCGTGGCGTGAGGTCGGAGCCAGCCTGGATCAGCCAGAGTTGTCGCTTCGACACCTGAGGGCGCGACGCCGACCGAACGGCGACGTTCGGCGCCACCCCGAGCGTCAGCGCCACCGTCAAGTACACGGCGGCGGCCCCGAGCAACGCAGCCATGACCCTCACAGGTGTGGCCTCCACTCACCGGCGAGCACGCCCTTGGTGGTGACACCGTCCGGGAGGATCTCGTCCATCCGGCGCATCAGCTCGGGTTGCGGCAGGGTGCCGGTCCACGCCAACGGGGCGGACCGATGCTGGCGGGTGAAGATCGGCTCGGTGGTGAAGTCGTCCGCCAGGCTGGGCGCCACCGACAGGATCTCGGCCACCTGCCGGTTGGGGCCGACGCCGCCCGACCCGAGGCGGCGGTCGAGATGGACGACGACATCGATGCCCCTGGCGAAGCTACGCCGGGCGACCGACTCCGGGATGTTCTCCCCGGCCTTGAGTGAGTTCTCCACCAGCGCCGAGAGCGCCTCGCGGGCGGAGTTGGCGTGGATGGTGCAGGTGAAGCCGCACCCGGCATTGACGGCACGGGTCAGCTCGTACGCCTCTTCGCCACGGACTTCGCCGACGCAGAGCAGGTCGACCCGTTGCGCCAGGCAGACCTTGATGAGGTCACGCAGTGAGTAGCGGCGGCCGCCGTCCATCGCCACCGTCGACGCCTCGTAGAACGACGAGTGGAGCGACAGCGGTATGTGAAGCTCACGCACCTCCTCGCACATGCGGATGCACATGTCGTCGGGCACCGGCCCGCAGGAAGGCGCTCATCGCCGTTGTCTTGCCGGCACCGGTCGGGCCCGAGAACAGCACCGATCCTGCGACCTGGGCCAGCGCCCACAGGAAGGCGGCCGCCTCGTCCGGGAGTGAGCTCCGCTCGACGAGGGATCCCAATGTCTCGTCGGCCACCGTGTACTTGCGCATCGTCACCGACAGCCGGTCGGAGACCGGCGGGATGACGGCGGTGAGCCGCGCCCGGCCCGTCGAGCACTCTCGCCTGCTGGATCGCCGACGATGCGTCGAGCCTCCGATTCGTCCCGGCACAGCAGCCGGTCGACCAGCTGACGGTTCTCCGCCGCCGAGGTCGGCGCCATCAGCGCCTCCAGGCCGCCGTCGGACCGGATGAAGGAGACCCGGTCGCCCTCGATGAAGATCTCCTCGACGTCGGGCGAGTCGAGAAGCTCGGTGATCGGCCCGAACCCGGCGATCGCCCGCCACAGCCGCTCCACCATTCCCTCCGGATCGCTCAGCGGGGTGGCGTCACCGGCGTGAGCGGCTCGCTGGTAGTCGGCCACGGCGGTGGCGGCCACCTGGCGGACCGTATCCGTGTCTCTGGCGGCATCGAGCTTCCGCTCCTCGATCGCCTCGGCGACACGGCGGCGCAGGTCCTCGTAGACGCTCAAGGGCTGCCCTCGACGACGGAGACGACCTCGGCTTCGGTGTCGGTCCGATGGACCCGGCGCCGCCGTGGACACGGATCCGGCGAGGGAACGGAGCCGCCGGGCGAAACCTCCTCGACGAACCATCTCGCCCTGCCACGAAGCCTTGCGGACCCGGCTGTCGGTGGGCAGGAAGGTCAGCGACGCCGGAGAGAGTGAGCGCTCGAGCTCGGTCGCCAGTTCCCCCTGGACGAAGCGGCTCGACGGTGCCTGGTTGACGACGACATGGATCGGGACGCTGGTGAGCGCTCGGACATCGCCCGCCAAGGTCACCTGCCTGGCGGCGCCCACCGGACTGGCGCTGGATACAGCGACCACCCGATCGGCCATCGCCACCAGGCGGCGGCCGACGTCATGGCGGCCGACCGTGCCGGCGAAGCCGGAGAGGTCCTCGAGGCCACGACTGATCTTGACCAGCACCATGGCGAACCCCCCGGCCAGCTCGCCGACGAGATCGGCCGCCTCGGTCTCGCCCAACGCCGCCCACTCCCGGGGATTGGGGATACCGGCGATCGTGGCGAAGCCGTGCGCAGACACGTCGAAGGCGCCTTCGAGCGAGGCACGCAACCGGAGATGCTCCGTGGCGGTGAACACGTTCGGGGTGAGCGGCAAGCCGAGGCGTTGGGCGATCGACGGCTCCACGGTGTCGAGATCGATGAGGACGGTCGAAAGCTGGCGGCCGACCATGGCATCGGCGAGCCCGACGGCGACCTCGGTGACACCGTCGTTGCCCAGGACCACGACGATGCACCCCGTCGGCGCGGCCGGAGCTCTTGGCAGAGAGCGCTGACGCAGACGCCCCGGCAACGGCCCACCCGATGAGAGATGGGCGAGCTCGGCATCGATGGCGTGGAGCCGCACGGTGTCGACCACCACCCGCACCAGCTCCTCGGCACCGACCGTCGACGGCACCGCGGCATCGACGCCGAAGCCGAGGACACGCTCGCGCGCCTCGTCGCCCCGTTCCACGTCGTAGATGGCGATCACCAGCCGGCCGGTGTTGCGCATCCTCGACACGAACCGCGGCGACATCACGCTGGAGACGTCGTCGACGAGCAGTGCGTCGAAGTTGCGGCGGAAGGCGTCGTCCTGGGAGAGGGCCGTCCCCACCACCCGCATCCCCCCGTGGTCGCTGACGTGGTTGATCAGCTCGGTCACCCACGCCCGCTGAGACGAACCAACGCAGACTGCCGGCTCGAGTCGGGTCGACGGCCATCTCAGTCGCCGGACCCGGATCGGGGATCTTCCTCGGCCGTGTCGGGGGGGATCAACAGCTCGGCGGAGACATCGGGCGCTCCGGTCGACCGCAGCAGGTGCACCGTCCCGTTGTCGACGGCGGCGGCGATGGCGAGGGCCTGGGCGTCGTCGACCGCGACGGTCACGGCGTAGGCATTGGTGGCGCCGAACGTCGAGGGCTGCTCGCCGGGCACGCCGAGCACGGCGAGATCGACGGCCACGTACCGGGCTCCGGTGTCGTCGGTCCCCACCAGGTCGACCCGGTCACCGACGGCCACGTCGGCGCCGGCCGCCCGGTTGGGGTCGAGGGGGATCGACATCGCCCTCGAGCCTGCCGGGAGGTCGATGCCGCGGAGGTCGGTGTCGAGGATCGGCTCGCCCGGGTTGATCTCCCGGGTGGCCACGGACCCCTCGAGTCGCGTCCGCCTCCTCGGGCGACAGCATCCGGCCGTCGAAGGCGGCGTCGGCGGATACCTCGACGAACTCGACCGAGCCGGCCGGCACGATGGTCCCTGCCCGGATGGTCTCGCCTGCCACCGCCACGGTCACCAGCTCCTGCCCGGCCCGCATCCACATGAGGATGAGCAGGAACGCCAACAGCCCGCTGGCGATGGCCACGACGTGGAGAATCCCGATCCTGCTGGTGAGACGACGCCGCGGAGCCGGTTGCTCCGCCAGCACGACCGACGCACCCTTTCCAGGGCGCACTTCCCCCAAAGTCACCCGATTTCCCCCTGACGGCCGAGAGCCTAGGAACGTCCCCGGACTGTGCCAACACCAGGGTGGCGATTCAAGACCCCTGTCGCCGTGCGAGCGACTCGGGGTTCAGGGGAAGCCTCAGGATGCGATTTCGCCGCAACCGGCGGCGCATCACCTTGGCCGACGCCGTCCGCGGGAGGGCGTCGATCGGGACCACTCGGTCGATCCTGAACAGCGGGTTCAAGTGGGTGCCGATGGCGGCCTGCATCGCCGGTTCAGGGTCTCGGGATCGAGGGTCGACCCCGGGGCGGGGACGGCGAACACGACGAGCCGGCTCGGCCCACCCCCGGGCGGGGGCACGGCGACGGCGGCCGCCTCGGCCACCCCGTCGACACCGGCGACCACCCGCTCGATCTCGGCCGAGCTCACCTTGATGCCGCCGAGGTTCATCGTGTCGTCGACCCGGCCCAGCGCCCGGTAGCGACCGCCGGGCAGGCGCTCCATGTGGTCGCCGTGGCGGCGCAGCGGCACGTCGGCGGCGGGCAGCCCGGCGTAGTAGACCTCGTGATGGTCACGGTTGAGCAGCTCCGTCGACATCCCCATCGAGGGTGGCACCAGGAACAGCTCGCCCTCCTCGGCGGGTGACCCGTCCTCGTCGAGGAGGCGCAGGTCCCAGCCGAGAGCGGGCGTGGTGAAGGTCGACGGCACCGCGTCGTGGAGGACGGTGCCGGTGATGTAGCCGCCTCCGATCTCGGTGCCGCCGCAGTACTCGATCACCGGCTTGCCCCCGGCGACGCCGCATCAGCCAGCGCATGTCGTCGGGGTTCGAGGCCTCACCGGTCGAGCTGAGCAGGCGCAGCCCCGTCCAGTCGACCGGCTTCTCGGCGTCGGGGCCGAGCACGCCGCCGGAGCGCCACGCCGCCACGAGGCTGGGGACGACCCCGAGGACGGTGACCCCCGCCTCGGCGACGAAGTCGGCGAAGTCCCGCCCGGTCGGGGCGTCGTCGTGGAGCGCCATCGCCGCCCCGTTGACCAGCGAGGCGTAGATGAGCCAGGGGCCCATCATCCAACCGAGGTTGGTGGGCCAGGCGACCACGTCCCCTGGGTGGATGTCGTGGTGGAAGTGGCCGTCCATCGCCGCCTTGACCGGGGTCAGCTGGGTCCACGGGATCGCCTTCGGGTCACCCGTGGTGCCCGACGAGAAGAGCACGTTGGTCACCCGTTCGGGATCGCCGGGCAGGGGTCGAAATCGCCCGCCCCTCCGCCGTCCACCAGGTCGGCCCACCACAGGTCGCCTCGGCGCAGCCGGATCCCGGCGCCGGTGTCGACCGCCACGGCGCGCTCCGCACCGGCGTCGACCACCTTGTCGTACATGGGCAGATGGCGCCCGGCACGGGTGATGCGGTCCTGGGTGACCACCAGGCCCGCCCCGGCGATGCGGAGCCGGGCGGCGATCTCGTCCGGGGCGAAGCTGTCGGCGATCGACACCACGGCACCCCCGAGGGCGACCACCGCCAGGTAGGCGACCACCGCCTCCAGCGTCATCGGCATGGCGATGGCCACCCGGTCGCCCTCGCCCACGCCGAACCGCCTGAGCCCGTGGGCGGCGGCGTCGACCCGGCGCACTCAGCTCGCCATAGGTCACCCGGTGGATCACGCCGCCGGCCCTGTGGGCGACGGCGAGGCGATCCGGCGGGGCCGTGAAGCACGACTCGACGATGTTGAGCTCGGCGCCGACCAGCCAGCGCGGCTGCTCCGGGCCGCCGGAGTCGTCGAGCACCCGCCGGTACGGTCGTACGGAGGACGATCCCGAGCCGGTCGACCACCGCCCCCCAGAACTCGTCCCTGCGTTCGACCGACCAACGGTGCAGCTCGGCGTAACCGTCGAGGCCCTGTTCGCGCGATGAACGTGGTCAGGTTGGCGGCGGCCACCGTGGCGGGATCGGGCCGCCATGCCGGTTCGGCCCAGGTCGAGCTGACATCGGGCATCGGCGTCGGAGGGTACCGCGAGGCGAACCGACCGGTGAGCCGTGGACCGACCGAACGGTCGGTTTGCGGCTCATCATTCGGGGCGAACCTGACCGGTGAGCCGTGCACCGACCGAACCGTCGGTTTGCGGCTCATCGGTCGACATGTCGAAACGGCCACAATGCGGGGATGCCCGCCGCCGCCAGGAGCCGCCCCGCCTGGTGGGGCGGGCGGGCGCACATCGCCTTCACCATGGTGGTGTTCGTGGTGCTCGCCTCCCTGGACAACGCCGCCGCCGCCCTCATCCCGGCGATGGTGATCCCGGTGCGGGAGGCGATGTCGACCAGCTCGGCGGCGATCGGGCTGATCACCGGCTCCGTCATCCTCGTCTCGGCGGTGACCGCCGCGGTGTGGGGCTACTTCGGCGACCGGGGCAGCCGCAAGCGGCTCCTGCTCGCCGGCACCGCCATCTGGGCGACCGGGGTGGCGCTGTCGGCGACGGCGCAGACGTTCGGACAGCTCTTCGCCTACCAGATGATCGTCGCCGTCGGCCTGGGCAGCGTCGCCTCGATCGGCTTCTCGGTGATCAGCGACTTCGTCTCGCCGCGCCGACGTGGCCTGGCGATGAGCCTGTGGGGGCTCTCCCAGGGAGCCGGCGGGCTGATCGGGGGGCTGCTCGCCAGCCAGTTGGGCGCCGACGACTTCCGGGTGCCGATGGCTCGTCATCGCCGTCCTCGGGCTCGGCTTCGGCCTCCTCTACCTGGCCACGTTCGAGGCCCCACGGGGATGGAGCGAGCCCGAGCTGCGCCGCCTCCACGACGATCCGACGTTCGACTACGGCTACACCATCGAACCCGACCAGGTGCCCGTGTTGATCCGGCGGCCCACCAACGTGTGGCTCATCGCCCAGGGGCTGACGGCGCAACTGGCCTATGGGTCGCTCATCTGGGTGCCGTTGCTGTACCAGGAGAAGGTGATCGCCGAGGGCTACTCCATCGCCACCGCCACCAAGGTCGGCGGGCTGCTCGGCGCCATCTTCCAGGTCGGGGCGCTGTTCTCGGTGCTCACCGGCTACCTCGGCGACCGGGTCCAGGAGCGCCGGCTCGACGGGAGGGCGCTGATCAGCGCCATCGGCGTGGTCGGCGCCATCCCCTTCTTCCTCGGCTTCCTGTTCATCCCCCTGCACGGCCTGGAGGTCACCGACGGGGCGGGGACGTTCACCCTCATCCCCGAGGTGCTCGGCCAGGTGCTCACCAACCCGTGGGTGGGCGGCGCCTTCCTGCTCGCCATGGTCGCCCTCGCCCTGACGTCGGCGAACTCCCCGAACTGGTTCGCCCTCATCGCCGACGTCAACCTGCCCGAGCATCGGGGAACCGTCTTCGGCTTGGGCAACCTGGCGAACGGGGTGGGGCGGTCGGTCGGCAACGCCCTCACCGGCGCGGTGGCCGGCACCGTGGAACGGGCCATTCCCCCGCCGCTCAACTGGGCGGTGGGCCTCGCTCTCTTCCAGGTCTTCTTCCTCCCCACCGGCTACTGCTACTGGCGGGCGGCCAAGACGTCTCCGGCCGATATCACCGAGACGCGCGCCGTGCTCAAGGCGAGGGGCGACGGGGGGCTCACGGCGGAGGCACCGTCGACATAGCAAACTGCCGCGGATGGCGGTGTTCTCCCGCGACCACGGGTTCCTCTTCATCCAGAATCCCGCGCACCGCGTCGACGGCGATGGGTGAGGGCTTGTTGATGCCACGTCTCGGCGCGGAGTTCGTCGGGACCCCGCCGTCACACGAGACCGCCGGGGACAAGCACGCCTCGGCGTCCGAGCTGGTTCGCCGCGGGCTGCTCACGGCCGACGAGGTCGATCGGCTGTACGTCTTCGGCACCATCCGCAACCCCTACGACTCGCTGGTGTCGCTGTACGAGAAGATGAGCGGCTCCTACTCGGCGCTGGTCGACGACCCGACGTCATGGGTCCACAAGCAACCCGCCTACCTCGCCAGCATGCGCGTCGCCCGGGAGGCCGATTTCTCCGAGTGGGCGATCTTCCACCTGACCCGCCGGCCGGCCTGGCTGCTGCCGATGGCGGCCTTCACCCGGGGTCGGGTCGTCGACGACCGCTTCCTCGGGCTCGACCGGCTGCTCCGCTTCGAGAGCCTGCAGGCCGGCTTCGACGCCGCCATGGACGACCTGGGCCTGGCGTCGCCTCGAGATTCCCGAGGGTCAACGTGACCGGCCGCGACCGACGCCTACCGACCGCGCTACTCGGCCAGGGCCCGCTGGCTCGCCCGGCGCGCCTACCGGAACTACGAGAAGGCTTTCGGCTACACGTTCTGAACGCCACGGCTCGGTCGGCGGGCGCGAAACAAATGCTGCCGTCCCGCTTGTGGAAGCCGAGCCGAGCGCCGCTACAACGCTGGTTGGCGGCGTCACCGCACCCAGATGAGCGGATTTCCTTTCGCTCCGAGCGAAACGCTTGACGGAGTTACACCTCTGTAACTACACTGGCGTGTCCTCAACATCTGGGGTGTCACCTACTTCCCTGACACTAGATGTTGTGGCTGTGGACAATGTGTGTGGATAAGTCGGTGCCGGGTTGAGGGGGCGACACCGGGCAGGAAGGGAACGCGATGACAGTGGCGACGAAGACGGCCGGCAAGACCTCCAACCAGACCCGGGGCCTCACGATCGAGCGGCGCTTCACCACCGAGGGCCAGGACCCCTTCGACTCGGTGGAGTGGAGCCGGCGCACCAGTCGGATCAGCAACCCGGACGGCTCGGTGGTGTTCGAGATGGAGGACGCCGAGATCCCCACCGCATGGTCGCAGGTCGCCGCCGACATCATGGTGTCGAAGTACTTCCGCAAGGCCGGCGTCCCCCAGGTCGACGACGTCGGGCAACCCGCTCCTCGATGACGACGGCAATCCCGTCCTCGGGCCCGAGCGCTCCGCCCGCCAGGTCATCGGCCGGCTCGCCTCCACCTGGCGGTGGTGGGGCGAGACCAACGACTACTTCGCCACGCCCGCCGACGCCGACGCGTTCGAGGACGAGCTGGCCTACATGCTGCTCCACCAGATGGCGGCGCCCAACTCCCCGCAGTGGTTCAACACCGGGCTCAACCACGCCTACGGCATCACCGGTCCCGCCCAGGGCTTCTGGTACGTCGACCCAGACACCGAGGAGCTGACCGTCTCCCCCGACTCCTACACCCGCCCCGCCCCGCACGCTTGCTTTATTCAGGCGGTCGATGACGACCTGGTGAACGAGGGCGGGATCATGGACCTATGGGTGCGTGAGGCCCGGCTCTTCAAGTTCGGATCGGGCACGGGCTCGAACTTCTCCCACATCCGTGCCGAGGGCGAGAGCCTCTCCGGTGGGGGCAGGTCCTCCGGGTTGATGAGCTTCCTCAAGGTCGGTGACCGCGCCGCCGGCGCCATCAAGTCCGGGGGCACCACCCGGCGGGCCGCCAAGATGGTCATCCTCGACGTCGACCACCCCGACATCGAGACCTTCGTCAACTGGAAGGCCAACGAGGAGGACAAGGTCAGGGCGCTGGTCGCCGCCGGGTACGACTCCGACTTCAACGGCGAGGCCTACGCCACCGTGTCCGGGCAGAACTCGAACAACTCGGTGCGCCTCTCCAACGAGTTCATCCAGGCGGTACTCGACGACGCCGACTGGAACCTCACCGCCCGCACCGACGGCCGGGTCATGAAGACGGTCAAGGCCCGTGACCTGTGGCGCCAGGTCGCCGAGGCGGCGTGGAAGTGCGCCGACCCCGGCGTCCAGTTCGACACCACCATCCAGGAGTGGCACACCTCCCCCGCCGGTGGCCGCATCCGCGCAACAAACCCGTGCAGCGAGTACGTCTTTCTGGACAACACGGCGTGCAACCTGGCCTCGTTGAACCTGGTTGCGTTCGAGCGGGCCGACGGGACGTTCGACCTCGACGCCTACCGCCACGCCATCCGGCTGTGGACGATGGTGCTCGAGATCTCGGTGACCATGGCGCACTTCCCCTCGGCGGAGATCGCCCAGGGCAGCTACGACTACCGCACCCTCGGCCTCGGCTACGCCAACCTGGGCTCGCTGCTGATGCGGGCCGGTATCGCCTACGACTCGGACGAGGCGCGGACCATCTCAGGGGCGTTGACCGCAGTGCTCACCGGGTACGCCTATGCCACCTCGGCGGAGATGGCCGAAGCACTCGGACCATTCCCCAAGTTCGCCGACAACCGCGACGCCATGTTGCGGGTGATGCGCAACCACCGGCGGGCCGCCTACGGCGTGGACCAGGACGAGTACGACGGGGTGTCCCACCACGTCGTCGGCATCGACCAGGCGCTGTGCCCGTCCGACATGCTCGAAGAGGCCCACACCGCCTGGGACCTGGCGGTGGCGCTTGGCGAGGCCCACGGCTACCGGAACGCCCAGTCCACGGTTCTCGCTCCGACGGGGACGATCGGGCTGCTGATGGACTGTGACACCACCGGGGTCGAGCCCGACTTCGCCCTGGTGAAGTTCAAGAAGCTGGCCGGTGGCGGCTACTTCAAGATCGCCAACCAGTCGATCGCCCCGGCGCTGCACCGGCTCGGCTACACCGAGCACCAGGTCGAGCAGATCATCGACTACGTCGTCGGCACCATGAGCCTGCACCGGGCGCCCCACGTCAACACGGCGACGCTCATCGCCAAGGGGCTCACCGCCGACGACATCGACAAGGTCGAGGCAGTGCTCCCCGGCGTGTTCGAGCTGGGCTTCGCCTTCAACCAGTGGACGCTGGGCGAGGAGACGATGCGCCGCCTCGGGTTCACCTCCGAGCAGTACAACGCCCCCGGGTTCACCATGCTCAAGGCGCTCGGCTACTCCGACGCCGACATCCGGGAGGCCAACGACCACATCTGCGGACGGCAGACGATCGAGGGTGCCCCGCACCTGCGCGACGACCACCTGCCGGTGTTCGACACGGCGAACAAGAACGGCCGGCTGGGCGAGCGGTTCATCCACTACGCCGGCCACATCAAGATGATGGCGGCCGCCCAGCCGTTCATCTCGGGTGCCATCTCCAAGACCACCAATGTCCCCACCGAGATCACCGTCGACGAGATCGAGGAGATCTACCGGATGTCCTGGGAGCTGGGGCTGAAGGCGATGGCGCTCTACCGGGACGGGTCCAAGGCGAGTCAGCCGCTCTCGGCCAAGTCCGACGAGGGCGTCGCCGCCGACGAGGACGAACGCCTCGAGGACGCCCTGGCGGCCGAGCGCGAGCTGGTCACCACCGGCACCACGACGATCCACGCCGGCATGTTCCGGCCGGGGGTCTCGCCCTCGGAGGCCTACCGCGACCTGCCCCGCCCCCGCTTCCTGCTCCCCGCACGTCGCGATGGGTACACCCAGGAGGCCAGGGTCGGTGGCCACAAGCTGTTCATGCGGACCGGCGAATACGACGACGGGAGCCTGGGCGAGCTCTTCCTCGACCTGGCGAAGGAGGGTGCGACCCTCCGGGGCATTCTCTCCTGCTTCGCCATCGCGGTCAGCAAGGGACTCCAGTACGGGGTGCCGCTCGAGGAGTTCGTCGACACGTTCACCTTCCAGACCTTCGAGCCGAGGGGCATGGTCGAGGGCCATCCCAACATCAAGATGGCCAACTCGATCGTCGACTACGTCTTCCGGGCACTCGGTGTCGAGTACCTGCAGCGTGACGAGCTGGCTCAGGTGCCGCCCGACCGCAGCGGGGCGCTCCCCGAGCCGCCCAAGGGCATCGCCGTCGAGGCAGGCGTCCAGCTCGGGCTCGAGGAATCGGTGATGGAAGGCGACATCGACGCCCAGATGGAGGCGGCCCGTTTCGTCGACGGTGAGGACGCCGACGGAGCGACCCCGGCGGCGATCACCGGTGAAGCGCCGGCGGCGCCGCCGACCCGGGTGACAACCGCAGCAGACGTGCAGACGGCGGCGATCCAGCAGGTCCTCGCCGACAAGATGGGCGACGCCCCGCTGTGCGACACCTGCGGGCACATCACCGTTCGCAACGGGAGCTGCTACCGGTGCCTCAACTGTGGGGACTCCAAGGGCTGCAGCTGACCGGTCGACCGGGCACGTAGCGAGCTCGACGGCGCTGCCTCACACGGTGGTTCGGTCGCCGCGCGAGGCTTCCTCCTCATGGAGCGCTTCGAGCATGGCGGCGAATGCGTCCACCAGCGTCTCGAGCTGTGACCGGGTGAGCGGGTCGAGGAACACCCGACGCACCGCCTCCACATGGCCGGGGGCGGCGGCCTCCAGCACACGGAAACCCTCGTCGGTGAGCACCGCCAACCAGCCGCGACGGTCGGTGGCACACGGCCGCCGCTCCACCCAGCCGGCCTCCTCGAGACGGGCGACGGCATGGGAGATGCGCGACGGCGAGGAAGTGGTGATCTCGGCCAGCTCGGCCATCCGCAGCTGCCGATCCGGTGCCTCGGAGAGCATGGCCAGCACGATGTAATAGGTCAGCGGCAAGCCGGAGTCGACCTGGAGCTGTCGATCGAGGACACGGTCCAGCCGTCCGTTGATCTCGAGGAAGCTCCGCCACACGCGGTCCTCCAGGGGGTCCAGCCATCGTGTCATCGGTGCACCGTCTCAGAGTCTGGAATATTTGAGCGCTCAATGAGCTTACCCGGTACCATTTACCGAAGCCAAGGAGTCACCATGCCCATCCATCGCCTCAACCACGCCGTCCTCTTCGTCAGCGACCTGAAGCGGAGCGTGGCGTTCTACCACGACGTCCTCGGCTTCACCGCGCTCTCCGAGATGGCCGAGCTTCGTGGTGCCGCCTTCCTCCGCGCACCAGGGTCGAGCAACGACCACGACCTGGGCCTCTTCGAGACCGCCGGCGCCACCCACTCCGAAGCCGGTCGCCGCACGGTCGGGCTCTACCACCTGGCATGGGAGGTGGACACCCTCGCCGAGCTGGAGCGCATCGCCGGCAGGCTCCGCGAGGCGGGAGCCCTCGTCGGCGCCAGCGACCACGCCACCACCAAGGCGCTGTATGGGCGCGACCCGGACGGTCTCGAATTCGAGGTGTGCTGGCTGGTGCCCGCCGACCTCATCACCGACGACATGCTCGACGCCCGGAAGCGCATCCTTCCGCTCGACCTCGCCGGCGAGATCGAGCGCTACGGGGCGGACACCCTGGGCGGCGTCGGGGTGTCGATCGCCGGCCCGGTGGGCTGAGACCACAGCCCACTCTGGCTCGGGCTGAGCGCCGCTCGACCGCGGCCGTCCTCCCGGCTCGACCCTTCGGCATCCTCCTCCCGTCGGTGCCTGGCGTGTAGCCTCCTCGACGGAGAGAGGAAGCGGATGAAGCTGTCCGACCAGTACACCGAGGCGCCGGTCCAGCAGGCCGAGAGCCTCGGTGCCGGGGTCGAGGCGACCGAGCTCATCGTCCACGGCGTCGGCGGTGCGCTGCCGTCCGACCTGCTCGACGACCACCATCCGACCCGGGTGTCCGGCGACCATCTCGCCGGGTTCTACCGCCCGCAGACCGGCCCGGCGCGGCCCTCGGCGAGGGGTTCGATCTCAGTCCGGAGCACTACCCACGCGAGGCGTTCGCCTGGGGCGGCCTCACCTCGGGCGACTCCAGCCGTGCGCTCTGGTTCCTGCTCCTCCCCTTCGCCTTCATGAACATGGCCGGCTGGATGCTTCCCACGATGTCCCATCGGGCCTGGGTGGTGGTGCGTGGCCTGGCGCGGATGCTGGCGGCGCTGGGCACGGTGACGGTGGTGATGATGAGCACGCAGCTCACCATGGACCTCGTGGGCTACCAGTGCGGCTGGCTCAACCCGTCCTGCCGCACCCGCTGGTGGCTGTCGTTCCTCGAAGGCGGGTTCTGGAGCACCTACCCGTCGCGGATCATCGTCCTCGCCGCCGCCATCCCGCTGCTCATCCTCGCCGGCGTCTGGGCGGCCGGCCTGATCAGCTTCCGCAACTTCGAGGAGTACGTGCGCCGTCCCCGCCCCGACGAGGCCCGGCAGGCGGCGCTGGACAGGACCGTCGGCGACTACGACATCGGGCTGGAGCACCCCTGGTTCTGGCGGGGGAAGGCGCCGGTTCACCGGATGAGACGCCTGCACTTCCAGCTCGGGGTGGTCACCATCGCCGTCGTGCTCTGCCTCTCCCTCGCCGAGCTGACGTCGGCCGCATGGCCGTGGCAGGCGTACGTGGTCACCTGGGTGGGCACCATCGAGATCGTGGTGCTGTTGGCGACCGTTGCCCTGCCCCGCGTCGAGACCAGTGGCCGGGTCGACTGGCTCGACGGCCCGGTGTTCCGGATCGGCTGCTGGTTGGCGGCGTGGGTGCTCCTCGCCGTGTCCGCCGGCTACGGGCTCGGCGCCATCGGACCAATCGTCAGCCGCGCCAGCGCGTATCCACGTCTCGAAGGGTTCATACCGACCAGCACGATCCTCACGTCAACGCAACTCGCGCTGGGCGTCCTGCTCGCCATCGCCGTCTTGAGGGCGGGTCGGGGCAGCTTCCTGCGGGTGGCGCCGGCGGTGGTGCACGCCCTGGGCTGGTTCATGATCATGGCGCTGTGGGCCGGCCTCGGGATCCGGCTCGCCTCCTGGTTCGGGGTCGGCCAGGCCGACTCGGCGCGGTTCTGGCTCAACGAGCCGTCGACCTGTACCTATGGGGACTTCTGCTATCCGATCTGGTTCCAGGACGCCGCCGTCGCCGTCACCCTCCTGCTGTTCGCCATCCTGCTGATCGGAGGGATCGCGTTCTTCCGTCCGTCCAAGGAGCCCGATCTGGAGAAGGTCCGCGATGACTTCGAACCCGACGCCGCCGATGCCACCTCCGACATCGACCGGCGGCGGCTCAAGTCGATCGCCGCCCGTCTCCGACACCAGCGCCTGGTGGCCAAGGCGGATCGCTGGCTGGCCGGCGTGATCATCGGAACCCTGGTGGTGTTCATCGTGGTGGCGGCGGCGCAGTCGCAGGGCTGGCGGTTCTGGTCGTCCCTGGTCACGCTGAGCGGCTGGGTGGTCACCCTGGTGCCGGTAGTGACGGTGATCGCGGTCCGCGCCGGGCTGAACAACCCGAAGACCAGGCGCGCCATATCGTCCCTGTTCGACGTCGTCACGTTCTTCCCCCGCCGCGTCCATCCGTTCGCCCCACCGTGCTACGGGGAGCGAGCCGTGCCCCAGCTCAGATGGCGGCATAGGGTGGCTGGCCAAGGACAACGAGCGCGACATCGACGTGCTGGTCAGGTCGCACAGCCAGGGCACCGTGGTCACCGCAGCCGCCATCCTCCAGGGCGTCGACCATCCCGACCGGGTCTGGCTGCTCACCTGCGGATCACCGCTGGTGGCGCTCTACGAGCGCCACTTCACCTACTACTTCGGAGGCATCGTCGACCGGGTGGCGGCGGCACTCGACCTCGAACCGGGGACCGACGACATGCGGTGGGTGCATGTGACGGCGCGGACCGATGTGCTGGGAGCGCCGTTCCGCTGTGGTACCGACGCCCCGCCCACCCAGATCAGGGTGCTCGACCCGGTGAGCTGGTCCAACCAGCGACCCGGAGACCCGGCGCCCCGGGTTCTCGGTCACTCCTGCTACCACGAGCACCCGGTGGTGGCGCAATGGGTGGCCCATCAACTCCTACTCGCCTGCCATCAGCCGTCGCCCGGGCCGGGCGCCGCCCTGCAACGCCGACTGCCCCTGAGGTCGGCGACGGACGGTCAGTCGCGGATACGGGCGAGCAGGCGGAGGATCTCCAGGTAGAGCCAGACCAGGGTGACCATCAAACCCAGGGCGGCGAACCAGTCGTAGCGGGCAGGCGCCCCAGCCCTCACCCCGCGCTCGATCAGGTCGAAGTCGAGGAGCAGGTTGAAGGCGGCCAGCGCCACCACCGCCGCCGAGAAGAGGATCCCGAACAGCCCCGAGTCCCACACCAGTGGCATCGTCGCCCCGAACAGGCTCAGGACGAGCGACGCCAGGTAGAAGAGCGCCAGACCGAGCGTGGCGCCGATGATCACCGACCGTAACTTGTCGGTCACTCTGATCGTCCTGGTGGCGTACAGCACGACCATCACGATGGTGGTGGCGATGGTGGCGAGAACCGCTTGGAGCACGATCCCTTCCCAGGCGAGCTCGTACACCCGGGAGATCGCCCCCAGCACGAACCCCTGCGTGGCGGCGTACAGGGGGCCGAACAACCAGGCCAACTCCGGCTTGACGACGCCGGCGATCGCCAGCCCGAACCCGACCAGCATGGGGACCCACAGGAAGCCCGGCAGTTGCGGGGGGTCGGTGGCGGTCACCTGGTTCCAGCCGACGAAGGCCCCGCCGAGCAGCACGACCAGCATGATCCCGGTGGCCCGGGTGACACCGCCGACCGACATGGTCTCGGCGACGATGGGTGAGCCGGTGCGCAGGTCCTGCGCGGCCATCGCCGCATCGGCGCCGGCGGTGGCGGCTGCCGGCTGGTCGCCGCCGAATCCCCTGGTCAATACCGGATTGCTCACTGCGGCGCCATCGTACCTGGGCACCATCGGTCCCGGGATCGCCCTGATGGCGCGGACTCGAGAGGAGCCGGTTCAGCCGGCGATGGAGTCGACGGCGGCCGCCAACCGCTCCACCACCAGGTCGACCTCTTCCGGGGTGATCGACAGCGGCGGGCCGAGCATCACCAGGTCACCGTCCATCCCTCCGGCGCAACCGGTCGACGGGTAGACGAGCAGCCCACGCTGTTTGGCGGCGGTGGTCACCCTGGCGGCGACCCGATCGGCCGCTGGGAACGGCTCCTTCGAGCCCCGGTCGGCGACGAGCTCCACCGCGGCCAGGAGACCCACTCCCCTGACATCGCCGACGATGGCGTGGCCGCCGAGGGCATCCCGGAGGCCGGCGAGCAGCGCCGTCCCGCGGCGTCGGGAAGCCTCCACCAGGTCCCTCGACTCGATGGCTCGGACCACCGCCAACCCGACCGCCGCCCCGACCGGATGGTGTGACGAGGTGAAGCCGTGAACGAACCCGGTGGCGGCAACGGTGTCATGGATCGAGCCGGAGGCGACGCACAGGCCGAGAGGCCAGTAGCCCGAAGACGCCCCCTTGGCCGCCGTCAGGATGTCAGGCCGCAACCCGAAGTGCTCGCTGGCGAACCAGCGGCCCGTGCGACCGAACCCGGTCATCACCTCGTCGGCGATCAGCAGTATCCCGTGGCGGCGGCACACCTCGGCGACCCCGTCCCAGTAACCATCCGGCGGCATGGCAGCGCCGGTGGCGGCGCCACCGACGGGCTCGGCCACGAAGGCCGCCACCCGAGCGGGGCCGAGTCGCTCGATCACCCGCTCGATCTCGGCGGCGTGCCAGGAGGCGCAGTCGTCGGGGTGCCCGGGGTTCTCGCAGCGGTACTCGGCTGCCGCCGGCACCCGCTCGGTGGCACCCAACCACGGCCGGTAGGGGCCGGACAGCACGGGACGGTCCGACAGGTCGAGCCCGCGGATCGTGCTGCCGTGGTAGGACCGCCGTCTCGCCAGGACGACGGTCCGGTCGGTCTCGCCCCGGGCGAGGTGGTAGGTCCTCGCCAGCTTGAGGGCGGTCTCGATGGCCTCCGACCCTCCGGACACCGGGTATACCCGAGGATCGTCCACCGGGAGATGGGTGGCGAGGGCGGCGGCGTACTGCTCGCCGGCTTCGGTGGTGAACGCGCTCCCGTGGACGTAGGCGAGGCGGCGCGCCTGGGCGGCCATGGCGGCGGCGATCTCGACATCTCCGTGGCCCACCCCGACCACGATCGCCCCGCCGGCGGCGTCGAAGTACCGGTTGCCATCGGTGTCCTCGATCCAAGCACCCTGCCCGGAGACGGCGACCGGGTGTGGTCCGGCGCCACGCAGGAAGAGCGACGATGGTGCGGTGCCCGGCGGCATCAGCCGCCGACGATGGTGCGGGACTGCTCGCGCAGGTACTGGGCCACGTAGTACGGCCCGCCGCCGGCCTTGCCGCCGGTGCCGGACGCCTTCCACCCACCGAAGGGCTGCACCGCCGGCCAGGCGCCCGTGGTGGCGCCGATCCGGCGGTTGACGTACACCACCCCGGCCTCGATACGGTCGAGGAAACGGTCGACCTCGGCGGCGTCCTCGCTGAAGAACCCGGCGGTGAGGCCGTACTCGGTGTCGTTTGCCCGATCGAGGCCCTCGTCGATCGAGTCGACCGGCGCAACGGCGACGAAGGGGATGAACAGCTCCCGGCGCCACAGCCACGACGCCGGATCGGCCGACACCACGGTGGGGGCGACGAAGTTGCCCCGTTCCAGGTCGCCTTCGGCGAGCACGGTGCCGCCGACGTGCACCCGACCAGAGGCCTCCGCCTCGCCGACCGCCTCGCGGTAGCGGGCGACGGCACGGTCGTCGATCACCGGCCCAAGGTAGGTGCCCTTGTCGAGCGGATCGCCGATGACGACGCGCCCGGTGCGGTCCACCAGGCGATCGAGGAACTCGTCCACCACCGGCGCCTCGACGTAGGCCCGCGACGCCGCCGAGCACTTCTGCCCGCCGAACCCGAACGCCGAGCGCATCACGCCCTCGGCGGCGACGTCGAGGTCGGCATTCCGGCTGACCACCACCGGGTTCTTCCCACCCATCTCGCAGATCGCCGGCTTCGGCCACCGGGTGGCGAAGGTGCGCTGGATACCCATCCCCACCTCGGAGGACCCGGTGAAGGTGATCCCGTCGACGCCCGGATGGTTCACCAACGCCGCGCCGGCCTCGGGGCCCGACCCGGTGACGACATGGAACGCCCCGGCGGGGACACCGGCGGCGGCGAGAATCCGGGCCAGCTCCAGCCCGATCAGCGCCCCCTGGTTCGAAGGCTTCAGCACCACGGTGTTGCCGGCGACCAGCGCCGCCCCCACGGGGCCGGCGCCAAGCGCCATCGGGAAGTTGAAGGGGCTGATCACCGCCCACACCCCGTAGGGGCGCATCACGTCGAAGGTCGCCTCGTCGGGGAACAGCCGGTTCATCGGAACGGCGAAGCCGTCGTGCTCCTCCATCTGCCGGCAGTAGTACCGGATGAGGTCGGCCGACTCCTCGACATCACCGAGTGACTCGAGCCGGTTCTTCCCCACCTCGATCCCCATCAGGGCCGACAGCCGGTACCGGTCTTCGCTGATCAGATCGGCGGCGGCATCGAGCACCGCCACCCGTTCGCTCCAGGGCGTGGCCGCCCAGCCCGGGGCGGACCGCCGGGCGGCCGCCACGGCGTCGTCGACGTCGGCGGCGGTCGCCTGGGCGTACCTGCCCACCACCACGTCCCGGTCGATCGGCGACCGCTCCTCGTGCCAGCCGGCGCCGGTGCGCTCGGCCCCGTCGACCACGAAGGGGTGGTCGAGCCCGAGCTGGCCTCGGGCGACGGCGATGCCATCGTCGAACCCGGCGTGGAGGGCGGTGTCGTCCGCCGACATCGTGGCGTAGGTCACCCGGAAACCGCCGGCGCTCATCTTGGGACACCTCCGTGAAGGGCGTTTGGCCTGAACGATCAGGCTACCGGGCGGCATGCGGCGCCGGACCACGGAGCCCCCGGCGCACCTTGGACGCCGGCGCGGCCATACTGGTCGGCCCGGCGTCCATGTGACGACCAGCGAACCGACCGGCGAACGGGGCGAGCCACCATGAGAGGGCCATCCACCACGGCGACGTTGACGGCACGGCGCGCCGCCACCCGCCGGGCGATCGTCGAGGCCGCCGAGGCGCTGTTCGCCGACTTCGGATACACCGAGGTGAGCCCGGCGGACGTGTCGGCGATGGTCGGCATCGGTCGCACCACGTTCTATGAGTACTTCGACGACATGGAGCATCTGCTCGCCGAGCTGGTCGAGCTGCGGCTGCCCGAGGTGACCGAGCAGATCCTGTCGACGATCCCGCGGCACCTGAGCCACCGCGACCAGCTGTCGGAGCTCGCCCTGCGAACCGTGGAGTACGCCGTCGACGACCACGTGTTCGGGCTGGCGCTGCACCAGGGCCTGCCCGCCCTGTCGACGGCGACCACCGAGAGGATCGTCGCCGCCCACCGCACGCTGTCCGCCGAGTTCGGAAGGGTCTACGCCGAGGGCGTGGCCGCAGGCGAGTTCCGGGCGATGCCGGGCGACCTGGCGGCGGCACTCCTGGCCGACGCCATCATGGCCACCGCCAAGACCTTGCTGGCCACCCCCGAGCCCAAGGCCCGGTTCCACGAGGTCGGCGAGGAGTTCCTGCGCTTCCTGTTCCACGGGCTCGACCCGAGCGCCTTCCCGGGTGGCGGATAGGCCGGGCCGGTGGCAAGCTGCCAAGGTCACAGGAAGCCACGTGCCCGACGACCCTGACCTGCTCGACCTGCTCGAGAACCTCGACCTCCCCGGTGACCTGGGCGGCCTCGACCCGGACCAGCTCGCCGTGCTCGCCGACGCCATCCGCAGATACCTCGTCGAGGTGATGTCGGAGACCGGCGGGCACCTGTCCCCCAACCTCGGGGTCGTGGAGCTGACGCTGGCGCTGCACCGCGTCTTCGACAGCCCGGACGACGCCATCATCTGGGACGTCGGGCACCAGGCATACGTCCACAAGATCCTCACCGGGCGCGCCGACCGTTTCCCGACCCTCCGCCAGGACGGCGGCCTGTCCGGGTATCCGAGCAGGGAGGAGAGCCCGCACGACTGGGTCGAGAACAGCCACGCCTCCACTTCCCTCAGCTACGGCATGGGGATGGCGACGGCGGGCCGGAAGGGATCCACGGTGGTCGTCATCGGCGACGGCGCGCTCACCGGCGGCATGGCCCACGAGGCGCTCAACCACATCGCCCACTCCCGGCCGGCGAGACTGGTGATCGTCCTCAACGACAACGGTCGCTCCTACGCCCCCACCGTTGGCGGGCTCGCCCGGCATCTCGCCCGGCTGCGGCTCGACCCGCACTACGAGTCGACGAAGCGGGCGATCGGGTCCCGCCTCCGGCGCATCCCCGGCATCGGGGAGTTCGCCGACGAGACGGCGCGACGTATCAAGGAGAGCATCAAGCAGATGCTGTCCCCCTCGACGTTCTTCGACGTGCTGGAGCTGAAGTACGCCGGGCCGATCGACGGCCACGACCTGGCGCTGCTGGAACGGACCCTGGCGCGGGCCAAGGGGTTCGACGAGCCGGTGGTCATCCACGTGGTCACCGACAAGGGCAAGGGCTACCAGCCCGCCATGGCCGACGAGCGGGACAAGTTGCACGGGGTAGGCCGTTTCGACGTGGCTACCGGTGAGCCGATGCTGCGCCAGATCACCTACACCGACGTGTTCGAGACCGCGCTGGCCGAAGTTGCCCGTCGCCATCACCGACGTGGTGGCGGTGACCGCGGCCATGGAGTCTTCCACCGGTCTCGGGGCCATGGCGGTGGAGTTCCCAGAGCGGGTCCACGATGTCGGCATCTCGGAACAGCACGCGGTGACCTTCGCCGCCGGGCTGGCCATGGCCGGACTACACCCGGTGGTGTGCATCTACTCCACCTTCATGCAGCGCGCCTTCGACCAGGTGATGATGGACGTCGCCCTGCACGGACTCCCGGTGACCTTCGTGCTCGATCGCGCCGGGATCACCGGACCGGACGGCTCGTCCCACCACGGTGTCTTCGACCTGTCGTTCCTGCGGACCGTCCCCGGGCTGGCGATTGCCACCCCCGCCAACGCCACCGAGTTGTGCGGGATGCTGGAGACGGCGGTGACCCACGATGGTCCCGTGGCGATCCGCTTTCCCAAGGGCGCGGTCACCTCCAGCCCGGAGCTCCCGGTGGCGCCGGTGCCCTTCGGCGAGTGGGAGGAGCTGAGCCACGGCGAGGATGTCGCCCTGCTCGCCAACGGGCGCATGGTCGAGGCGGCGTCGAAGGCCGCCGGTCGCCTGGCCGAGGCGGGAATCTCGTGCACGGTCGTCAATGCCCGGTGGATCAAGCCGCTCGATCCCCGGCTGGACGAATGGGCGGACACCCACCGCCACCTGGTGACGATCGAGGACAACGTCACCATCGGAGGCTTCGGCGCCGCCGTGCTCGAGCATCTCGCCCCCTCCGGCGCCGCCGGGAAGGTGCGTGTCCTCGGGGTGCCGGACCGCTTCGTCCGGTTCGGCAGCCCGGGGAGCATCCTCGCCGAGCTGGGCCTCGATGCTGACGGCATCGTCGCCTCTGTCGGGCGCATGCTCGACACTCGGGTCATCTAGCCGGCTGGGCACGGCCCACGACGGGGCTGGGGTCCCCGTCTGTGGGAGGAGGCGAGCGAAGCTCGGCGGGAATGTCCAGTCGGGCCGGGACAGACGCCCACGACGGGGCTGGGGTCCCCGTCTGTGGGAGGAGGCCGGACCAGCGCCTGTTCGCGGCGAAGCCTGCAAGTCAGCGGGACGAACACGGCCGCCGTGGGGTAGGGCCCCATGCGGAGGAGGCCGACCAGCGTCTGTTCGCCGGCGCAGCCGGCGAAGTCGGCCGGAAGAACGCACCCTCAGTCGATCTCGTCGACGACCTCGGGGATGCTGTGGTGACTGTCGAAGACGACCGTACCCGGCGGGATCCCGAGGCCGGCGGGAACCTCGACCCAGACCTCGCTCTCCCGGACCAGGTGGGCGCCTTCGTCGAACTCCATCGACGTGACGGCGGTTGCACCCGAGGGAGCCAGGTGACGGGCGGAGGCGGTCACCACCCCGTCGACCTCGGACACCTCGATGCCTGCGACGCCGTCGAGGACTCGAAGGACGGCTGCCCGAAGCGGGGCGTCGATCCTCGGGTCCCGCAACAGGTTGCCCGCCAGGCCCATCAGCCGCACCGCCATCGGCGTGTCGCTCGGCTCGTTGGACGCGTGCGCCTCCATCGCCCGGCGCAACTCGTCGGTGGTGACCGGCCAAGCGCGAGCGTCGAGGTCGTTGGGTACCCGCCCGGTCTCGCTGACGGTCACGGTTCCCGGTCGCTCCTGGGTGGCGAGGGGGCTGGCGTTGAAGGCGGCTTCGTCCGCAGAGCTGAAGAACTCCAATGGGCCCAGCTCGGTTTCGAGACGAACGCTGTCAGCCGTCTCCCACGTGCGCGACCGCACGTTGCGGAGATACGAGATGTCACCCACCCCGGGCTGCCCGAGATCGGCGGCCGACCACCGTCGCCAGGAAGGACTGGTCGCTCACCCGGTAGACGAAGGTGCCGTCACCCGCCTCCACCGGGAGCACCGACTCCGCCACCTCGGCGAGCTGACCGAGAGCACTCACCTCGTCGGGGATCACCACCGTCCCCACCACGACGATCGCCGCCGCCAAGCCGGCCACCGCCACCGCCCGGGACCAGCGCCGCGGGCGGAGTCGTGTGGCACCTGCTGCGACCTCGCTCCGCATCGCCGTCTCGAGGCGGAGCATGCCGAGACGGATCACATCGGGCGACGGCGCCGGGTCACCGGTGGCGGTGCGCAGCATCGCCTCGATGGCTTCGATCGACGGAAGCTCGCCTGTCACACCTTCATCCTGTCTCAACCATTCTCCCCACCCATTGTTTGCCGATGGTCGGCCATCAGTTCGCGCAATCTCACCCGGGCACGGGCGATCCTGGACCGCACCGTGCCGACGGGTATCCGCAGGCTCATCGCCACCTCCTCGTAGCTCAGCTCACCGAGCACGTGGAGCAGGAACGTCTCCCGGTCGGCCTCCTTGAGGGCGGCGAGCGCCTTGTCGAGGCGCGGGACCATCAGGGCAGCGCTGGCGCGGTCTTCGGCCTCCTGCATCTCGACACTCTCCCGTAGTGGGGAGCGGCAGCGTGGATGTAGGCGCGGTTGCGGCGCCGCTCGTGGCGGAGATGGTCACGGATGATGTTGGCGGCGAACCCGTACAGCCAGGGGCGGGCAGAGGCGGCGGCGGGGTCGAAGCGCTCCCTGAGGGTGAAGGCGCGGACGAAGACCTCGGCGGCGAGGTCGTCGGCTGCGGTGTGGCCCACGCGACGGGCCAGGTAGCGGTAGACCTGCTCGAAATACCGCTGGTAGATCGCGCTGAACTCCTGCGGCTCGGCCAGCGACGCCGCCATCACCTCGCTGTCGGTGCGCTGGTCCACGACGTCGCCGGACACTAGGTGACCCCGCTACGGCAGCCGCCGACCCGCGGGCGCGGGCCGGCACCGGGCCGGGCCGAGCGAACTCGACCCGACCCGGTGTCAACGTGACGCCTACGGCGCCGACCGGCTGGTCACGACGCGTGGTAGGACACGGACTCGGTCATGTTGGCGAACCAGCTCAGGTTGTCGGTGGTGCCGACTCCCAAGGTCGTGTACATCGTCCCGACCATGGACGGCTTGTCGTAGTGCTTCAGCCGACCGCAGCCGTTGTATGTCGACGAGATCCGGTTCTTCCATGTCGCCGAGGCGTTCCAGTAGCCGCCGGTGCAGGCGCTGCCCACGATCGTGATCGAGCTGCCCGTCCCGCTGCTCCCGTCGTAGTGGATGCCGAGCGTCTTGCTCGTCGCCTGGGCCACCTGTTGCCCGGCCGAGTCGCTCGCCATCGGCGGACCTGGTAACGGACCGGTTGGACGCGGCGACGTCGACCAAGGCGACCTCGGTCGCCTCCGCCGCATCGGCGACGGTGGAGTAGCACTCCGGCTCGTCGAGGACGAGCCGGCCGTCGCTCGCCATGTCGACGGCGACGGCGACGCAGTGTTCCTCGGCGACCGGCTCCGCCGTCTGGGCGACGGCTGGGACCACCGCCACCAAGGCGGTGGCCAGGGTCAGGGCGGCGATGGCGGTTGCCCGCCGCTTCGCCTCCGGTGGATGCGATTGCATGACACCTCCAGGGGTCTCGGGGCACTTGCTCCCCGGTGCCGATCCCGGTGATGCCACGGTTCCCGGGGAGAACCCTGAAAAACCGCGAACCCACCATGGGTGATCGGCGAACAACGGGGTGTAACCGCCGCGGGCACCCCTTTCCCCCTCGCCCCGGCGCCAGGAGCGGGGTGGTGCCGGGTGCTCCACCTCCAACGGCCCAGACAGGACGCTTGGCCGCCCCGCTCATCGGTCTGCGCCCCACACCGCCTGTGGGGCGCAGACGCGTCAGCGACACCCCCGAAGACCGGTCATGGCCGCCCCTCGGCGATCGCCCGCGAGCGGGCGAGATCGGTCGGATGGGTGATCTTCAGGTTGCGCTCTTCGCCCGGCACCACGGCGATCCGCGCTCCGGTACGGGCCACCGTCTCGGAGGTGTCGGCGTCGTGTTCCCCGCCCGGCCGAGGAACGCCTCGACGACGACATCGATGCGGAACACCTGCGGGTCTGCACCCGGACCGGCGCCGGTGCGAGTCGGTGGGCCCGGTCGCCCTCCCGCCGGAACAGTGTCTCGCCTGCCGGGACCACGGGCACCGCACCATGGCGTCGGCGACGGCAGCCACCAACGAGGCGATCAGCCCCGGTGGTCGAGGAACGGGCGGGCGGCGTCGTGGAAGGCGAGCAGCTCGCTCGGCCCGCGGCGAGCACTGCCGCCAACCCTGCCTGCTCGCTCAGATGCCGGGTGGCGCCGCCGGGGACGACCGTGACCGGAATGGTCCGGGACCGGGCGGCGAGGTCGGCCACCGGTGAGGGCACCGGGGCGACCACCACGGCGCGGGCGACCAGCGACGACCCTTCGAGGGCGTCGAGGCAGAGGTCGATAACCGGTCGCCCCCCCACCGAGGCAACGAGCTTGTCTCCTCCAAACCGAGTGGCGGCCCCGGCGGCAAGCAAGACCACACTCAGTGGCGCCGTCGTCACTACACGCACGATCGAGCGCGAGGATAGGTTTGCCAGCCATGGTCCCGAATCCGGCCCACTTCCGTCCCCTCCTCCGACTCCGATCCGAATCGGCGACGAGGACTCTCCGACCATGGTGTCTGGCGCCGCCCTCGCCGAGGCGCTGGCCGCCGAGCCCGGCCCGCTCGTCCTCCTCGTCGGTGAGTCGCCATCGTCGGCGGCCGAGGTGGAGGTGATGACGCGGCTGCTGAAGCGGGGGGCTTCGTGGCGCGCGCAATACACTGTCACCGATGCGCTCAAGGCGGTCGAGGAGGATGTCATCACCGGGACGATCGATCGCCGGTCGACCGTCGTGTTGCGGCTCCCGGCCTCGCCTCCACGGTGACGTTGCAAGCGATCGCCGCCGAGGCTGGAGCCCGTGAGATCGACCTGATCGAGGCGCTGGCCGACGTCGCCTCGGCGGCGGTGTTCACCCGGAGCTGAGGCTGTCTTCACTCGGAGCTGAGGCGAAGGCGGAACGGGTGTCACCGTCTACGCTGACGGACAACACGGCCCGTCGTCCAGCGGCCCAGGACGCCGGCCTTTCCAGCCGGTAACGGGGCCGATCCCGTCGGGCCTACGGTCGATTCCGGGCTGGAGCGGTGTGCTCCGACCGTGCGGTTTGGTCGGTTTGCGGCTCACCGGTCAGGTCCGGCGTGAATCACGGCGACGTCGTCCGGGTGGTGCTCGCGACCTTACGAGGACACCGCGTGGGCTTGACACGCCAGCAGGGCGCCCGGCCGCCCGTGAGCCGGGCACGCCCGCCCGGTAGGCTCGGGGGTGCCGGCGAGGAGGCGGCGCACCGATGATCATCGACGGGTTCACCCACCAGCTCCCGATACCGACCCGGAGGAGACCACCGAGTGGCTCGACTCGCTCGACACGGTGATCTCGGCCGAGGGCAACGCCCGCGCCCATTCCTCATGGCGAAGCTGATCGAGCGGGCCCGCGCCCGCAACGTCGGTGTGCCGGCATCGGTGTCCACCCCCTACATCAACACCATCCCGGCGGCCGACGAGGCATGGTTCCCCGGCGACGAGTACCTGGAAGGGAGGATCCGCCGGTTCATCAGGTGGAACGCGGCGATGATGGTGATCCGGGCCAACAAGGCCGCCGACGGCATCGGCGGGCACCTGTCGACCTTCGCCTCATCGGCCATCCTGTACGAGGTCGGGTTCAACCACTTCTTCCGCGGCAAGGAAGACGGGATCCCGGGCGACCACATCTACATCCAGGGTCACGCCGCCCCCGGCATCTATGCCCGCTCCTACCTGGAGCACCGGCTCGACGAGCAGGACCTCGACCGGTTCCGGCGTGAGATCGGCGGCGGGCTGTCCAGCTACCCCCACCCTCGGCTGATGCCCGACTACTGGGAGTTCCCCACGGTGTCGATGGGCCTCGGGCCGATCAACTCGCTGTACCAGGCGCGGTTCCTCAAGTACCTGCACAACCGGCGGATCGACGACACCTCCCAGTCCCGGGTGTGGTGCTTCATCGGCGACGGCGAGGTCGACGAGCCGGAGACGCTCGGGTCGATCTCGCTGGCGGCCCGGGAGAAGCTGGACAACCTCACCTGGGTGATCAACTGCAACCTGCAGCGCCTCGACGGCCCGGTCCGGGGCAACGGGAAGATCATCCAGGAGCTCGAGGCGGTCTTCCGCGGTGCCGGGTGGAACGTGATCAAGGCCATCTGGGGCAGCAACTGGGACCCGTTGCTCGCCCGCGACGTCGACGGGGTGCTGGTGGAGAAGATGGACCGCACCGTCGACGGCGAGTACCAGCGGTCGAGGCGGAGAGCGGCGCCTTTGTCCGGGAGAACTTCTTCGGGCCCGATCCCCGGCTGCGCAAGCTGGTCGAGGGCATGACCGACGACGAGATGGGCGCTGCGCCGCGGCGGGCTCACTACCGCAAGGTGTACGCCGCCTACCGGGCCGCCACCGAGACCGAGGCCCTGCCGACGGTGATCCTCGCCAAGACGATCAAGGGCTGGCAGCTGGGCCCCGGCATCCAGGGGGGGAACACCACCCACCAGGTGAAGAAGCTCACCGTCGACCAGGTGAAGGGGTTGCGGGACATCCTCGAGCTCGGCGCCGAGATCCCCGACGAAGCGCTCGATGACGGTGCGTTGCCGTACTACCGGCCTCCGGTGACTCGCCCGAGGTCGAGTACCTGACCCAGCGACGCAAGGCGCTCGACGGGCCGCTGCCGTCGCGGGTGGTGTCCATCGCCGCCCGCTGGCCCCACCGCCCGACGAGGCGTTCGCCGAGTTCGCCGCCGGGTCGGGCAAGACCGAGGTGTCCACCACCGGCGCCTTCACCGGCTGCTCCGCAACCTGGCCCGGTCCCCGACTACGGGCCGCGTGTCGTCCCCATCATCCCCGACGAGGGCAGGACCTTCGGGATGGACGCCCTGTTCAAGGAGCTGAAGATCTACGCCTCCCAGGGCCAGCTCTACGAGCCGGTGGACCGTCACCTCCTCCTGTCGTACGCCGAGGAGCGAGGACGGGCAGATCCTCGAGGAGGGCATCACCGAGGCGGGGGCGATGGCGAGCTGGATCGCCGCCGCCACCAGCTACGCCACCCGGGGGGTGCCGATGGTGCCCTTCTACTCGTTCTACTCGATGTTCGGGTTCCAGCGGGTGGGCGACCTCATCTGGTCGGCCGCCGATTCCCGGGCGCGCGGGTTCCTGCTGGGGGGCACCGCCGGACGCACCACCCTGCTCGGCGAAGGCCTGCAGCACCAGGACGGACACAGCCTGCTGATCGCATCGACCGTCCCGGTCTGCCAGGCATACGACCCCGCCTTCGCCTACGAGACGGCGGCGATCGTCCACGACGGGCTGCGCCGCATGTACGTCGACAACGAGGACATCTTCTACTACCTCACCCTGTACAACGAGAACTACCCGATGCCCGCGAAGCCGGAGGGTGTCGACGACGGGGTCCTCCAAGGCATGTACCGGTGGGCGGACGCCCCCGAGGGGATGCCGCATGCCGCCACCATCGTGTTCTCCGGGTCGGCCCAGGTCGCCGGCCCGCCGAGCGCAGCAGGACCTCGCCGAGCACTACGGGGTGGGGGCCGCCCTCTACAGCGCCACCTCGTACAAGCGGCTGCGCGAGGAGGCGCTCGAGGCGGAGCGGTGGAACCGTCTCCACCCCGGCGACGCGCCCCGGGTGCCCTACGTCACCCGCCTGCTCGCCGACAGCGCCGGGCCGGTGATCGCCGTCTCCGACTTCATGAAGGCGGTGCCCGACCAGGTCGCCCGTTGGGTGCCACGGCGGTTCCGACCGCTCGGAACCGACGGCTTCGGCCGCAGCGACACCCGCGAGGCGCTGCGCCGGTTCTTCGAGATCGACGCCGCCCACACCGTGGTGGCCACGCTGGCGGCGCTGGCGGAGGACGGGACGATCGAGGCGCCGCTGGTGGGCAACGCCATCGAACGGTACGAACTCGACCCCGACGTCACCGACCCCGAGGATCAACTGGCCCGCAGTGATCATGCCCGACGAATGAGGTGTCACCGGTTTCGCGCGACGGATGCCCGCTCCTGTAGTTGGACCTCGTTCAGCCGGTGAGGTCGGCGGGTACCACTGTGACCTCCGCCACTCCGATGTCGAGTGTCGCCGGGTCTCGCCCGAGTGGCGGCCCACCTCGGTGTAGGCGGCGGCACCCGGCACGAGCCGGAACTCGATGATCTCCGGGCCATCGGTGTCGACCACCCAGTAGAACGGGACGCCGATGGCGGCGTACTTGTGTGCCTTGCGCAACAAGTCGGCGGCGCGGTCGGTCGAGAGGACCTCGACCACGAGGTGCGGCATCCCGGTATATCGCACGTTCTCGTCGGTGCGCATCGAACGACGATCAGATCTGGGATGAACTCGTCGTCGGTCGGCTTCCACGACCAGTCGCGCCGGACTCCCGCCGTGCTCAGGCAGCGCGGCTTCGATCGCGCTTGCGTAGCCGGTGCTCGATGTCCTGGTGATCGCCGGTCGGCGACGGGCTCACGACGAAAGCCCCGTCGATGTACTCGCCGCGTGGTTGCTCGGGGAGGGCGGCGTACTCCTCCCATGACATCGGTATCCGGTCGCCCGGCTCGACGGCTGGCATGGCCCCATCCACGCTACTCCTCCGGATCATGTCCTCCCCGCAGGGTCAGGATCCGAAGGTATCGCCACGGTGTGACAGGAACCCAGGCGCCGGTTGGACCGCCACGCCCTACCAGGCGGAGCCACCACCACGGTCGCCGTCGGAGGCGCGGTCGAGCTTGAACACCGGATGGTCGGCCGGGTCGGCGCTCGTCCGCCCAGGCGGCGGCTTCGGCCGCCTCGCCCGCCCGGGCGCGGTAGGCGGTGATGATCGCGGCGCGGTCCTCCACCGGCACCTCGGTCGCCGTAACCGCCATCTTCCGGTCCTTGTTGGTGAGGCTCCCTCGGCCGCTGAGGCGAATGCGCTCCACCCAGGTGGCATCGGCGCGGTCGGCGACCAGGTAGCGACCGCCCTCGTGTTCGACCGGGATGATCGACGTCTGCTCGGTGGAGCCGGCGACTTCGAGCACCATCGGGCGCCCGCCGCCGCCCCCCGAACCTCTGCCACCGGTGATCTTGCGCCACAGCCTCGTTGCGAATATTGGCCATACGGCGCAATGATGCCACGCCGAGCGGCCCTCCGGTCGACCAGCCCTGGAGCAGCCAGTCACCCGGGCGGTACTCTCAGGCACGCGCGAGCCCGAGGTGCACCGATGGCCCACATCATGTGGTTCGACCAGATCTCGATGAGCGATCTCCCCGCGGTCGGTGGCAAGAACGCCTCGCTGGGCGAGATGATCACCCGGCTGAGCTCGGCGGGCATCACCGTCCCCGGCGGGTTCGCCACCACCGCCGACTCCTATGGCACCCACCTCAGCCGGACCGGGCTCGACCGGCGCATCGCCGACCGACTGGCCGGTGTCGATCCCGAGGACGTCGTCGCCCTTGCTGCGGCCGGCGCCGAGATCCGCGCCTGGATCGAGGAGGCACCCCTCGATGACGACCTGCAACGGGAGATCGCCGCCGCCTACGCCGAGCTGTCCGCCGATGCCGGGACCCGTGACGGGGTATCGGTGGCGGTGCGCTCGTCGGCAACCGCCGAGGACCTGCCCGACGCCTCCTTCGCCGGCCAGCAGGAGACATACCTCAACGTCGTCGGCGTCGACGCAGTGCTGGCTGCGGTCAGAAAGGTGTTCGCCTCCCTCTACAACGACCGGGCCATCGCCTACCGGGTGCACCGCGGCTACACCCACGACGAGGTGGCGCTGTCGGCCGGTGTGCAGCGGATGGTGCGATCCGACGTCGGGGTCAGTGGGGTGGCCTTCTCGATCGACACCGAGTCCGGCTTCCCCGGCGTGGTGTTCCTCACCGCCACCTACGGGCTCGGCGAGTTGCTGGTCCAGGGAGCGGTCAACCCCGACGAGTTCACCGTCTCGAAGACGGCGCTCGCCGCCGGGCGCCCGGCGGTCCTCGGCCGCCACCTCGGGCAGAAGAACCGGCAGATGGTGTACGCCGCCGACGGCACCGGGGTCGCCACCGTGGACGTGCCGGTCGAGATGGCGCGGACGTTCTGCCTCACCGATGACGACGTGCAGCGGATGGCGGCGATGGTGGTGCTCATCGAAGACCATTACGGCCGGCCGATGGACGTCGAATGGGCCAAGGACGGGGTCACCGGTGAGCTCATGGTGCTGCAGGCACGCCCGGAGACCGTCCAGTCCCAGTCCGATGCCCGGGTTCTGGAGCGGTTCCATCTCGAGGACCGGGGACCGATCCTCACCACCGGACGCGCCGTCGGTGCCCGGATCGGGACCGGGGCGGTGCGTGTAGTGCGGTCCCCGGCTGAGATGTCACGGGTCGAGGAGGGCGACGTCCTCGTCGCCGACATGACCGACCCGGACTGGGAGCCGGTGATGAAGCGGGCCGCCGCCATCGTCACCGACCGGGGCGGGCGCACCTGCCACGCCGCCATCATCGCCCGGGAGCTGGACATCCCCGCCGTGGTTGGTACCGGTGACGCCACCGACCTGCTCCCCGACGGCGCCCCGGTCACCGTGTCGTGCGCCGAGGGCGAGACCGGGTTCGTCTACGACGGGCGGCTGACGTTCGAGGTGCGCCGGCACCAGCTCGACGCCATGCCCGAGCCGCCGGTCAAGCTGATGATGAACCTGGCCAACCCGGAGCGGGCCTTCTCCTTCAGCCGCATCCCCAACCACGGCGTCGGGCTCGCCCGGCTCGAGTTCGTGATCAACACCGCCGTCGGGGTCCACCCGCGGGCGCTCCTCGACTACCCGGAGCTCCCCGCCGAGCTCAACGCCGCCATCGAGGAGCGGATCGCCGGCTATCCCGACCCGGAGAGCTTCTACGTGATGAAGCTGACCGAGGCCATCGCCACCATCGCCGCCGCCTTCCACCCCAAGCCGGTGATCGTCCGGCTCTCCGACTTCAAGAGCAACGAGTACGCCCACCTCCTCGGAGGAGAACGCTACGAACCGCACGAGGAGAACCCGATGATCGGCTGGAGGGGCGCCTCGCGCTACCGCGACGCCTCGTTCCGGCCCGCCTTCGACCTCGAGTGCTCGGCGCTACGGCGGGTGCGCGACGAGATGGGGTTCACCAACGTCGAGGTGATGATCCCGTTCGTCCGCACCGTTGGTGAGGTCGAGGAGGTGGTCGGCATCCTCGCCGAGAACGGGCTGCGACGCGGTGACAACGGCCTGCGGCTGATCATGATGTGCGAGATCCCCTCGAACGCGGTGCTCGCCGACCAGTTCCTCGATCACGTCGACGGGTTCTCCATCGGGAGCAACGACCTCACCCAGATGACCTTGGCGCTGGACCGCGACTCGGGGTTGGTCGCCGACCTGTTCAACGAGCGGGACCCGGCGGTGAAGGCCCTCATCTCGCAGTCGATCGCCGCCTGCCTGGACAGGGGCAAGTACATCGGGATCTGCGGACAGGGCCCCTCCGACCACCCCGACTTCGCCCAGTGGCTCGCCGACGAGGGCATCGAGAGCATGTCGCTCAACCCGGACACCATCCTCGAGACCTGGTTACAGCTCTCCGGCACGACGGTGCCGGCGGATGCCGGCGCCCCACCGGAGGACCCGGTCGATTGACCGAGCGCCGTCCCGTCGTCTGCGTCTCGGACCACACCGGGCTGACCGCCGCCACGTTCGCCCACAGCCTGGTGGCCCGGTTCGACGGTATCGAAGCCGCCTACCTGCTGAGGCCGTTCGTCGACAACAGGGAGAAGGTGGACGCCGTGGTCGCCGAGGTCGACGCCCTCGCCGCCAAGGGCCCGCGCCCCATCGTGTTCAGCACGCTCACCGACACCGCGCTGTGGCAGCGGTTGCGCGAGGCCGACGCCCTGGTGCTCGGGCTGTTCGAGCACTTCGTCGACACCCTGGCCGAGGAGTTGCACCTCGAGCCGGGCCACGTCGTCGGGGCAGCCCACTCGATCCGCGACACGTCGCTGTACCAGGTGCGCCTCGACGCCCTCGACTTCTCGCTCACCACCGACGACGGGCTGGGGATCCGGCACTACGGCAGCGCCGACCTCATCGTCATCGGAGTGTCCCACGCCGGCAAGACCCCGGCGTCCCTCTACCTGTCGATGCAGTACGGGATCCGGGCGGCCAACTATCCGCTCACCATGGACGAGCTCTCCGGTGGATCGCTTCCCGAGACCCTGCGCCCCTACCAGCCGTTGCTCTTCGGGCTGACCATCGACCCGGTGCGGCTCCACCAGATCCGGCAGAAGCGCCGGCCCGACAGCGACTACTCGTCGCTGGCGCGGTGCACCCAGGAGGTCGGGCTGGCCGAGCGCTTGTTCCGTCAGGAGGGCGTTCCCACCGTCGACACCACCACCCACTCGATCGAGGAGATCACCTCGACCATCATGGAGGTGAAAGGCCTCACCAGCCGCCTCGATTGACAACAACTTCCCCTCCCCTCTCAGGGGAGGGGTGCCGACGAAGGAGGCGGGGCGGGAGGGGTGCTCTCGAGTCGGGCCGGCCGCGGCTTCCCTTCAGGCTCCGCCCGCGTCCTTCTCCTCCCGCATCGCCGCCGCCTTGGCGAGGGCCTCAGCGGGATCCGCGACTTCCTCGGCGCCGGCGCCGGATCGGCGGGCTCGGCGACCACCGATGCGGCCTCGTCCCCGGCGGTCTCCGGGGTGCCGCCGCCGACGAGGGCGGGCTCGACCTCGGCGACCGCGGTTGGGCGGCGGGTGCCGGCCGGCCGCCGCCTTCGCCGCTCTCGCTCGCGCCAGCAGGTGCTCCGGGATCCGTTGCTTCGCCTCCGCGGGCTCCTCTGGTGGCGCATCCGGCGCTTCGTCCGCGGGCGGCTTCGGCCTCGGCTTCGAGCGTGGCGTTCCGTGCCGCCCGCGCCGCCGCCAACGCCTCGGCGGGGATCCGCGGCTTTTGCGGTGCCGTCCCCGGTGGTTGCGGGCAGG
>CAWEUW010000005.1:0-42565 GCA_963812375.1 uncultured Acidimicrobiia bacterium | reverse complement strand
TGACGATGGGCCGATGGAGCCGGAGGTCGCCCCACCAGTACGGGTCGGTGGCGGGAGTCGGCTCGAACACGCCACTGACCCTGGCCAGGAACGGGGGTGGCAACGGGCCTTCCATCCCACGCAGCAGGGCGTCGTCGGAGACCCCCAGTGGTGAGCTCGGACCCGACGTCCAGCCCGAGCGTTTCGGCGGTGGCGGCGCTCACCGCGATCTCGATCACCGCCATCCGGTCGTCGGTCATCTCGTCGATCGGCTGCGGCGGCGCTCCCGCCACGAACTCGACGCGGTCACCGAGGTCGGGGTGGAGGCGCAGGGTCATCATGATCGGGGACGGGGCCGGTTCGGCGTCCACCTCGGGAACGGCGAACCGTGTGGTGTCGATCACGTATCTGCCATCGCCGTACAGGCTGGAGAGCCGGGCCGGGACGGTCTCGGCGAGCTCGTCGAAGGCATCCGTCACCGGTGCGGTCGGCTCGCCCTCGCCGGTGAACGTGAACAGGTCGGGCATGTCGAGCGCCAGCCCGAGCCACTGTGGCGGGGTGGCGGCGAGCGCCTGGTCCAGGCTCTCGGTCTCGGCCCGACGCAGCAGCCGTGGTTGCGCCACCAGGACGGTGGTGGCAACGGCGAGCACCAGGCCGACGGCGACCGCCGCCGCCAATTCCGAGCGGCGTCCCACCCCGACCAGGGCGGCGATGGGCGTGACGAACCGGCGCATCAGCGAGCCTCGCCGAAGCGGATCTCGTCGGCGGGCCGTTGCCTACCCAGCAGCCGGGCCGTCAGCAACGGCAACAGAGCCCCGATGACGACGACCAGTCCGGCCACGACGGCGATCGCCGGCCAGGGGACGACCAGCAGCGGCTCGGGGATGGCCGGGGTGCCGTCCGGGGAGACGGCGACCGAGCGCAGCGACAACCGGGCAAGACCGATCCCGGTGATGATGCCGGCCACCGCCGACACCGCCACCAGCGGCAGCGTCTCCAGGACGAGCAGTCGGCGCAGCTCGCCGCGGTGGATGCCGAGGGCCCGCAGGATGGCGACGCCTCCTCGACGGTGACGGGCACCCATTACCGCAGTCAGCACCATCCCGACGGCGGCGACGGTGAGGGCGGCCACGAAGGCGAGCACCATGCTCCCCGACAGGCCGACCGTGGTCGGGTCACGGCCGATGTCGCCGCTCACCCCGACCCGGTCGCTCACCGCCACGCTCCGGAATGGGTCGTTCAGCAGCGTTTCGTGGGCGGCGTCGACGGCATCGGCTTCGATGCCCAGGGCCCAGTCGGTGGGTGTCGCCAGCGCCCCCAAGGCGAGGAACTGGCGTGTGTTGAGTGTCGACCAGTCGGCGAGGACGGCCTGCTCGGCGTCGATGGCGAAGGGCACGGCGGCAACGGTGTCGGCCACCTCGACATCGTGGATGCGGCCGCGCAGCGTCATCGCCGTGGTGTCTCCTGGGCGGAGCCCGAGCGTGTCGGCCAGCGAGTCGGTGAGCATCACCGGGATCGGCGGCGGCTGCTCGCCCAACGCGGGCGCGGTCGCCAGGCTGACCACCGCGGGTCGCGAGTTGGCGAAGAAGTCGACGCCGGCGTTGAACTCGACGGTCACCGAGTCCTCGTCGGACACCGCCGAGGCGTCGGGCTCGATGATCGAAGTCGACGATGTGACGTGGTCGAACAGGCTCCACTCCCGACTCTCGATCCCGACCGGCGAGCCGTCGACGCTGAGATCGGTCATCCCGATCTCGATGGTCGGCGGTGCCTGGTCGCCGACCAGGTCGCCGGGGTCGGCGTCGGGAGGAAGGGCCATCGGCGTTCCTCGGAGCTCGAGCCCGATGAGGTCGAGGGGCGCCGAGAACGGGAGCGAGGAGCCGTCGACCTCGGGTCGAAGGTCGAACTCGGCCAGGGTCGGGGTGCCGTCGAGGGGGAGCTCGGGCCCGAGCAGGCGGTGCACGGTGGCGTCCCGGTCGGCGACGAGGAAGATCACCTGGGCGGTCGCCGAAGGTTCGGGATCGGCTCCGGCCACCGGCTGGGCGGTCATCGTCACCTCCCAGCTCCCCGCCCCCTCGGGGGCCAGCGGGAGGCCTCCCAGGTCATCGGGGTGGTGGAGCCGGGTCCAGCCTTCAGCCGCCGGCCCCACGAGCCTCTCCGGGGTGCGGAGCAGCTCGTCGACCTGTTGGGCGTCCACAGAGATCAGCGGAACTCCGGCGATCCCGGTCGGGGCGGCTCCGAACGACACGGTCTGCCGGTCTAGCGGCATCGCCCCGGTGACGCCCGGAGTGGTGCGGTAGCCGCCCGCCAGCAGCGTCTGGTCGATCTGGGATCGGGAGCGGGCGTCGGGGGTCACAACCAGGTCGGCCGACACCCGGGCATCGCCCTGCTCCACGTGGGACTGGCGCAGCGACGACAGGTGGACCGCGGTGAACGCCCCCACCGCGGTGGCGAGCACCACCAGCACCGAGATCCGGCCCAATCGACCGGGCCGCCGGGTCAGCTCCCAACCGGCCAGCGCAGGCACCACGCCGCGCCGGCCGGAGGCGGCCCGCTCGGCCATGGTTGCCGCCGCCGAGAACATGCGGAGAAGGAGGAGCGAGATGGCGATGATGCCCAACGCCGGGGCGCCGACGAGGAGCGGGTCGGCCCTTCCGCTGGCGGTGACCGACCCGGCCCTGATCATCTGCCAGAGCCCGAAGACGGCGACCACGGCGATGGCGGCGTCGAGCCCGGTGCGACGCAGGAACCCGGCCCGCTCGGCGCCACCCTCGGTAGGGCGCTGCGGCCGAGCGGAGGCGAAGGAGGCGGCAGCCCGAACCGCGGGAGTCACCACGACGGCGACGGTGAGCAGCCCGACGACGGCGGCGGCCACCCACGCTCCCCGCGGGATCTCGGGGCGGAGGTCGAGGCCGGTCCCCGCAGCCGGCCCCCACCGGCCCAGCAGGTCGACGACCGACCGGCTCAGCCACGGGGCGACGACGATCATCGGGACGACCACCAGCAGGGCTTCCAGGGTTGCGAGGAATCCCAGCTGCAGCGCGCTCGCCCCACGGGAGCGGAGCAGGGCGGTCTCGCCCATCCGGCTGTCGACCAGGGCGAGTGCCGCCAGAGCGAGGCCGTAGAGGGCGACCCCGGCGACCTGGACGAGCACGAGGCCGATCACCGTCCCCATGGCGCCGATCGACGTCTCGGCGGAGGACACCAGGGCGGGCAGCCCGGTGGTGACGTCGGCGTCGGCGCGATCGAGGTCGTCGGCGAGGACCCGCGGGATGGCGGCCACGCCGCCGGCGGTGGCCGCCGCCGGGCCCGACTCCACCAGGTCGGGCTCGAGCATCCACCTCCATCGATAGGAGGCGTTCCCGGCGAGCCCGGAGAACGTGGCCTCGTCGACCAGGAATGGCCCCACCTCGGTGAACGAGCCCGACTCTGTGGCGCCGTCGCGCACCAGCGGGCTGTCCGCCCACAGCGGGTCGGTGCGATCGGCTGGCTCGACCAGGGCGACGACCTCGACGAGGAGATCCCCATCGGCCCTGCTCCCCAGGCGAATGCGGTCACCCACGCCGGCGCCGAGGAGCTCGGCCGCCTCGGTGTGGAGGGCGGCGGCCACGGCGTCACCGGCGGGCACCGTCGCTCGGCTGCCCTCGACGTCGACGAGCAGGTCATCGGGGCCGTCGACGAAGGCCAGGTTGGTGACCCGGTTGGTCTCGGCGGACGAGAACCGATCGGGCAGCGTGAAGCTGTCGGACCTGGCGAGCACCAGGCTCCGTCGCCGGGCGGCGAAGGCGTCGTCGACCACCTCCGACACCGCCGGCACCAGCTCACCGGCCCCGGAAGCCGGGTGACGGAGCAGCACCTCGACGCCGGTGTCGAGCGCCGGGGCGGAGGCGACGTCGGCCTTGAGCGATGCCTCGACCACCGCGTCCCGGTAGGTGGGGATGGCGGCGGCGAGCGTGCCCGCCAGGGTGGCCATGAGTAGCACCGTGGCCAGCAGCGGCAACGATGCCCGGGCCCGGGCGGGGACGGCGAAGGCCGATCGCCACGGCCCGACCCGGTCAGACGTGCTCCCGCTCACCGGATGGCCGTCACAGGGTGGCGGCGACGGGCGCCTTCAGCGTCTCGGTGACGAAGCGGCGGATGTCTTCGGCCATGGCGCCCAGCTCGCCGAGGTGGACATACATCATGTGGCCGCCTTCGTAGTAGGCCATCTCGACGTTGCCCGCCAGTTCGGCGTCGAGCCCGAGGTGGGCCAGGGTGTGCTCGGTGGCGAAATGGGGCGTGGCCAGGTCGTAGTACCCGTTGGCGACGAACACCCTCATGAACCGGTTGCGACTCATCGCCTCGCGGAGCGTCTCCGACACGTCGACATAGGCGTTCTTGAACTCCTCGTAGTCCCAGGGGTTCACCCGCTCGGTGAGGATCTCGTAGGGGAGGTCGCTCTCGTAGCCGAGCTCGCCCCGGACGTAGCCGTTGAGCGCCGAGGTGTACACGCCGAGCGTGGCGTCGAGGCTCGGGTCGGTCTCCATCATCGCCCCGGCGGGGAAGCGGTCGATGCCGGTGTACCGGGAGTCGATGCGGCCGACGGTGCGGCGGATATCCCGGAGCAGCTCTTTGCAGAACCACAGGATCTCGATGCGGAGGTCGCAGCGGTTGACGTACTCGGTGGACAGCCCGGTGTACCGGGCCAGCGTCGCCGCCACCTCGGCTCTCTCGGTGTCGCTCAGCCGGGAGCCTCGGAGGAGGGCGACCGAGTAGTCGGTCGATGCCCACGCCTCGACCTCGTCGAGCAGCCGGCGCAGCGGCAGCTTCTGCAGATCGGTGGGCAGCCGCCCATGGAACCAGGCGGTGGCGGCGTAGGTGGGGAGGAAGACGATGTAGGGGACGTCGTTGCCCCGGTCGAAGGTCCACGTCTTGGTGTCGAAGGGGGCGGTCCCGAAGTTGAGGATGGCCGACACCAGGATCAGCCCGTTGAAGTACATCCCGTGCCGGTTGAGCAGGTGCCCGGCCAGCGCCGCCGACCGGGTCGTCCCGTACGACTCGCCGGCGATGAACTTGGGCGAGTCCCAGCGGTCGTTCCTCGTCAGCCACAGGCGGATGAACTCGCCGACCGACTCGATGTCGCGTCGGAAGTGGTGGTACTGCTTGGCCTCCTCCTCGGGGATGGCCCTGCTGTACCCGGTGCTCACCGGGTCGATGAACACGAGGTCGGCTACGTCGAGCAGGGAGTGCTCGTTGTCGACGAGGCGTCCCGGCGCGGGCAACGGCTCACCCTGGGGACCCAGCTCGACCCGACGGGGGCCGAAGGCGCCGAGGTGGAGCCACACCGAAGACGACCCGGGCCCGCCGTTGAAGGAGAACACGACCGGCCGGGTCGAGGTGTCCTTGACCCCGCTGCGGACGTAGGCGATCGAGAAGAAGGACGCTTGCTTCTTCCCCTCCTCCTCCTTCAGCACCAGGTGACCGGCACGGGCCGTGTACGCCACCCGCTTGCCGCCGATGGTGACGGTGTGGGCGGTTTCCGACACCACGTCCTCGTGGTGCGGAGGAGGTGGGAGAGCCTCGGCCGGCTTCTCTTCCTTGCCCTTGGGCGCGCCGTCGGGGGTACCGGCAGCGGGCGTGGGGGCGTCGTCCTTCGTGGCGGCGTCGTCGGCCATCGGTTCCCTTCGGCAGAGGCGACGCAGCCTACCGACCGGCGCCCTCTACCGGGCCTGCCCCGGCGGGTAGCGTCGCTCGTCGTGGAAGGTGATCGAGTCGCTGGGAGAGGCCTCGACCCCGGGGCGCTCGGCTTCGACCGCGCCGCCGCCGACTACGAGGCGGCCCGGCCCGGATACCCGTCCGAGGCGATCGACCGGTTGGCGGCCGAGGTGGGAGTCGGTCCGGGCCGTCGGGTGTGTGACCTCGCCGCCGGCACCGGCAAGCTCACCCGGATGCTGGTCGGGACCGGGGCGGAGATCGTCGCCGTCGAGCCCGTTCCCGGCATGCGTGCCCAGCTGGCGATGGTCCTGCCCGATGTCGCCGTGCTCGCCGGCACCGCCGAGGCGATCCCGCTCACCGACTCGTCGGTGGATGCCGTCACCGTCGCTCAGGCGTTCCACTGGTTCGACGCCACCGCCGCCATGGCTGAGATCCGACGGGTCCTCACCCCGGACGGCGGCCTGGCGGTGCTGTTCAACGAGCGGGACGAGCGCCGGCCCTGGGTGGCCGCTTTGTCGGAGGTGATCGGTTGGCACCGCCAGCGCGTCTCCTGGTACCAGGGCACCGACTGGGGTCGGGTGACCGGCGCCGACGGCGAGGCCGCCTTCGAGTGGGAGGAGGCGATGACCCGGCCGAAGCTCGACCGCCGAATCCGCTCGATCAGCTATGTCGCCCTGATGCCGCCGGATCGGCAGAGTGCGCTGGTGGAGCGTGCGCTGGCGGTGGTAGACGGGATGACCGAGCCGTTCCCGATGCCCTACGTCACCCGGATGTGGTGGGGCCAACCGGCCCGGTGACAGCGGCGACGGCGAGCCGCTCGGCGACCACGGGGAGGAGCGGGCGCAGCTTCAGCTCGTCCCGCTCGAGGCGTTCGCCGCAGTGGGTGCACACGGCGACGCCCTGGGTCTCGGCGCCGCACGTGCGGTGGGTCATCACCCGGCGAACGTCGACGGGAACCGGGTCCCAGCGCTCGCCCCAACGCCACAGGGCGAGCATCACGTCGAGCAGATCCTCCCCCTTCTCGGTGAGGAGGTACTCATGGCGGGGAGGGTGGTCCTCGTACCGGGTCGGCTCGAGGATCCCCTCGGCGACGAGCCGGTCGAGCCGGTCGGAGAGGACGTTGCGGGCGATCCCCAGGTCGCGGTGGAACTCGTCGAAGCGGCGGACCCCCAGGAAGGCGTCCCGCAGGATCATCAGGCTCCACCGGTCGCCGAAGACGTCGACGCCGTTGGCGATCGTGCAGTCGAGGTCGTCGAGCCTCTTCCGAGCGGGCATGGGAGCCATGCTAGCCAAGTGAGTTGCGTTACGCTACTGAATCGGGTACAGTGCGTTGCATGATGCAACTCACTCGTGAGGAGGACGTCCCGATGAGGAGTAGGCAACATCCCCGTCGCCCGTACCGCTTCCGGGCTTGGCGTGACCGGCCGGCCTCGGTGCCGGACTGGAAGCTCGACATCGATCTCGTCGACCTGATGCGCGATCTCGACCCCGGCATGCTCGACCACAGCTGGCTGGAGGACCCGGCCCGGTAGCGTGCCCCCCATGGAGCGCTGGTCGACGGAAGCCGGTCGCCGGGTCAGGGTGGGCGACGTCGAGCTCGCCGTCCACGAGGCGGGGAGCGGCCACCCGGTGGTGCTGATCCACGGGTTCCCCGAGCTGGCCTACTCGTGGCGCCACCAGCTGCCGGCCCTGGACGGCGCCGGCTATCGGGCGATCGCCTACGACCTGCGCGGGTTCGGCGGTTCCAGCCGGCCCGACTCCGTGGAGGCCTACCGCCTCACCGAGCTCGTCACCGACCTGGTCGGCCTCCTCGACGCCCTCGACGTGGACCGCGCCGTCGTGGTGGGCCACGACTGGGGGTCGATCGTCGCCTGGGCGACCGCAGTGATGCACCGTGACCGGGTGCGGGCGATCGTCAGCCTCAACGTTCCCTACCGGGGATGGTGCTGTGGGTTCCCCGACACCTCGATCATTCGGTCGACGCTGATGGAACGGCTCGGCTACGTCGTCGGCTTCCAGGACGGCACCGCCGAGGAGCGCTTCGCCGCCGATCCGGCGACCTGGCTGCGCCGCATGTACACCCGGGTGGCCGCCCGCCCCGACTTCATGTCCGATGACGAGTTCGCCGTCTACCACGAGGCGTTCGTCGCCGGTGGGATCACCGCCCCGCTCAACCTCTACCGCAACATCGACCGCAACGCCGCCGACGCCGCCGGGTATGCCGGTGCCCCGCTGACGGTCCCGGTGTCGATGATCGTCGGCGACTCCGATCCCATCCTGCCTGTCGGGCTCACCGAGGGGATGGAGCGCTGGGTCGCCGATCTCCGGGTCGAGGTCGTCGCCGGTTGCGGGCACTGGACGCAGCAGGAGCGACCGGAGCAGGTCAACCGGTTGCTGATCGGTTTCCTCGACGACCTCACCGCTCGGGCGGGTTGAGCGCACCGTCGTCGGCGTCGAGGTCGGCGTCGGCGTTGGTGAGCTCGACCTGGGCGGCGGCGGAGGCGTCGCCGGCATCTCGGTGGTTGCGGGAAACGATCGCCGCCACCCCGACATCTCGTTCATCCTCTCCATGATCTGCTGCCACGCCGACGGTGTCGGCGGAGGGAGGTCGCGCAGCAGGTCGGGCACGGTGCGCAGCCAGCCGACCGTGTACAGGGCGAGCATCATCACCGCCCCGGTGATGGCGACGATCCCGATGGCGGCGAGCAACACCACCGTGCTCGGCATCTCCAGCTCGAAGAACTCCTGCGACCGTGGGCTGGTCAGCCCGATGATCGACAGAACCGCCATCGACACCACCAGACCCGTCTTCCACGGCACGAAGGGCCGGCAGACCATGGCGAGGGCGAACAGCCCCACCGAGGTCAGCACGATCACGGCGGTGGTGCGCGCCGCCTCCAGCGTCACGCCTTCGGAGATGGCGAGCTGGTATCCGGCGAACGTGGCCAGGGTGGCGGCGATCCCGGTGGGAACGGCGAAGCGGAGCACCCGTCCCACGAATCCCGGCTTGGTGCGTCGCGCCGACGGGGCCAGCGCCAGGAAGAAGGAAGGGATGCCGATGGTCACCGCGCCGATGAGCGTCAGGTGGCGGGGAAGGAAGGGGAACGGCAGGGCGGCCAGCCCGACGGCGAGGGCGATGCCGATGGCGTAGACCGTCTTGGTGAGGAACAGGTTGGCAACTCGCTCGATGTTGGAGATCACCCGCCGACCTTCGGCTACCACCCCGGGCAGGGCGGCGAATCTGCCGTCGATCAGCACCAGCTGGGCCACCGCCCGCGATGCCGACGCCCCGCCGCCGACGGCGATGGCGATGTCGCTGTCCTTCAACGCCAGCACGTCGTTGACACCGTCGCCGGTCATCGCCACGACATGACCGCGACTCTGCATGGCCGCCACCATCGCCCGCTTCTGGTGCGGTGTCACCCGGCCGAACACGGTGTGGGTCTCCATGAGGTCGGCGAGCTCGTCGGGGTCGTCGGGGAGGTGCCGGGCGTCGAAGTACTCGGCGGAGCCCACCACCCCGACGCTGCGGGCGACCGCGGCGACCGTCTCGGGATGGTCACCCGAGATCACCTTCGCCGCCACACCCTGGTCGGCGAAGAAGCGCAGGGTCTCGGCGGCGTCCGACCGGATTCGGTCGCCGAAGATGAGCAGGGCGACAGGGGCGAGGTCGTCGGGCAGCGTGCTGTCGAGGGGCTGCTCCCCATGGGAGAGGAGCAGCACCCGCTGACCGGCCTCGCCCGCCTGGCGGGCGGTGGCGCCCACGTCGGCGTCGGCGGGGGCGATGACGTCGGGTGCCCCCAGTACCCACGTGCCATGGCCGGCGAAGGAGCTACCGCTCCACTTGCGCGCCGACGAGAACGCAACGGTGGCCACCGGCGCCCATTCCGGGGGGTCCGGGTAGGCGGCCGCCACCGCCGCCGATGTGGCGTTCGGGTCCGGGTCGGCGCCGGCCAGCGCCGCCAGCGCCTCTTCGGGGTCGACGTCGCCGAGCAGGACGATCTCGTTGAGCGCCAGGGTGCCCTCGGTGAGCGTCCCGGTCTTGTCGAAGCAGACCGTGTCCACCCGGGCCAGGCCTTCGATGGCGGGCAGCTCCTTCACCAGCACCTGGCGACGTCCCAGCCTGATCACCCCGATGGCGAACGCCATCGAGGTGAGCAACACCAGCCCCTGCGGGATCATCCCCACCGCCTGGGCGACGCCGCTCCGCAGCGCCTCGTGGAAGTCGTCGTCGGCGCGCATCTGGGTCCACACGACGAGGGCGATGGCGGGGGCCACCGCCCAGCCGATGGCACCGAGCATCCAGTCGATCCCGTCGCGCAGCTCGGAGCGCACCTGGGTGAACTTCTTCGCCTCGAGGGCCAGCTTGACCGCGTAGGCGTCGGCGCCGACTTCGGTCACCCGGAACCGCCCGGACCCGGCCGAGACGAAGCTGCCGGACAGGCAACGGTCGCCGATGTCCTTCGTCACCGGGTCGGACTCGCCGGTCAGCAGAGCCTCGTTGATCTCCAGCCCGCGGGCGGCGACCACGAGGCCGTCGACGGCCAGCTGGTCGCCGGAGCGCAGCTCGATGATGTCGTCGACGACGATCTCGTCGATCGGCAGGTCGACGAGCTGCCCTCCGCGGAGCGCCCTTGACCCGAGGGGCGGTGAGCAGCTCGAGCCGGTCGAGGGTCCGCTTGGCCCGGAGCTCCTGGACGATCCCGATGAGGGCATTGGCCACCAGGACGATGCCGAACAGCGCGTCCCTGGGCTCGCGGAGGACCACCAGGGTGACCACGAGCAGGACGCCGAGGAGGATGTTGAACCGGGTGACGACATTGGCCCGGACGATGTCGGCGGTCGACCGACTAGGCCCGTCGGGGGCGATGTTGACCTTCCCCGCGGCCACCCTTTGTCGGACCTCGTCGGGCTCGAGGCCCCGTGCGGTGAGTGCCCGGCCGGTGGTCACCATACGGTGACGAGCCTACCGCCGTGCCGATCGGCGACTCCGCCGCGCTACAACAGGATGAGCGACAGCCCGCCGAAGGCGATGCAGTAGATGCCGAACGGCACGAGGCCGACCTTGCCGATGAACTTGACCAGGAACCGGATGGCGAAGTAGCCGGTCACGCCGGCCACCACGGTGCCCACCACCAGTGAGAAGTCGAGGCCGACACCTCCTTCGCCGGACACGTCGAGCAGGCCGAGCAGGCCGGCCCCGGCGATGGCCGGGATCCCCATCAGGAACGACAGGTTGGCCGCCTCCGCCCGGTCGAACCGCCGCCCCAGCCCGGTGGCGATGGTGATGCCCGAGCGGGTCACCCCGGGGAGGAGCGCGATCGCCTGCGTCGACCCGATGGCGACGGCGTCGGTGAAGGTGACGTCCTCCCGACGCCGGTCACCGACCGCGATGTACCGGGTCAGCACCATCATCACCCCGGCGGCGATCATCAGCGCCGCCACCACCTTCGGGTCCTCGCCGATCTCGTCGAAGAACGAGTAGAAGGCGAGGCCGACGACGGCTGCCGGGATGGTGCCGATCACCACGAACCAGAGCAGGCGTCTGCCTTCAGGGGTGAACCGCAGCATCTCGGCGATCTCGGCCCGGTAGTAGACCAGCACCGATACCAGCGTGCCGATGTGGAGGACCGCCGTCGTGCCCAGATCGGGCCCCTCGCGGCCGAGGAGCGCCGGGACGAGGATGAGATGCCCGTCCGAGGAGATCGGCAGGAACTCCGAGAGGCCCTGGATGAGACCCCAGAGGATGGCGTTGTCCATTGGCGGCCGGGAGCCTAACGGCGACCCGGCACGACCCTGCTGGCGGCCCGCCCCGGCGATCGGCCCGGTCAGGTCCCGACGAGGACGGTGAGGGTCCTTCGGGCGGCGGCGTCGGCGACGGAGGCGGCGTCCTCCGAGGGCACGGCGACCATGCCGTCGCTATCTCCACCCAACATCGATTCGGCGGACACCCCGGTCACCACGCCGACGACATCGACGGCCGGCTCGGCGGCGATCAGCCTCACCCGGGTGCCCACCGCCGTCCCCAAGGGGAGCGGTGCCCGGATGGACCACCAGCCCTCGGGCGGGGGTGGCGCAGCCGCCACCGCCGACGGGGTGATCGGGTCCCCTGACCGCAGGTCTCTCGCCGCGAAGCCGAACGGATCGGGCACCGCCGGGAGCAACCCGGAAGGGACCGACCGGTACTCGATGTCCGTTTGGTCGAGCAGTGTCCCGGCGGCGATGTCGGCGGTGACGAACGGATGCTCGACGGTCGGGCTGCCGGCGAGGTCGACGGCGAGCGCCACCACCAGGGCGAGCCCGGCTACCAGGCGACGCAGGTGGGGAGGCGGGGTGAGCCACAGCACCACCCGAACGTAACCCTTGGCCTCCAGCCGGGGAAGGGGGTCGGGGCCGGACACGGTTGACCTCCCCGTCCCTCCCCCCCGAAGAGGGGAGGGTGCCTTCCGCAAGCAGGGGGAATAGTGGGGGGACTTGCGGTCGGCGCACGGGGAGGGATCTGGCTTTGGCCCGATGGGCCGCACCACCGTGCGGTGTCCGGGGGGACGATGATCGCCCTGTGGCTGAGGCTGCTTAGTGGAGACTCTAAGCGATGACGCACCCTCCGGTCCAAGTTTCATGGATCTCCGTCGAGGTGGGAACCCCCGAGTCCGGCGGACGTAGACTCCGGTCCGGATGAAGCCGCTGCTCGAAGCCCAGGCCGAGGTGCTCGACGCGGTGCCTCTCCTCCCCTCGGAGACCGTTCCGCTGGCCGAGGCCGCCGGGCTCGTGCTGGCCGAGCCGGTAGTCGCCTCGCACGACCTCCCGCCATTCCCCAACTCGGCGGTCGACGGCTACGCGGTCAGGGTCGGCGACACCGCCAGCCCGCCCGCCGAGCTGCCTGTGCTGGCGACGGTGGCTGCCGGCTCGGTGCCCACGGTGGCGGTTGCGCCGGGCACCGCGGTGAAGGTGATGACCGGGGCGCCGCTCCCCGAGGGCGCCGAGGCGGTGGTCCGGGTCGAGGACGCCGAGACGGTCGACGGCATGGTCCGCATCCTCGTCGCCCCCGTCCCGGGGCTGGCGGTGCGCGCTGGCCGGGGGCGATGTCGCCGCCGGCAGCGAGGTGCTCCCCGCCGGGCTCCGGCTGGGCCCGGCGCATCTCGGGGTGCTCGCCGGCCTCGGCGTGGCGAACCCGCGCGTCCGCCGCCGACCGGTGGTGGCTCTGCTGTCCACCGGTGACGAGCTGGTCCCGGTGGACACCGCCGACCTGTCGGGCGGGCTGATCCGCGACGCCAACCGATCGACCCTGGCGGCGCTCATCGCCGACGCCGGTGGCGAGGTCGCCGACCACGGCATCGTCGGCGACGACGCCGCTCGCCTCAGGGAGGTGCTCGACGAAGCGGCGGCGACCGCCGATGTCGTGGTCAGCAGTGGCGGCGTGTCGATGGGCGACCATGACGTCGTCAAGGAGATGCTGTCCGGGTTCGGCACGGTGAGCTTCTGGAAGGTGGCGATGCAACCGGCCAAGCCGCTCGGCTTCGGCGCGGTCGGTGGCGTCCCCTTCTTCGGGCTGCCCGGGAACCCGGTCTCGGTGTACGTCGCCTTCGAGCAGTTCGTCCGTCCGGCGTTGCTCACCATGATGGGCGCCGATGCGGTGTTCCGTCCCCGGGTGCGCGGCGTGCTCGACGACGGCGCCGCCACCGATCCGGAGAAGACGGTGTTCCTGCGCACCGTCGCCCTGCCCGGTCCCGACGGCCTGTGGCACGCCCGCTCGGCGGGTGGCCAGGCTTCCAACGTGCTCTCCGCCATGGCCGCCGCCAACGCCTTCGCCGTGGTGCCGGTCGGCACCGGGCCGGTGGCGCCGGGCGGCCCGGTCGACCTCGAGCTGTTCACCGCGCCGAGCACTCGTTCCCGCCGGGAGGCCCTCGGTGGCTGAGCGGACCGATCGCCTGAGCCATCTCACCGAGGACGGGGAGGTCCGGATGGTCGACGTGGGCCGCAAGCCGGTGACCCTCCGCACCGCCGTCGCCGAGGCGCACGTCACCATGAGCCGGGCGGTGAGGGAGACGGTCTTCTCGGGCGGCCTCCCGAAGGGCGACGCGCTGGCCACCGTCCGGATCGCCGCCATCATGGGGGCGAAACGCACCCCCGAGCTCATCCCGCTGTGCCACCCCGTCGGCCTCGACGGCGTCGACGTCACCATCGAGCCCACCGAGAAGGGGGCTCGGATCGAGGTGACCGCCCGGGTCGAAGCCCGCACCGGTGTCGAGATGGAAGCGATGACGGGCGCCTGTGTCGGAGCGGTGACGCTGTACGACATGATCAAGGGCATCGACCGGGGCGCCTCCATCGGCCCGGTGCAGCTCCTGTCGAAGAGCGGCGGGATGTCAGGGGAATGGAGTCGATGACCGACCCACTGCGGGCGGCGGTGGTCACCGTCTCCGACCGGGTGACCCTGGGCGAGGCGGTCGACGAGTCCGGCCCGGCGGTGGCCGAGATGCTGGAGGTCCTCGGTTTCTCGGTCGCCCCGGTCGAGGTCGTGCCCGACGGGATCGCCCCGGTGGTTGCCGGCCTGGAGAAGTGGGTGGGGGAGGTCCCGCTGTTGGTCACTACCGGAGGTACCGGCTTCTCCAGCCGTGATCTCACCCCGGAGGCGACCCAGGCGGTGATCGAGCGCGAGGCGCCCGGCCTGGCCGAGGCGATCCGCGCCGCCGCCGTGGCGAAGACGCCGCACGGGATGCTGTCCCGGGGGGTCTGCGGCATTGCCGGTGGCACGTTGATCATCAATCTCCCCGGCAGCGTCACCGGCGCCACCGAGTCGCTCGAGGTCGTCGGGCCGGCGTTGCGTCACGCCGTCGAGTTGCTCAGGGCGCTCCCCACCGAGCACCACGACGCCGGCGCCTGACCGGCGGATCGAGGTCCCCGGGAGAGCCCGTTCCGCCCGGCGAGTTGGCGAGAGCGTTCCCAACGGACCACAATGCCCCGCACTGTGAAGCATTCGGGCCGGATGCTTGGCTCGATAAGGCAGGGGTCGTACCCTGCGTGCAGCGGAGTAAGGGCACAATGGAACTTTTCGCCTTCGTCCTGATCGGGGGGATCTGGGCCGCTTTCCTGCTTCCGTCACTGCTGGACGGTCGTAGGTCCGCACCCAGCTCCAGTACCCGGAGTTTCCACCGGTCACAGAACCTGCTGGCATCTGTGGCCACCACCGATGCCAGGGAGATCCTCGTCCGGAAGCGCCACGAGGCGCGCCGCCGGCGGGTCCTGCTCTCCCTGGTGGCCGGCGCCGCGCTGACGCTGGTGCTGGCGATCACCCAGGGAAGCGGGTTCTGGCTCGCTGTCACCATCGGCTTCGACGTCGCCGTGGGGGGCTATATCGCCCTGCTGCAGCATGCCCAGCAGAACGCTCGACCCAACGCTCCCGTGGTGCCGCTGCACCTGGTGGAGGAAGACCCGCACGGCGCCTCGGTGCGCGTCGTCGCCGGTTGACGCCCGGGCCGCGAAACCGGGCTCTGTGGACCTGACCGGGGTCGAGGCGGCAGTCCGCACCGAGCTCGACGCCAAATTCGAGGCCCGTGAACGGGCGCTGCGGGGTTCCCGCAAGATCATCCAGGCCTCCTCCAAGGCCATCCGATCGCTCCACCGCGGTGAGCGGTCCGAGGCGGAGGCGCTCATCGCCGAGGCGCGGGCCGTCATCGCCGAGATCGAATCGCCGCTCCTCGACCACACCGACATCTACCACGCCGGGTTCTTCTCCGACGCGGTGAAGGAGTACGCCGAAGCCGAGCTCACCGCGGCGCTCCTCGCCGGCGATCGGTTGCCGCTCCCTGCCGACCTGGGGATCGGCTCGGTCCCGTACCTCAACGGCCTCGGCGAAGCGGTCGGGGAGTTGCGCCGCGCCCTGCTCGACCAGCTCCGCTTCGGCCGGCTGCCCGAGGCCGAGGCCACCTTCGGCCGCATGGAGCACGTGCTCGACCTGCTCGCCTCGCTCGACTACCCCGACGGCATGACCGGTGGGTTGCGCCGCACCACCGACGTCGCCCGCGCCCTGATCGAGCGGAGCCGTTCCGACCTGACCTCGACCATCGTCCAGGAGCGGGTGAGGAGCGCGTTGGGTGCTCCCGGCGAAGGGCCGGGCACCGACCCGGAGTAGTTGTGCCGGCCGGTCGGTCGGCTCCGTCGCCGAGGCGCGTTCCTGTCACAGGCGCCCGGTACGTTCGCGGTCGAGTCCCGATCCCGACCGAGAGGAGCTACCAGTGGACATGCAGACCAGGGCATGGATCGACCAGGACCAGGCATGGCTCGCCGACACCGTGCGCACCCACGGCTGGCGATCCGGTACGTCGGCGGCGTCTGCGCATGCCCCGGATGCGGCGGTGAACCAGGCGAACAACCACCCTTCGCCTACACCGTCGGCCTCCACGGCTTGGATCACCCGGAGCTGTTGATCCTCGGTGTCGACCCGGGCACCGCGGGCAGAGTGCTCAACGAGCTCGGTGACCGGGTGCGCTCGGGGACGCCCCTGCTCCCGGGCCAGATGGTCACCCTCGAGGACTGGCCGCGCCGGATCATCCCCGAGGTGGTTCCCAACCCCGAGGAGATCCTGTTCGACGCCAACGGCTACTACCGGCGACCGGCGGATGCGCCCGTGCCGGCGCTCCAGTTGTCCTATGACGACGAAGAGGGCCGGTTCCCCTGGGACGACGGCTATGCCACACCCGAGTTGCAGCCTCGTCCCGGCACCTTCACGGCGTGAGAGACCCGCGTCCTGGGCGTTCCTCGACCGCGGGGCCTCTTCGGTGCTGGGGTAGCATTCCCATTACCGCGGGGGTGTAGCTCAGTTCGGCAGAGCACCTCGTTCGCAACGAGGGGGCCACGGGTTCAAATCCCGTCACCTCCACCGCGGAAAGCCCTTTCGAATCAAGGGGTTTCCGCACTTTTCAACGGTCAGCCGGGAGGCGGCTCAGTACGAGCAAACGGGAACGACGGGAACAACTCGGATTGCTTCTCGTCCCGGCGGGCGGGGTCGGCGTGTACGCCCGTTCCCGCCTAGGAGCCGCCCTCGAGAGTCGCTCGCCGTCCCCACCGTCACCACCGGCTGCCCACACCCTGAGGAGCAACGCGGGAAGCCATGACACCGCGTCGCCGTCGCCGGCGACCCAGGTCAGGCAGTCCAGCGTGAGCTGCGGCTCCGCTACGGGGTCGTCACCACGCCGAGCGGTTCGAAGTCGAAGGTCTGGTCGTTGATGATCAGAGCGTCAACCGCACCAGAGAACGGGTAGTCACGACCCTTCGTGAACGACACCGAGATGATGACTGCGGGGTCGCCGTCCCCGTCGTCGAGTGCGGCCAGCAGGTCGGTGAAGCTGCACAGGGTTCCCTGCAGGTCGCAACCCGTGGCAGGCCCGGCGTCGCCGGTGAGACCCCACACTCCCGAATTCACCGCGTCGATGTCGACCCATACTCCGGGGGCGACCGCGTCGGGCACGAAGTTCATCGACGAGAAGTTGCTCGTCACCCCGTCGAGGTTCGGGTCGACCTCGAACCGGACGCTGGGGAGGTTGTTCGGGGCAAAGCCGATGTTTTCCGCAGTAGTGAACACCGAGAATCCCAGAACCGTGAGGTCGTCCACAAGCATCCCGCCGAAGTCGACCTGATTACCGAACGCCGCGCCGTCGGCGCCCGTGGCGGTGCGGATTCCCAGGCTTCCGACTCCCAGCGGTGGTCGGACGTTGTCTCCAACGCTGGGACCCGCCCTAAGGTACGCGTCTGCGGCGCCGATCACGTTGCGATCGACAATGCCCCAGTTCGGCCCACTGTACACGGTGACGCCGTCGATCGCCGCCGCACTGAGGTCAGCCAGAGCTACGGTCCCGTCGGCGATGTCGGCACTGGCGACCGTTCCGTTTTGGATGTCGGCGCTGGCGACGGTGCCATCCTTGATATCGCTGCTGGTCAGGCTGTTGTTGGCGATGTCAGCGGTCTGACCGCATCGTCCTTGATGGCGCCGGACGTGATGGCCCCCTCCATGATGTCCTTCCCCTGGATGGTCCCATCCTTGATGTCGGCCGACGTGATCAGCGCTTGGCCGACCGCGGCGGTGGCTCCAAGGAGCACGGTGAGCAGCACTCCCACGGCTACTCCGGTGGCGTTGGGGGTGTTGATCCGCATGTGACGACTCCTTCTGATCGCATTTCCTCTGGTCGATCGTCGGATCCGACCCGAAGCTTACCCGCGGTCAGTCTCCAGAATATGGAGACATGCGAAAAACTGCTGGTCAAGCGCCGGTGGCTACCGCTCGGTGGATGTCTGACGTGGTGGGCGGACATCAGCAGCGCAACCTGGACGCAGCGCGTACCTTCTACTCGGCGGGCCCGGTGGTCGACGACGCCAACCGCCGGTCGTTCTTCGCCGAGGACTCTTCGCCAAGCACTGATCGGACAGGCCGAGGTCGCGACCCGAACCGGGCAGGGGCGACGTACCCTGCTGGACACTTTGCGTTTGACCCTGCCATCGGAGGAACGCCCATGTCCGTGACCCGACGCATCCTCGCCCTGCTCACCCTCCTGGTCCTGGTCGTGGCCGCGTGCGGCGGTGACGACGACGACGCCGCCACCACCGCAGCCGGTAGTGGCACTGGCGATGGCGGCGGCGAAGAGGTGCAGGCGTCTCTGGCCGGGTTCGCCTTCGACCCGGCCACGGTGACCGTCCCCGCCGGGGGCACGGTCACCTGGACCAACGCCGACAACACGGCGCACACGGTCACCGCCGGTGCGCCCGGTGAGCCGACCGACGAGTTCGAGACGTTGGAGCTCGACCCCGAGGCCTCGGGCTCGGTCACCTTCCCCGATGCCGGCAGCTTCGATTCTTCTGCGAGATCCACCCCGCCATGGTGGTGACGGTCGAAGTCGGCTGAGCCGGCCCCGGTCCGGCCGGTTGCCCGGCGGCCCCGGTAGCCTGCCCGGGCCGTCCCGACCAGGAGCACCCGGACCACATGCAGGATTCGTCGGTCGCCGCCCCGCAAGTCCCCGGCGCCTCCCCGTCTCCCGGGCTGGGTCGCCGCCTGCTGCGGACGACCGGGTGGACGCTGGTGTGGCTCGGGTTGCTCACCCTGGGGTTCGTCGCCCATCAGCTGTGGGTGACCAGCTACTTCGCCGACAGGAACCAGCAGGCCCTGGCGGAGGAGCGGGTCGAGGTCAACGCCCTCGCCGAGGTCGGTGAAGCCGAGTACGTGCGGCCCGACGGCAGTGTGGCGACGGTGATCACCGAGGGCACGCCGCCGGAAGGGGCACCGTTCGCCCGCATCATCATCCCCAGCATCGCCGAGCTCCGTGACGGCTGGACCGTGGTCCACGGCGTTTCCGTGGCGGACCTGCGCACTGGCGCCGGGCACATGCCGGACACCCCGCTGCCCGGGCAGCCGGGCAACGCGGTGATCAGCGGCCACCGGACCACGTACGGGGCCCCGTTCAACGAGCTCGACACGCTCGAGCCGGGAGACCGCATCGAGGTGGAAACCGCAATCGGCACCCACGGCTACGCCGTGAGAGAGGTCTTCGTCGTGGAGCCCACCGATGTCTGGGTGACCGACCCCCGGGAGGGCGGATGGTTGACCCTGACCACCTGCCATCCCGAGTACTCCGCGGCGGAGCGGCTGATCGTCGTCGCCGAGATGGTCGACGGGCCCAACGCCGAGGCCATCAGAGGCCAGGCGTGATCCGTACCGCCTTCCGTGCGCTTCCCGGGCCGTTCCCGGTGCGGTTCCTGATCGCCCTGGTGGTGGTGACGATGGCGCTGGTGGCGCTGCACTTCTTCTACGACTGGCTGGGTCGGCTGCTGCTCGACCCCGGAGGCGCCATCGGCTGACCGGCGGCTGCTTGCCGGCGCAGACAAGGAACGGGGGCCTGCTGTGTGCAGGCCCCCGCCCTGTTCCGGCGACCCCGTCGACGAGTCCTACCGGTCTCGTCTCGACGCCAGCTCCGCGGCGCCTCGGGTGCCGTCTGCCGGACCATGCGTGCCAGGACTGCTCCACCGGTCGTTGATCGGTGCGGCCGCCTCAGCGCGCATCGGATGCACGAGACGTCCCGGAGCTGAGATCCTGGCCCATCCACCGCCCGGGCTCCACCACTCGGCCTGCGTTCGCACACAGCCCTTGCGACCCGATCGGCGTGGACGGGAACCTATCAGAGCGAACCCATTGCCTACCAGGGGCCGCCCGACCCAATTCGCGCTCTGGCGATAGTCGACCGGCTTCGATCGCCGCCCCTGAAGCGCTGATCGAGGGTGATGGGGAGCCTCCGGAGGAACCGACTCGGCGGCGATACTCGACTGAACCATGCCCGACGATGAGCCCTTCCGCGCGGTAGACGGCCGATCCCGACCGGCACCCGGCACGTTCGGCTCCGCCTGGCGACACCTCCGATGGCGGTGGCTGGCCGGCAGCCTCGGCCTGTCCACCGTCGGGGAATTCGTCGTCACGATCGCTCTGGTGGTCCACCTGATGGACGACACCGGGTCGGCGGGTTGGGTGGCGGCCATGTTGACCGCCCGCATGGCGGCCTCCGCCCTGCTGGGACCGTTCGGCGGGGTCATCGTCGACCGGCTGGAACGTCAGCAGACCCTGATCGTCATCGAGCTGGTACGTGCGGGAGCCGTTGGCCTGATGACGATGGTGGTTCTCACCGGGACGGGACCGGTCGTGATGATCGCCGTCGCCACCGTGTTCTCCACCGTAGGCACGATGTACTGGACGGCGACTGCGTCGGCGACTCCGTCGATCGTTCCCGAGGGCGATCTGGCCACGGCGAACGCCGTCGAGTCGACGCTCTACCAGGCAGGATGGTTCGCCGGCCCGGCCTTGGCGACGGGGCTGCTGGCGGTCGGCGGCAGCGCCCTGGCCTTCGGGGTCGCCGCCATCGCATTCCTGGTCTCGGCCGGGCTCGTCGCCCGGATCGGACGGCTCGGGTCGGGCGCCTTCGCCACGGCGCCGGTGCCACCGGTCGCCGTCACGCCGGCCGATACCGGCGAACCCGGTGCCGACGGGCGCGCCGGGCGTCCAGTGGGCGGATCGGGTCTCGTCAGCTCGCTCGTGGAGGGCGCCGGGGCGGTCCGCCACATTCCCGGGCTGCTCGCCCTCACGGTGCTCTTTGCGGCACTGATGCTCTCCTTCGGGATCGAGCAGGTGGTGCAGGTGTTCGTGGTGACCGAGCGCCTCGGGTGGGATGCCGACGGGGTGGGGTTGCTCAACGCGTTCATCGGGCTCGGTGGCCTGCTGGCGGCGCCGATGGCCGGGCGGATCGCCGCCAGCCGTCGCGCCGGTCGCTGGCTGGGGTGGTCGGGGGTGACGATCGGCGTGACCCTGGTGCTGCTGGCGGCAACCACCAGCCCTGCCGTCGCCATGGGCCTCGCCCTGGTGGAAGGAGCGGGCAACATAGTCTTCGACGTGCTGCTCATCACCATGCTGCAGCGCACGTGCCCAGAGGCCTTGCTGGGCCGGGTCTTCTCGCTCCAGGACAGCGCCGGGTCGGTCTCCCAGCTGCTGGGCACGGTCGTCGCCCCGGTGATGATCGGCGTGGTCAGCCTGGAGGGAGCCCTGGTGTTCGGAGGCGGCAGCCTGGCGGTGCTCGCCGTCGCCCTCCTGCCGGCGCTGGCGGCTATATCCGCTCGTACCGAGGCCGAGCGAACGCGGCTGGCACCGGTCGTTCGCCGGCTCGGAGCACTCGGCCTCTTCGACGACGCCACCACGGCGCAGCTCGAGCGGATGGCGCGCGGTCGTGCGACCGGTGGATGTCATCGCCGGTGCCGTTGTCTTCCGTGAGGGCGATCCCCCCGACGACCTCTACGTGATCGACCGGGGTGAGGTGTCGGTGCAGTCGCAGTCGGCCGGGGACGTGCGGAGGCTGGGCCCGGGCGACTGGTTCGGCGAGATCGGGCTCCTCCGCGGGGTCCCCCGGACCATGTCGGTCGTCGCCGCAGAGGACACGTCGCTGCTCGCCGTGCCCGGTCAGGTGTTCGTCGACGCCATCACCGGACGGGGCTCGCTGCCCGATCCGATCGAGAGGGCGATGTGCACCCGTCTCGCCCGGACTCACCCCAAGCTGGTAACGGACCGTGGCCCGGTGTAGGCGACGGGAGCCGGTAACTTGCAGCCGACCATGCCGATCCGTCGCCTCGCCGCCGGTGTCGGGGCGTTCCTGCTCGTGGTGGCCTGCACCGGGGGAGAAACAGCGCCGCCGACCGTTCCTCCCACCACCAGCACCATCGGATTCGCCGCCATCTCGACGCCACCGCCCACGGTCGAGGTGGACCCGGCCGTCGATGGCGCCGTGGCCGAGGAGCTGGTGGCCGAGATCGACGAGCTCAAGGGCGAGGTGGAGACGCTGCGAGGGCTCCACTTCCTCGACCCTCCTCGTGTCGCCATCGTCACCGCCGACCAACTCGCCGCCCGCCATGGCGCCATCCTCGATGCCACCTTCGACCGGGCCGGGCTCGACCTCGACACCCGGGTGCTCCGGATGTTCGGACTGCTCGGGTCCGGTGAGGACGTCCGGTCCATGCTCGCCGATCTGTCGACCGAGCCGCCGACCGCCCTCTACGACCCAGTGGCCCGCGCCGTGGTCGTCGACGGCAGCAACGCCGAGCTCGGCCCTGCGGAGCGCAGCTCCGTCGTACGAGAGCTGGTGGAGTCGCTGGTCGACCAGTACCACCGGGTGAGCGCCCGGACGGAGACGCTGCAGGACGATGGCCGTCACGACGAGTCGGCGGCACTGGCCGCCCTGGCCGAGTCCGACGCCTCATACTTCCAACTCGTCTACCAACAAGGGCTGCCGGAGGAAGAGCAGCAGGCGGTGGCCGCGACGGCGGGCACCGCGCCCCCCAACCTCCCCCCGGTGCTGGCCGAGCAGCTGTCGCTGTCCGCCGAACGGGGTCTCGGTTTCGTCGAGGAGTTGGTGGGGCAGGGCGGCACCGCGCTTCTCGACTCGGCATACGGGAACGGCCTGACCACCGAGGGCCTGATGCACCCCGATCGGATGCTCGCCGGCGAGGGTGTCAGAGAGATGTCCGAGATCGAGGTCGCCCTCGACGGCTACCGGGTGGCCGACCAGGGCAGCCTGGGCGAGATGGGGCTCCGGTCGATACTCGCCGAGGCGCTGCCCCCCGACATGCTCACCCAGACCGCCGACGGGTGGGGAGCGGACGAAACGGTGACCCTGGTCGACAACAGCGCCGGGGAGGCCGCCTGGGTGTACTCCTTCAAAGGGGACAGCGTCGACGACACCATCGAGGTGGCCCAGGGGTTCCTCGACCATGCCGAGCAGGTCCTTGGCCAGTCCGCGCTGGTGGCGGGCGGCGGCGTCGAATACGTCGGTGATCCGTATCTGTTCGTCGACCGCGAGGACGACGGGCTGGTGGTCGTCATCGCTTCGAGCGTCGATGCCGGGCGCAGGCTGGCAGACGAGGCGGTCATCCCCTGACGACGCCGCCAGGGTGGTTCCGCTCGACGGCGGAGCGATCTACGGTCGGCCGGTGGGGGTCATCAGGGCGCGTCGAGACCACGCGACGATCGACAGTGGACCGGACGGGACGGATGCGCCGGCAGCAGCTCAGCCGCGACCGGCGTTGGGCCGCCGGCCGTGGTTGGCCTTGCTGCGGCGGGCGCGCAACTTGCGACGTTTCGCCTTGGCCATGGGTTCCAGGATACCAGCGATGCGCACCGGGCCGATCTCCGGTGGGCTCACGGTGTCGGCACCTGGATGGTCGCACGGCCCGGTGCTGGCAGCCGTCGCCATGAGACATCGTCGCACCGGGCTCCGCCCGCTTGCCCTGGGATGGGGCCTGCTGATCGCCGGGCGATCGGTGCACGGTCGAGGGATGGCCGAACCGCTGGCAGTGGTGGGTCTGGACGCCGCCGGCGCCGTCGTGGGCAGCAGCCGGCTCGTTCCCGGCGGGCGGGTCGAGGTGGCCGGTGCGGTTGCCGTCCTCGAACTGCCCGCCCGAGTCACCGTGCCCCAACCGGGCACCGTGCTGACCTGGGCGGCCGTCGGCGGATGACCGGGAGCCTCGTACACTCGGCGGCATGTGTCGCAACATCACCGAACTGCGCGGGCTCGAGCCCGTGGCAACCGAAGACGAGATCGAGGCCGCCGCCCGTCAGTACGTTCGCAAAGTCAGCGGGCTGAACAAGGGACCGGCGGCGTCGCAGGACATCTTCGAGTCGGCCGTGGCCGAGGTGGCCGCCACCACGACCCGGCTGCTCGCCGCCCTGCCACCGAGACGCCAGCCCCCGCCCACGGTGCCGCCCCTCAGGCGCCCCGAGGTCCAGGCCCGCATCCAGGCGAGAGCGAACGCCTAGCCGCGGCCCGACGACCTCGACTTTGGTCGAGCAGGCCGTCGAACTCACTGAGCACCGGAGCGTCTTCAGCGTGCGATCCCGGTCACCGGCCGGAGCAGATTGGACGCCCTCGCCTTGCAGCCTCTGAGCCATGCGACGGCCCGGCTCCAGATTTCTCGTCCGTATCTCGCATTCTTGTCACACCTACGGTGCATGATGGGTTCATGGTGATTGACAACGACACTCTGCGCTCGACGACGGCGCCGCTGCCGCGTGATCTGGAGGTGATGGCGCCAGGCCCGCGGCTCGCCACCCTGGTGGCCTCGATCGATCGGTCCAAGCTCACGGATCATGACGCGGTGCGATTGATGGTGGCGCGGGATCGGCTGGTTTCGCACGACCAGGCCCAGCGGGCAGCCGACATCGCCGAGGTGACCCGACGCTGCGGCGAGGATGATCTCACCGGGGAGTTCGCCGCCCTCGAGGTGGGCGCGGCCCTGCGTTTGACCCGGACCGCTGCTCAACATGAGGTCGCCTTCGCTCGTGACGTGACCGAGCGGCTTCCTCAGGTCGGTGAGCTGTTGGGTTCGGGTCAGGGTCGATGTGCGCAGGGCCCGGGTGCTCGCTGACGGCACCGCCCACCTCACCGTGGAAGCGGGTCGCCGGGTGGTGGCGGACGTCGCCGACCGAGCCGGTGAGCTCACTACCGGTCAGCTGCGGGCTCTGTTGCGCAAGCTCTGTCTCGTCGCCGACCCCGCGGATGCCAAGACCCGGCTCCGGCAGGCCATTGAGGACCGCCGCGTCGTACTGGAAGCCACCCTTCGGGTTCCGCCAACCTGTTGCTGTTGGATCTGCCACCGGATGTGGCGGCGGCGGCCCGGGAACGCATCGACCACCTCGCCCGGATGCTGCCCTCGCGATGGGCGGAGCATGGATCAGCGGCGAGCCGATGTCGCTGTCGACCTCCTCACCGGGCACACCAAGCCATTGGGTCGAGGGATGGTGGACCTCACCGTCGACCTGCGAACCCTTCTCGGGTTGGCCGAGCAACCCGGTGAGCTGGGTGGGTGGGGACCGGTGGTCGCCGACATCGCCCGCCAGGTCACCGACCAGCAGACCGACGGTCGGTGGCAGGCCACCGTCATCGACGACAACGGCGACCCCCTGGCGGTGACGGTGCGCCGCAGACCAACCACATCCCAGGCCCGGCAAGTCCGGGCCCGGAACCGCACCTGCGTGTTCCCGGGATGTCGCCGACCCGCCCGTTCCTCCGATCTCGATCACACCCGACGCCACATCGACGGTGGACCCACCCTGGAATGGAACCTGGCGCCACTGTGCGAGTTCCACCACCGGGCCAAAGACGAGGGCGGCTGGCGATACCGGCGCCGACCCAGCGGAGACCACATCTGGACCAGCCCCCACGGCCACACCTACGTGACCAGCGGCCGCTCGCCCTGACCGACCCCGCCCTTCGGATCGACCCGTCACCGATATCCTCGACGGATGCCCGGACGTCTCGTGCTCTGCTCCACCCCGATCGGCAACCTCGACGACGTCAGCCCACGGCTCATCGCCACGCTCGGGGCCGCCGACGTGGTGTTCGCCGAGGACACCCGACGGACGCGCACCCTGCTCGGTGCGTTGGGGATCACTCCGCCGCCGCTGCGGTCGTTCTACGTGGGTAACGAGAACCGGCGCCTCGGCGAGCTCCGGGCCCGCCTCGAAGCCGGGGAGACGGTGGCACTGGTCACCGACGCCGGCACCCCGGCGGTGGCCGACCCGGGGCTGAGCGCCGTTCGGGTGGCGGACGAGGCCGGTGCCAAGGTCACGGTGATCCCTGGGCCGAGCGCGGTGACCGCCGCCGTCGCCCTCTCGGGCCTGCCTTCGGAACGGTTCGTGTTCGAGGGCTTCCTCCCCCGCAGCGGTGCCGACCGGCGGCGCCGACTGGACGAGCTGTCGGCCGAGGAACGTACGTTGGTCTTCTTCTCGGCGACGAAGCGGGTGGGCGAGGACCTCTCCGACCTGGCCACGGCCCTGGGCGGCGACCGCGTCGTGGTGATCGGCCGGGAGCTCACCAAGGTCCACGAGGAGCGATGGCGGGGAACCCTGGCGGAGGCTGCGGACCACTGGGGCGACGTCGAGGCGCGTGGCGAGTTCACGCTGGTGGTGGCCCCGCTGACGCGGGCCAAGCGGGCCGATTACCCCGGCGCCATTGCCGAGGTGGCGAGGCTCCGCGGCCACGGGGTCAGCCTTCCCGACGCGGTGAAGAGCGCCGCCACCGACCACGAGGTGGATCGCCGAAGCCTCTACCGGCTGGTCGTCACCGAGCCCGGCGAGCCTGCCGAAGAACCGCTCTCCTGACCGACCGCGGCGGTCAGGCCCCCAGCGCCGAGCGGCAGTCGCCGCACACGCCGCGACCCTTGAACGACGAGATCCCCTCCGTGACGCCACAGAAAACGCACACCGCCTCGACCTTGCGCAGCATGATGTTGCCGGCGTCGACGGAGATGGCGAGCTCGTCGCCCTCGTGGATGGCGAACTGCCGGCGCATCTCGGCGGGGATGACCACCCTCCCCAGGTCATCGATCCTGCGAACCATTCCGGTGGTCATCGACTCACCCCTTCTCAACTCGGCGGGCCACCTGGCCCGTTGCAGAAGCTTTCCCGCCTGAACGCATCGCCAAACAGGACCGGGAGCCGCTGCTGCGATTCCGCGGCGTTGCGTGACTATATCCCCGATCGACGGCAATCTGTGTTTCTGATGCAGACACGGTGACTGCATCCTCGCCGACGACGGCCCAACGCCAAAGTTACCAGCGTCGGGAAGCATTTAGGCCGTCCCGGCACCGCCTATGGACGCCCCCGGTACCATCGCCGCTCCCGTATCCGGAGGGCGCTCTGTCCCGCAAGATCCTCGTCGCCGTCGCCTGGCCGTACGCCAGCGGGTCGCGCCATCTGGGCCACATGGCCGGGGTCTACGTCCCGGCCGACATCTTCGCCCGCTACCACCGCGCCTTGGGCGACGACGTGCTGATGGTGTCCGGCTCGGACGTGCACGGGACGCCGATAACCGTTCGGGCCGACCAGGAGGGCGTCGACCCCCAAGTCATCGTCGACCGGTACCACGCCGAGTTCCTCGACTACTGGGAGAAGCTCGACATCTCGTGGGACCTGTACACCACCACCGGCACCGAGAACCACCGCCAGGTCACCTGGGACGTGTTCCGGCAACTGCGCGACCACGGCTACATCGACCGGCAGGTCGCCCGGCAGTTCTTCGACCCGGAGGCGAGTCGGTTCCTGCCCGACCGCTACGTCGAGGGGACCTGCCCGCACTGCGGCTACCCCCAGGCCCGCGGCGACCAGTGCGACAACTGCGGACGCCAGCTCGACCCCGAGGACCTGATCGAGCCGCGCAGCCGGATCAGCGGCGCCACACCGGTGATCCGCGACACCGAGCACTACTTCCTCAAGCTCTCCGCGCTCCAGGACGACCTGCTCGCCTGGCTGCGCACCCGCCAGGGCTGGCGCCGCCACGTCCTCAACTGCCGCCATCGGGTTCACCGAGGAAGGGCTCCACGACCGCGCCATCACCCGCGACCTCACCTGGGGCATCCCGATCCCGCCCGAGTCGGACGACATCGGCGAGGGCAAGCGCATCTACGTCTGGTTCGAGGCGGTCATCGGCTACCTGTCGGCGGCGAAGGAGTGGGCCCAGCGGGCCGGCGATCCCGAGGCCTGGCGGGCCTGGTGGGAGGACCCGGAGGCCGAGTCGTACTACTTCATCGGCAAGGACAACATCGTCTTCCATGCCGTGATCTGGCCGTGCGAGCTGATCGGCTACCGCGGGCTCAACCTGCCCACCGACGTCCCCGCCAACCAGTACGTCACCTTCGGGGGCGAGAAGGGCTCGTCGAGCCGCGGCGTCGGCCGGCCGGTCGGCTGGTACACCGACCGGGTCGAGCCGGACGCGCTCCGCTATGCGCTCGCCTCGGTGCTCCCGGAGCAGAACGACACCGAGCTGACCGACGACGAGATCGTGCGGCGGGTCAACGAGGAGCTCGTCGCCACCTGGGGCAACCTGGTCCACCGGGTGATGTCGATGACCCACCGCTACTTCGACGGCGTCGTGCCCGACCCCGGTGAGCGGGAGGAGGTCGACCGGGCGGTGCTGGCCGAGGTCGACGCGACGTTGGAGGAGATGAGATCGTTGATGCTCTCGGTGAAGCTGCGTTCGGGCCTGCAGCGGGCGATGGCGGGGGCCGGCACGGTCAACGCCTACCTCAACGAGGTGCGTCCCTGGACGACCGGCACCGCCGACCCGGGTCGGACTGCCACCATCCTCGCCACCGCCCTCGACGCCATCGGCGGGCTCGCCGTGGGGTTCGGGCCATACCTGCCCGCCACTTCGTCCGCGGTCCTGGACATGCTGGGCGTGAAGGCAGAGGGGTGGTCGAGGCCCCAGCCGGAGGTGGGGCGGGCGCTTCCCGAGCCGGCACCCCTGTTCTCCCGACTGGAACCACTCGACGAGGGCGACTGAAGTGGGTTGGGTGGACAGCCACTGCCACCTCTTCCTCGCCGCCGAGCCGGCATCGGCCCTCCTCGACCGGGCCGCCGCCGCAGGGGTCGAGTGGGTGCTGTGCCCGGGCGTCGACCTGGGGACGTCGCTGGCGGCGCGCCGGCTCGCCGCCGAGCACCCGACTCGCGTCCGCTGGTCCGCCGGCCTCCATCCCCACGACGCTGCCGCCTGGGACGAAACATCCGGCCGGCTGCGCGCCCTGGCGGCGGCAGCCTCCGCCGTCGGCGAGTGCGGGCTCGATTTCTACCGCAATCTGTCCGACCCGGACGCCCAGCGTCGCGCCTTCACCGCCCAACTGGCGCTGGCCGCCGAGCTGGCCAAGCCGGTGATCGTCCACTGCCGCGACGCCTTTGCCGACGTCCACGCCGCGGTGGAACAGGCCGGGCTGGGCGAGGCGGTCGTGCTCCACTGCTGGACGGGCGGACCGAAGTGGACACGGCGGTTCGCCGACCTCGGGGTGACCTTCTCCTTCGCCGGGCCGGTCACCTTCGACACCGGGGACACGGTGCGGAGAGGGGCGGCGGTGGCCCCCCCGGAGCGCACCATGGTCGAAACCGACACCCCGTACCTCACGCCGCCTCCGGACCGCGCTGCCGCCAACGAGCCTGCCAACGTGGTGCGCGTCGGCGAGGCGCTCGCCGGGGTGTGGGGGCTCGACGTCGACCGGGTGGCCGCGCTCACCAGCGCCACCGCGGCGCGGCTCTTCGGAGGCGCGCCCCAGACGACGGCCCCGGGATCGTGAACGGCGCCCAGGGGCGGGGGGAGATCGTCGAGCTCCTCGCCCGCCACGGTCATCACCCCAACAAGCGGCTCGGCCAGCACTTCCTGGCGGACCCGAACCTGGTTGCCCGGATCGTCTCCGCCGCCGGGGTGGGCCCGGGCGACCTGGTCGTCGAGGTCGGCTCCGGCACCGGCACCCTCACCCGGGCCCTGGCCGCCTCCGGGGCCGACGTGATCGGGTTCGAGATCGACCGCCATCTCGAGCCGGTCCTGGATGAGGCACTTCGAGGCACGGGCGTCGTCGTCCACTTCGAGGACGCCACCCCGGCGGCGCTCGCCGCCGTCATCGGCGACCGGGAGGCGGTTGTCGTCGCCAACCTGCCCTACGGCGTCGGCACCACGCTCCTGCTCGACCTCCTGCAAACGGTGCCGGGGGTGAGCCGCCTGGTGGTGATGGTGCAGCGGGAGGTGGCCGACCGTCTGGCGGCGCCACCAGGGAAGCCGGACGTACGGGCTCCCCTCGGTGGTCGCCTCCCTGCGCAGCGAGGTGTCGCTCCTCTTCCGGGTGCCGCCCACCGTGTTCGTCCCCCCGCCCGCGGTGGAGTCGGCGGTGGTCGAGCTGAGACGCACCCACCACGACTCCGCCACCGGCGCCGACCTCGCCGCCGCCGAGCGGCTGGCCGCCGTCGCCTTCGCCGGGCGCCGCAAGATGCTGAGGCGGTCGCTCGCCGCGGTCCTCGACCGCCCCGAGGAAGTGCTCGCCCGGGCCGGGATCGATCCGACGGCTCGCCCCGAGTCGTTGGCGCCGTGGCAGTTCGTCGACCTGGCCAGGGCGGTGGACGGGTGATGCAGGCCGTCGCCCACGCCAAGGTCAACCTGACCCTTCGGGTGCAGCGGCTCCGTCCCGACGGCTTCCACGACCTGGTCTCGGTGTTCCAGTCGATCGGGTGGTCGGACCGGCTCGAGCTCTCGATGGTCGAGCCCACGGCGGGGGAGCCGGGGATCGCCTCCTGGGACGGCGGACCGGTCGTCGACGGAGACGGGAACTCGGCGTGGCGGGCCGTGCAGGCGGTGCGCCGGCATGTCGGGGCGGACTCCGGCCTGGCGCTGCGGCTCGACAAGCACATCCCGGTGGCGGCCGGGCTAGGGGGAGGGAGCGCCGACGCCGCCGCCGCGCTCCACCTCGCCTCCCGTCTCCTCGGGGCGTCTCCAGGCCTCCCCGCCGAGCTCGCCCCCGACATCGGTTCCGACGTGCCGTTCTGCGTCACCGGCGGCACCGCCCTGGTCACCGGCAGGGGAGAGGTGGTGACGCCGATTCCGGCCGTGCTCGGCTACGCCCTCGCCGTCGTGGTGCCCCCGGTGGAGCTGAGCACGCCCGCCGTCTTCCGCACCTGGGACGACCTCGGCGGCGTCACCGGTCCCGCGCTGCCCGAGTCGGCGGCACCGCCCCTGCTCCGTGAGCACGGGCCGCTGCGCAACGATCTCTACGCGGCGGCTGTGGCGCTCGCCCCTGCGGTGGACGAGTGGCGGGTCGAGCTGGAGACCCGGTGGGCCCGCCCGGTGGCGCTATCGGGCAGCGGTCCGGCGCTGTTCGCCTTCTTCGTCGACCTCGACGAGGCGCAGGGAGCCGTCGGCGACGTCCCGCCCGGCGCTCGCGGTGCCGAAGCGGTGGAGCCGGTCGCCGTCGGTTGGGAGCCACTCGCCGGGCGATCCTGAGCGGTAGGTCACCTTCCGGCCCCTACAATCGGGCACACCCCGATGGGGGGTGGTGTAACTGGCAGCACTACGGGTTTTGGTCCCGTCAGTACGGGTTCGAGTCCTGTCCCCCCAGCCACGAGCGGCCCACCACGACACTGTTCGGCACCGTCCGGCTCCGAGGAGACCATGCCTGCCCAGCCCGCGCCAGCACAGACATCGCCGGTGACGTTCAACGCCATCGTCCTCGCCGCCGGCAAGGGCACCAGGATGTACTCCGACCGGGCCAAGGTCCTCCACGAGGCCGCCGGGCTCCCTCTGGTGGCGTGGATGCACCGGATCGCCGGTGACGCCGGCGCCGGACAGGTCGTGGTTGTGGTCGGCCACCAGGCGGACGAGGTAGCCGCTGCCCTGCCATCCGACACCCCAACGGCTCATCAGGCCGAGCAACTCGGCACGGGCCACGCCGCCGCCGTCGGGCTGGAGCGCCTCGACCCGTGCGACGTGGTTGTCGTGCTCCCCGGCGACATGCCGCTGATCCGCCCCGAGACCATCGCATCGCTCGTCACCGGCCACGTCGCCGCCGGCGCCGCCGCCACCGTCCTCAGCGTCGACCTGGCCGACCCCACCGGATACGGCCGCGTGGTGCGCGATGCCACCGGTGAGGTCACCGCCATCGTCGAGCACGGTGACGCCACCGAGGAGCAGCGGGCGATCACCGAGGTCAACACCTCGGTGTACGCCTTCGATCCGGCGGTGCTCGACAAGGCGCTGGCGTCGCTCACCGACCACAACGTCCAAGGGGAGCGGTACCTCACCGACGTCATCGGCGTGCTGGTCGGTGACGGCCTGACGGTCGGCGCCGTCGCCGCACACCCCGTCGAAGGCGCCGGGGTCAACTCACACGACCAGCTCGCCGCGGCCGCCGCCGAGCTCCGACGCCGCATCAACACGGCGTGGATGACGGCCGGGGTCTTCATGGAGGACCCGTCGCGGGTGTCGATCGGGGCCAACGTCGAATTGAGCCCGGACGTCCGCCTCTGGGGCGACGTCCACCTCACCGGGACGACCACGGTCGCCTCGGGTGCCGAGTTGGGCCCGTCGGTGCACATCGCAGACACCACTATCGCCGAGGGGGCCCGGGTGTGGTTCGCCGCGGTGCGCGGCTCGACGATCGGTCGCAACGCCGAGGTCGGCCCCTTCGTCAGCCTCCGCCAAGGCGCGGTGCTCGAAGAGTCGTCCAAGGCGGGCACGTTCGTCGAGATCAAGGCACTCGGTAGTCGGCCCGGGCTCCAAGGTGCCGCACCTCTCGTACGTCGGCGACGCCACCATCGGCGCCGACAGCAACATCGGGGCGGGAACGATCACCGCCAACTACGACGGCTACCGCAAGCACAGGACCGTCATCGGCGACGGGGTGAGGATCGGTTCGGACACGGTGCTGGTGGCGCCGGTCGAGGTCGGGGACGGGGCGTGGACCGGTGCCGGATCGGTGATCACCAACGACGTCGCCCCCGACGCCCTCGCCGTCACCCGCTCGCCGCAGCGCGAGGTGCCGGGCTACGCTCAGCGGCGCAAGGCCAGAGCCGACGAGGAGCGCGAGTGATGGAGATCTCGAGCCGCAAGCGGCTCATGATCTTTTCCGGGTCGGCGAACGAGGGCCTCGCCCGCGAGGTGGCCAGCATCCTGGGCACCAACCTGGGCGGTGTGGAGCGAGGGGTGTTCGCCAACGGCGAGATCTACGTCCGCTTCACCGAATCGGTGCGTGGCTCGGACTGCTTCGTCGTGCAGAGCCACACCCAGCCGATCAACTTCCACGTGATGGAGCAGCTCATCATGATCGACGCCCTGAAGCGGGCGTCGGCGCAACGGATCACCGCCGTCGTCCCGTTCTACGGATACGCCCGCCAGGACAAGAAGGGCCGGGCGCGCGAGCCGATCACCGCCCGGCTCGTCGGTGACCTCTTCCTCACCGCCGGGGCCGACCGCATCGTCTCCGTCGACCTCCACACCCAGCAGATCCAGGGCTTCATCGACCGGCCCTTCGATCACCTCACGGCCCTCCCGGTGTTCGTCGAGTACCTGAAGCGGGAGATCGAGGAACCCATCGCCGTCGTGTCCCCGGACACCGGCCGGGTCAAGCTCGCCTCGAAGTACGCCCGTCACCTCGACGCCACCCCCGCCTTCGTCCACAAACGCCGGGCCGAGGACAAGCGCAACACGGTGTCGGCCCTGGAGATCGTCGGCGAGGTCACCGGACGCCACTGCATCGTGGTCGACGACATGATCGACACCGCCGGCACCGCGGTGGCCGCCGCCGACCTGTTGATGGAGCGGGGCGCCCTCAGCGTCCGCCTGGTGGCCACCCACGGTGTCCTCTCCGACCCGGCGGTGGACCGGCTCAAGAACGCCCCGATCACCGAGGTGGTCATCTCCAACACCTTGCCGGTCCCCGACGATGCCTCCGACCTCGACAAGCTCACCGTGCTGTCGATCGGCAAGCTGCTCGCCGGCGCCGTCAACGCCATCTTCACCGACGCCTCGGTGAGCGAGATCTTCGAAGGCGAGAACATGTGACGGCGACGCCGTCCGCGGCGTCAGGGGTCCTGGTCGCCGGGGCCGTCACCGAGCACTACGAAGCCCACCTCGACGCCATGCGCGCGGTCAACGCCACCGCCGCCGACGCCTTCGCCGAGCGCGAGTGGCGGGCGGCCCAGGCGACGGTCACCCGGCGGCTCGACGTCTATGCCGAGGCGGTCGCCGGTGCCGTCGCCGCCCTCGGAGAGCCGGGGCCTGACCGGGACACCTGGGTCGCCGCCAAAGGGCGATTCGCCGCCGCTGTTGCCGATCGCGTCGACCGGGAGATCGCCGAGACCTTCTTCAACTCGTGCACCCGCCGCATGCTGGGCACCGTCGGGGTCGATCCCGGCGTCGAGTTCACCGGCGTCGAGTTCTCGGACACCGCCGGAGGTCCCGGGAGAGCCCGCCCTGGTCCGCTACCCCGGGCCGGATCCGGCGGCGCTGATCGGCCGGATCGTCTCCGGCGCCGGGATCGACGGTCGCTGGCAGAACCTCACCAGGGACGCCGTGCTCGGAGGTGCGGAGATCCGGCGGGCGCTGCGCCTCCACGGCATCGCCGGCGAGGTGGACGAGGCGGTGATGGCGGACCAGCCCTTCTACCGGGGCCAGGGCGCCTACCTGGTCGGGCAGCTCCGTGCCGGCGGTGCCACGCTCCCGATGGCGGTGGCGGTCCACCACACCAGCCGCGGGCTGGTCATCGGTGCCGTGCTCACCGAGCCCGAAGAGGTCGGGGTGCTGTTCTCCTACACGAGAGCGGCCTTCTGCGTCGCCACCGACCGACCCGGCGGCGTTGGTGACGTTCCTCGCCGGCCTGGTCCCCTCCCGCACCCGGGCCGAGCTGTACACGGCGATCGGGTACCCCAAGCACGGCAAGACCGAGCTCTTCCGTGACTTCTCCCGGCACATCGCCACCACCTCTGATCGGTTCGACCACACCCGGGGCATCAAGGGGATGGTGATGATCGTGTTCACCGTCCCCGGGTACGACGTCGTGTTCAAGGTGATCAGGGACCGTTTCCCGTTCCCCAAGGAGACCACCAGGCGCCGGGTGATGGATCGGTACCGGCTGGTCGCCCGCCACGACCGGGCGGGACGGCTGGTCGACGCCGCCGAGTTCGAGAACCTCCGCTTCCCGGTCGACCGGTTCGAGCCGGGACTGCTCGACGAGCTCACCACCGAGGCGGCCAGGTCGGTGGTGGTCGACGGCGACCACCTCACCCTCCGGCACGCCTACGTGGAGCGGCGGCTGGCGCCGCTCGACCTCTACCTCCGTGAGGCCAACCCGGTCCGGGCGCGGGCCGCCATCGTCGACTACGGGCGGGCGATCAAGAACCTCGCCGCCGCCAACATCTTTCCCGGCGACATGCTGCTCAAGAACTTCGGGGTGACCAGGGGCGGACGGGTGGTGTTCTACGACTACGACGAGATCACGCCTTGGTCGAGTGCAACTTCCGCCGCCTGCCCGAGTCGGACCGTCCCGACGAGGAGATGGCGGCGGACCCGTGGTTCGGTGTCGGCAGCCACGACATCTTCCCCGAGGAGTTCAGCCGCTTCCTCGGGTTGCGCGGCGAGTTGTGGCAGGCGCTCGACTACCACCACGGCGACCTCTTCGAGGTCCGGTTCTGGCAGCGGATGCAGGACAGGATCCGCGCCGGCGAGGCCATCGAGATCTTCCCCTACGGCCGCAGCCGCCGCCTCGGCGCCCACCTACGCCGGGTAGGCCCCGTCCTGGATTGAGCTACTCGATCACCGTGATCGGCTCGGACGCGCGGAACACGATCATTTCATGCCGAGCTTGTGTCCGGCATCGACGTCGTGTGGACCAATTTCTGACGACCTTCCGGCATTACGTATACTTACGGTTCTTCCTGGCGCCGGGTCCGAGTACCGCGCCCCAACGCCCTCACGAGGAGATTCGACGATGGATCAGGTGACGCTGGCGGCCGAGCCGCGAGAACTGGCGGGCAGCCGCCCGGCGTGCCGCATGCGGCGCTCCGGCCGCATCCCGGCCGTGGTGTACGGTCGGGGGATCGAGCCGATCCACGTTTCGGTCGACAAACTGGCCCTGTACTCGGCGCTCCGCTCCGAGGCCGGTTTCAACACCCTGTTCAACGTCGCCGTCGACGGCGACGAGACCGTCCTCGCCGTCGCCCGCGAAGTCCAGCGGCACCCGGTCAGGAACGACATCACCCACCTCGACTTCATCAAGGTGTCGCTCGACATCGAGATCGAGGCCGAGGTGAACCTCGACTTCGTGGGCACCCCAGCGTCGGTGGCGCAGGAGGGCGCCATCCTCGACACCATCGAGACCAGCGTCACGGTTCGGGCGCTGCCCACCGCGGTCCCCACCTCGATCGAGCTGGATGTCTCCCAGCTGGAGCTCGGCGACACGCTGCACATCTCCGACCTACCCGAGGTCGAAGGGGTCACCTACGTCGGCGACCCCGAGCACACCCTGGTCACCGTGCTCGCCCCGCGGGTGGAGGAGGAGCCGGTGGCTCCCGCCGAGGGCGAGGAAGGCGAAGAGGGCGAGGAAGGCGAAGAGGGCGCCGACGGTGAGCGCGCCGCCGAGGCCGAGGACGAGAGCTGACCTCGGCAACTGCGCTGGTCGTCGGGCTGCGCAACCCGGGCTCCCGGTACGAAGGGACCCGTCACAACCTGGGTGGCGAGGTGGTCGCCGTCACCGTCGAGCGCGCCGGCGCGTCGTTCCGTAGGGCACCCAGGTTCATGCGGGCCGAGGTCGCAGAAACCCGGACCGGCGACGAGCGGATGGTGTTCGCCCGGCCCACCACATTCATGAACGAGTCCGGGCAGGCCGTCGCCCCTCTCCTCCGCTACTACGACACCTCGCTCGACCGGCTGCTGGTGGTCCACGACGAGATCGACCTCGACTTCGGGGTCCTGCGGGTCCATCACGACCGTGGCTCGGGCGGGCACAACGGCGTCTCGTCGGTCATCCGCTCGATCGGCCAGGGCTTCTGGCGGCTGCGCTGCGGCGTGGGCCGCCCCCCGGGCTCGCGTGACCCCGCCGACTACGTGCTGGAGCGGTTCGGCTCGCGGGAGCGGGTCGACGCCGAGCTGATGACCCAGTACGCCGCCGACCTGGTCGAGGTGTTCGTCACCGAGGGCGGCGAGGCCGCTCGCCAGCGGGCCGGCGAGATGAACCAGCCCACCTAGGCTCGTATCCATGATCGGGCGCTCGATCCTCGGCTTCGTCTCGTGTCCTCGCCATCCTCGCCTCGTGCGGCGGCGGGACGGAGACCGGCCAGTCGACGACGGTCCCACCCCCTCCTCGACGACCGCCGCTCCGACGACGACCACGACGCTCGCCCCGACCACGACGTCGATGGCTCCGACGACCACGACCACGGTCGCCCCGACGACGACGAAGGTCCCGCCGGTCACCACCTCGGCCCTGAGCGCCACGGTCTACGGCACGCTCGGCTGGTTCGACCCGGCCGCCGGTGAGTGGGTCACCGCCCCCACGCCGGACGATCTGCCCGAAGTGCTCGGCGCGACGTTCGACGTGGTCACGCTCAGTGACGTTTTCGAGGCGGCGGCCGTCGATGTCGGCGTCTGCGAGACCACTGGGAACGCCTCGATCGAGTTCGACCCAGCGCTGCCCGGCGAGCTCCGGGTCTCCGGCTCGATCGCCGTGCTCGGCGCCACCTGGCCCCTGGTGCCCCGGCCGATCGTCGTCGGGGAACCGCCACCTGCCCGGCTCCAGGCGGCTCTCGACCACCTCGCCGCCCAAGGCATCGACGAGGCCGCACCGCCGTTCGTCCAGTACGTCGAGGCCGACCTCGGCGGCGAAACCGACGTCGAGGCGGTGCTCGCCGTCGCCCGCGGAGAGCGGCTTGCCGGGCCCGGCGACTACAGCTTGGTCATGCTCTTCGCCGGGAGCGGTGCGTCGGTCGTCGCCGAGTCGTACGGCGACACCACGAGCCCGTACGTGCTTCACCATGTGATCGCCGCCGTCGCCGACCTCGACGGGAGCGGGAGCATGGAGGTGGTCTTCGACACCAGCTATTACGAGGGCTCGGGATCGGTCGCCTTCGAGTACGTCGACAGTGGCCTGGTCGAGGTGTTCGGTGGAGGTTGCGGCGCCTGACGCCACTTGACGCGCCGAGCCGGTATCCGCCGCCCGACCCAGAGGATGCCCGGTCGACGGCTGATATCATCGGCCGGTACGCGGCGTCACCACGAGGGGGGCTCAATGGCGGGCGTGCCCGACCAACATCTGCCGGATGGCACCGTTCAGGGAGTAGGCGCGGCGAGCATCGTGCTCGCCGACAGCCCCGACGTCATCGACTCGCTGGGCCGCCCCGGGCTGCTCACCACGCGGGCCGGCGAAGCGGTGGGCACCGTTGTCATGCCCAGTGTGCGCAGTGACGTCCTGGTGCAACGCCTCGACGCCGTCCCCGGTGCGCTCACCGGCGACGTACCCGCTGCCGTCGCCTCGTGGCTCGACGACTCGGCGTTCAGTGCGCCGACCGGTTCCTCGGTAGTGGTGTTGTCGCTGCTGGCCGAGCTGTCCGAAGCCGTCCACCGGCACGCCGAGACGGGGATCCTGATCCAGGCTCCGCAAGGCCCCCTCGATCCCGAAGTCGAGGAGTGGCTGGGGCGGCGGTGCGAGCCGGTCGGGCCCATCGACGAGCAGTCCACGGCCGCCAACCTCGTCCAGGTGGTCGAGGCCCTCGGTGAGGGCACCCGACTCGTCGTGTACAACCTCTCGACGTTCGTGCCCGACGGCGAAGACATCGAAGCCGCCATCGCCTTCGGCGACCGGGCCCAGCGCCTCGACCTCGCCCTCGCCCACGTCGCCGGCGACCACCCGGTGGTTGTTGTCGACGCCGATCGGATCGTCTCCGAACGCGGCGCCGGCGACCACGTCGTCGCCCCGGGCCGGTACACCGTCGAGGCGGCCGGTGACATCGCCGAGGAGGCGGTGGGCCAGATCGACGCCCTCCGCGTTCTCGACCCGATGACGTCTGAGCTGGCGCTACTGCTGGTCCCCCGCTACGACCGGCGGACCACCGACGGCTCGATCACCCGATGGCACAAGCAGGTCGGGGACGCCGTAGCCCCCGGGGACGTCCTCTTCGACATCGAGTTCGGCGGGCTCGCCTCGCATCTCGGGGCCACCAAGGACATCAAGATGCAGTCCCGGGTGATGACCCTCGGTGTGGTCGCCGGGGAGCCGGGCCACCTCCTCGAGGTCTCGCCGACCACCGACGTCTCGGTGGGGTCACGCGTGGCGGTGATGGGTGCCCGTCCCGGCCTCGATCCCGATGAGACAAGCGAGCTGACCCCGCACTTCCGGGTGGGGCTGCGGGTGGTGGAGCGATGACCGGTCCAGTGAAGGACACCCCGACCAACCCGATCTCGCTGAAGATCGTGCGCAGGATGTTCGGCCGGCTGAGCGGGCCCGAAGAGGCGCTGCGCAAGGCGCGTAACTCGATGCGGCTGCAGAAGGGCGGGTCGCTGTACCGCACCAACGTCTACGTCGGCAACATCAGAGCGTCGCGGAAGGTCGGTATCTACGGCTTCGGCGGATGCGATCTCACCTTCCTGGCCGGCGCCGGGAGCCTGCTCCAGCCGCAACTCGACGCCTCGCTGGCCATTCATCGCGACAGCGCGGTCGAGGGCGCCCGCTCCGACTTCATCCTGCAGGGCCTGGCCGGGGTGCAGGGCCCGGTACTCGACGAGGTCGTCGACAGGCTCGACCTCGACCCGGCCAGCTTCACGTCGAACCTGTTCGACGAGCGCTTCCCGGTCCCCGACCACCCCCGCCTGGGGACCTACCCGAAGGACGTGGTGGTGTTGAGCATCGCCGCCGACCTGTCCCGCACCGTGTACCAGCACCGTTCCGAGGCCTGCTGGTCGACCCGGGTGGCTGGTGGCTCAACGCCGACATGACCCAGGTGCTCGGCGACCTGGAACGGGTGAAGTGGTTCTCGGCGACGTTCAAGAAGCTCGGCAAGATGCCGATGGAGACCTACCTCGACAACCTGGGGCTGATCGTCAAGGAGTTCAAGGCGCGGACCGGCGCTCTCGTCGTGGTGTGCAACACGCTGGTGGTCGATCCGGGGGCGGCGGCGGTCGACTACCAGTTCGCCAACAGCCCGGCGACGGTGCGGCGCCGCCAGTTCGCCATCGGGTTGCGCGAGGCGGCCGGGGACCTGGGGTTCGTCGTGCTCGACGTCGACCGGGTGACCAAACGGGCCGGGATCGCCGGCCAAGCCGACTTCGTCCACTACACCCCCGACCAGAAACAAGCGCTCCGTCGCGAGTTCGTCCGGCTGCTGAGGGAGCATCACCGAACTTCTTGGCTCCTGAGCCGGAGCATGCTTCTTGGCTCCGCCCGAAGGCGTAGCCTCCCACGATGCCTCCCGCACCTCTATCGGCGCTCGCCCGGCTCTGGCCAGGGGACCGCCTCCCCGACATCCCGGGGCGGGTGGCGGTTCCTCCCCCGCTGCGGGCGTTGCTGCTGGCGGCGATGGCGGGGGACGGCGACCGGCCCATCCTGGCGGTGGTGCCCGGCGAGCACGAGGCCGAGGACCTTGTCGACGACCTCGCCCTGTTCCACGACGGCGCCCTTCTGCTCCCCGCCTGGGGGACGCTGCCCTTCGAGCACATCTCCCCCAACGTGGGCACGATGGCCGCCCGGGCCGAGGCCCGCCACCGGCTGGCCGGTGCCGAACCGGGGACCGTGGTGGTGGCGTCGGTGCGTGCCGCCATCCAGCGGGTCAGCCCGAGCCGGGTGACCCCGGTAATGCTCGCCGCCGGTGTCGAGGTGGACTTCGACGGTGTCGTCGACGAGCTGGCGGCGATGGGGTACACCCGCACCGACCGGGTCGAGGCGCCGGGCGAGGTAGCGGTACGGGGAGGCATCATCGACGTGTTCCCCGCCCAAGGCGACACCCCGCACCGCATCGAGTTCTGGGGCGACGAGGTCACCGAAATCCGCACCTTCGCCACTGCCAACCAGCGGGCGCGCCAGTCGGTGCGGTCGGTGACTGCATACCCCGCCCGAGAGCTGATGCCCGATGCCGGTGTGGTGGCGACCGCGGAGGAGCTGCTCGCCGGCGAACCATGGGCGGCGTCCACCTGGGACAGGGTCGCCGCCGGGGTGACGTTCCCCGGGCTGGAGAGCTGGCTGCCCTGGCTTGCTCCGGAGCGGTCCGTCATCGACGAAGCACCCTCCGCTCGCCTGGTCGTCTTCGACGCGGTCCAGGCCGGTGCCCGCGCCACCGAGCTGCGCACCGAGGAGGAGGACCTGGCCGCCGCTCTCGCCGGCACCTGGGGGGAGAGCGCCCCGCCGGCGGGGGAGCACCCGCTGCTCTACCTACCCCTTGACCGCGCCCTTGCCGCCCACCCCCACCTCGAGGCCCCGCCGTCCCCATCCCGCCCCGGAGACGAGGCGTACACCATCCGAGGGTTCGACGCCGTGGCAGGCGACCCGGACTCGGTCGGGACGGCGATCACCCGCTGGAAGCAGCGCGGGGTCGACGTGGTCATCGCCATGGATGGCGACGCCGCCGCCGACAGGGTGGCCCGGCTGCTCGGCGAGGCCGGGCTCCCCATCCCCAAGCTGGGCACGCTCGACGAGGTGCAGCCGGCGGTGCTCCCCGTCGGTATCCACCGTGGCTTCGTCGCCGACTGGCTCGGCGTCGGGGTGGTGGGGGAGCAGGAGATCGCCGGTCGCCGGCGCTCCCACCGCCGGTACGGCGCCCGGGCGTAGGCGAGATCGGTGAGGGGTATCGCGACCTGCGTCCCGGCGACCACGTCGTTCACCACCATCACGGCATCGGGCGCTTCGAGGGACTGGTCCATCGCGAGATCGGCGGGGTCGAACGCGACTACCTGTTGCTCGCCTACCACGGCGAGGACCGCCTCTACGTCCCCACCGACCAGCTCGCCGCCGTCCGCCGCTACACAGGCGGCGAAGTTCCCCGCCTCTCCCGTCTCGGCGGCGCCGACTGGGCCAGCACGCGATCCAAGGTCCGGCAGGCGGTGGCGGCTGTCGCCGAGCAGGTGGTCGACCTGCATCGGCGTCGGGCCCAGGCCACCGGCCACGCCTTCGCCGCCGATACGCCCTGGCAGGCCGAGTTCGAGGCGTCGTTTCAGTATGAGGAGACGGCCGACCAGCTCACCGCCGTCGCCGAGGTCAAGGCAGACATGGAGAACGCCGAGCCAGATGGACCGGTTGGTGTTCGGCGACGTGGGCTTCGGCAAGACCGAGGTGGCGATGCGGGCGGCCATGAAGGCCGTGCAGAACGGCAAACAGGTGGCCGTGCTGGTCCCTACCACCCTGCTCGCCCAGCAGCACCAGGCCACCCTCGGCGAGCGGTTCGCCCCCTACCCGGTGCGGGTCGAGGCGATGAGCCGGTTCCTGACCCCGGCGGAACAGCGGGACGTCGCCTCCGGGCTCGGAGATGGGTCGGTGGACATTGTCATCGGCACCCACCGCCTCCTGTCCGGTGACATCAGGTTCAAGGACCTCGGGCTCCTGGTCATCGACGAGGAGCAGCGGTTCGGGGTGGCGGCCAAGGACCAGATCAAGCGGCTGCGGACCTCGGTGGACGTGCTCACCCTCACCGCCACCCCGATTCCCCGGACGCTGGAGATGGCGCTCACCGGGATCCGGGACGTCAGCCACATCCGCACCGCACCGGTCGACCGCCATCCGATCCTCACCTACGTCGGGCCCTACGACGAGCAGACCGTTTCGGCGGCGATCCGGCGTGAGCTGCTGCGCGAGGGCCAGGTCTTCTACGTCCACAATCGGGTGCAGTCGATCGACCATGCCGTCGCCCGGCTGCGTGCCCTGGTGCCCGACGCCCGCTACGCCGTCGCCCATGGGCAGATGAGCGAGGGCCAGCTCGAACAGGTGATGGTCGAGTTCTGGAACGGCGACCACGACGTGCTGGTGGCCACCACCATCATCGAGTCGGGGTTGGACCTGCCCCAGGTCAACACGCTCATCGTGGAGCGGGCGGACC
>CAWEUW010000004.1:0-28279 GCA_963812375.1 uncultured Acidimicrobiia bacterium | reverse complement strand
CTAACCTGCCCGGCGTGACCGTGGCCATCGAGATCTCCCAGCTCCACAAGTGGTACGGCGACGTCCACGCCGTCGACGGGGTCGACCTCTCCGTCACCGTCGGCGAGGTGTTCTGCCTCTTGGGCCCCAATGGGGCCGGCAAGTCGACCACGGTGGAGATCCTCGAGGGGCACCGCCCCCGCAGCTCCGGCGAGGTCTCCGTGCTGGGGTACGACCCCCAGACGGGGGGCCGCCCGTTCCGCGAGCACATCGGCATCGTTCTCCAGCAGCAGGCAATCGAGGACGTGCTCACGGTGCGCGAGGCCATTGAGCTGTACGGCTCGATGTTCCCCAAGCGGCGCGACCCGGACGAGCTGATCGGCCTGGTCGGGCTCCAGGCAAAGGCGAGCAAGCGGATCAAGACGCTTTCCGGGGGCCAGAAGCGGCGGCTCGAGCTCGCCATGGGGATGGCGGGCGATCCCGATGTGCTCTTCCTCGACGAGCCCACCACCGGGTTCGACCCTTCGGCCCGCCGCCAGGCATGGACCGTGGTCGAGGGGCTGGCCAGCCTCGGCAAGACGGTGCTGCTCACCACCCACTACATGGACGAGGCCCAGCAGCTGGCCGACCGGGTGGCGGTGATCGCCGCCGGGCGGATCATCGCCGAGGGCACCCCCGAGACGCTCGGCGGGCGGGCCTCGGCGTCGTCCCGGGTCAGCTTCCGGGTCGGGGCGAGCCGGCCCGTCGACCTCCCTCCCGACCTGGTCGTGGAGCGCACCGAGGACGGCGAGCTGTTCTTCTCCACCGAGGACGCCACCGCCGACCTGCACCGGCTGACCGGCTGGGCGGTCGACCACGGCTTCACCCTCGATCACCTCGAGGTGCGCCAACCCAGCCTGGAGGAGGTCTACCTCGACCTCATCGGCGAAACGGCCACCGGATGAGCCGCCCATCCGACGGGACACTCGTCTTCGGCCAGGTCCGCTACCAGAACACCATCTTCTGGCGGACGCCGGTGGCGGCGTTCTTCACCTTGGTGTTCCCGCTGATGTTCCTCATCGTGTTCACCCTGGTCTTCGGCAACGAGGAGATCCCCGAGCTCGGGGTGACCACTGCCCAGTTCTACGCGCCGGGGCTGGCGGTTTTCGGCGCGGTGTCCGCCACTTACACCAACCTGGCCATCGGCACCGCCATCGCCAGGGACACCGGCATCCTCAAGCGGGTGCGGGGCACGCCGCTGCCGCCGTGGATGTACATCGCCGGCCGCATCGGGTCCGCCTCCTACCTGGCCTTCATCGCCGCCGCCATCATGCTCGGGGTGGGGATCGCCTTCTTCGGGGTCGAGCTGTACCTCGAGGCCCTGCCATCCCTCCTGGTGACCTTCGCCGTCGGGGTGGCCTGCTGGTCGGCGTTGGGGATGCTGGCGGCGGCGGCCAGCCCCAGCGGCGACTCGGCCCCGGCGGTGACCAATGCCACCCTGCTACCGCTCGCCTTCATCTCCGACGTCTTCATCCCGCCCTCCGGTAACACGCCGGAGTGGTTGGGGACCGTCGCCGACTTCTTCCCGCTGAAGCCTTTCGTCGTCTCCTTCCAGGATGCCTTCGACCCGCAGGTGGTGGCCGCCGCCGATTCGTGGCTCGACTTCTTCCACTGGTCCGAGCTCGGGGTGATGGCGGCGTGGTGTGCCGTCGGGGTCGTCCTCGCCATCCGCTTCTTCCGATGGGAGCCGAAGGGCGGCGAGCGGGTCGGTCGGAAGGCCAAGGTCGCCGCAGAAGCCTGAGCGGGCTCAGGCCGTGGCGTCGAGGGCGGCCTGCAGGGCCGGGTCCTCTCCGGCGAGCAGGTCCTCGATGGTGAAGGGCACGGGGATGTCGGGGGCGATCCACGGCCGGTCGTCGTCGGCGCCGCCGAACGGCCAGTAGCGCGACGAGATCTCGATGCGGATCCCGCTGTTGGGGAGCTCCACCGGCCGCACGTCCCCGTACAGGTTGGGCGAGCCGCCGGTGGGCTCACCGACGAAGACGGCGGCGGTCGAGGTGTCGAGCTCGGTGGCGAAGTTCGTCGCCGCCGAGAACGTCTGCCGCCCGATGAGGACCATCAGCCCGCCCGGCCGGTTCACCCTGGGGTCGTCCTGCAGCACCCTCAGCAGCGGCCCGTACGTGGTGTTGTCCCCGCCCGGGTTGTTGCGCAGGTCGACGACGACCCGGGTGGCACCGCTGTCGAGGCCGTCGACGATCGCATCGGCGGCGTCCTGGATGGTGCCGTCGCCGCTCTGAGGGCTCACCTGGTTGTACTGGAGGTAGACGACCGGGCCTTCGCCGCCGGGCAGCGTCGTCCACCAGAACGGCTCGTCCCGACGGGAGAGGAAGAGCGGCTCGGGACGGATGGGGAGACCGACCGGGCCGGTGCCGCTGCGGGCGGCGAAGGTGTCCCAGTCGACGATCGGCGGGTCGACGCTGACCGAATCGCCGCCCAGCGTCTCCAGCTCGAAGCCGGGCCGATCACGGTCCTCCACGACCCCGGTCGCCTCCAGCACCTCCGGGGTCATCAGCAGCATCGGCAACACGACGTCGATGGTCGAGTCGTTGTCGTGCGAGGCGTACGGGCGGACCCGGGCGATCGCATCGTCGATCCCGGTCGGGCCGATGGCCACCACCCGGGCACCGACCAGATCGGGGTCGTCGGAGCCGACAACGCGGATCCCGTCGGGGAACAGATACAGCCGCAGCGAGTAGAGGTGGAAGCCGACCTCCGATGGATAGACCCCGGTGTGCCCGTCGATCATCGCCGCCAGCCGCATCACCTCGACCACCGCCTCGTCGCCGGCCATGGCAGCGAGCCGCTCCGGGGCGGCGGCCAGCTCGGCGTCGAATTCTGTCTCGGGTACACGCCAGAAGGGTTCAGGGTGGATCAACCGAACAAAGGTTCCGAGGGCCTCCATGTCCGCCGCCCAGGCCGCCTCGGAGCCGGGCACCGGTGCGGTCGTGGTCGTCGTCTCCGCGGCGGTCGTGGTCGGAGCGTCTCCGGTCGAAGCCGAACCGACCGCAGTGGTGGCGACCTTTTCGGCTGCCGCCGGCTCCCCGCCGTCGCTGCATGCGGCGGCCAGCACGAGGAGACCGAAGACGATGCACCCGATCCATCGCTTCACCACTCGAAGATACCACGGGTCCGTGGTAGATATCACGGACCCGTGCTATCGCCGAGCTGCCGACTCGCTCTGAAGCTCGGCCAGGGTGGCGTCTCCGGCGTCGAGCAGATCGGCCAGTGCCCGGATCACGGTGGCTCGCTTCGACCCGAGGTGCTCGCTGAGCCTCAGGTCGACCCGGCTGAAGTGACGCTCGGTCTCGTCGTGGGCGCGGTGCCCCGACCGGGTCAGTACCAGGAAGTACGACCGTCCGTCGTCCGGGTTGGCGATCTTCGTGGCGTGGCCGTGCCCGACCATCGCCCTGATGCCGTCGAGCGCGGTGGTGACGGGCATCCCCAGGTGCCGGGCGAGCTCGGTCGGCGACACCGGCTCGAGCTCGCGCAGGGCGCTGTACATGGCGTACTCGGCCGGCTGCAGCGGCGCCCCGCGGAGCGCCATCCCCACCAACGTCCCCGCCTGCTGGGAGGCGGCGAACACGTAGAACAGCGGGGACAGGGTCGAGTTGGCGGGGGCTCGTCCGGCCATGCCGCCACTGTAGAGAGCCGCGTTGCAGCCGGTCGGCCATGCCGGGCCGGCCTGCTGGCAGACTGGCGCCCGTGTGCGGCCGATTCGTCCAGGCAGCCGAGCCCGAGGTCTACGCCGAGCTGTTCTCGGTCGATCGGATCATCGCCCCGCTGCTCCCCGCCTCGTACAACGTGGCGCCGACCGACCCGGTGTACGCCGTGGTCGAGCACGACGGGGAGCGGTTGCTGACCTCGTTCTCGTGGGGCCTGGTCCCCTGGTGGGCCGAGGACCGGCGGATCGCCGCCCGCAACATCAACGCCAGGGCGGAGACCGTCGCCGAGAAGCCGGCGTTCCGCGACTCGTTCACCGGGCGGCGCTGCCTCATCCCGGCGGACGGCTTCTACGAGTGGCAGGCGAGACCCAAGGGGAAGCTGCCGCACTACGTGCACCCGTCCGGCGGCGGCGCCATGGCCTTCGCCGGGCTGTGGGCGTCGTGGAGAGACCCTGAGGCCGACGAGCGGGTCCGCACCTGCACCATCATCACCGGCGAGCCCAACGACACCGTGGCCCCGATCCACGATCGCATGCCGGTGATGTTGCCCGGGTCGGCGTGGGCGGCATGGCTCGACCCGGCAATGGTCGACGCCGAGGTTCTCCTCCCGCTGCTCACCACCGCCCCGGCGGACTCGGTGGCGGTCCACCCGGTGTCCACGCTGGTCAACAAGGTCGCCAACAACCTCCCGGAGCTGATCCGGCCACTGACGACACCGGCCGCCGAGCCCCTGCCGCTGGAGATCGCCGACCGATGAACACGCCGACGGCGGAGCGGCCCGCCCTGTTCACCGCCGCCTTCGTGACCCTGTGGCTCGTCGGGTTCTTCCAGGAGATGTCGTTCGGGCTGATGATCCACCTCCCCGGGTTCCTGGAGAGCCTGGGCGCCACCGAGGCGCGGATCGGGTTGATCTACTCCGCCGGGGCCGTGGTCGCCCTCGCCCTCCGCCCGTTGATGGGCCGGGTCATCGACCAGGTGGGCCGCAAGCGGATCTTCCTGGTGGGCGCCCCGGTGCTGGCGCTGTCCTCCGCCGCCTGGCTGGCGGTGGACGACGTCGGGCCGTCGGCCTTCGCCGTCCGCATGGTGTACACCTCGACCGAGATCCTGCTGTTCACCAACCTGCTCGCCTTCGGCTCGGACATCGTCCCCGAGGCTCGCCGGGCCCAGGGATTCGCCCTACTCGGCATCTCCGGGCTGCTCCCCATCGGGCTGGGCTCGCTGATCGGCGACCTGGTGGTGGGTGACGGCGACTTCGACCGCCTCTTCGTGCTCGCCGCCGGGCTTGCCGTCATGGGCTGGCTGCTCGCTTGGCTGCTTCCCGACATCGCTTCCCGCGACCCGGAGCGGACCGTCCACCGCGGGTTCCTCCACGTCCTCGCCCAAGGCGATCTGCGCCCGCTGTGGCTGCTCACCTGCACCTTCGCCGTCGGGATCATGACCCTGTTCACCTTCATGCGCACCTATGTCGACGAGGTGGGCTTCGGCTCGGTCGGGCCTCTACCTGGGGACCTACGCCGCGGTAGCGATCATGGTGCGGTTGTTCGGCTCCGCCCGCATCGACCGGATCGGGCTGGTCAGGATGCTCGCCGTCGCCGGCACCTTCGTCGGCTTCCAGTTCCTCGTCCTCGGCGTCACCGCGTCGGTGGCCGGGCTGCTGGTGGCCGCCGTCCTCGGCGGGCTGGGGCACGGCTTCCTGTTCCCATTGATCACCACGTCGTTGGTGAATCGCACCAGGTTGGAGGAGCGGGGCACCGCCCTGGCGATCTTCTCCGGGCTGATCGACATGGTCTACCTGCTCGGCGCCCCCGCCGTCGGCGTCCTGATCGTCGCCTCCGGCTACCCGACGACCTTCTCGACCGTGGCCATCGTGATCCTCGCCGGATTGGCCGGGTTCATCGTGTGGGAGCGGGCGCGGCCGGCGGGCGGCGCCGGTCAGCGACCCGGTGTGACCGTCGCCGCCACGCCCTCCGACGACGGCGCCGACTCCGCCCAGCACCATCGCCTGGCCGACCCCCCCGAGGCCCGGGAACAGCGAGGGCTCGGCGAGGACGCCGGCCAGGTTCATCACCAGGGCGACGAACACGGTGCTGATCCACCCGGCTACCGCGGCGACGGCGGCGAACGACGGCGACACCGGGCCCGACGCCAGCCGGTAGCTCACCGGGAAGGCGGCGGCGGTGAGCACCGGCAGGACCACGTAGTCGGCCTCGGGCCGGACGAACGAAGCGACCACCCAGGCGACGGCGAAGATCGCCGACAGGAACGTGTAGCGGTTGCGACGCTGGTCGGTGGTGGCGGTCACGCCGACCTCAGCCGTCGACGGCGAACGTGGCGGTGATGGAGACGGTGACGGTCTGGTCGCCGGCGGCGATCGGGGAGTGCATCTCCATCGCCGCCATCGCCATCCGGGGCAGCGGGCCTGCGGCGGCAACCGTCTCGTCGATGTCGGTCGCCAGGCCCAGGGTGAGCCCGGCGTGGCCGGCGAGCTGCTCGGCGCGGGACAGGGCGTCCTCCCAGGCGAGGCGGCGGGCGGTGGCGGCAAGGCCGCTCTTGTCCGAGATGTCGAAGACGAGCCCGCCGACCCTGCACGTCGTCACCCGACGACGTGCTGGCGGCATCGAGGACCTCGCCGGCCCGGTCGAGGTCGCGTACCGCCACGGTCACCGAGTGCTCGGCGCGGTAGCCGATGATGCGACGGTGGTCGTCCGGGTCGTGCTCCGGCTCGAGCGCGTAGCCGGTGGTGAACACATCCGCCGTGGCCACTCCGGCACCGGCCGCCGCCTGGCGCAGCCGGGTGGCGGCGGAGGCGGCGTCCCCGACCGCATCGGCCACCGACGGCCGGCTGACCGACACCCGGGTGGCGATGGTGAGCATGTCGGGAGGCCCGGCGGCCTCGCCTCGACCGGAAACCCTGATGCCTGCCACGTCGCCACCGCCTCTCTCGGGCCCGCTCTGACGGACCGGCCCATTCTGCCCGCTGCGGCGCGGTCCGGGCTCCACCGACCGGGCGGCGGTAGCCTGCCGCCCCATGGACTGGATCGGCAACCCCGACATCTGGATCTCGTTCTTCACCCTGGCGCTGCTCGAGATCGTGCTCGGCATCGACAACATCGTCTTCATCTCGATCCTGTCCGGCAAGCTGCCCGCCGACCAGCAGGCCAGGGCCCGTAACCTCGGGCTCGGGCTGGCGATGGTCATGCGGATCCTGCTGCTGGTCGGCATCTCCTGGGTGATCGGGCTCACCGCGCCCTCTGTTCGAGGTCTTCGGCCAGGAGATCTCGGGACGGGACATCATCATGCTGGTCGGCGGCCTCTTCCTGCTCGCCAAGGCGACGTTCGAGATCCACGAGAAGCTGGAGGGCCACGACCCGCACACCAGCGAGGTCAGGGCGGTGTCGTTCACCGCGGTGATCGTCCAGATCCTCGCCCTCGACATCGTGTTCAGCCTCGATTCGGTGATCACCGCGGTGGGGATGGCCGACGAGATCGGGGTGATGATCGCCGCCGTGGTGGTCGCCGTCGGTGTGATGCTGCTGTCGGCGGGAACGATCAGCGAGTTCGTGAACCGGCACCCGACGGTGAAGATGCTGGCGCTCAGCTTCCTGCTGCTCATCGGGATGTCGCTGGTGGCCGAAGGCCTCGACTTCCACATCCCCAAGGGCTACATCTACTTCGCCATGGGGTTCTCGATATTCGTCGAGGCGCTCAACCTGCGGCTCCGCAAGAAGGTCGTCGACGACCCGGTCCAGCTCCGGCCGACGCTGGTCAAGGACCCGGAGGCGGCGGGCGCCGTCGGCCATCTCCATGTCTCGCCGGCCGACGCCGAAGGGCAGGCGTAGCCGTCTCGGAGGCTTGGCGGGCGGGGCGAGCCGATAACCTGGGAGGGTGACGGACACCGCTCGCCCCTCACGGAGCCGGGTGGCCCGGGCGGTCTACGGAGGGCTCGGGTTCCTCTTCCTCGGGCTGGGCATCGTCGGCATCTTCATCCCGGTGCTCCCCACCACGATCAACATCATCCTGGCGGCGTTCTTCTTCTTCCGCTCCAACGACCGGATGTACCGGTACCTGATGACCCACCCGAGGTTCGGGCCGGCGTTGCGCGACTACCGGGCGGGGCTGGGCATACCCCGGCGTGTCAAGGTGATCGCGGTCAGCGCCGTGGTGGCGACGTTCGCCGTGACCATCCTGCTCACCATCCACAGCACCGTCGGCCGGGTGGTGATGATCACCCTGGCGCTCGCCATCATCGCCTTCATCCTGACGAGGCCCACGAAAGAGGTGGTGCTCGCCCGGGCGGCGACGTTCGACCGCCGCCCGCCTCCTAGAGGGGCCGCCTACACCGGTGGCTCGGGGTCGTACTGGATGTAGCGGCGCACCTCTCGGGCCCGCTCGGGGGAGTGGAGCCGGGCCACCAGGTGCAACGCCATGTCGATGCCTGCCGAAACCCCGGCGGCGGTGACGACGTCCCCGGTGTCGATGAACCGGTCGTCGGGACGCACCTCCACGTCGGTGCCGAGCCGGCCGAGGTGATCCAGCGAACCCCAGTGGGTGGTCGCCGGCCGACCGTCGAGCAACCCGGCGTCGGCGAACACCAGCGAGCCGGTGCACACGCTGGTCATCAACGTGCCCGACTCGGCCATCGAACGGAGGCGGGTGCGGATGGCCTCGTCGCCGAGCTGGGGGCGGGTCCCGCGGCCGCCGGGGAAGACGAGGACGTCGACTGGACCGGGAAGGTCGTCCCAGGTGTGGTCGGCGAGGACGCGGAGCCCCTTGGCGCAGGTGATCGGTTGGTCGGAGTCGGCAACGGTGAACACCGAGACGTCGTCGTCGAACTGGAGTTGCCAGGCCCTGAGGACCTCCCATGGCCCCGCCCAGTCGAGCTCCTCGGCGTCGGGAAACAAGGCGATGGCGATGGTGGTGGTCATGGGGTCTCCCTGCTCGCTGGGCAGTCCGGACCGCGGTGGAAGCGAAGGGAGCCGCCCTACGGCGGCACTGTATCAATCGCGAAGGGAGCCGCCCTACGGCGGCTCCCTCGGGAAGCCCGGTGCGGCGCCGCCGAGCGGCGGTACCTCCGCCCGCACACGATCCGCCGGCGACACTATCGGGCGAGCCGGCCGGTCCGCAAACGGCCCGCCTGACGCCATAGCCTGGGATCGATAGAGCGCGCAGGAAGGAACCGCATGGCCGACGACACGCTGCGTACCGTGACCATCGAGCGCATCGGGTTCGCCCGTTTCCGGGCGCACAACGTCCGCGGCGGCACCTTCGAGTTCGGCGAAGGCGGGGATGGGACCGACTTCGGTGCGGTCGAGCTGCTCCTCGTCGCCCTGGCGGGCTGCTCCGCCGCCGATGTCGACTACATCACCAACCGCCGAGCCGAGCCGGAGGCCTTCGCGGTCGAGGCTCGGGGTCACAAGGTCAAGGACGACCAGGGCAACCGGATGGCCGACCTCGAGCTGGTGTTCCGCGTCCGCTTCCCGGACGGCGAGGACGGCGAAGCCGCCCGGAAGATGCTCCCGGTGGCGGTGCAGCGGTCGCACGACCGGTTGTGCACGGTGAGCCGCACCGTCGAGGTCTCCTCCCCGGTGACGGTGGCCATCGAGGAACCGAACCCGGGTTGACGACCGTCTCCCCGGCTCGGTCAGCTGCTCGGTGGCCTCAATCGGCCCCCAGGGGAGGTAGGCCGACGTGGGTGACCGCCCTGGTCCCCATCAGGTGCCAGTCGAGGAACCGCTCCAGCCGTCGGTAGAAGTCGAGCTGCGGGCCACGCCGGATCAGGCCATGCCCCTCGGTCGGGTAGGTGACGTACTCGTAGGTCTTGCCCAGCTCCTCGAGCCGGTCGACCAGCTGTTGGGACTGCTTGGGATGCACCCGGTCGTCCAGCTCGCCGTGCGCCACCAGGATGGGACGCTCCAGCGACTCCATCCGGGCGAGCGGAGATGCCGCCGTGTAGCCGGCGGCATTGTCACCGGGGTGGCCCATCATCCGCTCCAGGTCCTCGGCTCCGACGCTGTCGCCCATCGCCCACGAATTGAGGATGTCGCTGTCGCCGTACTTGGCCACCCCGCACGCATACCGGTGCTGCGGGTCGTCGACCAAGCTGAGCAGCGCCAGGAACGCGCCGTAGCTGGCGCCGAAGATCCCGATGCGGGCCGGGTCGACCCAGTCGAGCGAGGCGAGATAGCCGTGGGCAGCCAGGCAGTCGGCGGTGTCGCCCACGCCCCAATCGCCGTGGTTGGCACGCTCGAAGTCACGGCCGAACGACGTTGACCCGCGGAAGTTCAATGCCAGCCAGGCGTATCCCTTGTCGATGAAGTACTGGGCGTAGCCGTCCCACTCGTCCCCGTACACCGAGGTCGGGCCGCCGTGCGGGTAGACGACTGCCGGTACCCGGCCCCGATCGGCTGCGGGCGGGCGGAACAGGAAGGCGGGGACCTCGAGGCCGTCGCCCGAGGCGAAGGTCACCGTCTCGGGCGTGACGTGGGGGGCGCTGCGGACCTCGGCAGGTGTGGTGTCGACCAGTGGGGTGACCGTCCCGCCGAGGGTAACGGTGAGGATGCTCGGGGCCTGGCGGTGGCTCTCGTACCCGGCGACGACCTTTCCCGCGTCTGCCCACCCGGGGCTCGACCATGTCCCGCCCTCCACGACGACATCGACCTCTCCGCTCTCCGGGTCAACGGTGACCAGGTCTCCCCTTCCTGCCCTGGTGGCGACGGCCACCAGCCGGGTGGCGTCGGGAGACCATGCCAGTCCCGAGAAGTCGGCGTCGTGACGCGTGAGCTGGCGTTCACCGGTCCCGTCGACGGCGACCAGGTGCACCTCGTTCCATCCCGACCTCTCGGACACGAAGGCGACCGTGGTGCCGTCGGGGCGAACGGCGGGGGAGTGGTCGGCGAGCCCGGCCGTCCCCGACAGCCGGCGGTCCTCGCCGGTCGAGAGGTCCACCACCCTGATGTCGCCTCGTCGCCGGTCGTCCGCCGGGTAGAAGGCGTAGACGGCGATGCGACCGTCGGCAGTCAACGAGGCGCCTTCCGCATAGCCGTCACGCAGGGTGAGCGGCCGGGGCCACGGGTCGGCCAGGTCGACGACGGCGAGTCGGGAGCGACCCTTGTGGTCGATGGTGACCAGCAACGACCGGTCGTCGATCCACTGCGGGGAACCGCCCTCGGCCAGCGGTCGCGGCGGGGAACCGGTGGCGGCGGCGACGTGGACCGTGCCCCCGCTGACGTAGGCGAAGTGAGTTCCATCGGGTGACCAGGTTGCCCGGGTGTCCTCCCAGAACGGCATCGGTTCCCGGTGGGTGGTCAGCCGCTCCGGCGTTCCGCCCGACACGGACACCCGCCACACGTCGGACATGTCGGCGTCGAGCAGGAACAGCACCTGGGTGCCGTCGGCGGAGACCACGGGGTCGCGGGGGCGGGGCGTCGCCGCCACCGCCTCCAAGCGCCAGTGCGGCGGCGGCTGCAGGTCCTTGCGGGGCTCGGCGGCGACGCCGTGGTTTGCCTGCGTCCCGACCCACACGTCGCCGCCGCCCGGTGCGTCACTCATCAGGTGCCCGCCCCGGCCTCGAACCCGGCCAGCGTCGCCACCACCAGGCCCCCGATCGTGGCCAGGTCGTACCCACCCTCCTGCACCAGGACGGCCGGCAGCCCGGTGGCCCCGAGTCTGTGGCCTGCCCCGGCGTACCCCTCGGGGGTCACCTCGAGCGGGCTCTCCGGATCGCCGGCGGCGGCATCGACGCCGAGCGAGACCACCAACGCCTCGGCCCCCCAGCCGGTGGCCTCGTCGACCAGCGACTCCACCGCCGCCAACCAGGGCCCGTCTCCCGAGCCGGGCGCCAGCGGCAGGTTGCGATTGGCGCCTTCGCCGTCGCCCTCGCCGCGCTCGTCGGCGAAACCGATCCAGTGCGGGAACCAGCCGTGCCCGGGGTCGACGTGGACCGAGCCGTAGAACACGTCCGGGTCGCGGTAGAAGATCTCCTGGGTGCCGTTGCCGTGATGGGCGTCGATGTCGACCACGGCGACCTTCCGGTGCCGGGACCTGAGGGTGGCGACGGCGACGGCGGCGTTGTTGAGGTAACACGACCCGCCGAAGAAGCGCCGGCCGGCGTGGTGGCCCGGTGGCCGGCAGACGGCGTAGGCGGCGGAAGCGCCGGCGACGACCAGCCGGGCGGCCGTGGCGGCGACGCCGGTGGCGGCGAGGATCGCCTCGGCGCTCCCCGGGCCGATCAGCGTCATCGTGTCGAAGGCGAAGGTGCCGGCCCGGGCCGACATCGCCGTCGGGATGCGACCGGTGGACACGCCGGGGATGGGGAAGGCGTAGGGGACCACCCGGTCCTGCCCGGGCTCCTCGAGGTACCCGGCCGCCACCCAGTCGTCCCAGGCGTGCTCCAGGTAGACGACGAGGTCGTCGTCGTGCACGGCGGCGAGTACCTCGCGGTCGACCGGGGAGGCCGGCTGGGAGGGGGCCCCGGCGGCGGTCACCGCCTCGAGGATGGCGTCGCCCCGCTCGGGGACCTCGGTTCCCTCATAGCGGACGCCCATCCACAGCTCGCCTCCGGGTCGGTGCAGCCGCTGCTCCTCGGCCCACACACAGGGCATGCTCACGGTGAGTGACGACCCGGCCACGGTGCTCCAACGGATCGACGGAACGGGAGGGGGAATCTACCCTGACGGGATGGACCGGATCACGGTTGATCTGGACAAGCAGTGGCTGTCGGTGGCCGACATCTGCGGCTACATGGACGTGTCGGAGTTCGTGGTGACCTCGCTGCTCCGCTCCGGGGCGCTGCCGGCGGTCAAGTTCGGCCGAGAGTGGCGGGTGGCCAGGCTCGACTTCGAGGACTGGATCAACGCCCAGCGCTTCGAGGCCGCCACCCGCAACAACCTCGGGAGGTCGTCGTGACCCGACCGGTGCCCGCCGGCACCCGCGCCACCGTGCAGCCGGATGTCGTCGTCCATGGCGAGGACCAGGTGGTCGCCATCTCGCCGTGGGACGTGGTGGTGTGGAACGACCCGGTCAACCTGATGAGCTACGTCGTGTGGGTATTCCGGAGCCTGTTCGGGTACGGGGAACAGGAGGCGACGCGCCTCATGCTCGCCGTCCACCACGAGGGCCGGGCGGTGGTCGCATCCGAGCCGAGAGAGCAGGCCGAGCTGGCGGTGACCCGCCTCCATCACCATGGCCTGTGGGCGACGCTCGAGCGGCGATGAGCCTTCGCTGCGATGCCACCGAGCAGGGCGTGTTGTTGAGCGCCGGATCCATGGAGCTCTCCGTCCTGAATGCCCTGCCCGAGTTCCTCGCCTCCATCGACGGCTCGGGACCGGAGGCCGAACGGCTCCATCCACCCGCCTATCGAGACGACGACGAGGCGGAACGAGAGTTCCAACGACTGGTCGGTGACGACCTCGACGGCCTCCGCCGCGCCGACGCCACCGAGCTGGCCGAGGTCACCCGCCGGCTCGGGCACGGTGCCATCGAGCTCGAGGTCGCCCAGGCCGAATCCCTGCTGCGGGCGGTCGGCACCGCCCGCCTGGCGTTGGCGGCCCGCACCGGCCTGTTCGACCTCGACGAGCTCCCCGAGACGCCGAGCACCCCTCAGCAGACCCTGGTGCAGTTCCTCGGGGTCGTCCAGGAGTCGCTGGTGGGTGCTCTCAGCGACCGACTCGACACGCCGTCCCCTAGCTAGACGGCCAAGTCCACCATCTGGTCCACGGGGACGTACTCGGTCCCGAGGGCGTCGGCGACCGTGGCGTTCACCACCCCGCCTCCGGCGACGTTGAACCCGGGGATCAACTCCGGGTAGCGGGCGGTGGCCGAGCCGAGGCCCTCCGCCAGCGCCACCGTGTACGGCAACGTCGCGTTGGACAGGGCGTAGGTCGAGGTGTGCGGCACGGCGCCGGGGATGTTCCCCACCGCGTAGTGGACGACGTCGTCGACCACGTACGTCGGGTCGGTGTGCGACGTCTCCCTGGCGGTGGCGATGCACCCTCCCTGGTCGATGGAGATGTCGACCACCACCGAGCCGGGGCGCATGGCGCGCACGTGCTCCTCGGTCACCACCACCGGTGCCCTGGCGCCCGCCACCAACACCGCCCCGATGACGAGATCGGACCTGGGTACGTAGTCGTCCACGGCGTGGACCGAGGAACGCACCGTGGTGATCCTGCCCCACATGGTGCTGTCGATGGCGCGGAGCCTGTCGACGTTGAGGTCGAGGATGGTGACGTCGGCGCCCATGCCCATGGCGATGAGGGCGGCGTTGGTGCCGGCGCTCCCCGCCCCGAGGACGGTCACCCGTCCCGGGGGAACCCCGGAGACCCCTCCGATGAGCACGCCACGCCCACCCTGGGGGCGTTCCAGGTGGTGGGCACCGGCCTGGGTCGCCATCCGCCCGGCGATCTCGCTCATCGGCGCCAGCAGTGGGAGCGTCCCCGAGTGCAGCTGCACCGTCTCGTAGGCGATTGCGGTCGCCCCGCTGGCCACCAGGCCGTGGCCCTCCTCGGGGTAGGCGGCGAGGTGGAGGTAGGTGAACAAGACCTGGCCGGGTCGCAGCATCGCGATCTCCGACGGCTGCGGCTCCTTGACCTTCACCACCATGTCAGCCCGTTCGAACACGTCGGCAGCGCCGGCCACCAACTCGGCACCGACCTCGACGTATTCGTCGTCGGTGATCGAGGAGCCTCGCCCGGCGCCTTCCTGGACCAGCACCGTGTGCCCGTGGGCGGTCAGCTCACGGGCCCCGGCCGGGGTCATCGCCACCCGGTACTCCTCGGTCTTGATCTCGGTGGGGACTCCGACGATCACCGGTCCTCCTCCATGTGCCGCGATCCCGCTGCGGTCCGACGATCCGTCGAGTCTGCCATACCGGGTGGGGGCGCTGCCGGGGGACCGGTGGTTAGCCTGCGGCGGCGCCATCGGGGAAGGACGACGTGAGCCGCATCGTTACGTTGGTGCTCGCCGCCCGCCACGCCGATGCGCTGCATGGCCCCCCGTGGCTGGCGCCCTGGGGGACGACCACCCTCATCGACCACGCCCTCGCCGCGGTCAGGGGCTGGCAGGTCGATGCGGGGGTGGTGGTGCTCGGGGCCGGGGCCGAGGACGTGCTCGACCATGCCGACCTCTCTGGATTCACCGTGGTGGTCGACCCCGAGTGGGAGGAGGGACAGGCGGCGCCGCTGCGCGCCGGGGTCGACGAACTCAGCCGCCAAGCCGACGTCGACTCGTTCGTGCTCACCTCGGTGGACCTGGCCGGGATCGCCCCGGAAGTCGTCGGCGAACTGGTCGGGGCCCACGGCGGCCACGACCGGTCGGTCACCGCGCCGAAGTACCGCTACGTCCGGGGATGGCCGCTGGTCATCCGCCGGGAACTGTGGCCACGGTTGCTCGGCCTGGAGGAGGACGCCGGCATCGACAGCCTCCTCCAGGTCCACGCCTCCTGGGTGCACGACGTGTGGGTCGACGCCCTGCCGCCGCGGACGGTGGCCACCCCCGACGACCTGGTCGACTTACGCCCCCGTCACTGAGTCGGATCGGCTGAGCCACGGCGCACCGAGGCCGGACCGGCGCCAACCGTTAGCCTGCCCGACGTGAGCGCTACGACCGATACGGCGTCGTCCGCTCCGGTGTCGCCGAGCCGGCTGGCCACCTTCGTAGGGAGCTTCGAGGGCCGGCTGGCCGTCGGTGCCTTGCTCGGCATCTCCCTCACCCTGGTCCTGCGGGCGACACTCCCCGCCGGAGCTCCCTGGTGGGCGGCGGAGTTGCCGGTGATCGTCGTCGTGGTCGCCGGTGGCGTGCCGTTGGTGGTGGAGATCACCCGGGACCTGCTCCGGCGCCAGGCCGGCGCCGACCTGCTGGCCGCCACATCCATCGTCGCCGCCGCTCTGATGGGCGAATGGCTGGTGGGGGCGATCGTGGTGTTGATGCTGTCCGGAGGAGAAGCGCTCGAGGAGGCGGCGACGTCACGTGCCTCGGCAACCCTCGACGCCCTGGCCCGGCGTAGCCCGACGGTCGCCCATCGGCTCCGCGGTGACGACCTCTCCGGGGGCACCGACGACGTCGCCGCCGCCGACATCGAAGTCGGCGACCGCATCGTGGTTCTGCCGCACGAGCTGTGCCCGGTCGACGGCGAGGTTGTCGGCGGTCGCGGGAGCATGGACGAGTCCTACCTGACGGGCGAGCCGTACGTCCTGCCCAAGTCGGTCGGGTCGAGGGTTCTCTCCGGCGCCGTCAACGGCGAGGTGGCCTTGACCGTCGAGGCCACCGCCCGTGCCGCCGACTCACGCTATGCCCAGATCGTCGGTGTGCTCGAAGAGGCCGAGCGCCGCCGGCCCCACATGCGCCGGCTCGCCGACCGTCTCGGGGTCTGGTACACGGTGCTCGCCTTCGCCGTCGCCCTACTCGGCTGGGCGGTGAGCGGAGACCCGGGGCGCCTGCTCGCCGTGCTGGTGATCGCCACGCCCTGCCCGCTGTTGATCGCGGTTCCGGTGGCGATCATCGGGGCGATCTCGCTGGCGGCGAAGCGGGGCATCATCGTCAAGGACCCGGGGATACTCGAGCAGGTGAGCAGGGTACGCACGGTCCTCTTCGACAAGACCGGCACGCTCACCTACGGGCGTCCCACCGTCACCGAGGTCGAGCCCGCTCCCGGCGTCGACGCCGACCGAGTCATCGCGGCGGCGGCCTCGGTCGAGGCGTACTCCCGCCATCCACTGGCGACCGCCACCGTCGAAGAGGCTCGCCGCCGGGGCCTCCAGCCGCTACCGGTCGACGACGTCTCCGAACGGCCGGGATCGGGGCTCACCGGTCGGGTGGAAGGGCGCACGATCCGCATCACGAATCGTGGCGGGGCGCTGGCCGAGGACCCCGAAGCGGCCATCCCGGTGCCCAAGGCGGGCATGGAGGCCGTCGTCCTGCTCGACGGTCGCTATGCGGCCACGGTCCGGTTCCGCGACCAGCCGCGCCGCGATGCCGCCGACTTCGTGGCCCACCTGCCGGGGCGGCACGGCGTGGCCCGCACCGTGATCGTCTCCGGCGACCGGCCGGGGGAGGTCGAGCATCTCGCCCGCCTCGTGGGCATCGACGAGGTGCACGCCGCGGTGTCGCCCGAAGGGAAGCTCGACATCGTCAGGGCGGAGACCGCCGAGGCGCCCACCCTCTTCCTCGGCGACGGGATCAACGACGCCCCGGCGATGACCGCCGCCACTGTAGGGGTCGCCTTCGGGGCCAACAGCGACGTGACCACCGAGGCGGCCGGCGCCGTCGTCCTCGACTCGTCGCTGGAACGGCTCGACGACCTCCTCCACATCGGGGAGCGACTGCGGCGCATCGCCCTGCAGAGCGCGGTCGGAGGCATTCTGGTCTCGGTGGTGGGCATGGGGCTGGCGGTCGCCGGGCTGCTCACCCCGATCGCCGGGGTGGTCACCCAGGAGCTCATCGACCTCGCCTCGATCCTCAACGCGGCCAGGGTGGCGATGGTGCGAGGGTCCATGGCCGACTTCCACGGCTCCGTCGCCAACGAGGAGTGACACCCTCTCCGGCGCCACGCTAGGTTCGCGCCGTCCGAAGCCCGACGTGGGGAGTTCGCCGTGAAGGTCCCGCTCACCATCCGTGACCACCTCCGCCGCGCCGCCGTCGCCTATCCCGACCGGATCGGCGTGATCGACGAGCCCGAGCAACCGGCGACGTCGCTGGGGTCGATCACCTACCGCCGCATGGCGGAGCTCGCCACCGCCCAGGCGGCCAGGCTCGACGCCCTGGGAGTCGGTTTCGGCGAGCGGGTGGCGGTGGTGTCGCACAACTCGGCGCGCCTGCTGGTCAGTCTGTTCGGGATCCCGGCGCACGGCCGGGTGGTCGTGCCCATCAACTTCCGGCTCAACGCAGACGAGGTCGGCTATATCGTCGAGCACTGCGGCGCAACGGTGTTGCTGGTCGATCCCGAGCTGGACGATGCCCTCGCCGGTGTGTCGGCGCCGCACCGCTTCGTCCTCGGCACCGACGACGCCGAGCTGTTCCTCGAGGGCGTGGAACCGGAGCCCTGGGAGCCCGACGAGGAGGCGGTCGGCGCCATCAACTACACCTCGGGCACCACCGCCCGGCCCAAGGGGGTCCAGCTCAGCCACCGGACCCTGTGGCTGAACGCCACCGTGTTCGGGTGGTCGAGCGGGGTGAGCGACCGCGACGTCTACCTGCACACGCTGCCGATGTTCCATTGCAACGGGTGGGGCATGCCGTTCACCACCGCGGCGATGGGAGTGCCCCAGGTGGTGTTGCGCAAGGTCGACGGCGCCGAGATCCTGCGCCGCGTCGACCGGCACGGGGTCACCCTGATGTGTGGCGCCCCGGCGGTCGTGGCGGCCATCCTGGAGGCGGCGTCGAGTTGGGACGGCCCGGTCCCCGGGACCGGCCGAACCCGGATCGTGGTGGCCGGCGCGCCGCCTCCGACCCGCACCATCGAGCGGGTCGAGACCGAGCTGGGCTGGGAGTTCATCCAGATCTACGGCCTCACCGAGACGGCTCCGCTGCTCACCATCAACCGCGCCCCGGCGGAGTGGGACGAGGTCCCCGCCTCCGAGCGGGCGGAGCGGCTGGGCCGGGCAGGGCTGCCCGCCTTCGGGGTCGAGGTCGCCGTCGACGATGCCGGCGAGGTGCTCGCCCGGTCCAACCACGTGCTCGACGGCTATTGGAACCAGCCCGAGGCCACCGACGCAGCCATCGTCGACGGCTGGTTCCACACCGGCGACGGCGGGCGGATCGACGACCAGTCGTATCTGGCGATTGCCGACCGCAAGAAGGACATCATCATCTCGGGTGGGGAGAACGTCTCCTCGATCGAGGTCGAGGACCGGCTCTTCTCACATCCGGCGGTCGCCGAGGTGGCGGTGATCGGGGTTCCCGACGCCAAGTGGGGCGAGACCGTCAAGGCATTGGTGGTCCTCGCCCAGGGCGCGTCGGCCACCGAGGGCGAGCTGATCGAGTGGTGTCGCGGCAAGCTGGCCCACTTCAAGTGCCCGACGTCGGTGGAGTTCCGCACCGAGCTGTCCCGGACCGCCACCGGCAAGCTGCAGAAGTACAAGCTCCGCCAGCCCTACTGGGAGGCGATGGACCGCCAGGTCAACTGACCGGGCCGGCCTTCGGCCGTCAGGCCGACTCGGCCTTTCGGCCGGGCCTGCCGTCGTCCTCGCCGGCAGACCCGCACTTCGCGCGGAATGCTCCGTTCTCCTTCAGAGCCGCCCACGCACCCTGGACGTCGTCGCCGAACCCGTTCTCGGCCGCATAGCGGGCGATCTCGGCGGCGACGACAGGGGCGGCGAACGACGTTCCGCTCCACCGGGCGAGACCCTTGTCGAACGGTTGTGACGGCGGGTTCGGGTTGTACGGGTACCGCGTGTCGTCCGGATAGAGGCTGAGCATCCTCGACCCAGGGGCCCAGCACACCACCCAGGACCCGTGGTTGGAGAACGGTGCGATCACCGAGCCCCGGCAGGCGCCGACCGACACCACGCCGTGGTCGAGCCCGGAGTCGGTGGCGAAGCCTGCCGGGTACCACCTCTCGTCGGTGCCTTCGTTCCCGGCGGCGGCCACCACCAGGCAACCCTGCCCGACCCAGCGCTCCACGGCCCTGGTGAGGACGATGGCGTCGTCGGCGTAGGTCCCCAGCGACAGATTGAGGATCCTTGCGCCGGCGAGCACCGCGTCGTCACCTGCCCGACGCACGCTCCGCTCGGTCATGAACAGCCCGCCAGGCGCGTGGGCGCGCCGAGAGACGATCTCGACACCAGGGGCGCGTTGGTCGATGATGCCGGCGATGAACCCGCCGTGACCGGCTCCCGGGTAGTCGATCACATGCCGGGGCTGGTTGTCGTCGACCGGGTCGCGTCCATCGGCTCCCCCTGAGTCGGCGATCGGGGCGGAAATCCCTTCCCACACCCCCGTGTCCACGATCCCGATGCGTGGTGCCCCGGACACCCCGGACGCCCACCGTCGGTCCGCTTTCTGTTCCGCCGGCCACGGGTCGCTGCCGGGCCCGATCTTGGTGCGGGCCATGGCGGGCACGTAGTGGACGCTGGCGACCAGCGGTGGTTGACCCCCGGCGATCCGTCCCTCGTTCACCTGCCTGACCAGTTCCAGCGGATCGAGCTCCCCGGCGAATCCTTCGCCTGGTGCGACGCCATAGCCGACCGTGCGGTCCTCCTCGTCGCCGGGCTCCGGGTCGAGCCGCCGCCAGTCGACCTGGAACCCGGCAAGCGCCTCCTCGAGGGCGCCGGCGTCCTCGGTTGTAGTCACCAGCTCGTCCGCCAGGTACTCGACCGCCCAACGGTCGGGGTTGTGGGGATACGAAGAGAGCACCCCGCGGCCGGCCAGCCATTTCACCCGGTCAGAGATGAACCGCTCGGCGTCCTGGGCCTGATCCTCGTCGGACATTGGTGCTCCTCAGCGGTGGACCGGTCGCCGGCGCCTGCTGTAGCGCCCGCGATCGGGATCGGCGGTGTCGGGGTCGGCCGGCCAGAACACCACGAACGGGCTGTCGCCCTTGAGTTCGGCCCACGCCTGCTGGACGTCGTCACCGAGGTCGTTCTCGGCGGCGTAGCGGGCGATCTCGGCCGCTACGAACGGGGCGGCGAAGGATGTGCCGTCCCAGTGCGCCAGCCCGCTGGAGAACACGGCGAGATCGCCCTGGTCGTAGGGAAACTTGTGGTCCATCGGGTAGTCACTCACCACGTCCGCCCCGGGAGCCCAGGCGGTGACCCACGGCCCGTGATTGGAGAACGGAGCCGCCGCGCAAGGGACCGCAGGTCCGTCACCCACCCGCGACTCGAGCGCCCCCACCGAGACCACTCCGTGCGCCAGTGCCGGATCGGCTGCGTAGCCGGCGGGATACCACGGTCGGGCGAGGCCGTCGTTTCCGGCAGCGGCCACGACTAGACAGCCGTCGGCGACCCAGCGCTCGACCGCCTCCCGCAGCACGATTCCGAGGCTGGCGTACGTGCCCAGCGACAGGTTGACGATGCGGGAGCCGGCGCTCACCACGTCGTCGGCCGCCTGCACCACGCTGTCCTCGGTGAGGATCTCTTGGGTGCCGGCGCGGTAGCCACGGCGCGAGATGAGGCCGATCCCGCCCGCCCGATGGTTGATCAGGCCGGCGATGAACCCGCCGTGCCCTCCGCCCGGGTAGTCGACCACGAGGTCGGCCGGGTCGATGTCGAGCGGGTCGAGGTCGGACGTCCCGCCCGGGTCTGCGATCGCCACGGTCGCCGGCATCGGGTCCCACCGGCCCGTGTCGACGAGCCCGATCACCGGTGCCGTGCCGGTGAGCGGTGACCCGGGCTGTCCCCGCTCGCCCGGATCGGCGGGCCACGGGTCGCTGCCGGGGCCGATCTTGGTCCGGGCGATGCTGAGGACGTGGTTCGGGGCGAGGCGCAGGTCGCTCTCGCCGCGGCCTCCCCGGTTCTCGTTGACCCGTCGGATCGTCTCCAGCGGGTCTCCCCCGCACTCGATGATGACCGGCGCCCGATCGTCCCCCGACCGGGGGGTTTCGCGCCGGCTCCATCCGGTCTCGAGCCGGTCGAGCTCCTCTCCGGCCTGGCGGGCCGAGTCGGCATCGACGGCCACCAATTCGTCGGGCATGTACTCGATCCTGGGCTCGTCTTCGCTGTCACGAACCCAGAGAACCCCGACCGCCTCCAGTCGGTCCCGCCTGACGGCCTCGAAGCGGTCCTGGTCGCGCGCCTTGTCCCGACTCACGCGGCACCTCTCTCACATCGGTTGGACGAACATGATCCGGCGGAACGCCCGCAGATACGTCAAGCTACTCCGCATCCCCTGACCGGTGCGGGGTGTGGGATGATCAGGTTGCATGGCTCTTCGGCTTGCGCCTCATCGCGGTGCGATGGGGGACCCCCAGCCCCCATCGCCGAGTCTCCGCCTGGCGGCGTAGCCTCGACCGGTGGCCCCCGAGAACGTTCCTCCCGGCACGCTCGACGAACTCTTCCAGCTCGTCAACGACGACCCCTCCCAGGCCGTCACCGCCGCCGACGGGCTGGCGGCCGCCGCAATCGACACCGGTGACCACCGCACGGCGGCGGCGGTGTTGCGCGCCCGGGGATTGGCCAACGACTACCTGCTCGAAGGCACCGCCGCCGTCGACGACCTCGACCTGGCGCTGGTCCATGCCGAGCTGAGCGGGGACCGGCAGCTCCTCGGCGAGGTGCAGATGACCCGGGCCGGCGTGCTGGTGCACGCCGGGGCGCACGAGACCGCCAACGGCGCCATCGATGTTGCCGTCACGTTGCTCACCGGAGTGCCTCTCGCCCGGGCCAGGGTGCAGCGGGGAGCGATGCGCACCGCGGTCGGCTCCCTGGACCTCGCCCTCGGGGACTTCGCTTCCGCCGAGCCGATCCTGGTGGCCGCCGGCGACGACCTGTGGTGCGCCCACCTCGGGGTCAACCGGGCCATCGTCCTGGCGTACAAGGGGGACTACGCCGGCTCCCAGGGCCAGTTCGAAGGCGCTCGCAGTCGCTACGCCGCATTGGGCCATCGCCAGTCGGTGGCGGAGATCGCCGAGAACCTCGGCTGGTTGGCGGCCCGGAGCGGTGATCTCGCCGCCGCCTTCCACCACTTCGACGACGCCGAGGCCGAATACCGGGCGCTCGACACCGGGCTCGGCTATCTCTGGATCCATCGCTGCTCGGCCCTGCTCGCCTGTCATCTCGCCCCCGAGGCGAGGATCCTCGCCCGAAGGGCCGCCGATGAGTTGACCGGAGCAGGCTTCGGGCTGGCCGGCGCCGAGGCGATGGCGATGCAAGCAGAGGCGGCATTGCTCGACCGGGCCCCCGACGAAGCTCTCACCGTGGCCAGGGCGGCCCGCCAGGTGTTCCACGACCAGGATCGGCCCGCTTGGGAGGCGTACGCCACCTACCTCGCCCTGCAAGCCCGCTTCGACCTGGGGGACCTCCGCCGCAAGGACCTGGCGGCGGTCCGTCGAGCGGCAAGCGCCCTGGAGGATGCCGGCATCCGCGACCTCGGCCTGCACGCCCGCATCCTGTGTGGCCGGACGGCGCTGCGACTCGGGGACACCGCCGGCGGTGCCGCCGACCTGGCCAAAGCCGCCGAGGCGCGCCGGGCCGGCTCGGTCTACCTGCGAGTGCAGGCGTGGCTGGCCACCGCGCTGCTGCGACAGGAGCAGGGCAACCGACCCGGGGCGGTGAGCGCAGCCCGCACCGGCATCGACACCGCCGACCGGTACGGCGCCGCGCTCGGTGCCCTCGAAGCGAGAGCAGGGGTGTCGGCCCACGCCGCCGAGCTGGCCACCCTCGGGCTGCGCCTCGCACTCGACGGGAGCCGGGCCCGGGCCATCTTCGAGTGGATGGAGAAGTCTCGGGCGCGAGCGCTCGACTTCCCGTCGGTGGTGCCACCCGAGGATGCGGAGCTGGCTGCGCTGCTCGCCCGTCTCCGGATCGCAGAGGAAGAGCTGCGCAGCGCCGAGTTGGGGGGAGGTGACCCTGTCCGGCTGCGCAAGGAGAGCGCCGGTCTGCAGGAGGAGATCCGAAGGCTGAACCTTCGGACCACCTCGGATGGTGCCAGGGTGCGGAGGGCCGGACTGTCCGGACGAGTGCTCGACCGGCTCGAAGGCCGGTGCCTGGTCGAGCTGGCGGTGAGCGACGGCGATGTCCACTCCGTCGTGTTGCGCGACGGCAGGGCCGCCCATCGTCGCCTCGGTCGGCTGGAGGGTGCGGTGGCGGCACTCGAGGACATTCGGTTCGGCCTCGACCGACTCGCCCGCCCCGGAGGCTCCCAGATGTCTCGGACCGCTGCCGCGGCGATCGTCGCCGATGCCACGTCGACGTTGCAGCGGGCCGTGCTGCCAAAGGGCCTTCCCGTCGACCCGGCCTGTGAGGTCGTGGTCGTCCCGCCGGCCGAGCTGTTCCCGGTTCCGTGGACCCTGCTGCCGTCGTTGCGATCTCGGCTGGTGACGGTGGCGCCGGCGGCCCGACTCTGGTTGGACCGGATCGATGGCATCGTCGGTGGCGACCGCGTCGTGTTGGTGGGCGGGCCCGGGCTGCCCGGGGCCGCCGAGGAATCACGTCGCATCGCGTCCCTCTACCGCAACGTGACCAGGTTCACCGCGCGGACCTCCAAGGTCGAGGCGGTGCTCGCCGCCCTCGACGGCGCCGGCGTCGCCCACATCATCGCCCACGGGGGCTTCCGCTCGGACAACCCGCTGTTCTCGTCGCTGCGCCTGGCCGATGGGGGTATCACGGTGTACGACCTCGCCCGGGTGCCGAGATTGCCCCCGGTGATCGTGCTGTCGGCGTGCAACGCCGGCATCACCGCGGCACGCCCCGGCAACGAGACGATGGGGATCGTGGCCGGCTTGCTCGGAGCGGGAGTGCGCACGGTGATCGCCAGCACGGGACTGGTGCCCGACACCGTGCTGACGACAGCAACCATGGTCGAGCTGCATCGCCTGCTACTAGCCGGCCGGTCGCCGGCGGCGGCCCTGGCGGAGGTGCAGACGCTGGCATTGGAAGGCCCCGAGGGGTACGCCGCCGGGTCGTTCGTCTGCTTCGGCGCCGGGTAGTCCGCCGGCGTGGGCCTGCGGTGGGAATGATGTCCAGCGGCTAGCTTTCCGGTGTATCTGCCGTGGCCGTCGGCGATCGTGTGTGTATGACCACGGCAGGAGTTCCGATGTATTCGGACGCGGCGGCGCAGAAGGCTCCAGGACCGATGACCGACCCGACCACCACCGAATTGGTGGATGCGGCTCTCCACGGGGACCGCACCGCCTGGAACGCGATCGTCGATCGCTACAACCGGCTGGTGTGGTCGGTCGTCCGCAGCTTCCGGTTGGGCGATGCATCGTCGGCCGATGTGTCCCAGACCGTATGGCTGCGGCTGGTGGAGAACCTGGATCGGATCCGAGAGCCCGAGCGCCTCCCGTCGTGGCTGGCGGCCACGGCGAGGAACGAGGCGCTGCGCACCCTGCGGTCATCCCAGCGAGTGGTCCCCACCGATTTCGATTTCGACCTCGAGGATGAGTCCGTCGCCGATGTCGATGAGACGCTCATCCGCGACGACCGCCTCGCCGGCCTAGGGGCGGCATTCAAGAAGATCTCGGCGGACTGCCGGCAGCTGCTCCGGCTGCTGGCCACCGACCCCCCGCTCGACTATGACACGATCTCCGACCTCATCGGACGGCCCAAGGGCAGCATCGGCCCCACCAGGGCACGGTGCATCTCGAAGCTGCACCGCATCCTGGGGGGAAGCGGCGAGCTCGGTATCGGCCGGCCAGGAGATACCCAAGGGGAGGCGCCCTAGATGACCACCGACGATGACCGCATGATCACCGAGATCGGGATGATGCTCGAGCAGGCAGATCCGGTGCCCGAGATGGTGACCGAGTACGCCAAGGCAGGCTATGGCTGGCGTGACCTCGACGCCGAGCTGGCCGAGCTCGTCTTCGACTCCGCCGAGGCCGGCCTGGTCGGCGTCCGCGGGTCGGACATCACCCGGCAGATGACCTTCCGCGCCCCGGGGGTCGAGATCGAGGTCGAGCTCTTATCGGCCGAGAACCGGCGGATCATCGGCCAGCTCGTGCCTCCCCAGGCGCTGACCGTCGAGCTGCGCCATGCCGACCGGGCGATCGTCACCACGTCCGACACTCTCGGCCGGTTCCGCTTCGACGACGTCCCCACCGGGCCGGTCAGCCTTCGCTGCCGCATCAGTGAGGGCCAGAGCATCCGCACCGACTGGATGCTGCTTTAAGGCTGTGACATTCCCGGCTCGCTGCGCTCGCCTCCTCCCGCAGATGGGCCTCCTACCCGTGACATTCCCGGCTCGCTGCGCTCGCCTCCTCCCGCAGATGGGGCCCCTACCCATCGCGGGCCGTTCGCCGTCGCGGGCCGTTCGCGGGCCGTTCACGAGCCGTTCGCGGACCTGACCCCGATCGGGTGTCCAGCCACCGTTAGCCCGCGTTTAGCGCAGCGATAACCGTCCTCCCCGCATCGTGGGCACGACGATCCGCAGCGGGGAGGTTCCTCATGGCTCAAACTGATTCGCGCCGCAAGGCCCTTGTCGGGCTGTTCGGCGGCGTGCTGGCGATCCCGGCACTGGCACTCGCCTCCTCGGCCCTGTTCGCGTCGACCGATCCGGAAGCCCAGGCGGCGGACGACCAGGCGACAGCCACCGCTTCTGCCGTGGTGGCCGCTCAGCAGGCTCCTTCGAGCGCCACCGTCACCGCCACCGCACGCGACGTGCGCCGCGCCTGCGGGCGCGACGGGCAGGCTCTGATCGACGCCGAAGCGGCCGGCACCATCGGTGCCGTCGAACAGGCCGCTCTCGACGCACTCCGCCCGATCTGCGCCGCCGAGGGCCGGCCACTCGCCGAGCCACCGGCGCCGGAACCGGTGGTGGTCGCCGCCGCCCAGCAGTCGAACCTCACCTCGGTCTCGTTCGACGACGACGGCGACGATGACGACGACGACACTCCCGACGACGACAGCTGGGACGACGACGACTCCGCCTCCTGGGACACCCCTGACGACAGCCCCGACGACGGGGACGACTGATGGAGCGGCATCGTGACCTCTGGCTCGCCACCGGCGTGGCGCTCCTCTCGCTGGCCGGGTTCCTGGTGCTGCGGCCGCAACCGGCGCCCCAGGTCGTCGAAGGCGCCGCGCCCGAACCGGCGATCGTCGCCGCCACGACCACGGCGGCGCCGCTGCTGGAGAAGCGTCGGTCCCTCGGTGAGCCGGGTGCTGGCCCAGTCGGGCAACACCGAGGTCGTCGACCCCGAAGACCTCGCCGATCTCCCCGAGTCGGTGGTTCGGGTGCTCATCGACCGGCAGGCGGTGCTCACCCTGCCCGAGGACACGCCGTGATCCGCAACATCCGCAACCGCTTTCCCGCCGCCCGGTGGATGAGGATCGTCGGCTGGACCACCGTGACCATGGCATGGATCACCGCCGTCATCACCCGGGTGGCCGCCGCCGCACCGGCCGAGCCGGTTGCGGTGCCCGACCCGGCAGGCGTGGTCACCGTGACCACCGCCCCCGACCCCATCCCTCTGCTGCCCGGCCAGGGCCTCGTCGTGCTCCGGTCGACTCCCAGCCCGACACCCGAGCCGGAGGTCGTCGTGACGGCCCCCGCCGGTGGCGCAACGCCCACCGCGTCCGTGAGCAGCGGCTCGTGATCGCCGCCTGCTTCCGGCGATGGGAACCACGGTCTCCGTCACCGCCACCGACGAGCACGAGGTCGAGGCGACCCGGTGCCTGTTCGCCGAGGTCGAGTCGGCGCTGAGCCGGTTCATTCCCACCAGCGAGCTGTCCGTGGCCAACGCCTCGACCGCTCCATCGGTGACGGTCAGCCCGATGTTCGCCGAGGTCCTGAACGTCGCCGCCGAACTGAGCCGCCGCACCGATGGCCTCGTCGACGTCGGCCTCGGCGCCGAGGTCGCCGCCTGGGGCTACGACCGCTCGTTCGATGCGATGCCGGAGATCGTCGTCTCGCCGTCTCCGTGCCCTGGCGGGTGGTGGCAGCTCGACGGCGACACGCTGACCCGCCCTCCCGGTACCGCCATCGACCTGGGTGGCGTGGCCAAGGGATGGACCTGCGACCTCGCCGTCGACCGGGGCCTGGCGCTGATGGTGTCCGCCGGCGGCGACGTGCGGTCGGCGATCGACTCGGCAACGGTCGACGTCGCCGATCCAGCCGGGGCGGTCGTCGCCACGGTCGACCTCGGGCGCGGAGCCCTCGCCACCAGCTCGACCGCCCGGCGCCGGTGGACGGCAGGTGGTCTCCCCGCTCACCACATCATCGACCCCCGCACCGGGGACCCGGCGAGGACGCCGGTGGTCAGCGCCACCGCCATCGCCACCAGTGCCGCCGAGGCCGAGGCGGCGGCCAGGCGGTCCTCATCGGCGCACCGACGGCCTGGCCTGGGCCGACGAGCAGCGTGGATCGGTGGCGCCATCGCCGTGTGGCACGACGGCGCCGTCTATGCCACCACCGGACGCGGCTGCGGCATGAGCCTGAGTCTCGAATCGATGCTGATCCGCGGATCGGGCTGGTCGCCTACCTGCCGCTCGTGGCATCGGTGCTGTGGGGGCTCGTCCTGTCGCTCGGGGTGCTCCCCAAGTCGGTCAGACTCACCCTGCTGCAGAGTCTCTGTCCGTGGGGGCACTGGTGGCGACGCTGGTCCACATGATCGGTATCGCCTTGACGAGTTCATCGACTTCGACGCCGCCGCCGTCCTGGTGCCGGGGCGAGCGCCGTGGAAGCCGATGGCGGTGGCGTGGGAGGTCGCCGCCTTCTACGGCATGGTCGTGGTGATCCTGTCGTTCTACATCCGCAGGCGCATCGGCCAGTCGACGTGGCGGTCGCTGCACTACCTCTCGTTCGGGGTCTTCCTGTCGGCGCTCGTCCACGGCCTCACCGCAGGGACCGACACCGCCAACCCTTGGTCTTCTCCTTGTACGCCGCCACCGGTGCCGCCGTGGTCGCCCTGGTGGTGCTCCGTATCGTCATGGCGGGTCACGACGCGCCGAAGCCCGGCCGGCGCGGGCGCGCGGCCGGCTCCGGCCGATCCCCAGGAGCCCCTACCCGAC
>CAWEUW010000003.1:0-93975 GCA_963812375.1 uncultured Acidimicrobiia bacterium | reverse complement strand
GATGGCTGGTCGAGGTGTCGACCGCCTGCGCCATGCGCGCCGCCGGTCGGTAGCGGCGGCAGTAGTTGGGGGCGCACAGGTGCGAGCCGCCCTTCATGACCCTGCGTGGGATCGCCGCCGGGTCGCCGGGTCGACGCTGGCCTCCCGCGGGTCGCCGCCGCAGCACGACGACACCGCCTGGTGGCTCGCCGTGTACCAGTCGGTGGTCCATTCCCACACGTTCCCGGTCATGTCGTAGAGGCCGTAGCCGTTGGCCGGGAACCGACCGACCGGCGACGTGCCCTCGTAGCCGTCGATGAGGGTGTTCTCGTACGGGAACTCGCCCTGCCAGGTGTTGGCCATCGCCTTTCCCTTGGGCATGAGCTCGTCACCCCAGGCGAACTCGGCCCCGTCCAGCCCGCCCCGGGCGGCGAACTCCCACTCGGCCTCGGAGGGCAGCTGCTTCCCCGCCCAGGCGGCGTAGGCGGCGGCGTCGTCGAAGGCGACGTGGACCACCGGGTGACGCTCCCGCCCGTCGAGCGTGCTCTCCGGCCCCTCCGGGTGACGCCAGTCGGCCCCCTGACGCCACGCCCACCAGTTGTAGTGGTTGCTCAGGTCGACCGGGCCGGCGGACTTCTGGAAGACCACCGAGCCGGCGAACAGCAACTCCGGCTGGGCACCCGGGTACCGGCTCGGATCCGGTGGCAGCTCCGCCTGGGTGACGTGACCGGTGGCCTTGACGAAGCGCAGGAACTCCAGGTTGGTGACCGGGTGCTCATCGATCCAGAAGCTGTCCACGGTCACCTGCCGGACGGGCGCCTCCTCCGGGTAGTGGCGGTCCGATCCCATGGCGAAGGTGCCACCCGGGACGAGGGACATGCCCTTCCGGCTGAAGGTGTCCGCGGCTGCGCCCGCACCACCCGGTCCTCCGTTCGCATGGGTCGGCTCCGCCGACCCGTCGCCGCGGCACCCTACCGGAGCTCCTCCACCGGGGGTGCGGCGGCGGTTCCGATCGGTTGCGCCTTGCGCCGGCCACGCAGTGAGTTGAACCAGGCGACTTCCTCGGCCGCCTCGAGGTCGGCGACGCGTCAGCACCCGCTCGGTGAGGGCGCCCTGCTCGACCAGCTCCGCCCGGTAGGTGCCGGGCAGCAGGCCGGACCCGAGCGGCGGGGTGTACCAGACGCCGTCGAGGAGGAGGGCGACGTTGGCCACGGTGAACTCGGTCAGCTCACCCCGGTCGTTGACCAGCAGCACGTCGTCGGCATCGGGATGCATTCGACGCGGCTCCCGGTACTGCTCCCGCGCCGTGGTCTTGTGGAAGAGGAGGACGTCGTCCGGTGATAGCGGGAGCGGGGCGAGGGCGAACCGGACGGGGTCCATGGCCAGAGTTTCGAGCGGCGCCGCCTCGACGTGGACATCACCCGAGCGTGCGGCGGTGACGCGCACCCGGAGCGGCTCGGACAGGCCGGCGACGGTGCTGTCGAGTGACCGCTCCACGATGGAACGGTCGAAGGCGAACCCGAAGTAGCCCGCCGACCCGTCGAGGCGCTCGAGATGCCGATCGAGGTGGCGAAAGCCCTCGTCGGGGTCCCAGGCGATCGTCTCCACCAGGTCGAAGTCGGCACGCCGTCCCGTCAGCAGTTGCGCCTTCCAGCGGGCCTCCTCGTACTCGCTCGCCGCCTCGGAGCCCCAGGTGATCCCGCATCCCACGCCGTAGGTTGCCCGGGCGGCGCTCAGGTCGAGGTCCACCGTCCGGATGGCCACGTTGAACATGGCGTGGATCCCGCCATCCTGCCGCCTCGGGCCGGCGAACCCGATCGCCCCGCAGTACGGGCCCCGGGGGCCGGTCTCCAGCGCCCGGATGATCTGCATCGTGCTGCGCTTCGGGGCCCCGGTCACCGAACCGCACGGGAACAACGCCCGGAGAACGTCGGTGAGCGTGGCACCGGCACCCAGCCGTGCCGAGATCGTCGAGGTCAGCTGCCACACCGTCTCGTAGCGCTCGACGGCGAACAGGCGATCCACCGCCACGCTGCCCACCTCGGCGACCTTGCCCAGGTCGCTGCGGAGCAGGTCGACGATCATCACGTTCTCGGCACGGTCCTTCTCGGACCCGGCCAGCCGGGCGGCGAGGGCGACGTCCTCCTCGGTCCACCTTCCCCGACGGACCGTGCCCTTCATCGGTCGGGTGGTGATGCGGTCGCCGTCGAGCGAGAAGAAGAGCTCGGGCGAGGCGCTGAGCAGGTGCCGGTCGCCGAACTCGAGGTGGGCGTTGAAGGCTCCCAGCTGGGCGCCGGCCAGGTCGGCGTACCACGCCGGCCGGATCGCCGGCGAACCGGGCCTGCAGCGGGAAGGTGAGGTTGACCTGGTAGGTGTCGCCGGCGGCGATGGCGTCATGGATGGCGGCGACGGCGCCGGTGAACGTCTCCTGGTCCATTCCCGGTTCCCAATCCGAGACCTCGTAGCCGGCTACGGCGGCGGGCCGGGACAACGGAGGTACTTCGATCCGGCTCCGGTAGAGGCCGAAGTGGAGAAGGGGACGATCGTCCGATGGGCGGATGGACCGGGAGTGCCGGGTCGAGCCCGGCGGCGGCCTCGTACGTCAGGTACCCGGCCGCCCACAGCCCCCTGCTGGTGGCTTCCTCGATCGCGGCGACCGCCGCCGCCACCTCGTCGGGCCGGTGGGCGACGACCTCGTCGACCGGGCCGGAGAACACGAAGGCGTGCTCGGAGCCAGGGGTCAGGTCGTCGAATCGGGCCGAGGTCATCGCCGGTCGAGCGTACCGGCGCCGTCGTCATCCCTTGGCGGCGATGGATGTTGCTCCGCTCGGTCGGGCGCTCAGCCGGGCTCGTCCACCGACATGGCGTCGAGGTCGCGAACCGCGTAGCGATGGTGCTCCCACGACTCGTTGAGGACGACGTGCACACACTCCAGCACGGGCATCCGGTGCTCGGGACCCCACACGAACGGGCGTTCCTCGGCGAGCTGGGCATCGGTGACGGTGGCCAGATAGTCGCCCATCATCGCCTGGCGCTCACGGAACACCTCGACCACCGCCGGGTAGGGCGGTGTTTCGTCGGTGAGCAGCGACATGTCGAAGCCGTCTTCCGCCGCCCCGCGATGCGGCTGGCCGTAGGGGTGGAACGGCTCGGCCAGGTCGAGGATGCCCTTGCGCAGCCAGGCGTCGACGGCGAACGTCAGATGGCGCAGGGTCTGGGCGAACGTGAACTCCCCCTCGACCGACACGTCGACCGTGCCGTCCGGCATCCCGGCGACGCGCTCCAGCGTGGCTGCCCAGGTCGCTTCCACCGCCGCCCAGGCGTCGCCGAGCCCGTCGGGAGTGGTGCTCCGCATCAGCGACCGCCCCGGATTGCGGCGGTCGAGCTCGGCCTCGACCAGCGGCACGACGTCGACGCCGTTGATGTGGAGCGTGCCCTCGTTCAGGAAGGTCGCCTCGATGACCGCCCCGTCGAGGTAGACGGCGCGCAGCCAGGCGTTCTCCATCGTCGAGTTGACGAAGCGAGCGCTGCTCATGTCGACGTGGACGAACTCGGCGCCGGCGAACTCGTCGGTGTCGGTGAACCGCGCCATGCGCCCGACACTAGGCCGCGCTGCGGTCAGGGAACGTCCGCAATGCGATCAGGCGTCGACGAGGAACTCCGCCAGCTCGTCCTCGGTGATCAGGACCTCCCGGGCCTTGGAGCCCTCGGACGGACCGACGATGCCCTTGTTCTCCAGGATGTCCATCACCCGACCGGCACGGGCGAACCCGATGCGGAGCTTGCGCTGCAGCATCGAGGTCGAGCCGAGCTGGGAACGGACGATCAGCTCGATCGCCTCCCGGATGACTTCGGGGTCCTCGCCCTCGAAGTCGGCCTCGACCTCGGCGGCCTTGGCGGCGACCTCGAACACGTCGGCGTCGCGGTAGATCACCTGCTCCTGACGCTTCGCCCAGTCGACCACCGCCCTCACCTCTGCCTCGGAGACGAACGCACCCTGGATCCGCTCCGGTTTGGGATCGCGCGCCGTCACCACCAGCATGTCGCCCAGCCCGACGAGCTTCTCGGCGCCGGCGCTGTCGAGGATGACCCGCGAGTCGGTCTGCGAGGCCACCGAGAAGGCGAGGCGCGACGGCACGTTCGCCTTGATCACCCCGGTGATCACGTTCACCGACGGCCGCTGTGTCGCCAGGACCAGGTGGATGCCGACCGCCCGGGCCATCTGGGCGATCCGCACCACCGAGTCCTCCACCGTCCGGCCCGCCACCATCATCAGGTCGTTGAGCTCGTCCACGATCACCACGATGTACGGGAAGCGGTCGAAGCCGTCCTCGTCGAGGGCGCCGGCGTCGAACATCTCCCGGTAGCTGATGATGTCGCGCACCCCCGCCTCCGCCAGCAGCGAGTAGCGGCGGTCCATCTCCGCCACCGCCCACTGCAGCGCCTCGGCGGCCCGCTTCGGGTTGGTGATGACCTTGGTGAGCAGATGGGGCACGCCGTTGTACTGGCCCAGCTCGACCCGCTTGGGGTCGACGAGGATCAGCCGCACGTCGTCGGGGGTGGCCCTCATCAGCAGCGACGTGACCAGGGCGTTGATGCACGACGACTTGCCCGCCCCGGTGGCTCCGGCGATGAGCACATGGGGGAGCTCGTCGAGCTTCAGCAGCCGCGTCGCCCCCGAGATGTCCTTGCCGAGGGCGATCTTCATCGGGTCGGGGTCGTCGGCCTCGGCCGAGACCAGCAGGTCACCGAGCGTGACCAGCTCGCGGTGGCGGTTGGGCACCTCGATGCCGATGGCGCTCTTCCCGGGGATCGGGGCGAGGATGCGGACGTCCGCCGACGCCATGGCGTAGGCGATGTCGCTGGCCATCCCCGTGATCCGCGAGACCTTGACCCCGGGGGCGAGCTCGATCTCGAAGCGGGTGACCGTCGGGCCGGGGACGATGCGCACCAGGCGGGCGTCGACGCCGTGCTGGTGCAGGGCGTCCTGCAACTCGACCCCGGCCTGCTCCAGAGCCCGGCGGTTGTGGCCCGGCCGACTCGCTGCGGTGCAGGAGCCCGAGCGGCGGCAGCTGGTAGCCGCCGGCCCTGGTGGGCCGGGCCATCGGCGCCGCCGGCTGGCGGGGCCTGGACTTGCGGGGGGCCGTCGTCTTGGCCTCGGGCTTGGCGATGGCGGGGCCCTTCTGCGCCTGCGGTGCCGGCGTTGGGGCGGCGGGACGGGTGGTCACCTTCATCCCGGTCATGCCGGGCGGCAGCCCGACCCGGTGGCGCGCCCAGGTGAAGGTGTCGCCATGGCGTGAAGCACGTCGCGCACCGTCGCCTTGGTGGCGATGAGCACGCCGACGCACAGCGCCGAGAACAGCACCACCGAGGTACCCCAGAACCCGATCAGCCGGCGGAGCGGGAAGGAGACGAGCGACCCGACGGCGCCACCACGCTCCATGACCGCCGGGATCCCCGCCGAGAGCGGGAGGCTGCCGGCGATCAGGTGGACCAGGGCCAGGGCCGAGGCGAAGATCAGCGAGGACCCCGATGGTCAGCCTGGCGTAGTCGGCCCGGGGCATGGTCCCGACCATCGCAACGCCGATGGTGGCGATCAGCACCGGGATGAACCACGACCCGATCCCGAAGAAGATGGCGAGCCCGTCGGCCACCCCGTCGCCGACCGGTCCGGCGGCGCCGACGAAGGCGAGGCCGCCGACGATGGCGACGACGATGACGAGGACGCCCCAGATGTCGTCTGTCTGACGACCGAGCCGGTTGCGGAACCGCTCCTTGACCCGTCGTAGCGCTTCGACGAGGCCCAGGCTCTTCCGCCGCTGCTGGGTTTTGCTGACCGTCCTCCGCCCCTTGGCCCCACGGCTTGGTGACCGTGTCGGCATGGGACGCGCACCTTAACGCCGGGCGGTCCCTCCGCAAACGACCTCCGTTGTCCCCTTTCCCCTCCCCCTCTTGAGGGGAGGGGTGGCAGCCGCACGGGCGCAGCCACAATACGGCCTGACGCGGAGCGGGGCCGTCGAAGTCCGCCTCGCTCGCACCCCCTCGTTCGCCTGCCGTGTTGGCCTTGAGCGGTTTACCTCGCATTGCGCGAGAGCGCTCCAGTTCCCCCGAGGGGGCGGGGTAGCAGAGCAACGTCAGACCTCGAGGAGGACGGGGATGAGGACGGGGCGGCGCGCCAGCATCCGCTTGACCACCCGGCCGCTCTCGGTGCGCATGGTGCGGCGCAGCCCGTCGCGGTCGACGGGAGTGGCCAGCTCCGCCACCGCCTTCTCGACCGCGGCGACGATCTCGCTGTGCAGGTCCTTGGGATCGTCGGTGACGCCGTGGCTGTCGACCTCAGGCCCCACCACGATCTCGCCGCTGGCCATGTCGACGCCGACGGTGACGATCAGCACCCCGTCGTCGGCGAGATGGCGCCGGTCGCGCAGCACCCCGTCGAGGTCGCCGACCCCCGACCCGTCGATGTAGACGTACCCGGCGGGAAAGGCCCCGCGCTCCACGGTGAGCTTCCCGTCGCGCAACACCACCCGATCGCCGTCCTCGCAGATCTCGACCTCGCCGACACCCACCGTCCTGGCCAGCTCGGCATTGGCCACCAGGTGCCGGTACTCGCCGTGGACCGGAACGAACGCCCGGGGGGCCACCACGTTCATGAAGGTGGCCAGCTCGTCACGGGCGGCGTGCCCGGACACGTGCACCGGTGCGTTGCGGCCGTGATGGACGATGACCCCGCGCCGCACCAGGTTGTTGATCACCCGGTAGACCTTGGTCTCGTTGCCCGGGATGGGCGTCGCCGACAGGATCACCGTGTCGCCGGCGGTCAGGTCGATGGAGCGGTGCTCGCCCTGGGCCATCAGCGACAGGGCGGCGAACGGCTCGCCCTGGCTCCCGGTGCAGATGACCGCGGTCTGCTCGGCAGGCAGGGCGAGCAGCTCGTCGAGGGGGAGCTCGACACCCTCGGGCACGTCGAGCAGCCCGAGCCGGCCCGCCACCTCGGTGTTGCGCAGCATCGAGCGGCCGAGGAAGGCGAGCTTGCGACCCGCCCCGACGACGGCGTCGACTGCCTGCTGTACCCGGTGCACGTGGCTGGCGAAGCAGGCGATGATCACCCGTCCTTCCGCCCGGCTGGTGAGCTCGGCGATCGGGCGGCCGATGGTCGCTTCGGACGGCGTGAAGCCGGGTACCTCGGCGTTGGTGCTGTCCGCCAGCAGCAGCCTCACGCCCATCCTCCCGAACCCGGCGAAGGCGCCGAGGTCGGTGGCGGTCCCGTCGATCGGGGTCGGGTCGAGCTTGAAGTCACCCGAGTGGACGATCAGCCCCTCGTCGGTGTCGAACACGACCCCGGTCGCCTGCGGGACGCTGTGGGCGACCGCCACGAGGGCGAAGCGGAACGGTCCCTGCTCGATCCACTCCCCCGGCTGGACGGCGTTGAAGTCGGCGGAGATGTTCAGCTCCTCCACCCTGCTCCGGGCCAGCTCCACCGTCAGCGGGGTGCCGTAGACCGGCACCGGCACCTGGCGGAGGAAGTAGGCCAGGGCACCGACGTGGTCCTCGTGGCCGTGGGTGAGGACGACGCAGGCGACGTCGCGACGGCGGTCGACCACCCACGAGAAGTCGGGGAGGACGAGGTCGACCCCGAGCATCTCCTCCTCGGGGAACATCAGCCCGCAGTCGATCAGCGCCAGCTTGCCCCCGGCCTCGAGAACGGCGCAGTTCCTCCCGATCTCCCCGAGGCCTCCGAGGAAGCTGAGCGATACCGTCATACGACGGCGACGGGGGTGAGCGCCGCCTCCAGAGAGGGCGACCGTCTCGTCCGACGCCGGGATGAGCGGGAGCCGCGGGTCGCCGACCGGCCCCCACCAGCGGTTGAGGGCGGCCTTGAGCGGCATCGGGTTGGGCTCGACGAACAACGCCTCGAACAGCGGTGCCAGCTCGGTGTCGATCCGCGGAGGCGGTGTCGACCTCCCCTTCGAGGAGCGCCTCGATCATCTCCTTCAGCCGGAGGCCAACGAGGTGGGAGGCGACCGAAACGACGCCGACCCCTCCGGCCTGCATGCTGTCGAAGATGAAGGCGTCCGAGCCGGCGTAGACGGCGAAGTCGCCGGGGAGTTCGGCCAGCGAGCGCTTCGTGTAGTCGAGGTCGTCGACGGCGTCCTTGACGGCGACGATGTTGGGGTGGCCGGCGAGACGGACCAGCGTGTCGACGTCGATGAGGCGCGCCGTCCGGCTGGGGATGTTGTAGAGGAGCACGGGCAGGTCGGAGGCGTCGGCGATGGCGACGAAGTGACGGTACAGACCCTCTTGCGGCGGCTTCGAGTAGTAGGGGGTCACCGCCATCACCCCGTCGCAGCCGATTTCGGCGGCCCGGCGGGTGAGCTCGACGGAGTGGGCGGTGTCGTAGGTGCCGGTCGAGGCCACCACCTTCATGGTCCCCCCGGTGCCGGCGGCGGCGTCGACCGCGGTGGAGAACAGCGCCAGCTTCTCCTCGTCGGTGAGCGTGGGGCCCTCGCCGGTCGTCCCGCACACCACGACGGCGTCGGTGCCGGTTTCCTGCAGATGGAGGAGGAGCCGCCAGAACGCCTGGTAGTCGACGGCGCCGTCGCCATCGAACGGGGTGATCACAGCGGTGAGCAGCGACCCGAACGGTCCGCGTCGGGCATCCATGGCGGAGCACGGTAGCACCGGGCCTGCTCGGGACCGGTGGGCAAACCAACCGCGTAATCTACGATTGGAGTCATGGCGAGCGAGTACGTCACCGACGTCACCACCGAGGACTTCCCCACCGCCGTCGTCCAGCGCAGCCGGGAGGTGCCGGTTGTCGTCGACCTGTGGGCCGAGTGGTGCGGCCCGTGCAAGGTCCTCGGCCCCGTGCTGGAGAAGCTGGCCGCCGAGGCCAACGGGGCCTGGGAGCTGGTCAAGGTCGACGTCGACACCAACCAGGAGCTGTCCGACCGCCTCGGCGTCCAGGGCATCCCCACCGTCGTCGCCTTCCGCGACGGGATGCCGGTGTCCCGCTTCACCGGAGCCATCCCCGAGGCGGCGGTGCGCCAGTGGTTGGAGCAGATCGTCCCTTCGGAGCTCGACCGAGCCGTCGAAGAGGCCCGTGACGCCGCCCTCGCCGGCGACGCCGAGCGGGCCGAGTACCTGTTCCGGGCAGTGCTGGAGACCCGTACCGACCATCCCGAGGCGGGGACCGGGCTCGCTTCCCTGCTCATCGCCCGCGGCGACACCGACGAGGCGTTGATCGTGCTCGGCAAGCTGGTGCCCACCCCCGAGGTCGACCGGCTCCAGGCTGCCGCCCGGCTGACCCAAGCCCGCAGCATCGACGTGTCCGAGTTGGAGCGCGCCGTCGCCGCCGACCCGACCGACGGCGGCGCCCGGCTGGCGCTGGCCAGGGCGATCGCGTCGCACGGCGAGTACGAGCCGGCGCTCGACCGCATGCTGGCGGTGGTCCGCGAGAAGGGTGACGCCGCCGACGAGGCGCGCCTGGCCATGCTGGACATCTTCGAGGTGCTCACCAACGAGCACCCGCTGACCGCGGTATACCGCCGTCAGCTCGCCTCGGCGCTCTACTGAGGCGCCGGCGATCGGCCTGCGATGGCGAAGTACCCGGGGCCTCGGCCGGCTGACCGGGCGCCAGGTCAACCTGATCCTCGAGCTCCTCGTGGTCACCGCCGTGGTCACCGGGCTCGGCTCTTGGGCAGCCGGCGACCGCTGGAACGGGCCCCTCGCCGTGGCTCACGGCGTCGTCGGGCTGGCGCTGCTGCTGTTGGTCCCGGCCAAGTTGCGCGGGCCGGTGGCCGCCGGGTTCCGGCGGGGGCGCGCCACTCGTTGGGTCTCCGCCGCCTTCGGGATCCTGGTGCTGGGCACGGTGGTCGTCGGTGGGGCGCACGCCACCGGTCTCTGGTACGGCGTCGGCTACTGGTCGGCCCTGTGGGTCCACTGCCTGCTCGCCTTCACACTGATCCCGCTGTTCGCCTGGCATCTCGCCAGTCGCCCGGTCCGTCCCCGTGCCTTCGACATCGACCGGCGGGTTGCGCTGCGGGGCGGGTTGGTGCTCGCCGGTGCCGCAGCCGTCCACGTGGCCCAGCGAGCGGTGGCCGGTGCCGCCGGGCTCGCCGGAGGCGACCGGCGGCTCACCGGGTCGCACGAGGTGGCGTCCTTCGACCCGGCGTCGATGCCGCAGACGATCTGGCTCGACGACCGTCAGCCCGAGGACGATCGATGAGGCGACCTGGCCGCTGGTCGTCGCCGGAACGCCGATCTCCGTCGACGCGTTGCGGCGACGTGCCCGGCCGGTGGTGGCCCGACTGGACTGCACCGGCGGGTGGTGGAGCGACCAGTCGTGGGATGCCGTGCCGCTGGGCGATCTGCTGGGCGACCCGACCGGCCGCAGTATCCGGGTCGGCTCCACGACCGGGTACGACCGGCTGTTCTCGACCGATGCCCTCGGCGACCTGTACCTGGCCGTGGGCTACGGCGGCGAGCCGCTCCGGGCCGGTCACGGGGCGCCGGTGCGGTTGATCGCCCCCGGTCGCCGGGGCTACTGGTGGGTGAAGTGGGTCACCTCCGTCGAGCCCGACGACCGTCCGTCCTGGCTGCAGTCTCCGCTGCCCCTCACCTGAGCTCGGGAACCGAGCCGGCACTCCGGCGCGTCCCACCTCGCAGGAAGGGGTCACGGAGGGAGAGCCCCATGCGGCGGAGACAGGATCGGACTCGGAGATTGCGACGGAGTGTGTTCGTCGCGGCGACGGTCGGGCTGGTGCTCGCCATCGGGGCGGCACCGGCACTGGCCTGCGGAGGCCTGATCGGCGAGAACGGCACCATCGAGCTGGTGCGCACCACCACGCTCGCCGCCTACACCGACGGGGTCGAGCGGTACGTCACCGCCTTCGAGTTCACCGGCGAAGGCGAGGAGGTCGGGTCGATCATCCCGCTGCCCGACGTTCCCACCAAGGTGGAGCGGGGCGGCGACTGGACGCTGCAGCGACTGGCCCTCGAGGTGGCGCCACCGCAGCCCGAGGCGCTCCGGCTGTCCGCGGACGACAGCCGCCGCAGGCGAGGCGGAGGTGATCCTCGAGGTGGAGATCGACGCCCTCGACATCACCGTGCTCCGCGGCGGCGGTGACGCGGTCGGCCAGTGGGCCGCCGAGCATGGCTTCCTGCTCACCCCGGATGCCCCCGAGATCCTCGACTTCTACGCCGCCCGCAGCCCGGTGTTCATGGCCGCCCGCTTCAACGCCGAACGGGCCGCCGACCTCGGCCAGCAGGCGGGTGACAGCACGCCCATCATGGCCACCATCCCCACCGACGACCCGTGGGTCCCGGTTCGCATCCTCGGCCTCGGCGCCGCCGCCGACGACAACATCGAGGCCGACGTGTTCGTGCTCACCGACGACGAGCCGTCGCTGCTCGCCGGGGGCACCGGGTTGACCCTGGTGCGGAGCGAGCGAGCCGGCGATCTGCTGCTCGACGACCTGCGCTCGGACGTCGGGATGGAGTGGCTCCCCGACGACATGTGGTTCAGCTATCTGCAGCTGGCGTCGCCGGCGGCCGAGCTGGACTACGACCTGGCGATCTCGGCAACACCGGGCGTCGCCGCCGACTTCGCCGACACGGGTGTCCCCGCACCGCAGGCGCTGCCGGTGGGCGCCGAAGCCGGGATCGCCCGCTGGCCGCTGCTCGCCGGGATCGGCGCCGGGTTCCTTTCCTTCGCCGCCGTCCTGGCCTGGGTACGGCGCGACGACCTGGCCCGCTCGGCCGGGCGCCCGGAATGACGGCCGAGCCCCCTCCCCGTCCCCGCGCCTTCGGCGTGGGTCGGCCACCCCTCCCCCGATCGGGGAGGGGAAACCGAACAGGGGATGGCCGGTGCTGATCCTGCTGCCGGTGGCCACGGCCGTGATGGTGGCCGGGATCGGGTACACGTTGGCCGGCGGCGCGGGCGCCAGCGGCCGTGCTCGGCCCCGGTGACGTCACCATCGAGGTCGACATCCACCACTCGCGGTTCGAGCCCGACCACCTCACGGTGGTGGCAGGCACCCGGGTGAGGTTCGTGGTGGTGAACGGCGACCCCATCCACCACGAGCTGATCACCGGGCCTCCCGAGGTGCACATCCGCCACGCCGCCGGCACCGAGGCCGAGCATCCCTCGATCCCAGGCGAGGTCTCGGTCGACCCGAACGGCACCGCGGTGACCACGTACCGGTTCGACGAGCCCGGCGTGTTCGAGTTCGCCTGCCACCTACCCCGTCACTACGAGTACGGGATGAGAGGCGAGATCGAGGTCGTGCCCGCGGTGACACTCCCGGGCGGCTGACGCCGCCCTCCTCCGGCAGGCGGGGATCCCCAGCCCCGCCGCCGGCGGTCTCGGAACGGACTCCCGAACCTGAGGTTCTGGCATTTCGCTCCGATAGGTGATCGCGTGAATGTTCGACGTCGTGGCCTCGGGCCGGACGAACCCGAGGGAATCACCTATCGCTCCGATAGGTCAGAGCCTGAGGCTCAGGATGACAGGATCACCTATCGCTCCGATAGGTGAGAACCTCAGGTTCGGGGTCATTGGGGCTACGGATCGGTGCGGGTCGTGATCCGATCCGGGGACGGAGATCGCCCGGTAGAGGTGCCAGGGCTCGGGGATGCCCTTCAGTTGGTGGCTGCCGTGGTCGGCGAAGTCGATACCGGAACCAAGAACGAGGTCGCGCACCGTCGAGGAGACCACGATCGTCCCCGGGTCGGCGGTGCCCATGACCCGGTTGGCGAGGTGGACGGCGAGACCACCGATCTGGTCGCCGAGCAGCTCGATCTCGCCGGTGTGGATCCCGACCCTGATCTCCAGCCCGAGCCGGCCTACCTCGTCGACGATCCGGGCCGCCCAGGTCACGGCGCGAGCAGGACCGTCGAACACCGCCAGGAACCCGTCTCCGGTGTGGGCGACCTCCCTCCCTCGGTACCGCCCGAGGTTCTCGCGGACGACCCGGTCGTGGGTACCGCGCAGCGCCAGCCAGGCGGCGTCGCCCCTGGCTGCTGCGGTCGACGTCGACTCGACGATGTCGGTGAACACGATGGTGCCCAGCACCCGGTCGAGAACCGGTTCGGCCCTCGACCCGGTGAGGAATGTCTCCACCGCGTCGAGCACCGGGCCGTAGTCGCCGGCGTTGAACGGGAACGTGTCGGTTCCGGGAAGCTCCTCGTAGGTGGCGTCGGGAATGGCGTCCGCCAGATAGCGCCCGAACGTGGCGCGATGGTGGCGGGCTCCTGCCCGTGACAACACCAGGGTGGGAACCCGGATCGAGCCGAGCACCGAACGCACGTCGAGATCGGTGACCCACCGGTACATGGTGGCGGCGGCCCCCCGGGGCATCGCCAGTCGCTGATACCGCTGGTACCACGCCCGAAATCTCGCGTCCCGGGCCGCCACCGGGGCGGTGAGGTCGAGAATCGTGGCGGTGATCCCCCAGTTCTGCTCGTAGCGGTCGACCAGCCGGTCGACCGTGTCCTCCGGCATGCCGATGGGGTAGTCGGCGGCGCGTTTCCATCGGGCGAAGGTGTTGATCAACACCAGCGAGGTCACCCGCTCCGGGTAGGTGGCGGCGAACAGGGCGGCGATGGGACCGCCCTCGGTGTCTCCGATGACCGCGGTCTGCCCGATGCCGGCGGCGTCGAGCGCCACCCGGCCGTCGTCCATCCACTCCTCGATGGTGGGCAATCGACCCAGCGGCACCGGGTCGGACACCCCGGACCCCCGCTTGTCGAAGCACACCACCTGGCTGAAGGAGCCGAGACGGTCGAGGTAGGCGGCCAGGGTCGGCTCGTCCCACATCACATCGATGTTCTGCAACCAGCTGGTGATGAACAGCACCGAGGTCGGCCCGGTTCCGAACGCCTGGTAGGCGACGTAGCCGGCGTCCGAGCGGGCGTATCTGGTCTCCGGGGGCACGGCGGGAAGTTAGACGCGGCGGCGGGACCGCAGCCGTCTCCCGCCTACGCTCCCGGCGGTGACTGCGCCGGGGCCGAGGGAGCTGGGACGCGGCGTGGTGGTGCTCGCCGGGGCCGATCCGCCGTCGCCATGGTCGGCCGTCCCCCGGGTCACCATCGACGGAGCAACCCTGGACGACCCGGCGACGGCCGTCGAGCAGTTGCACCGGTCCTGGGCGGAACGCCGGCCGGTGGTGATCGACCTCCGGGTGGACGCCGCAGACCTCCGCCGACCGGTCGACCACCACATCGAACCGTGGCGGGTCGATCCCGGCTTCGAGCCGTGGCTCGACCGGCTCCACTTCCTCGTGTGGGCGAACAACTACGACGCCCGGGGCGGTGAGCCGGTGTGGTGGTGGGGGCGCAAGCCCGTGAGGCCGGGGCGGGCCCCGCAGACACGGCCGACGTGACCCTGCCCGACGGGCGCCGGCCTGGATCGACGGCGGGCCCCGCACCAGCCGACCTCTCACAGACGGTGCCGTGGTCCACGCCGAGACCGTCGAGGCGGGACGGCTCGAACCGATACCCACGCCCGGCCGTGGCGACGGCGGCGCTCGACCCCGAGCAGCTAGCCGCCGTCGACCACGACTCCGGCCCGGCCCGGGTGATCGCCCCCGCCGGGTCGGGCAAGACCCGGGTGCTCACCGAGCGGCTCCGCCATCTGATCGCTGATCGGGGCTACGAGCCCGGAAGCGTCCTCGCCCTCGCCTACAACAAGCAGGCCCAGCTGGAGATGGCGTCGCGCACCGGCGGTCTCGGCGCCCGCATCCAGACCTTGAACGCCTGGGGCTACGGGCTGGTCGCCCGCATCCAGGGCACCAGGCCCGACGTGATCGAGGAGCGGGCGGTGCGGGCCATCGTCGAGGGCCTGGTGCCCCGCCCGGCCCGGCGGGTCAACACCGACCCGTACGCCCGCTATCTCGAGGGTCTTTCGCTGATCCGACTCGGGCTCCGCTCACCCGAGCAGGTCGAGGCGGAGTTCGGCGACGTGCCCGGTCTGGCCGATGCCTTCGTCCCCTACCGTGCCGCGCTGCGCGCCCGTGGAGTGGTCGACTTCGACGAGCAGGTCTACCTGGCCCTGGAGTCCCTCCTCGGCGACGGCACGCTGCGCCGTTCGCTCCAGGCCGAGCACCGGCATCTGCTGGTCGACGAGTTCCAGGACCTGACCCCGGCCCACGTGCTGCTCGTCCGGCTGCTGTCCTGTCCCGGGTTACGACGTCTTCGCCGTGGGCGACGACGACCAGACCATCTACAGCCACGCCGGAGCCGATCCCCGCTTCCTGGTCGACTTCGACGGCTACTTCCCGGCGGCCACCCACCACGCCCTCGAGGTCAACTACCGCTGCCCGCGGCCGGTCACCGAAGCCGCGGCCCATCTGCTGGGGTACAACGCGGTCCGGGTCGACAAGGTGATCAGGCCCGGGCCGGCGGTGACGACCGCGGCCGCCGGCCTCGAGGTGCGCAGCCATCCCCCTGACCAGGGGGCGGCGGCCGTGGCCCGGCTCGTCGCCGGGTGGCAGGAGGACGGCGCCGTCAGCCGAGGACATAGCCGTGCTGGCCAGGGTCCAGTCGCTGTTGCTCGGTCCCCACGTGGCCCTCACCGACGCCGGGGTGCCGGTCGACTCGATCGTCGACCGAACCGTGCTCGGGCGACTCGGCGTCCGCGCCGCCCTCGCCTACCTCCGCATCGCCACCGATCCCGAGAGGGTGGACCCGGCGGACCTGGTCGAGGTCCAGCGCCGCCCGAGCAGGGGCCTCCCCCAGTGGATCGACAAGTGGCTGAGCCGGTGCCGCTCGATCGACGACGTGCACCGCGCCGCGGAACGCCTCGACGACGTCAAGGTGGCGCCCAAGCTGGGGAACCTCGCCGACGACCTGGCCGAGCTGGCGGCTCTGGCCTCGGAGGGCGCCACCACGCGGAGGTTGCTCGCCGGCGGTGCGCGACGACATCGGGCTGGGCTCGGCGATGACGCTGCTGGACTCCACCGGGGTGGCGGCGGCGTCGCACCTCGACGACCTCGAGGGCCTGCTCCAGGTGGCCGACCTCCACCCCGACCCGGCGCGGTTCGGGGCATGGCTGGCCGAGGCGTTCACCGTCGAGCGCGCCGCCGGCGGGGTCACCCTGTCGACCGTGCACCGGGTCAAGGGGCGGGAGTGGCCGATGGTGGCGGTCGTCGGCGTCAACGGGGGGATCCTGCCGCACCGGCTGGCCGAAGGGCCTGCCCAGTTCGAGGAGGAACGACGCATCCTCCACGTGGCCATCACCCGGTCTTCGATACAGACCGTGGTGCTCTTCGACGAGTCCCGACCGTCACCGCTTCCTCGCCGAGCTCGACGGGACCGCTCCGCATCGGCCGGCGGGGGTTGGTCAGGACGGTGAGGTGATCGCGGCGCCGCCCGCCAAAGCGGAGGCCAGGCCGTCGATCGACGTCAGCGACCCGGTGGCTGCGGCGTTGAAGGCATGGCGGGCGGAGCGGGCAGCCGCCGACCAGGTGCCGGCGTACGTGGTGATGTGGGACCAGCACCTCGTCGGCATCGCCGCACGCCGGCCAACGACCAAGCGCGAGCTGGCCGGCTGCCCTGGGATCGGACCGGCCCGGCTGGAGACCTACGGGGACGCCATCCTCGAGGTCATCCGGGGTGCAGTCGGCTCCTGAGCCGCGTGGCCCGGGCGTCGGCGGGCGGCCCTTCGGTGGGTGCCGCTACCACCACTCCCTTCCAGGACCGGAGGGGGTCTCAGCTGTCTGGTCGAAGGACGGCGAGCGGGATGGTCCTCGTCGTCTTCGCCTCGTACTTGGCGAACATGGGCATCTGGGCGACGAAGACGTCCCGCCACAGGGCGTCGCGTGCGTCGCCTTCGAGGATCTCTGGGCGCACCACGACCTTGCGCTTGCCGAGCTCAGCGGTAGCGCGGTCGGCGGCTCGCAGGTTCCTGAACCATTGCGGATCGACCGGCCGGCCCCCGTTGGAACCGGCGACGACATAGCCGGAATCGTGCTCGACATAACTCACCGGCACGGTCCGCTCGATCCCCGTCTTCCGGCCGGGGACGGTGAGCAGCATCACCTTCCCTCCGCCGACGCTGCCACCGAGCTTGCCGCCGGTCATCCGGTAGAGCGACACCGCCACCGAGTTGCCCATCTTCCACATCGTGTTCGCCATCGAGCCCATCACACCTCCCGGACGACTTCGGGCGGCTGGCGGAGGGTCCGATCAGCCGCCGATCAACGCCAGCGTACGGCCCGAGCCCGAGCCGTCGACCAGATAGAGCGTCGGGGCGGTCGCCGACTCGAACGCCGCCGGGGGCAGCATCGCCTGGAACTCGACCGCACCGCCCCCGACCCACGTCCGGGTGACCGCCACCACCCGGCCGTCGACGGCGATCGCCACCACCCGGTCCTCGGCGGGGATGCCGGTGATGACCCCGCTGATGACGGCGGGCACCAGGCCGGCGGCGGGATCGGGCATCGGGTACCGCTGGTCGAGCGTGACGTCCACCCCGGGTGCGTCGACGACATCGAGCGCGGAGACGTCCGCGCCGAGCAGGTCGTGCTGGCCGGGGGGAGCCAGCCGGAACGGGTCCCCCCCGGTGAACCAGTCCTCGTGGTAGCGGGCGACCGCCAGTTTCTCCTCGCCTCCGGTCCCGAACGTCACCGACCCCTCGGAGCTGAGCATCGTGCTGGACGACCGTTGCGGCAGGTCGGCAGCGAAGAGGTCGACGCCGCTGGTCCGCCACGGGACGTCGACCCCGAGAAGGTTGGCGATGGTCGGGAGGATGTCGGTCGACTCGGCGCGGTAGTCCGATACCTCCCCGCCGGCCTGCCCGGGCCGCTTGACGAACAGCGGCACCGCCGCCACCTCGCCCACGTTGTCCTCGGTGATCACCCGCCGGTCCATTCCCGGCCTGATGGCGACGCCGTGGTCGGCGGTGACCACCAGCAGCGTCTCGTCGAAACTCCCCGACGCCTCGAGGCGGCCGACCAGCTCGGCGACGAACCGGTCGACGTACTGCACCTGGAGTAGATGTCTCTGGTAGGCCTGCTCCACGATCCAGGCGTCGTCGGTCCACACCGTCCACTCACCCGGGGGCACCCGGGGGGCGATGTAGCCGCGCCCGTCGGGGAGGATGTCCCATGGGAAGTGCGGCAACAGGATGTGGGCGAAGTGCAGCTCTCCGTCCGTCAACGGCTGGTCGAAGCCGTCGAGGAAGGCGGTAACGCCTGCCCGGCGATCGGCGGCGACGGCGTCGTTGAAGCGGCGGTTCAGGTCCCAGGAGCGCGGAGTGACGGAGGCGGTGAAGTCGCCCCACACCTGGTCGATCGGCGGCAGCCCACCGGCGAAGTCGTCGGGGAGGAACACGTGCCCGGCGACCACCGCCAGGTCGCTGCCCAGGCTGCGCCACCGGGTGGCGAAGGAGAGCCGGGGCCGGCTGCCCTCGACGCATATCGTGGTTGGGCAGAGGGCGGTGACCGACTCGACCGCCTCCACCCGGTAGCCGTCCCCGACCAACGTGAACAGGTTGTCGGGGTAGTCGGCGGCGCTGGGGACGTTCTCGTCGAGGGGGGCCAGCACCCCGATCAGCATCGTCGGCAGCGCCTCCTCGGTGCGCTCGTGGACCCCGACGGCGTTGCGGAACCAGGTGCCGCCGGCGGCGAGCCGGGCGAAGCCGGGGAACTGGTCGGCACGGATCTCGCCGGAGCCGTCGATCAGCGTGGCCACCGGGAACTCGTCGAACACGACCATGACCACCGGTGCCGGATCGGCGACCGGCCCGGCCGCCATCGCCTGGCCGGCTGCCCCCCACACCAGGCGCGACGTCGGGGCGACCATGAGGAAGAGGACGACCACCACCGCCGGGGCGACGGCGGCGTAGCGCAGCACCTCGCGGGTCGAGGCCGACTTCTGGAAGGCGAAGGCAAGGCCCGCCCCGGCGACGAACGCAGCCACCAACACCGACCCTGCCGGCCATTCCGCCGCGGGCGTATGCGCCAGGACCGCCAGCGTGAGCAGGGCGCCGGACACGACGATGACCGATGCGTGGACGACCCGTCCCACTGCGGGGCTGAAGTGGTGGGCTGCCAGGACGACCGCGCCCGCCGTCAGCGGGATGACGAGACCGAGCAGGAGGCCGAGCAGGACGACGTCAGACGTCGGTGCGGCGCGGGCGGTGAAGAACTCGGGGGTCCTCCCCAACAGGTCGAGCAGGGGTTGGGCGACGGCGAGGGCGGTCATGGCGACCGCGCTCAGGAAGAGAGTCGCCCGCTCCGACCTCCACCCGGCTTCCGGGGCCGGTTCCGAGGACATGGCCGTCCGGCCCCGCTCAGGCGCGTTCGAGCACCACGACCGGGATCTGCCGGTCGGTGCGCTTCTGGTAGTTGTCGTAGTCGGGCCAGATCTCCGCCATCTGCTCCCACAGCTCCTGTCGCTCGTCGCCGCCGGCGGTGCGGGCGGCGGCGGCGAACACGTCGGGCCCGACCTGCAGCTCCACACGGGGATCGGCGACGAGGTTCAGGTACCAGGCGGGATGGTGGGCGTTGCCGCCCTTCGATGCCACCACGACGTAGCCGTCGCCGTGCCGGCCGTAGATGAGGGCGCTGCGGCGCAGGTGCCCGGTCTTCCTGCCGCGGGTGGTGAGCAGGAGAACGTTGGTGCCCCGCCAGTGATGCCCCTTCTCGCCTCCACTTTCCACGTACTCGTGGATATGGTCGGCCACCCACTTCGTCGGGCTGTCGTAGACCGGCTCACGGGTGTCGGTCATCGGTCGTCCTCTCGATGGTCGGCTCCGACGATAGGACCGTCCCCGGGCAAGGTCGGCGCCGGCGTGGAGCATGCAGTCGCCAATTCACCAGGTGACCTCCTCACAGCCGGTGTGGTCGTCTGGCTCGACCTGGAGGGTGGCATGGGCGACGCCGTAGCGGTCGGCCAGGAGGCTGCGCGCCCGATCGAGGACGGCGTGGGCGTCGGTGCCGGCCGACACCATCACGTGCGCCGAGGCGACGTCCATCTCGGAGGTGAGCGTCCACACGTGGAGGTCGTGAACGTCGACGACCCCGTCCACGCCGGCGAGGTCGGACCGGACGGCAGCCAGGTCGAGCCCGGCGGGCGCCGCCTGGAGCGAGGACGCGGAGCGCCTGCCGGCCGAGACGCCACGCCCGGGGCAGGATCCACACCCCGAGCACGGCACCGGCGAGGGCGTCCACCCACTGCCCACCGGTCATGGCGATCGTCGCCGCCGACGACGATCACCGCGACCGAGCCGATGAGATCGGCCAAGACTTCGAGGTAGGCGCCTTCGACGTTGAGGCTCTCGGCGACGCCGGGGCGCAGCAGCCGCCAGGCGACGACATTGACCCCCAGCCCGATGGTGGCGACCACCAGCACGGTGCCCGTGGCGATCTCGGGCGGGTCACCGATCCGGCTGATCGCCTCGAACAACACGTAGCCGGCGATCCCGAAGAGCAGGATGGCGTTGGCGAAGGCGGCGAGGATCTCCAGCCGGTACAGCCCGAAGGAGCGCCCGCCGCCGGTTCCCGCCCGGTTGGCGAGCTGGATCGCCGCCAGGGCCATTCCCAACCCGATCACGTCGGTGAGCATGTGCCCGGCGTCCGACAGCAGCGCCAGTGATCCGGTGGCGATCCCGGCCACCGCCTCGAGGACGAAGACCGTGCCCACGAGGGCGAACGCCCACCACAGCCGCCCGGCGTGGCGGGCACCCGCCCGCGTCATGGCGTCCCCATGCCCGTGGCCGGTCATCCGCGCCGCCAGTGTCGTCCGGTGAACCTGGTCACGACTCGATCGTATCCGCCTTTCCAGTCCCAAAATGGGGGAGGCCACGAAGTGGCCGGGGAGGGAAAGGGCCGGGTCAGCTGCCGGAGCGGCGACGCTGGTCGTCGGTGTAACGGGAGCGGCGGCGGGCCTCCTGCGGGGCGACTCCGACGGACCGCGCCGCCCGGTACGTCCGCATGTTGTCGGACGTCGCCATCATGGCCTGACCGACGTTGTCCCTCGAGTAGGTGAGCGCATGGTCGGCGTCGACGCCGAGCCGGGCACCGACCTCGATGGCGTCCTGGTCGGCACCCATGTAGAGGAACTGCCAGGAGAACTCGGCGGTTTGGCGTTCGATCAACGCCTTGACGTCGGCGTAGCGATACTCGTGGGAAGCGTTCTCCATCCCGTCGGTCATGATGCCGACGATCACCGTGCCCGGGCGCTCCCCCTCGGCGAAGGTGGCGAGGCGCTCTCCTGCCGTGGTGACCAGCCGCCCGATCGAGTCGAGCAGGGCGGTGCTCCCCCGCGGCTCGAGGACCAGGCCGCCGATCTCGCCGATGGGCAGGTCCGTATAGACCTCCTCATAGTGGTTGTCGAACTGCGCCAGCGTCACCCGGCACCGGCCGGGGGCGTTGCGCTGCTCGGCGATGAAGGTGTCGAACCCCTCGATGGTCGCCGCCCGGATCGACTGCATCGAGCCGGAGCGGTCGAGCAGGAAGTAGATGTGGGTCAGGTCGGTGTCGGTCATGGCTCCCCCTCGGAGTCGGCCCGGAGATCCGGGTTGGTGGCCTGGACGGGCGGCACCCGTCAGGTGGTCTTCTAGTGGTTGGTCTCTCCGGCGACGAGCCGGAGTGCCGTCACGTGTTACGGCGAGCCCGGAACCGCATCGGCTTGGGTTGCTCGTCGTCGGGCTCGGCTTCCTCGCGGTGTCTTCCCTGCTCCATGTCGTACCGGGCCCGGACGACGGCGCTGGCAGTGACCCGGCCCGTGTCGTCGCCATAGGCCCGGAGCAGCCGCGTGTGGGCCAGGCGCGGCCCAACCGCGTTCTCGGACAGCCCGGCGAGCATCCCCACCGAGCGGAGGCTGCCGCCGTCGACGACCGAGGCCGCCATGGCCTCGTCGAGGGCGATGGTCATGTGCTCTTGGGCGGCGCGTAGCCGGGGCAGCGCTTCGTCGGGCCGGTCGGGGTCCACCTGGTCGAGCTCGGCACACGCCGCCGCCAGCGCCCTGGCGACAGGGTTCCCGGTCGTGGATGGGTCGTTGGTGCCCGGCATGACCGGAGAGCGTACCGCAGTTACTGCGGATACGCAAGTCCTGCGTCACAGCAGCAGATGAGGACAAACGGCGGAGTGGGTCCGAACGGAAACGGAACGGGTCAGATCCCGAGTAGGCCCTCCAGGCCGATCGTCACCGGCGCTTGGAGCGACGCCACCCGGCGGATCGCCAGCAACACGCCGGGCATGTAGGCGGCGCCGTCGTACGTGTCGTACCGGATCGACAGCGTCTCCCCGCCGGCACCGCCGAACAGCACCTCCTGGTGGGCGATCAGCCCGGGGAGCCGCACCGAGTGCACCCGCACGTTGGCGACGTCGGCGCCGAGCGCGCCGGGTGGTGACGACACGCCGTTCACCTTCCGCGCCTGGTCAGGGGCGACGGCGCCGATGCGTTGCGCGGTGGCCAGCGCCGTGCCCGAAGGCGCGTCGACCTTGGTGTCATGGTGGAACTCGATGACCTCGGCCACCGGGAAGTGAGGGGCGGCGAGCTCGGCCAGCCGCATGGCGACCACTGCTCCGATGGAGAAGTTGGGGACGATGAGGCAGCGCGTGGCGTCGTCGCCCCACAGCGAGCGCACCTCCTCGACCCGGGCGGCGTCGAATCCCGAGGTCCCCACTACGGTGTTGACGCCGATCTCGCGCCACTTGGCGAGGTTGCCCATCACCACGTCGGGCCGGGTGAACTCGACCACGACGTCGGCCGCCCAGACCACCGAGGGGTCGCGGGACACCGCCATCCCGGCGATCTTCTGACCGGCCGCCGACGGGCTGTAGACGGCGGTCAGCTCCAGGTCCTCGGCCTCGACGACGGCGGCGCACGTCAGCCGCCCCATCGCCCCGGCCGCACCGGAGACGGCGACCCTGGTCACGCCACGAAGGCCTCGAGGTCTTCAGGGTCGAAGGGCCCGACGGCTCCGAGCACGTACGGGCCCGAGTAGACGTCGCGCACGACCCCCAGGATGTCGTCCTCGGTGACGGCCTCGATCTTGGCGACGATCTCGTCCACCGAGAGGTGCTCGATCCCGGTCAGCTCGGTGCGCCCCAGTCGGGTCATCAGGCTGTCGGAGTCCTCCAACGACAACGCCAGCGAGCCCTGCACGTGACCCTTCGCCCGTTCCAGCTCCTCGGTGGTGAGGCCGTGCTCCATCACCTTCTCCAGCTCGGCATGGATGAGCTTGAGCACGTCGGGCGCCTGGCTGGGCGTGGTGCCCACGTAGATCGCCACCGCGCCCGTCTCGAGGAAGGGAAGCCGGAAGCTGTGGACCGCGTACGCCAGCCCACGCTGCTCTCGGATCTCGCGGAACAGGCGCGACGACATCCCCCCGCCGAGGATGTGGTCCGCCACCAGCATGGCGTGGCGGCGATCGTCTCCCCGGCTGAGCCCGGTGGCGCCGAACACCAGGTGGGCCTGCTCGGTGTCGCGGCGGCGGATGTTGATCCGGCGCTGCGGGGTCGGGGACGTCGTCTCCCGGGTGATCTCGCCGCCCTCCCAATCGCCCATCCAACTCCCCACCAGCTCGACCACTTCGGCGTGGTCGACCCGCCCGGCCACCGCCACCACGGTCGAGCGGGGTGAGTAGCGCCGTCCCCAGTAGCCGGCGATGGTGTCCCGGGACATCTCGAGAATGGAGTCGCGGGTGCCGAGGATCGGCGGCGACAACGGGTGGTCGTCCCAAAGGGCTTCCATGAAGAGCTCGTGGGCGACGTCGGTGGGGTCGTCCTCGTTCATGTTGATCTCCTCGAGCACCACGTGGCGCTCGGAGTCGATCTCCTCCTGGCGGAAGGCGGGCCGCTCCAGCATCTCGGAGAGGATCTCCACCGCCAGCGGCATGTCCACGTTGCGCAGCCTCGCCCAGTAGGCGGTGTACTCCTTGGAGGTGAAGGCGTTGTTGCGCGCCCCAACGGCGTCGAACGCCTCGCTGATCCGCTGCGCCGACCAGGCCTCCGACCCCTTGAACAGGAGATGCTCGAGGAAGTGGCTGGTGCCGGCTTCGGGGCCCACCTCGTCGCGGCTGCCGGTGTCCACCCAGCAACCGATGGCGGCCGAACGGACCGAGGGCATGTCCTCGGTGATGACGCGCAGCCCGTTGGGCAGCGTGGTGAGCTGGTAGTGCATCGGCCGATCATAGATACCAGCGCGCCCGCCCCTTGGGCGGACCCTGGAGCATGGCGTCGAGCCCGAACGGGCTCGAAACCGCGACCCCGGCGCCGGTCCCACCAGGACAGCGCCCGCCCTTTGGCAGGCACCTCATCTGACTAGCTTGGTCAAGTGGCCAACACGGTCTCGATCTCCGAGTTGGAAGCACGGTTGTCGGAGTACATCCGTCAGGTGAAGCGCGGGGGCGAGGTGCAGATCCTCGATCGCGGCGTTCCGGTCGCCCGTCTCGTCGGGCTCGGCGCGGATGACTCGGCGCCGGCCGGGCGCCGCGCAGCTCTGATCCGGGACGGCGTGCTCCGCCCGGGTGAGGGCGATGCCTCGGCCGTCCTGGCGACACCACCGTTGAAGCTGACGGCCCGGTTGATGGAGGGGATCGACGAAGACCGCGCCGAGCGGTCATGAGGTACTGGGACGGCGGAGCGCGAGGGGATGTCGGTGCTGCCCGGCTGACGTGACCGTCGCCGAAAGGCCAGCTGCGCCCTGCGGCCGGTTGCGGCTTTGGACCGGTGTGGGACAATCGGCGGCTTATGCCGCAGAGACGTCAGTCGACGCTTCACGAGATCCTCCCGCCGGAAGAGCGGGCGATCGAGGCCGTGGTCGCCCGATATCAGCGGGTCGCCCCGGCCGTCACCCGCTTCGCCCGCACCCTCGCGGGCAACGACGCCCTCCAGGTGAGGCTCGGATCGCACGCCACCGCCGGGCCCGACGAGATCGTGCTCGACCCGGGCGTGTTCCAGACCGCCTATGCCCGCAGCGCCCCGGTCACCCCGACCGAGGTGGCGCTGACCACCGCCCTCCACGAGGCGATCCACCTGATCGCCACCGACTTCGACGAGCGCCGTCCGTTCCCGACCGAGTGGGCACCGCACCAACGCGTCCCGCCGCCCGAGGTCGAGCCCGGGGAGGAGCCGCCCACGTTCTTCCTGCTCGACGCTCTCTCCGAGGCGGGAGGGGAGGCGGCCGAGGCGTTGTTCCTATCGATCGAGGACGCCCGCCAGGAGGCCGCCTACTTCGCCGGCTACGGGGGCGCCCGGTCGGTGCTCAGCGACCTGTACCGGTCGTCGATCGGCGATGCCCTCCGGGAGGCTCCGGCGCTGGGCCAGTACGCCCTCGCCTGCTTCCTCCTCGTCGGGGGCTACGAGGCCCGCGATGCCATCCAGCGCCGGGTCGCCGCCAATGTGGCCGCGGCCGTCGACGACGCCATGGCCTTCCTGGAGCCGATCGGGGACGTCGACGACCCATGGGTGGTGGCAGGCATAGCCCTCCAGCTCCTCGAAGTTGCCCGCATCCACGGGCTGGTCACCGAGGCAGCCGAAACGCCTACCGCCGCCGCAGCAACGCGCCGCCGACCGGGACGACCGGGCGGCGATCAGCGAGACCGTGGACGCCATGCGCATCGTCAGTCGCCCGCTGCGCGACGCCGAGGGCTACGACGACACCCGCCGTGGCGCCCAGTCGGTGAGCGCCCAGCAGGGCCGCAAGGGTGAGGCGGAGCAGGCCGGCGACCCCGCCACCGACCAGGTGGTGCGGATCAGCGAGGCGCCCACCGTCTATCTGCCCACCGGACAGGGCGGCAAGCTGGTGGTCACCGGGTTCCCCGACCGCTTCCGTCGTTTCGGGTCGGACGGCCGGGCTCTGCTCGAGGACACCGCCGCCCGATGGGGGGTGGCGCAGCGTCGGGTGTCCGGCGAGCTGTACCCGCTGTTCCTCGCCAACCAGCGGCGCGGGCTGCGCAGCGGCTACGACGCCGGCGACCTCTCCCCCTACGCCGCCCTGCTTCTCGGCGCCGGGCTGTACGACCGGATGTTCGAGCGGCGCGACCTGCCGCTGCGCCGGTCGTACGCGGTCAGCGTCCTCGTCGACGGGTCGGCCAGCATGCTCCAGCCGCGGCCCGGCCCCGAGGCCCGGAAGTCCCCGTGGGCGATGGCCGCCGCCACCCTGGGAGCGTGGACCCTGGCCCACCTGTGCAACGAGCTGCAGATCGAGTTCGAGGTGGCGCTGTTCAACAGGGCCTTCCCTGCCTCCGACGACGACAGCGAGCGCCAGCTTCTCCACCAGGCGGGTCGCCGCCACCGGCGGGCTGCGCCGCCGCCAGGGAGGCGCCGCCGATCGTCTCACCCGCACCGTCAACCACTACCTGGTGAAGTCGTTCGACGCCCGGTGGCGCTCGTCACAGGACGTGATGGCCGGGTTGTTCTACACGGCGGCGATGCCGGCGGCGGCGGCCCGGGTGGCCCCGCCAGGAGCCCGAGCTGGCTCCCCCGGTGTCGATGTTCGACAAGGCGTCCAACGTGGACGAGTTCAACGTCGCCTACGCCGCCACCCGGCTTGCCAACCGCCGGGCCGCCACCCCGCCTCCTGGTGGTCTTGGCCGACGGGATGACCCGGGGCTCCGTGGAGGCGCTGGCCGCCTCGGTGGACGCCGTCGAGCACGCCGGCGCCACCGTGCTCGGCATCGGTATCGGGGACACCACCGTGCAGGCGGCGTATAGCCCGCAACCAGGTGGTGGAGACACCCGACGAGCTGGCCAGGGCGATGGTGGACGGGTGCGTTCCACGCTCCACCGCACGCTGATGACCATGGGCGGTACCACGTGGTGGTCGGCCCCGACCGAACTCATAGCCGTCTGACCCGAGGAGCCGACCACATGGCCGAGACCGTCACCTTCACCGACCCGTCTGGGGACGGGAAGCCCGTCGAGTTGGAGACGGTGGAGATCCCCACCGACCTCCCCGACCACGACGCCCGGATGGAGCACATCCCCGACCCCGACCCGTTCTACGTCGACCTGGGGATGCTGTACCGGCTCGCCCAGCTCGAACAGGTCCGCCGCCAGCACTTCGACGACAGCCCGCTGCACATGGCGCTTCGCGGCCACATGGGGACCGGCAAGGACCACGACCTGGAGCAGTTCGCCGCCCTCCTCCGACTGCCCCACTACCGGATCCCGCTGACCGGGGAAGTCCGCGACATCACCCTGATCGGGTCGGTGAAGTTGTACGGGGACGGGAGAGGCGGCACGGAGAGCCGTTGGGAGGACGGGGACATCACCCGGGCGTTGCGGGGTCCGGCGCTGCTCAACCTGTCGGAGCTCAACGCCGCCGGCGCCGAGACGCTGTTCGCCCTCCACGGGCTGCTCGACCGGCATCGGGCGCTCGAGTTGCCCACCGGCGAGACCATCCACCTGCGGGACGACGTCCGTATCTTCGGAACCCTCAATCCCACCGACCTCCGCGACTACGCCGGCACCCAGACGCTGAACAAGGCGTTCGCCGACCGGTGGATCATCTGGGAGAAGAGCTTCCCCACCGAGGAGGAGCTGCGCAGCATGCTGGAGCGCCGCTACACCTCGCTGAAGGGCGAGTTCGTCGGGCTGATCGCCAAGCTCGCCGTCGAGGTCAACGCCTCCTTCACCGCCATCGACACCCGCACCCGGGTGGAAACCCCGCTCAGCCTCAGGGCGGTGCTGGAGCGGATCCCCGCGGGACTCCGGGTCTACGACGATGCCGAGGACCCGCTCCGTCGCTCGTGGGAGGAGTTCGTGCTCCCCCACATCGACCCCTTCGACCGCGACCACTACGAGACCGTCTGGTCGGCCGTCGCCCGCAAGGGCCCAAAGGGCCCGGCCTACGGCTGAAGTAACCAGCCCAGGCGTCGTACAGTCGCCGCCCCAGAGGGCGTCACGCGCAGACTGGGGCGTCCAACTCCGCCATCCGGGCCTCGACGAGGGTGGCCACGAGCGGGGCCGGTAGCGGATGGTCCGGCTTGAACCGGATCGTCCCCTTCGATGTGGACCACTCCGTGAGCTCGGCCTGGTGAGCTTCGATCACCTCGGGGCTCATCGGGAAGAAGGACAGGTGCGCTTTGGCCGCCCAGTAGCACACCAGCGGCCGGTCGCGGTAGCGGAAGGCGGGCGCCCCGTAGCTGAACCCTTCCTCGGCGTCCGGGGCGGCGGCGGCGATGTTCTCCCGCAAGGCCTGGAGAGCGCTCCGCTGGTCGTCGGGCAGCCCGGCGAGGTAGGCGTCGATGTCGTCGGTGACGGTCATCCCCGGCAGCTTACGGCCCGGTTCGGTAGAACCCGGACCCGCACCGGCTTTCGCCGGGATCACTTATCCCAACGGTTCCAGCTGTACCCCGCCTACCCATCGACGTGAGACCCCGGCAGCAGACGTTTTGACGCCCGACGGTCGTGGGTAGAGGATGCGCTGCCGTTGGAGGGAGTCTCTCGTTTCTGAATTCACAGATGACCACGCCCGGTAGACGACGCCTCCACAGGATGGTGCCGGCGGCGCTGCGCCGGGGTGCCGGATCTGGTTGTACAGCGGGGACGGTGTGGACACCTCGCTGGATCTCGACGCACCATTGCCGGATCCTCAACGATGACCAGGTCTTGTGGGCGGACGTCGACCTCGATTGCGCCGATGACGTCGGCCGGTTGTGGGACCATCTCGATGTCGACGGGTTGGTCGACGGGCTCGCCGAGGTAGGCGATCGCCCCTCACTGACGCAACACGACGACACGCTGCGGCTCACCGTCACCGCACTGGGCAACGGCTCCGGTTTCGAGCCGGTACCGTTGCACTGCCTGGTCGGACCCAACTGGGTGGTGACCGTCCACAGCGGGCAGCTGGACCTCGTCGACGAGTTCAACAAGCCCTTCGCAGGCGAGACGCGCCTGGGGGATCTCGACGGCCCGAGATTCCTGTCCGTCGTGCTCGACTGGCAGATCTCGGGCTACTTCACGGTCATCGAGGAGCTCCAGGCCGAGATCGACGAGTTGGACGAGCAGGTCCTGCACCATCGGCCCGACGAGCGGGAACTGTTCGACCGCTTGATCAACCTGCGGAGCCGGGTGCGGAGGCTGCGAAGCACCCTGGGCCCGCATCGTCAGGTGCTCGGCCTCCTCAGCCATCCCGATTCCGGGACGGTGGTCGGGACCGAAGCCGCCGATGTGTACCAACGGGTCGGGGAACGCCTGCAGCAGGCGCTCGACGAGATCGACGGACGCGGGAGATGATCGTCGGGTCGTTCGACGTCTTCATGACCCGGACCGCACAGGCGACCAACGACATCATGAAACGGCTCACCATCGTTTCGGTCCTGCTGCTGCCCGCGGTGGTGATCGCCGGCATCATGGGCATGAACTTCGAGGTCGGGTTCTTCGAGCAGGCCTGGATCTTCTGGGTGGTGATCGCCGTGATGGTGGCGTTGGCGGGAGCCACTCTCTACATCGCCAAAGGTCGCAACTGGCTCTGACAGGCCGAGCGGCAGCTCCGGGCGCAACGCCTTCATCGATCGGTGCATGGGCGGCGCCCCTCCGGGGTATGTGCACGCCCACGTCGGGAGCCATCGACCGACCGACCTGACAGCCATTTCCCCGATCCAGGAGGCCGAGACGTCATGAACCCGAACCACGACGACACGCCGGATCCATCCGACGCGCTTCCCGACCCGGTGCTACCGGAAGCTCCCACCCGTCGCTCGCCCGAGGAGTTGCCCGCCGACGTCCCGGACGCTGCGCCCGGGTTGCCCGACCCGGAGACCCGGGTGCCCGAGCCGGATCTGCCGACAGAGGTCCCACCGTACCCGGACCGGGAGAACCCGGAGACGCCGGACGAGGCGCCTCCGGAGATCCCGACGTGCCCGGCATGCCGGACACGGAGGTGCCGTCCGAGTTGCCGACGATTCCCGACCCGGAGAAGGTGGGGGAGCTGCCCCTTCCTAGATGCTCTCCGCAGTGGCCGTCGGCGCGGCGATGGATAGTTCCCGGAAGTTGACGTACTGGAGGGGCAGGCGGTAGTCGAGGCCCTTGAGCAGGGCGATCACCTGTTGCAGGTGGTCGCGCTGCTTGGCCTGGATCCGCAGCTGGTCGCCCTGGACCTGCACCTGGACCTTCAGCTTCGAGTCCCGGATGGTCTTGCCCAGCTCCTTGGCGGCGTCCTGGGGAATGCCCTCGACCAGCGTGAAGGTCGCCCGGACCCGGCCGCCGGCGGCAGGCTTCGGGTCACCGCCGTGGAGCACCTTGAGCAACACCCCGCGCTTGACCAGCTTGGTCTTGACCACGTCGATGGCGGCGTCGAGCCGTCCCTCCGCCGAGGACTCGACGGAGAGCTCGCCCTCGGTGGCGGTGATCTCGGTGTTGGTCCCCTTGAAGTCGAAGCGGTTGACGATCTCCCGCCGCGCCTGGTCGACGGCGTTGCGGACCTCCTGGCGGTCGATCTGGGAGACAACGTCGAACGTTAGGGCGTACCGCGAATCTACCCGGCCGACAACGCCGAGGCTGCCTGACTAGCCGTCGGGAGATCGTGCGCGGCTACCGGTTGGGGGACGGTCTCGACGAGCAGATCGCCGACCTGGTGCGCCAAGCGGTGTCGGTCGACGGGCACGAGGCCCACGACCACGAGGTCGAGCTGGCCGCCGAGATGATGGTCAGCGCCCTCAAGCTCCTTCGCGACGACACCAACCGCGGCGACATCAAGCTGATCAACAAGTCGTACGAAGGAGCTGGCTACCGCTCCTGAATCTTCTCCCACCCGCGACACCCGCAAGGTGACCATCTTCGGCTCCGCGCGGACCCTCAGGACGACTCACTACGCCGCTGCGCGACTTCGGCAAGGCGATGGCCGCCGCACCGCTGGATGGTCATCACCGGCGCCGGCGGCGGGATCATGGCGGCGGGCCACCGGGGCGCCGGCGGGAGTCCGGCTTCGGCGTGAACATCCGGCTCCCGTTCGAGCAGAGGCCAACCCGTGTCCACGACGATCCGAAGCTGATCAACTTCAAGTACTTCTTCACCCGCAAGCTGATGTTCCTGCAGGAGTCGACGCCGTTCGCCTCTTCCCCGGCGGGTTCGGGACGATGGACGAACGTTTCGAGGTGCTCACCCTGTGCAGACCGGCAAGTCCGACCTCCACCCGATCGTCCTGATCGACGCGCCCGGCACCGGGTACTGGGAGGCGTGGCTCGATTTCGTCGACGTGCTCGAGCGGCAGCGAATGATCAGCGCCGCCGACCGCAACCTGTACCTGCACACCACCGACCTCGACACCGCCATCGCCGAGATCGTCACCTTCTACCGCAGCTACCACTCGCAGCGGTTCGTCGAGGGCCACCTGGTGCTCCGGCTGCTCCACGAGCCGTCCTCAGAATTGGTCGACGAGCTCAACGCCGAGTTCGGCGACGTGGTGGTCGACGGTCGCATCGAGCGGACGGTGGCGTCGCCCGGCGAGGTCCGCGACGGCGACCACCCCGAGCTGGCCCGCATCCGGTTCCACTTCGACCGGAGGCGGCTTGGGTCGGCTCCGGCAGATGATCGACCACATCAACCGCGCCGCCCCCGTCGAGGCTCCTCCCGGGCCCCGCGCCTGACCCTTCGGCGGTTTCGCGGTTCCGGACCGACGGTAGAATCCAACCGATGCCGCGAGATCCTTTCCGACCTGGTCGCCGAGCAGCAATCGCTCGATCAGTTCCTGCAGCGGATCCACGAGCGTGACTGGAAGACGGCCACGCCCGCCAAGGGCTGGACGATCCACGACACGGTGAGCCACCTGGCTTCCACCGAGACGCTGGCAGCCAAGGTGATCGCCAAGGGGCCATCGGCCCTGGATGGTGTCGACGTCTCCGACATCGACGCCTGGACCGCCGAAGGTGTCAAGATCGGCCGGGGCAAGCGCTACCAGGAAGTGATCGAGTGGTGGCGCAACGGTAGGGCCGACGTGGTCGACGCCCTCTCCCACATGGAGGCCGGAAACCGGATTCCCTGGCTGTACAGCTCGGTGAGCGCCAAGGCGTTCGCCTCGCTGCGGTTGATGGAGACCTGGGCGCACGGGCTCGATGTCCGGGCCTCGATGGAGGGCAAGCTACCGTGGCGAGGACGAGGAGCCGGAAGCCGACAGCCCCCGCCTTTACCACGTCGCCTGGCTCGCCCACCGCATGCTCCCCTACGCCTTCTCCGAGGCCGGTGAGTCCTACCCGAGCGCAGGGGATCCGGGTGCAGCTGATGGGCCCCAAGTACTCCCGCTGGGACTTCGGGCCCGATGACACCGACATCGTCATCAAGGGCATGGCCGGCGAGTTCTGCCGGGTCGCCGTCCATCGCATGAAGGCGACCGACACCAACCTGAAGGCCATCGGCACCGACGCCGAGACCGCCCTCCGCCTCCTCCGCGCCTACTAGGAGATGGTGCGCACCGTCCCTCGCCTCACCGGGATGGTCCACCTCGGGCCGCTGCCCGGGTCGCCCCGCTTCGCCGGCGACTTCGATGCCGTCATCGCCGCTGCCGTCGACGACGCTCTCCGCCTCGACGACGCCGGCTTCGACGCCATCGGCGTGGAGAACTTCGGTGACGCCCCCGGCCCCGCCGACGACGTGCCCAAGGTGACCGTGGCCGCCATGACCCGGGCCATCGGAGCCGTCGCCGGGGTGACCGCCAAGCCGCTGGTCGGTGATGTTCTGCGCAACGACGCCGCCGCCGCGGTGGCGATCGCCGCCGCCTCGGGCGCCGCCTTCGTCCGGGTCAACGTGCTGGCCCGGGACCACGTGGACCGACCAGGGGCCGATCGTCAGTCGTGCCCGCCGAGGTCACCCGGCGCCGACGGCCATCGCCCCCGAGGTCGGCATCCTCGCCGGACGCCTTCCCGTCAACCACGCCACACCGACCCCGGGCGCCACCATCGAGCAGGCGGCCGACGCTCTCGTCGGACCGGGGCGGCGCCGACGCCGTCATCGTCTCCGGCACCGCCACCGGACTGGCTGCCGACATCGCCACCGTACGGCGTCCCCGCCGCCTTGTCGTCGGGACCCCGGTCCTCCTCGGCTCGGGGGTCACCGAGGACTCCCTGGCCGGCTTCCTCGCCGCCGCCGACGGCGCCATCGTCGGCACCGCCATCAAGGTCGACGGGATCACCACCAACCCGGTCGATCCCGTCCTCGCCAAGGCGATGGTCGCCGCCGCCGGGTGACCGCACCACTCCCGGCCGATACCCTCGACCGCCGGTTCACACAGTCTCGATGTCCGATCGACGGTTGCTCACTCCAGCGAGGTGAAGTTGTCCCCAGGCTCTCCAGGCCCGGCATCCGATCACCGCTCATCGTCTTATGTAGGGAGTGTGGGTAAGACGGTTTTGTCATTTACCGCCACCTCGATACGCCATCGAGGGTTGGCGCCTGTCCAGCACGAACAGGTTCCAGGCGCTTGAATGAGCTGCCCGGAGGGAGGTGGCGTGGAGATCGAGGTCGTCGTCGAGATCCCCAAAGGGTCACGCAACAAGTACGAGATGAATCACGAGACCGGTGCGCTGTGGCTCAACCGTCACCTCTTCACCGCCACCAGCTACCCCGCCGACTACGGGTTCATTCCCGGCACCCTCTCGGAGGACGGTGACCCGCTCGACGCACTCGTCCTGCTCGAGGAGCCGACGGTGCCGGGATGCCACATCCTCGCCCGGGCAATCGGCGTGTTCTGGATGAGGGATGAGGCCGGGCCCGACGCCAAGATCCTGTCGGTGCCGGCCCGGGACGAGCGCTGGGCACACCTCATCGACCTGCCCGATCTCCGGCGTCACCTCCGGGCCGAGATCTCGCACTTCTTCGAGGTCTACAAGGCCCTGGAGCCGGCCAAGAGCACCGAGTCCGGCACCTGGGACGATGCCGAGGCGGCCGCCCGGGTGATCAACGAGGTGTTCGAGCGGCACCGCGCCAGTGAGCACGACCCACCGCAGCATGGGTGACGTCCCAGTCGCCGCCACCGGTGATTGACACCGTCCGGGGTGACCCGCACGGTGCCCAGACGCCAGACGACTTCCTCGCCACCCATCCGGAGGCTTGGCGGCACCTGCTGAATGGTGCGGTGGCACGAGCGGGCGCCGGCGGTCGGGTCACACCGACCGTCTCGCTGGCCACCCGCCACCGAGTGACCCGTCGATACCCTCCCCGACTTCTTCACCCCGGCCACCCGGGCCTGGTTCGACTCGACTTTCATGGCGCCGACCGACGCCCAACGCCTCGGCTGGGAGGCGATCGCCGCCGGTAGCCACAGTTGATCCACGCCGCCACCGGGTCCGGCAAGACCCTGGCTGCCTTCCTGTGGGGCATCGACCGGCCCGCCTCGAGCCGGCGCCGGAAGAGGCGCAGCGGTGCCGCCTCTCTATGTCTCGCCGATGAAGGCACTGGCCTACGACATCGAGCGCAACCTGCGGGGCCCATCGACCGGCATCAGGCTCGCGCCCATCGGCTGGGTGGGGCGCCGCCGGAGATCTCCGTGGCGATGCGCACCGGGGACACGGCGAGCCGCGACCGGCAGGCGACGCTGCGCCACCCGCCCGACATCGTCATTACGACCCCGGAGTCGCTCTACCTGATGCTCATGTCGCAGGCGCGCGGTTCTCGCCTCGGTGCGTTGGGTGATCGTCGACGAGGTCGACTCGGTGGCGTCACGAAGCGCGGCTCCACCTGGCGCTGAGCTGGAACGGCTCGACGACCTGGTCGAGGCGGGCTCCCCGACCGGCACGCCCCACAGCGGATCGGGCTGTCGGCGACGCAACGACCGCTCACCATGATCGCCGAGTTCCTCGGCGGGGGCCAGGAAGTCGACGGCCAATGGCGGCCGTGGCCGGTGACCATCGTGGACGCCCGGCGACAAGATGCTCGACCTGGAGATCGTGGTCCGGCGGCCGACATGACCCGGCCGGAGGCCAGCCGCCGACCGGCGGGACCGCGCGACACCGCGCTCCATCTGGCCTGCCGTCTGTCCCAGCCTGCTCGAGCAGGTGCTCCAAACCGGTCCACCATCATCTTCGTCTACAGCCGGGGGGCGGCCGAGCGATTGGCAGCCGAGCTCAATGGGCTCGCGGCTGAGGAAGTGGCGCTGTGCACCACGGCTTGGTGTCGTGGGAGCAATGGGTCGCCATCGGGACCAAGCTCAAGCAGGGAGAGCTGCGAGCGGTGGTGGCCACCTCGACCCTCGAGCTGGGGATCGACATGGCGCGCCGTCGACCTGGTGCTCCTGGTCGAGTCGCCGGCGTCGGTGGCGAGCGGGCTCAGCGGGTCGGGAGGGCCGGGCACCAGGTGGGGGCGCCTAGCGTGGCCGCATCTACCCAAGCACCGCGCCGACCTGCTCGAGGCGACCGTGGTGGTCGACCGCATCTCGCCGGGGCGGTCGAGGCGACCTGGTGCCCCGGGACCCGCTCGACGTGCCGCCCAACAGCTGGTGGCCATGGTCACCGCCGGGCCGGCCACCGCCGACGAGCTGTACGGGCTGGTCCGCGGCGCCGCCACCTGATCGGTACTTGGGTCGCGCCGAGCTTCGAGGGGGTCCTCGACATGCCGGCGGACCGCTGACCGTCCGACGGTTCGCCGACTCCGGCCCCGCATCGTCTGGGACCGCGCCACCGGGACGGTCCTCCCGCGACAACGCCAGATGCTGGCGGTCACCAACCGGGGCACCATCCCCATCGCGGGCTGTACACCGTGATGCTGGCCGGTGGTGGTTGGGTGGGTGAGCTGGACGAGGAGATGGTCACGAGAGCCGGCCGGGCGACGTGTTCGTGCTCGGATCGACGTCGTGGCGGATCGACGAGATAACCCACGACGGGGTGATCGTTCTGCCCGCCCCGGGCCAGCCGCAGCCAAGCTCCCCTTCTGGCACGGCGATCCGCCGGCCGTCCGCTCGAGCTGGGGCGTGCGGTCGGCGAGCTGGTCCTCACCTTGGCGGGCTCGACTCCCGCGAGGTTCGTGCGACGCTGGTCGACCGGTACCGGCTGGACCATGGGCCGCCGACAACCTCGCCGCCTTCCTCGACGAAGGCGGGAGGCCGACCGGGGTGCTGCCCGCGATCGCACGGTCGTGGTGAAGAGTTTCCGCGACGAGATCGGCGACTGGCGGATGGTGGTGCTGACCCTTTCGGTGCGAGGGTTCACGCCGCTGGGCGCTGGTGGCCCGCCACCGGCTTCGCACCGAGGTGGGGAGCCATGTCGACGTCATCTGGTCGGACGACGGCATCGTCTTCCGCTTCCCCGACCTCGACGAGCCTCCACCGGGACCGCCGTGGTGCCGTCACCCGACGAGATCGAAGACCTCCTGCTCGAGGAGGTGGCCGACTGGGCGTCGTTCACGTACCGGTTCCGCGAGGCGGCGGCCCGCGCCCTGCTCTTGCCCGTCGCCGTCCCGGGTCGCGCACCCCCTGTGGCAGCAGCGGCGCCGAGCCGCCGATTGCCGAGGTCGCCGCCAAGCACCCCGCTTCCCCATCGTGCGGAGACCTACCGCGGTGCTCCAGGACCACTTCGACCTCCGGCGTCGACCGGGCTGCTCGGTGACATCGCCGCCCGCCGGGTCAGGGTCCACGAGCTCGACTCAATTGGCCCCAGCCCGTCCGCCTCCTCGCTATGTTCGACTTCGTCGCCTCGTTCATTACGAATACGATGCCCCTGGCGGAGCGGCGGGCTGCGGCGTCACCTCGATCGAGGTCGCTGGTGGACCTGCTCGGCGATCCCGACCTCAGAGACCTGCTCGACCCGGCGGTGATCGCCAGGTCGAGCTCGAGCTCCAGCTGCTCGACCCGGAACGGAAGGCGCGCTCCGCCGACGCCGTCCACGATGCGCTCCGCCACCTGGGGCCGCTGACCCCCGACGAGCTGCGGGCGCGGGTGGAACCGCCCGAGCAGGCCGATGGGCTCGTCGCCGGTCTCGTCGACGAGCGCGGGATCGCGCCGGTGGTGGTCAACGGGTCGTCGCGGCTCGCCGCCGTCGAGGACATCGCCCGGCTCGCGACGCCCTCGGGGTGGCGCCGCCGCCGGGGATGCCGACCGCCCTGCTCGAACCGGCGTCCGACCCGCTCGGCGACCTGGTCGGCCGGTACGCCCGCACCCACGGGCCGTTCGCCGTGCCCGGGGCGGCCGCCGCCCTGGGCATCCCTGCCGCCGTGGTGACCGAAGTGCTCGACCGGCTCGCCGGGGCTGGCCGGATCGCCAGCGGCGGCTACCGCAGCGGGGCGGACACGGCCGAGTGGGTGGATGTGGAGGTGCTGCGCCGGATCAGGAGGCGATCGCTGGCGGTGCTGCGTGCCGAGGTCGAAGCGGTCGACGTCGCCACGCTGGGTCGATTCCTGCCCGGCTGGCAGGGCGTCGGCACGAAGTCGGGCACACCGCAGCGACTCCACGAAGTGGTGCGCCAGCTCCAGGGCGCCTCCATCGCCGCCGGAATCCTTGAGTCGACCGTGCTCCGCCGGCTCGCCTATTCACCGGCGATGCTCGATCGTTGCTCGCCTCCGGTGAGGTGGTGTGGCTGGGCCGGGGGCCGCTGGCGGGCAAGGACGGCAGGGTCGCCCTCTACCTGCGAAGCCAGGTGCCCACGCTGGCGACCCGACTCGACGTCGAGCCACCCGAGGGCGCAGTACACGAGGCCCTGCGCACCGCCCTCGCCGCCCGCGGCGCCTCGTTCTTCTCCGACCTCGTCGCCGCCGTAGGCGGGGCCGCCCACGACGAGGTGCTCGACGCCATCTGGGACCTGGTCTGGGCAGGCGAGGTGACGAACGACACGTTCGCCCCGGTACGGGGGTTCCTCGGGCGGAAACGGACGGCGCGAGCCGGCCGGCCCCGACCGATGACGGGGATGCCGCCCGCCGCGTCGGGACGCTGGTATCTCACCACCGACCTCGCGGCGGGCTTCGGCCCGGTCTCCGCCGAGGAGCGGGCGGGAGCCACCGCCGAGGTGCTGCTCGACCGACACGGGGTGGTCACCCGGGACACGGTGCTCGGCGAGGGCGTTCCCGGGGGCTTCTCCGGCCTCTACCCCGTGTTCACCGCCCTCGAGGATGTCGGCCGGGTGCGGCGGGGTTACTTCATCGAGGGGCTCGGCGGCTCCCAGTTCGCCGTCCCCGGCGCCGTCGACCGGCTCAGGCGGTCGATTTCGCCCGGCCTGCTCCTGCTGGCGGCGGCCGACCCGGCCAACGTATACGGGTCGACGGTGCCCTGGCCCGAGCATCCCACCGCCCGGCCGGCCCGGCGCAGCGGGGCTTGGGTGATCCTCGTCGACGGAGCACTGGCGGCGTTCGTCGAGGGCGGCGGCCGGTCGGTGTCGGTGTACGGAGATCCGGAGACGGTTGTCCACGGGCTCGTCGAGCTGCCGAGGCCGTCGGTGGGCGACTCACCGTCAGCACAGTGGACGGCGACCCCGTCGCCGGCTCCGCACTCGGACCGGCGTTGACGGCGGCCGGCTTCGCCTCCGGCTATCGCGGCCGACCTTCAGCGGACACCGGCAACCGCCGTAGGTCGTGACCGGGATCGAGTGAGCGGCTCCACCTCTTGCGTGTCGGACGCGCCTTGGTGTCCGCGCCCGGCGAGCAGGTCGACCGTGCACAGGCCCGATCGAAGCTGATCGGGCAGCGGAGAACGGGTCAGGCGGGGGCGTCGCTCATGGCGCGGAGATCTTCGAGCGGATATACGCCGGTGCCGTGGCCATCGGGGCCGAACACGAACCGGAGGGCGTAGCCGCCCACCAACGACGTGTCACTGATGGTGACCGGTTCGTCGCTGGCCAGGACCGCCTCCAGCGCCGCCGCCCCGGCAGGCTCCCGGCAGACTGCGCACATACAGGCCGTTCGCAGGTCGCGGGCCGTGTAGGTGCTCTCGCTCCCGTCGTCCCAGGTGATCTCCACCCGGCCACCCTCGACCACTTCGATGCGTTGCGGGAACGTCGTCATACCCGCCACCCTACCGCCACTGTGCTCCTGGCTCTTCGGCTGACGCCTCATCGCTATGCGATGAGGGACCCCCAGCCCCCATCGCCGAGCCTCCGCCTCACGGCGTAGTCTCGATCGCCGTGACCACTCCGACGCTGTCGTTCCGCCCCGGCCACCCGTTCCTGCTCGAGCTGCCGTGGGCCACGCCGATCGAGGAATGGGACGACCCGCACCTGGTCGAGGTGCCGACCGGCCTCCACCGTCACGTGGTTCGCTTCGTGGCCTTCGATGACGAGATCTATGCCATCAAGGAGCTGCCCCGGCGGGTGGCCCGGCACGAGTACAACACGCTGCGCGCCCTCGAGAACCGGGTGAGCCCGGTCGCCCAGGCCGCCGGGCTGGTCGACCGGAGTTGGATCGCCGCGGACCGCGAGCCGTCGGCGGCGGTGATCACGCGGTACGTGAAGTTCACCTTCACCTACCGGGAGCTGATCTCCGGAGGCAACTTCGGCCCGCGGCGCCGGCAGATGCTCGACGCCGTGGCCGGTCTGCTGGTGGAGCTGCACCTTGCCGGCTGCTACTGGGGTGACTGCTCCCTCTCCAACCTCCTGTACCGGTACGACGCCGGGGCGATCCAGGCTGTGATGATCGACGCCGAGACCAGCGAGCTCCACGACGAGCTGAGCGCCGGCCAGCGTGAGCACGACCTCGACATCATGGTGGTCAACCTCGCCGGGGGAATGGCCGATATCGCCGCCGAGCAGGGACTCGACCTCGACGATGCCGACCTGACGCTCGGCGAGGACGTCGCCCGGGTGTATCGGGCCCTGTGGACCGAGCTCACCGAGCCGGTGGTCATCGGCGCCGAGGAGGGTTACCGGGTCCAGGAGAGGGTCGAGCGGCTCAACAACCTCGGCTTCGAGGTGGGCGACATGGATCTTCTCCCCTACGAGGGCGGCCCAGGGAGACGGCTCGAGGTGAGCGTGTCGGTGGGCGGCCGGACCTTCCATACGTCACGGCTGCGCGACCTGACCGGGATCGAGGCGTCCGAGGAGCAGGCGCGGCAGATCCTCACCGACCTCCAGTACTACGAAGCCGTCGAGCCCCGCGCCAGCGCAACCGGCAAGGCGGTGCGCGCCATCCGCTGGCGAGTGGAGGTGTTCGAGCCCCTGTTGGCGGAGATCGCCGCCCGGGCCGGAGACCGTGACGCCGTCCAGCTCTACTGCGACTACCTCCACCACCGCTACCTGATGGCTGCTGCCGCAGGACGCGACATCGCCAACGCCGAGGCGTTCGACCACTGGGTCGAGGAGGGGATGCCGGGCATCGCCGTCGAGCCCCAACCTGTCGATGGCCAACCGGAGACGGCGGCAACGGCGTCCTAGTGACCGCCACGCTTGACCCCGCCGTATTTCATGCGGGTGTCCTCGATGCGGGCGACCAGCGTGTCCTCGCCACCGTCGCCGAACCCGGCGTCGACCACCTCTCCGAGGAAGAGGTCGTGGGTCCCGCACGGGATCTCCCGCCACACGGTGCATTCGATGAAGGCGGCCGCCTCGGTGAACACCGGGGCCCCGGTGAGACCCTCGTGGAAGGGCCGGCCGTTGAGCGTCATGTCCTCTTTGACCGCCGGCTTGGAGAACTTCACGAAGGGACGGGTGTCGTGCCGGGGCCACAGGTTGACGCTGAACACCCCGCCGTCCCTGACCAGCCGGTTGGTGACCGCGCCGGCATCGATGGAGACGGCGACCAGCACGGGCTCCATGGACACCTGGGTCACCCAGCTCTGGGTCATCCCGTTCCACTCGGCACCGTGCCGGGAGCCGATGAGGCACAGCACGTTGGGGATACGCCACAGCACCTTGTTGAGCGTTTCCGCGGTCACCGATGCGGCCAATTGTCACCTCCGTCGCCCGTCCGAATGAAGTGCCCGAGGACACTAACGGCCGGCCCGGCCGGACCCGCCCCGTAGACCGGCACCCCGGAGAGCGTGTAGCATCTGTTCATGGCTCTTCGCCTGACGGCTCATCGCTGCGCGATGGGGGACCCCCAGCCCCCATCGCCGAGTCTCCGCCAGACGGCGTAGCCTCGACCCATGCACGTGCTCATCGCCACGTCCGGGTGCTCGGCCCGGGCCAGGTCGTCGAGTTCACCAAGAGGCTGGTCGGCGACGACGGCAAGGTGACGGTGACGACGGTGATCGAGGTGCCCAGGAGCTTCCTCGACCAGCTCGGCTCGGATGACTGGAGCCCGACGGCGACGGGCGGCGACGGCGACACCGAGGACTCGGTGGTGGAGCGCTATGTCGAAGAGCGGGGCCGCCGGATGTGCGAGCCGCTGCTCCAAGCGCTCGCCGAGGACGGGATCCACGCCGACGCCGTCTACCTCGAGGGCGAAGACCCCGCCGCCACCATCTCGGGGCTGGCGACCAAGCTCGAGGCGGACGTCGTGGTGCTCGGGGCTACCCGCCCCATCTTCCACCAGGAGGCGTGGGAGAGCGTCTCGGCCCGGGTGACGTTGGAGTGCGCCCGCCCGGTCCTGGTGCTGCCTCCTCCGGTCAGGGTGGAGGTTCCCGGAGAGGAGTGACCCTCCCCAGGCCCGCCCGCAGCATCGCCTCGGTGTGGGGGACGAAGGCGCCGGTCGGTTTCGAGCAGGGCGACGACATCCGCCACCGGCCACCACCGCGGGTCGGCGGTCTCGCCCGGTACCGGCCGCGGGTCACCTTCGCCGTAGCACTCGAACAGGACGTGCATGGACGGGAAGCCGTCGTCGATGCCGTTCACCACCGCGATCGGGATCGCGGTCCGCTGCCGCCACCGGGCCTGGAGCCGAGGGTGACGGCGGCGGCCACCGCGGTCACCACGACACCGGTCTCTTCGAGGACCTCGCGGGCCACCGCGGTATCGGGTCGCTCCCCTGCCTCCCACCGACCGCCGGGTAGTTCGAGCAGACCCCGCACCGGCTCGCCGGGCTTGTCCCTTCGCTGCAACAGGACATGCTGACGGTCCGTCGACGCATACACCAGCGCCGAGACGATGGGGAGCACGAGACCGTCGGCCATCCCCGGGGGGACCCTCGGTGTCACGACACCTGGGTGACGGCCAGCAGGTCCGGACACTCCAGGTCGACCGCCACCCCGGCCGACGTGGCCGCCGCCGCCAGGTTCGTGCAGGCGATGGCGAACCGCTGCGACGCCGCGGCGAAGTCGGAACCGTCGAGCGACTCACCCAGCTGGTCGATCGAGCCCAGGCTGCGGACCGTCTCGGTGGCGGCGGGGATGGCGGCCACCAGGTCCGAGCCGGCGGTGATGAGGTCTTCATGGGCCAGTTCGAGCGCGTCAGGCGGCTCCATCTCCTCGAGCCCGTCGACCAGGCTGCGCAGCTCGGAGCCGGTCTGGGAGAAGAGGTCGGCGGTCTTGACGATGGCCAGCTCGCCTGCCTGATCGAAGTACGCCGCCATTGCCGCCAGGTCGGCGAAGTCGGTCGAGGCGTGAAGATCGGCGAGCTGGGCGGAGAGATCCTCGCCGAAGTCGGCCTGCCGGGCAGTCACCGTTTCGGAGAGGTCCACCAGCTGTGTGGAAAGCTCCTCGAAATAGCCGGTGGCCGTCGGAGGCGAGCTGCTGCAGGAGGCGAGGAGGGCGGCCGTCAGCGCCAACCCCGCCATCGTCCCCGCCAGCCGGGTGGCGCTGACCAGGACCCAGCCCGTTCGACGAGGGGATGGCGTCACGCGTGTCAGCGTAACCGTGCGCCGCCGTCGCCGGTTGACGGCCTCCGGTGTCGGATCAGGCCGTCGTGGCGAATTGGGTGCGGTACAGCGAGGCGTAGAGCCCGCCGGCGGCGAGCAACTCGGAGTGGGTCCCCATTCGACGAGGCTGCCCGACTCCATCACCAAAATGCGGTCGGCAGAGAGGATCGTCGACAGACGGTGGGCGATGACCAGCGACGTGCGACCCTCCATCACCTTCTCGAGAGCGTCCTGGATGAGCGCCTCGCTGTGGGCGTCGAGGTGCGAGGTGGCCTCGTCGAGGATCAGGATCTGCGGGTCGCGGAGGATGCACCCGGGCGATGGCGATGCGCTGCTTCTCGCCGCCCGACAGCCGGTATCCCCGTTCGCCGACAGGCGTGTCGAAACCCCTGGGGAGGCTGTCGATGAGGGTGGCGATGTTGGCCAGCCCGGGGCGACCCGAAGCTCCTCGTCGGAAGCACCCGGCTTGGCGTAGCGCAGGTTCACCGCGATGGTGTCGTGGAAGAGGTACGCCTCCTGGGTGACGACGCCGATGGCGGCGGCGAGGTCCTCCCGGTCGAGGGTGCGCACGTCGTGGCCGTCGATGCCTCACCGAGCCCCGGTCGGCTTCGTACAGCCGGGGAACCAGGTACGTCGTAGTGGTCTTGCCGGCGCCGGAGGGGCCGACCAGGGCTACCGAGCTCCCCGGGCTCGACCCGGAAGGTGACGTCCCGCAGCGCCCACTGGTCGGGTGCCCGACGGGGGCGGCGTCGGCGACCTCGAGGGGGCCCCGGCCGATCCGCTCCACCGTCTCCAGCCCGGCGCCGCGACCGTAGGCGAACCAGACGTGGTCGAAGTCGATCGCCCCGGCGATCCGACCGGGCCGCACCGGGTCGGCCTCCTCGACGATGGCGTGGCGCATGTCGAGCACCTCGAACACCCGCTCGAAGGACACCAGGGACGTGGCGAACTCGACCCGGGTGTTCGACAGAGCAGTGAGCGGCCCGTAAAGGCTACCCAGGTACGCCGACAAGGCCACGATGGTCCCGACGGTGATGGCACCGTTGATGACGAGGACCGCCCCGGTCCAGAACACGACCGCCGAGCCGAGGCCCCATCACGCCGAGCGCCATGTAGAACCAGCGACCAATGGTGGCCTGGCGAATCCCGAGATCGCGCACGGCACCCGCCTCGGTGGAGAACTTGGCCTCCTCCGCGGGTCCGGCCGAACAGCTTGACCAGCAGCGCCCCGGAACCCCGAGGGTCTCCTGCATGTGGGCGTTCATCGCCGCATTCCGCTCCAGCTGGTGGCGCCGCACGACCCGGAGCAACTTCCCGACCCGGCGCGAGGCGTAGATGAACAGCGGGAAGATCGAAATCGCCAGGAGGGTGAGACGCCACTCGAGGCGGAGCATCACCACCAGCGTGGCCGCCACCCCGACGACGTTGGAGACCAGCGAGATGAACGTGCCGGTCACCGCCTGCTGCGCCCCCACTACGTCGTTGTTGAGCCGCGACATCAGCTCGCCGGTCCGGGTCGCGGTGAAGAACCCCAGTGACATCCCGAGCACGTGTTCATACAGCTGGTTGCGCAGATCGAGTGATCCCCTCGCCCACCGCCGATGAAGCCCATCGCTGGAGCACGCCGAACAGCCCGCTGACCAAGGGGATGGCAACCATGATCACGCCCAACACGGTGACCAGGCCGAGGTCCTTGTTGGGGATGGCCTGGTCGATCAGGGTGCGCATGATGAGCGGCGGGGCCAGCACCAGCGCCGACGTGACCAGGATGGTGGCGAAGACGATCACCATCTTGCGCTTGTACGGCGCGCCGTAGCGGAGGGACCGCGTCCCAGAAGGGCCTTGTCCACCTGGGGAGGCGGGCCGGTGTCGTCGAATCGGATGTACGACCGGGCGAATCCCGCCGTAGACCACGCGGGAACGCTACCGGCCGGCCGAGCCCGTCATGTCGGCGACCCGGATCAGTCCTCCGGCACGCCGGGGCCGATGATCACCTCGAGCGGCACGACCGAACGGGCCATTCGCTGGCACTTCCCCTCGGCGAGCACCTCGTGACAGAAGAGGTCGTACTGGTACGCCCCGTCAGTCCGCGCACCAGCAGGTTGATGCCGTCCTCGACCTCGGTCAGCCGGATGCCATCGCGCCGGCGCCACGGTGAGCTCCTGCCCGATGCGCAGCACCGCCGATCTGGTCGTCCTGGGCCCGGTACGGCTCGCCGGACCACAGACCCGAAGGCAGCGGTACGCCGGGCTGCGAGGGTGGCGGAGGCCGTGTCGTAGACCAACTGGCTGGTGATCGACTGCGTCGTGCGGGGCACGAGCGACGGAAACTGGACACCGGGCAGGGCAGCGGCGACCTTCGCGAGGGCTGGCCTGGATGAATCAGGTCCAGGCCGTTGCCCCGCAGCCACACCGCCGAGATCACCACCGCCGTCTCGAAGGTGGGTCCGGTCTCGATGCCCTCGTTGTACCAGCTGGCCGGTTCGCCGTTCCGATGTCCTTGAGCGGGATACCCCCCTGCCCGCCAACGGGAGCCGTGGTCACCGGCGGGAGCGTGGTCGTGCCCTGGACGTACTGATGCGACCGCTCACCGAGCTCGTCGAGGAGCTGACTGTCGCTGCACGCGGTGAGCGCGGCTGCCACGACCGCTACCAGGGCGAGCCTTCGCCACGTCATCCGGCACCTTCTTCGAGGACTCGCACACGGGGAGACCCGCCCCCCGGCTCCTCCTCGCACGGGGGCTGGAACGGATCCGGGGCTTGCCCGGAAAGCCTAACGGCGGTCCCCCGCTATCCCGGTAGCGATCGCTCGGTACGCTCGGTCGATGCCCGGCACCTTGCGGTTGGTCACAGACGGTCGCCCCGAACCGCCCTGGCTCGACACCGAAGTCTCCCGGGTGATGCTGCAGGCGGCGTCCGGAGGCGAGATCGCCGACACGTTCCGGGTGCACGTGCCGGGTCGGGTGGTCGCCTTCGGCAAGCGGGACACCATCGATCGCCGGTACCAGGCGGCGACCGCGGCCGCCGCCGAAGCCGGGTTCGCCGCCGTGGAGCGGATGGCCGGGGGCCGCGCCGCCGTGTTCACCGAGCACACCCTGTCGTTCGCCTGGACCATCCCCGATGCCGACCCCAGGCCCGGGATCACGGCGAGGTTCGCCGCCCTGGCCGAGGTGGTCGTGGATGCCTTCGGGCGCCTGGGGATCGCGTCCCAGATCGGGGAGATACCCGGCGAGTACTGCCCCGGAACGTGGAGTGTCAACCACGACGGTCGAATCAAGCTGATGGGAGTCGGCCAGCGACTGGCCCGTCATGCCGCCCACGTCGGCGGGGTCATCGTGGTGGGCCGCCCCGACCTGGTGCGGAGCGCCCTGGTCCCGGTGTACCGGGTGATGGGCCTGGAGTGGGACCCCGCCACGGCGGGGGCGCTCACCGACATCGACCCGTCGGTGACGGTCGAGGCCGCGTCCCGAGCCGTGATCGCCGCCCTTGCCGACCGCTTCGACCTCGTTCCGGCGCCACTCGACGAGCGGTTCGTCGCCGCAGCCCTGGCGACCGGACCAGTGAGGCCGACCCAGGCAGACGTACGGCAGACGACGGGGTAAGGCCCCATCTGTGGGAGGAGGCCCGGCCGGCGCCTGTTCGCCGCCTGCCTCATGGTGATCAGAGCCGGCGAAGTCGGGCCGGGTAGGGTCATCACATGCTCCGCATCGCCGTCATCAACGGGCCCAACCTCAACCTGCTCGGGGTGCGGGAGCCGGAGGTCTATGGACGGGAGACCCTGGACCAACTCGACGAGCGGGTGGTGGAGTGGGGGCGACGGCTCGGCGTCGAGGTCACCACCTTCCAGTCGAACCACGAGGGCGCCGTCATCGACCGTATCCACGCCGCCCGCACCGACGCCGACGCAATCGTCATCAACCCGGGAGCGCTCACCCACAACTCATACGCCGTCCATGACGCCCTGCTCGGAGTAGCGCTCCCCGCAGTCGAGGTCCACCTGTCCGACATCCACGCCCGCGAGCCTTGGCGGGCGATCTCTGTGATCGCCCCTGCCGTGGTTCGTTCGGTCTTCGGGAGAGGGGTCGCCGGCTACCACGACGCCCTCCGACTGCTGGTGAACCGGGCCGTCTCCCCTTACGACACGGTGACCTATGGGGACCACCCCGAGCAGGTCATGGATCTCCGCCGAGCCACCGGCGACCTGGCCGGCGTCGCCGTGTTCCTCCACGGGGGATTCTGGCGGCGCGAGTGGGGGCGGGACACCATCGACACGCTCGCCGTCGACCTCGCCGCCCGGGGGTGGACCACCGCCAACATCGAGTACCGCCGGCTGGGATGCGACGGAGGGTGGCCGGTGACCGGTGAAGACGTGGCGGCGGCGGTCGACCGGGTCGCCGGCGAGACCGGGGCCGACCGCATCACCCTGGTCGGTCATTCCGCCGGCGCCCAACTCGCCCTGGTGGCGGCACGGGCGCCGATCGTGGACACCGTGGTGGCGATGGCTCCGATCACCGACCTGGCCCGGGCGATCGAGCTGGGCATCGGCGCCCCCAGCCCGGAGCGGTTCGTCGGTGGTGCCGACCCGGCCGGGGACGTATCCCCGATGGCAGACCCTCCGCGGGTCAGACACCTGATCCTCCACGGTGTCGACGACGCCGTCGTCCCGGTCGAGTTCTCGACCCGGTACGCCGAGGCGGCGACCGCCACCGGGGCGGCGGTGACCGCGGTGTATCCCGGGGTCGACCACTTCGCCGTGCTCGACCCCGCCAACGAAGTGTGGCAGCAGGTGGCCGCCGCGCTCTGAGCCTGGACGGTCACCCGGAGCGGGCGATCAGCTTCTGTATCCGCGTCAGTCCCTCGACCAGGTCGTCGTCGGAGAGGGCGTCGGAGGGACGGAGATGGCCCGGCGCCCCGACGGCTCGCCGGGGCCCGCCCCCACCTCGACTTCGTCGAGCGGGACAAGCATCCAGGTCCAACAACGTTCGCGGTACCCCTTGGCCTACCAGCTTGCCGAGCAACTTCGTCACCGACGGAAAAGCGTCGAAGTGGCCAAAGGCTCGGGACATTCCACCCCGGGGATCTTAACTGAGCGTGCGGTACATCGTTCGCCGTCGCCCGTCGAACGCGGCCCGCATCTCAGCGACGGCGTCGAGCGGGGCCGGAGACGGCGGCGAGCGCCACCACCTGGGCGACGTTGGCGACGTTCGAGCTGGGAGTGGGACTGCACCATCGCTAGCCGCCCGGGTCACTTCCACCGGCCCGACCAGCCAGCCCACCCGCCACCCGGTCATGGCATACGTCTTGGCGACCCCGTTGACCACGACCGTCCGCCCGGCCCGCCTCGGGCACCGCCACCGGTAGCGACGGAGCATCCACCCCGTAGGTCAGGTGTTCATAGATCTCGTCGGTGAGGACCCAGATGCCGTGGCGGGGGCCCGGCGGCCGATCGCCTCGGTCTCCTCCCGGGTTGGACGGCGCCGGTGAGGTGGAGGGGGAGACGAACAGAGCATCTTGGTGCGGTCGGTGCGGGCCGCTTCGAGCTGCTCGACCGTACACGCGGTAACCGGCGTCGGGGCCGCGTCGATGACCGCCGGGACACCGCCGGCGAGGCGGATGGCTGGGGTAGGTCACCCGGTGGGCCGGGAGGAGGACCTCGTCGCCAGGGTCGAGGAACCTGGCATGCCGGGTCGAGGGCCTGCTTGCCGCCGTTGGTGACCAGCGCCTGGGAGGGCTTCCACCTCAGTCCGGAGTCACGGAGCGTCTTGGCGGCGATGGCAGTTGCGCAGTTTGGGGCGGCCGAGCCGTCGGGGCGGACCCGGTGGTGGCCAGAGGTCGAACGCACGCTTCCGAGGGCCGCCTCGACGATGCCCGGTGGTGTAGGGAAGTCCGAGCTCACCGGCGCCGAAACCAATCACCGGGGCGCCCAGCGGCACGCGAGGCGTTCGCCTTGGCGGTGATGGCGACGGTCGCCGACTCGTCCATGGCCGTCACCCGCTGCGCCAGTTGGGTCATACGGGAACCCTACCGGCCATTGCCGGCGGCCCGTTAGCCTTGACGTGACGACATCCGAGGAAGCCATGGCCGACATCCCCGCCATCACCCTGCCCGACGACCTGATCCCCGGCGACGGCCGGTTCGGGTCCGGACCGTCCAAGGTCGACAACGCCGCCGTGGCGGCCCTCGCCGCAACCGGCGCCGGCTACCTCGGCACCAGCCATCGCCGAACCGACCGTGCGCCGTACGGTGGGACGGGTGCGAAGCGGGCTCGCCGAGCTCCTCGAGCTCCCCGATAGCTATGAAGTGGTGTCGGGATAGGGGGCACCACCGCCTTTTGTCAACTGCGCGGCGTTCGGGCTGATCGAGCGCCGCAGCGGGCACCTTCTCCTTCGGCGAGTTCTCGTCGAAGTTCGCCAAGGTCACCGAGGCAGCACCCCACCTGGAAGAGCCCGAGGTCATCGTCGCCAAGCCCGGCGCCCGTCCCCACTCCCGGCGGCGAGCGACTTCATCAACACCTACGCCCTCACCCACGACCAGACCTCGACCGGGGTGGCGATGCCCATCGCCCGCCCCGAGGGCGCCGACGGCCTGGTGCTGGTCAACACCACCTTGGCGGCGGGGGCCGTCGCCGTCGACCCGGAGCGGTTCGACGTCTACTACTTCTCGCCGCAGAGGCGTTCGGCTCCGAAGGCGGCCTGTGGGTGGCACTCTACTCCCCGGCCGCCGTGGCCCGGGATGGAGGCCGTGGCCGCCTCCAGCCACTGCAACTGCCGCCTTCCTCAGCCTCCGAGCAGCTCAGTGGAGAACACGCACCGAGGTCCAGACGTACGACACACGCCGTCGCTGGCGACCGTCTTCCTGCTGGCCCACCAGGTGGAGCGGATGCTCGGGGCTTGGAGGGTTGCGATGGGCGATCAACCGCTGGGCCGCGAGTTCCTCGTCGACCGTCTACGACTGGGGCCGGTTCACCAACTCAGACCTCACCGTTCGTCGCCCGACCCGGCAATGCGGAACCCCACCGTGGTCACCGTCGACTTCGTCCCCGAGATCTCCGCCGACACCATCGAGGCGGTGCTTCGCGCCAACGGGGTCGTCGACACCTTCGGCTGCCGCAGAACTCCGAGCGCGACGAACTCCGCATCTCGTGCTTCCCCAACATCGAGCCAGACGGCGTCACGACCCTCGCCGCCGCCATCGACCGCGTCGTGGCCAACCTGAGCGAGGAGTCAACCGCAGCCGAGGGCGGTGGCCGCCTGGTCGTACCAGCCTGGAGGTCCTCGCCGGCGGCGGCCAGCTCGTCGGCGACAGCGTCCAGACCCAGCCTGATCCTTCCCTCCACTCGTGGTGCTGCAATAGGCGCGCTGGAATCGATGAAGGACGTCGCGGCGTCAGCCTGGGCGCTTCCGCGCCGCCTGGACGTCCTCGTTGATCTCGGCGACCTCGTCACGGAGCTCGGTCCCGGCTTCTCTGATGGTCTCGACCCCGGCGGCCGCACCCTGGGCGAGCGTGGCCACCAGGTCCGGCGGCTCCCGCCAGGGCGTCACAAGCCTGGGTGGTGGCATCCTCGGCGGTCATCTCCCCGCCGCCGCAGCTGCGAGCGCCAGGGGCAAGGAAAAACAGCACCGGCGAGGCGGAGGTTCGGTGGGTGCCATCGGATTACTGCCTCGGGGATCGTCACTGGGTTGCTGGCCGAGCCGGGGGGAGCGGCGCCAGGGAGCGTACCCGGTTGACGCCGTATCCCATCCGTCACCGCACCCGACAGCTCCGCTGAACAAACAGGGCCGGCGCCTCACCTGGCGCCCGCAACGGCAAACATATCGTGGCGTCCGGAGTGAGCGCTCACTCACTATGCTGCTACCAACATGAGCGTCCCGAACCCGCCGACCGAGCCGTTGGCCACGGACGACCGCCGGCGGGCGATAGTCGAGGCGGTCACCCCGCTCCTCATCGAGTATGGCGGCGGCGTCACGACGCGTCAGATTGCCGAGGCAGCCGGGATCGCCGAGGGCACCATCTTCCGCGTTTTTTCCGACAAGTGCGCCCTGATCCACGAGGCGATCAAGGCCGGCATGGATCCGGCGCCGGTCCAGCACGAGATCGAGCGCATCGACCACGAGACGCCCTTCGAGGAGCAACTGCGGCACGCCGTTCAGATCTTGATGCACCGGCTCGACGAGGTCATCGCCTTGATGACCATTCTCCGTACGATCCCGATGACGGGCGATGAGCACCGCTCCGGGCCGCCTCGCTTTGTGTTGGAGTCCCAGGCGGCGATCACCGAGTCGCTCACCGATCTCTTGGCGCGGAACCGGGATCGGCTTCGGCTCGATCCGGGACGAGCCGCCATGGTTCTGCGCGGATTGGTCTTCGCCACCGCCCATCCGGGAGCCGGGGAAAAGCTCACCGTCGAAGACATCGTGGATGTCATGCTCGGTGGCGTCGCCGAGCGCACAACCGACTGATGCTGCTGCGGATCCTCCGCATACCTCAGGCCTTCCAAGACCGGGATCGTCGTCGCCCTGCAACTGGTGGGCACGATCGCCTCGCTCTATCTGCCCAGCCTCAACGCCGACATCATCGACAACGGTGTGGTAAAGGGCGACACCGATTACATCATCCAGGTCGGGTCTGGATGCTGGCGGTCTCGTTGGTCCAGGTGGTGTGCTCGATCGCCGCCGTCTACTTCGGGGCACGTACCGCAATGGGCTTCGGCCGTGACCTTCGGTCGGCGATCTTTGGCCGGGTCGCCTCGTTCTCCAGCCGCGAGGTCGCCGGCTTCGGCGCCCCCTCGCTCATCACCCGCAACACCAACGATGTGCAACAGGTGCAGATGCTGACGTTGATGACCTTCACCATGATGGTCATGGCCCCGATCATGGCGGTCGGCGGGGTGATCATGGCCCTCCGCCAGGATGTCGGTCTCGCCTGGTTGGTGGCGGTTGCCGTACCGGTATTGGGTGTGATCGTCGGTTTCGATCATCTCGCGGATGGTTCCTGGCTACCGGGTGATGCAGGCGCGGATCGACATCGTGAACCGGGTCCTGCGCGAACAGATCACGGGCATCAGGGTGCTGCGCGCCTTCGTCCGGGAGCCGCTCGAGAGGGAGCGGTTTGGTCGGGCGAACGCCGAGCTCACCGACGTGTCGGTCACGGTGGGCCGCTGGATGGCCGCCATGTTCCCAGTGGTGATGCTCGTTCTCAACATCTCGAGCGTCGCCGTCCTCTGGTTCGGTGGGATCAGGGTCGACGAAGGACCGATGGAGATCGGGTCGCTGACCGCCTTCCTCGCCTACCTCGTCCAGATCCTGATGTCGGTGATGATGGCCACCTTCATGCTGGTCATGGTGCCCAGGGCTGCAGTCTCGGCCGATCGGATCGGCGAGGTCCTCGACACCAGGTCATCGGTGGAGCCTCCGACGAACGGCGTCACCGAGTTGACGCGGAGGGGCGAGCTCGAGTTGAGCGCTTCGAGTTCAGCTATCAGGCGCCGGCCACCCGGTGCTGTGCGATGTGTCGTTCACGGCCCACCCGGGGCAGACCACCGCCATCATCGGCTCGACCGGTGCCGGCAAGACCACGCTCCTCAACCTGATTCCCCGGCTCTTCGACGTCACCGGCGGCACGGTGCGGGTCGACGGTGTCGATATCCGCGACATCGACCCGGAGAGCCTCTGGGCGCGGATCGGGCTGGTGCCCCAGAAGCCCTACCTGTTCTCGGGCACGGTCGCCTCCAACCTGCGTTACGGGAACCCCGAGGCGACCGACGAGGAGATGTGGGATGTGCTCGAAATTGCCCAGGCGGCCGACTTCGTGAAAGCCATGCCCGAGGGCCTCGATGCTCCCGTTGCCCAGGGTGGGACCAACCTGTCCGGTGGGCAGCGCCAGCGTCTCGCCATCGCCAGGGCGATCATCCGCCGCCCCGAGATCTTCCTGTTCGACGACTCGTTCTCGGCGCTCGACCTGGCGACAGACGCCCGGCTGCGCCGGGCGCTGAAGCCGATCACGGCCGACGCCACAGTCCTGATCGTGGCGCAGCGGGTATCCACGATCGCCGACGCTGACCAGATCGTCGTACTCGAGGACGGCCAGGTCGTCGGCATGGGACCCATGACGAGTTGCTTGCCGAATGCCCGACCTACGTGGAGATCGTCGAGTCGCAGCTGAGCCGGGTGGCGTCATGACCGAGCGGACCATGAAGACCACGGAGCGCATCCAGGGCCAAGGCGGCCCTGGAAGGGGCCCGTTCGGCGGGCCGATGATCGGGCAGAAGTCGCTCGCCTTCGGCACGTCCGCCAAACGGCTCTGCGCAGACTGCGGCCTCAGATGGCAAGGGTGATCGCGGTCATCGTCTTCGCCGTATTCAGCGTCGCTCTCTCCGCGATCGGTCCCAAGGTGCTCGGTGAGGCGACGGACGTGATCTTTGCCGGGGTGATCGGGAGCAGGCTGCCCGAGGGAATGACCAAGGCGGAGGCGATCGAGGCTGCCCGGCCCAGGGTCAGGATGGGATCGCCGACCTGCTGAGTGGTGTGGATGTCGTCCCCGGTCAGGGCATCGATTTCGAGGCCCTGGCTCGATCCTGCTGGTCGTCTCGCCCTCTATGCCGGTTCGGCGCTGCTCGGGTTCTTTCAGGGTTACGTGCTCAACGACGTCGTCCAGCGGACCATCTACCGGATGCGTTCGGACGTCGAGGACAAGCTCAACAGGCTGCCGCTCAGCTACTTCGACCGCCAGCCGCGTGGCGAGTTGCTCAGCCGGGTCACCAATGACATCGACAACGTCTCCCAGACGCTCCAACAGACGATGAGCCAACTGCTCACATCGCTGCTGACGGTCATCTTCGTGGTGGGGATGATGTTCTATATCTCGCCGGCCCTGGCATTCGTGGCACTGGTGACCATCCCGATCTCGATGTTCCTCGCCGGGTGGGTCATGCAGCGGTCCCAGAAGCAGTTCATCACCCAGTGGCGGCGAACCGGGACGCTCAACGGGCAGATCGAAGAGGCTTTCACCGGTCATTCCCTGGTCAAGGTGTTCGGGCGGCAGCATGAGGTCCAGGCTGCGTTCGAGGCGGAGAACGAGGAGCTGTACAAGGCGAGCTTCGCCGCCCAGTTCCTCTCCGGGTTGATCATGCCGATCATGATGTTCATCGGGAACCTCAACTACGTCGTCATCGCCGTCCTCGGCGGACTCCGGGTCGCCAGCGGGACGATGAGCCTCGGCGATGTCCAGGCCTTCATCCAGTACTCCCGCCAGTTCACCCACCGGTCACCCAGATCGCCTCGATGATCAACCTGCTCCAGTCCGGGGTGGCCTCGGCGGAGCGGGTCTTCGAGCTGCTCGACGCCGACGAGGAGCCCCGGACGACCACCACCCGGCGATGGTCGGCGAACGCCACGGGCGTGTCGCCTTCGAGACGTCTCCTTCCGTTACGACGAGGACCGTCCCCTCATCGAGGACCTCTCGCTGGGTCGACCCGGGCCAGCAGGTCGCGATCGTGGGACCCACCGGCGCCGGCAAGACCACGCTGGTCAACCTGATCATGCGGTTCTACGAGCTCGACTCCGGCCAGATCACGCTCGACGGCGTCGACATCGCCCACATGCGCCGGGCCGACCTCCGTTCCGAGATCGGCATGGTCCTCCAGGACACCTGGCTGTTCCACGGGACCATCCGCGAGAACATCGCCTACGGCAGGCCAGACGCAACGAACGAGAAGATCGTGGCGGCCGCCCGGGCCACCTTCGTCGATCGGTTCGTCCACAGCCTGCCCGACGGGTACGACACGGTCATCGACGACGAGGGCGGCAACATCAGCGCCGGGGAGAAGCAGCTGATCACCATCGCCCGCGCCTTCCTCGCCGACCCGTCGCTGCTGATCCTGGACGAGGCGACCAGCTCGGTGGACACCAGGACCGAGCTGCTCGTCCAGCAGGCGATGGCGGCGCTCCGCAACGACCGCACCAGCTTCGTCATCGCCCATCGACTGTCCACCATCCGCCACGCCGACCTCATCCTGGTGATGGAGGCGGGCCGATCGTCGAGCAGGGCACCCACGACGAGCTGATCGGGCGGGGCGGCGCCTACGCCGACCTGTACAACTCCCAGTTCAGCGGGCCGGGCCACGCCGAGGAGCCCGACCCGGTACCGGCGGGCGTCGCCGGGCCAGGCTGAGACTGCGTCTAATGGCTCCTCGGCTGACGCCTCATCGCGGTGCGATGGGGGACCCCCAGCCCCCATCGCCGAGTCTCCGCCCGACGGCGTAGCCTCTGTTTTCATGGCTCTTCGGCTGTCGCCTCATCGCGGTGCGATGGGGGACCCCCAGCCCCCATCGCCGAGTCTCCGCCCGACGGCGTAGCCTCGGGCGTGTAGGAGGCCTCCGTGAAGCAGCTCCTGGTGATGCGCCATGCCAAGTCCGACTGGCACGCCGGTGGGTCTTCGGACCACGAGCGCCCGCTGAGCCGGCGCGGGGTCGCGTCGGCGAAGGTCATGGGGGCGACACTCACGAGGATCGGGCTCGAGCCCGAGCTGGTGCTCAGCTCGACGGCGGTGCGGGCGCACACCACCGCCACCCTGGCCGCCGACGCCGGTGCCTGGTCCTCCCCCATCGTCACCGACCATCGCCTCTACGACAGCTACGTCGACGGCGTGCTCGCCGTCATCGGAGAGACACCAGAGCACGTCGAACGGCTGATGGTGGTCGGCCACCAACCGACCTGGGGCGCCCTGGTCGAGCGGCTCACCGGCGCCGCCGCGGCGATGAGAACTGCTTGCGTCGCCGTCATCGACCTGATGGTGGGACGGGAGTGGGACATCGGCGGAGACCCGGCGGGCTACGCCGGCGGCGAGCTCTCCGGGCTCCTCCAGCCGCGATACTTCATGGACAGCGAGACCGACTAGGCGCTGCCGCGCCACGAGCCGGCGGGAGCGGAATGGCAAAGATCCACGGTGGGCGGCTCATCGCCCGGGCGTTGCGGGCCGAGAGCGTCGACACCTTGTTCACGCTCACCGGGGGCCACATCGTCCCCATCCTCGACGGGTGCGTGGAAGAAGGCATCCGCATCGTCGACGTCCGCCACGAGGAGACCGCCGGGCACGCCGCCGAGGCATACACCCGGCTGACCGGAAGGCTTGGAGTCGCCGCGGTGACCGCCGCTCCCGGGGTGACCAACGTGGCGACGGCAGTGATGAATGCCCACCTGTCGTGCACCCCGATGCTGGTCCTCGGCGGTCGCCACCTGGTCCGTCAGGAACATGCCGGTGGGCTCCAGGAACTCGACCACCCCCCGATCTTCGCTTCCATCACCAAGCTGGCGACGACCGCCTGGGAGACGGCGCGGCTCGCCGACTACGTCGCCATCGCCGCCAGGCACGCCTTCTCCGGTCGGGGAGGGCCGGTGTTCCTCGACGTCCCGCTCGACGTCCAGTCCGGACTGGTCGACGAGAACACCCCGCTACCCACCGACTACCGGACCACCGAGCCGGCCGGCGCCGACCCGGACACGGTCGACCGGATCGCCGACCTGCTCGCCGATGCCGACCGTCCGGTGATCTTCGCCGGCGGCGGCTTGCGCGGCGGCGGCGCCGAGGCCCTGGCGGCGGTCGCCGAGCTGTTCGACGCCCCGGTGTTCGCCAATTCCGGAGGACGGGGCGCCCTCTCGCCCGATCACCCGCTGCTGGGGAGCCTGGCCCGTTCCCAGGCGCTCGCCCGGGCCGACGTGGTGCTCGCCCTGCAGGTCGACTGGGACTTCCGCACCGGGTACGGCCGGAAGATCCCCGCGGAGGCCACCGTGATCCAGGTCGACCCGGAGCCGACCAAGCTGGGCTGGAACCGGCCCGCCTCGGTCGCCGTGGTGGCCAACCCTGGCCGGGTGCTCGCCCAACTCGCCAAAGCCGGGCGGAGCCGCCCGGGCGGCGGGTGGTCGGACGAGATCCGGGCGGCCGAGGCGGCGGCCCGCACCGAAGCCGAGTCGGCGGCGGCCAGCGACGCCGTGCCGGTCGCCCCGCAACGGTTCGCCCGCGACGTCGCCGGCTTCTTCGGGCAGGACTCCATCGTCGCCGTCGACGGTGGCGACATCGTGGCCACCACCGCCCGCTGGCTCAAGGTCTCCACCGCAGGCCACCTGCTCGAGCCGGGGCCGGCCGGGACGCTGGGCACCGGGCCCGGGTTCGCCCTCGCCGCCAAGGTGGTCCATCCCGAACGGACGGTGGGCATTGTGTTTGGCGACGGCGGGTTCGGGTTCAACGGGTTCGAGTACGACACCTTCGTCCGCCACGGGCTACCCGTCATCGGCGTCCTCGGCAACGACGGGGTGTGGAGCAACATCAAGACGTTCCACCGCACCTTCTACCCGGATCGGGTGGTCGCCTCCGACCTGGGGCGCCGCCCCTACCACGCCGTTGTCACCGCACTGGGAGGCTACGGCGAGCTGGTCACCGACCCTGCCGAGATCGTCCCGGCGCTGGAGAGGGCGAAGGCCAGCAGTCTGCCGGCGCTGGTCGACGTCCACATCGCCGAGACGTTCCGCGCCTCGTCCAACTACGCCGGTTGACCCCGATGCCGGTCACTGTCGTCGACCTCCGCTCCGACACCGTCACCAAGCCGACGGCGGCGATGCGTCTGGCGATCGCCGAAGCCGAGGTGGGTGACGATGTGTTCCACGACGACCCCTCGGTCCTCGCCCTGGAACGGCGGGTGGCCGACCTGCTCGGCAAGGACGATGCGATGTACGTCCCCTCGGGCACGATGTCGAACCAGGCGGCGTTGCGCGTCCACACCCAGCCCGGCGACGTCGTCCTCGCCCCGGTCGACGCCCACGTCCACATCCACGAGATGGGCGCCCCGTACGTGCTTGTCGGGGGTCACCATCCAGTTCCTCGACGGCGAACGGGGGACCTTCGGACCGGCCGACGTCAGCGACGCCATCCCCCAGCCTTCGCCGTCCTTGCCGGCCTCCCTGTTCCAGCCGGTCACCCTGTTGTGGGTGGAGAACACCCACAACGCCGCCGGGGGCGCCGTCTGGCCGCCGGACCTGCTCTCCTCCGTCACCGCCGAGGCGAAACGACTCCGCATCGCCACCCACATGGACGGGGCGAGACTGTGGAATGCCGCCGTCGCCACCGGACGATCCGAAGCCGAGCTGGCCGCCGGGTTCGACACGGTGAGCGTCTGCTTCTCCAAGGGCCTGGGAGCGCCGATGGGGTCCGCTCTGGTGGGACGCCAGGACCTGATCGACCGGGCCCGGTTCTTCAAGCAGATGTTCGGCGGCGGGTTCCGCCAGGCAGGGATGATGGCGGCGGCGGCCCGCCACGCCGTGGACAACCATCGGCCGCGGCTGGCCGACGACCACGCCAACGCCTCCAGGCTCGCCGCCGGGCTGGCCGAGATCCCCGGCATCGTGGTGGACGCCGCCACCGTGGAAACCAACATGGTCTACTTCGACGTGGCTGTGATGCCCGCCAATGAGCTCGTCGACCGCTGCGCCGACCATGGCGTGCTGGTGCTGCCGATGTCGGTGTCCCGGATCCGCGCCGTCGCCAATCTCGGGGTCGACGCCGCCGGCATCGACCGGGCGCTGACTGTCATCGAGCAGGCTGTCGCGCCCTCCTAGCAGCCACCGATCAGCGAGGGGTGGCGGCGCCTGCGGCGCGGGCCTCGGCCTCCTCGAGTCGCTTCTGGGCTTCGGCGAGTGACAGCTGGGTGGTCTCCAACTCGTGACGCAGGTCGACGATCTCGCCACGGGCGGTGGTGAGGTCGACGGTGGAGGCATCCAACTCGACCTGGGTTGCGGATAGGCCGGTCTCGGCCGCCGTCCGCAGCTCCTTCTCGGCGGCCAGCGCTTCGGCCTGCTCGCGGTTCAGGCGGTCGGCCATCGCCCACGGGCGCAGCGCCCACCCCAGGGCGAACCCCACCAGCACGGCCGCCGCCCCCCAGGCAACGAGGGTGGCTGTGGTCACCTCGACTGCCGGCATGCTCCTCCTCGTCGCCGTCGTGGCGGTGTTCGCACCGCCGCAATGTAGGCACAGAACAGAGCTCGAAAGCGCCCCACTTTGGGTAATCTTCAGCAGGAGTCGCAGGGGGGTAGGGCGCCTTGGAAGAGCTGAAGTCGGTCGAGCACGCCATTGCCGCGCTCGAGCAACAGCGCACGGCGATCGGTGACGCCATGGTCGACCTGGCGCTGGTCCCATTGGTGGAGCGCCGCAACCGCATCGTCGCCGGCACCGTGGGAGACCAGCGCAAACAGGTGACCGTCCTGTTCTCCGACCTGGTCGACTTCACCGTGCTCTCGAGTGAGCTCGATTCGGAAGACGTGCGCACGGTCATCGCAGAGTATTTCGCTGTTTGGGCGCGTTGCATCGAGGACGAGGGCGGCATCGTCGAGAAGTTCATCGGCGACGCGGTGATGGCGGTGTTCGGCATGCACCGAGCCCGCGAGGACGACCCCCACCGGGCCGTGCGAGCGGCGCTTGCCATGAACGATCGGCTGGACGACCTCAACCAGGAGTTGGAGAACCGTCACGGCATCACGCTCCAGATGCGGGTGGGAATCGACACCGGCGACGTCGTGGTGAGCAAGGTGGACGACCGGGCCGGGGGTGACATGGTGGTGGTGGGCGAGATCGTCAACCGGGCCGCTCGTCTCCAAGCGGCCGCTCCACCCGGGGGCATTCTCCTGTCCGACGACGCCTGTCAACTGGTGAAGGGCTCGTTCGCCCTGCGCAAGGTCGAACAGCTCCGGCTCAAGGGGATACCGGAGCCGATCGATGCGTACCTGGCGCTGGCCGGGGGGCCTTCGGCCTACTGGCCGGAGACCCGCGGGCTCGAAGGGGTCACCACCAGGACCATCGGCCGGCACCTCGAGCTGGGCTGGCTGCAGAAGGCGTTCGACGACGTCGCCGGCACCGGGCCGGACGGTGACGGCACCCCCGGTGGGCTGGCCGTGGCCAGCGTCATCGGGCACGCCGGGGTGGGCAAGTCGCGACTGCTCCGCGACTTCGAGACGTGGCTGGCGGCACGACCCGACCACATCCGGCTGCTGCGGGGTCGTGCCGCGCCGACCACGGAGGCCGTGCCCAACGGCCTCCTCCGCAGCGTGTTCACCGAACGCCTCGGCATCGTCGCCGGCGATCCGCCCGACGTCGTCCTCACCAAGTGGGAGCAGATCGCCGACGATCTCGGCTCCGCCGGGAACGGGGGTACGGGATCGGCGCACCTGCTCGCCCGCTGGCTCGGCTTCGAGCTGACCGACAGCCCGTACCTCGAGGGCCTGTCCGCCGACCCGCAGGGTCTCCGGACCCGGGCGCTGGTGGCGCTGGGCGACTACCTCGTGCGGCTGAGCGAGGAGACGCCAGTGGTCCTGCTCCTCGAGGACGCCCACTGGGCGGACGACGCCACCCTCGACTGGCTCATCGACCTGGACCGATGGCTGCGGGATCGGCCCGTCCTCGTAGTGGTGACGGCCCGACCGTCCCTCCTCGAGCGACGCCCCCACTGGGGCGAAGGCCTCGACGCCCACGCCGTGCTCCGCCTCGGGCCCCTGGCGAGGCGGGACAGCGTCAAGCTGGTCGGCGAGATCATGCAACGAGCCGACGAGGTGCCGGACGCCATCACCGACCTGGTGGCGTCCACGTCCGAGGGCAACCCGTTCTTCATGGAGGAGCTGGTCAAGTGGCTCGTCGGCGAAGGCGTAGTCGACACGTCGACCGAGCGTTGGAGCGTCATGGGAGAGGCGCTCGATCTCACTCGGGTGCCAGCGACGCTCAAAGGAGTCATCCAGGCACGCCTCGACGCCCTCGCCCCCGACGAACGGGCCGCCGCGCAGCGAGCGGCGGTGGTGGGCCGGGTCTTCTGGGACAGCGCGGTGAAGCACCTCGACCCCACCGGCGACGGCGACGCAGACGACGCCCTTGCCCGGCTGCGGAACCGGGAGATCGTGTTCCGCCGGCAGAGCTCCGCCTTTTCCGGTTCCACCGAGTTCTCGTTCCGTCATGCCTTGCTGCGCGATGTCGCCTACGAGAGCCTGCTGCGCGCCACCCGCCGCATCTACCACGGAAGAGTGGCGGAGTGGCTCGAGGGACTGGCGGGCGAGACCGGCCGCGGCGACGAGTACGCCGCGGTGATCGCCGAGCACCATGCCGAGGCGGGCCAGCAGGCCGAGGCGGCTCACTGGTATCTCCGCGCGGGCCAGGGGGCCGCCGCCATCTTTGCCAACACCGAGGCGCTAACCCTGCTCCGCCGAGCCGAACAGCTGGCGGCCGCCGTCGAGCTCCGGGCCTCCGTATCGACACCTTGCTGGCGATCGAGGGTGTGCTCGACCGGATCGGCGACCGGGAGGCACAGCGAACGGTCCTCGACGCCCTCGGTGACGCCGATGACGGGACCGACCCGCTGCGAACTGCGACGATCCTGCTCGCCGAGGCGCGCTGGTTCGTACTTTCACGGTGAGTACGACACCTCCGCCGACGTCTCCGCCGACGCCGTCGCCCTCGCCCAGACAGCGGGGTCGACCCCTCGAGGCCGAGTCGCTGAACAGGCTGGGGTCGGCCTTGGCCTGGAGCGGGGAGCACGACGAGGCACGGGCCGCCCTCGTGCGCGGCCAGGATCTCGCCACCGCCGCCGGCGAAGCGTCCCTGGTCGGCGTCAGCCTCCGGATTCAGTCGGCGGTTGCCGTCAACACGGGCGACTACCCCGCTGCGCTCGTCCTCACCGAACAGGCACGAGCCATCCATCGGGACCACCACGAGCTGTACCAGGAGAGCATGGACGTGAGCCAGATGGCATACGTGCTCGAGACGATGGGCCGGCTCGACGCCGCCCAGGGGGTCTACGGCGAGGCACTGGAGATGGCCGAGCGGTTGGGTCACCGCTTCACCCAGGCGCTCATCATCGGCAATATCGCCGGTCTCGCCATAATCCGGGGCGGGCTCGACGAAGGCCGCCGTCGGGCCGGCCAGTCGTTGGCAATGTGCGTCGACATCGGCGACGTAGAGGGGCAGGCCGAGATGCACCTGCTGCTGGGCGAGGTCGCCAGGCTCACCGGAGATCATGGTGTCGCCCACGAGCGATTCGCCACCGCGATCGATTTGGCCCTCCCCATCCATGCCGACGCCATCGTGGTCCGGGCGCTCGCCTTGCGGGCGTTGATCGCCCTCGTCGAGAGCACTCTCGACGAGGCGCAGCAGCTTTCGGCCCATGCCGTGGACACCGCCACCCAGTCGAGGATCCCCGGCGCCGAATGGAGAGCCCGGCTGGTCGAGGGGTTGGTGCTGGTCGCCTCCGGCGATCCCGCCGCTGCCCTTGAACCGCTGGAGCGTGCCCGGGTGGTGAGCGCCGAGCTGGACGTCGCCTCCGCGGTGCTGGAGAGCGAGGCCGCCGTGGCCGCCGCCCTCATGGCCTCAGGACGGTCTGGAGAGGCCGTGACCCGGGCCGGCGCACTAGTCGGCCGGCTCGAGCCCTCCGACCTGGCGGGATGCCTCGACCCAGGACGTGTCCTCCTGTCGTGCCATGACGTGCTCGCCGGCGCCGGGTCGGACCCCGCCACCGTGGTGCGCCATGCCATCGACGCCTACTTCGACCATTGGTCCACCGCCATCGACGACGAGGACCTCCGCTCCGGATTCCTGGAGCTCAATCCAGTCAACGTCGCGCTGGCGGAGCGGGCAGGTCGCGTGACCGCCCGAGCCGGGGGTACCGCCGCGTCGTAGCATCGGCGCGGCACCGACGGGGAGGGAGCGGATGGACCTCAAGGGAATCGAACTCACCTGGCTCGGTCACGGGGCGGTGCGGCTCCGACTCGGGGACGGCACCACCGTGCTCATCGACGCCTGGTTGAAAGGGAACCCGGCATGTCCTGCCGCCGAGGTGGAGCAGGACCGGGTCGACGCCATCTACGTCACCCATGGCCACGGCGACCACTTCTCCGGTGTCCCCGACCTCGCCCGGCATCATGAGGCGCCGGTCCACGCCATCCACGAGATCAGCCTTTGGCTCGCCGCCAACGGCGTCTCCACTGCGGTTGGCTCGAACAAGGGCGGCACGGTGCCGGGTCCGGGCGGCATCGAGGCGACGATGGTCGAGGCGGTCCACTCGTCGGGGATCGACTTCGCCTCGGGCGGGGTGGCCGACGGCGGCCAGGCGGCCGGCTGGGTGCTGGCAATCCCCGGTGGTCCCACCGTCTACCACGCCGGGGACACCACCGTGTTCGGGGACATGGCATTGATCGGCGAGCTACATCGGCCCGACATCGCCCTACTCCCCATCGGGGGCTACTACACGATGGGGCCGGCGGGTGCGGCCAAGGCGGCCAGGCTGCTCGGCGTCGACACCGTCGTGCCCATCCACTACGGCACCTTCCCCATCCTCGCCGGTACGCCCGAGCAGCTCACCGAGGAGGCCGCAGGCGACTTCGAGGTGATGGCCTGCACCCCCGGCGTCCCGATCACATGACCCGGCTACCACCCGGTCCCTAACCACCGGTGAGCCGTGGACCGACCGAACCGTCGGTGTGCGGCTCACCGGTCCCCCCCGCACCCACCGGTGAGCCGTGGACCGACCGAACCGTCGGTGTGCGGCTCATCGGTGCGGCTCACCTGAAGTCACGCGAGGCGAGCTCGGCGGGTACGGGGAGCGGCTCGAATCGGTGCGCAACCAGGTTGGTGACCCCACTCCGATACTCGAGCACCCCGATGATGACCATCCCCGCCGCCTTGCGGGCGATCTCGTAGTTGGCCTCCCAGATCGGCGGGAGGACCACAACGTTGAGCAGCCCGGTCTCGTCCTCGAGGTTGAAGAAACGGACCCCGGCGGCGGTGCCGGGTCGTTGCCGGTGGGTGACCATGCCGCCGACCCGGGCCCTGGTCCCGTGGCGACGCACCGCCAACGCCTCCGAGATGGTGAGGCACCCGGAGGCAGCGAGGCGGTCGCGGACGAAGGCGATGGGATGGGTGACGGAGATCCCGGTCGACCACAGGTCGGCCTGGACGTCCTCCACCGGGGTCATCGGGGACAGTGGCGGGGGGTCGCCGCCGGTGGCCAGCGGCAACCGGCCAGGGCCCATCGCCGCCATCGGCCCCGCCGACCAGATGCCCTCCCGTCGGCCCAAACCGAGCGAGCCCAACGCTCCCGACGCCGCCAGCGCCTCGTGGGCGTCGACGGGGAGCCCGGTGCGGTGAGCAAGGTCCTCCACCGATCGGAACCCGCCCCCGGTGGCACGGGCGACCTCGATCCGGGCGATCTCCGCCTCCCCGAGGTTGCGCACGTAGCGCAGCCCGATCCGCAGCGCCACCGCCGAGCGGGGGGCGTCGTCGATGGAGCCCCTCCCCCGCCGCCACCGCATCCCCAGGTGCTCGACCACGTCGTCCGGGTCGGCGTCCCAGTGCTCGATGGCACAGTCGAATCCGGAGAGGTTGACGTCCGGGCCGAGCACCACCACCCCGTGATGGGCGGCGTCCTGGACCAGTGAGTTGGGGCTGTAGAACCCCATCGGCTGGGCGTTGAGCAGCCCGCAGAAGAACTCCGCCGGCCAGTGGAGCTTCAACCAGGACGAGGCGTAGACGATGTAGGCGAACGAAACCGAGTGCGACTCCGGGAAGCCGAACGAGGCGAAACCCTGCAGCTTGTCCCAGATCTCGTCGGCGGCGTCACCGACGATGCCGTTGTGGGCCATCCCCTCGTACACCTCGTCGGACAGCTTGGCCATCTCCTCGATGGACCGCTTGTGGGTCATCGCCTGGCGGAGCCGGTCGGTCTGCCCCGGGGTGAACCCGGCGCAGATACGGGCCATCTCCATGAGCTGCTCCTGGAACACCGGCACCCCCAAGGTCTTCATCAGGATCGGCTCGATCGACGGGTGGGGGTAGCGGACCGCCTCCTCGCCGTTGCGGCGGCGGAGGAACGGGTGCACCGAGTGGCCCTGGATGGGCCCGGGACGGATCAGCGCCACCTCGATGGCGAGGTCGTAAAAGGTGCGGGGGCGCATCTTGGGCAGCGTCGCCATCTGCGCCCGAGACTCCACCTGGAAGACGCCGACGGTGTCCGCCCGGGTCAACATGTCGTAGACGGCGGGCTCCTGGTCGACGGTGGCCAGGTCGATGTCGACCCCGTGGGCCTGGCGGATGGCGTCGACGCTGATGTGGAGCCCGTTGAGCGCCCCGAGGGCGAGCAGGTCGAACTTGACGATGCCCATGGCGGCGCAATCGTCCTTGTCCCACTGCACCACCGACCGGTCCTCCATCCTCCCCCACTCGAGTGGCACCACCTCCCACAGCGGCCGCTGCGCCACCACCATCCCGCCGGAGTGGATGCCGAGATGGCGGGGGAAGCCGTCGAGCCGTTCACAGGCGTCGACGATCAGGTCCGTGGTGAGCCCGGCGGGGAGATCGAGGTGCTCGCCGATCCCCTGCGGACTGCGGGTGTCGAGGTACTTCGTCAGGGCGATCACCTGCGCCGAGGTGAGCCCGAACGCCTTGCCGACGTCCTGGAGCACCGACCGGGCCCGGTAGGTGATGACGTTGGACACCATCGCCGCCCGCTCCCTGCCGTAGCGTCGATAGCAGTACTGGATGACCTCCTCGCGCCTCTCCGCCTCGAAGTCGATGTCGATGTCCGGGGGCCGGCCACGCTCGGTGGAGAGGAACCGCTCGAAGGGCAGATGGAGGCGGATGGGATCGACCCGGGTGAGCCCGATGCACCGGCACACGGCGGCGTCGGCGCCCGATCCCCTGATCTGGCAGTAGATGTCCCGGGAGCGGGCGAAGCGGACGATGTCCCAGGCGACCAGGAAGAAGCCGGCGAAGCCGAGTTGTTCGATGATCCCGAGCTCGTGCTCCATCCGCTGCAGCGCCGCCGGGTCGATCCCACCTCTGCCTGTGCCCGGGTACACGGTGCGGGCTCCCTCCATCACCAGGTGGCGGAGGTAGGCGTCCTCGGTGGCGAAGCCACCCGGCATGGGGAAGTCGGGGAGCCGGGGGGTGAGCAGGTCGAGGTCGAAGGCGAGCGACGCCCCCAGCTCGGTGGCGGTCTCCACCGCCCCCGGGTAGCGGGCGAAACGGCGCGCCATGTCGTCGGGGCGGCGCAGATGACGCTGGTCGGTGGCAGGGCGAAACCCGTCGGCGGCATCGAGCGGCCGCCGGCCGGCGACGGCGGCGAGCACCTCGGCCAGATCGGCATCGCCGGAATCGGCGTAGTGGACGTTGTTGGTCGCCACCACCGGCAGCCCGAGCCGGGCCGCCGCCTCGGCCATGACATCGTTGCGCAGATCGTCCTCGGGCATGGCGTGGTGCCACAGCTCGACGTACAGCCGGTCGGGGAACAGCTCTCGCATCGAGGCGGCAGCGGCCATCGCCCCGGCCAGGTCGCCCCGGACGGCGGCCGAAGGCATCGCCCCCTGGCGACACCCGGTGAGGGCGATCAGCTTCCCCTGCGACGATGCCTCCGCCAGATCGCCGTAGCCGTACACCGGGCGGTCCTTCCTCCCCCGGTACTGCCCGGACGACACGAACCTGCTGATGGCGGCGTATCCGCCGGGGTCGGGGGCGAGCAGCACCAGGTGGTGGGCCGGTTCCTTCTCCGGCGGCTTGGCGCCGTGCATCCGCCGCACCCGGCCGCGACGAGGGCGCCCGTCGTCGACCACCTGGCCGTCCGGTTCGGGACGTGGCCCGGGAAGGATGGTGTCCTCTCCCTGGCCGTGCCCGGTGCCGTCGGGGTGGAGCGGCATCCCCACCTCGGTCCCGTACACAACGGGCAGCCCGACCTGACGTGCCGCCCGGTGCACCTTGACCACACCACGGAACCCGTCGTGGTCGGTGATCGCCAGCGCTTCCAGCCCGAGCTCGGCCGCCCGCAAGACGAGCTCCTCGGGGTGCGACGCCCCGTCGAGGAAGCTGAAATTGGTGTGGCAGTGGAGTTCCGCATAACGACCCATGACCCCCACTATATCGAACGTATGTTCGATTCTCGTATGGACTATTTCCCCTCCCCGCTCGCGGGGAGGGGTGGCATCGGCACGGGCCGAAGGCCGGCACGGATGACGGGGAGGGGCATCGCCGCAGTTGGTCTCGCGCCCACTCGCTCTCCCGCATCCTCAGCCCGGGAGCGCTGCCACGCCGGTTCCCCCTCTTTGGCCCGTGGCCCGCCGACATCGACCAGGGCCGACCACGTATGCTCGGAGCATGACCGAGTTCACGGTGCACCTGGCCAACCGCCCCGGTCAGCTGGCCACCTTGGCGAGGCTCCTCGCCGACGCCGGGGTGCACATCGAGGCCCTGGCCGCCTTCGCCAACGGAGAGCTCGGCGTGGTGCGACTGGTGGCCGACGACGACACCGTCACCCGTCGGGTGCTCGACGACGCCGGGGTCAACTGGGAGGAGCACCGGGTGATCGACACCATCGTGCCCAACCGGCCCAACGCCCTCGCCGACCTGACCGCCTCCCTGGCCGACACCGGCATCAACATCGACGCCATGTACCTGTTGCGGACCAACCACGAGACCCAGCACTTCGCCCTCGCCGTGAACGACCCGGACATGGCCCGCGAGCACCTCGCCGTTTGACGATGAGGACCGTCTGAGACCGTGACGCCGCTCCAAGCACAGGGTCCGTGCGCATGCTCGGCACCGCCCGATCAGCATGGAGGTGGCGGCGTCATGAGCCTCGGATATGGCCTGCTGTCGGCCCAGCTCCGACCTGGCGACCATCCGGACTGGGCCGAAACCTACGCCCGCCTGCTCGAAGAGACCGCATTCGCCGAGCGACTCGGCTTCTCCTCGGTGTGGACCACCGAGCACCACTTCGTCGACGACGGCTACATGCCGTCCCTGCTGGTGACCAGCGCCGCCATGGCCGCCCGCACCAGCACCATCGAGATCGGGACCGGGGTGATGCTCGCCCCGCTGCACCACCCGCTGCGGCTGGCCGAGGACGCCGCCACCGTCCAGCTCCTCAGCGGGGGCAGGCTGGTGCTCGGGCTCGGGCTCGGCTGGAGCTCGGTCGAGTTCGCCGCCCTCGGCATCGAGCAACGGCTGCGGGGACGGGCGATGGAGGAGGTCCTCGACCTCCTCCCCCGGGCCTGGAGCGGCGAGCCGTTCCGTCACCAGGGCGCCGTGTACGACTTCCCCGAGCTGGCGGTGCGACCGACACCGCAGCGCCCCATCCCGATCGTCATCGGCGGGAGCGCCGAACCGGCGGTGCGCCGGGCGGCGCGGCTCGCCGACGGGTTGTTCGCCAACGTCGCCCCCGACCGGCTTCCCCGAGCAGGTCGGATGGGTGCTCGACGAGATGGAGACGGTGGGTCGCGATCCGTCGAGCTTCCGGTGGATCCACTACTCGGTGATGTACCCGTGCGACGACCCGGACGACGGTTGGGCCGAGGTGGCCGACGCGGTGTGGACGATGATGTGGAAGTACGGCGACATGGAGGCGTCGTCCACCAGGTCCGGTCCCCCTCCCCCGCCTCCGCCGCCGCCGGGCGACCTGGAGGCGAGGCTCCGGGCCCGGTCGTTCCTGGTCGACACCCCTGAACGGATCGTCGAGCAGCTCCTCGACATCCGACGTCAGGCCGGTACGCCGGTCGAGTTCGTGGCTCGCTCGCACTTCCCGACGTTCCCCGCCCCCCGCCAGGCGGAGCTCATGGATCGTCTGATCACCGAAGTGGCGCCCTACCTCTGAGCCTCACCACTGGTCCTTCCGATCACAGGGCATCCACCGCGCTGACCGCCCAGGCGACGCCGACCTCGGGATCCTCGACGGCGAGGTGATAGGCCCACCCGCCGGCCTGGTCACCGGGGTCCCAGGCGAACCAACGCAAGGTGGCGGCCGCTTCCCCGAGCTCGTCCCCGTCGACCGGCCAGTCCTCGTCGAGCCCGAGCACCGACGCCAGCGCCCACCAGGCGGCGGCCCGGCCTCCCGGAGTGCCCCGGCGCCGACCGTAGGCACCCCCGCTCGCCCCCGCCCATGCCATCGCCGAGACCGCCGTTGCCAGCGTGATCGGGACCAGCCGCACCCGGTGCGGGCCGAGGGCCCGGATCGCCTGGTGGGCATCGCCCTCGACGGCGACCGCCTCGCCACGCCCACTCGACTCGTCGAGCCAGGGGCGCACCACATCGAGCAGCCCGTCGCAGGCCTCCGGCTCGTCCACGGGCTCCGCCGGGTCGCCGAGCTCGACCCAATCGAGGTCACCCAGCTCGGGCCCGGGGACATCGACACCGTCCGGCCGGTACGTGGCCACCAGATAGCAGAGGCTCCCACCCCACCGGGTAGAGCGGCACCTCGGCGATCCCGCTCACCAAGTCGTCGACAGGGATGCGCTCGCCGCGCAGCGCCCGCTCCTGGTACACCGACACGGCGATCGTGGTCGACTCGATGTGCCCGCGCAGCTCTCCCCAGGTGTGGGTCGAAGCGGCCACCTCCCACAGCGGTCCGGGGGCGAAGCGGCCGGCGCCGATGTGGAGCACCCGGGCGGCGCGCTCGGCAGGGGCGTCGAGGGCGATGCGGTACTCGGCGTACTCCCGCGCCCCCCACACCTGCTTGCCGCGCTCCACGGCTTCGTCGCAGCGGACGATGAGGTCGTCGATGCCCTCCCAGTCGCCGGCAGCGACCATGCGCCCGATCGCCTTCACCAGCCCGTCGAGATCGCTGGTTTCGATCAAACGGCGGACATCGGCATCGGGCACCGTCCGAGCCTACGGGATAGGGTCGGAGCCGGATCCCCACCGAGGAGGGCCAATGGCAGACGCCATCGAGGTCTACCGCGACCACCCGACAGAGGAGGAGATCGACTCGGTGTTGGCGAAGCGGACCAGCGCTGCCGTCGGAACGCTGAACCCGGACGGGTCGGTCCACCTCAGCTACGTGATCTTCCTCCACGACCAGGGCCAGATCTGGTTCGAGACGTCTTCGGTCACCAGGAAGGCGAGGAACCTGTCCCGGGACGGTCGGGTCTCGATCCTGGTGCAGGGCACCGCCGCCACCGGTCGCCACCTGATGACGTCGATCGAAGGTGTCGGCCCGCTTGCTGACCGGGGACGAGGCGGCGGCGGCGAAGCGCCGCCTGCGCGCCAAGTACATCAAGCCCGAGGCGCTCGACGACCTCGGCCGGGCATGGGACCGGTTCGACGACGTGGTCGTCGAGGTCTCCCCCACCCGCAGGCGGTCATGGACGGGGTCGGTGCTGCACGCCGAGACGCAACGGGAGCTGGCGGCCGATTACGACGACGTCTGGCTCGAGGACTGACCGATCCCGATGCGGTCTCGTCGCTACCCTCCGCCGCCGTGACCCGGCCCCAACCCACCCCGGAGGACTCCGCCGTTCCGCTGCGGGACTTCCGGCAACGATTCGCCTTCCCCGATCCCGATCTGGTCTACCTCGACGGCAACTCGCTGGGCCGTCTCCCGATAGCGGCCGTCGATCGGGCCGGAGCAGTCGTCGTCGGCGAGTGGGGAGATCGTCTGATCCGATCGTGGAACGAGGGTTGGTGGGAGCTCCCGTTCCGAATCGGAGACGCCATCGCCCCGATCATCGGCGCCGGTCCCGGCGAGGTGGCCGTGGCCGACAGCACGTCGGTCAACCTCTTCAAGCTGGCGGTGGCGGCGTTGGACCGCCACCGGCGAACGGCCTGTGATTCTCACCGACGACCTCAACTTCCCCTCGGACTGGTATGTGCTGGAGGCCGCCGCCCGTCGCGCCGACGGCGACCACCGGGTGGAGGTCATCGGGTCATCGGATGGGATCCACGGCCCGGTCGACGCCATCGTCGACCGGCTCGGCGACGACGTCGCCCTGGTCAGCCTGTCGGCGGTCACCTACGCCAGCGGCTACCGCTACGACCTGGAGGCGATCACCGTCCGCCGCCCACGAAGCCGGAGCGATGGTGCTGTGGGACCTGAGCCACGCCGCCGGCTCGGTGCCGGTCGACCTGACCGGCGCCGGCGTCGACCTCGCCGTCGGCTGCACGTACAAGTACCTCAACGGCGGCCCTGGCTCGCCGGCGTTCCTGTACGTGCGCACCGACCTGCAGGACGACCTGGCCGACCCGATCGACGGATGGTGGAGCCACGCCGACCCGTTCGGCTTCGACCGTGGCTACCGGCCGGCCGCCGGGATCCGCCGCTTCCTCACCGGGACCGCCCCGGTCGTCTCGCTGGCGTTGATCGAGCCGGGGTGACGATGCTGGCCGAGGCGGGGATGGAGACGCTGCGGGCGGCCTCGCTGGCGCTCACCGGGTATCTGATCGAACGGTGGCGTGCCGACCTGGCACCGCTCGGCTTCACCCTGGCGACCCCCGAGGACCCGGAGCGGCGCGGATCACATGTCTCGCTCGGCCATCCCCGGGCCTTGGCCATCGACCTCGCCCTGATCGCCGATCACGACGTGGTGCCCGACTTCCGTGCCCCGGACGCCATACGCTTCGGGATCGCCCCGCTGTACAACACCTTCGCCGACGTCGACCGCGCCGTCGAGGCGATGATCGACATCGTCGAATCGGGGAAGCACCTCGCCGAGCCGGAGCGACCCGCCGTAACGTGACATTCCCCGGGCCGACCGACCCGCCCGGCAAGCTTCGCCCGCCCCCTCCCGCAGATGGGCCCTACCCCATCGCGGGCCGTATCCGTGCCGAGCCAACTTCGCACGCCGAGTTGTCGCTCCCGGACTGGGCGAGTCAGGCGTCCGGTTTCCTGGCCCTGCTGGGAGCGACCCGGGGGGCCTCGTCGGGCATCTTCGGGTAGACCGGCGGCCAGGGGGCGTCGGGGATGCCGGCGGCCAGATCTGCCCGGTAGCGATCGACGAGAGGAGCGATCGACTGCGGTTGGTCGTCGATCTCGGCCCACGGGTCGCCGTCGGCCTCGATCCGCGCCGGGACGTTGCGCAGCGTGAAGTCGTCGGGGTGGACGGTTCCGAGCTCGTCCCAGCGGAACGGGGTCGACACCTGGGCACCCACCCGGGCGCGCACGCACCACGCCCCGAAGACGGTCTTGTGCGGGGCGTTCTGGTTGAAGTCGATGAAGACCCGGGTCCCACGCTCCTCCTTCCACCACGCCCCGGTGACCAGCTCGGGATGGCGCCGCTCCATCTCCCGGGCCACGGAGACCGCCGCCTGGCGCACCCCGAACGAGTCCCAGCCGGGCTCGACCCTGACATAGAGGTGCAGGCCCTCGATTCCCGGTCGTCTTGGGGAAGCTGCGGATCCCCTCCTCTTCGAGGAAGTCCCGCACCAGAGCCGCAGCCTCGCGGACCATGTCGAAGGTGACCCCGGGTGACGGGTCGAGGTCGATGCGCAGCTCGTCGGTCTCGTCGGGGTTGTCCGCCCGGTAGGGCCAGGGGTGGAAGCCCAGGCACCCCTGGTTCGCCGCCCAGACGACGTGGGCCAGGTCCGCCATGACGATCGCCCGGGAGGTCGTCCCGTTCGGGGTGGAGACCGTTGTGGTGTGCAGCCACTGCGGCGCCGACTCCGGTATCCGCTTCTGGAAGAACGACTGGCCGCCCACCCCGTTCGGCCATCGTTGCAGCAGGGTCGGCCGGTCGCGCACGGCGCGCATCATCGGCTCACCCACCGCCACGTAGTACCGCACCAGGTCGGCCTTGGTGTCGCCGTGCTCGGGGAACATCACCTTGTCGGGGCTGGTGACCGACAGCGTCTGCCCGGCCACCTCGAGCTCGATCGGCTCGCCGTGCTTCTCGGCCATGACGGTTGACCCTACCCCCGGCGACTCCCTCGCTCGGCGGTGGCCGGCAGTCAGCCGGTGAAAGCGTGGGAGCGGAGATCGGCGAGATCGACGAACTCCAGCGCCGACACATGGGTGGATTCGAGCACCACCGGACAGGCGGCCCCGGCGTCGAGCGCCTCGGCCCAGCGGGCAGCGCACACGCACCACTGGTCGCCGGGGACCAGGCCGGGGAACCCGAACTGGGGCATCGGGGTGGAGAGGTCGTTACCCCGATCGGCCGAGAAGGCGAGGAACTCGGCGGTCACCCGACAACAGACGACGTGGAAGCCGGGGTCGTCACCGTGGTTCTCGCAGCACCCGGTGCGGTAGTAACCGGTGACCGGATCGCCCGAGCACTCCTGGAGCGGCTCGCCGAGCACGTTGAGTTGCTGCACGGCGTCATTCTCCCCGATCGACCGGGGGACCGCATCTAACCTGCTCCGCTCGCGTCGGACGGTCCTCCACCCAGGACCATCCCGACAAACCTTGAGCGAGTGACCCGCCGTGAGCCAGTCAATCGCTCAAGGTTGCGACGGACGTGGTGTCGGGCGGGGAACCTTGAGCGAGTGACCCGCCCGGAACCGGTCAGTCGCTCAAAGTTGCGTCGGGACACGGCAGCGATCGCGGCACGGGAGAGGCGTCGGTGGGTTTCAAGTGCGGGATCGTCGGGCTGCCCAACGTGGGCAAGTCGACGTTGTTCAACGCGCTGACCACGGCGGGAGCGGTGGCGGCCAACTACCCGTTCGCCACCATCGAGCCCAACGTCGGCGTCGCCTTCGTGCCCGATCGGCGCCTCGACCGCATCGCCGCCATCGTTGAACCCGAAGGCGGTGGTCCCCACCGCCATGGAGTTCGTCGACATCGCCGGGCTGGTCGAGGGCGCCTCCGAGGGCGAGGGCCTCGGCAACCAGTTCCTCGCCCACATCCGGGAGACGCAGGCGATCGCCCACGTGGTGCGATGCTTCGAGGACCCCGACGTGGCGCACGTACGGGGTGCGGTGGACCCGGCCACGGACATCGTCACCGTCGAGACCGAGCTGGCACTCGCCGACCTGGCGACCTCCGAGCGGGCACTCGACCGCCACCGGCGCAAGGCCCGTTCCGGTGACCGCGACTCTGCCACCGCCGCCGCCGACCTGGAGCGGATCACCGCCCATCTCGACCAAGGGCTGCCGGTTCGCACCCTCCGGCCGTCGCCCAGCGCCACCCCGCACGTGCGTGAGCTCGGGCTGCTCACCGCCAAGCCGGTGATGTTCGTCGCCAACGTGGACGATTCGCCCGAGGCGAAGCAGCACACCGAAGTCGTGCGGTCGATCGCCGCCTCTGAGAACGCCCCGGTGGTGGTGATCTCGGGAGCCCACGAGGCGGAGATCGCCGAGCTCGACGAGGCCGACAAGCGCGAATTCCTCGCCGAGATCGGGGAGGACGAGCCCGGACTGCACCGGTTCATCCGTACCGGCCACGACCTCCTCGGGCTGGGGACGTTCTTCACCGCAAGCGAGAAGGAGGCCAGGGCGTGGACCTTCCGGCTGGGGATGCGCGCCCCGGAGGCCGCGGGGATCATCCACACCGACTTCGAGAAGGGGTTCATCAGGGCCGAGGTCATCGCCTACGACGACTTCGTCGCCCACAACGGAGAGGCGGGGGCCAAGGATGCGGGGCGGTGGCGGCTCGAGGGCAAGGACTACCTGGTTGCCGAGGGCGACGTGGTCCACTTCCGCTTCAACCTCTGACCGCCGCCTCCGGCACCACCGCCGGGACCGCGCCCACGACGGGAATACGATGGCGAGATGAGCCCGGTCCCCCGCCTGCTCGGTGCCACCACGGCCCTCGCCTGGCAGATGGCGCGTGCCAGCCGGTTCTCCGGGTTGCCCACCCATCCCAACCAGGACCCGTCGGGCACGTTCGGGGACCCGGGTCTGCCCCCCGTCCGGATCGTGATGCTCGGCGACAGCTCGGTGACCGCCCCTGGCGTCGACCCGATCGATGCCTCCTGGGCGCGTCGCATGGTGCTCCGCGTCTCCGAGGAGTGGCGGGTGGAGCTGATCTCGGTGGCGGTCGGTGGGGCGCGGGCCGCCAACGTCCTCGCCAACCAGGTCCCGGCGGCGGTCGCCACCGGCGCCGACATCGCCATCGTGTCGGTGGGAGCCAACGACGCCCTTCGCGGCACCGCCATACGGTCGTTCGAGGAGCGCTACGACCGGATCCTCACCGACCTGGAGCGAGCCATCCCGCACATCGGGGTCAGCGGCGTGGGCGACCTGGGGATCCTCACCCGTCTACCGACGCTGGCTCGGAGCATCGCCAGGGTACGCGGGCTGGCGGTCGACGGCGCCATCCGCCGGGTCGTCCGACGCCATCCCGAGGTCGTCAAGTCGACGGCGTGGGGCCCGCAGTGGGCGGCACTGTACGAGGGCGACCCCGAGGTGATGCTCGCCCGGGATCGCTTCCACGCCTCGGCGGAGGGCCACGCCATCTTCGCCGATGGCGCCGCCCCGGTCGTCGACGAGCTCCTGGCCCGCCTCGGCCGTCGAGCGTCGCTGAGCGAGTCGTCGCCGAGCCGGCCGACCGGGCCCTCTCCCGTCGGGTCCGGATCCGTCGACATAGCAATCTGCTATATTGCGGTCCGATGACCGCGGGATCCCTGGCGCGTGAGGCGCGGCGCCGGTCGGGGCTCACCCAGGCCGAGCTGGCTCGGCGTATCGGTACCACCCAGTCCGCCGTCGCCCGTCTCGAGAACGACCGGTCAGCGACCAGCTTCGACCGCCTCGCCCGGATCGCCCGGGCATGCGGCCTCGAGCTCGTCCCGACGCTCCGGCCCGCCGACGACTCGGACTGGTCGGTAGCCAGCGCCAACCTCCGACTCGATGTTGACGCCCGCGTCAGGCAACACCAGGCGGCACTGCGTTTCGCATCCGCTGGGCGGGCGGCACTCGCGGGACGTGACCGTGGAGCCTGAGCTCGCACCCGAGCGCATGCTCGGCGTGCTGGCGGACCACGACGTCCGATTCGTGCTCGTTGGCGGGTTCGCCGCGGTGATCCACGGGTCCCCTCACCTGACCATCGACGTGGACGTCGTGCCGGAGCGCTCAGAGGCGAACCTGGGTCGCCTGTCGGCCGCTCTGGACGCCATGCATGCCCGGGTCTGGACGGCGGACGAGCCGGAGGGCATAGCATTCCGTCACGACGCCGGTTCCCTGTCGGCGGCGACCGTGTGGAACCTGGTAACCGACCACGGGCGTCTCGACCTGACGTTCGTCCCCAGCGGGACGGAAGGCTTCGAAGACCTCGAACGTGACGCTATCCACCTCACCGTCCTCGGCGTCGAGGTGGACGTGGCCTCGCTCGCCGACGTCATCCGCTCCAAGGAGGCCGCCGGTCGGGAGAAGGACCGTCTGGTCCTTCCGGTCCTCCGGCGGATCCTCGACGAAGGTACCGGACGAGCGGGTGCATTAGCTGTGCCTGCCCGGCCCCGATCGTCACCTGGCCGCCGCGGCGGCATCTCCGGGCAGGCGACTCAGCGACTCGCCAGCACGTCGCGGATCATCGAGCTGACGCTGCCCACGGCGTTGGGGTTGTAGCCCTCGGGGACGATGATGTCGGCGTAGCGCTTCGACGGCTCGACGAACTGGTAGTGCATCGGCCGGACCGTGGCCAGGTACTGCGCCATCACCGACTCCATGGTTCGCCCCCGTTCCACGATGTCCCGCCGGAGGCGGCGCAGCACCCGCAGGTCGCCCTCGGTGTCGATGTAGATCTTGAGGTCCATCTGGTCGCGCAACTCGGGCTCGACCAGCACCAGGATGCCCTCGACGATGATCACCGCCCCCGGCTCGATCCGGACCGTCTCCTCGCGGCGCAGGTGGACGGCGAAGTCGTAGATGGGGACGTCGACCCCGTGCCCCGATCGGAGTGCCCGCAGGTGGTCGATCAGCATCCGGGTGTCGAAGGCGTCGGGATGGTCCCAGTTGATGGCGGCCCGCTCCTCGAAGCTGAGGTGCGTGTTGTTCCGGTAGTAGGCGTCGTGGTTGATCAGCGACACCAGCTCGGAGCCGGCCTCGTCGACCACCGCCTCGGCGATGGTCGTCTTGCCCGACCCGGATCCCCCGGCGATGCCGATGACGACGGGACGCCGCTCGCCCCCGGTGGGCCAGCGGCCGGTCTCGACCTCGACGGTCACGGTGCCGGCAGAGTCAGGTCGACCGCCTCGCCGTCGACGGTGCCCGACACCGTCGCCTCGGCGTACGAGTCGTAGTCGTTCCAGGAGACCGAGAGCCGGCCCGAGGCGGCGCCGGTGAACCGGACCTCGGCCACGATGGCTCCGGTGGCACGGTCCCAGGTCATCGACCCGTTCACCCTGAGGTCGGTGACGTAGCGGAGCCCGGTGAGACGGAAGCGCACCTGGTCGAGCCCGGTGGACGTGAAGCGGCCGCCACGCAGCCCCACCCCGTCGAACCCGAAGGCCGACAGCCACCGGGGGAACACGTCACCGACGGTGTCGGTCACCGCCCGGGCCACCCGGCCGGGGTGCTCGGCGGCGCCGGTGGCGGGGACGACGTCGGCCAGGCGGAGCGGGAACGCTCTCGACGGTGCGCACCTCCGGGTACTCGGTGGCGAGACAGCCCGTGTCACCGACCGCAGCCTCGGCGACGAAGGCGACGGCGATGTCGGAGACGCAGCGCGAGTAGTCGCCGAGGGCGGTCACGTGCCCGACGTTGGGCACCTCGAGGTAGGTGGCGCCCGGGAACAGGCCGGCCACCTGGCGGGCTCCCTCGGGGGAGGTGATCGAATCGAGGTCGCCCACCAGCACCAGCGTGGGCACCTCGGGGTATGCGTGCGGCTCGGGCAAGGGCGGCACCCATGGGTCGGGTGACGGCCAGGGCAGGCACGACGTGTACTCCACCCAGTCGGAGGCGAGCCACTCGTCGACGGTGAACGGGAAGAAGCCGTCGGGGTCGGTGGCACGCAGCGCAGCCACCGCACCGTCGAACTGGGTCTCACGGACGTCGGCGGAGGCGGTCACGTCCCACAGCTGGGGATAGTCGTTGCAGGCGACGGCGATGTAGAGGCCCTCGGAGTACTCCTCCACCGGGCCGCCGTCGCCCCACCAGATCTGCTCGGCGGCGATCCGTAGCAACGGGGCCGGGTCGCCATCCTCGAGCCAGGCCTGCCCGGCGGCGTCGAGCTCGCGGTAGACGACCGGGCCGTAGGTGGCAACGCCCATCAGGTAGGAGAACAGCGGGAGGTCGACGGTCACGTTCCGCTTCACCCCGTCGGCATCACGGGCCTGGCCGGTCAACGGCCGGACGGCGACGGCGTCGGCCACCAGACGAAGGCGCTCGATCGGGTCGCCTCCGGCGGCGGCGCACTGCAGGTCGCGGTCGCAAACCGTCCGGAAGGCGTCCACCATCGCCCGGTTGATGTCCCGGTACCACGGGTCGAGGCCCTCCACCGGGTAGGCGGCGTCGAGGGTGAGAGTGCGGATCCGGTCGGGATGGCGCACGCGCGAACGTCTGGGAGAAGTAGGTCCCGTACGAATCGCCGTACAGGTCGATCTCGTCGATGCCGAGATGGTCGAGGACGGCGGCGAGGTCGTCGGCGGCGAAGGCGGTGCCGTACACGTCGCTGGTCGAGCCGAGTTGCTCCCCGCAGTCGCCCACCGCGGCGAGATAGTCGCCGCGGTACGACTGGAGGCGACGGCAGTCGATCGCAGCCGATCCCCCGGTGCCCCGGTTGTCGACGATGAGCACCTCACGGGTGTCCCGCAACGGCTCGTACAACTCCAGGTACCAGTCGGCGGTCCCGGTGGAGGCGTAGCCCGGGCCACCCTCGACGGCGACGATGGTGCCGGTGGCGGTACCCGACTTGGCCGGGTACAGCTGGAAGGCGATGTCGATGGTGCCCTGCGACGGGTCCGCCGGGTCGAGCGGGCGAGGAAGGCTGCCACAGAGCACCTGAGCGCATCCCCGGGCATGGCCGCAGCGTCTCGCGGCCATCGGTGGCGACGGGCGCGGCACGTCGCCGGTGGCGGTGCGGAGGATGCCGGCACGGCCATGGCGGCACCGAGGATGGTGACGGCGCCGAAGAGCCGGATCCAACGGTTCACGGCGGCACGCTACCAGCGCGGTCTTGTTGCGGGACATCGGCGCTCGGCGCGTTCCGGCCGGCCGTGGACGTATCGACGGCGGCACCTCGCGTGGTAGCGTTTCCCCGACAACGCGCTCATCCAGAGCGGTGGAGGGACAGGCCCTGTGAAGCCGCGGCAACCGACGTGAACGGTGCCAATGCCTGACCGATGAGAGCCGAAGCGGGAACCCCGCTCGCGGCGCTCGCAGAGCGCGAATAGGAGCGAGACGGGAGACGACCGTGGCCATTTGGCATCCATCCAGCGAACCCTCTTGTGCCAGCCCGGTGAGGGCCGTCCCGGCGGTGACGGCGTGAGCTACCTGGAGGCGGTGCGCAACCGTGTGGTGATCTTCGACGGCGCCACCGGCACCACGCTGCAGCGGGCCGGGCTCACGGCTGACGACTTCGGCGGCCCCGCCCTCGAGGGGTGCAACGAGCTCCTGAACGTCACCCGCCCCGACGTCATCGAGGACTTCCACCGTTCCTTCCTCGCCGCCGGGGTCGACGTCGTCGAGACCAACACCTTCGGAGCGTTCGCCATCCCGCTCGGTGAGTACGGGATCGCCGACCGCGCCTACGAGCTGGCCGCCGCCGGCGCATCGATCGCCCGGCGGGTCGCCGACGACTTCTCCACCCCCGCCCGTCCCAGGTGGGTGGCGGGCTCCATCGGCCCCGGCACCAAGTTCCCCACGCTCGGCCAGATCGGCTACGCCGAGATGCGCGACGCCTACGAGATCGAGGCCAAGGCGCTGCTCGACGGCGGAGTCGACCTGTTCATCATCGAGACCATGTTCGACCTGCTCTCGCTGCGGGCGGCGGTCAACGGCTGCCGCCGGGCGATGGCCTCGGTCGGCAGGGAGACGCCCGATCCAGGCCCAGGTGACCATCGAGCTCACCGGGCGCATGCTCCCCGGCACGGAGATCGCCGCCGCCCTCTCGTCCATCGAGCCCCTCGGCGTGGACATCATCGGGCTCAACTGCGCCACCGGCCCCGCCGAGATGCACGAGCCTCTCCGCCACCTCACCCGGCACTCCCGCACCCCGGTGTCGTGCATCCCCAATGCCGGGCTGCCCTCGGTGGTCGACGGCAAGATGCACTACGACCTGACCCCGGACCAGCTGGCCACCCACCTCGCCGGCTACGTCACCGAGCTCGGGGTCAACGTCATCGGCGGCTGCTGCGGCACCACGGTCGAGCACCTCGAGGCGGTGGTGGCCGCCTGCGCCGACCTGACCCCGGCGCCGCGCCACGCCGAGGTGGAGCCCGGCGCCGCCTCGATCTACAGCTTCACCCCGTTCCACCAGGACACGTCCTTCCTGATCGTCGGGGAGCGCACCAACGCCAACGGGTCGAGGGCGTTCCGCGACGCCATGCTGGCGGAGGACTGGGACGGCTGCGTCCAGATCGCCAAGGACCAGGTGAAGGAGTCCGCCCACCTGCTCGACCTGTGCGTCGACTACGTGGGGCGCGACGGGGTGGCCGACATGGCCGAGCTCGCCTCCCGGTTCGCCACCCAGGTGGCGGTGCCCATCGTCCTCGACTCCACCGAGCCGCCGGTGATGCAGGCCGGGCTGGAGCGGCTCGGCGGCCGGTGCGTGCTCAACTCGGCCAACCTCGAGGACGGCGACGCCGAAGGGTCCCGCGCCGACCGGGTGTTCAAGCTGGCGAAGGAGCACGGCGCCGCCGTCATCTGCCTGCTCATCGACGAGGAGGGCCAGGCGCGTGACGTCGAGTGGAAGCTGCGCATCGCCCACCGCCTCCACGACCTCGCCGTCGACCGCTACGGGCTGGAGCCGGGGGACCTCATCTTCGACGCCCTCACCTTCCCGCTGTCCACCGGGGGCGAGGACCTGCGTCGCGACGCCATCGCCACCATGGAGGCGATCCGCCGCATCAAGGCCGAGTTGCCCGGGGTGTGGACCATCCTCGGCGTGTCCAACGTCTCGTTCGGGCTGAAGCCGGCCGCCCGCCACGCCCTCAACTCCGTGTTCCTCCACGAGTGCGTCGAAGCCGGGCTCGACGCCGCCATCGTCCACGCCGCCCGCATCATGCCGCTCAACAAGATCCCCGACGAGCAACGGCAGGTGTGCCTCGACCTGGTCTACGACCGGCGTGACGACGGCGACCCGCTGCAGCGACTGCTGGCGGTGTTCGCCGACGTCACCTCGGCCACGCTCGAGAAGGAGGACCGCTCCGGCTGGCCGTTGGAGAAGCTGCTGGCCGCCCGGATCGTCGACGGTGACCGTGACGGGTTGACCGATGACCTCGACCGGGCGATGGCAGCCGGGATGGCTCCCCTCGACATCATCAACGACATCCTGCTCGAAGGGATGAAGGTCGTCGGCGACCTGTTCGCCTCCGGCGAGATGCAGCTCCCCTTCGTGCTCCAGTCGGCAGAGACGATGAAGGCGGCGGTGGCCCACCTCGAGCCACACATGGACCGAGCCGACGACCACGGGCGAGGATCGATCGTGCTCGCCACGGTCAAGGGCGACGTCCACGACATCGGCAAGAACCTGGTCGACATCATCCTCACCAACAACGGCTACCAGGTGCACAACCTGGGGATCAAGGTGGGGATCGGCGAGATGATCGACACCTTCAACGAGAAGGCGGCCGACGCCATCGGGATGAGTGGGCTGCTGGTGAAGAGCACCCTGATCATGCGGGAGAACCTCGAAGAGCTGGAGCGCCGCGGCCTTGGCAAGGTGCCGGTGCTGCTCGGCGGGGCCGCCCTCACCCGGATGTACGTCGAGGGCGACCTCCGCAAGGTGTACGACGGGCCGCTGTTCTACGGCAAGGACGCATTCGCCGGGCTGCGGGTGATGGACCGGCTGGCCGAGCTGCGTCGGACCGGAATCGAAGACCCCGACTTCGGCCGGGTCAGCACCGGCCGGCCCCTCCCGGCGCGGAGGCCGCGGCCGGAGCGGCCGGCGAGCGAGACGCTTCCCGACCGCTCCCCCGACGTGGTCACGGACAACCCGGTGTTCGAGCCGCCGTTCCTGGGCCGTCGCATCGTCAAGGGACTGCCCATCGACGAGATCGCCACCTATCTCAACGAGACCGCCCTCTACCGCAACCAATGGCAGTTCCGGCCGGCCAAGGGCGAGAGCGATCGTGAGTTCAAGGAGCGACTGGCGGCGACGCGGCGACAGCAGATGGCGGAGGCCAAGGAGCAGGACCTGCTGGTGCCCCAGGTCGTTTACGGGTACTGGCCGGTGGGCTCCGAGGGCGACGACCTGGTGGTGTTCTCCGACCGGGAACGGACCACCGAGGTGACCCGCTTCTCGTTCCCCCGCCAGAAGGAGGCGCCGTACCTGTGCATCGCCGACTTCCACCGCCCGGTGGACGGTCCCGAGGTCGACTACGCCGCCTTCTCCATCGTCACCATGGGCCATCGGGTGTCGGAGCGCACCGCCGAGCTGTTCGCCGCCGATCGCTACTCCGAGTACCTGCTCACCCACGGGCTCGGTGTCGAGATGGCCGAGGCGCTGGCCGAGTACTGGCACCACCGCATCCGCCAGGAGTGGGGCTTCGCCGCCGAGGACGGCCCCACGCTCACCGGGCTGTTCCGTCAGCAGTACCGCGGTGGCCGCTACTCGTGGGGCTACCCGGCCTGTCCCGACCTGGAGGACAACCTCACCGTCGCCGAGCTGGTCGGGGCCGCCGACCTCGGTATCGCGGTCGGGGCCGGAGACCGCCTTCCAGTACCAACCGGAACAGACCACCTCGGCGATCATCTGCCACCACCCCCAAGCGAAGTACTTCATCGCCCGCGCCTGATCTGAGCCATTCTGGCATTGACAAGGTGCCACTTGTGCGCCATAGTGGCTCACATGGACCTTTCTCTCTATACCGACATCCTGCGTGACGAGCTGGCGGTAGCCGCCGAGGCGGGTGGCGACGAGGCCCGCGCCCTGGCCGAGCGGCTCACCGGACCGCTCGAGTCGGCCACCCGGCTCGTCCTCCTGGAGGTGTTGTCGGCGGCCGCCGACGAGATCACCCGCGAGCTGGCGCCGGGGGCGGTCGAGCTCAGGCTGCGCGGGCGTGACCCGAGCTTCGTCGTCACGCCGCCACCGGACACCGCCGCGGGGCGAGCCCGGCACCGCCGGGTCTGGGCCGTGGACCGGAGGCACGATGCCCTCGACCGGTCCCCAGCCGGCCGGCGCCGCGCCCGCCGCCGACGACGAGGGCGGGACGTCACGCTTGAACCTCCGCATCCCCGACGCCCTCAAGGCGCGTGTCGAGGAAGCCGCCCGCCGGGAGGGGCTGTCGCTCAATGCCTGGCTGGTCCGTGCCGCCGCCGCCGCCGTGGACACCGACACCCTCGCCCCCAACCCGACGCGGCGCAACCCTCGTGGCGGCGAGAGCTACACCGGTTGGGTGCGATGACCGAGACCGCGCTGAAGCCGAGCGGCGCAGCCACCGTTCGCCTGCCACGACACCGCCAGACCCCAGGAGCCGCCATGCCCACGTTCGACACCCCTGAGCCGATCTCCGTCACGGTCGAGCTGGCCGCCGGCGATGTCCGGCTCGTCGCCACGGACCGCGTCGACACCGTGGTCGTGGTGAGCCCGAGCGACCGGTCGCGCAAGCACGACGTCGACGCCGCCGACCAGACCCTGGTCGAGTTCTCCGGTGGCAAGCTCCTGGTCAGGACGCCGAGACGGCGCGGGCTGGGCAGCTACCTGGGCGCCGGCCGGGCCGGGTCCGTCGACGTGACCATCGAGTTGCCCGCCCACTCCCGTCTCGAGGGTGAAGCCGGGTTCGCCGACTTCCGCGGAGAGGGCCGGTTGGGAGACGTCCGGATCAAGGCCGGAGCCGGCGACATCCGGTTCGAGCAGACCGCGGAGCTGCACGTCACAACCGGCGCCGGCCGGGTCATCGTGGACCACGCCGCAGGCCCCGCCGAGGTCACCGCCGCCGGCGACCTACGCCTCGGCGAGATCGACGGGGAGACCGAGGTCAAGAACCTCAACGGGAAGACCTGGGTGGGCGAGGTCGCCGGTGCGCTCCGGGTCAAGTCGGCCAACGGCGACATCACGGTAGGACGGGCGCATGCCGGGGTCGGCGCCAAGACCGCCAACGGCAGCATCCGGGTCGGAGAGGTCGTCCGTGGCTCCGTCGTGATCGAGACCGCCGCGGGTGGGCTGGACGTCGGCATCCGCCCCGGGACCGTCGCCTGGGTCGACGCCGACTCCCGGTTCGGGAGGGTCCACAACACCCTGGGCGCCACCGGCAGCCCCGATCCGTCCGAGGAGGCCGTCGAGATCCGTGCCCGCACCGCGTACGGCGACATCGTGATCCATCGTGCCTGATCGGTCGGCTGATCACACGCCCATGACCATGACGAGGAGACAGAGAGCCATGGATTCGACCAACACGATCGAGGTGAGCGAACCTCCAGAAGGGATACAAGGGGGTGCCGGTGCTCGCCGACGTCTCGTTCACCGTCCAACGGGGCAGCGTCTTCGCCCTTCTCGGGGCCAACGGCTCCGGCAAGACGACCACGATCAACGTCCTGACGACGCTGATCAAGGCCGACGGGGGGACGGCACGAGTCGCCGGTTTCGACGTGGCGACTCAACCCGCCGAGGTTCGCGAGCACATCAGCCTCACCGGACAGTTCGCCGCGGTCGACCACGTGCTCACCGCCCGCGAGAACCTGGTGCTGATGGGCGAGTTGCGCCACATCCCCGACCCGCAGGGAACCGCGGCCCGGTTGCTCGACAAGTTCGACCTGAACGACGCGGCTGACCGCCGTCTGCTCACCTTCTCGGGCGGAATGCGACGCCGGCTCGACATCGCTATGAGCCTGGTGGGTGACGCCCCCATCATCTTCTTCGATGAGCCGACGACCGGGCTCGATCCCCAAGGCCGCACCGCCATGTGGCAGACCATCCGCCAACTGGCCGACAACGGGACCACGGTCTTCCTGACCACCCAGTATCTGGAGGAGGCCGACCGTCTCGCCGACGAGATCGCGATTCTCCGCGGTGGCCGGATCGTCGCCAACGGGTCACCAGACGAACTCAAGACTCTGGTGCCGGCCGGCCTCGTCGAGCTGGAGTTCAGCGATGGAGAGCAGTTGTCCGCGGCGCAATCGGCCCTCGACGGGCACTACACCGTCAACCGGGCAGACTCGAAGCTGGTGGTCGCCACCACGGGTTCCGTGGCGGAGATGGCGGACATGTTCCTCCGCCTGAGAGACCGCGGGATCGAGCCGACCCGGTTCTCCAGGCAGACCCACTCTCGACGACGTGTTCTTCATGATCCTCGACGAAGAAATGGAGGGCTCACATGCGAGCTCTGCGTGACACGTGGACCATGGCGAAACGGAGCCTGCGTCATACGACGCGCAGCCTCGACACGATCATCACCGTGGTATTGACGCCGATCGCGATGCTGCTGCTCTTCGTCTACGTGTTCGGTGGCGCACTCGGGGAACAGACCGGCTCGATCGAATACGTCGACTTCATCACGCCTGCCGTCATCATCATGACCATCGGCAGCGGCATCGCCTATGCCGCGGTGCGGCTCAGCATGGACCTGCAGAAAGGCATCATCAGCCGGTTCCGGACCATGCCGGTGGCGCCTTCGTCGGTGTTGAGCGGGCAGGCTCTGTCGTCGACGCTCTCGAACCTCTTCTCCTGCGTTCTCGTGGTGGTGGTGGCGTTCGTCGTCGGGTTTCGCCCGGCCTCAGGTATGGCCGGGTGGCTGTGGTTCGTCGGCATCCTGGCGTTGCTCACCCTCGCCATGACATGGATGGCCATGTTCTTCGGCCTGCTGGCCAGGACGGTGGAAGGCGCCGGTGCTTTCGCCTACATCCTGCTGCTCCTGATCTTCATCAGCCCGTCGTTCGTGCCGACCGAGTCGATGACACCGTTGCTGAGGGGCTTTGCCGAGAACCAGCCGATGACCCCGATCATCGAGACGATGCGCTCACTGTTGACAGACGGCACCCCGGGCAATGACATCTGGGGCGCCCTGGCATGGATCTTCGGCATCCTGATCGTGTCGTACACCCTCGCGCTGAGCGCCTATCGCCGGAGCGAGCCCGTCCCGGCAGGCCAGTAGGGTCGCCCCGACCGCCACTCGTCCGGCATGGCACCCAGAGCTGAGCAGCGACACGGCACCGCGGACGGACGAGGCGAGCCGCCGATCTAGTCGAGTGACGCCTCGAACAACTCGAACCGTCCGGGGAGTCCGCGGAGGCTCACCGAGCCTTTGGGTGCGAAGCCCAGATCGGTGCCGGTGGCGAGATCCCGAACCGTGCGGGTGACCACAACCTCATTCGCATCGGCCATCCCAAGGGCCCGGGCGGCGACGTGGACGCCTACGCCTCCGATGTCGTCGTCGCGCAGCTCGATCTCACCGGTGTGGATGGCCGCCCTCATCTCGAGCCCGATGCGATCGAGTGCCTGCCGCAGATCGAAGGCACAGCGCAACGCCCTGGTCGGCGTGTCGAATGTGGCGAGCACGCCGTCCCCGGTGCTCTTGACGAACCGGCCCGTCCATCGGCTCACCTCGGAGCGCGCCACCTCGTCGTGGCGGTCGATGAGACGGCGCCAGGCGCGGTCACCGAGATCGACCGCCCGCCTGGTGGAGTCGACCAGATCGGTGAACAGCACGGTGGCCAGGACCCGATTCACGTCCTCGGCCGCCTGGAGCGAGCGCACCTGCTCCTGGGTCCAGGCGAATTCCTCCTCGTATCGGCTTGTCGGTACCTCCCGCTGCGGCTGATAGGTGAGCAGGACGACTCCGGAGCTGAACGCCCGTGTGTCGACCAACCGCAGATGGTGCAGGTCGATCCCGTCGCGGAACAGGTGCTTGCCGCTGCCCAGGACAATCGGATAGACGAGCAGGCGGTACTCGTCGACGAGATCCTGCTCCAACAGCGTGTCGACGAGATCGGGGCTGCCGTACACGACCAGGTCACCGTCTCCCTGTGCCTTGAGGCGGGATGATCTCACCCACGACGTCACCGGCGATGAGGGTGGAGTTGCTCCAATCGGCGCTGGTCAAGGTTCGCGAAACGACGTATTTCGGGATCTCGTTGACGCGCCTGGCGAGGTTCTCGGCACCGGTGGCCGTGAGGGCGGCCTCATCGGCCAGTGGCCAGAAAGCGGCCCAGATCTGGTACGTCTTCCGGCCCAGGAGGAACGCGTCGGCAGCGAAGACCTGCGCCCTGTTGTACTCCTCGTCTTCCTCGTTCTGAATCCGAAGTGCCCAGGCGTTCTTGCCATCCCGATGTTCGTCGAACCCGGGACCTTCGATGACGCCGTCGAGTGTGACGAAAGCGGTGACGATGAGCCTCACTCCGGATGCAACCTACACCGGCGGTCTGCGGTGCCGCAGTGGCCTCAACACATCGGGCGTGACCGAGATCGTCTCGCCGGCAGGAGTTCTCACTCCGGTGGCGAGACCTCGCCGGGACGCTCGAGGAGCACCAGCGGGATCTGCCGGGTCACCTGGGCCTGGTGATCGGCGAAGAAGGGATGCGTCTCCAGCAGCTCCCTCCAGAGGCGCTCCCGCTCGTCCCCGTCGGCGGTGCGGGCAACCGCGTCGAACCGGTCGGCGCCGCGTTCCACCACTACGTCCGGATGCGCCACGAGGTTGCGGTACCAATCGGGATGGCGGGGGGCACCCGAGGCCGAGGCGATCACCAGCAGGCGGTCGCCGTCCTCCTTGAACATGATCGGGACGGTGTGGGATCGGCCGGTCCTGGCTCCTGTCGTGGTCAGGAGTAGCGTCGAGTCGCCGGTGAAAGGGGGTCCGAGAATCCCGTCGTTGGCGCGGAACTCCTCGATGACCTTTCGGTTGTAGGCCCGCATGTCGTCCGGCATGTCCATGGGTCGTAGCTCCCCGCTGGGCCTGGGCGGTAAACCTGCTCCAATCCGCCACTGGCGGCGTAGCCTGGCGATCCCGTCACCTGGAGTGCCTCGCCATGCCCGACGTCTACGCCACCATCGCCGAGGCGGACCCTGCGGTGCTCGAGGAACTGGCCGGAGTGCTCGAGCTGCGCGCCGCCGATCCCCGTCAGAAGTCGTTGCGCGAGTCCTACTTCGCCGAGCTGGCGATCGGCGACGGCTCCCGGGTGCTGGAGGTGGGCAGCGGGACCGGGGCGGTCACCCGGGCGCTCGCCGAGCACGCTCCCGGGGCCGCCGTCACCGGTGTCGACCCCTCCCCGACGTTCGTCGCCAAGGCCGGCGAGCTGAGCACCGGCCACGACAACCTGACGTTCGACGTCGGCGACGCCCGCTCGCTGCCGTACGAGGACGGTTCGTTCGACATCGTGGTGTTCCACACCACCCTCTGCCACATCCCCGGCCCGGAGAGGGCGCTCCGCGAAGCACACCGGATCCTCGATCGGGACGGAGTGGTCGTGGTGTTCGACGGCGACTACGCAACCACCACCGTCGCCACCGGCGACTTCGACCCGCTGCAACCCTGTGTCGAGGCGATCGTCGCCTATCTGGTGCACGACCGCTGGCTGGTGCGCCGCCTCCCTTCCCTCGTCACCGAAGCCGGGTTCGAGGTGACCGCCTCCCGGAGCTACGGCTACGTGGAGTCCACCGAGCCCGCCTACATGCTCACCCTGGTCGAGCGCGGGGCGGACCAGCTCGCCACCGCCGGCCGCATCGGTGGCGACACCGCGCGAGCGCTCAAGGCCGAGGCACGCCGCAGGGTCGACACCGGGGCATTCTTCGGCCACATCGCCTACGCCGCCGTCTTCGGAAGGCGACGCTGAACCGGAGCCTGGCGCGGCTTCAGGTCCCCTGGAGGGTGATGTCACCCGAGAGCGTCTTCACGGTGAGGGTGACCCGTTTCTCTGCGGGTGAGCCATCCCCCTTGGGGAGTCGGTTGCGCACGTCCCCGGACAGGGTCTGCACCTCGACGTCGAGTGTCCTCCGGGGAGGGATCCCCAGCCGCACGTCGCCGCTCACCGTTTTGACCCGGACGTCGTCACCATCGACGCGGAGAACCAGGAGGTCACCGCTGGCGGTGTTGACGTCGACCGCCCCGGCGGCGTAGTCGACGGAGATGTCGCCGGAGGCGGAGTTGACGGCGATGTCGCTCCCGACGCGGCCGACCCGTACATCGCCCGACGAGCTGTCGACGAAGAGGCGTCCACTCACCGCGTCGACCTGGATGTCGCCCGAGGCGGTGCGGAGCCGCCCGGCGCCCGACACCGAGCCGACCCTGATTTCGCCCGAGGCGGCAGTAGCCTCCACGTCTTCGACCGGAGCCTGCACGGAAATGTCCCCGCTGGCGGCAGTGAGCTGCAGCGAAGCCCCCGGGGGGTGGTCAGGAACACCTCGGCGATGCTGAACCGGTGCAACAACCCGGTGCTCTCGGGGAGCACGCGGATGGTGTCGCCGTGCTGGGTGATCTGGTAGTCGTCGGCACCGGGGCCCTTCACCCTGACCAGCACCTCGCCGGCATCCCCGGGTCGGGCGCTGATGTCACCGGAGCTGGTGGCCGCCTCGATACGGACCTTGGCAGCGACCTCGAACCGCTGGTTGCGTTCGCTCACGTCTCGAAGGTCCCGGTCACCCGCTTGCCCGGCTTGGCGCTGGTCCCTTTGGCGGCGAGGGCACGGATGACGTAGGCGTTGATCGAATCGCCGGCCGACCGGGCGGCGAGCTCGAGCTCGCTCTTGAGCCGGGGTGGGAGACGCACCGTCATCCTCGCATCGAGGTCCTCGGTGCTGAAGGACTCACCGCCGGTCTCGGTGCGCACCACCAGGTGCGGATCGCCTTCCCGGAGCACGACTTCGACCTGGTGCTCCGGAACTGGGCACCGACCTCGAGGGCAGCCTGCTCGGCGAGGTCCATGACCGCCGAGCTCAACGCCGGGCGGAGGGCGGCGACGAGGGCCTCGCCGGCTGCGGCCACCACCGGGTCGCCGCCGGCGAGGGCGAGCTGGTCGGCCAGCGCCGCCTCGATCCCGCTGATGATGCTCCTGGTGTCCACTGGTGCCCGTTCCTCTCGTGTTCCGCCTCGGCGTCCAGCCGAGGATCGACCGGCCTATCGGCGACCGGTGGCCTATCGGCGACTGGTGGCGTCGCCGCCGTCGACCAGCCGCATCAGGCGCCGGCGCTCGGCGGTGGCGGTCCGCTTCGCCATGGTGGCCAGGTGGGTGGCGGTGACTCCGTCGGGGTTGTTGTACCACAGCATGTCGTCTCCTGACATCTCGGTGTGGCGGTTCTGCTGTCGTAATGATGTCATAATGATGTCATCTTGTCAAGCGGCGACATCAAACTGAATTTCGCGTTCTCGTCGAGGACGCCGTCGCCCGGCCCGCTACAGTTGGTGGCGACAACCCACCCCGGGCAGCTCGGGAACGCCGAGCTGAGAGGGTGACCGGCGCCGCAGGCGAACGTCACCGACCCGTGGAACCTGATCTGGATCACACCAGCGGAGGGAGCGAGTGGAAACGACCAACCCCCTGCCGGCGGCGACTCCGCCCTCCCCGGCTCCGAGTCCCTCGTCGCCGCCTCGCCGTGCTCATCGCCGGCGGCGAGGGGTCACCCCGGCGGCACTGCGGCGGCTCGCCGCCGAGCGCACCGTCGTCGCCGTCGACTCCGGGTTCGACGCGGCCCGGTCGGCCGGCATCGACGTCGACGTCCTGGTCGGCGACCTCGACTCGGTATCGGCCGAAGGGCTCGCCGGCGCCGAGGCCGGCGGTGTCTCCGTGGAGCGCCACCCGGTCGACAAGGACCGCACCGACCTCGACCTCGCCCTGCAGCGGGTGGTCGACGACGGTTTCGCCGAATGCCTCGTCCTCGGCGGTGGGGGCGGCCGGCTCAGCCACCTGCTTGGGCAACGCCGCCCTGGTCGCCGCCGGACGGCACGACGGCATAGAGCTCCGATGGCTGCTCGGCCCGACCGAGGTGCAGGTGGCACGCCCGGGACGGGACGTCGTCGTCGAAGGTGGAGCCGGTCGACCTCGTCTCGCTGCTCGCCACCGGCGGGCCCGCCGCCGGCGTGTCCACCACCGGGCTGCGGTGGCCGCTCGACGATGCCGTGCTCGAGCCCGGTTCGACCCGGGGCGTGAGCAACGAGCTCACCGGGGGGCGGGCGACGGTGACGGTGCGGGAGGGGTCGCTCCTGGTGATCCACGAACCGGTGGGACAGGAACACGGGCAATGAAGGATCAGGGCGTGCCCTCGTCGGATCGGTCGTGGCCGTCGTCCTGGTGTTGTCCGCCTGTGGCGGTGGCGAAGACGCCACCGGGGACCCGGTCTCGATCACCCTGTTGACCCACGACTCCTTCCTGGTGTCCGACGAGGTCCTGGAGGCCTTCACCGAGGAAACCGGGATCACCGTCGAGCTCCTGTCCGGTGGCGACGCCGGCGTGGTGCTCAACCAGGCGATCCTCACCAAGCGACAACCCGCTCGGCCGACGTGCTGTTCGGAGTGGACAACACCTTTCTCACCCGGGCCCTTGACGCCGACCTCTTCGTCCCCTACGACGCCGCCGGCCTCGACGGCGTCCCCGAGGAGCTGCAACTCGACCCGGAGCACCGGGTGACCCCGATCGACTACGGGGACGTCTGCGTCAACTACGACATCGCCGCCCTGGCCGCCGCCGGCGTCGCGCCACCGCAGACCCTCGACGACCTGATCGATCCCGCCTACCGAGGCATGCTCGCCGTCGAAGACCCGGCGACCTCGTCACCGGGCCTCGCCTTCCTCCTCGGCACCATCGCCCAGTACGGCGTCGACGGCTGGCAGGATTGGTGGGAGGCGCTCGACGCCAACGACGTGCTGGTCACCTCGCGGTTGGGAGGAGGCCTACAACGGCGCCTTCACCGCTGGCCAGCGACACCGGCGACCGGCCGCTGGTGGTGTCGTACGCCAGCTCTCCCCCGGCCGAGGTGTACTTCGCCGAGGTCCCACCGGCGGAAGCGCCCACCGGGTCGATGACCGAGGGATGCTTCCGCCAGGTCGAGTTCGCCGGGATCCTCGACGGGACCGAGCACGAGGAGGCCGCCCGCCGCCTCGTCGACTTCATGCTGTCGGAGGCCTTCCAGGAGGACATCCCGCTCAACATGTTCGTGTTCCCGGCGGTCGAGGACACCGCCCTCCCGGACGTCTTCGTGGAGCACGCCGCCCGCGTCGACGCCCCGCTCGACGCTGCCCCCGGCGGACATCGAGGCCAACCGGGAGGCGTGGATCCAGGAGTGGACGGACCTGATGCGGTGACGGTGGCGCCGACCCTGGGGCGTGGCTGGCCCTCACCGCCGTCCCGCTCGCCTTCCTCGGCTACTTCTTCGTCTACCCGATGGTGACGGTGCTCGCCACCGCCCTCACCGGCGAGTCCTCGGGTGGCGGCACTCCGATGCTGGACGTCATGCAACGGCCGTCGCTCCTCGGCATCGCCTGGTTCACCACCTGGCAGGCGGCGGCGTCGACGGCGTTGACGCTGGCGATCGGGCTGCCGGCGGCCGTACGTGTTCGCCCGCTACGACTTCCCCGGGCGCCGCCTGCTGATGGCGGCGACCGTGGTGCCGTTCGTGCTCCCCACCGTGGTCACCGGGAGCGCCTTCGTCGCCCTGCTCGGCCCCGGCGGTCCGTTGGGGTCGACCTGCGGCGGACCGTGCCCGCCATCCTCCTCGCCCACGTGTTCACCAACTACGCGGTGGTGGTGCGCACCGTGGGCACCGCCTGGGAGCAACTCGACCGCCGCATGGAGGAGGCGTCGCAGACGCTCGGCGCCGGTCGGTGGAGGACGCTGGTCGAGGTCACCCTGCCGCTGCTCACCCCGGCCATCGCCTCGGCGGCGTCGATCGTGTTCCTGTTCACCTTCACCTCCTTCGGCATCATCCTCATCCTCGGCGGGATCGAGTTCGCCACCCTCGAGGTCGAGATCTGGCGGCAGGCGACCGCGCTGCTCGACCTGCGGGTGGCGGCGGCCCTCGCCGTCGTCCAACTGGTCGGGGTGACGATTGCCCTGCTGGTCTACGGCCGGATCCAGCAGCGGATGGCGACCCAGCTGAGAGCCGAACCCGCTGACCGACGGATCCGCCCGCGGGGGAAGGCGTGGTGGCTGGTGGGCGGCAACCTCGCCGTGGCCGGGCTGCTCATCGGTCTCCCCATCGCCATGCTGACGGCCCGGGCCTTCCGGGTCGGCGACGGTTTCGGCATCGCCAACTTCACCGGGCTGGCGACCCGGGACACCGCCTCGGGGCTGTTCGTCGCCCCCAGCGAGGCGATCGGCAACTCGCTCCGGTTCGCCGTCGCTGGCGACGGTCGTCGCCGTCGTGATCGGGATCGTGGTGTCGGTGGTGGTGACGGCCGGCCGCCGAGCCGGTCCGGGGCTCGACACGCTGGTGATGCTCCCCCTCGGAGCGTCGGCGGTGACGCTCGGGTTCGGCTTCCTCATCGCCCTCGATTCCCCGGTCGACCTGCGCACCTCGATCTGGCTGATCCCGATCGCCCACGCCCTGGTGGCGATCCCGTTCGTGGTGCGCAGTTCGCTGCCCGTCCTGCGGCAGGTCCAGCAGCGGCTCCGCGACGCCGCCGCCACGCTCGGCGCCTCGCCGGGTCGGGTGTTCCTCGAGGTCGACGGTCCGTTGATGGCGCGGGCGGCGGCGGTTGGAGCCGGGTTCGCCTTCGCCGTCTCGCTGGGCGAGTTCGGGGCGACCAGCTTCATCGCCCGCCCCGACTCCCCGACGTTGCCGGTTGCCATCTTCCGGTTGCTGTCCCGACCCGGCGAGGTGTTGGAAGGAAGGGCGATGGCGCTGGCCGTGGTGCTGATGGCACTGACCACCCTCGCCGTGATCGCCATCGAGCGGTTCCGTCCCGGGGGAGGTGGCGACTTCTGAGCCTCGCCTGCCGCGACCTCGCCATCAACTTTGGGAGTGTCGACGCCCTGGTCGACGTCGACCTCGACGTCGCCACCGGCGAGGTCCTCGCCGTCATGGGACCGTCGGGATCGGGCAAGTCGACGGCCCTCCGCATCATCGCCGGGCTCGACCGGCCCCGACCGGGGGACCGTTGCCTGGGACGGCGTCGACATCACCGCCACTCCCCCGCACCGGCGACGGTTCGGCCTCATGTTCCAGGACTACGCCCTGTTCCCCCATCGCACCGTGGGCGAGAACGTCGCCTTCGGGCTGCGCATGCAGGGTTGGGAGCCCGGGCGCGCCTCTGCCCGGGTCGACGAGGTCCTCGACCTGGTCGGGTTGGGCGGGTTCGGGGAACGCCGCATCCCGGGGCTGAGCGGTGGTGAGCAGCAGCGAGTGGCGCTGGCCCGCACCCTGGCGCCGTCGCCGCGGATGGTCATGCTCGACGAGCCGCTTGGCTCGCTCGACCGCGAGCTCCGCGACCGGCTGGCCACCGAGACCCGCGCCCTGTTCACGCGCTCGACATCACCGCGATCTACGTCACCCACGACCACGAGGAGGCGTTCGCCATGGCCGACCGGGTCGGTGTCCTCCGCGCCGGCAGGGTGGCCGCGCTGGGGACACCCCAGCGACTGTGGGAGGACCCGGGCACCGAGTTCGTCGCCCGCCTCCTCGGCCATCCCAACGTGCTCGACCCGGCATCGCTGATCACGGCCGGCCTCCTCCCATCTG
>CAWEUW010000002.1:0-35321 GCA_963812375.1 uncultured Acidimicrobiia bacterium | reverse complement strand
CAGACCACCCAGCTGTCACTCGCCGAGGCCCAGAAGCGACTCGAGGAGGCCGAGGGCGCCTGCCACAGGCGCCACCACCCCTCGCTGATCGGTGGCTCCTAGGAGGGCGCGACAGCCTGCTCGATGACAGTGAGCGCCCGGTCGATGCCGGCGGCGTCGACCCCGAGGTTGGCGACAGCGCGGATCCGGGAGACCGACATCGGCAGCACCAGCACGCCATGGTCGGCGCAGCGGTCGACGAGCTCATCGGCGGGCATCACCGCCACGTCGAAGTAGACCATGTTGGTTTCCACGGTGGCGGCGTCCACCACGATGCCGGGGATCTCGGCCAGCCCGGCGGCGAGCCTGGAGGCGTTGGCGTGGTCGTCGGCCAGCCGCGGCCGATGATTGTCCACGGCGTGGCGGGCCGCCGCCGCCATCATCCCTGCCTGGCGGAACCCGCCGCCGAACATCTGCTTGAAGAAGCGGGCCCGCTCGATCAGGTCCTGGCGTCCCACCGAGAGCGGACCCCATCGGCGCTCCTAGGCCCTTGGAGAAGCAGACGCTCACCGTGTCGAACCCGGCGGCCAGCTCGGCTTCGGATCGTCCGGTGGCGACGGCGGCATTCCACAGTCTCGCCCCGTCCATGTGGGTGGCGATGCGGAGTCGTTTCGCCTCGGCGGTGACGGAGGAGAGCAGATCCGGCGGCCACACGGCCCCCCCGGCGGCGTTGTGGGTGTTCTCCACCCACAACAGGGTGACCGGCTGGAACAGGGCGGCCGGCAAGGACGGCGACGGTGGGGGATGGCGTCGCTGACCTCGGCCGGTCCGAAGGTCCCCCGTTCGCCGTCGAGGAACTGGATGGTGACCCCCGACAGCACGTAGGGGGCGCCCATCTCGTGGATGTGGACGTGGGCGTTGACCGGGGCGAGAACGATGTCGCCGGGCTGGGTGTGGACGCGCAACGCCGCCTGGTTCGACATCGTGCCCGAGGGGACGTACATCGCATCGTCCTTGCCGAGCAGGTCGGCCACCCGCCCTTCCAGGGCGAGGACCGAAGGGTCGTCGTGGAACACATCGTCACCCACCTCGGCTTCGGCGATCGCCCGACGCATCGCCGCCGTCGGCTTGGTGACGGTGTCGGAGCGGAGGTCGACGACGAGCTCGGACATGGGTCAGCCTGAGTAGTTGGACGAGGCGCGAACGTCTCGGCGATGTGGACGTCGACCAGCGCCGGCAGACCGCTGGCCCTCGCCCTCTCCAGCGCCGGGACGATCTCTGCAGGGTCGGTGACCAGCTCGCCGTAGCCGCCCAGTGCGGCGACCACGGCGTGATAGGGACGGCGCCCCAGATCGGAGGCGACCACCCGATCCGGGTAGAAGCTGCGGTGGAACGTCTTGATGTTGCTCCACACCCCGTCGTTGCCGAGGACGCCGATGACCGGGAGGCCGTGGCGGACGAAGGTGTCGTACTCGAACCCGTTGAACCCGAACCCGCCGTCGCCGAACACGATGCCCACGGTGCGCTCGGGATGGACCACCTTGGCGGCGAGGGCGAACCCGGGGCCGGTGCCCAGCGTCCCAGCCGGCCCCGGCTCGAGCAGGTGGCCCGGGGTCGAGACCCTCAGCCAGCGGGCGGTGGTGGCCACGATGTCGCCACCGTCGACGGCGACGATCGAGTCCTGGCCGAAGAAGCCGGCGACATCCCGGGCGAACCGTTGCGGGGCTACGGGCACGCGCGTCGCTGTCCGCCGCCGACTCGGCTTCGGTGCGGGCCGCCGCCTCGGCGGCACGGATCTCGTCCGACCACCCGCCGCCCGGGCGGCTCCGCCCGGACTTGGCGATTTGGGCGAGCACCCGGCCCGGGCTGGCCACCACGGCGACCGGGGCGGGCCGGTTCCAGCCCAGCTTGGTCGGCTCCGGGTCGACCTGGACGACGGTGGCTTCCGCAGGGATCTTCCGGCCGTACCCGGTGCGGAAGTCCCAGTCGACCTGCAGGGCGAGCACCACGTCGGCTCGGGCGAGCGCCTGGGAGCGGGCCAGGCTCCCCAGCAGTGGGTGATCGGGCGAGAGGGCACCCCGTCCTCCGGAGTTGGCGAACACCGGGGCGTCGAACATCTCGGCGACCGCCGCCAGCGCCTCGGCACCGCCACCGCGGAGCCCGCCGCCGGCGAAGATCACCGGACGGTCGGCCCCGGCGAGCAGGTCAGCAATCCGGTCGACCGTGTCCGGGTCGGCGCCGGCCGGCTCGGTGGCTCGATAACCCGTGGGGAGCGGGGTGTCCTCGTCCACCAGGCCGGACTGGACATCGAGCGGGACATCGAGGAACACCGGCCCGCCCCGGCCGGAGAAGGCGTGCCTGGCGGCGATGGCGATGTAGTCGGCGAGCCGCGCCGTCTCCCAGGCGGTCGTCGCCAGTTTGGTTATCGACACGAAGATCGGGGGATGGTCGAGCTCCTGGAGACCGCCGGCATGCTCCTGGCGGATGAGGTGGCGGCCGCCGAGCACCAGCATCGGGGTGCACGACAGGTGGGCGTTCATCACCGCCGTTACCAGGTTGGTCACCCCGGGGGCGGCGGTCACCGCGGCGACTCCGAGCCTTCCGGTCAGCCGGGTGTAGGCCTCGGCGGCGTGCCCGGCGGTCTCCTCGTGGCGGACGTCGACGATGCGGATGCCTTCTTCCACGCACCCGTCGAGGATGGGGACGATGTGGCCCCCGGTGAGGGTGAACAGGGTGTCGACACCCTCGGCCCGCAACGCCCGGGCGATGAGCCGCCCACCGTGGATCTTTGCCATTCCGCTCCCGCCGGCTCGTGGCGCGGCTGCGCCTAGTCGGTCTCGCTGTCCATGAAGTATCGCGGCTGGAGGAGCCCGGAGAGCTCGCCGGCGGCGTGACCCGCGGGGTCTCCGCCGATGTCCCACTCCCGTCCCACCATCAGGTCGATGACGGCGACGCTGGCGGTTCTCATCGCCGCGGCGGCGCCGGTGAGCCGCTCGACCAGGGCGCCCCAGGTCGGTTGGTGACCGACCACCATCAGCCGCTCCACGTGCTCCGGTGTCTCGGCGATCACGGCGAGCACACCGTCGACGTAGCTGTCGTAGAGGCGCCCGTCGGTGACGACGGGGGAGGACCAGCCGCCGGCATCGGCGGCCAGCGTCGCGGTGGTGTGCGCCCGCACCGCCGTCGAGGTGAGCACCAGCTCGGGCTCGAGCCCGAGCCGGGTGAGTGTCGTCCCCATGACCTTTGCGGAGGCGACCCCGCGCCGGTTGAGCGGGCGCTCGTGGTCCGACGTCCCGCCGGCGTGCCAGTCGGACTTGGCGTGCCGCATCACCAGGAGCTGCTTCACATCGGCCTCCTATCGCAACGAGGCTACGCCGTCAGGCGGAGACTCGGGCGATGGGGTTCGGGGTCCCCCATCGCACGGCGATGAGGCGTCAGCCGAAGAGCCATGCCTGAGCGGGTAGGCGAGGACTCGGCGATGGAACCGGTACCACCTCGATCGGGGTACGCTCCCTGCCGCCGCCCCCCCGCCGGCCGTAACGCATACGAAGACCTCCGAGGAGCAACGATGACCCGACCGAACCTCCGCCTCACCGGTGCCGTGTTCCTCGCCCTGGCGCTCGCCGCCTGCGGCGGCGGCGAGGTGACCGCCGAGGACGCCACCACCCAGGCCTGCGACGCCCTGGCGGAAGCCGCCGACTCGGTGGCCACGCTCGCCGAAGGGGCGGCCGCCGGGGTCGAAACCATCCGAGAGGCGGGAACCGAGCTCCGTGACCGGGTCGCCGAGATCAACGAGGACGTCCAGGCGGCGCTGGGGAGCGCCGAGGCCGAGGCCGTCACGAACTTCATCGCCTCCCAGCGCGCCTATCGCAGCACCACGAGCGGGGCCGAGGACCAGGCCGGGCTCGACGCCGTCGCCGAGGAGTTGGACGCCGCCGGCGCCGACCTGCAGGCTCGCTACGACGAGGCGGTCACCGCCCTCGGTTGCGGTTGATCGGAGCCTGCGGGCTACAGCTTGGCCACGATGTGGTCGATGGCTGCGGTCAGGGTTGCCACGTCGTCGGGCTCGATGTTGGGGAAGCACGAGATGCGGAGTTGGTTGCGCCCCAGCTTGCGATAGCCGAACGTGTCGACGATCCCGTTGGCGCGTAGCACCGCCTCGATGGTGTCGGCGGAGACCTCGGGGACGAAGTCGACGGTGACCACGGTGGGGCTGCGCATCGTCGGGTCCATCACGAACGGTGAAGCGAAGTCGCGGCTCTCGGCCCAGTCGTAGACGGTCGACGAGGAACGTGAGGAACGGTCGATCGCCCAGCGCAACCCTCCCGAGCCGAGCATCCGCTCGATCTGGTGGGCGAGCAGGAAGACGGTCGCCAGCGATGGCGTGTTGTACGTCTGGTCCTTGCGTGAGTTCTCCACCGCCTGCTGGAGGCTGAGGAACGCGGGGATCCAGCGACCCGAGGCGGCGACTGCCTCGATCCGGGCCACGGCGGCGGGGGAGCAGAGCGCCACCCAGAGGCCACCCTCGGAGCCGAAGGCCTTCTGCGGCGAGAAGTAGTAGGTGTCGAACTGCTCGGGGTCGACGGCGATCGCCCCCGCCGCCGAGGTGGCGTCGACCAGCACCAGGCCGTCGGCGCCGTCGGGTCGGGTGATGGGCATCGCCACCCCGGTCGAGGTCTCGTTGTGGGTGAGGGCATAGGCGTCGACGGCCTCGCTCGCCGCCGGGAGCGGATGGGTGCCGGGCTCGGCGACGATGACCTCGGGGTCCTCCAGGTGCGGCGCCGCCTCGGTGACCTTGGCGAACTTGGACGAGAACTCGCCGAAGGAGAGATGCTGGCTGCGGCGCTCGATCAGCCCGAACGCAGCGCACTCCCAGAAGGCGGTGGCGCCCCCGACTCCGAGCACGACTTCGTAGTCCACGGGGAGCCCGTAGAGCTCGCTCAGACCCGCGGCGCACCCGACCCACCATCTGGCGCACCGTCGACTGGCGGTGGCTGGTGCCGAGATAGCCGGCGCCGGTGGCGGCGAGGGCCGCCACCGCGGCGGTGTCGACCTTGGACGGCCCCGACCCGAACCGGCCGTCGCCGGGGATCAGGTCGTCGGGCAGGGTGATGGAGGGGATGTCGGCCATGGCTTCCTCGGATGTCGTGACGCCAAGGCTAACGGGGCGCCGGCCACGGCCGGTAGGGTTCCGGCCATGACCGAGCTGGCGCGGCGGGTTACCGCCATGGACGAGTCGGCCACCGTGGCCATCACCACCAAGGCCAATGCGTTGCGCGCCGCCGGACGCCCGGTGATCGGCTTCGGGGCCGGTGAGCCGGACTTCCCGACACCGCCGGGCATCGTCGAGGCGGCACGGGAAGCGGCGCTCGACCCTCGTCACCACCGGTATTCACCGACGGCGGGCCTGCCCGAGCTGCGCACCGCCATCGCCGCCAAGACGGCCCGCGACTCGGGGCTGATGGTGGAGTCCTCGCAGGTGGTGGTCACCAACGGCGGCAAGCAGGCGGTGTACCTGACGTGCCAGATCCTGCTCGACCCGGGCGACGAAGTGCTCCTACCGGCTCCCTACTGGGTGACCTACCCCGAGGCGGTCCGACTCGCCGGAGGAGTTCCGGTGGTCGTCGACACCGCCCACGACACCGGCTATCGGGTGTCGGTCGATCAACTCGAGGCCGCCCGCACCGACCGCACCAAGATGCTCATCCACGTCTCGCCGTCGAACCCGACGGGTGCGGTGTACCCGCGGGACGAGGTCGAGGCGATCGGGCGGTGGGCCGCCGACCACGGCATCTGGGTGCTCACCGACGAGATCTACGAGCACCTGACCTACGGGGTGGACGCCCCGTCGCTGCCGGTTGTGGTGCCCGAGGCGGCCGGGCGGACGGTGGTGGTCAACGGGGTGGCCAAGACCTATGCGATGACCGGGTGGCGGGTGGGCTGGCTGATCGGGCCGGTGGAAGTGGCCCGGGCGGCGACCACGGTGCAGTCCCATCTCAGCTCCAACGTCGCCAATGTCGCCCAGGTGGCGGCGCTCGCCGCCGTCTCCGGGCCACTCGACGCCGTCGCCGAGATGCGGGCTGCGTTCGACCGGCGACGGCGAACGATGCACCGCATGCTCAACGACGTCCCAGGGGTGGAGTGCCCCGAGCCGCTGGGAGCCTTCTACGCCTTTCCGTCGGTCACCGGGTTGCTGGGCAGGCCGGTGGGGGACGCCGAGCCGCAGACGTCGATGGAGTTGGCCGCCGTCTTGCTCGACGAAGTCGAGGTGGCTGTGGTCCCCGGTGAGCCGTTCGGGGCGCCCGGCCACCTGCGTCTGTCCTATGCCCTGTCCGACGACGACCTGGTCGAGGGGCTCACCCGAATACAGAAGCTGATCGCCCGCTCCGGGTGACGGTCCACGCTCACAGCGAGGCGGCCACCTGCTGCCACGCCTCGCTGGCCGGGTCGAGCACCGAGAAGTGGTCGATGTCGGGGTACACCGCGGTCACGTCCGCCCCTGTGGAGGTCGCCGTCTCGGCGTACCGGGTGGAGAACTCCACCGGGACGACGGTATCGCCGACGCCGTGGACGATCAGCTGGCGGGCCCGCGGGGGGTGTGCCATCGGGGATACGTCTCCCGTCGGGTCGATGCCACCGACGAACTGCTCCGGGCTGGGGGCGCCGATGCCCAGCTCGATGGCCCGGGCCAGGTCGGTGATCGGTGCCATCGCCACCACTGTGTCGACGATCGGCGCCCGAGCCGCCACCAGGGCGAGCTGGGCACCGGCGGAATGGCCCACCAGGGTGACCCGGTCGGTTCCGGTGTCGCCGGCAACCCGGTCGACCGCCACCGCCACGTCCTCACCGGTCGCCGGCCACCCGCCGTCGCAACCCAGCCGGCGGTATTCGACGTTGGCGGTGGCCCATCCCCGCGGAGAGGTCGACGGCGAGCGTGTCGATGGTGTCCCGCCCCCACTCGCGTCGCCAGAAGCCGCCGTGGAGGAACACGGCGACACCGGTCCGGTCGCCCGGGGCTCGGCGGACATCCATCACCTGCTCGGGGTGGTCCCCGTAGGAGACCGTGTCATAGGGAGCAACGGCCCGGTTCACCAGCAGTCGGAGGGCGTCGTGGTACCCGGTGGTCCCCCTGCCGAAGATCGAGCGGACGACGGCGGCCGCGACCAGCGAGACCGCCCGCCACGGCTCCCGGGCGTGGATGTCGGACAAATGGACTTCGACGGCGGGGAGCGCCACTCCGAGCAGGGCGTCGTGGACGGCGTATGAGGTATGGGTGAGGGCCCCGGGATTGATGACGATCCCGTCGGCGTCGGTGCGGGCAGCGTGGATCCGGTCGATGACGGCACCCTCGTGGTTCGACTGGAAGGTGGTGACCTCGACGCCGAGCCGGTGTCCCCACTCCACCACCCGCTCGTCGAGTTGCTCCAGTGTCTCCCGACCGTAGATGTCCGGCTCCCGCACCCCGAGGAGGTTGAGGTTGGGCCCGTTGATGACGGCGATGCGGAGCGGGCATCGGAGAAAGGTTACGGCGTCAGCCGGATGGTGATGGTGGCTGGTGGCCGGCGGCGACAGCGACCATGTGCGGGTCGAGGGGTGCCGGCACGAGGTCGAACCGGTCCTCGAGGGCAGCAACCATCGCTTCAGTGGCAGCCTTCACCGTGACCGAAGGGTCGACGTCGGTGAGGGCTCCCGCCGTGGCCGGGTCCCACTCCAAGCCCATCGCCCGGTACACCGGCACCAGGGCGCGCCGCACCAGGTCGGGGCGGCTCACCACGATGACCCCGCCGACGTGGGCGGCGTGGCGGGCCAGTCGCTGGCCGACGCCCATCAGCTTGAGGCGGCCGTCGTGGTGCACACTCCAGCCGCCAGGGCAGTACTCGCCGGGGATCTCCCCGATCTCGGACGTGATCTCCAGGCGCGCGAAGGCGTCCACGACCACCTCGGCCAGGGCGGCGAACCTCGGCGTGATCCCGGGCCGGGGGTCGGAGTCGGGGATGGTCCAGGCGAACGACAGGGTGTGCTCGGTGAACACCGCGGCCCGGCCCCCGGCCATCCGCTCCACGGCGGCGAAGCCGGCCTCGGTGGCCGCCTCGACCGCCGCCGGGTAGCGGCGGTCGATGATGTCCCGCTTGCCGAAGGCGACGACCCGGCCGGGGACGTGGATCCTGAAGGTCTCGGTGATCGACCCTTCCGACGCCGCCCGCAGCATCGCCCGGGAGATCTCGGTGTCGAGCGAAGGGGGTTCAGGATGCCCTTCGGTGACCACGTGCACGGTGCGACGCATCGAGCGAGCGTACCGAGGGATCGCTACCGGGATAGCGGGGGACCGCCGTTAGGCTTCCGGGGCACGCCCCGGATCCGTTCCAGCCCCCGTGCGAGGTGGAGCCGGGGGGTCCACGGGGGGCGGTGCTCCCCGTGTGCGAGGCCTCGAAGAAGGTGCCGGATGACGTGGCGAAGGCTCGCCCTGGTGGCGGTCGTGGCAGCTGTGCTCGCCGCGTGCAGCGACAGCCAGCTCCTCGACCAGCTGGGTGAGCGCTCCCATCAGTACGTCCAGGGCACCACCACGATCCCGCCGGCGACCACGGCTCCCGGTGACGGGCAAGGGGGGATCGGGGTCAAGGACATCGAGCGCAATGTGAGCTGGTACAACGAGGGCATCGAGACCGGTCCCACCTTCGAGACGGCGGTGGTGATCTCGGCGGTGTGGCAGCGAGGCAACGGCCAGGACCGGTTCATCCAGGCCAGCCCCCGGGAGGTCTCCGCCGCCCTGCCCGGCGTCCAGTTCCCGTCACTCGTGCCCCGCACGACGGAGTCGATCACCAGCCAGCTGGTATACGACACCGCCTCCGCCACCCTCGACGCCGGCGTGTCCGCCGCTTTCGGGCTGTGGTCCGGTGAGCCCTACCGGGCCCAGGACGACCAGGTCGGCGTGTTGCGCATCGGGCAGGAACTCACCGTGCGCCGGCGTGACGGCATCCGGGTGATCGAGGTCGAGGACGGGATCAACCTGCTGTGGACCGACGGGGCGTACCAGTACGAGCTCTTCTGCCACGAGGTGCTCGCCGAGGCGCAGTGCCAGCGGCTGGCCCGTTCCTTCGTGCCGCTCGAGGTGATCGTCGGCCCCGGAGTGCCGGAAGACTGACCCCCGGTCGCCGTACGGCTGGCCCGGCCCGGCCGGTAGCGTGCCCGTGTGGTATACGGCCCATCGGCCTGGTCCTACGTCCGATTCGACGACACCGGCCCGCCTCCCCAGGTGGACAGGGCCCTTCTCGGACGCTGTCCTCCGCTACGGCACGCCGTACAAGCGCAAGATGGCGATCGTCCTCGCCACGATCCTGGTCATCTCGGTGCTGGCGCTGGCGCCGCCGCTCATCATGCGCACCCTGATCGACCAGGCCATCCCCGACGAGGATCTCGGCCTGGTCACCCTGTTGGGGGTGATCATGGTCGCCGTCCCGTTGGTCAGCGGGCTGTTCGGCGTGCTGCAGCGGTGGGCTTCCTCGGCGGTCGGCGAAGGGATCATCTTCGACCTGCGCAACCAGCTGTACGAGCACGTGCTCGGGATGTCGCTGGGGTTCTTCACGGCGACCCGCACCGGCGAGCTGATGTCTCGTCTCAACAACGACGTGGTGGGGGCCCAGCAGGCGGTGACCGGCACGTTCATCTCGCTGGTCTCCAACATCGTGGCGGTGGCGGCCACCCTGGTGGTGATGCTCCGCCTCGAGTGGCGTCTCACCCTCCTGGCGGTGGCGATCTTCCCGCTGTTCATCTATGCCTCGCGCCGGGTTGGGAAGTTGCTGCGGGTGGTGCGGCGCCACCAGCTGGAGCGGAACGCGGCGATGAACTCCCACATGCAGGAGACGCTCGGCGTGTCCGGGGCGCTGCTGGTCAAGCTGTTCGGCCGCAACCGCGAGGAGGAGGCCAAGTTCTCCACCGAGGCGGGGGCGGTGCGCGATCTCGGGGTCCGCCAGGCCACCATCGGTCGCTGGTTCTACATGGCGCTCGGCGTGATGGGGGCGCTCGGCTCGGCGGTCGTGTTCTGGACCGGGGCGGTCCTCGCCATCAACGGCGCCATCACCGTCGGGACCATCGTCGCCCTCTCGGCGTACCTGGGCAGCCTGTACGGGCCGCTCACCGCCCTGTCGAACACCCGGGTCGAGTTCGCCACGTCCCTGGTTTCCTTCGAGCGGGTGTTCGAGGTGCTCGACATGCGCCACGCCATCGTGGAGGAGGCCAACCCGGTGCGGCCCGGTCGGTTCGCCGGGGCCATCGAGTTCGACCACGTCTGGTTCGCCTACGGGGGCAGCTCCGGTTTGGAGACGGTGGAGCGGATCGGCCGGGGCCCGCTCCAGGTCGCCGACGCCGTCCCCGTCGAGCCCCCGGTCGAGTGGGCGCTGCGGGACGTCACCTTCCGGGTCGAGCCCGGAGAGTTGATAGCCCTGGTCGGCCCTTCCGGCGCCGGCAAGACCACCACCACCTACCTGGTTCCCCGGCTGTACGAAGTCGACCGGGGTGCGGTGCGCATCGACGGCCACGACGTGCGCACCCTCGACCGGGAGGACCTCGCCGCCGCCATCGGCGTCGTCACCCAGGAGGCGTACCTCTTCCACGACACCATCGCGGTGAACCTGCGGTACGCCAAGCCGGACGCCTCCGACGAGGAGCTTCGGATCGCCGCCGGTTTGGCCAACATCGCCACCCTCATCGACGGCCTCCCCAGGGGATACGACACGCCCGTCGGCGAACGGGGCTACCGCCTCTCGGGCGGCGAGAAACAGCGCATCGCCATTGCCCGCGTGATCCTCCGCGACCCGCAGATCCTGATCCTCGACGAGGCCACCTCACACCTCGACGCCCACAGCGAGGCGCTCATCCAGGACGCTCTCGAGAAGGTGATGGAGGGACGCACGTCGCTGGTCATCGCCCACCGCCTGTCGACGATCCTGTCCGCCGACCGCATCCTGGTGATGGAGTCGGGCAGCCTGGTCGAATGGGGGACCCACTCCGAGTTGCTCGCCGCCGGCGGGCTCTACGCCTCGCTGTACCGCACCCAATTCGCCACCACGGCCTGACACGGCACCAGGCGGCGGTCAACGTGTGACTACGGCGCACGGTTACGCTGGCACACGTGACGCCAACCGCTCGTCGAACGGGCTGGGTCCCGGTCAGCGCGATCAGGCTGGCGAGGACGGTGACGGGGCTGGCGCTCGCCGCCGCCCTCCTCGCCTCCTGCAACAGCTCACCTCCGACAGCCACCGGGTACTTCGAGGAGCTCTCCGGGCAGCTGACCGACCTCTCCGAAACGGTGACCGCCCGGCAGGCCGACTTCGGCGAGGATCTGTCCGCCCAGCTCGCCGACCTTCACGGCTCGACGGATTTCGCCGACCTGGCGGCAATGGCGGCGTACTTCGACCAGGCCGGTGAGCTGGCCATCGTCAAGACCGCCGATCTCTTTTCCCAGACCGGCTCCGAGCTGCGCAGCCTGGTCGACGGGCTCGAGGATATGGAGCCGCCCCCCGAGCTCGAACTGGCCCATGAAGACCTCATCACCGCCGGCTCGGACCTGGTGGCCGCCATCCCCGCCGCGACTGAGACGGTCCGCAGCCTGGACTCCATCGACCAGCTGGGTGAGTCGCTCGACGGTTCCGACTTCGCCGCCGCTTCACAGCGGTTCGCCATTGCCTGCACGAACCTGGCGACGGCGGCCACCTCGGCCGGGGTGGCGGTCGAGCTGGAGTGTCCCGACCTGCTGGCTGTCACCCAGGTGTCGTGACACCGCGGGTCCCCCCGGGGATGGCCGACGGTCTCGTGCTCCCCATCGTCTCGGCGCTGGTGTATGCATCGACGGACCATGAGCACATCTTGCTGCAGCGAAGGGACAAGCCGGGCGAGCCGGTGCAAGGCCTGCTCGAGCTGCCTGGCGGCCGATGGGAGGCAGGGGAGCGACCCGATACCGCGGTTGCCCGTGAGGTCCTCGAGGAGACCGGCGTGGTGGTGACCGCGGTAGCCGCCGCCGTCACCCTCGGGTCCAGGTCCGGCGGCGGCAGCGCCACCGCCATCCCGATCGCGGTGGTGAACGGCATCGGCGACGGCTTCCCGTCCATGCACGTCCTGTTCGAGTGCTACGGCGAAGGCGACCCGCGGCCGGTACCGGGCGAGACCGCCGACCCGCGGTGGTGGCCGGTGGCGGAAGTCGTCGCCCTGCTCGAAGCCGACCCCGGCGCCTTCGTCCCGCACACCGAGGCGATGCTGCGGGCGGGCCTGGGCAGGGTCACTCCTCTCCCGGAACCTCCACTCTGACCGGAGGAGGCAGGACCAGCACCGGGCGGGCGCACTCCAGCGTCACCCGGGCGGAGACGCTTTCCCACGCCTCCTGGTGGAAGATGGGGCGCGTCGCCCCGAGTACCACGATGTCCGCCTCGAGCTTCGTCGCCAGACCCGAGATGGTGGCGGCCGGGTCTTCGCCTTCGAGGTACACGGCGTCGGCGTGGACCCCGTCCTCGGCCAGCGCCTGGAGCAGCGGCTCGCACATCCGCCGGCCCCGCTCCTCGACGTACCGCTCGACCACCGAGTCCTGGGTGTCGCCGTCGCCGCCGGTCGCCGTCGGGCTCCAGTCGTCCGAGCCGAGTTGGTCGAGGAAGCTCCTGGGCACTTCGATCACCGTGGTGACCGTCACCCGGCCGTCCTCGCCGACCAGCCTCTTGGTGAACTCGACGACCTGGCCGGGGCCGAGTACCCCGGACGTGGCGATGAGCACGTGCATGGGTCGATGCTACGCGCTCACGGGGGCTTGGGCTACGGGGCGGGGCCGGCCGGGTCGGCCGTTAGTCTCCTCGGGCACTGGTACAGGACCGGCGACGGAGGTGGCGGTTGGCCTCATCGGTGACGGCGGAAACGCTCAACAAGGTGCTGTGGCGCATCCCCAATGTCCTGTGCCTCATCGGGTCCCGGCACGGCGACGAGTGGAACGGGATGACCCAGAGCTGGGTCACCCAGGTGGCCATGGAGCCCGTGCTGGTCGCCGTCTCCATCGATGCCGGCGCAGTCACCAACCGGTTGGTCAGGGACAGCGGCGTGTTCAGCGTCAACCTGTGGCCCCGGCACGACACCCGGCCCTTCGTGAAGTTCTCCAAGCCGGCGGTCAAGGAGGACATGACGCTCAACGGCCGCCCCTTCCGCGAGGGTCTCACCGGGGCCCCTGTGTTCACCGAGGCGGCCGCCTTCATCGAGTGCACCGTGTGGCGGGAGATCCCATGTGGAACCCACGACCTCTTCCTCGGAGAGGTCGTCGAAGCCGGGTTCGGCGACGCTGGCGAGGACGAACTGGTCGCCCGCATCGAGGACACCCGCATGAAGTACGGCGGGGTCAAGCGCGGCGGCCACTAGGTCGCCGTTGCCGCCGACTGCGGTTGGCCATCGACAGGCTGGGGCTCGATGGCGATGCCCGGCATCCCTTCCTCGACCCAGTGGTCGAACGCCTCGGCGTTGGGGATGTCGCGTCCTGCGGCGGCGGCCATCAGGTAGCGGTGGTGGAGGTAGTCGCAGTAGAGCTGGACGGCGTCACGGTCTCCGGCCCGGGCGGCGATCTCGGCCAGCAGGGGCTCGAACACCTCCACCCGCCAGCGGATGGCGCGCACCGCCTTGCCGGTTGCGCTGGCGCGGGGCTCGACCGCCTCGTAGTACTGGAGGTCGGTGAGGATCTGCCTCGCTTGCTCCTCGGACGCCTCGATCCCGGTCAGATCGCGCAGCCGTGACGTGTGGAAGGTCCGGCCGCCCACGGACACGCTCACCTCGAGCCGGCGCCCCGGGCCGCCCTCGTAGGGGAGCAGGTCCATGTCGCCCACCTCGAAGCCGAGGTTGTTGAGCCGCTCCACCCTCTCCTGGACCCGGTAGCCCTCCTCGGCGCCGATCACCACCGGCTCGGTGAGCTCGGCCCACAGCGCCCGATACACCCGGGCGACGTCCTCGCCCAGCGTCAGGTCGGCATCGTCGAGGTCGAGTCCCTGCTCGGCGGCGATGTCGGCCATCCCCCCGGCCAGGTTCACCACCATGATGTCGAGGTCGTGCTCACGCTGGCCGGCGCTCAGCTCGTCGTGGAGCTCGCTGGTCTCGGCATCGATCATCACTGCCTGGATCGCCCCCGCGTCGTACCGGTACAGGAGGTTGGAGAGGGAGCAGTCTCCCCAGTAGCAGCCGGCGAGGTGCAGCTCCACCAGCAGCCCGGCCACGGCGTCGAGCATCTGCCGGCGCCGCGGGCCGAAGTTGCCCCCGGAGATCAACTCGCGGTAGGTGAAGGTGAACTTCACGTACCGCGTGATGACCGCCGCCGACGGCTCGCGGTCCGCGGCTATCCAGCTCCGGTCGACCAGCCCAGCGGCCTGAGCGACCGGGCTCACCCGGTTCTCGAGGGCGCGCAGCGTGTTGTACTCGTGCCGGGCCACCCGCCGGGGCAGCTCCTTGATGGCATAGATCTCGTCCTCGAAGGCCACGAAGCGGACCACGTGCCTGTGGAGGCCGGTCGGCACCTCGACCAGGTGCGGGTCGTCCCACTCCTCGATCGGCGTGGCCCACGGCAGCTCGAGCAGGAACGGGTGCCCGGGTCGGATGGAGAGGGTCGGGGTGGTCACGCCGTCGAGACGGTACGCCGTGCCGGTCGGCGATGGGGGCTGGGCGTCCCGCCATCGCACCGGCGATGCGGCGTCAGCCGGAGCCACGAGCAGTGGCGGTAGGGTGGTGGGTATGACGACGTTCCCGCAACGCATCGAAGTGGTCGAGGGTACCCGGGTGGAGATCACCTGGGACGACGGGACCGAGAGCACCTACACGGCCCGCGACCTGCGAACGGCCTGTATGTGCGCAATCTGTCGGGAGCCTGCCGGGGCGGCGGCGCTGGAGGCGGTCCTGGCCGGTGACGAGCCGATCACCATCAGCGACACGTCGTTGGTGGGCGGCTACGCCCTCCGGTTCGTGTTCGGCCCCGACGACCACGGCACCGGGGTCTACCCGCTCGAGGACCTCCGCGCCATGAGCGACACCCCCGCCTGACCCGTTCCCCGCTGCACGATCAGCTTCATCGGGCCTGTGAACGGTCATCCTGCTCGCCGGCCGCCGACACCAAGCGCTTCCGCCACGCCAATGGTGAAGCCGGCACTCGGTCCGGGTCACGGCCGACGACGGTTGCGGGGTGCCGCGCTGAAGGTGAGGCCGCGGTAGCCGGGGGCGAATCCGGCCACGGTCAACGCCGGGCCGAGCGCGGAGCCGGCGACCGGGTCGCCGTCCACGGTGGCCACGGTGAGTCGCCCACCGACGGCTTCGGCCAGTTCGACGAGCCCGCTGACCACCGGCTCCGGATCGTCGCCGTACGTCGACACCGACCGGCCGCTGCCCTCGACGAACGCCACCAGCAACCCGTCGAGGAGGATCACCCACGCCCCGCTCCGCCGGGCCGGCCGGGCGGTGGCATGCTCCGGCCACGACACCGTCGACCCGTACACGTTGGCCGGGTCGGCCGCCGCCAGCAGGAGCACGCCGGGCGAATCGGACCTCCTGAGCCGGTCGACGGCGCCCGGTAGGGCGAACTGGGAGCCGCCGAGCCCCTCGATGAAGTAGCCCCGCCGCACCCGGCCGACATCCTCGAGCGCGGTGAACACCGGGTAGAGCCCGGAGAAGCCCCCGGGGACGCCCTCGCCGAGCACCGTGTCCCTGGTGACCACCCCGTGTCGGTCGAGCAGCACCTCGGCGATGGCTCCCGCCCGCTCCTCGGCGGAGACCGGCCCCGAGCCGGTCACGAGGTCGGCGGTGAGATACCAGCGCCCCGTCGCGGCCGGCGGCATCCCGGTCATCGGTCGCGGCCGGCCGGTGCGGGCCGTCCGTTTCCGCCCGAGGAACCCACGCACCGGAGCGAACGTGTCGTTGGTCACCTCGCCTGCCCACACCAGGTCCCAGATCGCCTCGAGCACCTCGTCGTGAGCCGCCCCGCCTGCTGCGGCGACGAGGTCGTAGAAGAACGAGGCGCCGCGGGAGGCGAGGGCGGTGCGCAGGGCCTCGTGGACAGCGCCCTCGGGTGGCTCGACGTCGAGTGCGGTCGCCAGCGTGGGCACCTGGCTTCGCAGGTAGAGGGCGACCCTGCCGTCCTTGCCCGCCAGCGACCCTCGGCCCAGCCACACCACGTCACCGGAGGCGAGCAGCGCATCGAGCATCGCCGGTGAATAGGCGAGCCGGCGGGGGAACACGGTCGACTCGAGGATTCCGGCGGCGATGGAGGCGCCCTGAAGTTGGCGCACCACCTCGTGGAGTCGCTGGGGCGTGCCCGACTTCGTGCCGATGCCCTGCCAGGCGGGCAGGAAGCGACCGAGCGTGGCGACGTCGACCGCCTCGACCTCGGCGCGCAGCACCGCCAGCGATCGCCTCCTGATCCGGCGCAGCACCTCCACGTCCACCCACTCCGCCGTGTCCGTCCCGCTGCGGTAACCGCCGCTGGTGACCCGGCCGGCACCGGCGAGCCGGTCGAGCACCTCGGCCACCACGGCGGCAGGAGTGCCCAGGGCGGCGGCCGCCTCGGCCACGGTGAACGGCCCGTGGGTGCGGGCGTACCGGCCGACCAGATCGCCGAGCGGGTCGGATGCCGGCTCGAGCAGGCCGGTCGGCATGCCCGGGGGCGGCGCCACCCCGAGGGCGTCGCGTAGCCGGGCGATGTCCTCGACGGCGGCGAGCCGCGACGACCCGTTGACCACAACGGGCGCGATCCGGCGCTCGCCGACGAGACCGGCGATGAGCCCATCGGCCTGTTCGGGCGGTTCCACCCGAGCCCGCAGCTCGTCGCGGGTCAACGGCCCCAGGTGGCGGAGGGCATCGTGGACGGCGTCGGCGGAGCGCGCCTTCCGTTCCGGGTCGAGGAGCTGGAGCTCGAGCTCGACCTGGGCGATCACCGCCGGGTCGAGCAGATCCCTGAGGTCGGGATCGCCGAGCAGGTCAGCCAGCAACCTCCGATCGAGGGTGAGCGCCGCCGCCCGCCGCTCCGCCACCGGGGCGTCGTACTCGTACATGAACGAGGCGACGAAGTCGAACATGAGCGAGGAGGCGAACGGGCTGGGGCCGTTCAGCTCGAGCTCGTGGACCCGGACCCGGCGGGCGGCGATGTCGCCGAGCAGCTCGGTCAACGCCGGGAGGTCGAAGTGGTCCTGGAGCACCTCGCGGTAGGTCTCCAACACGATGGGGAAGTCGGGGTGTTTGGCGGCGACCTCGAGCAGCCCGGCGGCTCGGCGCCGCTGCTGCCACAGCGGGGTGCGCGACCCGGGACGGCGACGGGGCAGCAGCAGGGCGCGGGCCGCCGCCTCGCGGAACCGGGACGTGAACAGGGCCGAGTCGGCCACCTCCTCGAGCAGGAGGTCTTCGATCTCGTCGGGGGAGGGCACCACCGCAGTCGCCGCCGGGGGCTCGTCGAGGTCGGGGAAGCGGAAGACGATGCCGTCGTCCGACCAGATGACGTCGACCTGGCTCCCCACCTCGGTGCGGAGCCGGTGCCGGGCCGCCAGCGCCCACGGGGCGTGGACCCTGGCGCCGAACGGGGTGAGCACCACCATCCGCCAGTCGCCGATCTCGTCGCGGAACCGCTGCACCACCACCGTGCGGTCGGTGGGCAGCACCCCGGTGGCCTCCCGCTCTTCGTCGAGGAAGGCGGCGAGGTTGTCGGCGGCCCACGGGTCCAGCCGGTACCGGTCGACCAGCGTGGCGCGGGCCTCACCGGCGCCGAGCCCGCCGAGGCGACGGACGAGCTCGCCGACCGCACGCCCCAGCTCGACGGGCCGGCCGGCGGCATCGCCGTGCCAGAAGGGGAGCTTGGCGGCGGGCTGGCCCGGGGCGGGGAGCACGATGACCCGGTCGTGGGTTATCTCGTCGATCCGCCACGACGTCGATCCGAGGACGAACACGTCGCCCGGCCGGCTCTCGTAGACCATCTCCTCGTCGAGCTCTCCCACCCGACCACCACCGGCCAGCATCACGGTGTACAGCCCGCGATCGGGGATGGTGCCCGGGTTGGTGACGGCCAGCATCTTGGCGTTGTCGCGGGCCGGACCGTCCCGGTGGACGCGGTCCCAGATGATGCGGGGCGGAGCTCGGCGAACTCGTCGGACGGGTAGCGGCCCGCCAGCATGTCGAGGACGCCCTCGAAGCTGGCTCGGCCCAGGTCCCGGTAGGGGGCGGCGCCGCGGACCAGGCCGTACAGCTCGTCGGCGGTGGCCGGCCGGGCGGTGACCATGGCCACCAGCTGCTGGGCGAGCACGTCGAGCGGGTTGCGGGGCACCACGGTCGTCTCCACCGCCCCGGCGAGCATGCGGTCGACCACCACGGTCGCCTCGAGCAGGTCGGCGCGGTGCTTCGGGTAGATGCGGGCCACGCTGGGCGCGCCGACCTGGTGCCCGGCCCTGCCCACCCGCTGCAGCCCGCTGGCCACCGACGCCGGTGACTCGACCAGGAGCACCAGGTCGACGGCGCGCCATGTCGATCCCCAGCTCGAGCGTCGAGGTGGCCACCACCGCCCTGCAGCTCTCCCTGCTTCAGCTTGGTCTCGATGGCGACCCGTTGCTCCCGCGACACCGAGCCGTGGTGGGACTGCGCCAGCTCCTCCCCGGCCAGCCGGTTGAGCTCGGCGGCGAGCCGCTCGGCCGCCCCCCGGCTGTTGACGAAGATGATCGTCGACCGGTGCCGGAGCACCTGCTCGAGCAGGCTGGGGTACACCGCCGGCCAGATCGACCGTCGGGTGGCGCCGTCCTCACCGATCGGGACGGATGCCTCCGGCCGGGTCATGTCGGCCACCGGGACCACGATCTCCAGGTCGAACGTCTTGTCCCCGGGGACGTCCACGATGGCCACCGGCCGTGGCCGCCACCCGCCGTCGACGACCTCGCCCCCGCCGAGGAACTCGGCGATGGTGGCCAGCGGTCGCTGGGTCGCCGACAGCCCGATCCGCTGCGGGGGTGCGGCGCCCGGTGAGCCGGCGACCAACTCGTCGAGCCGTTCCAGGCTCAGCGCCAGGTGCGAGCCACGTTTCGAGGACGCCACCGAGTGGACCTCGTCGACGATCACCCAGCGCACCGAGGACAGCACCGAGCGCGCTTGTGAGGTGAGCATCAGGTAGAGCGACTCGGGGGTGGTGATGACGATGTCCGGCGGATGCCGGAGCATCGCCTGACGCTCGCTGCTGGTCGTGTCACCGGTGCGCATCGCCACCGATATCTCCGGCGGCTGCTGCACCGAGCCGGGAGGCGGCGAGCCGGATGCCGGTCAACGGTGCCCTCAGGTTTCGCTCGATGTCGTAGGCCAGTGCCTTCATCGGCGAGACGTAGAGCAGGCGGCACCGTTTCGCCTCGTCCGGCACCGGCTCGCCGGCGAGCCGGTCGATGCCCCACAGGAAGGCGGCCAGGGTCTTGCCGGACCCGGTGGGCGCATGGATCAGGGTGTGGCTTCCGGCGGCGATCGCCTCCCAGCCGAGCCGCTGGGCGTCGGTCGGGGCCACGAACGTCGACTCGAACCAGGCCCGGGTGGCGGGGGCGAAGAAGTCGGGGAGGGTCATCGGCGGGTCACTCGGTGGCGGAGGGTCAGCGTACCGGCCGGGTATGACACGGATCGCCGCCCGACGACGGCGATCGCGGCCGAGCTGGTGGTCAGGTAGCCCGACGGCCTACCGGGGTCGCCCAGTCGCCTGGCGTCAGCGGCAAACGTTGCGCGAGTGGCGCCACGTGCGTGTGTTCAATCGCTCGGTTCGCGCTGGGCGTCACCCATGCGCCGGCGGGTCGTGCTCGGTGGCACGGTGGCGCTCGAACGCCTCGTTGATCACCCGGGCGGCCACCTCGGCATCGTCCCAGCTGCCGATCTCGGTGCTCTTGGCCGGCTCCAGCGCTTTGTACACCTCGAAGAAGTGTGTGATCTCGGCACGAAGGTGGCGCCGGAGGTCGGGGAGGTCGATGAGGTGCGCCCAACGCTCGTCGTGGGCCGGCACCGACAGGATCTTGGCGTCGGGCCCGGCCTCGTCCCTCATCCAGAAGACGCCGATCGCCCGGGCGAGGATGTGGCATCCCGGCACCGTCGGCTCGTCGAGCAGGACGAGTGCGTCGAGCGGGTCACCGTCCTCCGAGAGGGTGCCGGGGATGAACCCGTAGTCGGCGGGGTAGCTGGTGGCGGTGAAGAGGTGACGGTCGAGCCACAGCGCACCCGTCTCATGGTCCATCTCGTACTTGTTGCGTGACCCCTTGGGGATCTCGACGACGACCTCTATCTCCACCGCCACCTCCCTCGGGCCGCTCATTCAAGCGCCCCGAGCCCGCTCGTGCTGGAGAGGTGTCAACCCTCGATGCGGTGTGGAGGTGGCTGTGAATGACAAAACCGTCTTACGCACACTCCCTACATAAGACGTTGAGCCGTGTCGGGTACCGGGCCTCGGGAGCCTGGGGACAACTTCACGTTGTGTCCGGCGCCAACAGTCGACCTGACATCGAGACTGTGTGTACCGCCCGTCGAGGGTACCGGCGATGGTGTGCCGGTCAACCGGCGGCGGCGACCATCGCCTTGGCGAGGACCGGATCGACCGGGTTGGTGGTGATCCCGTCGACCTTGATGGCGGTGCCGACGATGGCGCCGTCGGCGGCGACGAGGAAGCCGGCCAGGGAATCCTCGGTGACACCCGAGCCGAGCAGGACCGGCGTCCCCGGCACCGCGGCGCGGACCTGTCGTACCGTGGCGATGTCGGGTGGCCGGCCGGTGGCGGTGCCGGAGACGATGACGGCGTCGGCCCCGGCGCGGTCGACGAGCTCCTCGGCCGCCTGCTCGATGGTGGCACCCGGAGTGGGCGTGGCGTGCTTGACGAACACGTCGGCGAGGATGCCGACCTCGGGGGCGATGGCCGATCTGAGCCGGGTGACCTCGGCGGCGCGACCCACGATCGGCCCCTGGTCGGTCCACATCGTCCCCGCCAGCACGTTGACCCGGATGAAGGCGGCCCCCGAGGCGGCGGCGATCGCCACCGCGGCGGCGGCGTCGTTGCGGAGGACGTTCACCACCAGCGGCTTGGCGGTCACCCCGGCGACAGCTCCGATGGCCCGGGTCATCGCGGCCACGGTCACCTTGGGCACGTCGTCGGCGAAGAAGGGGGCGTCACCGAAGTTCTCCACGCCGATGGCGTCGAAGCCGGCGTCGTCGAGGCGGAGGGCGTCGTCGACGGCAGCGGCGATGACGGCATCGAAGTCACCGGCGAAGCGTGGCGACCCGGGCAATGGCCCGAGGTGAACCATGCCGGTGAGGCGAGGGACGGTGCGCACCGCTCCTAGTAGGCGCGGAGGAGGCGCAGGGCGGTCTCGGCGTCGGTGCCGATTGCCTTCAGGTTGGTGTCGTTCGCCTTCATGCGATGGACGGCGACCCGGCAGAACTCACCGGCCATGCCCTTGATGACGATGTCGGTGTCGTCGGGCCCGAAGTCCCACCGGGAGTACTTGGGCCCCATCAGCTGCACCCGGATGCCCTGGCTCGGGTAGGGCTCGCCTGCCTCGGAGAAGGCGTAGGGGAGCATGCGGTGGGCGAGCCAGGCGACGTGGTAGAGGCGGGGGCTGTCGGTTTCCGGCTCCTCGTCCTCGGCCACGGGCAGCTTGCCCTCCATCGAGGCTCGGACGTCGAGCCCGTGGGCCCAGGTCTCCATCAACCGGAGCGAGGCGAACGCCTTGGCGCTCACCGAGCTGTACAGCCAGGGGATCCGGTCACCGGCCTCCATGTGGGAGAGGGCGTCGACCACGTCGGCCCTGCCGTTGCGCCACCACTCGATGACTTCCTGGTAGCGCTTTCCCCGGCCGATCTTGACCCCTTCGGCGGTCCAGGCGTCGATGTCGGAGACGTCGACACCGTCGAGTGCCGACTGCCCCTCGGCGATGACCTTGGCCGCCAGCGTCTCGGTGGAAGCGAGGTGGCTCACCGTGTCGTGGATGGTCCAGCCCTTGGCGGGCGTGGCGGTCTTCCAGTCACGCTCGTGGATCCGTTGCAGGAACTGATCGAGTGACTGCTGCTCGGCGACCAGGTCGGAAAGGATCTCGCGCATCTGTGGATTCTACCGTCGGTCCGGAACCGCGAAACCGCCGAAGGGTCAGACGCGGGGCCCGGGGAGGGCCTCGGCGGGGGCGGCGTGGTTGATGTGGTCGATCATCTGCCGGAGCCGTCCCAGCCGCCTCCGGTCGAAGTGGAACCGGATGCGGGAGAGCTCGGGGTGGTCGCCGTCGCGCACCTCGCCGGGCGAGGCGACGGTGCGCTCGATGCGACCGTCGACCACGACGTCGCCGAACTCGGCGTTGAGCTCGTCGAGCAGTTCGGAGGACGGCTCGTGGAGCAGCCGCAGCACCAGGTGGCCCTCGACGAACCGCTGCGAGTGGTAGCTGCGGTAGAAGGTGACGATCTCGGCGATGGCGGTGTCGAGGTCGGTGGTGTGCAGGTACAGCTTGCGGTCGGCGGGGCTGATCATCCGTTGCCGCTCGAGGACGTCGACGAAGTCGAGCCACGCCTCCCAGTAGCCGGTGCCGGGCGCCTCGAGAAGGACGACCGGGTGGAGGTCGGACTTGCCGGTCTGCATCAGGGTGAGCAGCTCGTAGGTCTCGTCCTGGGTGCCGAACCCTCCGGGGAAGATGGCGAACCCGTCCGACTCCTTGACGAACATCAGCTTGCGGGTGAAGAAGTACTTGAAGTTGATCAGCCGGCTCTCGTGGACCCAGGGGTTGGCGTCGGCCTCGAACGGGAGCCGGATGTTGACCCCGAACCCGTCTCGCCGACCGGCGCCCCGGTTGCCCGCCTCCATGATCCCCGGGCCGGCCCCGGTGACCACCATCCAGCGGTGCAAGTCGGCCATCGCCTTGGCGAAGTCGCTCGCCGCACGTAGTTGGGGTCGTCGTGAGGAGTCCGGGCAGAGCCGTACATGGTCACCTTGCGGGTGTCCCGGTACTTGGAGAACACCAGGAACGAGTAGCGCAGCTCCTTGAGGGCGGTGTTGACCAACTTGAGATCGCCACGGTCGGTGTCGTCGCGCAGCAGCTTGAGGGCACTGACCATCATCTCGGCGGCCAGCTCGACCTCGTGGTCGTGGGCCTCGTGCCCGTCGACCGACACCGCCTGGCGCACGAGCTCGGCGATCTGCTCGTCGAGACCGTCCCCCAACCGGTAGCCGCGGATCCCCCGACGGTAGTCAGGCAGTCTGTTGCTGTCGGCCGGGTAGATTCGCGGGATGCCCACGTTCGATGTCGTCTCCCAGATCGACCGCCAGGAGGTCCGCAACGCCGTTGACCAGGCGCGGCGGGAGATCGTCAACCGCTTCGACTTCAAGGGGACCAACACCGAGATCACCGCCACCGAGGGAGAGCTCTCCGTCGAGTCCTCGGCGGAGGGCCGGCTGGACGCCGCCATCGACGTGGTCAAGACCAAGCTGGTCAAGCGCGGGGTGTCGCTCAAGGTGCTCCAGGGCGGCGACCCGAAGCCTGTCGCCGGGGGCCGGGTCCGGTCGACCTTCACGCTGGTCGAGGGTATCCCCCAAGACGCCGCCAAGGAGCTCGGCAAGACGATCAGGGACTCGAAACTGAAGGTCCAGGTGCAGGTCCAGGGCGACCAGCTGCGGGTTCAGGCCAAACAGCGCGACGACCTCCAACAGGTGATCGCCCTGCTCAAGGGCCTCGACTACCGCCTCCCCCTGCAGTACGTCAACTTCCGGGAATGATCCTCGCCGCGCCGACGGGCACCGCGGAGAGCATCTAGGAAGGCGGCAGCTCCCCCAGCTTCTCCGGATCGGGGATCGTCGGCAACTCGGAGGGCACCTCCGTGTCCGGCATGTCTGGGACTTCGGGGATCTCCGGAGGCACCTCCGGGGGCACCTCCGGGTTCTCGGGGTCCGGGTACGGGGGCACGTCTGTCGGCAGATCCGGCTCGGGCACCGGGGTCTCCGGGGTCGGGCAACCCGGGGGCCCGTCCGCGACGTGGGCGGGCAACTCCTCGGGCGAGCGGCGGGTGGGAGCTTCCGGTAGCACCGGGTCGGGGAGCGCGTCGGATGGATCTGGCGTGTCGTCGGGGTTCGGGCTCATCAGGTCTCGGCCTCCGGGATCGGGGAATGGCTGTCAGGTCGGTCAGAATCCGGCAACGGCACGTCGAGATCCAGCGAGGTGTCCACACCGTCCCCGCTGTACAACCAGATCCGGCACCCCGGCGCAGCGCCGCCGGCACCACCCTGCGAGGCGTCACCAGCGGGCGCGTCATCTGTGAGATCAGAAACGAGAGACCCCCCATAACAGGCACCGCACCCTCTACCCACGACCGTCGGGCGTCAAAACGTTCGCTGCAGATGTGCCACATCGATGGGTAGGCGGGGTGACGCTGGGAACCGTTGGAGAAGGGATCCTCGGTGCGGTCAGGGTGTCCGCCGAACCGGGTCGTAAGCTGCCGGGGGATGACCGTCACCGACGACATCGAAACCTACCTCTCCGGGCTGCCCGACGACCAGCGGGACGCTCTCCAGGCCTTGCGGGAGAACATCGCCGCCGCCGCCCCAAGACGCCGAGGAAGGGTTTCAGCTACGGGGCGCCCGCCTTCCGCTACCGGGACCGGCCGCTGGTGTGCTACTCGGCGGCCAAGGCCCACCTGTCCTTCTTCCCGATGAGCCCCGAGGTGATCGAAGCTCACCAGGCCGAGCTGGGGGAGTGGTCCACATCGAAAGGGACAGTTCGGTTCACCCCGGACCATCCGCTACCGGCCGAGCTCGTCGAGACGCTGGTCCAGGAACGGATAGCCGAGCTCGACGCCGCTTCTCGGTGAGCGCCCAGATCCTTGACCGGCGTGATCGAGGCGGAGGCAGGGGCTCAGCCGTAGGCCGGCCCCTGGGGGCCCTTCCGGACCACCGCGTTCCACACCGTGTCGTAGTGGTCGCGGTCGTATGGGTCGACGTGGGGTAGGACCATCTATTCCCAGGCTTGGCGGAGTGGGTCCGTCTCGCCGGCATAGACCATCAAACCGGCGGGCACCCGGTCGAGCACGGTGCGCAGGCTCATCGGCGTCTCCACCCTCGTCCCCTGGTCGGTTGCCCGTGAACGAGGCGTTGACCTCGACCGCGAGCCGGGCGATCGCCTCGACGAACGGAGCCCGCAGCGCCGGGTAGCGGACCTCCAGCATGGTGCGATCTCGTCCTCGGTGGGGAATCTCTTCTCCCAGATGACCCAGCGGTCGGCGAAGGCCTTGTTCAGGGTCTGCGTCCCGGCGTAGTCCCGCAGATCGGTCGGGTTCATCGTCCCGAACAGGCGAACGTCACCCCTCAGTTGGACGGTCTCCCCGTTGGGCAGGTCGAGCGCCGCGATACCGGTCGAGCAGCCCGTGGAGGGCGAACAGCGTCTCGGCACCGGCGGCGTTGAGCTCTGAGAGGTTTACCAGCGCCGGGCCCCGCAGCGCCCTGGTGATATCGCCGTCCTGCCACCGGCTCTCGGTGCCCCCTTCCCATCGCCGTGGAGCTTGGTCGACCCGATCAGGGTGACGTCCCGCACCTCGCCGGTCAGCGGTATCCGGTAATAGGGAAGGCCGAGCATGGCGGCGAACTGCTCGATGTCGTGGTCCTTCCCTGTGCCCATGTGACCACGAACCGCCACATGGAGTGGGGCTGAACCCGGCCGGATCCTGACGCCGCACCTCTTCCAGCCGGGCAAAGCGGTAGAGCATCCCCAGGTCCACGTAGTGGGGGTCGGGCTCGGGGATCTTCCGGAGGCGATGGTCGGCGTCCGACGGTCGCCAGGCAGCGAGAATCGTCTCCAGCGAGATCGGCTTCCCGCCCCGGCGGGATCGTTGAAGGTCACGTTCATCGGGTTCCTCTCATTGATAGATCAGGCCGCGCTCGGGTGTGCGACTGGCGCGCCGCCACCAGGCCTCCATCCCCCACATGGCCAGACTGCGGCGCAGCGCCTGCCTGGTGCCGTCCACGATGGCCCGGGTGAGCGCCTCCGGCTGGCTGACCACCTCGCTGCGACGGTAGGCGGCTTCGACAGTGGCGTCGCCGATCCCGATGCCGAGGACCGTGGTCCCACCGTGCTCGACTCCGTTGGCCGCAGCGGCAAGTGCCTCGACCGAGCCGCGTGTCATGCCGTCGGCGAGCACCACCAGCACTCGGACCGTGGAGCCGGTGCGGGCCATCCGCTCGGCGGCATGGATAACGTTGAACTCGTCCACGTTTGCCGCCTTCTCGAACATCGAGACCGGTGGGCTCGAGTTGGGGTACCGCTTCGCCTCCATCGCGGCGCCTGCCGGTTCGGCGGCCGTCCGGAACAGCCCGGCAAGGACGTCTTCGGCGCGCGCCAGCGGCGCCCGAACGGCTTCACCAAGTAGTGGTTCACGGTCGATATGAGCCGCTCGGCCGCGGCGCCCTGGGTCTGGCGGAGCCCGGCCGTGGCCCGGGAGCGGCTCTTGGTGTACCTGGCCTCGGTATCGGTGCGGCGGGCGGCGAAGGAGCGGTTGAACAGCGCCACCTCGAATTCGATCTGAAGTTCGTCGCACAGCCTGGCCAGCGTCCACGCGCCGAGAAGCGCCGCGGCCATCCCCCACGGCGACCTGCCGGCATCGCCGGTTGGCCGGGGCTGGAGCATCGAGGCGGAGGCGTCGACCAGCAGGCTCACCGCATATGAGCGGCGGTTGGGTAGCGCCCTCCGTTCGTATATCCGCTGGTACAGCCCGGCACCGATGAAGAGGGCGGCGTGCGGAGAGAGATCGCCGGCGTCGTATCCCGAGCGGAGCCCGCGGCGCTGATTGGCCACGAACAACGGGTAGAGCTCGCCAGAGACATGCCGTTGCGCCACTTGCCACCGCAGGGCGAAGCGGTCGAGGGCGTCCCGGCCCTGCTTACCGAAGCTGCGGAACTGGTCCGGTACCGGGGTGACCAGGAGCCTGCCCCGCATGCCGTTGGGCAGGTAGATGGTGGGGGCCTTGACTCACCCTGAGCAGTTGGTCGACGCCCTCCTGTCCGGCAACCTCGCTGTCGGCGCGGCGGGGGCGTCGCCCGCACGCGACTGTGCCGACCTGCGGGTCTCCTCGTAGCCCTCGGCGTCGCGCAGCACCGGGCTTGCAGCCTTACCCGGTCCACGCCGTCAGAGACGGCACGCCGGTCGTTCTCCTGGCGTTCCCTGCGCTCCATGACCGTCTCGGCAGGGCTGCCCTGTTGGACCAGGCCGTGGATGGTCGCCACCTCGAGCAGCATCAGCGCTGCCTCGGCGACGGCCCAGGGGTCGGCGCGCCCTGGCGGCCTGCTCCACGTACGGCGCTGCGTCGGCCAAGGCGACCGCGACCCGCCCGTCGACACGGCGCTCCAACCGATCCCGCTCCTCGTAGCCGCCGGTCATCAGGAAGCAGGCAAGGGCGAACTGACCCAGCAGCCCGGCCTGTCCCGGAGGACCTGGCGATGACGGCCGAATAGATGTCGGCCAGGACCGAGCGGCGCCCCCGTATACCGCGAGATTGACCCGCTCCTGGCGGGCGTCCTCGAGGGCAAAGAAGAGCGCCTCGAGGCGGAGCCACCTGCGGCCCGCAGCACACCGATCAGGTCGCTCTCCCCGGTCACCCCGTGGGGGGCGAAAACCACTCTCGGGGACGGGCCGGCGCTCGTCGAGGTCGGTGGCCACCAGGTGAACGACTCATGGAGCGCGGAGGCGATGGCCACCTCGTCAGGCGTCACCGGCGCGCACCGCATACGCCGCCTGGAAGACCCGAGGGTCGCACACGATCTCGTCGGGCCCGGCGGAGCGGGCCCGAGCCGACGACCAGTTGGGGGTTGCCCGAGAGCGTACGGGCGAACCGGGTCACCGCCGGCGCCACCCGCTGGTAGCGGCCCACCACCTCTTCGATCGCCGCGCTCCTCCGGGCGGACAAGCTGGGTGAGGCTGGAGCGGTGATCCAGCGGGCGGGTCGCGGGCATAGCCGCCCATTGTCTCACCCCGCTCCGCCGCCCCTGCGGACGGTCCGGCGACTCGCTGACGCCATCTCCGTATCATATCGGCCGATGCACTACGCACTCACCACCCTTCCCAACGGGCTCCGGGTGATCACCGAGGCGATCCCAGGGCTCCGTTCCGTGGCGGTGGGCTGCTGGGTGGACACCGGTACCCGGGACGAACTGCCCAACGAGGCGGGCGCCTCGCACTTCCTCGAGCATCTCTTGTTCAAGGGGTCGGAGACGCTCACCGCCCGGATCAGGGAGACCTTCGACGCCATGGGCGCCGAGTCAACGCCTTCACCACCAAGGAGTACACCTGCTTCTGGGCACGGCTGCTCGACGAGGACCTCCCCAGGGGTCTCGGCGTCCTCGCCGAGATGCTGCAGCGGCCCGCCTTTCGCCCCGACGAGATCGACTCGGAGCGTCAAGTGGTGATCGAAGAGATCAACATGAACGACGACGACCCCTCCGATGTCGCCTTCGAGGAGTTCATTTCGGCGCTGTTCGACGGCCACCCGCTGGAGCGCCCGGTGCTGGGGACGCGGGAGTCGATCCGGGCGATGTCCCGTGACGACCTCCATGGCTACTGGCAGCGGCGCTACTCGCCCCGCTCGACCGTGGTGGCGGTGGCCGGGCGGGTCGACCATGCCGAGGTCGTCGAGCTGGTGGGCGGCTGGATGGGCGACTGGGAGGGCGATGAGATCACCCGGGAGACGACGTCCCCGACGCCGGAGCGCCGGATCAACATCCGCCGTCGCGACACCGAGCAGGCCCACCTGGTGTTCGGCGCCACCGGGCTCAGCCGGGGGGACGATCGCCGCCACGCCATGTTGGTGGCCGATCACATCCTCGGCGGGGGGATGTCGTCGCGTCTGTTCCGCGAGATCCGGGAGCAGCGCGGGCTGGCGTATGCGGTCCACAGCTTCCGACTTCCCTTCCTCGAGACCGGAGCGGTGGCGATCTACGTGGGCACCACGCCCAGCCAGGCGCCCGACGTGCTCAAGCTCATCCATGCCGAGCTGGAGAAGCTGATGGAGCACGGCCTCACCACCGAGGAGCTGGAACGGGCCAAGGGTCATGTGCAGGGCTCGCTGGCGCTGTCCCTGGAGGACTCGGACAGCCTGATGACCCGGCTGGGACGCACCGAGCTGACCGGGATCGAGCACCTGTCGATGGACGAGATCGTCGCCAGGATCGAAGCGGTCACCGAGGACGACATCCTGGGAGTCGTACGCGACGTGTACTCGGGCCCGTACGTGCTCGGAGCCGTCGGGCCGTTCGACCCTGAAGACCTCGAGGCCTTCGTGGCGTGACCAGGGTCGCCGTCTCCGGTGCGGCCGGGGCGATGGGGCGGCTGACGTGCGCCGCCGTCGTCGACGCCGAAGACCTGGAGCTGACCGCCCTCTACAGCCCGTCGGCAGCCGGCCAGAAGATCGCCGGGGTGGCGGTGTCCCGCGACCCGTCGGTGGTCTGGGCAACCGACGTCGTGGTCGAGTTCACCCGCCCCGACGTGGTGATGGGCAACCTCGCCAAGTGGCGCGAGCTCGGCGTGAGCACCGTCGTGGGGACTTCGGGCTTCGACGCCGCCCGGGTCGACGAGGTCCGGCGTCTGTGGGGCGACGGTCCCGCTCGCTGCCTCATCGTCCCCAACTTCTCCATCGGAGCCGTGGTCGCCATGCGGCTCGCCGAGCTCGCCGCCCCTCATTTCCCGGTGGCGGAGGTCATCGAGTTTCACCACGACACCAAGGTCGACGCTCCTTCGGGGACGGCGCTGGCCACCGCGCAGAGGATCGGCGCCGTCTCGCCCGACCAGGCCCGGAAGGTGGACGGGGTGTCGTCGCCACCGGGGGCGCTCGGCGCCGACGTGGCCAATGTGCGGGTGCACTCGGTCAGGCTCCCCGGGCTGGTCGCCCACCAGGAGGTGCTGTTCGGCGGCGCCGGCGGGGAGACGGTTTCGATCCGCTACGACACCTACGACGGGGCCGCCTACATGCCCGGCGTGCTCCTCGCCATCCGCCGGGTGGCGTCGCTGGGGGAGCCGGTGACGGTCGGGCTGGAGGGCCTGCTGGGGATCTGACCGCCAGGGTCCCATTCGGACCGCTCTCCGGCTCGTCCTCATCTGCTGCTGTCGCGCAGGATTTGCGTATCCGCAGTAAGTGCGGTACCATCTCGGCCATGGCGAGCACCAACCGTCGATCCACGACCGGGAGCCCGGTCGCCAGAGCGCTGGCGGCGGCGCGTGCCGAGCTCGACCAGGTGGACCCCGACCGGCCCGACGGAGCGCTGCCCCTGCTGCCGCGCCGCCCAAGAGCACCTGACCGTCGCCCTCGACGAGGCCATGGCGGCGTCAGTCGTCGACGGCGGCAGCCTCCGCTCGGTCGGGATGCTGGCCGGGCTGTCCGAGAACGCGGTGGGGCCGCGCCTGGCCCACACCCGGCTGCTCCGCGCCTACGGCGACGACACCGGCCGGGTCACCGCCAGTGCCGTCGTCCGGGCCCGGTACGACATGGAGCAGGGAAGGCACCTCGACGATGCCGAGCCCGGCGACGAGCAGCCGAAGCCGATGCGGTTCCGGGCTCGCCGCACCACGTGACCGTCGCCCCGGCTCGCCACCCGGGGGACCATGAGAAGACCACCTGACGGGCGCCGCCCGTCCAGGCCAATGAACCCGGATCACCGGGCCGACTCCGAGGGGGAGCCATGACCGACACCGACCTGACCCACATCTACTTCCTGCTCGACCGCTCCGGCTCGATGCAGTCGATCCGGGCGGCGACCATCGAGGGGTTCGACACCTTCATCGCCGAGCAGCGCAACGCCCCCGGTCGGTGCCGGGTGACGCTGGCCCAGTTCGACAACCACTACGAGGAGGTCTACACCGACCTGCCCATCGCCGAGATCGGCGGCCTGGTCCTCGAGCCGCGGGGGAGCACCGCCCTGCTCGACTCGATCGGGCGGCTGGTGACGACGGCAGGGGAGCGCCTCGCCGCCCTGCACGACGGGCAGCGCCCGGGCACGGTCATCGTCGGCATCATGACCGACGGCCACGAGAACGCCTCCCACGAATACCGGTACGCCGACGTGAAGGCGCTGATCGAACGCCAGACCGACGAGTTCTCCTGGCAGTTCCTGTACATGGGCGCCGACCAGGACGCCATCGAGGTCGGTGCCCGGCTCGGGGTCGACGCCGACCACTCGCTCACCTACTCGCGGGCCAACGTCGGCCAGGCCATGAGGGCGACGTCCGACAACATGCGGACGTACCGGGGGGCGAGGTCCGCCGGGGTCGACACCGCAGGAGGCCAGGCGCCGGTCCCGCTACACCGACGACCAGCGCCGCCGCTCCGGCAGCTGACCGGGCCCTCTCCCCTCCCAGGCCACTTCGTGGCTTCCCCCAATTGGGAGGGGAAAGCCCGATACGATCGAGGCGTGATCAGGTTCACCGGACGACACCGGTGGCGCGGGTGACCGGCCACACGCACGGGAGCGCCTCCACCCGGGCCGGTGCCCGCCACGCCGGTCGGCTGTGGTGGGCATTCGCCTTGGTGGGGACGGTCTTCGTGATCGAGGCGATAGCCGGGATCGCCACCGGATCACTGGCGCTGCTGTCCGACGCCGGCCACATGCTCACCGACGTGGTCGGCCTGGGTATGGCACTGGCGGCCATCCACCTCGCCAACCGGCGCGGAACCGGCGGCGGACGGTCCTTCGGGCTGTACCGGCTGGAGATCCTCGCCGCGTTCGCCAATGCCATCCTGCTCTTCGTGGTCGCCGGCTACGTGCTCTTCGAGGCGGTGAGCCGCATCGGTGACCCACCCGAGATAGCCACCGGCACCGTGCTGGTGGTCGCTTCCATCGGGCTGGTGGTGAATGTCGTCGCCTGGCGGCTGCTGCGCCCCGGCGCCGCCGAGAGCCTCACCGTCGAGGGTGCCTACCTGGAGGTGGTGGCCGATCTGATCGGCTCGCTCGCCGTCATCGCGTCGATGGCGGTCATCGCCCTCACCGGTTGGGAGTGGGTGGACGCCTTCGCCGGTGCCGTCCTCGGGGTGTGGATCCTGCCCCGGGCGTGGCACCTCGGCCGGCAGGCGCTACGTGTGCTCCTCCAGGCGGCGCCCCCCGGGCTCGACCTCGCCGCCGTCCGCTCCGACCTCGCCGGGGTCGACGGCGTCGTCGACGTCCACGACCTCCACGTGTGGACGCTCACCTCCGAGATGGACGTCGCCTCGGCGCACGTGATGGTGTCGGCCGGGACCGACGCCCACGCCGTCCTCGACCGGCGCGCAGCATCCTGGCCGACACCTACGGGGTCTCCCACGCCACCCTCCAGGTGGAGCCGGACGACCACACCGGCTGTGAGGAGGTCACCTGGTGACCTTCCGTGCCGGCGCCGTGATCCCGGCGAGCTTGCCCGGGGACGGCCCTATCGTCGGAGCCGACCATCGAGAAGGACGACGATGACCAACGCCGGTGAGCCGGTCTACGACAGCCCCACCAAGTGGGTGGCCGACCACATCCACGAGTACGTGGAGAGCGAAGGCGAGAAGGGTCATCACTGGCGGGGCACAACGTCCTCCTGCTCACCACCCGCGGCAGGAAGACCGGGAACTTGCGCCGCAGCGCCCTCATCTACGGCCGCCACGGCGACGGCTACGTCGTCGTGGCATCGAAGGGCGGCAACCCGCACCATCCCGCCTGGTACCTGAATCTCGTCGCCGATCCCCGTAGTCGAGCTGCAGGTCGGCCCCGACGTGTTCGCCGCCGCCGCCCGCCCGCCGACGGTGACGAGCGACAGGAGCTCTGGGAGCAGATGGCACAGATCTGGCCCGACTACGACAACTACCAGAAGCGCACCGACCGGCAGATCCCGGTCGTGGTGCTCGACCCCGCCTGAGCGGGGCCGGAAGGCCATGTCCCCCGGACCGGCCACCGGAGCCGGGTTGAGGTCGGAGCGGGCGACGCTCTTCCTGAGCGCGGCGGCGATCACCGCTCTCGCCGTAGCCCAACCCCTGCTCGACCTGCTGGGGAGGTCTCCCGAGTTCTTCACCGCCCGCGCCGCCCCGGCGTCGGACGTCGTCGTGCTCGGGCTCCTGCTCGGTCTCGTCATCCCGCTGCTGGCGGGCGCCGTCGTGCTGGGGGCCCACCGCATCAGCCCTGACGCGGGTCGGGTTGTCCATGCATCGGTCATCGTCGTGTCCGGCGCCTTGTTGACGCTGGCGGTGCTGGCGCACACGCCGGCGGCGGAGTGGCCGGCATGGTCGTTGTTGGTGGTTGCAGTCGCCGTCGGGGCCGGCCTGGCCTTCGCTTTCCAGAGGTCGGCGGCGACCCGGGAGGTGCTGCGCTACGCCGCCGTCGCCCCGGTGGTGGTGGTCGTCCTCTTCCTCATGGTCGCCCCGACATCACGCCTGGTGTGGGGGACGGCCGGGCAGGCGATGGCGGCCGGGCCGGTTGCCGATCCGGCGCCGGTGGTGATGGTCGTGTTCGACGAGTTCCCGGTTGCCACGCTCATCGACGGCGCCGGCGAGATCCGTGCCGACCAGTTCCCCGGCTTCGCCCGGCTCGCCGCCGCCGGCACCTGGTTCCGCAACGCCGTCGGGGTCCACGAGCGCACCGAGGAGGCGCTGCCGACGATGCTGACGGGGGCGCTGGCCCCTCTCGACGAGAACGTCCCCAGCGCCGCCGACTACCCAGACAACCTGTTCACGTTGGTCGGGGACGGCTACCGGGTGGAGGCGCTCGAGTCGGTCACCGCTCTCTGCCCACCCACGGTGTGTGTCGACGGCAGCCGGCCCCGGCTCTCGTTCGGCACCAGGTGGCGCAGCCTGGGCAGCGACCTGGCGGTGGTCGCCGGGCACGTGTTCCTCCCCGCCGACGTCGCCGGTGACCTGCCATCGATCGACCAGGGGTGGGGCGACTTCGCCGCCACCGTCACCCCACGCTCCTGGGACCTGAACCGCCGCTTCAACGACGCCGTCGACGCCGACCGCCGGGTCGGCGTCACCGCCTTCCTCGACGGCTTCGACCAGCCGTTGACCGACGGCGAGCTGCATTTCGCCCACGTCCTGCTGCCGCACAGCCCATGGGACATCCTCCCCGACGGGCGCAGCTACGCCGCCCCCCGGATGCCGCCGGGTGAGTGGACGGTGTGGACCGACGACGCCTGGGTCGTGGAGCAGGCCTACCAGCGACATCTGCTCCAGGTGCAGTACATCGACCGGTTCGTCGCCGACCTGGTCGGCCGCCTCGAGGCTTCGGGCAGTTTCGAGGACACGCTGCTGGTGGTCACCGCCGACCACGGCGTCGCCATCAGGCCGGGGACGGACCGGCGGGTGATCACCGAGGACAACGTGGGCGAGGTGGCGGCGGTGCCCCTGTTCGTCAAGAAGCCCGGGCAGGCGGTCGGGGAGGTGTCGGACTATCGCGCCGAGACGACCGACATCCTCCCGACCATCGCCGGCCTCCTCGGGGTCGAGGTCCCGTGGCGAACCACCGGTGTCGACCTCTTCGCCGTCGATCTGCCCCAACGTTCGTCCAGCACGATGCACAGCTCCGAGGGATCGGTCACGTTCGGGACCGCAGGCGACGAGAAGCTGGCGGTCGCCCGCTACCACGAGACCTGGTTCGCCGGAGGGGACCCGTTCCGCTTGGCTCCCCCCGGCCAACACGACCTGCTCGGCGCGGACATCGCCACCCTCGATGTCGTCGACGCCTCCGGGGTCGACGTCACGCTCGATCAGCGGTACCCGATGCCCGACTGGAGCCCGCCGGCCTGGTGCCCGCCGTGATGAGCGGGATCATCACCGGCATCCCCGCCGACGACCGGGTGGTGGCGATCGCCGTCGACGGCCGTGTTGTGGCGGTCACCCGGACCTGGACCCGATGGCGGAGCGGTCGAGTTCCAGGCGATGCTGCCCCCGGCGGCGTTCGAGTCTCGGACCGCCCCGACGCTCTATCTGGTCGACGGCTCGGGCTCGGGTCGTACGCTGGCCATGATCGGCGGCTGATCGGACCGTCCGCGCAGCCGCCCGAAGTCGGTCCGGGAGGTGTGATGGGCTCGATGGCGAACACGATGTGGAAGATGGGCAACTCCGTGGCGGTGTCGCTCTACCGGATGACCGGCGGCAAGCTCGGTGGCAGCGTCGGCGGAGGGAAGGTGATGCTGCTCACCGTCCCCGGCCGGAAGACGGGGATCGAGCGGACCGCCCCGGTGAGTTATGTCGAGCACGACTCCGGCTATGTCGTCGCCGGTTCCAACGGGGGCCGGCCGGTCGATCCGCAGTGGTTCAAGAACCTCCGCGCCGCCGAGCGCGCTACCGCTGAGCTGGGCAAGCGCAAGGTCACCGTGACTCCCACGGTCCTCGCCGCCGACGAA
>CAWEUW010000001.1:0-69406 GCA_963812375.1 uncultured Acidimicrobiia bacterium | reverse complement strand
CTGTTCTGTCGCTGCTTGGTTCCGTTGCCGTCTTGCTGCTGTCTGTGCTGTGGGGCCGCCTCTTCCTCGACGAGACGCTGTCGGCGGTCCAGGCAGCGGGCGTGGTCGTCGTGCTGGCGGCGATGGTGGCGGTGAACCTGCAGCCGAGCCTGGTCGCCGACGCCCGTGCACAGGGAGGAGGTCGGCGAGGAGGCTCCGACGGTCAGACCGGCGGAGTGAGCAGCTGGGGAAGCCGGGTGAAGAACCGGCTCCGGGGAAGTGATTCGGCGGCGCCGGCCTCGGTCGCTGCCTCGAGCGCCGCCCCATCGACGTGGGGCCCGTAGGCGACCACCTTCACCCCGGCTCCGGCGATCCTGGCGATGACCTCCAATGCCGCCGGGTGCGTCAGGTCGACGAGGGCGATGCGCGGAGTGGACCCGGCGAGGCCATCCTCGACCGCCCCCGGGTTGCGCCACACCGCCAGGTCCGTGCCGGCGGCCTCGGCCGCCGCGGTCACCTTCGACCGGTCCATCAGGTCGGTGCCCACCAGCGCCACCCCGCCGTGGCGGGGCGCACCGGTCGCCGGCACCACCCCGGCGATCTCCTCCGCCCGGGCGATGCCCCATGCCGCCACGGTCGCCCAGGCGTCCTCGCCCAACTCGCGGCCCGATGCCGGGGCCAGGTCGAACAGGTCGCCGGGGAGGCTACGGCGTGACGCCTCGTCGCGTTCGACCGGGGCGATCCCGATAGCGACCAGGGCTCGCGTCGGACCGTGGAGCGCCTCGCGGAAGAGCTCCATCGGGGTGGACCGCTGTTCCCCAGGCGGTTGCTCGGCCCACCGAGCCAGCGACTCCTCCAGGCCGGCTTCGCCACTGTCGATGGCCGAACTGATCATGTCAGGGTCGATCCCGCGCACCCGCAACCTCTGCTCGACGTAGGGGCGGTACCCGGCGACCAGGGCGGCGGCCACCGCCCGGGAGCGCTCGGCGTACGTGGCGTCCACCCGGCCAGGATACGGCCGGGTCAGGCGGGGGCCCGCGGCCCGCCCAGGATGAGGTACGCCTCGAGCAGGACCATGGCCGACACGGCCAGTGTCCGACCGAGGATCCTCATGTCGACATGATCGAACCGGCCCGAGCCTGATACCGCGGAATGCCCGGACGCGGGCGGCCCCTACAGTGGAGCCGCCACATCGGAGGTCCCTTGCGCAGGCTCATCCCGTTTCTCGCCGTCGGCGTCGTGTTGCTGGCCGGGTGCCGTGCCGAGATCAACGTCGGCATGGATGTCGAGTCGACCGGGGCCGGGACCGTTGCCATGGAGGTCGGCGTCGACGACGAGCTGCTGTCGCTCATCGAGAGCAGCGGTGGCAGCATCGACGACCTGGTCGGCGAGATACCGGGGGGCGCCACCGCCCTGGAGCCGCGCCAGGAAGGCGACCTCACCGTCTACGGGTTCACCAGGGCATTCGCCTCGCCTGACGAGCTGAACACCCTCCTCGCCGAGGGCATCCAGGGGATCGAGGCCGAGGGCACCGAACTGGAACTGACCGTCGAGGACGGCGGAGCCACCCTCGCCGCCTCCATCGCCATCCCGGACGTCACGGAGCAGGCCGGCGAGCTCGGCGACATCGGTGGCTCACTCGGCGAGTTCCTGACGGCGTCGTTCCGTGCCCACCTCCCCGGCAAGGTGGTCGAGCACAACGCCGACAGCATCCTCGATGACGGCACGCTGGTGTGGGAGCTCCCCCTCACCGGTGGCACGGTCGACGTCCAAGCGCGTTCCGAGAGCGGCGGCGGGTTCCCCGTGGTGCCCGTGGTGATCGGGATCGCCCTGGTCGCCGCCGGCGGCGCAGCCATCTATCTGTTCACCCGGCGGTCCAAGGGCGAAGGCGCCGCCGCCATCGCCGCCACACCGGAGCCGGCGGAGCCGACCCCGGTGTTCGGAGCGTCGGAACCGGCGACGGATGGTGAGGATCCGGTCGCGGACAGCGACCGACCCGACGGGGCCACCTGACACTCTGGAGGTATTCTGCGGTCCCGGGGGCGCGCTCTCGTCCGCATGACCCCGGCGATCGAAGCGTTCCTACGGGGCGACAGCCGCCGACACCGTTTCTGGTCACCGACGGCAACGTGGTCGCCGACCGTTACCGGAGACTGGTCGATGCGCTCCCCGGCGTCGAGATCTGTTACGCGGTCAAGGCGAACCCGGCGTCACCGATCCTCGCCGCGCTCGCCGGACTGGATGCGTCGTTCGATGTCGCCAGTCCCGGTGAGGTGGCGGCGATCGGAAACCTGGGCGTCGACCCGGACCGCATGTCGTACGGCTCGACCGTGAAGAAGCGAAGACTCGAACTAGCCGGGGATCAGGGTTTCCACGTCGGCTCCCAGCAACACCGGCCCGAAGCCTGGCACCAGGCCCTCCACACCTGCGCCACCGTCTTCTCCCGGGCGAGGAGCCAGGGTGCGGCGCCATCCTTCGTCAACCTGGGAGGAGGCTTCCCGGCCACCTACCTCGACGACGTGTCCCCGATCGATGACTTCGGTTCGACCATCACCGAGACCGCGGCCTCCTGCTTCGGAGACGAGGTGCACCTCATGGCCGAGCCGGGGCGGTACCTCGTCGCCGAGGCGGGACTGATCCGCAGCGAGGTCGTGTTGGTGTCGACCAGGGCCGGCGACACCCGGCGCTGGGTCTTTCTCGACGTCGGGGTCTTCAGCGGTCTCATCGAGCCGGCCTTCGGCGAGGCCATCCGCTACCGGCTCCGTACCCGCCATGACGACGGGCCTGCCGAGGAGGTGGTGATCGCCGGCCCGACCTGTGACTCGGCCGATGTGATCTACGAGAAGTCGGCGTACCGGCTACCGGTGGCGTTGCAGGCCGGCGACCACGTGGACCTGCTGGCGGCCGGTGCGTACACCCACAGCTACTCCACCGTCGGCTTCAACGGGTTCCCGCCGCTCACCCAGCACTTCGTCGGCGGGCATGACGCTGATCGACGGCAGCCTCAGCCGGTCATCACCACGACGGCGAGCAGGCCGAGCGGGCCGTCGACGACGGCGACGCCCATCCGGCTCACGTCATCACGGTGCAGGCGGGAGACGCCGGCGTCGGCAGACTCCCAGGTGTCGACGATCGAAGCCGGCGATGCGCCCAGCCCGATGAGCTCGGACGAGGTGCGGGCCGGGATGTCGGCGGCGGCGAGCCGGCCGGCGAGGCGGGTCCCGTCGGGCGACGCATGAGCCATCCAGCCCTGGCGGTACATGACCATGGCGTGCCTCCTGGCGACGCCGTCGAGCTCCTCCGAACGGGCCAGCGGAGCCACATCGGCGTTGGACCGGGCATGGTTCACGGCGGCATCGAGGACGTCGGCCTGGTGCGGCGAAGGCTGCAGGGTCGGGTCGTCGCCGACGTCGAGGGAGACGGTGGCCGGGCCGGGGTCCCCCGTTGCCGTTGTCCCGAAGACGTCGTCGAGTTTGAGGGCGACGGTGAGCACCCGGTCGCCGCCGACCATCGCCAGGGTCTTCTGCGGCATCTGGTCGGGATCGGTGAGCATCCCGGCCAGCTCTGACGCTTCCACCTGGGCGCCCAGCCCGCCCAGCGGGAGCAGCCGCGCCGCCGAGACCAGCAGGGTGACCACCAGCACCCCGGCCAGCCCGGCGACGGCGGCGCCGGCGGCACGGTCCAGTGTGGGGAGACCCGGCATGGTGTCGAGCACATGGCGCATCATGCGGGCGACCACGAAGCCGGCCACCGCGCACGCCAGGAACACCGCGAACCCGCCGATCACCCGTGACGTCGCCGGCGACGTCCCCGCCACGCCCTCGACCACGGCCCCGGCCGGCCCGGAGAGCCGGATGGCGAGCATCGAGCCGATCACCACCACGATGAGCCCGACCACGGACCGGACGAACCCCCTCGTCCACCCCCGGTACACGGCGAAGATGAGCATGCCGCCGAGGACGACGTCGAACACGGTTCAACCACCCTTCGGACGGGCCGGGCGAGGAAGTGTCGACCTCGGTGGCGGCGGTCTCGTCGCCTTCAGGCCCGTCGATGGCGTCCTCGACGGTCTCGGCGGCGCGCCGGAGGCGGTCGCGCAGCGGCGGCGGGGGCGGAGACCGCTCGATCAGGGCCATGGTGGCCTCCTCCCACGACTGGCCGAGGACGCGGGTGCGCCAGAAGTGGCCGGTCACGATCTTGAGGGCTGCCGTCACCGGCACCGCAAGCAGCACCCCGATGAACCCGTCGAGGGCCCCGCCCAGGATCAGCACCAGGACCACCACGGCGGGATGGAGGCGTACGGTGGCACGCATCACGGTCGGGCTGATGAGGTGGTTGTCGATCTGCTGGACGACGATGGCCACCACCCCCGCCCACAGCCCGGTGGAGACCGAATCGGTGATCGTCCCCACCAAGAAGCCGAGCACGCCGCCGACCCACGGCCCCACGAAGGGGATGATGTTGAGGAACCCGGAGATCATGCCGAGGACCAGCCAGAAGTCGAGCCCGATCAGCCAGAAGCCGAAGCTCATCAGGACCCCGACGATGAAGGCGACGAGGAGCTGGCCCCTCAGGAAGCCGCCGATGACTCCGCCGACCTCGGTGGAGACGTACACCGTCTCCACCCGATAGGCGGGAGGGATCAGAGCGACCGTCTCGCCGCGCACCCGGGGCAGGTCGATGAGGACGTACAGGGCGATGACCGGGGCCACGACGAACACCAAGACCGCCTCGAGCAAGCCCGAGGTGAACTCGCCGAGCCGGGAGAGCGCCGCCGACAGCCACTGGTCCTGGTTGGCCGGGTCGCTGAGGAACTCCTGGAGCTGCTCGTACGACCACAGGTCGGCGTTGATCCCGATGCGGGCGATGAGCTCCTCGATCTGGTCGGTCGACTGCCGGTACAGGCCGGGAAAGTCCGTGACGAGCCCCTGCGCCTGCTCGGCGACGGAAGGAATGACCAGCCACCCGACCAGGACCAGCAGGCCGACCAGGGCAGACCAGGGAGAGCACCGCGCCGAGCGGGCGGGGCACCCCTCGCTGCTGCAGCCGGTTGACCACCGGGTTGAGGATGTAGATGACGGCGACCGACAGGACCACCGGCGCCACCAGCACATGGACCCTGCCCAGGACCCAGATCACCACCCAAACGAGCGCCAGCATCCCCAGGATGCTCCACGCCGCCACCCCGGTACGGGTCAACGCATCGGCGATCCGCACCCGTGTCTCGGTGTGGGCTCGATCGGTGGCGAGCGTCACGGCCACGCCCGGATCCGACGCAGCCGGAGTCGCCGGCTCCGGGAGCGCGTCGGGCACCGTCGGGTCGCTGGAGGGGCCGGTCGGGTCGGTCACGGTGACGAGCCTGCCACATCCGGCGCGGTGCACGGACGCCTGCCCCCGGCCAGCGCCGCCCCGGTGCCAACCGCCCGCCGGGGGACACCGGGCGGGGACCATCAGCCCGACGAGCCCGCGCCGCACCCGGTCGGCGATCTGCGCCAGCCGCGCCTGGCGCATGCGCAACAGTCGTCGCACGGTGAGCGGGGCGTACTCCAGCGCCGCCGGATCGTCCATCAGCCGGCGGATCGCCTGGTAGTAGCGGGTGGCGCTCATGCCCAACGCGTCCCTGATGGCGGCGTCCTTCGACCCGGGGTGGAGCCACCACGACCCCTCGAAGTCGAGGACACCTCGGGTCGCGCTCCGACAGTCCGCACCCTTCCTGAACGGCGCCGTCGCCCCGATCGCCATCGTTGCCGCCTGGCCCGCCGGGCCCGGTCCCGCCGGGGATCTCTCGTCGATTTGCTCGTCCACGGGCTCCAGGCTATCGGGGGGGTGTGACACGTTCGGGGATTTCGCGGTCTCGACGATCACCGGGTCGAAGGGGGCAGGCGCCTACGACGAGAGCCGAGTCGAGCCGTCTCCCGACATCGAGACGGCATCGTGGCGTAGGTTCTTGGCATCGCGCCCCAAGCGTCGGGGAGGCGGCTGAGTCGACGGCCTCTCCTGGCCGCCGGGACAGAAGGGAGGCGCCCGTGCTGGGCAGCACGGTCTTGGACGTGGTCATCGGTCTGCTGTTCGTCTTCTTCGTCTTCAGCCTGCTGGTCTCAGGGATCAACGAAGGGGTGCGCAAGTTGCTCAACACCCGCTCGAAGGTCCTGTGGGGATCGGTGCGGAGGCTGCTCGACGAGCCGGCGAGCCGACCCGAGGACCAATCTCAGCCCGCGCCTGCCAGCCGTCCCGCCAGGGAGGTCGCCGGCGGCATCCCGCCGTCCGGTGCCTCGGGAACGGACGGGAGCGCCGTTGCGGATGCCTCGCTGTTCGACCAGCTGTTCAACCATCCGCTCATCGCCAGCGCTCGATCCGGCCCTCGAAGGCAAGCTGACCCGGGTCGCTCACATCCCGCCGCGGGAGTTCGCCAGGGCCATGGTCGACATCTTGGCGCCGCGGGACGACACCGGCTCGCCGGTGTGGGGCGACATCGAGGCCAGGGTCGCCGAGCTGCCCGGCCCGCTCCGGTCGCAGTTGCGAGATCCTCCTCGAGGAGGCCGAAGGCAGCATCCGTGAGTTCCGCGGTGCCGGTCGAAGGCTGGTTCGACTCGAGCATGCAGCGGGTGTCCGACTGGTACAAGAAGCGGACCCGGAAGGCCATGGCGGCCTACGGGCTGCTGGTGGCGGCACTCTTCAACGTCAGTGCGGTGGTCGTCACCATGGACCTCTACGAGGACGAGGTCGTCAGGGACGCCCTGGTGACCCTGGCGGAGACACGGGTCGACGGAGGAGGCCGGCGTCACCGATCCGTCGTGCACGGACCGCCAGTGCGTGGAGGAAGCCATCGGGGCGCTCGTCGATACCCGCCTCCCGGTCCTGTGGCGCCGATGCGAAGCCGCCGGCGGCGCCACCGCCTGGTGCGGTTTCGAGTCGGGCGATCGCTGGGTGGCCACCATCGTCGGCTGGCTCGTCACCGCGGCGGCTCTGTCCGTGGGGGCGTCGTTCTGGTTCGCCCTGCTCAAGAAGGCCTTCCGGGTGCGCGAGCAGACCCAGTCCTGAGCGCACGGAATGCGGAGCCGCCATGTTCTTCCAGCCGTCGATCCGCTCGAGCCCAGTTTGAGCCAAGGGTCTGCGCGGGTAGGTGGTAGCCCACCAAGACGGGAGGAAGCCGTGCAAGGCGGAATCATCTGGACGGTGGTGGGCATCCTGCTCATCGTGGCACTGCTCATCTGGATCTTCTGAACAACAGATCGTGGCGACCCCGGTGCTCTCTCGAGCCACCGGGGTCGCCACGCGTTCGCAGGTGAAACACCGAGCGCGACGTGGGGAGGTGAGGTGAAGGCTCTCTCTGCCGCCGGCGAGCACGAGAGGACCCGACGGTGGGTGGCCGACGCCGACGCCGGCACTCACTCCTGGAGAAGCCTTCCTGTCCGCACCGGCCCGAAGGTACGGCGCGAGCAACTCATTCAGCTCCGGCGTCCGCCGACGGGCGATCCCGGCCAGCAGATCAGCCACCTGTACCCGCGGGTCGTCCCTCGAATCGACCTGCAGGAACGAGCGCAACGGCGGAGGAGCCGGCGACACGGCCTCGGCGAGGAACGACCCCAACCGAGCCACCCGGCCCCGGGTCAGCGCGCTCTGCTCGTCATGCACCACGGCGACTGACCGGTCTCCGGCGCTCCAGAACAACAGCGTCTCGGCGAGGGCAGGCACCAGCGGCTCCAGCGGAGGTGGAAACGCGGGATCCTCATCGATCAACCGAACCATCACCTCCTCGACCCGCGCCGGCGTCACCTCCCGCAGTGCGGGCAGATCGGCCGGCATGGTCGCCAAGAACCGATCGATCGCGTCGTGGTCGATCACCCGGACCCGCTTCGTCCGGGTCAGGTCGACGAACGCCGTCAGGAACCCGGTCCGCGGCCGAAGCGCGAGCACGGCATCGGAGTGATCCCGGCCCAGACTGGTGCCCGCGCCGTACGACGGCTCCTCGGTGAACAACTCGAGCACCCGGGCGGCGACGTACCCGGTCTTGTCGATGACGATGACGTGCGCACGCCCGCGCAGCGCAGTGAGGAGCCACTCGAGCGCGGGCCGCTGCTCGGGTTGCAGCAACTGGTTGGACTTGTACTCGGAAGGGCGGCGAAGACGGGATCGCAGCACGGCAACCACCTCGGCAGCCTCCGGCACGGTGAGATCGACGCTGGCGTGGGTGATCACCGGCGAGGCGGGGTCGAGGAGGTTGGTCCCGGAGAACCCGGACTCGTCACACGCGATCTCGACCCACGACGACTGAATGGTCATCAGGCAAGAGCTCCAAGCGAAGGACTGCACGCTACGTGGCCCGTCGTCTCGACGACGGGCGTGATCAGGCGGGAAACGCGTGATCAGTGAGCGGGAGTGGCTGGAGCAAACATGCGACCCATTATGACCCCGTTCGGGCGATCCACCAGCGGTTGCCGGCTCAGGGCTTCCGGGTGAGTCCGAACAGGATCAACGATTCCGCCACGCCCCCTCTCCCCCTTCCTCGCAGGTCGCGACATACGCGCGCGAATCACGTGAGCACCCACGATGCGGCCGATCGGTGCACGCACGCGGCGTCCCGGGAGCACATGCCGATCGTCGTACGGTTCAGAGGCTTGCTCCCCTCGAACACGACCAGGAGGGTGTCAAGCATCAACCGAACAGGATCAGTCCAATATCAACCGAGATCGCACATGGCTAGCGAGCTGGTGTGGCTTGCGAGCTGGCGGTGGGATTCGAACCCACGACCTGCTGATTACAAACAAGCTGGGCCCTAGCGCTGTGCTCGATCGTTGAACGTATGGGATTCCGCATCCGGCAGTGTCCACAAACCGGCAAGTAACCGGCTGCTCACAGCTGGCGGGAGAAGGCATCGCTAACTCGGCCCGGTCCGATCCCACCCCGCCGTTTCACGGCCCATCACGCCGGCACTGTCGCCGGGGTCCTGGGTCGCGGCAACGGCGTCCCGGTCCCTGGCGAGGTCACCCTGGCGCAGGCAAGTGTTGTCTAGACACTCTTGACAGCGAAGCTAACCGCTCGCAGATGACTAGCTCTGCTGCACCGTCAGGAGCCTCCGGGGTTGTTGCACGTTTGGTGGATGGCACGTAGTTAGGGGATTCGTTGACAGCGGTCTGCTACGACTACTAGGCGACAACTAGCACTAGCCGCCCGCCTCCCAAGGTGCCGTCACACCGACCGGGCGAACCGCCGGCAGCTCGAGGGTCGAGTCGGTGTCGGAGGTCGGGCCCGGGTCCGGCGCCCGGCGGGGGCGGCGGGGTGCCGGGCAGGCCGGCGTCCGCTCCGGTCGGTCGTCGCCGGCCATCAAGATGCGCAGCGCGACCAGGGTGGACACCGCCGCTGTGGTGCCCACGTAGAGGGCGAACACCGCCGGGTGGGCCGTGTCGCTGCCGGCGGTGACGCCGTGGATGAGCGCGGCCAGGAACACGCCGAAGGATAGGTAGTGCAGCGCCCGCCAGGTCGCCTGCCCGATGTGCTTGCGGATGTGGAAGCTGAAGATGACCACCAGCATCCCGTAGAAGCCGACGACGCCGCAGGCGACGGCGACCAGCGCGCCACGGCGCCCGGCCGGGAACGAGGATGGCGGCGGGGTCGAAGTCGACGAGTCCGTCGAAGGCGATCCCGGCCATGTGGACCAGGGTGGCAAGCAGTGCCCCGACGGAGAGCGCCTCGTGCACGTCGGAGAGCTTCGTCTCCGACTTCCCGAGCACGCCGAGGGAGAGCACCAGCCCCCACAGCACCGATGCGGCCAGCAGGGCGTAGGCGACCAACGCCGAGCCGCCGACCACCATCCACCCGAGGCTCATGGCGCCACCTGCCCTCGGTTCAAGGCGTGCGCCGCCCCGTCCTCCCGGGCGATGTCGGCGCAGCCGACCCACGCGGCTACAGCCTGGCGACTGGCGACGGCCTCAGGTGTCGAACCAGCCATTGAGGGAACTCCCGGTGCGCTTGCCACGACCACGATGCGGGAGGCTCGGTTAGCGGTGCGCTAAGTGCCACCTAACCGTTCACACAGGGTCAGAGCAGCATCCAGTCGGTGGCGGACCTGGTCGTCGCCGAGGCGGCACGCAGGCTGACCGGCCCGGTGGGGACGTACGTCGCCTGTGCCCGGTTCCTGACGTCGCAGGTCGGGGTGGGTGCCATCCCGCCCCGCTCGTTCTACGACGACCCCGCCGACGGCGCCGCCTTGGTCCGGTTCTCGTTCTGCCAGCCCTAGGACCTGCTGGTCGAGGCGGTCGACCGCCTCGGGGCGCTGCGGCGGCGACCGGCACCGAGCGCGGCGGGATGACCGCACCCGATCGTCGACCAAGGTGAGAGAACCGGGCAGTGCCGGATGTCCGTATACCCGGCAGACACGGCCGACCAGTAGGGAGATGCCCATGCGTACCGGTCTGTTCCGTGTCACGGTGGCTGTGCTCATCCTGGTTGGCATCGGCGGCCTCCCGACGCCAGCTCGTGGCGTCGTTGCCGCTCCCACGTACCAGGTCGAGGACTTGGGCACGCTCCCCGGCGACGATGCCAGCGTCGCCATGGGCATCAACCAGTTCGGCGACGTGGTCGGCTGGTCGGTCGGTCCCACCGGCACCCGCGCCTTCCTCTACACCGATGAGGATGGCATGACCGCCCTTCCTGCACCTCCCGGCAGACCGGTGACCCACGCTAGAGCCGTCAGCGCCAACGGCACGGTGGTCGGCACCGGGTCGACCGGCGGCTCCGACATCGGCCACGCGGTGCGCTGGCAATCCGGTACCGCCCTCGATCTCGGCACCCTGGGCACCGGGTCGTTCAGCGAGGGACGCGGGGTCAACTCGGCCGGCGTCGCCGTCGGGCATTCCTACACCAACGGTGGCAGTCTGCTCGGCATCCACGCCTTCCGGTTCGACGACGCATCGGGCCTCGCCGATCTGACCCCGGGGTCCGACGACGCCCACGCCGAGGGGATCAACGACGCCGGTCAGGTGGCCGGATGGCGCGACGGCCGCGCCTTTCGGCTCACCGGCAGCACGTTCACCGACCTCGGCGTCCCGGCGGGGTTCGCAGGGAGCTTCGGTGTCGCCATCAACGGCTCCGGCCAGGTGGCTGGCCACGTGAGAAGTGCCACGGGGTCCACCGAACGGATCTTCCGCTACACGGACGGAGCCGGCATGGTGATCCTCGGTGGCGTCGGGAACTTCAACCGTGCCTTCGGGATCAACTCCGCGGGTGATGTGGTCGGGCAGGGACGAGCGGTTGCCGGGTTACAACAGGGCTTCATCTTCACGGAGACCGGCGGGATGCAGGGGCTGAACTCGCTGATCGATCCGGCCGCCGGATGGTTCATCCTCGGCGCCGGCGGCATCAATGACGCCGGGCAGATCGCCGGGTGGGCATCAGGCCCAGCGGGTCAGCGAGCCGTGCGCCTGACACCGGGCGGTGGCGGCATCGATCCGCCGGCCGCCCCGTCGGCGCTCACCGGCACCGTGTTGTCCCCCACCAGCGTCCGGCTGGATTGGGCCGACAACGCCGACAACGAGACCGGTTTCACCGTTCAGCGCTCCGTGGGCCGCGGCGCGTTCCTGTTCCTGGCGGAGGTCAGCGACAACGTGACCACGTACACCGACACCACGGTCGTAGCCCGCGGGTCCTATCGCTATAGGGTCCGGGCGTTCAACGACGCAGGGGCGTCGGCATGGTCCAACACAATCCGCGTACGACCACGTTGATCCCCATTCCGCAGCGTCGCGCCGGCTTCCCTGCTCGGTTTCTCACCCATGCTTGGTTGGGCCGGAATCGCCGGTGTCGGGGGCCGCTTCGACGCCGGTGGGACGCCCAGCGGCAAGAGACGTTCGACAGCCAGAAAGAGGACCGCAGCACCGCGACGGGTGCTCTCACGTCGGACATGATGAGCTGACAGTTGGGAGCGGTCACTTTCGGAGCGCTGTACGTGGGGTTATCTGCTGGTCAAGAGGAGGCTATTCGGCCCAATCTGCTTATGGTTCAAGGGTTTAGAGCTGGCGGTGGGAGTCGAACCCACGACCTGCTGATTACAAAGAAGCTAAGCCTTAGCGTTGTGCTCAACCGTTGAAACGTAAGGGATTCGGGCCTTCCGCAGCCTCCACAAACCGTGTAGTAATCGGCTGCTCAGAACACGCCGGGACACCGTCACCGGACGCTGTCGAGCAGGTCGTAGTCTTCGTCACCCTCGGTGACGGTGATCGCCCCCCACAACGCCAGGACCGTGTCAGTCGGCGGGGACCGTGAGGCTCATCACGCAGTTGCCCTTGCCCTTGGATCGCTCGTAGATGAAGCCGAGCCGCTCGTACATCGTGCGGGTGCCGTTGTAGAGAAACGACGACGACATCTTCTTGTCCGACGGCAGGTCGTGCGGGTAGGACTCGACGCGGCCGCCGCCCTCGGCCGCAATCAGGGTCAGCGCCCCCCGCACTGCGACCTCGGCCAGGCCCTTGCGGCGGTAGCGGCGGTCGACGAAGACGCAGGTGATCCGGAAGTCTGGCACCTGCTCGACGGTCTGCTCCCACTCTTTGCGATGGTGGATGTTGGGCAACTCGTCGACCGTGCCGTACTCCGCCCACGCGATCGCCTGGGCGCCATCGAAAACCAGCGCGGCATGGGCGTGACCCTCCTCGACCATCAGTTGCTTGAAGGCGCGGTTGCCGATCTCCTTGCGCTCCGGCGGATCGGGATGGCAGTGGAAATACACGCACCAGCACCCGCCGAAGACACCGTTGTGCCGCTCGGCCAAGTCGGCGAACGCCGGCCAGGTCTGCGGTGTGAGCGGCTCGACTCGGTAGTCCATACTGGTCACTAGCCCACCGTAGTGCGGGATGCGGACGATCGTCCTCAACTGACCCCTCTCGCCACCATTGCCCCGTCAGCCGCTCACGAGACGGCGTTCCTCGAGGGCGCGGACGATCCGCTGTTTGCTCGCCTCGCCCCTCGTGCCGAGGTGCTGGGCGAAGAGGCTCACCCGCAACTCCTGGAGCAGGGCATCGCCGAACTGGCTTCTGGGGAGCGCCTGCGCGTAGCCTTCGCCTCTGCGATGAACATTGACCGGTTCACCGACCTCCTCGCCGTCGCCATCCTCGGCGGCGTCCTCGTCATAGCCGGAATGTGGCTGTGGGGCGTCGACAGCCCAGCCACCACCAGGGCGAACCGGCGATGGTCGCTGGTCTACCCGGCCCTCATCGCCAGCCTCGCCATCCTCAACGCCGTCACCGCCGACTGGCTGATGGCGGTGGCGCTCGGCATCTGGGCCGCCCTCGAGTACGCCATGGCTCTGGCCCCCGACCTGCCCGACCGCCTGCGGACCCGGCACGGGTCACCACCGGCCGCGTAGAGTTCCCGATCGTCCGGGCGGTGCGCCACAACGACAGAATCGCAGCCCCCGGTGACCGGTAACCGAGACGGCCCGCTGGGTTGCCTCACCGCCTCACCGGGACACGACGAAGCTGGTCCCCCGAGCGTCGACGTGACGTGGCATAGCTGTGCACAAGCACCGCCCGGACACCCCACCCCCACCGATAGCATCGCCTCTACGGGCCGATGCCGAGCTCCGATCGAGAACCCCGACCGCGGGCCGTGACCGCCGACCGCGTAGAGTCCGAACCGTCCGGGCGGTGCACCCCCCAACGACGGAGGCACGCAGTCCTCGGTAAGCGCGATCCAGGCGGGCCCCGCCGGTCCTTCCTCGAGAGTCTTTCCCTCAGGGGGACCATGGGGTTGTACTGCCTGACCGGGACACGACGAGGTTTCCCAGAGGCTCGACGTGGCGTGGTCTGGGGCCTGGCAAGGGCACCGCCCGGACAGCTAACCCGAGGACACCAACGCCACCGGTTGAACGCCTTTACGGCTCGATGCCGGACCTCTCAGGGCCTATCCGTGGCTCCGTCGGGTAGTGGCGTTTCCTGCACCGAGGCATCATCGGGGGTCCACGCCCCCACCAGCTAGGGGGCCGCCCCGAGGCCGGGAGCCGGGCTCTACCAGTCTGTCAGTTCAGCCGCCCTTACAACTCGCAGCCCGGCGCGTCCTTCGGGCTGAAGCAGGTGTCGCTGCCAGGACCGCCGTTGATGGTGTCATCCCCTAGTCCACCGCGGATGATGTCGGCTCCGATGCCTCCGAAGAGGATGTCGGCCCCGATGCTGCCTCGGATGTTGTCGGCTCCGATGCCGCCTCTCACCCGGTCCACTCCGGCGCCGCCGTAGATCACGTCAGCTCCGACCTGACCGCAGATACGGTCAGCACCGCCCTTGCCGCGGATGATGTCGGCTCCGGCCCTGGCGACGATCACGTCCGCTCCGGCCGTGCCGACAATGGTCTCGGCTGCCGTAGTACCCACGATGGTCGCCGCCTGTCCGAAGCAGGTCGGGGTCTGCGCCACCGCTGCCCCTCCCGTCCCAGCCACCGCCCCAGCCACTATTGCTACCGCTGCCAGGGCAGCGAGTGTTGGATGCTTCATGGTCGTCCTCCCGTCCTTCACCCCTTTGTGATCACCCTACGCCCGGTCCCAACCCCCGTGGGGGTCATTCCTCGACCGAGGGCGATCAGCAGGTTCGTCATCGTCCGGCGGCTGCGTTCCGCAGCTTGTCTTCGGCTCGTTCGAGGACGGCGGCTTCCCGTGGATTCGAGTCCTTGAACTCGGCGGCGATCGGCCAGCCTCAGGCCTCGCAGAACTCACGGCCCATCGCTAGCTGCAACTCGACGCCGGATTCGCGCTCGTCGTCCTCCTGGGAGCGCCTGGCGTACAGCAGCGCCCGGGTCGGTGGGTGAGTGGTTGGTGTTGTCATCCCCCGTGATAGTCCGATGGGGGCCCAACACTGACGGGTGGCCACGCGTCACGGTCCCGACACGCCGCCCCGGTCCCCCTCGCCGTACAGCATCGCCCGCCACTCCTCGAGCACCGCCGAGATCCACACGACGATCTGGAAGGGTGACGCCTACTACTTCATCGACTGCTGACCAGGGGCCGGCCGCCGGCGACTTCAGATAGCCGCCGGCTCCCCGGTGGCGGGCTGCCTCGGTGGTGGTACCACCCTTGGCATGTAGGGCGTGTGCGGCGATGCGAGCGCGCAGCGAACGCTCAGCGGGAGTGAGAGGTGGCAAGTCGGAACCTCCAAGGGGTTCCGCTTGCCCATTGCGTGACGGAGATTCCGCTTCCGGCTCGGCGTAGCCAGGGGCTCGATCGTTGAAGCACAACGTAACACAGGCAGGGGCGGGTCGACGGCATCTGCGCCTACTTCGCGGACCTTCTCAGGATCACGACAGCTCCGTGACGAGCCCCCTCTCGCAGCTGACCGTACGTGGCTCGAAGCTCACCGTGCCGGGGGCACCGGAACCAGTCAAACGTGTCGGCTGCTGGATCGCTTGGAATGAGTCGAGAGAAACCGACAGGTTCTCGTTTGCGTGGATGGCATTCGGGCCGGTCTTGTTGAGGAGTGTGACTTGCACGGAAGGCTCAGGCCGTCCAAACGGGAGCAATCGTCTGCTCGACAAGAGGTTGTCCGCCCCGATCTGCTTGCGCATCAAGGCTCTAGAGCTGGCGGTGGGATTCGAACCCACGACCTGCTGATTACAAATCAGCTGCTCTGACCGGACTGAGCTACGCCAGCGTGGACTCGGTCAGCTTATCCAGCCGCGCATCCTGGCCATCTCGAACATGACCATGGCCCCGGCGACAGCCGCGTTGAGGCTCTCCACGCCGGGACGCATCGGGATCCGGGCGGTGACGTCGAGGCGCTCCGTCACGAGACGGGAGACGCCCTGACCCTCGGCGCCGAGGACGATCGCCACCGGTTCGGTGAGCAGGTCGAGCTGGAAGATCGACCGCTCGGCGGAGGCGTCGAGTCCCACGGTCCACACCCCGGCCTTGCGCAGCCGTGCCAGCGCGTCACCGACGGAGTTGATGCCCGCCACGGAGACGTGCTCGAGGGCTCCGGCGGCCGACTTGAAGGCGGTGGCGCCCACCGGGGCGGCCCGGCGAACCGGCGTGGCGATCGCCGGCACCCCGGCGGCGAGGGCGGCCCGGGCCAGCGCCCCGAGGTTGCGCGGGTCCTGGAGGTGGTCGAGCACCAGCAACACCGTCGGGTCGGCCATGGGGACGGCTTCGCCGAGGTCGAGGTACGGCATCGGCGTGCAGGCGGCGACAACACCCTGGGGAGCCCCGGTGGCTGCGAGCGGTCGGGTGTCCTCGACCCGGCGCACGGTGGCACCGGTCGCCTCGGCGTCATCGACCAGCTTGCGGTAGTCGCCATGGCGGAGCCGCGACGCCTCAACCGTCAGCGTGCGGACCCGCCCGGCTGCGACCGCGGCGGCCACGGCGTGGAAGCCCTCGACCTCGGCGCCGTAGCCGGCCCCGTCCCCGGCCCCGGCGCCGGTCACCCTGCCGCCTCAGCTACGGTGCCAGCGGGAGCCGCCGGCGACGTCCTCGACCACGATCCCGATGTCGGCCAAGGCGCTCCGGACCGCATCTGCGGTCGCCCAGTCGCGGGCGTCCCGCGCCGCCGAACGGGCGTCGATCAACGCCCCGACCAGGTCGACGGCGCGTGCTCCCCGATACCCCGAATCGTGCCCCGACCCGCTCCAGCTCCTCGCCGAGGTCGTCCAGAGACACGCCCGCCTCCGCCAGGCCGAGGAGCCCCATGAGCACGTCGTAGGCGGCGACCAGCGAGGCGGCATCATCTGCAGAGTCGAGCAGCCGGTTGCCGCTGCGGACCGCATCGAACAGCACCGCCAGGGCGGCGGCGGTGTCGAAGTCGTCGTCCATCGCCGACCGGAAGGCTTCGACCACTCCGAGGTCCGGCTCAGCCGCGATGGGGTCAGCGACCCGGCGACGGAACGCCCACAGTCGCTCCAGCGACGCGGTGGCGTCGTCCAGCGCCTCCCGGGTGAAGTCGAGCGGCTTGCGGTAGTGGGTACGCAGGTAGAAGAGCCGGACCGCCTGGGGCTGCCAGGTCGTCGAGCGCCTCGAGCAGGTCGACGACGTGCCCGGTCGACTTCGCCATCTTGTCCCCGGCCAGCGTGACCATGCCGTTGTGCAGCCAGTACCGGGCGAAGGGCTTGCCGGTGGCCGCCTCGGACTGGGCGATCTCGTTCTCGTGATGGGGGAAGACGAGGTCGTTGCCGCCGGCGTGGATGTCGAACGTCGTCCCCGAGGTAGCGGCGGGCCATCGCCGAGCACTCGATGTGCCAGCCGGGCCGGCCCGGTCCCCAGGGCGAGTCCCAGGTGGGCTCGCCCGGCTTGGCCGCCTTCCACAAGGCGAAGTCGAGTGGGTCGCGCTTCAGCTCCCCCGGTTCGATACGGGCGCCGGACCGGAGCTCGTCGATGCGGCGGCCCGACAGCCTGCCGTAGCCGTCGAAGCTCCGAACCGAGTAGTACACGTCGCCCCCGGCCGGGTAGGCGTGACCCAGCTCGATCAGCGACTCGATGAGGTCGATCATCTCGGGTACGTGGTCGGTGGCGGCCGGTTCCAGGTCCGGCGGCTGCACGCCGAGCCGGCGGTAGGCGGTGGCGAAGCGTCTCGGCGTTGCGCTTGGCCAGCACCTGGGCGTCGACGCCCTCGGCGTTGGCGGCGGCGATGATCTTGTCCTCGACGTCGGTCACGTTCTGCACGTAGGTGACCTCGTAGCCCGACCAGACGAGGTACCGGCGGATGACGTCGAACGCCACCGCCGCCCGACCGTGGCCGACGTGGGGCCGGGATTGCACCGTCGGGCCACACACGTAGATCCCCACCTGCCTCGGTTGGAGGGGCACGAAGGGCTCGGCGCGGCGGCCCAGGGTGTTGAAGACGTGCATGCCCGGCATGGTACCGGCGGCCTCAGGCGAGCCAGTTAGGGTCGCTACATGGCTCTTCGCCTGACGGCTCATCGCGGTGCAATGGGGGACCCCCAACCCCCATCGCCGAGTCTCCGCCTGGCGGCGTAGCCTCGATTCGTGCCCGGTACCCACCCGCTGATCATCGCCCACCGCGGCGCATCGGCATCGGCCCGGGAGAACACACTGGAGGCGTTCCACCTGGCCGTCACCCAGGACGCCGACGGCATCGAGCTCGATGTGCGTCGCACCGCCGACGGTGTGATCGTGGTGCACCACGACTCCGACGTCGCAGGGCTCGGCCCGCTGGCGGACGTCGCCTTCGGGCGACTCCGCGCCGATGCGCCCTGGGTACCCACGCATCGACGAGGCCTTGCCGGTGACCGGAGACCTGTTGCTCGACATCGAGGTGAAGAACGACCCGGCGGAGCCCGATCCACGACCCGGACCAGACGGTGGCCAGAGCTGTCGCCGGATGGGCGGCGACGCTACGGCTGGAGCGGCGGGTGGTGGTCACCTCTTTCGACCCCTGGGCGGTGGCGGCGGTGCAGGTCGAGGCGCCGACCGTGCCCACCGGGCTCCTGGTGGCGCCGTCGACGCCCATCGACGCCGCCCTGGCGTCGGCCGCCGATGCCGGCCATCGCTGGCTGCTTCCCCACTGGGCTGCACTCGCCGGCGACGCCTCCCGGCTCATCGCCGAGGCACACCGCGAGAGATCTGACATTGTCACCTGGACCGTCGATCACCCCGAGGTCATGCGGCGACTGGCCGATCAGGGCGTCGACGGCATCATCACCAACGACCCGGAGGCCGCCAACAGGCTGCTGGCCGGTTAGGGAGGTTCTGAAAAGTAGTCTTCCTTCGTGGCTTTACACCTTCTACACATCACGAACCGGCTCTTCGCTCTTTCAGCACCTTCCAGGCCGACCCGACGATCGGCCCGAGCATGACCACGGCGGTGGCGGCGATGCCCTCGTCGGCGCCCAGCCAGCCCAGACCGTCGGTGGTGGTCGCCTTCACCGAGACCGCGGCCGGGTCGACGCCGAGACGATCGGCGAGGTTGGCCCGCATCGATGGCGCGGTGGGGAGCCACGCAGCACCGTCTCGGCGAGCACGGTGACGTCCACCGAGGTCACCGCCAGCCCCGCGGTCGCCGCCCATGGTCAACGACGTGGGCGAGCATCTCCAGCGAGTCGGCGCCCCGCCAGCGTGCGTCGGAAGACGGGAAGTGATCGCCCATGTCGCCGAGGGCGGCTGCGCCGAGCACGGCATCGGTGACGGCGTGGGCCACCACGTCGCCATCGGAGGTGGCGGCAACTCCGCGGTTCTCGTCGACGACCACCCCGGCCAGCTTGACGGTGCCGCTCGGAGAGAACCGATGGGCGTCGATCCCGAAACCGGTCCGCACCACGGCGCCGATCAGAGCTCGACCGGCTCGTCGACCCTGGGCAGCGCCCGGTCGAGGCGGCGGATGGCGTCTTCCTCGTCGAGCTTGAGGGCGAACCGGAGCTCGCTGACGATGATCAGCCTCGCCTTGGCCAGCATGCGCTTGAGGGCGGGCGAGATGCCCTTCACCTGCTGGGCGTAGGTCAGGTCACGCACCACCTCGGCAACCTGGAAGATGTCGCCGCTGTTGATCTTCTCGGTGAGCAGCTTGTACCAGCGTGACCAGTTGGCGCCCGCCTCCTGCGGCTCCTCACGGAACGTGGCGAACACCTTGCGGGCGACGTTGGTGGAGATGACCGGGCGGACCCCGAGCTCGAGTGCGCCGTCCACCGGCACGGAGACCACGAGCTGGTCGGTGGCCACCTCGAGGACGTAGTACGGACGCTTCTCGCCCTGGAACTCCATCTGCCGGATGGCGGTGATCGTGGCGGCGCCGTGGTGCGGGTAGACGACCTTGTCACCGACGGCGAACGGGGGCGGCTTCTTGGCGGCCTGCTTGACCGCGGCCGGAGGGGCGTCGGCGGCAACGCTCTTCGTACCGGCTTCGGCCACGGCTCCGGCCGACTTGGCCGTCGACTTGCCCGTCGCCTTGGCGGAGTCGGGATCTCTTCGCCGCAGGGCGTGTCCACCTTCTTCGTCGCCGGCTTGGAGGTCTTCGCCTTCTTCGCCGGCGTTGCGTCCGCCTTCTTGGCGGCCGTGCGTCCTGGGCTTCTTCGCCGCCGGCGCCTTTGCCTTCGCTTCCGGCGCCTTTGCCTTCGCCGCACCCGGCTTGGCGGTCTCGGGCTTCTTCGCCGCCGGCTTGGTGGCCGCCGCCGGCCTTGGCGGGCTTCGCCGCCGCCTTCGCCTTGGTGGCGGTCGCCCGTGGTCACCTTGGGCTTCGCCGGCGATGCCTTCGGAGGCTTCTTCACCGTCGGACGCCTTGGCGGCCTCGCTGCGCTGCTTCTCGACCACGGGCCAACTCTCTCGCGGAACGGGTGGGACCGGGCATTGTACCAATGGTCGGGTGACGGGCCGTCCCGGCGCCGAGTCGGCCTCGGCCCGTCCCGGTCAATCGACCAGCCCGAACGGCGTGCCGTGCTGCAGCAGCCGGTCGAGGTGGCCGCGCAGCTGGTTGGCTCTGGTCCGGCCCACGCCCTCTGCTTCGGCGAGCTCGCTGGCAGAGGCGTGGAGCAGCTTCTGCAACGTGCCGAAGTGCTCGAGCAGCGAGTTCTTCACCGAGTCGGGGAGCCGGGACACCCGCTCCAGCGCCCGACCCCCGCGGGGGCGGACCTGCTCGTCGAGGCTGCCCAGCCCGAAGGCGGCCGCCACGACCGCCAGGTCCTTGAGCGCCTCGTCGGGTACGTTGCGCAGCCGGTCGCTGGCTTCTCCGGCCGCCATCGGGCGTTCGGCGTAGTCGTCGACGACCAGCTCGAGCACGTTGTCGACCCCCTCCCCCAGGTCGGAGGCCTGGATGGCGATCGAGGTCGCCGGCTCCTCCCAGCTCGACGACGATCCGCCGGATCTGCGCGCCCATCCGCCGCACCAGCGCCGCCCTGGCCAGCAGCAGCGCCACATCCCGCACCATCACCGCATCATCGACCTCGAGCCGGGTGAGGCGATCCTCGGCGTCGCTGAGCTGGCGCCGCAGCCGCTCCAGTGCGACCAGGTTCTGGTTGCCCTCGGCGAGCAGGTCGCCGGGGTTGCGGAGGGTGAACTGGCTCTGCCCGGTGAACACGACCGCAACGGCCCGTTGCTCCTCGCTCACCGCCAGCACCGGGACCGCCAGGTGCTTCGCCAGACGCTCGGCGGTGCGGAACCGGGTACCGGTCTCGCTGGTCTCGATGGTCGGGTCGGGGATGAACTGGACGTTGGCGCGGACGATGCTGGTGGCGTCGGCGGAGACGACGATGCCGCCGTCCATCTTCGCCAGCTCGGCGATCCGCTGGGCGGTGAACTCGGTGTCGCTGAGGAGGAACCCGCCGCTGCAGACGGCATCGACTTCGGGGCCGGCGCCGAAAACCACCAGCGCACCGGTTCGCTGCCGGAGGATCAGCTCGGCCGCGTCGCGCAGCCTGGTTCCGGGCGCGAACTGTTCGATAACCTCGAGTAGCGCTGAGGTCCCAGACGTCATCCAGCGGGCAGGCTAGCCGGACCGACCCCGGCCCGTCCGGCCCGGTCACGGCACCGGAACGGGTGCGGCGGTGCGGAGCCTGCGCAGCCCGGAAGGCTCGAGGCCGGCATCGAGGAGGGCCTCGCCGATCACCCGCCGGGCCCCACCTGAGACCACTCGCTCGATCCCGAACCGGGCGAGCTCGGCGCGTCGCTCGCCGGCCCCGGCGGGCGATCGCACCTCCCCGGCAAGGCCCACTTCGCCCATCGCCGCCAAGGACCCGAGGGGCCGGCTCAGCAACGACGAGGCGATGGCGAGGGCGGCGGCGAGGTCGGCCGCCGGCTCATCGACGACCAACCCACCGACCACGCTGACGAACACGTCGCTCGACCGGCAGTCGAGGGCGGCGTGGCGGTCGAGGACGGCGAGGATCTGGTGGACCCGCTTCGCCGACAGACCGGTGACGCTGCGCCGGGGCTGCGGCGAGCTGGTCGGCGCCACCAGTGCCTGGACCTCGACCAGGAGGGTGCGCCGTCCACAGCGAGCGGGGAAGACCACCGTGCCCGGGACCACACCGGTGGCGTCACCGACGAACAGCCCGCTGGGGTCGGGCACCTCCACCATCCCGCCGTCGGTCATCTCGAACACCCCCACCTGGGAGACCGATCCGTACCGGTTCTTCAGCCCTCGGAGGTACCTCAGGTTCCGGTCGGGGTCGCCCTCGAGGTAGAGGACGGCGTCGACCAGGTGCTCCACGACCTTGGGCCCGGCGAGCGAGCCGTCCTTGGTGACGTGCCCGACCATGACGACCGGTACTCCCACCCGGCGCGCCACGGCGGTGATCCGGCCGCCGGCTTCGCGGACCTGGGTCACCCCGCCGGGCGTTCCGGCGACCTCGTCGACTCGCATCGCCTGGACGGAGTCGACCACCACGGCGCGATAGGCGCCGGTTTCGACGACGTGCTCGACGGCGCCCACCTCCGTCTCCGCCAGCACCTCGATGCCCGAGGTGGTGGTGCCGAGCCGCGCCGCCCGCTCCCCGACCTGGGTGACGCTCTCCTCGCCGGTGACGTACAGCACCCGACCGCCGACCGCCATCGCCGCCGCCACCTGCAGCATGAGCGTCGACTTGCCGACGCCCGGCTCTCCACCGACGAGCACGACGCTCCCCGGGACGAGGCCGCCCCCGAGCACCCGATCGACCTCGCCCAAGCCGCTCATCACCCTGGCGCGGCGAGCGGCGCCTGCCTCCCCGATGGGGACCGGGACGGGGACCGCGGCCACTCGTCGTCGGCCCGGCCGTCTCGGCCATCGTCCCCTGGGCCCTGCATTGCGGGCAGAAGCCCATCCATCTGGCCGTGGCGTAGCCACAGTCGCCGCAGCGATATGTCACCTTCTCCCCTCCGGGTCGTGTCCGATCACCGTACGGACCGGGTACGACAGGAACGCGGCCCGCGGAGGGTGCGCCGGAGATCAGCCGTCGAGGTAGCGGCGAACCAGCCAGACAACGAGGACGGTGAAGGCGCCGATGAGGACGAGGCCGCCGAGGATGTTGAAGAACGACCAAGGCTCGGCCTGCCGGACGCCTGCCACCACGACTGCTGCTATCAGCGGCATCCGTGGCACAATAGCCCTCGATTTGCCCCTCTCCGGGGCCGGATCCGGTCCGATGCAATGCGGGGGAATCTGTGGCCAAGGGCACCGACAATCCGTTCGACAACGACCTCTTCGAGCCTTTCGAGCTCGAAGACGAGCCTCCCGTTGCCGAATCAGGCCCGACGCAACGGCAGACGAGCCCGGCCCCGGCCGAGCCCCGCGCCGCCGACCCGGGCGTTCCCACCGTGCAGTGCCCGTCGTGCGGCACCACCAACCCGGCTCACAACCGTCATTGCGAGGAGTGCGGGGCGAGGCTGGGCAAGGGGCCGCTGCCGGTGGCTCCGCCACCGATGTCGCGCTCCACCCCCGGAGGCAGAGCCTTGGGCGTGCTCGGCGGGGTCGTGGTCCTGGTGGCCCTGATCGCCCTGTTCATGAACCTCTGGGGCGGCGATGACACCGCGGCCACCGAAGACCAGACGTCGACGAGCCTGGCCAGCGACGAGACGGTGGCGCAGGTGGCGATCGCCCCCGCCTCGGTGGACGCCAGCTCCGAGCTCGACGGCTACGAGGCGTCGCAGCTGATCGACGGCGACATCTCCACGTACTGGAACGACCAGTCGGCCCGGGGCACCGACGCCCAGCTCGACTTCGTGTTCGCCCAGCCGGTCGCCCTCTCCGAGATGGAGCTGACCAACATCCAGGAACGGGACCCGTTCCGGCAGAACTACCGGATCAAGGACATCGAGATCACCGTCGACGATCTCGAGCTGCAGCTGACCTTCACGGTGCCCGACAGCCGGGACCCGTACCGGATCACGCTCGACACGCTGCGCACCACCCGCTTGACGCTCCGGGTCCTCAGCACCTACCCGGGGGAACCGGTCGGCGACAGCCCGGCGTTCGACGAGCTGGCGCTGGCAGAAGTCAGGTTCTTCGGCACCTTCGCCGAGTGAGCGCCTGAGGCTCAGCCCCGATCGGCCAGCTCCACCGGCGGCTGCTCGGGGGTCTCCACCGAGACGAAGGACAACCGGTCGGGATCGTCCGGGTCGATGTCGACGAGCACGGTGGAACCGGCCGGGAAGTTCTTGTGGAGCACCTTCTCGGACAGTGGGTCCTCGAGCATGCGCTGGATCGCCCGGCGCAACGGGCGGGCGCCGAGGTTGGAGTCGTACCCCTTCGTCCCGAGCACTTCCTTCGCCGGCTCGGTGAGCACCAGCTCCAGGGCCTGCGAGCCGAGCTGGCGGCGGACCCGTTCCAGTAGCAGGTCGACGATCTGCTTCACCTCTGCGGTGCTGAGCTCGTGGAAGACGATGACCTCGTCGATCCGGTTGAGGAACTCGGGGCGGAAGTGGCCCTTGAGCGCCTCCGTGACCTTGTCCTTGATCTGCTGGTAGTTGAGGTCCTCGGAAGAGGCGACGAACCCGAGCGCCTTCTTGCGCAGCTCGGCCGTCCCCAGGTTCGAGGTCATGATGATGACGGTGTTCTTGAAGTCGACCGACCGGCCCTGGGAGTCGGTCAGCCGCCCGTCTTCGAGGATCTGGAGCAGGATGTTGAAGACGTCGGGGTGGGCCTTCTCGATCTCGTCGAACAGCACCACCGAGAAGGGCTTGCGCCGCACCGCCTCGGTGAGCTGGCCCCCCTCGTCGTAGCCGACGTAGCCCGGGGGCGAGCCGACGAGGCGGGACACGGCGTGCTTCTCCATGTACTCCGACATGTCGATCTGGATGAGTGCCGCCTCGTCGCCGAACAGGAAGTCGGCGAGCGCCTTGGCCGACTCGGTCTTCCCCACCCCGGACGGCCCGAGGAAGATGAACGACCCGGTGGGTCGCTTCGGGTCCTTGAGCCCGGCCCGGGTACGGCGGATCGCCTTGGAGACGGCGGCGATGGCGTCGTGCTGGCCGATGATCCGCTTGTGCAGCTCGGCCTCCATGTTGAGCAGCTTCGAGGTCTCCTCCTCGGTCAACCGGTGGACGGGGATACCCGTCCACTGGGCGAGGACCTCGGCGATCTCGTCCTCGTCGATGACCGCGGTGATGTCCATGCCCGAGGCGGCGGCCTCGCGCTCCTTCTCCGACCGGTCGGCGAGCAGCGAACGCTCCTGGTCCCGCAGCTGTGCCGCCCGCTCGTACTGCTGCGCCTGGACCGCCTCGCGCTTGTCGCGCCGGATGACCGCGATGCGCTCGTCGAGGTCCTTGACGTCCGCGGGCAGGTCGCTGCGCTTGAGTCGCATCCGGCTGCCGGCCTCGTCGATGAGGTCGATCGCCTTGTCGGGGAGGTAGCGGTCGGCGATGTAGCGGTCGGCCAGGTTGGCGGCGTTGACGAGTGCCTGGTCGGTGTACCGGACCCGGTGGTGGTCCTCGTAGCTGGCCCGGAGGCCCTCGAGGATCTTGATCGTGTCCGCCACCGAAGGCTCGGCGACCTGGATGGGCTGGAAGCGCCGCTCCAGAGCCGAGTCCTTCTCGAGGTACTTGCGGTACTCCTCGAGCGTGGTGGCGCCCACGGTCTGCAGCTCGCCCCTGGCCAGCATCGGCTTGAGGATGCTGGCGGCGTCGATGGCGCCCTCGGCGGCACCGGCGCCGACCAGGGTGTGGATCTCGTCGATGAAAAGGATGATGTCGCCCCGGGTGCGGATCTCCTTCAGCACCTTCTTGAGGCGCTCCTCGAAGTCGCCGCGGTAGCGGGACCCCGCCACCAGGGCGCCGAGGTCGAGCGTGTAGAGGTGCCGGTTGGTCAGGGTGTCGGGCACCTCGCCGGCGACGATGCGCTGGGCGAGCCCCTCGACGATGGCGGTCTTGCCGACCCCCGGCTCGCCGATGAGCACCGGGTTGTTCTTGGTGCGCCGGGACAGCACCTGCATCACCCGCTCGATCTCGGTGAGCCGGCCGATGACCGGGTCGAGCTTGCGCTCCCTGGCGAGCTGGGTGTAGTTGCGCCCGAACTGGTCGAGGACGGTCGAACCGCTCGGCGAGCGCTTCGCCGCCGCTGGACGACCGGCTGCTCCCCGACGGGTGCGAGGGTCCGGACGACTCTTCGCTCTGGACACCCGACAGCAGTTGGATGACGGTCTGGCGGACTTTCTGCAGCTCGGCGCCCAGCTTCTGCAGCACCTGGGCGGCGACTCCCTCGCCCTCGCGGATCAGCCCGAGGAGGATGTGCTCGGTGCCGATGTAGTTGTGGCCCAGCTGCAGCGCCTCGCGGAGCGACAGCTCGAGGACCTTCTTGGCGCGGGGGGTGAACGGGATGTGGCCGCTGGGGGCCTGGGAGCCCTGGCCGATGATCTCGACGACCTGGTTGCGGACGGCCTCCAGGTTGATGCCCATGCTCTCGAGCGCGCGGGCCGCCACGCCCTCGCCCTCGTGGATCAGCCCGAGCAGGATGTGCTCGGTGCCGATGTAGTTGTGGTTCAGGAGCCTGGCTTCCTCCTGGGCGAGCACCACCACCCGCCTGGCCCGGTCGGTGAACCTCTCGAACACTCGCTACCACCTTGACAAACATGGCGCCCCGGAAAGCCCGTGCGCCTCACGGAGTATAGCTGCGGGTAGTGACAACCCCCGGAGCCCCACAAACGGGATCGGTCGCCACCACGTGTGATACGTCCGAACCGCGGCCGGCCCCGGCTCATTCCCGGGGACGGCGCGCCCCTCCGCGGTCGTTGCCATGCCCGAGCCCCGCCTACCGTGGCCGCCAGCCAGCGCGGGAGGACCGACGCATGTACCCGATCGACGTGACCGCCGAGTACGGCGACGGCATGCCGGAGCCGGGGACTCGCCGCACTGGGCATCGTGTTCTTCCTCAAGCCGATCATCGCCCTGCCGCACCTGCTCATCGTCCAGCTGCTGACGATGGTGGTCGGCTTCGTCGCCTGGCTCGGGTACTGGGTGGTCGCCTTCACGGGCGAGCTACCCGAGTTCTTCGTCGAGCTGCCCGAGCGGACCCTCGCCTGGCAGCTCCGTACGATGGCCTGGGTCTTCTCACTGACGGACCTCTATCCGCCGTTCGAGTGGGAACCGGTCGGCCAACCGGTAGAGCTGACCCTGAGCGAACGGGCCGGCCCGCGCAGCCGCGGCCTCGCCGTCCTGGGGATCCTCTTCTTCCTCAAGGCGATCGCCCTGATCCCCCACTTCTTCGTGTTGATCTTCGTGGTGCTGGCCGCCGCCGTCGGCGGCTGGATCGCCTTCTGGGTCGTCCTGTTCACCGGGCGCTACCCGGCCGGCATCTTCGACTTCGTGGTGGGCTCGATGCGGTGGTCGACCCGGGTCAGCGCCTGGCTCTACACCCTGACCGACGAGTACCCCCCGTTCACCCTCAAACCCTGAGACGTGGTGAGGCGCCGGTCGCGCCTCGGGTCCTGACGGGCTAGACCCTCCGCGCACCGTAGAGCCTCCTAGTCTCATGCCGATGGACCTGCCGCTTCTCACCGACCTCGTGGATGTCCCCCGGGTATGGGATCGCCTGAGCGCGGTCGAGCGACGGCTGGGCGAGGTGACCGAGGCATCGAACCCGTTCCTCACCGAGATCGCCCAACACGGGCTCCAGGCAGGAGGCAAGCGCTACCGGCCGCTGCTCACCCAGGTGGCCGCCGAGCTCGGCCCCAACCCCGGCGCCGAGCCGGTCGAGGCCGGGGTCGCCGTCGAGCTGGTCCACCTCGGCTCGCTGTACCACGACGACGTGATCGACGAGGCCAGCACCCGGCGGGGCCGGGTGTCGGTCAACGCCAACTGGACCAACACCATCGCCATCCTCTCCGGCGACTTCCTGCTGGCGCGCGCCTCCGAGGTGGCGGCGCCCCTCGGGGAGGAGGCGGTGGCGCTGATCGCCCGCACGTACGCCAGCCTGGTGGAGGGCCAGACGCTCGAGCTGCAGCTCATCGACGGCGTCGACCACGGCCCCGACGAGTACTACGAGGTCATCGGCGGCAAGACCGCCAGCCTCATCCGGACCTCGGCCCGGCTCGGGGCGATGACCGGGGGAGCCGCCCCGCACCAGGTCGAGGCGGTGTCCGAGTGGGGATGGGAGATGGGGCTCGTGTTCCAGATGACCGATGACGTGCTCGACCTCGTCGCCGATGAGGCCTTCCTGGGCAAGCCGGCCGGATCGGACATGCTCGAGGGCACGTACACCCTGCCCGTCTTTACGCCGTCGACGGCCCGGCCGGCCCCGAGATCCGGGACCTGCTCGCCCAGGGTCGACCCGATCCGGCGACGGTGGCGCGGCTCCTCGACATCGTCCGCTCCGGCGGGTCCGTCGACCGTGTGCTCGACGAGGCGTTGGACCGGGCCCGGGTGGCCGAGAAGGCGGTGGCAAGGGCCGCCACCGGGCAGCTCGTCGATGTCTTCGCCAACCTCGACCGTTACCTGCTCGACCGGGTAGAGGCGGCCCGGCGACGGTGAACCGGCGACGCCGGACGCCTGGCGGCGCACCCGATCCTGGCAACCACGCTCGCCGCCATGGCGATCGTGGCCTGCGGCCCGGCGGTGGAAAAGGCGGCTTCCGGGCTGCCAACCGGGACGACCGGCCCGATCACCGTCACGACGTCGCCCACCCCTCCGGATGAGACCACGGAGGTGCCCGAGGTGCCGCTCGGGCCGCTCACCGCCCCCGACCCGTTCGCCATCGCTGAGCGGGCGCTCGACGCGCCGCTGGCCGGCTTCGACCGCGGCAGTGGAGACCCCCGGCTCGCCGGGGTCCTCGAGCGGCGGATCGGCGAGATGGACGTGGCCATCCAGGCGCTGGTCTGGGATCTGCTCGACTCGGGAGACGACCAGGTGGTGGCGGCGTCGATCTACCCGCACTCCGACTTCCGGGGTGACCCGACCGTGCTCCCGGCCCTGGCGGACCTCGTCGCCGGCGACGGCGGTGAGGTCACCACCGCCACCGTAGACGGCACCGAAGTGCTCGCCGTGGCCGACGACGACACCTGGTGGTACCTCTGGGGCAACCACACCCACATCATGGTCACCGGCGGTCCGGAAGGACCGGCTCTTCGGCGCATCGGCCAGCTCGCCGCCCACAACGCCGTCGAGTACCTCTGGCAGGTCGGTGACTGCATCGCCATCGCACCCGATGACGGGTTCGGGTTGCCGTACTCCCCACACGGCGAGGATGTGGTGGTGCCCTGCGACCACCCCCACCAGTACGAGGTGGTGGCCGGCGACGGTGCCCGCCTCGGCCCCGGGAGCGGACCGGACGGACCCGGCCCGGGCGACATCTTCGTGGACGCCCTCGCCTGGTGTGAGCAGGAATTCGCCGAGCAGATCGGGGCCGACGAGTTCGAGAGCTCGCTCGAGCCGGTGCAGTTCTTCCCCGACCCGCTCGAGTGGGAGCGGGGCGACCGGTACACCGCATGCGTCGTGATGCAGACCGAGGAGGCGGTCCCCAAGCTGGTCGACGTCGCCTTCGCCGACCGAGGTGACGAGGTGGCGATCGCCCGGACGGTCGGCGACTGCCACGTCTGGACGGTCCGCGAGCCCCAGATCGACTGCGCCGAGCCGCACGACTTCGAGTACCTGGGCGAGGTGGCGGCACTCGCCGGGGAATGGGAGGCCGCCGGCGAGACCGCCGCAGGGCACTGCGAGGACCTGCTGCGCGCCGCGGCGAGCGAGACCGCCCAGGACGGTGCGACACTCGGGGTCGTCGCCTCGACGACCGGGCCCTCGGCGTGGGCGGAAGGAGACCGGCGGGCCGCCTGCTTCGCCGTGGCCCACCAGGCGGGGCTCCCGGTCCGTATCGCCGGCTCGGTCGCCGGCGAATGGGAGCCGGCAGGGGTGCCGGGCGGTGGGCTGACCGCCTGAGCCTGCGCCGTCGGGGGGACGGCGTCACGCGGCCAGCACCACTCCCGAGCCAGGACCTAACCGCACCGACCGGCGCAGCACCCGCACCCGGCGATGCGACCACAGCGCCTCCCCGGCGCCGGCCACCGGGAAGCTCACCTCTCCGGCACCCATGTTGAGGGCGATAACGGTGCGCTCGGCGACGTCCGGTGCCGGTCCGGCGAAGCGCTCGTAGGCGAAGGCGTCGCCGTCCTGGGCGAGCAGCCGCCACCAGCCGACACGCAGCGACGGCCGCCCCCGGCGGACCGCGAGTAGCGCACGCACCCGGTCCCGGTGAACCGGGTCGCCACCGTCCCAGGGGAACGCTCCGCGGTTGGCCGGATCGTGACCGCCGGCCATCGCCACCTCGTCGCCGTAATACAGCCCTGGGGCGCCGGGCACGGTGAGCTGGAACAGTGTGGCCAGCGTGAGCCGGTCGATGTCGCCACCGGCCTCGGTGAGGAAGCGGGGCATGTCGTGGCTCCCGATCAGGTTGTGGCTCATCGCGGTGACCGCCGGGGAGTACATGGCCGTCATCTCCAGGAACCCCTCGAGCAGGGCGGCGCCGTCAATGGCCCCTTTGGCGAAGAAGTCGACGCACAGGTCGCGGAAGGTGTAGTTCATGGTGGCATCGAACTCGTCGCCGGCCAGCCAGCGGCCGGCGTCGCCCATGACCTCGGCGAGCAGGTAGGCGCCAGGCTTTACTGCCCGTAGCTCTCGTCTCGCCTCGGCCCAGAAGTCGTGATCGATGTAGCGGACCACGTCCATCCGCCACCCGTCGATGTCGAAGCGTCGCACCCAGTGGGTCACCACGTCGAGCATGAAGCGCCGCGCTCCGGGGTGGCCCAGGTTCACCCGGGGCATGGTGGGCACTCCGTACCACGACTCGTAGGTGGTGTGCACGGGAGGGCCATCGCCGTCGACCGCCACCACCGGGATCGTGGTCTCGGTTCGGATCAGCTCGACCTGTTCGTCCCAGAACCCGCCCGGCGTCACTGCCTCGGGCCGGTACTCGAGTCGGACCGGCCAGTCGGACACGGCGAACCAGCCGACATGGTCCGATGCCTCGCCCCGGGCGACCAGGTCGGCGAACGGGGCGAATCGGGGATGGGTGTGGTTGAGCGAGACGTCGAGGATCACCCGGATCGAGCGGCGGTGGAGCGCCTCCACCATCGCCTCGAGCGCCTCGTCGCCGCCGAGCATCGGGTCGACCGAGCGGTAGTCCACGGTGTCGTAGCGGTGGTTCGACGGCGAGGTGAAGACCGGGGTGACGTAGACCACGTCGACACCGAGGTCGGCCAGGTAGTCGGCGCGGGCGGCGATACCGGCGAGATCGCCGCCCTGGAAACCGCCCCGTGTCGGTGTCGAACCCCACGGCGCCACGTCGTCGGGGTCGTTGCCCGGGTCGCCGTTGGCGAACCGATCGGGGAACACCTGGTAGACGACGGCACCGGCCGCCCAGGGCGGCGGCTCGTGGCACCGCACCTCGCCCACCACCACCGGGAAGCGGTCGAGACGCTCGATGCCGCTGGCGACCCCGGTCGGGGCGAGATACACCGCGGTGCCGTCGTCGAGCCGGCAGGCGATGGAACACCCGAACGAGCGGCCCGGCGGCTCGATGGCGGCCTCCCACAGCGACACCGAGCCGGCGGCGCCAAGCCGGGTCAGCGGGAACCCGGTCACCGGCGGGGTCTGTGCGTCGACCCGGGCCACCAGCATCACCTCGGCGGCGCCCGCCGGAGCGAGAACCCGCGACACCAGGCGGCCGTCGGACAGACGGGACAGGAACCCGGGGTCGGCGGGATCGAAGCGGATCCGGTGAGGGCGGACGCTGCCGATGCCGAACACCTGGAAGTCGCCGGCCAGAGCGATCCCCCGGCCGGCGGGGAGGGCGGGCTGGTTGACCGACACCGCCTCAGCCCTTGACCGCACCCTGGGTCAGGCCGCTGACGATCGCCCGCTGGAAGACGAGGAAAGTGATGACGATCGGCAGCGAACCGATGACCGCTCCGGCGGCGAGCTGGCCCCACTTCGAGGCGTACTCGGACAGCGTGAAGGTCTGCAGCCCGACGGCGTAGGTGAGGTTGCTCACGGTGCTGAGCAGGGTGCGGGCCAGCACGAACTCCCCGAACGTCGTGACGAAGGCGATGACACCCATCACGGCGAGGGCAGGGCGGACCAGGGGGAGGATGATCCGCCAGAAGATCTGGGCCGGGGTGGCTCCGTCGACCCAGGCCGACTCGTCGAGCGAGAGCGGAACCGAGTCCATGAAACCCTTGATCAGGAAGGTGTTGAACCCTATGGCGCCGCCCAGGTACACGAGGATCAGCCCCATGTGGGTATCGAGCCCGAGGGCGGGGAACACGTCGCCGATCTGGTCGAGCATCAGGAAGATCGCCACGAAGGCGAGAAACTGGGGGAACACCTGCACAAGGAGCATCGCCAAGAGTCCCACCCGGCGCCCGGTGAAGCGGAACCGGCTGAAGGCGTAGGCCGCCATCGCCCCGAGCAGCACGTTGACGAGCGACACGATCAGGGCGATCTTCCACGAGCTGGCGAGCCAGGTCATGAACGGCGACCCTGGCGGGTTGTCGAGGATCTGCTGATAGTTGTCGAACGAGGCGCCTTCCGGGATGAGGCTGGCCCCGGAGAGGGTATCCACCGGGTTGATCGACGCCGACACCATCCACGCCAGCGGGTAGAGCGTGAAGAGCACCGCCACGACCAGCACGAGGTGCCGCCAGCCCAGCGAGCGCCACCACTTGGAGAACGACATCGGCGGGTACACCGGCCTCGGCTGGCGGCGGGGAGCGAGCAACCCGCGCCTCGCTTCCGCCGTGAGGGTGACCAGAGGCGGCGGCGCGATTGGGACCACCCGGTCGCCGCGGTCGGGATCAGAGACTGCCATAGATGTTCTCCAGCCGCTTGGTGTACCGAAAGCCGAGGGACGAGATGACCATCAGCAGGAGGAAGATGAACACGGCGATGGCGGCGGCGAGGCCGAAGCGGTTGCCCGAGCCCGAGGCGGCCGCCAAGTCGAAGGTGAAGGTGATCAGGATGTCGGTCGATCCCACGGGGACGGCGGCGTCGAGGATGGGCGGCCCCCCCGAGGTGAGCAGGTAGATCAGGACGAAGTTGTTGAAGGCGAAGGCGAACGACCCGATGAGCAGCGGGGCCAACGACACCATCAGCAACGGGAAGGTGATCCGGCGAAACACCTTGACGGGTCCGGCCCCGTCGACCCGAGCAGCTTCGAGGAGGTCCGTTGGGATCGCCTGGAGCGCCCCCGTGCAGATCAGATACATGTAGGGGAAGCCCAGCCACAGGTTGACCAGCAGCACCATGGTGCGCGCCCAGAACGGGTCGGAGAACCACGGCACGGCGTTCAGCCCGATCGACTCGAGCATGTTGTTGACCTGCCCGAACTCGGCGTTGAACAGGCCCTGCCAGATCAGGATGCTGAGGACGGCGGGGACAGCGTAGGGGAGGATGAAGATCGAGCGGTAGAGGGTGCGGCCCCGCAGCCGGTCGCTCTGCATGGTGACCGCCAGGCCGAGCCCCAGGGCGAACGTGGACGCCACCGCGAGGAAGGCGAAGACCAGGTTCCAGGCGAACACCCCGAGGAACGGCGCCCGAATCGCCTCGTTGGTGAGGACGTTGCGATAGTTGGCCAAGCCGATCGTCTCGACCCATCCGGGGTCGAGCACCGTGCCGTCTTCGCAGACGAAGTTGCCCTTGATGTCGGTGGTGTCCCCGGAGGGCAGTCCTGCTCGGCGACGAGGTCGACCATGATGTCGGTGACGGGGTCGTAGCGGAACCGCTGGGTGGCCTGGACCACCCGCCCCTGGGACAGCCCGAGGATCTGGACCAAGCCCGACTCGCTGTCGATGACGAGCTGGTCGAAGGCGACGGTGTTGGCCAGGGCGAACACCTGGGCACGGGAGAGCAGGTGGTAGGGGCCGATCTGCTCTGGCACCCCGTCGCCGTCCTCGTCGGTGATCCCCAGCTCTTCGGGATCCTCGATGGCATCCTCCAGCGGTTCCTCGGATCGCAACCGCGGTTGCCCGAAGATCAGCTCTCCCTCACCGCCGACCAGCAGTAGCCGCAGCTCGTCGCCGTCCTGGTAGACGTGGAGGTCGAACAGCTCACCGGGGGCGTCCGCGTCAACGAAGGACCGGCCTTCGATGATCTCGATCGCCTGCGGCTTCTGAAGGAGGTTGCCGGTGGCCCAGTTGGTGAACGAGATGTAGAAGGTGTAGATGATCGGGACGATGAGGAAGGCCGTCATCAACACCAAGCCGGGGGTGATCCAGCGCAGCGCCCGGGTCCCGGGCCAGAAGTACACCCAGTTGACGAACCCGGCGCCGATGAGCAGGGCGGCGAAGAACAGCCAGGCCCCGTCGGCGGCGAGCACGATCGCGGCCCACACCACGACGGCGTCGAGCAGTGCCAACCCCGCCGTCTTCAGCCACCACCCCAGGCCGGGGCGCGGCCGATCTCTGACCGGCGTTTCCGGCGCCCGTTCCCGCAGGTCGGTCATGGCGTGGCGACTTTATCGCCCGAGGGCTCGGGGACGGTAGCGGGTGGCTCGACGGCGAACCTCGAGCGCTTGACGTCGAAGACCGCGGTCGCCCGCTCGAGGCTTGCCCTGACAGGCGAATCTGAGAGGAGGGGGGAGAGCACCCCGGTGCTCTCCCCCCCTCCTCACGGTCATCGGTCCGGTTTCCAGCGGCGCGCTCAGCCGCCTGCGATGGCGTTGCGGACCTGCTCCGCCGCCTGGGTCATCGCTGTGGTGGCGTCCGTTGTCCCCTGGCGGACCGCCAGGAGCTGGTTGCCCAGAGGGTCCCACACCGCTCCCATCTCCGGGACGTTGGGCATGAACTGCCCGGTGGCGCCGGAGGTGGCGAACGCGGTGAACACCGGGTCGTCGCCGATGGCGTCGAGCACGGGGATCCAGGTGGGGCCCCTCGGATCCGCCTCGTGCAGCGCCACCATCGTCTCGTCGGTGGCGATGAAGTTGAGGAGGAACTCCTGGGCGATCGCCGGGTTGGACCCGAACTGGCTGACGTAGAAGCCGCGCACACCGATGAACGGCGCCATCACGTTGCCGCCCAGGGTGGGCAGTGGAGCGGCGCTCCAGGCCATGCCTGACTCGTTGAGCGAGTTGATCTGCCACGGGCCGGACATGTAGAACGGCTCGACTCCATCGATGAACAGCTGCTTGGCCTGGTCGTCGTCGAGCGGGCCGATATACCCGTCGGAGACCAGGGTCGACAGCGCCTCGACACCGGCGATGGCGCCCTCGCTGTCGAGGCCGACATCCGCGGTGTCGAACCCGGTCTCGGGGGTGTACCCGAAGATGTAGCCGCCGCCTGAGGTGACGAAGGCGTAGTTGTGGTAGGCATCAATGGCGGTCCCGCCGCCGGTGATCCCCCAGCAGTTCTCGATGGCGTCGCCCAGCTCGTCGCAGACGGCGGTGAGCTCCTCCACTGTCGCCGGCGGGGTCTCAACCAGCTCGGTGTTGTAGTAGAGGGTGACGTTCTCGGCGGCGTAGGGCAGGGCATAGAGCGTGCCGTCGATGGTGAGGGCGTTCAGGCTGGGCTCAGTGAGGTTGGCGGCCTTGTCGCCGAGGTCGAGCGGGGCGGCGATGCCGTTGGCGACCATCTCACCTACCCAGTCGTGAGCGCCGATGAAGATGTCTCGGCCCCTCGCCGGCGGGCGCTTGGGCCACGATCTGCTCGTGGATGTCCTCGAAGTCGATGATGGTGACCTCGATCGGCACGCCGGTCTCGGCGGTGAACGGGGCGGCGACCTCTTCGATGATCGGCCCGAACTTGTCGTCGGCCCAGATCTGGAGCGGCGCCAACGCCGCCGCGGTCGTGCTGGGTGCCGGCGCCGTCGTGGTCGTCGCCGCCGGAGCGGCGGTGGTGGTCTCCTCGGCCGGGCCCGCGGTGGTCGCCTCCGAGTCGGAGTCATCACCGCCACACGCGGCGAGGACGGTCACCAGGGCGAACACGAGGGCGAAGAATCTGAGGTGCAGGCGGTTCACGGGGGTCCTCCTCGTCGTCGGATGGTGTGGATGTCAGGGTGGTGTCGCCGCTCCTCCCGGGCGGCGCCCGTATTGAACCACACCCGGCACCTGGTCTCCCTAGGCCACCGCCACTCGGGTGCCTGGTCAGGCCCATGCGCTAAACGACGACGGTCGACTTCGCCGCAGGGTGGCGGGCCACCATGAGCACCCCATGACCTCGATGCCCCCCGAAGACCCGCTCTCCGAGACGCTGTTCACCGTCGAAGGCGGCCAGGAGGCGGCCAGCTGGTCAAGGACGAGGTCACCGCCATCGTCGCCGCGGGGCGACCGGTACACCGCATGCGTCGTGATGCAGACCGAGGAGGCGGTCCCCAAGCTGGTCGACGCCGCCTTCGCCGGCCGAGGTGACGAGGTGGCGACTCGCCCGGACGGTCGGGGACTGCCACGTGTGGACGATCCGCGAGCCCCGGGTCGACTGTGCCGACGCCGCACGACTTCGAGTACCTGGGCGAGGTGGCGGCGCTCGACGGGGAATGGGACGCCGCCGCCGAGACCGCCACAGGACAGTGCGAGGACCTGCTGCGCGCCGCGGCGAGCGTCACCGCCGAGGACGGCGTTGCGCTCGGGGTCGTCGCCGCCACGACCGGGCCGTCGTCGTGGGCGGAAGGAGACCGGCGGGCGGCTTGCTTCGCGGTGGCCGAGCAGGCAGGGCTCCCGGTCCGCATCGCCGGTTCGATCGGCGGCGACTGGGAGCCGGCAGGGATGCCCGGGGATGGGCTCACCGCCTGAGCGACTGGTTGACCGCCGGTTGAACCGAATGGTGCGGGAGGGTGACGGACTAACGTCCCGGCGCCAATGCGATTCCGCATCACCCCGAGCAACCACGAGTTCTACGACGACTTCTCGTTGGCCGCCGAGAACCTGGCGACCTGCGTGCACCGGCTCAAGGACGTGTTCGCCGACCCCGCCGATGCCGAGTCCCGGCACCAGGCGGTGAAGCAGGCGGAGCGCGCCGGCGACGAGCTCACCGCCCAGATCCTCACCCGGCTGGCATCCAGCTTCGTCACCCCGTTCGACCCCGAGGACATCCAGCGACTGGCCGAGGCCGTCGACGATATCGTCGACGACTGCTACCACGTGTCGGAGATGGTCGTCCTCACCGGGATCAACGAGATGATCCCCGAGGTGGTGGAGCAGGTAGAGGTGCTCGACGCCATGGCGGAGAAGATCGTCGAGCTGTTCGACCGGTTCGAGGAGATGAAGGGCCTCCGCCCGATCATCGCCGAGTTCGACGAACTGGAGACCCAGGGCAACCGGATCTACCGGCGGACGGTGGCCCGGCTCTTCTCGGGCGAGATGGAGCCGCTCGACGTCATCCGCTGGAAGGACATCAGCGCCTCGATGGAGACGGCTCTCGACCGGGTCGAGGACATGGCCAACATCGTCACCACCATCGTCGTCAAGCAGGCCTGAGGAGAACCGGACCGTGACGACTCGGGGCGGTCATCGTCATCCTGTTCGCCCTTGCCTTCGACTTCACCAACGGCTTCCACGACGCCGCCAACTCCATCGCCACCGTGGTGTCGACCAGGGTCCTCTCGCCGCGCTATGCCGTGATCTGGGCGGCCTTCTTCAACTTCATCGCCTTCCTCGTGTTCCACACCGCGGTGGCCAGCACCATCGCCAGGGACGTCGTCGCCCAGGACGCCCTCACCGTCGGGGTGATCTTCGCCGGCCTGGTGGGGGCGATCGGCTGGAACCTGCTGACGTTCTGGCTCGGCCTTCCCACCAGCTCTTCACACGCGCTGGTCGGCGGGCTGGCCGGCGCCGCCGTGGCCCGTTACGGCTTCGACGTGCTGGTCAGCGAGGGCCTGCAGACGATCGGGGTGTTCATCGTGCTCTCGCCGCTGATCGGGCTTGGCTCTGGGGCTCACGCTGCAGCCTCGTCATCCAGTGGGCCTTCCACAAGGTGCGCAACCTCGATGCGCTCAACAAGGGTTTCCGACGCGGCCAGCTGGTGTCGGCGGCGGCGTTCAGCCTCGGCCACGGGGGCAACGACGCCCAGAAGACCATGGGGATCATGCTGGCCGTGCTGATCGCCGCCGGCACGCGTTCCCCCGGACGGCGACGTCCCACTGTGGGTTGTCCTGTCGGCGCACAGCGCCATCGCCCTGGGGACCCTGTTCGGAGGATGGCGGATCGTGAAGACGATGGGTTTCCGCATGACCAAGCTGCAGCCGGCCGGCGGTGTGGCCGCCGAGACCGGCGCCGCGGTGACGCTGTTCTTCGCCTCGGCGCAGGGCATCCCGGTGTCGACGACGCACACCATCTCCGGCGCCATCGTGGGGGTCGGAGCCGCCCGACGGATGTCGGCGGTCCGGTGGGGGGTGGCGGGGCGGGTGCTGTGGGCGTGGGTGCTCACCATCCCGGGAGCCGCACTGGTCGCCGCCGTCACCTCGATCGCCCTCGAGGTGATGGCGTGACCGATCGCCGCGTCTACTTCTTCCTGGGTGCCGCCCTGGTGGTGGTCGCCATCTACCCGATCACACCCGCCCAGTACCGCTGGGTGGCGGTGTCGGTCGCCGTCACCTACGTGGTCTTCGCCGTGCTCTTCGCCCTCAGCAGCATTTCGGCCGACCGGGCGGCGAGGCGCAACGGGCACCGGTAGAGGGCCGCTCGCGCCGGCCACACGGCGACCGCCAACCCGGCTCGCCGGCTGGTGTCAGCCGTTGAGGAATGCCTCGACGTCGGGTTGGGTGAAGAACTCCTCGAGCCGCTCCACCGGGCAGTCGGACTGCACCGCCAAGATGAGAGCTCCGACGGTGCTCACGTCGGAAAGGGTGAGGTCGCTCATGGTGCCGCCGGCATCGATGAACTCCTGGACGGCTGCGATGTTGGCCTCGCAGTCGCCGCTGGTCTCCTCCGCCGGTGCCGTCGTCGGTGCCGCCGAACGACGCCGCCAGCTCGATCGAGTACTCGACGAACGGGACGGTGCCCGGCGCCTCGGACTCGGCGATCGCCAGCAGCTCCTCACGGACCTCGTCGGAGTCCGGTTCGGACAAGTCAGGGCACTCGAGGTCGTCGATCCGCTGGTCGAACTCCGCCAGGGCGGGATCGCTCTCGATCAGCTCCCCGAGCGCACCCAGGTCCGCGAGGGTGGCGGTTTCGAAGTCGATGTCCTCGACATGGGGCTCGATGGCCCGCAGGTAGTCGACGAACACCTCGCGGCACTCGTCGGGCATGTCCCCGATGCTGCCTACCTCGCCGCCGTCGTCATCGTCGTCATCGGCGACGGTCGTCGTCGGGGCCGCCCCCGCCGTCGACGACGTCGCCGACGGGTCACCGCCGGCGGTGGTGGCGGTGTCGTCGTCGTCGCCTCCGCAGGCCGCCAGTACCAACAGCAGCGCCACCAGGACGCCCCCCAACCTCCATGCCCTCATGTCGCCCTCCTCAACGGCCCGGTACTGCCGGGCGGGCGGTCAGCGTACTCGGTGGCCGTGACCGGGGCGACGGGCACCGGTCCCGTACAATCGCAGGACCATGCCCCGTCCCCCCGAAGGTGAAGCTGTCGTCGGCGGCGCCGCAGGCCCGGAGGCGAGGTGCTGAGGGCGAGCCCGGCCGACAGCAACCCGCCGGAGCCTTCGACCACCCCGATGACCCGCTGGGTGGGACCGCTGCGGGAGTTCATCGGCACCGAGAACTCGGGGGCGATCATCCTGCTGATCGCCACGGTGGCCGCCCTGGTGTGGGCCAACTCGCCGTGGGCGGACACCTACGAGCAGCTCTGGCACACCGAGCTCGGAGTCGAGCTCGGTGAGTTGGGACCTCCGCATGGACCTGCGCCACTGGATCAACGACGGGCTGATGGCGCTGTTCTTCTTCGTCGTCGGTCTGGAGTTCCGCCGCGAGCTCGACATGGGCGAGCTCCGGGAGCGGCGCCGTGTGGCCACCCCGGTGATCGCCGCCGTCGGCGGGGTGGTGCTACCGGCCCTCATCTACCTGGCGATCAACGCCGGGGAGCCCTCGCTGCGGGGCTGGGGCATCGTGATGGGCACCGACACCGCGTTCGCCCTCGGGATCCTCATGCTGGCGGGCGGCGCCTCGCCGCGGGTGCGCACCTTCCTCCTCACCCTGATGATCGTCGACGACGTGGTGGCGCTGTCCGTGATCGCCGTGGTCTACACGTCCGACCTGTCGACGACGGCGCTGATGGTGGCGATCGCCCTGTACACGGTGATCGTCGTCCTGTACCGGCTCGGGGTCCGGGGAGGCTTTCCCTATCTGCTGGTGGCGGTGGGGGTCTGGCTGGCGACGCTCGCCTCGGGCATCCACCCCACCATCGCCGGTGTGGCCGTCGGGGTGCTCGCCACCGCGTACCCGCCCACCCGCCAGGACCTGCGGCGAGCCGCCACGGTGTGGCGGCTGTTCCGCGAAGAGCCCACTCCCGAGTACGCCCGGTCTGCCAGCCGGACCCTGGAGCAGGCCATCTCCCCCAACGAGCGCCTACAGCACCGGTTCCACCCGTGGACCAGCTACGTGATCGTCCCACTGTTCGCCCTGGCCAACGCCGGGATACCGGTGAGCGGCGACGACCTCGAGGAGGCGGCGACCTCGCCGATCACCCTGGGCATCATCGGCGGGCTGGTGGTGGGCAAGCTGGTGGGCATCACCGGGTTCACCTGGCTGTTCTCCCGGAAGTGGATGGGCGGCTTCCCCCTCACCATCCCGTTGCCGCCGCTCCTCGGCGTTGGCGCGGTCGCCGGCATCGGGTTCACGGTGTCCCTGCTGATCGCCGACATCACGTTCACCGGGGTCGACCTGGAGAACGCCAAGTTGGGCATCCTGGCGGCGTCGGTCATCGCCTCGCTGCTCACCTGGGTCGTGTTCCGGGTGATCAACCACCTGCCCGGGAGGGTGCGCGCAGCCGGCGAGGACCGCCTGGTGCCCCCCATCCGCGACCTGGCCGAGGTGGTTGACCCGGAGGTCGACCATGTCATCGGCTCCCCCGACGCCCCGTTGGTGCTGGTCGAGTACGGCGACTTCGAGTGCCCCTACTGCGGGCGGGCCGCCCCGGTGGTGGAGGAGCTGGTGGCCCGGTTCGGGGACGAGCTCGCCGTCGTCTTCCGACACCTCCCATTGGTCGATGTCCACGAGCACGCCGAGATGGCCGCCGAGGCGGCGGAGGCGGCGGCGGCACAGGGACGGTTCTGGGAGATGCACGACGCCCTGTTCGCCGCCCAGGGCCACCTCGACGCGAGCGCACTCGTCGACCGCGCCACGCGACCTCGGCCTCGACGTGGACCGGTTCGTGGCCGACCTCGATGACCGCCGCCACTCGTTGCGGGTGGCCCGGGACGTGTCCAGCGCCGCCGACAGCGGAGCCGCCGGCACCCCGACCTTCTTCATCAACGGCCGGCGCCACGCCGGGCGGCCTCACCCTCGACGCGCTGAGCGCGGCGTTGCAGACCGAGCTCGACGGTCTCCCCACCGGCGGCCCGGCCGTCCATCCCGCTGAGGCCGAATTACCGGGCCGGACCGGGCTCGGCCCGGTACTCTTGCCGGACCATCCCCGACATCTCGGAGGTCCCCGTGATCAAAGCCTCCATCGGCGGCACCGTGGTCTTCCTGATCGCGACCTTCCCGGCCACCTGGCTGCTCATGCTGTTCATGGGCAGTGCCTCCCCCGCGATGGGCCTGTCCTACTGGGGCACCCTGCCGATCGGGATCCTGGTCTCGGCTCTGCTCGGCACCGCCTCGGCCCGGGCCATCCCGTAACCCGCCCTCTCCGGCAAGACGGTCGCCGGCCGGTCTAGCCGGGGTTCTCGCGGGCGCAGGGTCGGGAAGAGGATGACCTCGCGGATGTGGTGACGATCGGTGAGCAGCATCACCAGCCGGTCGATCCCGACACCCAGCCCGCCGGTGGGCGGCATCCCGTACTCGAGGGCGAGCAGGAAGTCCTCGTCGATCGGGTGAGCCTCGTCGTCGCCGGCGGCACGGGCCGCCGCCTGCGCCTCGAACCGCTCCCTCTGGTCGAGCGGGTCGATGAGCTCGGAGAAGGCATTGACGTACTCGTGGCCGGCGATGAAGAGCTCGAAACGCTCGGTCAGTGCCGGGTCCTGGCGATGCGCCCGGGCAAGCGGGGAGATCTCCCGGGGGTGGTCCGTGACGAGGAGCGGCTCCCAGATGGACTCGGCCACCAGCCGATCGAACAGCGCCTCGACGATCCTGCCGTGCCGCCAGTGGGTCTCGGGCTCGACCCCGTGGCGTCGGGCCAGGTCGACGGGCCTCGTCGAGCGGGGCGGTGAAGTCGACACGCTCCCCGACGGCGTCGGCCACCAGGTCGACCATGCGGGCGCGCCGGAACGGCGGGGTGAGGTCGAGGGTGCGCCCGCCGTACGACACCACCGTCTTCCCGACGGCGGCGACGGCGGCCGCCGCCACCATCGCTTCGGTCAGCTCCGCCATGTCGCCGTAGTCGGCGTACGCCTGGTAGGCCTCGAGCATGGTGAACTCGGGGTTGTGGACGGCGTCGACGCCCTCGTTGCGGAAGATGCGCCCGATCTCGAACACCCGGTCGAGCCCACCGACCACCAACCGCTTCAGGTACAGCTCGGTGGCGATGCGCAGCTGCATCGCCAGGTCGAGCGCGTTGTGGTGGGTCTCGAAGGCGCGGGCGGTCGCTCCGGTCGCCTGGTTGAGCAGCGTGGGCGTCTCCACCTCGACGAACCCGCGCCCGGCCAGCAGCCGGCGGAGCTCGGCGATCATCCGTGCCCTGGCCAGTGCCACGTTCCGGCTGTCCTCGTTGACCATCAGGTCGATGTAGCGGCGACGGGAGCGCAGCTCGACGTCCTGCAGCCCGTGCCACTTCTCGGGTAGAGGGCGGAGCGACTTGGCGAGCAGCTCGAAGCGGTCGATGCGGACGCTCAGCTCGCCTCGGCGGGTGGTCATCACCTCACCCTCGGCGCCGATGATGTCGCCGTGGTCGAGCTCCCCGAAGTCGGCGAAACCCTCGGCGCCGACCACGGTCGGGTCGACGAAGAGCTGGACCCTCCCGGTGCCGTCCTGGAGGACCCCGAACACCAGGCGCCCCATCTCCCGGGTGTTCATCAGCCGACCGGCGACCGTCACCCGCTCCCCGGTGCCCGTTCCCGGGGGCACGCCGGCAAACCTCCGGTGCAGCTCGGCGGAGGTGGCGGTCACCTCGAACCGGTACGGGTAGCCGCCGGCGGCGAGCCGCTCCCGGTGCCGCTCCAGCCGGGCCGCCACCAGCGGGTGCTCCTCCTGGTCCTCTGCCGGGTGGTCGTCGGCCAGGACTCGGCTCGAGGTCATCTTCGGACGGCGGATCAGGCTTCGGAGGCCGGCTTCGGATCGTCAGGAACAGGCGGCTCGGTCACGGCGATGCCTCGTTGTTCAACTCGTAGACCAGCCGCAGACCGTCGAGGGTGAGGAACTCGTCGACGATGTCGACGGTGGCGCAGTGGGGGACGATCGTCGCCGCCAGCCCTCCGGTGGCGACGACCGTGGCCCCGCCGCCGAGCTCGGCCACGATCCGCCCCACGATGCCGTCGACGAGCCCGGCGTGACCGTAGAGGGCGCCGCTCTGGATCGCCTCCACCGTCCCCTTCCCGATCGGCGAGCGGGGTGGGACGTATTCCACCTTGCGCAATGCGGCCGTCCCCGAGATGAGGGCGTCGGTGGCGATGACCAGGCCGGGAGCGATGGCGCCGCCCAGGTAGTCGCCGTCCGGGCCGACGGCGTCGACGTTGGTGGACGTGCCGAAGTCGACCGACACCACCGGGGCCCCGTAGCGGTGCCGGGCGGCGACGGCATTGACCACCCGGTCGGCGCCGACCTCGTGCGGGTTGTCGATGTGGATGGGCATCCCTGTCTTCATCCCCGGTTCCACCACCACGAAGGTGCCGTCACTCAGGTCGGTGGCGGCGGTGCGCAAGGCAGCCGTGACCACCGGCACCACGCTGGAAACCGCCACCCCGGTGACATCGTCCTCGGTGAACCCGTCGAGGTCGAGCATGGCCCGGAACACCATCAGCAACTCGTCGACGGTTCGGTTGCGGGCAGTGGTGAACCGGCGATGCGCCACCAGCGAGTCGCCGTCGTACAACCCGAGCACCGTCTGGCTGTTGCCCACGTCGACCACCAGCAGCATCAGGCCACCACCTCCAACACCGAGACGGTGTCGAGGAGGATGCCGCGGTCGGCGACGAAGCCGGCGTCGGCGATCCCCGCCGGCCAGGTCGAAGTGGACGTTGTCGATCAGGCGCACCGCCCCCACCCGCGCCGCCACCGCCAGGAACGCAGGCCGATCGAGCTCGCCGAGCCGTTCCACACGATCGGCGGAGGCGAGCTCCACGTAGTCGACGTCGACACCGGGCTTACCGATGAGCTCGGCGCGGACCCTCGCCTCCAGGGCCTGCCCATGCCGCTCCCCGGCATCGACGGCATCGGCCGCCGCCATCAGCCCGCGGTACAGCCCGGCGGCGGCGATACGGTCACCGGCCGACAGGAAGGTGTTGCGCGAGGACAACGCCACGCCGTCGGCGTGGCGGACGATGGGCCCGCCGACGACCTCCACCGGGAAGGAGAGGTCGGCGGCCATGCGGCGGACCACGGCGAGTTGCTGGGCGTCCTTGCGGCCGAAGTACGCCCGATCGGGGCGGAGGCCGGCGAGCAACTTGGTGACCACCGTGGCGACCCCGGTGAAGTGGCCGGGGCGGGAGCGGGCCTCGAGGGCGCCGGCGGGGCCGCCGACCTCCACCCGGGTGTCCGGCGGCACCGGGAACATCTCCTCGACGGGAGGGGCGAACAGGATGTCGACCCCGGCGTCCTCGGCCAGGGCGGCGTCGCGGTCGAAGTCACGCGGGTAGCGGTCGAGGTCCTCCCCGGGGGCGAACTGCAGCGGGTTGACGAACAGGCTCATCACCACCGTGGCGTCCCCGGCGGCGTGGGCGGCGTGCACGTGGGAGAGATGGCCCTCGTGGAGGAACCCCATCGTGGGGACCAGCCCGACCGGGCCGGGACCGCCGACCCGCGCCTCGGCGAAGGTACCTGCGACCTTCACGCCGTCCGCCTGTCGGCGGTGAGCACCTCGATGAACTCGTCGCCGCGGCCGGCGATGCGGGCGAGCAGGGCCACTTGGGCGGAGAATCCGTCGAGCCACTCCGGCGTCGCCGCGGCGACGGCGTCGAGTTGGGCCGAGACGGTGGCGGCGTCGCCGCGAACGACCGGACCGGTGAGCGCCGAGCGGGGCCCCATCTCGAAGGCGTTGGCCACCGCGGCCTCGACCAGCGGCCGGGCCGCCGCCACCGGTACCCGGGCTGCGGTGAACAGGTCGGCGGCGATGATGAGGGAAGCCAGCGGGAAGTTGGCGGCGGCCGCCGCCCCGGCGTGGTAGAGCGGCTTGGCCCCGTCGGCCAGGTCGAAGGGATGGGTGCCCAGCGACTCGGCGAGATCCCGCAGGGTGGCTCGCCAGCGGTTCGCCGGCGGTGATCGCCACCCACGAACCGGGCAGCCTGGCGGCACCCGCCTCAGGGGTGGGGAGCGTCTGCAGTGGGTGGAACGAGCCGGTGGCGGCGCCCTTCGCGGCCAGCGGGCCGAGCACACGCGACCGAGGCGAGGCCGGACATGTGGACCGCGGCGGTGACCGGCCCCGGCGACGCGGCCAGGGCGATCGCCACGTCGGCGATGTCGCCGTCCCGGGCGGCGATCACCACCAGGTCGTTGTCGGGCAAGGGGTCGCCGAGGGCGAGCGGCGTCGATCCGACCAGGGTGGCGCCCGGGGTTGCGTGACCTGAGTCCCGCCCGACAACCGCAGCCACCTGGTGCCCGACCCCACTGGCAGCCATGGCCAGCGCCAGACCCGCCCGACCCGGCCCGACGATGACGATGCGCATGAGCCGGAAGCCTAGGGGAACCCCTCGGCGGCCCTTCTCCTCCCCCATAGGGGGAGGAATGTCTGCGACACGGGGCCGCAGGCCGGCACGGCAGCCAAGGAGGGGGCCCGACCCGGAGCCTGCGCCCCCTTCCGGTCTGTGCTGGCTCGCTGGCGCTCGCCACTCGGTCCCCTTCCCCCGCGGGGGAGGGGAAATTCGTCATTTCGTTCCGAAGATGCGGTCGCCGGCGTCGCCCAGGCCGGGGACGATGTAGCCCTTCTCGTTGAGGTGGCTGTCGATGGCGGCGGTCCAGATGGCGACGTCGGGGTGGTGGCGGTGCAGCTCGACGATCCCCTCGGGAGCGGCGAGGAGACAGACGAACCGGATCTCCTTCGGGTTCCGGGCCTTGATCCGGTCGACCGCCGCCACCGCCGAGTGGCCGGTGGCCAGCATCGGGTCGACGGCGATCACCATGCGGTCCTCGACCCGGTCGGGCATCTTGAAGTAGTACTCGATCGCCTCGAGCGTCTCGTGGTCGCGGTAGAGCCCGATGTGGCCGACCCGGGCGGCCGGGAGAACGTCGAGCATCCCCTCGAGGATGCCCCCGCCGGCACGCAGGATGGACACGATGACCGGTTTGATCCCCTCGATGAAGGGGGCGTCCATCGGTGCCAGCGGGGTCTCGATGGGAACCTGGGTGAGGGGGAGGTCCCTGGTGACCTCGTAGCCGAGCAGCGCGGAGATCTCGCGCAGCAGGCGACGGAACTCGGCGGTGGGGGTTTCCTTGCGCCTCATCAGGCTGAGCTTGTGCTGGACCAGGGGATGGTCCACGACGACGACGTTGTCCGAGGCCTCCGGCATCGCCCTCCCTTCCTGCTGCCGGCCACGATAGAGACCCGGGCCGGGGAGAGACCCCAGGCGCCGCACCTGCTGGCCGGCCACCGCGGTCAGTGCCGGGATCACCGGGCCGACACCCGGCACGTTCGAGGTCGGGCCAGACCTCGGCCAGTGGCTCGAGCACGAACCGGCGCTCCGCCATCCGGGGATGGGGAACGGTGAGCCCGGGTACCGCGACCGACCGGCTCGCCGTACACCAGGATGTCGAGGTCGATGGTGCGCGGCCCCCAGCGCTCCCTTCGCTCCCGGCCCATCCCCCGCTCGATGTCGAGCAGGCGCTCCAGCACGTCGGCTGGTGGGAGGTCGGTCTCCGCCACCACCACCGCGTTGAGATAGTCACCCTGGTCGGGCCCGCCCACCGGCGCCGTCTCGTATACCGAGGACACCGCGCTGACCGGCCCCACCGCCTCGGCGACGGCGGCAGCGGCCGCGGCGAGATGGGCGGCCCGATCGCCGAGGTTCGACCCGAGCCCGATGGCGACGGTGACCGTCACCCAGGCATCGGGATCAGCCGGCGACCCTCGGGCCCGAGCGGCCTACCGGTGATCTCCTGGATGACCGAGGTGGCCACCACCGGATCCTTGACGAGGCCGCAGTAGACCAGGTAGCCGCCGAGCAGGCCAACGACGGTGTCGTCGATCAGGTCGCGGTGGACCAGCACGCAGGCGCCGCGGCGTGACATCTCGTCGTCGAGGGCGGCGAACACCAGCGGCGCCTCATCCGGTTCCACGTCGTCGTTGACCGGCTGATTGATGTACCTGAGGCCGGCCGCCTCGTACGCCGCCTGGTTCTGGTTGCCGGGGAGCAGCGAGAAGACGGTGTTCACCCCCTCGGACTGGAGCCACACCACCTCCTCCTCGCGCCGCACCCGACGGTGCTGGAAGCCGTAGCCGCCGATCCGCTCGGAAACGGCGAGGCGGCCGGCGATGACCCAGGTGAATCCCTTCGGTTCGAGGCCGGCCATACCTATCCCATCACCGAGGCGGCCCTCAGCCACCGTGGCTTCGCACGATAGCGTCGGCGATCCGAGCGGCCTGAAGCCCTCCGACCACGTCGTGCACCCGCACCACGGCGACTCCGGCGGCGATGGCGAGGGCGGTGGTGGCATGGGTGGCGGGATCACGCAGCGGCGGCGGGGCGGGGTGTCCGGCGGCATCGATGACCTCTCCGAGGAACCCCTTGCGCGAGGTGCCCACCAGCAGAGGAAACCCGTGCGACGCCAACCGGCCGAGCCCGGCGAGCAGGTCCAGGTTGTCGGCGAACCGCTTACCGAAGCCGAGGCCGGGGTCGACGCAGATCCGGGAGGACTCGATGCCGGCGGCGACTGGCGTCTTCCGCCCGGTCGAGCAGGAACCGCTCCACCTCGGTGACGACGTCTTCGTAGCTCGGGTCCCGCTGCATCGTCTCCGGCGTGCCCTGCATGTGCATCAACACCACACCGGCGCCGCGGTCGGCGCACAACTCGATCATCTCCGGCCCGGACCGCCGGCGGTGACGTCGTTGATCACCTCGGCTCCTGCGTCGAGGCTGGCGGCGGCGACCTCGGGCTTGGAGGTGTCCACCGAGACCGTCACCCCGGCGGCGGCGAGGGCGGCCACCACCGGCACCACCCGGTCGAGCTCCTCGGCCGGCGACACCCCGGTAGACCCGGGTCGGGTGGACTCGCCGCCGACGTCGACCAGGTCGGCGCCCTGTTCCCACAGTTCCAACCCGGCGGTGACGGCGGCGTCGGCACCCTCGAAGCGCGCCCCGTCGGAGAACGAGTCCGGGGTGACGTTGAGCACGCCCATGACCAGGGTGTGGTCGGCGGTGGTCAGCGTCCGGGAGCGAATCCGCCAGGTGGCCGGGGTGAAGGCCACCGGCGGCCGGAGGTCAGCGCTGATGAGGCCGGGGGCTGCCGTCGGGTGGCTGGGCGGCGACCATCCCCTCCACGGTGTCGCCCGCCCTCTGCTGGCTGGGTGCCTGGATGCGGAACCCGCCGTTGCCGACGTGCTCCCACTTGGGAACGTCGCCGAACACCTCGGCCACCTGCTTGGCGTCGAGGGTCTCGTTCTCCAGCAGCGCCTTGGCGATCCGGTCGAGGGCGTCGCGGTGGGTGGTGATGATCTCGCGGGCCTCGTCGTGGGCCTGGGTGATCAACTGCCGCACCTCGTCGTCGATGGCGGCTGCCACCTCGTTGGATATGTCGTTGCGCTGGGAGTAGTCACGGCCGAGGAACACCTCGCCCTCGGGCTTGCCGTAGCGAAGCGGGCCAAGCTTGTCGCTCATCCCGTACTCCATCACCATCTTGCGAGCCAGGTTGGTGGCCTTCTCGATGTCGTTGTTGGCCCCGGTGCTGGGGTCGTCGAACACCAGCTCCTCGGCGGTGCGGCCCCCGAGGGCGTAGGCCAGCTGGTCGACCAGCTCGCTGCGCCGGTTGAAGTACTTCTCCTCCATGGGCAGCGCCAGCGTGTAGCCGCCGGCCCGGCCCCGGGGGATGATGGTGACCTTGTGGATCGGGTCCAGGTTGGGGAGCACGTGTCCCACCAGGGCGTGCCCGCCCTCGTGGTAGGCGGTCAGCTCACGCTCCGCCTCGGTGATCACCCGGCTGCGCCGCTCGGGCCCGGCCATCACCCGGTCGATCGCCTCCTCCAGCTCGCTGAGGCCGATCTCGTCCTTGCCGCGGCGGGCGGCGAGCAGCGCCGCCTCGTTGATGAGGTTCGCCAGGTCGGCGCCGGTGAACCCGGGCGTCTGCCGGGCGAGGCCGGACAGGTCGACACCGTCCGCCAGGGGCTTGCCCCTGGCGTGGACGGTCAAGATCTTCTCCCGGCCCCTCAGGTCGGGACGGTCGACCACGATCTGCCGGTCGAACCGCCCGGGCCGGAGCAGGGCGGGGTCGAGGATGTCCGGGCGGTTGGTGGCGGCGATGATGATGATCCCGACCTTGACGTCGAACCCGTCGAGCTCGACGAGGAGCTGGTTGAGGGTCTGCTCACGCTCGTCGTGGCCGCCGCCGAGGCCGGCGCCGCGGTGACGGCCCACCGCGTCGATCTCGTCGATGAACACGATGGCGGGGGCCTGCGCCTTGGCCTGCTCGAACAGGTCGCGCACCCGGGAGGCGCCGACGCCGACGAACATCTCGACGAAGTCGGAGCCGGAGATGGGGAAGAAGGGCACCCCTGCCTCGCCGGCGACCGCCCGCGCCAGCAGCGTCTTGCCGGTGCCGGGCGGGCCGTAGAGCAGCACGCCCTTGGGGATCTTCGCCCCCATGGCCCGGAACTTGGCCGGGTTGGCGAGGAACTCCTTGATCTCCACCAGTTCCTCGACCGCCTCGTCGGCTCCGGCGACGTCGTCGAAGGTGACCTTCGGCGTTTCCTTGGTCACCTGCTTGGTGCGGGCCTTGCCGAACTGCATGACCCGGTTCCCGCCACCCTGCATCTGCATGAGGATGAAGATGAACACCCCGAAGATGAGCAGGTAGGGGAAGATCGTCCCCAGGAACCACTGGAACATCGACGGGTTCTCCGGGTCGGAGGTGACGTCGACCCCGGCGGCGAGGAGCTGCTCGGTGAGCTGGTCCTCGTACTCGTTGGGGTAGCCGACGACGACCTCGCTGCCGCCGCCGGGCACGGTGGCACCCTCCACGAGCACGGCGACCACCTGCTCGGACTTCTCCATGATCGTCGCCTCGGCCACGTCGCCGTCCTCGACCAGGGCGAGGAAGCTGTCGAGCGACATCTCGGTGGGGGCGTTGCCGCTGTCGAGGAAGAGGTTGACGCCCATCAGCACCAGGAAGCCGACGGTCAGGTATACGAGGATGGTGCGGGCGTTTCGACTCAACGGGTCCCTCGTCGGGGGGTCGGATCTACTGAAGTTCAGTCTACGGGTTGAGCATCCCTACCCGGGCGCCCTCCGCCGACGGCGGCACGTGCCGTCGATCAGCCTTCCACGACGCCGACGTACGGCAGGTTGCGGTACTTCTCGGCGTAATCGAGCCCGTAGCCGATGACGAACTCGGGCGGGATGTGGAAGCCTTCGTACCTGATGTGGGTCGGTGGGCGCTCGACCCCGTCCTTGACCAGCAGTGCGGCCAGCTCGAGCGAGGCCGGCTGGCGGACCCGCAGGCTCTTCATCAGGTATCGGAGGGTGAGCCCGGAGTCGATGATGTCCTCGACGATCAGGATGTGCCGTCCCTGGATCTCGGAGTCGAGGTCCTTGAGGATGCGGACCACGCCCGACGACTTGGTGGAGGCGCCGTACGACGACACCGCCATGAAGTCGAACTCGACCGGCAGCTCGACGTGACGGGCCAGGTCGGCCATGACCATGAAGGCGCCTTTGAGGATCCCAACCATCAGCAGGTCCTTGCCCAGGTAGTCCTCCGTGATGGCGCGGCCCATCTCGCCCAGCTTGGCGTCGATCTCCTCCGCGGAGATCATCACCCGGATCTTGCCGTCGAGCATCGAGCGGTCCTCCAGCCTCACGTCCAGCGCAGTTCGATCACCCGCCGGTCGGCCGCCGCCGGTCGGGCCCACGCCCCCACCCGGGCCCCGACCAGCCAGGCAATCTTCCCATGCGCCACCACCACCGGCCAACCGGGACGGCGGCGCGCCGGCATGCCGGCGTCCGCCAGGACGTCGACGACCTTGCGGGAGTGCCCGCCCAGGTCGATGCGGTCACCTGCCGCGGCGCCCCGGATGGCGAGATCGCCGACTGCGGTGGAGAGCCAGGCAACGGCACGACCGCGAGGCGGCGCCGCCGGGAGCTCCACCGGGGCGGACGTGACCGTCCCGGCGCTCGTCAGCACCGAGCCGGGCACCGGGAGCGGCTGTCGCGACGGGGAGAGCGTCCCCTGGCCGGGGAAGGATGGCGACGAACGGCCCCTCACGAGCGGCGAGCAGCCCACCGGTCAACTGGGTCGTCCGCCCGGAAACGGCAGCGATCACCGCGGCGACGTCGGCGGCCGAGCCAGGGTACGGAGGGTGGGCGAGACGGAGCGCCCGGCGGGCGATTCGGGCGGCGATCGGGTCCGGCACGGTGGCCAGCAGGGCAGCCGGCACCAGGACCGCACCGGCCTCGGTACGGAGGGGAGCGGAGGCGGCGAGCCGATCGAGCATGGGCGTCGTCGGACCCGAGCATCGACGCCGAACGTGCCAGGGCGTCGGTCGCCCCTGGGGCGCCTTCCTCCAACCCGGGGAGGACGACATGGCGGATGACGTTGCGGTGATGCCCGGGGTCGGCGTTGGCCGGGTCGTCGGCGAAGGGGAGGTCGAGGTCCACCGCGGCCCGGCGCACGTCGCCGGCCCGGACCGCCAGCAGCGGCCGCACGAACGGCGGCCGCTCCGCCGGGATGCCGGAGAGCCCGGTGGCACCGGCACCCCGAAGCAGGTTGGCCAGCACCGTCTCGGCTACGTCGCCGGCGTGGTGGCCGGTCACCACCGGATCCTCCGCCGCCTCCCGCTGCAAGACCTCCAACCGCACCGCCCGGGCGGCGGTCTCGGTGGCGGTGGGCTGCACCGGCACCACGTGGAGCGGGATCGCCAGTTCGGCCGGCGACGGCCCGGGCGGCGGCGACCATAGCGGCCGACCCCGGCCACCCGTGGTCGACGAAGACGGCCCGCACCTCGGACGACCGTGACGTGGCGAGCCAGGCGGCCACCGCCGAGTCGGCGCCACCACTCAGCGCCACCACGACCGGGCCTCGGGGGATCAGCTCGGGGCGGGCGCCGGGCAGCCGGTCCTCAGCCTCCCCGGCCACCGGTCACGCCACCCGGGCCAGCCAGCGAACCGGCTCCTCGATCTCCTCGAGGGTCGGCAGCATCTCCGGGGCCTCCCACGCCAGGTCGAGCGTGGCGAAGTCGGTGTGGCGCTCGACCGCCTTGATGAAGGCGGCGCCCGGCGTCGTACTGCTTGAGCTTCATGTCGAGCCCGATGAGCCGAAGGAAACGCGCCGTCCTCGGATCCTGGCGGCGAACCCGCAGCACGGCGGACATGCGGCGTTGGGTCAGCAGCATCCGGCCCCCGATGCGGTCCATCACGAAGTGCCCGTGACCCTCGAGCAGCGACATCAGCGCCTGCACCTTGTCGATCACCCGACGCTGCTCGGCGGAGGCGAACAGCCCGAAGAGGCCGGTGTCGTCGATCAGCGGCTCACCGGACGCCGCATGCCCGGCGCACCTCGGCGGCGATCCGGGTCAGCCGACCCGGCTCGGGGATGGCGCTGTCGACCAGCTCGTCCACCAAGCGACAAGAAGTACTGGCGCAACCAGGGCACCCCGATGAACTGGGCCCGATGGGTGCACTCGTGGAGCGCCACCCAGAAGCGGAACTCGTCGGGGCGGAACTCGTGCTGGCGTTCCATGGCGAGGAGGTTGGCGCCGACCAGCATCACGGTGTCGCCAGGGCTGCCGTCGGCGGTTGGCAGCACCAGCTCGTACTGGCCGAGGACCCGGCGGCTCAACAGCCCGAGAACGGTTCCCAGCTCGAGGGCGACGACCCGGTCGGCGACCGACGACCCGATCCCCTTCTGGGCGCCCAGCCGCTTCTGGGCGGGGGCGATCAGCGTCGCCATCGACGAGACGTTGGCCTCGGCCCAGGCGGCCCGGGAGACCACCGCCACCTCGGGCTGGCCGGGGGTCACCAGCCCGGTCTCGGCGGTGACCAGCTCGCTGGCCCGCCGCACCAGGTCGGGCGCCTGATCGGCCAGCCGTTTCTCGTGGTAGGTACCTTCCAGCGGGTACGTGCCGGCCAACCGAGCCGCCACTCGGGTGACCAACGCCCACGACATCGTCCCCGTGGTGGTCTCCGTCATGGCGTGACCCTACCGGTAGTGGCGAACCTGAGGTTGAACACGTATCGGAGCGATATGCCAGGACCTCAGGTTGACCATGAGAGGATCGGCACCGCTGCGGTGCGTGAGGACCTCGGGCTCAGCCGACCCGGTACTTGGCGACGACCTTGGCCCCGTAGTAGATGGTGACGGCGATGACCCCGACGACACCGAGCGCCAGGGTCGCCGGGGCGAGGAACCGGGTGGTCCAGGGGACCTCCTCCTCCTCGGCCTCCGGAGGCGGGGCCTCCACGGCGGGGACGATCTCGTCGCCGGACGGTGACGCCGTGGTGGTGCTCTCGGTCTCGGCCTCGGTGGCCAACGCCGCCACGGGCACCGCCACCGCGATCAGCAGCAGGCCGAGGGCGATCAGGCGAGGCAGTGCGCTCACGGTGGGCGAGATTAGCTGCCGCCACCTCCCCGGACCGCGCCACGAGATCGACCAGGCGGCGATCGTCTCCTACCCGTCGGCGGCGACCCTCCCCCGCAGGCGGGGGAACTTGGTGGGGGCGTGGGTGTAGCAGTGCTCACGCCGGTTGTAGCGACTCAACCGGGTCTTGCACCCGGGATGGGCACAGGTACGGTTCTCGCTCACTGCCTTTGGTGGTCGGATCGCCGGTGAGACCCGGCGTCCCCTGAGTGTCTCGTCGACCATGATCGTCTCGCTTTCAGCTCGCGATCGTGGTCCGTGGAGCCTGGCTCCTCAAGGGTGGTCGCGAGCGGCCTCCTCGCGTATAGACGCTCGGATGCGGTCATATAGTTCCTGGGAGGGCTGCTCGCACGGGCAGCCCGCAATCTTCGACTTCAACCTGGCCTCGAAGTCGTAGGCCCCCACACACTCGGGGCAACGCTTGAGATGCCACGAGATCCGGACTCGCCTGGTCCATCGCATCTCGCCGTCGAGGTACTCGTACAGGTGGTCGACGGCGTGGCCGCAGCCTTGGCTCATCTCTTGGTCCTCATGTGCTCGACCCCGCGGTCGGACCCCGGTCCGGGCCGGCGATGCCTCGTTCTTCGGCCAGCTTCCACAACTTCTGTTGCAGCGCTTTTCTTCCCCGGTGGAGCCGGGACATCACCGTCCCGATGGGGATGTCCATGATCTCGGCGATCTCCTTGTAGTGGAATCCCTCGACGTCGGCGAGTAGCACCGGCATCCGGAAGTGCTCCGGGAGCTCCTCCAGAGCCCGCCGGATGTCGCTGTCGACGAACTGTTCGAGGGCCTCGTCCTCGGCGCTGACCGTCGCCCCCGACGCCTCGCCCACCCGGCGATAGAGGTACAGGTCCTGGAGCTCGCCCAGCTCGACCTCGGAGGGCCGGCGCTGGTTCTGGCGGTACCGGTTGATGTACGTGTTGGTGAGGATCCGGTAGAGCCATGCCTTCAGGTTGGTGCCGGCGGTGAAGGTTTCGTAGGCCCGGTAGGCGCGCAGGTAGGTCTCCTGGACGAGGTCCTCGGCGTCAGAAGGGTTGCGCGTCATCCGCAGCGCCGCCGTGTACAGCTGCGGGGCGAACTGCAGCGCGTCGTCCTCGAACGTGGCTTGGTCGGCCAGGGCTCCTCCTGGTCGGTTCGCCGCACCGGGCCGGCAGCGTGCGATGGCCCGCCGAGGATAGGCGGCACCCGGGGATCGGCCCATTCCCGCCGGCGCATCGCCGCCAACGCTTGCGCGCCCGGCTCGGGGACGCGCCGGTATATTCCCCGGCGCCGTGACCGTGTTCCTCTTCACCGATCTCGAGGGAAGCACGCGGCTGTGGGAGACGCACCCGACCGAGATGGCGGCGGCGCTCGCCCGCCACGACGCCCTCCTCCTGGAGGCGGTCACGTCGAGCGGCGGCACGGTCGTCAAGACCACCGGCGACGGGCTGATGGCGGTGTTCGACACCGTCGCCGACTGCGTCACCGCATGCCTGACCGCGCAACGCCGGCTCGGGGTCGAGACCTGGGAGACCACCGCCCCACTCCGCGTCCGCATGGGCGTCAACGCCGGTGACGCCGAGGCGCGCGACGGCGACTTCCACGGGACGGCGGTGAACCGGGCGGCGCGGATCATGGCCGTCGGCCACGGCGGTCAGGTTCTCTTGTCCGGAGCAGCCGCCGCCCTGGTGGACGAGTCGCTGCCAGCCGGGGCGTCGTTGCTCGACCTGGGTATCCACCGGCTCAAGGACCTCACCGAGCCCGAGCACCTGTACCAACTGTCCCACCCGGACGTCGCCGGGACCTTCCCCCCATTGGCGTCGCTCGACGCCCGCCCCAACAACCTCCCGATGCAGGTGTCCGAGTTCTTCGGCAGGGAGGAGGAGCTGGCGTCGATCCGGTCGATGATGGCCAAGCCAGGGACACGGCTGGTCACGCTGACCGGGCCGGGGGGAACCGGCAAGACCAGGCTCGCCCTGCAGGTGGGTGCCGACCTGGTGGAGCGGTACCGGGATGGCGTGTTCTTCGTCGATCTGTCGTCGGAACGTCAACCCGACGGTGCGTTCGAGGCCATCGCCCGCGAGATGGGGCTGGCCAGCGCCGGCGAGGGCGCCACCCTCCAGGTCCTCAAGTCGAAGCTCCGCGACCGGGAGCAGCTGGTGATACTGGACAACTTCGAGCAGGTGACCGAGGCCGCCCCCGGGGTCGCCGAACTGCTCGAGCACTGCCCCCGCCTGGTGGCCCTGGTGACCAGCCGGCAGGCGCTGCGGGTGCGCGGTGAGCAGGTGTTCCCGATCCCACCGCTGACCGTTCCCGATCCGACCGCGTCCTTCGAGGAGATCGCCGGTGCGGAGGCGGTTCGACTCTTCACCGAGCGGGCCCGCTCGGTGCTGCCGAGCTTCGCAGTAACCGAGGCCAATGCGGCGATCGTCGCCGAGATCAGCGCCCGCCTGGAAGGTATGCCGCTGGCAATCGAGCTGGCGGCGCCCCGACTCACCGTCTTCACGGCCGACGACCTCCGCGACCGCCTCGGCCGCCAACTCGATGTCCTGCGCGGAGGTGCCCGCGATCTGCCGGAACGACAGCGGACGTTGCGGGGGACGATCGAGTGGAGCTACGACCTCCTCTCAGACGACGAACGGCGGCTGTTCGATGTGCTGTCGGTGTTCTCGGGTGCCCGGATCGATGCCATCGAGGAGGTGGTCGCACGGCATCGGTGACGGGCTCGACGTCGTCGACGTCCTCACCTCGCTCGTCGACAAGAGCCTCGTCCGGAGCGTTGCGGTCGGCGGATCCCACCGGTTCACCATGCTGCAGACGATCCGAGACTTCGCCGGCGAGAAGCTGCAGGCCGGCGCCCGTCTGCAGCTCGCCACCGCAGACGAGCGCACGCCACGCTCTACGCCGACCACGTCGCCGACCTGACTCCCGCGCTCGAAGGTACCCGGCGCGACCTCATCCTCGAAGAGCTCGACGTCGAGATCGGCAACCTGCGGACCGCCTGGCAGTACTGGGTCGAGGCGTCCGACCTCGCCCGACTCCGCTCGATGCTCGACGCCCTCTGGGCGTACCACGACGTTCGCGGCGGGTACCACGGCGCCGCCGGGTTGAGCAGCGACCTGCTCGCCGTGTTGGTGACCACCCCGAGGTCACCGGAGCGGGACGAGGAGGAGATGACGCTGCGGGTGAGCCTGGCGAGAGCACTGATGACGATGCATGGCTACACCGTCGAGGTCGATGCCGAGTTCAGGCGGGCACTCGAGCTGGCGTCGCGGCCGGGAGCCACGATCACCCGCGTTCCGGTGTTGCGGGCTCTGGCCACCTATCACCTGAACGTATCGGAGTACGACAAGACCGCCGCCCTGGGCCGCCAGGTGCTCGAGCTGGCAGAGCGGGAGGGCCGGGACGCCACCCGTGTCGAGGGCCACCTGATGGTCGGGATCGGGTCCGCCTTCGGCGGCGATCTCCGGGAGGGCCTCGCGCACCTCGATCGGGCTGCCGATCTGTTCACACCGGAGATGCACGGCTCGGGCCAACTGCGACTGGGAACCAGCCCCGGGGTGGTGGCCCGCATCGTCTCTGGTCTGCTGCGCTGGATGGGCGGATGGCCGGACCGGGCCCAGGCCGACGCCGCCGAAGCCGTCGAGCTGGCGAGAAAGCTGAACCACCCGTACAGCCAGGCCTATGCCTTCTACCACATCGGCTACCTCGAGCTCGGCCGCCGCGACCTGGCGGCAGCACGATCATGGGCGGGCGAGCTGCGTGCCGTGGCGGTCGACAACGACTACCCGATCTGGCGAGCCCTCGCCTCCGTCCTCGAGGGCGTCGCCCTCTGCGGGACTCGGGTCTCCCGACGAGGGCCTACGAATGACCGAGGCCGGCTACGGGCTCTACCAGGTGTTGACCACCCCTCCCGTGTTCTGGCCACCGTTCCTGGCTTTACGCAGCCAGGCATGCGCACTTGCCGGCCAACCGGGACGGGCTCTGAACCTCATCGACGAGGCCATCGAGTTCTCCGGGTCGGACGAGAAGTACCCCGAGTTCCTGGTGCAACGGGGCGACTACCTGGCGATGTCGGCCGAATCCGACCCCGCTGCCGTCGAGCTGGCGTACCGGTCGGCCGTCGACGGGGCGCGCCTGTCGGGAATGCGCCTCATCGAGCTCAGCGCGACCACCCGGCTGGTGCATCTGTTGCGAGAGCGCGGTGCCGAAGCCGACGAGGCCGACGCGCTGGCGGAGCTGTACGAGACGTTCGACGAGGGACTCGACGAGCCCGAGCTGGTGGCGGCGCGGGAGCTCCTCGGACTGCCGTGAACGCCGGTGACCCATCCCGTGTCGACTCGGTCACCCCGCGGGCCGGCCGTTCGATCACCGGAGCCCGGTGAGGGAGAGCAGGTCGTAGGCCATGGCCTCCCCAGGCTGCTCGGCCCGGCAGGTGAGCATGGCCGGGGCGACCGGTCGGGACCGGACGCGGGCTAGGTGGTCGACGCCATCCGGGCTCCGCAGAACGACCTCGGCGTGATGTCGCGACGTCCGTCGGTAGGCGACTACCGCAACGTCGTCGATGCCGGTGATCGACTCCGCGGTGCGCAGGAAGAGCTCTGCTGCCTGCACCATCCGGGGCCTGGTGCTCCGACCGCGGTAACGATCGAGGTCCAGTCGTCCGGCCTCGTAACCCTCGACCAGGGGCAGGGCGTGCTCGGGCTCGACCCGGCCGAAGTAGTCCCCGCGGGGCAGGACGACGAGGTTCCCGGCGAATCGATCTCCTCCGACGTGGGAGCTCTCCCAGACCTGCTCGGGCCGGACGTCCGCCATGGCGCGGAACAGCGGACGGCCCTTGTCGGCACAGCAGATGTCGTGGCGGCCGTGGGTGCACACCAGGTAGATCGGGTGATCGACGGGCCGACCGATTCGGGATGGCCGCCCGGCGGCGAGCGATTCGAGGTCGAGGTCGAGCAACGTCATCGGGTCGGTGACCACCTCGGTGGCCATCCAAGGTAGGTCCGACCCGTCACCGGAGTGGATGAGGAAGACCACCGGTCCCCCTTCGTGCCGGCCCCGGCGGCGGATGAGCAGGACCCGGACACCGGCGCCGTCGGCCCGGCGCTGCAGGGGCACGGCGACCTCGGCGGGCAGGCTGCACTCGGACAGTGCGTCCGGCCCCCAAGCACCCGGTTGCTCGACGAGCAGCCAGGAGGTGACCAGCGAAGCCGTCGCCGAGAGTGGCTCGTCTCGTGCCCTCGCCTCGTCGGAGCAACGCGGGCGGTCGGCGATCACCCCACGACCTCGAGCAGGCCTTCGACCACCAGGCGCCTCACCAGGACCAGGCGTCCCGCCTGGTCGAGGTGAGCAGCGAGATCTGCCACCGCCACTGGCCGTCCCGATGCCAGCAGCTCCATCGGTGGTTGCAACCAGCCGGGCATGCGCAGCTCCCGGTCGCCGAGCAGCACGGACAACCCGTCACCGTCCACCGCCATCGAGCACAGGGTCGTGTCCCTCCTCCGGACGACCGACGTATCGGCGAGGGAGTCGAGATCGATCAGCTGGCGGAGCTGGCCGGGGAGCACCGGCTGCCTCTCGGTGAGGAAACGATGGCGGAGCCGACCGCCTAGATGATCAGGGTCGACCTTGGCGACCCAGTCGGCGATGTCGGTGAGCCGCTCCCGGAGCGCCCCGTCCAGGACGTCCGGCTCTGCCGCAAAGCGGAGCGGGAGGGACTCGGCGAACCATGGGTCCTCCTCGGCGAACTTGACGATCTCGCCGAGCGCCGTCAGCCAGGTGAAGCTGAGGATCCCGACCGTCAGGTGGACCGAGGCGTCATCCCGCGTGCTGGCGGCGTGAGGGCACCCTCGCGGGATGTACAGCGAGTCGCCGGGCAGGAGCTCCGTCTCGACCAGCGGCTTCCCGCTCGGGAGACTATCCCCCTTCCCGTACACCTGCCAGCGCTTGCCGCCGTGCGACTGGAGCACGAAGGCGTCGTGCTCGTCCTCGTGGACGGCGAGACCCTGTGACGCCGGAGGGGTGATGTAGGCGTTCGCCTGGACCGGGTGGCCGAGCGCCGACTCCAGGTGCCGGCAGAACCGCGCCACCGGCGCCCACCAGCGATGCATCCCCTGGAGGACGATGGTGGCGCCGCCGGCGAACTCCCGGAAGATGGCGGGCGGGTCGGCCACCCCGGTGGCGGCCATCGACCCGGTGCGGGTGGTCTTGGTGTAACTCGCCTGCGGGAGCGTCGCCCCATCCTTGACGAGTCGGAAGGCGGGAAGCCGGAGGCCGCTCGAGGCGACGACGTGGTCGACGTCGTCCAAGGACAGCAGGTCGCCGAAACCGGCGGCCCCGGCCCGGCAGTGGAGCGGAACCCGGCCCCACGCCTCGTCGGCGAACCGGGCCGGGTCGCCCACGCAGCGGCGCAGCGCCTCCAGCCCGGCGGTGTCCGCCCGGGCGGGCCCTGTCGGCGGGGTCACCGGTCGATGGCGTCCGTCGTGTCGACCCCGTCGGTGTCCGTGGTGTCCACCCCGTCCGCGTCCTGAGCATCGGTGGTGTCCACCCCGTCGGCGTCCTGGGTGTCGGTGGTGTCCACCCCGTCCGCGTCCTGAGCATCGGTGGTGTCCACGCCGTCGGCGTCCTGGGTGTCGGTCGTGTCCACGCCGTCGGCATCGGTGGTGTCCACGCCATCGGTGTCGTTGGTCCGGGCCTGGGGCGCCCCGGGTTGAATCGTCCGGATGTCCTCGTCGCTCAGGGTGCCGGAGGTTCGGTCATTGTCAGTCACGGCACTCTCCCTTGGTGGTGGCTGCGCCGCAGGCTACTCCCGCGGTCGGCGACCGGAGTAGGGACCTCCGGGTCGAACCACCTCCCTCGAGGTTCGGAGTTGTCTCCTGGCTCAGCCGGCGAGCAGGGCGTCCATCTGGCCGACCGATAGCGTCAGCCCCTCCGTCATGCCCATGGTGTCGAGCTGCTCCATCTCCTCCCGCGATCCGAAGACCGAGCGGAGCTCCATCCGGGTGCCGCCATCGTGCTCGGTCAGCTGCATCTGCACCGTGGTGGTCGGCATGTCGGCGCTCGGTGTCCCGTCCTGGTCGGCGAAGCCGTCGGTGAACTCCACGGACTTCGGCGGGTTGACCGACGTGACCCGCCACCAGCCGCGGTGCTTCTCGCCTTCGGGGCTGGTCATGTAGTAGGTCACGACGCCGCCTGGGGTCAGGTCGTGCTCCTCGAAGGTCGCCGGATAGCTCGGCGGTCCCCACCAGCGCTCCAGCTGGCGTGGGTCGGCCCACAGTTGCCACACCTCGTCGCCAGGGGCATCGAAGTCGGCGATCAGGGTCAGGGTCAGGTTGTCGAGGTCTTTGTCGACACTGGTGACGCTCATCGGTCTCGTCCTCTCGTCGGGTTGCCTTGCTCGGGATCGGGTTGCGGGGCGAGGAGGTCGGACATCCGGTCGACACGGCGACGCCACGCCGTCTCGAGCTGTTCGAGGGCGAGTCGCGCCCGATCGAAGACCGACGGGATCGGTGCGGACGAGTTGCTCCCGGCCGCGGCGCTCCTTGGTGACCAAGCCGGCCCGCTCCAGCACGGCGACATGCTTCTGCACGGCGGCGAAGCTCATCGGATAGGCCGCCGCGAGACCAGAGACCGACAGCTCACCGAGCGCGGAGCGGCGAACGATGTCGCGTCGAGTGGCATCGGCCAAGGCGTGGAACAAGCGGTCGACTATCTCGGTGGACTCGGTATCTACAACCATATGGTTGTAGATAATCACGACAGCGGCTCTGTGTCAAGCGCCGCTACTCGTGGATGCCGCGCGCTCTCACGTAGCGGGACGCCAGCGGCCGAGCAGTCAACCCGTGGGCGACGACGCTCATCACGATGGTGATGGCGATGACGTCGATCGCCACCCCCACTCGCGGATCGGATCCACCCAACGCCTCGACGGCGAGCAGGGCGAACACCACGGACGCCAGTCCACGTGGGCCGAACCAGCCGACGAAGAGCACCGTGGGGCGGTCGGTCCCGGACCCGAGCAGTGAGATCGCTACCGGCACCATCCGCACCAGGGTGAGGCTGAGGGCCGCGTAGATCGCCGTTCGCAGGTCGAGCAGCTCGAAGGCGGGCACCACGAATCCGGCGCCGAAGACGAACCAGAGGGTGAGCGACAACAGGCCGCCGGTCAGCTCGGTGAGCTCGATCGACTCGGCGGCGTCGGTTCGTGCCGAGGCGCCGAACACCAGTCCTCCGACGAATGCCGAGACGAACGTGTTGCCGCCCAGCTCCGAGGCGACGAGGAACGCCAGCACCGCCAGCGCCAGGGTGGCCAGACGCCGGGCGCCGAGCTGGATCCATCCCCGCTGATGGGCAAGTCCGACGAGACGCCCCCCGACGAAGGCGAGCACGGTCCCGACGGCGATCCCGATCGCCAGCTGGCCGAGGGCACCCATCCCGTCGTCGAACTCGTGCTCGACGACGCCGAGGACCGCTGCTGTCGACGCGATGAAGAAGGTGACGACCGGGGTGGCGATGCCGTCGTTGAGGCCGCTCTCGACGTTCAGCACCCGCCGGACACCAATGGGAAGCCGCTCGTCGGTGATCACTGTGGCGCTCAGGGCGGCGTCGGTCGGCGCCAGGGTCGAGGCGATGAGGCCTGCCAGCGCCACCGGCAGATCGGGGAACAGCACGATCGCCGCCGCCGTGCCGAGAATGATCGACAGCGGGAGGCCGATCCCGAGCAGCCGGGAGGTCAGCGGCAGGTCGTGGCGCGCCGCCGCCAGCGGAACCGCCGAGGCGTCGGCGAACAGCAACAAGCCGAGCGTGATCTCGGCCAGATGGTGGACGGTCGAGCTCTCGATGTCGACGGTGACGATCCCCCAGCTCGGGTTGCCGAGGAGGAACCCGCCGACGAGGAGGACCACGGGCCCGGTCAGATTGCGGGCGGCGAGGCGCTCCGAGACGATCGCCCAACAGAACAGCACGACCGCCAGCGCCACCAGCGTGGCCTCGTTCATGTGTGCCGCCTCGGGAGAGCCTTACCGACCAGGTGACTCACGGCCATCAGCTCCGGATGCAAGCACGATCGGCCCGGGCGGGTCCGCCACGCGGCTCGAACGTTAAGCCCTCCGCTCGTCGAGGCGCTGGAGCAGCTCGTGGGCGGCGAGCTCGACGTCCTTGTGGAACCACTCGGCTGCCCGGTACCGGCACGCAATGAGGCCCATGCGGTGCAGCCGGCGGAAGTCGCCGAAGACGAACGCGTAGCGCGCCTTGGTCTCGTCGGCGGCGCCTTCGGTGAGGCCGAGGTGCCACTCGGCGTAGTCGTCCCACGAGTGGGTCTCGAGGAAGCGGTTCTCATCGGCGGCGCCGGGTTGAGCATCTCCCCATTCGCTGCGCAGCACGTAGTGGCGGGCGTCGATCAGCGCCCGCGCCTTGGCGACACCGGCCTCGTTCACCGAGTACTTTGCCATTACCCCAGTCTGCCCGCGCCTCGGGCCGGTGTCGACCGACCGCCGGGAACGGTCGCAGGGCTACGTCTTCGCTCCCCGGATCGCCTGGCGAGGGAACCCATGCGGGGATGAATCGTCCGAAGCGATGAGTCGCATGAGTCGCATCCTGTTCGGACTGGGAGTGGCGGCTGTGCGGAGCCGGCGCAGTGGACGTGCTCGTCGAGGCCGAACGGCTACGAAGTCACGGGAACAGACGACACGTACGGGTCGTGGATCGCATGAGGCAACGTCCCGTTGCGGACTACCGCTCTCGGTGCATTCCCAGGCACTCGGACACGCCGGCCGACACCTTGGTCGGAAGCGGTCAAACCTCCTCTGCTTGGCTCAGGGCACCCTCGGTGATCAGGCGATTCGGGATGAGTACCGCCAAGGTGAGCAGTCCCATCGAAATGAAGACGCTGCGCACGCCTAGCCACTGACCCAGGGCGCCACCCAGCAACGCTCCAACCGGCATGGTGCCCCACGCAACCAGTCGATAGGCGCTGTTGACCCTGCCGAGCAGGTGCTGAGGGGTCACCCGCTGACGGAATGAAACAGTCGTGATGTTCCACAGCATGTTGGTGGCCGCCGACACCACCATCACCACCGCGATGATCCAGGGGTTGGTGGTGAGAACGAAGACCCAGATGTAGGCCGCCATCCCCAACACCGAGAGCGTCAGGGCTCGGGCCCGTCCCACCCGTCGTTGAACCCGCTCGGCCACCAGGCTCCCGCCGAGCCCGCCGACGGCGAGCGCCGTCAGCAGCAATCCGAACTGGGGCTCGGTCAAGCCCAAGTCCGATCCGGGGCCGACGGTGTACAGCACCAGCACCGCCCAGACAGCATTCGTGGCCAGGTTGGTCATGCCAACCATCAGCGCCATCACCCTGAGCACCGGATGATGGAGCAGGTAGGAGACGCCCTGTCGGATGTCGGATCGGATCGTGGTTCTCGAGCCGATGCGCGGCGGTCTGAACTGGCCGCGTAGGGCGAGCAGCAACAGGAGGGCGGCGGCCCACAGGATCGACGGGACGGCGAAGGCGAGTACCACAGCGGCTCCCGCCAGCATCCCGGCGACAGGCGGCCCGGCGAACTGCTGGGCGCCGACCTCGACGGCGAAGAGGTACCCATTGGCTCGGTCGAGGCGGGCACGCGGAACGACCGAGGGCAGGATCGACTGCGCCGACGTGTCGTAGAAGACTTCGAACACACCGGTACCCAATGCGGCCAGATAGAGCAACCAGATCGTGCCCTCATCCGAAGCGATGGCGATGGCGGGGACGGCGGTGAAGAGCACGCGGGCCGCATTTGCCCACACCATTGTGCGGCGACGATCGAGACGATCGATCAGCGCCCCGGCGGGGAGGGAGAGAACCAGCCACGGCAGCGTTCGCACCAGCTCGAGCCCCGCCACGAGCGCTGGCGAGCGCGTGTAGCGGATCGCCAACAGAGGCAGCGCCACCTTGAATATGCCGTCGGCCAGGTTGGAGAGCCCGGACGATCCTGCCAGCGTCCCGAAAGAAGCCGCCCTGTACTGAGGGTCACTGGCAGCTGGGCGACCCATCCGGGCACCGTAGTGGCCGATGCCCAGCGGTTACCGCCCGGCCAGTCGAGGGGCATCCTCACTGACGCCCACCCACCCGCAGCGACCTTACCCAGACCGGTGTCCTCCGGCCGGGTCGATCCAAGTGCGCTGGTACGGTCCGCGTGTGACTGACGTGTCGAGCTCCGAACCGCCCAAGTTGTACACCGACGTCGCCCCATGGTTCCACCTGCTCACCTCACCGGCGGACTACGCCAAGGAGGCGGCACAGGCCCTCCAGCTCCTCACGGGAGCCATCGGATCGCCACCCAAGACCATCCTCGAACTCGGATCGGGGGGCGGTAACAACGCTTCCCACATGAAGGCCCACGCCACATTGACCCTGACCGACTTGTCCCCCGAGATGTTGGCGCTGAGCCGACTCTCAACCCCGAGTGCGAACATCGGATTTGGCGACATGCGCACCATGCGCCTCGGTCGGACCTTCGACGCCGTGTTCGTCCACGACGCCGTTTCCTACCTGACCACCAAGGAAGACCTCGCGGCGGCGATCGTGACCGCCTACGTCCACTGTCGGCCCGGCGGGGCGGCCCTGTTCGCTCCCGACGCAGTCACTGAGCGCTTTCGTGCGGGCACCGATACGGGTGGCCACGACGGGGAAGGCGACGACCATCGGGCGCTGCGCTACCTGGAGTGGACGTGGGACCCCGACCCGGACGACACGTGGTACGTCACCGACTACGCCTACCTTCTCCGCTCAGGACCAGACCAACCGCCCCAGGTGATCGCAGACCGCCACGTCCTCGGCCTGTTTCCTCGAACCACCTGGCTGGAACTACTGACCGGAGCTGGCTTCGTCGCAGAGACTCGTCGCAGCGTCCACGACGACGAGACGGATGCAGAGCTGTTTCTGGCTCACCGACCGCTGTGATTGGTCAGCTCTGTCCGTCGGTAGCCGCCAGGCATGGGCAGGCGTAGATGACGGTCAACCGCAGTCGCAAGGCGAGGACCGCCCGCCGACGCAAGCGTCGCATGGATCGGGTCGAGCACGACCTCACGCACGAGCAGTGGACGGCGCTCGAGGCGGCGTGGGGTGGGCCGCGTGTACTGTGGTGCGACGGATCGGCCCATGCAGCGCGATTGCGTGCAGGCGCTCTCCCATGGCGGCCGTTACACCCTCGACAACGTCGTACCGGCATGCCGATCCTGCAACGCCAGCAAGTGTGGCGACGAGGTGACGAAAGCGGCCTCGGCGGAAGCGGTTCGACGAGCGGGCATTCTTGATGCGCCGTCTGGAGATCAACGGATCCGCTCGCGCCGACCCGGGTCCTCCCTAGGTCGGCGGTAGCGGAGAGCTCGGGCACGAACTCAGCTCCCGGCTTCTTCGACGGATCGGGAGAGCAGACAGAACTCATTGCCTTCGGGATCGGAGAGGACGACCCACGTGGCGTCGGCCCCCTGGCCCGACATCCGTGCGCCGTGCCCCCAGGCTGAGTAGCCGCTTGAGCTCATCCGCTGTGGATATGCCGTCGGCGCGAACGTCGAAGTGGAGTCGGTTCTTGACGGTCTTCTTCTCAGGCACCGCCACCACGTCGATCGTCGGCCACGATCCATCCGGTGGCGTGATGCTGATGACGCTGTCACCGTCCTCCTCGACGACCTGCCAGCCGAGAACGCCGGCACCAGAAGTCGGCGACCAGACGCGGCTGCACCGCGTCGATCGAAATGACCGCTATGCGACTGGACATGCCGGATCGACGGGGTGGTGGGGCTTAGGCACGAACTGAGTCCTCCAGGCGCCGGCCCACCATATCCGCAAACGAGCCCGAGCACGATGAGCAGGGGCTGCTGTACGCTGGCCGCCCCTGGCCGTAGGAGGCTTTACGTGAGCACCGATGAGAACAAGGCCGTCGTCCGACGGTGGTTCAGCGAAGTCGTCAGCAACGGCGACATGAGCACACTGGATGAGATTTGCGCCGTCTGCCATCCGACGTTCGTGATGGTGCAGGGCGTGGTTGAGCCGTCTCGGGAAGGCATCTCCGGCCTCAAAGACCTCGTCGCTCGCCTGCGTACCGCGTTCCGGACCTCGCGGCCACGGTCGAGGAGCAGGTCGCCGAGGGGGACAAGGTCGTCAGCCGGCTGACAATGACCGGGACGCATGAGGGTGAGTTCATGGGAATGCCGGCGACCGGCAAGTCATTCAGGGTCGGAGGCGCCAGCATCTGGGAGGTTCGGGGCGGCCAGCTGATCTCCGAGTGGGTCAGCTGGGACTCGATGAGCATGCTGCGGCAACTGGGGGTCGGCGGCAGCTCCAGCGCCCGCTTCTTGATCGAGCAGGCCGGCGCTCCCGCGATCCCGCGGGGAGCTTGCGGCAACCCCGATCGGCGAGGTCGCGACCAACCCGCTAAATCGAGATGACGGTCGGTACCCCCCGAGGCTCCATACCCGCCGGCACCACCGTCGTCGTTTCGTCGACAGCTACCCAGGACGAGGACCGATACGAGCAGGAACGACACGAGTAGGAACTGAGCGATCAGGAATCCCCGCATCGGCAACCTCCCAGGCTGACACCACCACCCTCCCCGGCCGCGCTTTACATGGAAACCGAAACGTACGTCGCCTTCGACTTGTGTGAGCGCGGACTCGGCTGGGTAGGCCTCGCCGCCATGAAGGTCTTCGTCACCGGCGGCACCGGCGTGATCGGCCGCCACACCATCCCGCTGCTCGAGGAGGCGGGGCACGAGGTCGATGCCCCCGGGCGTGCTGATCTCGACCTCTTCGACCCCGATGCGGTGCGCGCCGCCGTTGCTCCGGCGGACGCCGTGCTCCATCTCGCCACCAGGATCCCGCCCCCGGAGGCAAGGGCGAGCGTGAGAGCTGGATCGAGAACGACCGCCTGCGCGGCGAGATGCACCCCGATCCTGGCGCGTGCCGCCATGGTTCCTCGGCCGGCCTGTTCCTGATGCCCACCGTCGCCTTCGTCTACCCGCCAGGCCCGTCGGACGAGTCGACCCCGATCAGGGACGACCTGCCCTACTACCTGGAGACGGCGGTCGCCGCCGAACAGATGGTCAGCTGGTTTCACCGGGCCCCGGACGCCGGGGATCGTCCTTCGTTTCGGGCTGCTCTACGGCGCCGGATACCGGCTCCGACGGCCCCGACGACTCCTTCGGCAGCACGCTCGAGATCGGCGACGCCGCCCGGGCGATCGTGGCCGCCCTCGACGCTCCCGCCGGGACCTACAACGTGGTCGCCGACGGCGAACCCGTCTCCAACCGCCTCTTCCGTCAAACCACCGGCTGGACCCCGACCACCTGACCGGTAACCCGGCCCAGGCCGTGAGCAGCGGCTTGGCCTGCCGGTAGAGTCCGGCATCCGCTCCTCCGCTGCAGGTTCTCATGCCCGACAATCCTCTAGACGCTGCGCGCCGCCCTCGCCTCCGGGCTGCGGCTGATCGGGTATTTCGTCAAGCAGCACCCGTGGTCGTTCCGCCCTCGCCGCCACCGGGGCCGCCTTCTTCGCCGGCGCCATCGTCGCCTCGGCGGTGGTGATCGGGAGGGCGACCGACCAGGTCATCGTCCCTGTGCTCGACCGGGGCGAACCGATCGACGGGCCGGCTGGGCACCGGCGGTGTGGGCTGTGGTCGCCGTGGCCACCTGGAAGGCGGCCGCCATCGTGCCTGAGGCGGAGCGGGGCCAGCTACCTGTTCTTCGCCAACCAGGCCGACCTGCAGACTGGGGCTCATCGACCGCATCCTGCGCCTGGAACTGTCGTGGTACCGGCGACAGACCGTCGGCGACCTACTCGCCGTCACCGATGCCGACACCAGCCAGTCCCACGTTCATCCTCAACCCGCTGCCGTTCTCCACCGGGCAGCGCCCTACTAGCTGATCGGGTCGGTGGTGATGATCGCCTTCATCGACCCCGCTGCTGGCGGTGATCGCCCTCGTCGCCCTGGCCGGTCTGCTCTCCATCGACGTCCGCGGGAGCTGGCGCACCTTCGAGCAGTACCAAGAGGTCCAGGAGGAGCGCGGGACTGGTGGCCCGGGTGGCCCACGAGAGCTTCGACGGCGCCCTCACCGTCAAGGCGCTGGGCCGCGAGGACACCGAGACAGCCCGCTTCGAACGGTCATCGGACAACCTGCGGCGCATGTTGACCAGCGTCGGGATCACGTTCTCCACGTACCGGGTGGTGGTCGAGGGCCTGCTGTCGGTGGTCACCGTTGTGATGCTGGTGGCCGGGGCGATCCGCATCCAGGACGCGGCGGCTACCCCGGGCGAGGTGATCACCATCGCCTACCTCCTGTCGCTGTTGTTCCACCCCCCATCCGCATCATCGGCTTCATGCTCTGGGACATGTCGCACTCGACGGCGGCGTGGCGGCGGATCCAACGGGTGCTCACCGCCGACGAGCTCGCGTCGAGTACGGAACCCTGGAGACCCCGGTTGTGGCCCAGCGGGCAGAGGTCGACGGCGCCTCTATCGGGTTCGGATACCTGCCCGATCAGCCGGTTCTGCTCGACGTCCACCTCGACATCCGGTCGGGGAAGGTCGTGGCCGTCGTGGGCCCTACCGGGTCCCCGGCAAGTCGACGCTGGTGACGCTGCTCGCC